>CAVSHS010000001.1:0-238953 GCA_963727785.1 uncultured Solirubrobacteraceae bacterium
CCGATGGGATCTCTTCCTCGGCGTCGAGCAGCTCGAAGACCCGCTCGGCGGAGGCCACGCCCGACTGCAGCAGGTTCATCATCGACGCGACCTGGGTCAGCGGCTGGGTGAACTGGCGGGTGTACTGGATGAACGCCTGGACGTCGCCCAGGCTCATCGTGCCGCTGGCGACCCGGAGGCCACCGAGGACGGCGATCACCACGTAGTTCAGGTTCCCGATGAGCATCATGATCGGCATGATCAGCCCGGAGACGAACTGGGCTCCGAACGACGCCTTGAACAGCTCGTCGTTCTCCCGCGCGAAGACTTCCTCGACCTCCTTCTGCCGGCCGAAGACCTTGACCAGGTTGTGGCCGGAGAACGACTCCTCGATGTGCGCGTTGAGCGTGCCGGTACGACGCCACTGCGCCACGAACAGGCCCTGCGACCGTTTCATCACCTGACCGGCGACCAGCATCGTGATCGGCACCGAGAGCAGTGCGACCAGGGCCAGCGTGGGGCTGATCCAGATCATCATCGACAGCACCGCGACCACGGTGAGCAATGAGGTCATCAGCTGACTCATCGTCTGCTGGAGAGACTGGCTCACGTTGTCGATGTCGTTGGTGACGCGGGAGAGCAGCTCACCGCGCGGCTGCCGGTCGAAGTAGCCGAGCGGAAGCGCGTTGACCTTGTCCTCCACCTCCGAGCGCATCCGGAACACCGTGCTCTGGACGACGTCGTTGAGGAGATACCCCTGGAGCCATCCCAACAGCGAGGCTGCGGCGTACACGGCGAGGACGAGCAGGAGCACGTTGGCGACCGCGGAGAAGTCGACCCCCCGGCCGGGCAGGAAGTCCATCGACGCCAGCATGTCGGCCTTCTGGCCGTCCCCGTTGGCGCGCACGGCGTCGACCGCCTGCTCCTTGGTCAGTCCGTCGGGGAACCCGTCCCCGGCGAACCCCGCGAAGATCAGGTCGGTCGCATGACCGAGGATCTTCGGCCCGAACGCGGTGAGGACGACGCTCACGACCGCGAGTGAGATCACGGCGACGGCCTTGACCCTCTCCGGCGCCATCCGCCGGATCAGCCGCTTCGCCGACGGCCCGAACGTCATCGCCTTCTGCGCGACCATGCCGCCGCCGAACGGCCCGCGACCCGGTCCAGGCCCGGCCTGGATCCGTTCGGTCTTCTTCAGCTCCGGAGTGGTCGTCATGCCGCCTCCTCGGCACTGAGCTGGGACTCGACGATCTCCTGGTACGTCGGGCAGTCGGCCAGCAGCTCCTCATGGGTGCCGCGGCCGACGACCACGCCGTCCTCGAGCACGAGGATCAGGTCGGCGTCGCGGATCGTCGACACCCGCTGGGCCACGATCACCACCGTGGACTCTCGAGTGACCGGTCGCAGCGCTGCCCGCAGGCGAGCGTCGGTGGAGAGATCGAGGGCCGAGAAGGAGTCGTCGAAGAGGTAGATGCCCGGCTTTCGGATGAGGGCACGCGCGATCGCGAGCCGCTGCCTCTGCCCGCCCGAGAAGTTGGTGCCGCCCTGCGAGACGGGCGCGTCCAGACCCTCGGTAAGGGTGGCCACGAAGTCGCGGGCCTGGGCGATCTCGAGCGCCGCCCACATGTCGGACTCGGTGGCGTCCGGCGACCCGTGCTGGAGGTTGCTGCGGATCGTGCCGGAGAACAGGAAGGCCCGCTGCGGGACCAGCCCGATGCTGCCCCAGAGCAGGTCCGGGTCGAGGCGTCGTACGTCGACCCCACCGAGCCGCACCTCCCCCGCGGTGGCATCGAAGAGCCGGGGCACCAGATTGACCATGGTGGACTTCCCCGATCCGGTGGACCCGATCACGGCGATCGTCTGGCCGGGCCTGGCCGAGAAGCTGACATCGTGCAGCACCGGATCGTCGGCACCTGGGTAGGCGTAGTCGACGCCGTCGAGCTCGAGAGTGCCCGGCGTCTCCAGCGCCGTCACCGGGTCGGCCGGCGGCGCCACGGACGACTCGGTCGCGAGGACCTCCATGATCCGCTCAGCGCTGACGGCCGAGCGCGGGATCATCATCATCATGAACGTCGCCATCATGACCGACATCAGGATCTGCATCAGGTAGGCCAGGAACGCGGTCAGCGACCCGACCTCCATCTGCCCGTTGTCGACCCGGTGTCCGCCGAACCAAAGCACAGCAACGCCCGCGACGTTGATGACCAGCAGCATGGCGGGGAACATCGTGGCCAGCCAGCGCCCGGTCAGCGTCGCGGACGCGGTGAGGTCGCGGTTTGCCTTGGCGAACCGGGCCGTCTCGTGGGGTTCGCGGACGAACGCGCGAACGACGCGGATGCCGGTGATCTGCTCGCGCAGGATCCGGTTCACCTCGTCGATCCGCTTCTGCATCTGTCGGAACCCGGGCACCATCCGGCTGACGATGAAGCCGACCACCAGGAACAACACCGGCACGACGACCACGAGCAGCCAGGACAGACCGAGGTTCTCGCGCATCGCCATCACGATGCCGCCGACCATCATGATCGGCGCGGCGATCAACATCGTGCAGGTCATCAACACCAGCATCTGGACCTGCTGGACATCGTTGGTGTTGCGGGTGATCAGGCTGGGCGCCCCGAACTGCTGGACCTCCCGCTGCGAGAACGAACCGACGCGCTGGAACAGGTCTCGTCGTACGTCGCGACCGAAGGCCATCGCCGTGCGCGCGCCGAACCAGACCGCCACGACCGCACAGGCGATGGCCACGATGGAGATCGCGAGCATGATCCCGCCGAGCCGGATGATCTCGTCGGTGTCACCCTGCGCGACGCCCTTGTCGATGATGTCGGCGTTGAGGCTCGGCAGGTAGAGCATGGCGCCGGTGCCGACGAACTGGAGGGCGACGACGACCGCCAGGAAGGACTTGTAGGGCGCCAGCGACGTTCGGAGCAGCTTGAGCAACATCAGGAATCCTTCCCGAGAGTCCCGTAGAGGACGACATCGACGATCTCGTCGGGTGTCATCAGGCGTTGGTCGGAGATGTGGGGGTGACTGCCCGAGAACGTGAGCAGCCGAAGGGTGCGGACGACGTCCTCGAGCGGCAGCCGGAACTGGTCGGCGTCGGGCTCGAGAAGGCCGACCATGAGGTCGAGCATGTGGTCCCGCCATTCGTGCAATGCCCGGTCCCGGTGCCGCTCCGGAGGCTTGGCCATGGCCATCGCGGTCATCAGCGTGAAGATCTTCAGGAACCGCTTCTGGAGCAGGTCGGTCAGCACCAGCAGCCGCTCCCGCAGGGGAAGCCCGACGTCGACGGACTCGAGGTCGGCGATGAAGCCCTTGGGGTCGAACGCCAGCGCCAGCGCCTCCTCGAAGATCTCGTCCTTGCTGCCGAAGACCCGGAAGATCGTGCCCTCGGCGATCCCGGCGGCCGCGGCGATCTGCCTGGTGGTGGTGTCCTTGCCGTGCTCGAGCAGCAGCGGCAGCACGGCCTCGACGATGGCGCGCTTGCGCTCGTCGGGTGGCATCGGGGTGGCGCGGGTCCGCATGCTCTCGACTGTAAATGAGTGAGCACTCACTCACAAGTGGTTTTCCGTCAGGGCGCGAGCCGGTACGTCGACCAGCCGGACTCGGTGCCGGACGCCGAGTCGGGGGTCGTCCGCTCGTAGACCAGCCGGTCGTGCATCCGGCCGGGCCGCCCCTGCCAGAACTCCATCATCGACGGCGTGACCAGGTAGCCGCCCCAGAAGTCGGGCACCGGAACCTCACCGGGAAACTTCTCCTCGACCGCCGCATAGCACGCGTCCAGCTCGTCGCGACCCGAGACCACCGACGACTGGCGGGACGCCCAGGCCCCCAGTTGGGAGCCGCGCGGCCGGGTCGCGAAGTAGGTCTCGACCTCGCCCCGCGGCAGCGGCGAGACCGTTCCCGACACCCGGACCTGCCGCTCGAGCGGATGCCACGGGAACAACAGCGAGCAGCGCGGGTTGGCGGCCAGGTCGGTGCCCTTCCGGGAGCTTCGGTTCGTGAAGAAGGCAAAACCCGCGGCCGACAGTCCCTTGAGCAGCACGAACCGCGCCGAGGGCTCGCCGGCGGCGGACGCCGTGGCGACGACCATGGCGTTGGGTTCGTGGATGCCGGCCGCGGCCGCCTCGTCGTACCAACGCGAGAACATCGCGATCGGGTCCGGCAGCAGGTCGGCCTCGGTGAGGCCGCCGCGGCTGTACTCCGCGCGGGCGGCGGCGAGGGCGGTTGAGGTCATGGCGTCAATCTAGTGCGGCCCTCCCGCCGATCCCCCGCGTGCGGCAGAATGCGTCGTTGGGTCGGGTGCCTGTGCCCGCGAACCACCTGGAGCAAGGGAGTCCCCATGAGCTCGTCCGACGCGGTAGTCCACGAAGGCCTCGAAGGCGTCGTCGCGTTCCAGACCGAGATCGCCGAGCCGGACAAGGAGGGCTCGGCCCTTCGCTACCGCGGCGTCGACATCGAGGAGATCGTCGGCCGGGTCCCGTTCGAGAAGATCTGGGGCCTGCTCATCGACGGCTCCTACGAGCCCGGGCTGCCGCCGGCCGAGCCGTACAACATCGCCGTCCACACGGGCGACATCCGGGTCGACGTCCAGGCCGCGGTCGCGATGCTCGCCCCAGCGCTGGGCATGCGTCAGACCTACGACATCTCCGACGAGGAGGCACGCGCCGATCTCAGCCGGGTCGCGGTGATGGTGCTGTCGTACGCCGCCCAGGCCGCGCGCGGCCTCCACCAGCCGATCGTCTCGCAGCGCGAGGTCGACAAGGGGAAGACCCTCGCCGAACGCTTCATGATCCGCTGGAAGGGCGAGGCGAATCCCGAGCACGTCAAGGCGATCGACGCCTATTGGGGTTCGGCAGCCGAGCACGGCATGAACGCCTCGACCTTCACTGCCCGCGTCATCACATCCACGGGCGCCGACGTGGCTGCCGCGTTCTCCGGAGCGATCGGGGCGATGAGCGGTCCCCTGCACGGCGGTGCACCCTCGCGCGTGCTCGGCATGATCGAGGAGGTCGAGAAGACCGGCGACGCCACGTCATACGTCAAGGAGCTGCTCGACTCCGGGGAACGCCTGATGGGCTTCGGCCACCGGGTCTACCGCGCCGAGGATCCCCGAGCGCGGGTGTTGCGGCGTACGGCGCGCGAGCTGTCCGCCCCGCGTTACGCGGTGGCCGAGGCACTCGAGCAGGCCGCCCTGAAAGAGCTGCGTGAGCGTCGGCCCGACCGGGTCTTGGAGACCAACGTGGAGTTCTGGGCGGCGATCGTCCTGGACTTCGCCGAGGTGCCGGCCAACATGTTCACCGCGATGTTCACCTGCGCCCGCACAGCCGGCTGGTCTGCGCACATTCTGGAGCAGAAGCGCACCGGACGGCTGATCCGGCCGTCCGCGATCTACACCGGCCCACCGTCGCGCAAGGCGAGCGAGGTGGACGGCTGGCGTGACGAGTGGGCCCTCTGACCCAGCCGCGGCTTTCAACGGACCGGATCCGCCTCGAACCGGTGCGCGACGAGCATCTCGAGCTGATGGTGGAGCTCGACTCCGACCCCGAAGTCATGCGCCACATCATCGGCCGCGCCGCCGCCCGCGAGGAGGTCATGAATGAGTGGGGTGAGCGTCGAGGTCGTGGGACCGACCACGCGCGCGGCTTGGGCTACTGGGCCGGCTTCGTCGACGCGGACTTCGTCGGGTGGTGGGGTCTGGCCGTCACCGACGAGCCCTCGGCCGCCAATCTGGGCTACCGCCTGCGACGGGCCGCGTGGGGGTTGGGATATGCGACCGAAGGTGCCCGGGCGCTCCTCCGCCATGGCTTCGACACCCTCGGCCTGACCCGCGTCTGGGCGTCCACGATGGCCGTCAACGTCGGATCCCGGGCGGTGCTCGAGAAAGTCGCCATGACGCACACCGGGACCTACATCGGCGATTGGGACGATCCGCTGCCCGGATGGGAGCAGGGCGAAGTGGTGTACGAGATCACGGCGGGGGCCTGGACAGACCAGTAGCCCTTCTTGCGCTAGGGCGCTTGCGTCCGCGCCGCGTGCCGGTGGCTGTCGTGGTGCTGCACGGCCTCGAGCAGGGTGAGCAGGTGCACGGCCGGGTTGCGTTCCGGATCTTCCTCAGCCTCCACGGCCTCGGACCCGTCCAACGACCAGGTCAGGCGGAGCGACTTCTCGTCGAGCGTCAGGTTCGGGCCACCAAGGCGCAGCGCCTCGGGGTCCTGGAGCGTGGGAAAGCGGCCCCGAGACAGGTGCAGCGCTGCCGGCACAGCGGGACCGGTGAGGCGACTGGGGACGTGGCCCTGGGAGCTGCCGCGGCGATAGCCCAGCAGCGCGCTCTCGGCGCCGAGGTCTTCGGCGCGCTCGAGGAAGCGAGAGACGAGCTCGGCAGCCAGCAGCTGCTCACCGGGCTCGGCGCTGAGGGTCAGCCTCTCGACGACTCCGACGGGCTGGGGAACGGCCTCTACAACCGCGTCCCAGCGAGGTCCCTGGAGAACGAAGCGGGTCGGCCGCGGAGACAGAGTCCGGGCGTAGGTGGTCATCTCCGGTACGTCGAACCCGGTCTCGGGCGGCTCCATCAGGCCCTGGCGGGACGGGTCCTCCAAGCCAAGTGAGGTCAGCAGGTCACGGCTGAACGACCCGATCATCGCGGAGTCCTGATAGGGGTGGGTGGTCTCCGCTTCCACGAGGATCCGCCAGCGGTCCTCGGGGACGGGGGTGAACCCGGGGTGCACCCGGTCCGCGAGATCGAACGCCTCCCCCGACCAGTCCACTTCGAGACCGATCAGCCCGTGGAACATCGAGTCGCCGGCGTCGACCACCCAGGCCGCGTCGGTGTTCTGCAGGTAAGACCACGCGGCCCAGGTCAGCTCGGTGGCCGCCGGGGTGAGGAGCACGAACTGACGGTCGTGCGCCTGGGCCCAGACGTGGTTGTTCACCAGCCACGGAGTCAACGCGACCACGGGCCGCGACTGGACCAGGACGGCGAGGGAGCCGTTGACCATGTCGCCCGGGGCATCGGCGACTCCCCGGTCGGGCGGAGGCGGGACCGGGGAGTCGGTGTTGGTGGGCCGCGAACGACCGGACCCGCCGGTGGGCAGGGTCGCCGCGGACAGGCGCACGGCGGTGCCGTCGGTCGTCGAGGCGAGTGCCCGGGCGACGTCGCGGACCAGGAGCTGCGGCACGTCGTACTTCGGGACCGGGCGGTGGGTCGGCCCGGTGATCTCGGTCCACCAGCTGCCGGCGCCGGCAGATTCCCCCGCCGGCAGCCACGGCGCCCACGGCTCGGCGATCTCGCGGGACTGCCCGATCCATACGATCGGCAGGTCATCGGATACGATCACTATCGAGTGCCCGGTGCGGTCTCCCCGCAACGACAACTCAGGGACCAGGTCCCCCAGCGCCGTGACGATCTCCGACAGCTCCAACGGCCGGGATCCCCGGACCAGCCAGTCCTCGCTCATGCCGGTCATGGTGCCACCCGCCGGGTGAGTTCTCCGCGGGAGTGGGCAGAGCGCCCGGTTCGGTCCAAAGGATCAGTTCACATTTCAACAAGAAAATTGAGGTTTGGGACCACCCGTACGTTGGGTAGGCGAGTCAGATGCGGGAGGCCGCCTCCCGCCGTACGCCTCAAATATGCGATGAGGGAGCAAACGATGAAGTTCGATATGGGCAACCAGACCCTGAGCCAGCTGACCAAGGAGACCGACGGGTCCCACCAGGATCTCGGATCGCTGGTTCGCCGACTGGTCGCCGCCGCCGAGCCGATGGAGAAGGACTTCAACGGTGCCGGCCGCGCGGCGTTCGACCAGTTCAAGGTGCGCACCGACGAGATCAGCAACGACCTGAACTCCGCGCTCGCCGCTATCGTCGGCGGACAGTCCGGCATGGATCAGGCCTTCCAGACCGGCGACACCGAAGCAGCCGACAACGCCAGCCACGCCATGGGCTCGGCCAACTTCGACGGCGCGCGCTTCTCCTCGCGCAGCTGACGCCGATCCGTCTCCACTGAAAGGAAAAGCCATGCCACTCGCAGACCGCATCTCTTTCAACACCGCAAGCTCCGGTGCCGTCCAGGGCGACCTCGGCACCATCATCGGCCAGCTCGAGAGCCTGATGGCCACCCGCGACGCCCAGGTGAACCGCGCCATGTCGGACTTCCAGGCCGACGGCGTCTCCGATGACTACCACCACGTCGAGCAGCGCTGGCGCCGAGCCTCGGGCGAGGTCCGCTCCATCATCGACCTGGTCAAGACGACCCTGACCCGCAACGACGAGACCGCTGGCAGCGCTCAGAACCGCGCTTCCACGGCCGTCAACAACATCGGCTGAGACCGGACACACGAAAGACCACTCGGCTCGACCCAATGCCTGCGCCAAGTCCGGCGCGGGTGTCCGGTCCTGCCGGGGTGACCGCAATCATCCAGAGAACACACTGGGGAACTGACATGACTCGCTGGGACATCGACTACGCAGAGGCACTCGGCGTCGTACGCCAGGCGGCCGGCAAGGCCACGGACTACGAGACCGACCTCACCGGCGTTGAGACGGCTACCACGGACCTGAACGGCGTACTGACCAACAGCCAGCTCGTCCAGTCGGCTCTGGGTGGCTTCGTCACCGAGGTGGCCGCGCCGGAACTGAAGACCGTCGCCGGCCACACCGACAGCGCAATCCGCGGTACGGCGACTGCGGTCAACGCCTACGAGGCCGGACAGCTCGAGATGGCGGCGCAGGCCCAGAGCAACGCAGCCAAGGCCGCCTACCCGGAGGACATGCCCGGTGGCGCCAGGAGCACAGCCGCTAACGCGGGCAACTCCAACGGGGGACGGTGATCTGGATGGCTCTCGACGCTTCCGGCCTCCCCCAGCTCGACGACGGCGCCTCGGTGCGCAGTGGTGCCTCCAACCTGCAAACCGCGGTCGGCAAGGTGGCCACGCGTGCCCAGTCGATCCAGTCCAGCTGGTCGAAGATCTCGGCGCACTACGACGCTCCCGAGGGCGGGCTGGTGCACGCCGCGATGGACAAGCCGGTAACAGCGGCCAACACCCTGTCCACCAAGACGGGCACCGCCTCCGGCGCGCTCACCACCTACGGCAACCGCCTCGACGAGCTCAACGCCCAACGTGCGTCCCTCGCCGCGGACATCACCAGCTTCAACGCCCACCGCGAGGAGGTCACCCACGAGAGCAGCGGCTTCCTCGGCTGGAAGGACTGGACCGGGTGGGAGAAGCAGGACCTCCTCAACGAGGAGGAAGGCCTCAACGACCGCGCAGCCGAGTTCGCCGCTGCCGTCGACGAGGCCCAGCGCACCTGCGCGAACGCGATCAACGCGATCTTCGGTGGCGCTCAATACAGCGCTGCTGACCGGGCCTCGGTCGACGACCCCAACGTCTACGGCCTGAGCGAGGACGGGTACGACCAGCTGGGTCTGTCCGGGAAGAACGCCTGGGGCTCGCCCGAGGGCTGGACCGACGTCTCGTGGATGAGCGCGACCTTCATGGTGGGCCGCGGCGCCGTCCGCAGCATCACCGGCCTGTGGGACATGGGCAAGGCCCTCACCGGGTTCGGTGAGGACGGCGAGGCGAGCGCCGCCTGGAGCGGGCTGTGGCAGCTGACCAAGGACGCGTTCTACACCTCCCCGCTCATGGCCGGCATCACGAGCGAGAAGCAGTTCATGGAGTCCTCCGAACGGCTGCTCGGTGTGGGCAAGAGCATTCTCGGGATCGGCACCTGGAAGACCTCGGGCTGGAACACCGCCGGAGGGTTCGTCCCCGACATCGCCCTCGCCATCGTCACCGGCGGCACCGCGGCCGCGGCCAAGGGTGGCATGCGTGGCGCCGTCCGCGGCGCCCTCGAGGGTGCGTTCCGCCGACTGGCTCCCTCCGCAGCCGCCAAGATCGGAGACCTCAACACCGCCCTCCGCGCCGGGATGCGTAGCAGCTACGGCACCGCGCTGACCGGCATCCGGGACATCGGCTACCGCGGCATCGACGCCTTCGCCGACATCCGTCGGGCCACATCCGAGGTGCCCACCCGCACCAGTCAGTGGGTCGACGACCTTGGTCGGCGGCTCACCCCCGAGCCGGTCCCCGCAGGCGGTCCGGGGATCCTCCCGACCTCCCCGCGAGTGTTGGACGACGCCGGGACGATGCAGCGCAGCACCACGAGCAACGCCGCCGGTTGGCCCGACCACCGGCCCAGCGGGGGCTCCACGCCCGACGCCAGCACGGCTTCGACATACGCGGGCGACGTCGAAACCGGGACGAGGGGCGCGCCGCCGCACACCAGCACCACCACCAGGGTCGACGTGGGCGACGACCTGATGCCCCGCGCCCGCGAGCCGTTCGGAGAGTCCGGCGACCTGGCGCCGTTCACCCGTTATGAGGTGCGCGGCCGCGGCGTGTTCTACACCAACGCCGACGGCGCGGTGGAGTTTGTGGAGCCCATGCGCAAGTCCATCGGCATCCGGGAGATGATGTCGTCCGACCTGCGGCATCCACTGCCCAACGTGACCTACAAGGTCGACGACTACGCCTACTATCACACCGACCATCTGGGGCGGACCGACCACGTGCACGTGGAGAACCTCGAACCGCGCCCCAACACCACGGCGTCGTCCGCGGTGAACCGGGGCGTCGTGGCTGGCAAGCCGGACACCGACGCCGGACACCTGCTCGCCCGCGGCCTGGGTGGCGCGCGCGAGGAGATCAACCTCGTCCAGATGGTGCGCGACCTCAACCGGGGGTGGGGTGGCCGGAACCTCGCTGACGCGAACTCCGTGCGGCACGTGGAACTCGAACTCGAGAAGGCCCTGCGCGACGCCGATCCGGACGACAGGCTCATCTTCGACCTGAGGGTGCAGCGCCAGGGTGACCAGGTCTCGTTCGACTTCGCACCCACGTTGAACGGAGACCCAATTGAGTCGGCGACCATCACCATCACGAATGAGTGACATGACCCTTCCCCCAGAGCTGGCCGAGCTGAACCGCGAGGTGCAGTCAGACTTCCAGCCATACCGCGCGCGGGTGGGCCACTTCGCCTTCAAGATGCGGCACGAACAGATGGGTCGCTTGATCGTGAGGGACTATTGGCGCGAGGGAGTCCAGAACCAGCGTGGTGGACCGCTGGTCACGCTGTCCGCCTACGTGGACCTGGCCTACCGACTCTACGGGCGGACGCCGTTCACGGTGGATCTCGAGGTCTCGGCCGAGGGAGTACCGGCCCCCCCAGTGATGGAGTTCGACCGGCCGCCGCATGCAGTGAAGCTGCGGACGCCGTCGCTCTACGTGCAGGAGCTGGAGAAGCGCCCGCGACCCCCGGAGCTGGTGCCCGGCTGGATGAAGGTCGAACTTGCCGCCGTCGGTGCCTGGGACCTGCGTGCGGACGTGCCGACCTGGAAAGACCTCGAGTCGACGGGCGAGCCCCAGACACCGGAGTCCGTCGGCGTCCCGCCACCGCCCGGTGCCGAGTGGGCGTTGAGCAGCCAATGAGCGTCTGGAGCACGCCTGCAGAGGTGGTTCCGCCGGATCCGATGGTGGCGCTGCACGAGCGGTGGGCCCGGATGGCGGAGAAGCGCAGCCCGGTCGTCCAGGTGCTCGGGCCGGACGCCGGCCAGGTGCCCGGTGAGGACTCGGTCGGCATCGCACCAGCCCTGGCCGAGGTAGCGCGGGCGCTACCCGGTGTCGTCGTCGCCGGCGTCCACCTCGACTGGCCGCAGGGTGCCTCCCAGACCTGGCCGGAGCTGGAGGAACGGCACTCCTACCAGCCAGTGTGGGCTGACGGGCGCGAGGCTGTCGTGGTCCGTATCGATCCCCACACCGGCAGCGCGGGAGAAGTGGTCCACGTCCGGGGCGACGGTGAGCTCGACGTAATCGCCACTGACGTCGTCAGCTGGTGGGAGGCGTTGACCTCCTGGGCCGAGCAGAAGCTCGGGGACCTCGAACGTGAGCTGGGGCCCGAGGCCGCGGACGACGAGGAGCTGGAGATGTTCCTGGAGGAAGCCCTCGACCAGGACTTCCACGACTGGCTGGAGGAACAACCGTGACCGCAGGAGCCCACCCGCCCGAGATCGAGGCGCGCCAGCAGCTGGTGTCCGGCCTGCTGCGCTGGCTGTTCTCGCTGGAATCCGACGCCGCGTGGACCGAGCGCGTGGTCACGGCGCAGCCCACGGCCGCGGGGCAAGTGCGCTACGAGCTCGTCGAGCGACGCGAGGACGGCGAGCATAGCGAGAGCGACCTCCTGCCCGACGGGGTCGCCGAAGCCGTGCGCACGCTGCAGCAGTACATGTACACCCCCACCGGTGGTGCCTGGCTGACCGCGGAACTCTCGGTCACCGCTGCCGGCCAGGGGGACGCCCGGTTCAACTACAGCGACGAGCCGCGCGTTTCCGGTCCAGACGGTTCGCCCCCGGGCATGCCGCCCGAGGAGGTCGCTGCCCACCTCCAGACCTTCCCGCGACCCGCCGAGGCTGTTCCCGGCTGGATGCAGCTCGAGAGCTGATCACCCTCGTCCTGACGGCGAGCGACCTCAACCGTAGATGTGGTCATCGAGAGAAGCCGACCCCTTCGACCTCGCCGCCGGTCTCCGGGCGGAGCACGACCTGCACGGTTCGTAGCGACTCGCCGGTGCGCACGAGCAACGCGCGCCCGCGAGGCAGCCGCCGCGGCCGGACCGAGCCCAGGAGCTGACCCTCGCTGCGGTCGCCCGAGAGCATCAGCCCGGTCGCACCGGAGTCGCGGACGGCCATGAACGTCGACTCGTAGACGCCGCGAGCCGCGCCCGCCGTACGGCGCGCGAGCACCACGTGGAAGTTCAGCTCCCGGCCCATCGCGATGTACGGCGTGAGCGCCTGCAGCGGGGCCGTCGAACCGGCCGTGATCACCTCGTAGTCGTCCACCAGCAGCACGATGCGGGGCAGCGGACGTTCGCCCGTGGCATCCTCGGGGGAGCTGGGCATCCGCTTCGCCAGCTCGGGCTGGATCGCGGTGGCGAGCTTCTGGGCGAGGTCGGCCGTGCTGGCATAGCCGCCCAGGTACTCCTCGGGGATCTGGCCCTGGAGGGTGCGCCGAGGGTCGACGACCGCGAAGACCAGCTCGTCCGGGGTGTGCTGCTCGATCAGGCTCGCGACGAGGTGGCGCAGCAGCGAAGTTCGGCCGGTGCCGGAGTCGCCGAGGACCACGAGGTGCGGGTCGACATGGTCGAGGTCGAGGACAGTGGTCGACAGGTCCGCTTCGTCCAGACCGAGCGCGATCGTGCCCGGCCGACGCGGTGTCTCGACAGCGTCGGGCGAGACCACCTCGGGCAGCAGCCTGACTCGTGGCGCGCGATCGGTCGTGCTGGCAGCCAGTCGCCTGACCAGGTCGGCGAAGCCCTCGCCTGCGGTCAGGCGGTCCGCCTCGCCGTCGATGCGGGGCAGCGCCACCTGGGCGAACAGCTCGTTCTGCAGCAGGCACCGGCCGGGACGTTCGCTGCTCAAGGTCTTGGACAGCTTGCTGGCCACCGAGGACTCCTGCGGGTCGCCAAGACGAAGCTCGATGCGGGTGCCGAAGAACGTCTGCTGATTCAGCCGCACCTCGTTCCAGCGCGCAACCGTCGCCACGACGTGGATGCCGTAGGCGCCACCGCGGCGGACCAGGTCGCCCACCGAGTCCGCGATCTCCTCGAACTCGTCGGCGAGCTGGCCGTAGCCGTCGATCAGAAGTACGACGTCGGCCAGCATCCGTCCCACGAGGTCGCGGGACGAGCCCTCCTCCGCGAGCCGACGCGCGGCGGCGAGATCCTCCGCACCATAGCGGCGGAACAGCTCCTCGCGCTCGTGGAGGTACGCCGCGACCTCCTCGACCGTGCGCCGTACCACCTCGGGCTCCATCCGGACCGCGACGCCGCCAGAGTGCGGCAGCTCGTCGAGGCCGGTCAGGTTGGACCCGAGCAGGTCGAGAGCGTGAACGACCGCCTCGTCAGGGTGGTGCGTCAGCGCGAGGGAGGCCGCGATCGTGCGCAACACAGTCGTCCGTCCCGACGAGGGCGCCCCCACGATCAGCACGTGGCCACCGGCGCGGTTGAGGTCGAGCTGCCAGAGGTTCTGACGCTGGCGCGCCGGGTCGTCGAGGAGACCGAGCGGCACGGACATCTGCCGGACCCGGCGTACCCGAAGGCCACGGTTTGTTGACACCGGCGCCCCCAGCGCCTGGTCGAGCGTCAGGATGTCGGGCATCGGCGGCAGCCACACCGGACTGGTCACCCGAGGCCGGGACGCAAGCTGGCGCACCACCGTGTCGAGCACGGTCGGGCCAGTGGCCTCGTCCTCGACCACCACCTCACTCTCGTCGACGCCGCCCGAGCCCTGCTCTGCGGCCGGCGCCACCTGGTGGGCGTAGCGCGGGAGGGGCAGGATGTGCGACTTCTGGTCCCGCCACTCCTCGTCGTCGCCCTCGCCCAGAGGGCCGGAGACGTAGCCGGACCGGAAGCGGGTGTAGGTCGTCGTGTCGACCTTGAGGTAGCCGTAGCCCGGCAACGGCGGCAGCGAGAACGCGTCCGTGGTTTCGAGCACGGTGCGGCTCTCAGACTCCGACAGGGTGCGCAGGCCGATGCGGTAGGAGAGGTAGGTGTCGAGGCCGCGAAGCTTGCCGCCCTCGATGCGCTGGCTGCTGAGCAGCAGGTGTACGCCGATGGACCGACCGATCCGGCCGATCGAGAGGAACAGCTCGATGAAGTCGGGACGGGCCGTCAGCAGCTCGCCGAACTCGTCGATGATCACCAGCAGGTGGGGCAGCGGCTCCATGTCCTCACCGGCCTGGGACCGCTGCAGGCGGACCCGTCGGTAGGCGCTGATGTCGGAGAGGTTGCCGGCGTCCTTGAGCAGCTGCTGCCGGCGCTGCACCTCGCCCTCGAGGCTGGCGTAGACGCGCTCCACCAAGTTGGCATCCTCGCTCAGGTTGGTGATCACGCCGGAGACCTGCGGGGCACCTGCGAAGGGCGCGAAGGTGGCGCCACCCTTGTAGTCGACGAGCACCATGTTGACGTCGGCGGGTCCGTGGGTCGCCAGCAGGCCGAGCACGAGCGTGCGGAGCAGCTCGGACTTGCCGGAGCCCGTAGCGCCGATGCACAGACCGTGGGGGCCCATGCCGAAGTGTGCGGCCTCCTTGAGGTCGAGCATCACGGGGTCACCGTTGTCGTCGGTGCCGATCGGAACGCGCAGGAACGCCGGCCGTGGGCGCGGCTCCCAGGCCCTGTCGAGGTCGACGTGCTCGACGTCGGTGATCCCCATGAGCTCCGTGGCGGCCATCGTCTGACGCTCGGCGTCGTGCTCGAGGCTGTCCGGCGCGAGGCGTACGCCGGCCAGCAGCCGGGACAGTGACTCGGCCTCGACCGGGGTCAGGTCGTCGAGCCGCACCCGTTCGCGCCGGGGCGCCACGTCGCGCCGCTGGTAGCTCTCGACGACCGCCACGTCACCACCGGCTTCCTCCTGAGAGATGCGGATGGCGACGTCGTCCGGCTCGTGCAGACGGGAGGAGAGGAGGTGCACCACGCTGACGCCCAGGGCCCGCGCGCTCACCTCGCGGTCGCCCACCGGCAGTTCGGGCGCGTGCGAGCCCATCGAGTCCACGACGGCGATCAGTCGCGGGAAGCGGGTCGAAACCTGGGCTCCCTGAAGGTTCCGGCGCAGCTCCGCCGCGCCACCCAGACGCTGGCGCAGGTCCTGGCGGAGCAGGACCATCAGCTCGCGCACGTCGGGAGCGACGCGGCGTACGGGACCTGAGGCGCTGGTGCGCGACTGGTCGGCGAGGTGGGGCAGCCATTGCAACCAGGTCCAGCGGTCCAGGGTCTCCGGCGGCGTGACCAGGGCCAGGCTCGCGTCTTCCGGCGAGCACAAGGTGGCGACCCGGCTGAGCAGGACACGGGCCACGCGCTCGGTGAACTCGCGGTCGCCGACCACGCTGACGTTTCCGGTGAGGGTGAGGTCGATGCAGATCGGCATCTCACGCACGACGGAGAACCGTTGCTCGACCAACTCCAATTCCGCTTGCATGAACTCGTCGGTCAGCTGGAGGGCGTTGTCCTCCCCCGCCCGGCGAAAACTGCGTACGTCGGCCTCGCCGGTGCCCAGCCGCACCCGCATGTAGTCCTCGTCGTCACGTCGCCGCTCCCAGAGCCTCTCCGGCGACCGGGCCAGCGAGAGCAGGGCCAAGGTCTCGGGATCGCTCGACCGGGCACTGCGTACCAGCTTCTGCTCGTCCGCCGCCAGGTCCGTCCGCTGGCGTTCAAGGTAGTCCAGGTAGCGCTCCCGCTGCTGCTGCCGAAGCCGTGCGGTCTTGCCGCGCTGACCGAACACGAGCACACCGGAGGCCATCAGGGTGACCAGCATCATCAGGGCGCCGATCGCCGCCAGGCTCGAGCCACGGAAGAGCATCATCACGGTCATCGAGGCACCGGCACCGAGCAGTGGAACGAGCATCAGCAGGCTGCGGGCACCGGACTCTCCCTCGGGCATCGTCGGCGGACGCTCCAGCTCCCAGTCCTCGGCGGGCGGCGCGCTCGGGGAGGTCCGGGCTGGACGGTGGACGACCCGAGCGCTCACGACCGGGCCGTCACGATGTCGAGTGCCTGCGCTGCGATCTCCGTCAGCGCCACCGCTGCAGGGGCGGAGAGCAGCGGGAGCGAGATCCGGGTGCCGGTCGCGAGGTGCAGGTCCGACGGGAGCGCCGCCACCGGCACGTCGTACGGCTTGAGGAGCTTCTGGGCCGCCGGGAGGTTGATCCCGGTGTCCAGACCGGACTCCACGAGAACGACCTGCACCCTGCGCAACTGCACCCGGGCGGCGAGCTCCCCGAGCACCCCGTGCACGTGCGCGACGCCGTCGATCGAGAGCCGCCCGACGACAACGATCCCGTGGGAGGCGGCGAGGACGGGGTGGTCCGTCACCGGGCCGACGTCGACCAGGGTGACCGCGTGCCGCCGGCTCAGGTGGTCGGCGCCCTCGGTCACCACAGCGGGATCGTCGGACTCGGTCGCCGCGCGGAGACCCTTGACGTCAGGCACGGCGAAGTGGTCGAGCGGGGCGACGTTGGGGTCGGATTGATGCGCCACCAACAGGTCGCGGACGGCCCGAGTGGACGTCGGCTGGTCCAGACCGACGCGGTGCTGCAGGGCCTGGCGGTCGGACCGGCCCGCCAGCACGGCCACCGAATCGTTGCGGATGGTTGCGAGCACCATGCCGAGACCCACGGCCACGGTGGTCGCGCCGGCACCGCCGTGAGCCGCCACCACCGCGACTCGGCGACCGGTGCTCACCGCTGTCTGGCAGTGGGTCGTGGCGCGTGTATATCGTTCCGGTTCGTCGTCGGAACGGAAGAAGCTGGTCAGGACCCCGAGTCGGCGGTGCCAGGGCGAGGTCCCACTCCGGCCGGCCAGGCGACGGGCCTGGCGGCTCTCCCACGGAGAGCTACCGGGCTCGGCCTCGGGTGCCCTCCCGGCGGCGTGCTGACCGCCCCCGGGCTGCGGGTCGAGGAGGGCCGGAGCGGCAGGGTCACTCCCGGGCTTCGCCGGTGGGGCCTCCGAGACGGTGTTGTCGTCCTCCCGCTCGTCGCTCGTAGCGGCCGCGACCGGTCCGAGGCGGCGAAGCATGGCGTCGTCCCAGGAACCTGCCGCGTGGCTAGGGCGCTTCGGCTCGCTCACTGGAAAGTCCTGAGGAGGTCCTGGTAGACCTCGAAGACGCCGAGCACCGTGGGCAGCGAGAGCAGGATCGTGGTCGTCTCCAGCTGGTTGGCCCGTCGGCGCGAGCGCGCCTGTTGCAGCGGAGTGCGCCGTACGACGCCCATCAGCGCGACCGCCACGCCGACCAGGGCGAGGGCGAGCACGAGCAACGGACCCGAGTCCGGCCACCGTTCCTCGCCGGCGAAAACAAGGCCAAGCGGTCCGGCAAACGCACCGGCCCAAAGGGCTCCTCGGTGCAGCGCCAGGGGAAAGTGCCGGGCGCGCAACGCGAACGCCAGGCTGACGACAACGGCAAGCCCCGCCGGCCACGGCTCGACGCCGCTGTCGCGCCCCAGCAGGAAGGCGGAGATCGCGAAGACGCCCGCAGCCACGAGGGTGCCTCCGGTGAGGCTCCAGTGGGCGCGGGCGACGGCGTCCTCGGCGTTGACAGTGGTGGCCCGGCCACCTTCCGCGAGCCGGCTGTCGAGGCCGAACACCCCCGAGGCTCCGAGCGCCAGGCGTGGAACGAGCCCTACGACGAGCAGCGTCACGGTGGAGACCACGGCTGCGGTCCGCACGACGTCGTCGGTGAACACCCAGGTGATGGTGCCGACTGCGCTGAGCGCGACCAGGGCCGCGACACTGATCGCACCCGCGACCAGTTGGCTGCTGCACCAGGCGGCGGCGGCCAGGGCCAGCGTGGCAAGTCCCACGAGGAACAGGGCCGAATCCACTCCTGAGGCATCGGCTCGCTGCAGCACCACCGCGCAGGTGGCCACCCCCACAGCGGCGCTCACCCAGGCGAGTGCCTGGACGCGCAGCGAGGAGGCGAGGATCGACAGCCCAAGGAGGGCGGCGGCCACGGCCAGGGCAGCAGCCTGGTCGAACTCAGGCAGCAGCCGGAACGCCGTCACGACCGCAGCGGCCAGGATCAGGCCACCGAGTACGGCATGTGTTGTCGTCCGGTTGCGTTCGGTCCAGCGGCCCGGGGCCTCGCTGCGCTCCACCACCTCGACCAGGTCGTGCACCAGCGGTGCCGGCGGCAGGTCGTGCGCGGTGACGAGGTGCAGGCGGACCCCGTCCACGAGGTCGGTCTCTCCCAACGGGACCGACGGGTCGAGCACCCGGCCCAGGGAGGTGGCGAGGTGCACCTGGCCGAGATCCTGGGGTTCCTCCAGGAGCTCCAGCAGGTCGGGCACCAGCAGGGACACCGGTTCGTCCGTGGGCAGCACCAGGTCGGCGAAACGACGCCGTCCGCACACGGTTGCGCGCAGATACGGCGCCTTGGTTGCGGCAGGCACTACGACCTCCCCGGGTGGGCCGGCGCGCTGATGACCACGACCTGCGAGCTGGGCCGGACCGTGTCGTCCTTGGAGAGCAGATTGGTCACGAACGACACAGCCACGCAGCCGGCGGCCGCGAGGACCGCGAAGAACGCGGCGAGCACGAAGGTGCGGGTGCGATCCGACCAGGCTCGGCGCAGGCGCTGGTCACCGAACATGAGCGCCGCTTCGATCCGCCGCCGTCTGACCGCTACGGCATCGATGAGCTGTTCGTCGTATCCGTAGGACACCGCAACACCTTTCGGAAGGGCAGACCGTCTCTTTCTCGTCCCCCGTGCGGTCCGCCTCGTTCCGCGGACCGGGGCTACCCAGCATGATATTCGCCCTGTTCGACTGCGCCGCTGAACCCTGTCAGTTTTAACGATTGGCGCGCGCGGATGGCTGAGATCCTGCTTTCCACCACGCCATGGAGGTGCTCGCGTTCGTCGACGAGCCAGTGTCCCGTCAGGAGCTCACGAGCCGTCGGGGAGCCGACCGTCGTACCAGCTGGTGAGGCCGTTGCCACCGGCGCGGCTCAGCGAGATGTGCATGTGGTCGCGATGGCGCAGGGTCTTCGAGCAGGTCTTGCGGCTGTGGCAGCTCGAGCTGAGGTAGTCCCTCCGCTCGAACTGTCGGTAGGACGCGTACATGTGGTCGTTCCAGATGATGTACATGATGCCCATCCGACGGGCCAGCGCGTGCGCGTTGCCCGCGCCGTCGGTGGCGAACGCCCGGGCGAGGAAGTTCTGGGCACGCTCCCGGTCGACCGCACGAGCGGCGTCCAGGGTCCAGTCGAAGGCGCGGCCCTCCTTGTGCTCGGAGACCGAGCGGCCCGCGCAGCTGCGCGAGATCGGCCCGAAGCCGCCGCCGTAGGTGTCCACCAGCCAGTGACCGAGCACGGTGGTGCCGGGCTTGGCAGCGGGTGCGCACCGCGTCTGTGGCGCGTAGGAGGCGTAGTCCTCCACAGGTCTGGCGTGGGCGATGGCCGGTGACACCAGGCCAAGGGCGAGCACAGCAGCGAGCGGGGCGGCGACCAGCCGGACCGCGGAGACAGCAAGCCGGCGTCCGAGCACGGCGGTTCCTTCCCTCGAGCCACGGCGGGTGAACCCGCTCGGGGCTGGCTTCGAGGCTAGGCGACCGGAGGCGGTGTGTCAGAGCTTTCGGAGAACGGCCGAGCAGCGACGCCGTCGACCCTAACCGGCCGGGGGCTCGAGGCCGCTCTGGATCGCGAACACCACCAGTTGCGCGCGGTCCCGGGCGGCGAGCTTGACCATCGCCCGGGAGACATGGGTACGCACGGTGTCCGGACTGACCACCAGCTCCTCGGCGATCTCCTGGTTGGACCTGCCGGTGGCGACCCAGGCGACCATCTCGCGTTCGCGGTCGGTCAGCTGGTCGAGCTGCGGATGCGGCGTACGACGAGCTCCGGCGAACGAGTCGATCACCCGACGCGTCACCGACGGTGCCAGCAACGACCCACCGTCGGCGACGACCCTGACCGCGTCGAGCAGCGACACCGGGTCGGCGTCCTTGAGCAGGAAGCCGGACGCACCATGGCGGAGCGCCTCGAAAACATACTCGTCGAGCTCGAACGTCGTCAGCATCACCACCCGAACCTCGGCAAGCGCGGGATCCGAGGTGACCTCGCGCAGCAGGCCCAGGCCGTCGAGGACCGGCATCCGGATGTCGCACAGCACCACGTCGGGCGACGTACGCCGGATCATGCTCAGGCCCTGTCGCCCGTCTTCCGCCTCCCCCACGAGGGACAGGTCCTTCTCGGACCCGAGCAGGGTGCGCAGGCCAACCCGGACCAGCGCCTGGTCGTCGACCACGGCAACCTTGATCACTGCGCACCATATTTCACAGGGGGATGACCACGCTTACCTCGAAGCCGCCCTCGGTTCGCGGGCCGGCGGTGAACGAGCCGCCGAGAGCCTCGACGCGCTCGCGCATGCCGGGCAGTCCCATGCCCTCATCCTGCACCGTGCCCCCACGGCCATCGTCGGTGACGCGCACCCACAGGTCGTCGGCCTGGTTGATCTCGAGCACGACGTTGCGTGCCGAGGCATGCCGCAGGACATTGGTCAGCGACTCCTGGATGATCGCGTACGCCGCGGCGTCGACGGCCGGCTCGAGCGGTCCCGACGAGCCTGACCGGCGTACGGCGAGGTCGAGGCCAGCGGCCGCACCCACCCGCTCCACGAGCGCGTCGAGGTCCGCCAGCCCCCGACGTGGGGTCCGCGGCGCGGCACCTGACAGACGGGACAGCTCGGCGCGCAGCGAGTCCAACGACTCCCTGCTGGTCTCGCGGATCGCCTCGAGCGACTGGCGGGCGGAGGCAGGGTCCTTGTCAAGCACGTGGAGAGCGACACCGGCCTGCATGGCGATCACCGCCAGCCCGTGACCGACGCCGTCGTGCAGGTCCTGGGCCATCCGCAACTGCTCCTCGGTGGCAACGCGGGCCAGCCGCTCGTGCTCGGTCTGCTGCCGGCTGCTGATCAGGGACCCGACGCTTGCCGCGGTCGCGGCCACCGCCGCGACGCCGATCGACTGGCCGAGCGGCTGCCACCAGCCCAGATCGGTGGTCACCGCACGGATTGCCATGCCGAGCAGCACGAGTGCGATGGAGCCTGCGAACCACGGCACCCAGCGACGAACAGCAGCGGAACGCGCAACGGCGAACGACCCGATGAAGACCGGAAGATAGATCGGGCCGTCCTCGAAGCCGCATGCGAGGAAGCCGCCGGCGAACAGTCCCGTCAGCATCACGGCCAGCGTCGGTGCCGACCTGGCGAGCAGGAGGGACAGTGCGGCCAGGCCGGCGAGCGGCACCGCGACCCACTGCCAGGCCGTGAGCCCGTCATGCCCGCCGTTGGAGAAGAACGTGCCGACCATGACGAACAGCGTCAGCGGGACGACCCACAACGCGTCCTTCATGATCCGCAGCGACATGGGCCCGAGCCTAGGACGCGGCGACCTCGGCCGCGTACGCCGACCGGCGGGATCGTCGTACGCAAACCTGCGTAGAGACGAGCCGCCCACAGGCGGACGACCCGGAGCCGCGAACCGCGGACGCTGGAGCCATGAACGAACTAGTAGTCAAGACCAACGAGCTGACCAAGGCGTACGACGACCGGCTGGCCGTCGACCACGTCGCCATGACCGTGAAGCGCGGTGAGGTCTACGGCTTCCTCGGTCCCAACGGGGCGGGCAAGACGACCACGCTGCGGATGCTGCTCGGCCTGATCCGGCCGACCGGCGGCAGCGCCGAGGTGCTGGGCAGCGAGCCCGGCGACCCGGCGGTGACCGCTCGGGTCGGTGCCCTGATCGAGGGCCCCGGCTTCTACCCGAACCTGTCCGGCCGCGACAACCTGCGGGTGATGGCGCGCTACGCCGGCCTGTCGGACAGCGTCGTCGGCGAGGCCCTGGAGCGGGTCGATCTCAGCGACCGGGGTGGGGACAAGTTCAAGTCCTACTCGCTCGGCATGAAGCAGCGCCTGGGCGTCGCCTCGGCCCTGATGGGCGATCCGGAGCTGATCATCCTCGACGAGCCGACCAACGGCCTCGACCCGGCCGGCATGGCCGACATGCGTTCGCTGATCGTCGAGCTGGCGCGAGGAGGGCAGACAGTCGTGCTGTCCAGCCACCTGCTGGCCGAGGTCCAGGACATCTGCGACCGCGTCGGTGTGATCAACGACGGCAAGCTGCTCAACGAGGCGACCGTCGCCGAGCTCCGCGGCGCGACGACGCTGCGGGTGCGCGGCGTACCCCTCGACCGGGCGCTGGCTACCGCGATGCGCGTCGCCGGCGACGACGCCGTACACCTCGACGGTGAGTACGTCGTGGTGACCGCCGGCTCCGACGCCCCCGAGCTCACCCGGGCGCTGGTCGCCGACGGTGTCGACGTCCACGAGGTCGCCACCGGCGAACGGACCCTGGAGGAAGTCTTCTTCGAGATGACCACGCGTGAAATGGAGGCAGTGTGATGACCAGCAGTGTGATTGATGGATCGGGAACCAAGGCCGCACGCACAAGCACAGGCGTGGCCATCTTCGCCAGCACCCGTGCGGAACTGCTCCGGCTGCGCAAGTGGCCGGCGGTCTGGGTGACGGCGGGGGCCTGGCTGTTCCTGGCCGCGATGTTCGGATACCTCTTCAACTACCTGTCCTACGCGACCGGCGACAACAGCTTCTCCAACGAAGGAGCGACGGCCGCGTCGCTGCTGGCCGAGTTGCTGCCCGCGAACGTGCCGAGTGTCCTGATCGAGGGCACCCCGATGTTCGGTGGCGCGTTGATGATGGTCCTCGGCGCACTGGTCGCGGGCAGCGGCTACGGCTGGGGAACCTGGAAGACGGTCTACACGCAGGGCCCGTCGCGCACCTCGGTGACGCTCGGCTCTCTGGTCGCCCTCAGCCTGGCTGTGGTTGCCCTGATCGTCGCCACCGTGGTGATGTGCTTCGGCCTCTCGCTCGGCATCGCCGCGCTGGAGTCCCAGGCGGTCGTGTGGCCCACCGCGGTCGACTTTCTCCAGGGTGCCGGCACCGGCCTCGCGGTCCTCGAGATGTGGGCGCTCGCCGGCTTCTTCCTCGGCACCGTCGCCCGCGGGCCCGCCTTGTCGGTCGGTCTCGGCCTGGTCTGGGCGCTGGTGATCGAGAACCTGCTGCGGGGCGTCGGCACCCTGCTCTCACCGGTAGAGGCCTTCACCCACGTGCTTCCCGGCACAGCCGCTGGTTCGCTGGTCGGGTCGATCGTGGGAGTGGAGCCTGGCGGCGACGGCACTCCGGGCGTGGTCGACACCCTGTCAGCGGGCCAGGCCACCTGGGTGTTGGCGGCGTACGTCGTCCTGCTACCCGCCGTCGCCCTGCTGATGGTCCGGCGCCGCGACGTCGTCTGATTGGTGCTCCCCTCGCTGGCCCCGTAGAATGGCCTGCGAGGGGAGTACCTCGTCAAGTTCCACCCGGTCATCACGGCACCTCCACAGGCGCTTCGGGTGGACGCCCGGTCCGTTCGGGCGAGGGAGACCTCAGACCATCCGTCTGAGGAGCTCTCATGATCGACTCGATCGCCACCCCCACCCTCTGGGCCCTGACCATCGGCGCCGTGCTGGCGCTGCTCGTCGTCGACTTCGTCGCCACCCGTAAACCCCACGAGGTCTCGATGCGGGAGGCCCTGGCCTGGTCGGCCTTCTACGTCGCCCTTCCACTGTTGTTCGGCGGCTATGTGTGGTCGCAGCACGGCAGCGAACGGGGCGTCGAGTACTACACGGGCTATCTGGTCGAGAAGACGCTCAGCGTCGACAACCTGTTCGTCTTCATGCTGCTGCTCGGTGCCTTCGCCGTTCCGAAGGCGCTGCAACAGCGGGTCCTGCTCTACGGCATCGTCGGGGCGCTGGTCCTGCGCGGCCTGTTCATCGCACTGGGCGCGGCGGCGCTGTCGGCCTTCGACTGGGTGTTCCTGGTGTTCGGGCTGGTCCTGCTGGCCACGGGGGTCAAGGTGCTCCGGGACACCCTGACGGACCAGCACGCCGTGGACGTATCGAAGATGCGCAGCATCGCGTTGGTCCGGCGCTTCCTGCCCGTGACCGATGCGTACGACGGCCCACGGCTCACGGTGCTGCGGGCGGGGCGACGCGCGCTGACGCCGTTCGCCCTCGTCGTGGTCGCCGTCTTCGCCACCGACATCGTGTTCGCGATCGACTCGGTGCCGGCGGTCTACGGCATCACCGGGGACCCTTATCTGGTCTTCGCCACAAACGCCTTCGCCCTGTTGGGGCTGCGGGCGCTGTACTTCGTGCTCGCCGCGGCGCTGAGCAAGCTGGTGCACCTCGGCTACGGACTCGCCGCGATCCTCGGCTTCATCGGCATCAAGCTGGCGCTGCACTGGGCGCACCTCAACTGGGCGGCCGTGCCCGAGATCCCCACGCTGGCCTCGCTCGCGGTGATCGTCGCCATCCTGACCACGGTGACCGTGACCAGTTTGCTGGTGACGCGTCGGGGCGCCGCGGATCTGCCGGATGGCGCCGATGCTCACCAGACCAGGACGTCACTTTCGGACGTCGCCGGGGGGTCGTAGTTCGGCTGGTAGAGCGTCATGGTGCCGGCGCCCGGGACCGAGAGCTGCACCGTGGAGCCCCATTGCTGCTCGACGATCTCGCCGTCGAACTCGGCGCCGCGGCCGGTGAGCTCGGTCATGGTGGCGGCGAGGTCGTCACACATGAGGGACAGGTCGAACCGCTGGTCCGTCCCGCCCGTCTCGCCGCCGTAGTCCCACGAGCTGGGATGGACTCCCAGCTCGCTCGGCCCGGACTTGAAGATCAGCCAGCCGCCGCCGGTGTCGGCGCCGGGCAGCTGGAGGACGTCACGGAAGAACGCGCGAGCAGCGTCGGGGTCCTCGGCGTACACCAGGGTGTGCAGTGCGGTGATCATGTCTCGAGACTAGATCCATGGGCGGACCGTCGACTGGCCGAGTCGTCGCATCTTCACGATGGACGGCTCGGTCATCGCGTCGCGGCCGGGTGACAGAATGGGCGCCGGCTGACAGCGTCGTCAGAGATTCCCCAGAACTCGAAGAAGGTTGCCCAGTGAACGACGCCATCACGATCCCAGACTCGATCAAGCCGGCCGACGGCCGGTTCGGGGCGGGACCGTCCAAGATCCAGACGTCGCACCTCGACGCGCTGGCCGCCACCGGCACCTCATTGATGGGGACGTCGCACCGGCAGGCACCGATCCGCGACCTGGTCGGTCGGGTGCGATCCGGCCTGGCCGACCTGTTCAGCCTCCCCGACGGCTACGAGGTCGTGCTCGGCAACGGCGGCGCGACGGCTTTCTGGGACGTCGCCTGCTTCGGCCTGATCCGGGTGAGGAGTCAGCACCTGTCGTTCGGGGAGTTCTCCGCGAAGTTCGCCAAGGCTTCGAAAGCCGCTCCGTTCCTCGCCGATCCGTCGGTGATCGAGGCCGACCCCGGCTCTCGGCCGGTCGCGGTGGCCGAGGACGGGATCGACGTCTATGCCTGGGCCCACAACGAGACGTCGACCGGCGTGATGGCGCCGGTCAAGCGGGTCGCGGACGACGGCTCTCTCGTGCTCATCGACGCCACCTCCGGCGCCGGGGGGCTGCCCGTCGAGCTCGCGGAGGCGGACTGCTACTACTTCGCCCCGCAGAAGTCGTTCGCCTCCGACGGCGGCCTGTGGCTCGCGCTGATGTCCCCTGCCGCCCTCGCACGCGCGGAGGAGATCGCCGCCTCGGGCCGCTGGATCCCGGCGTTCTTCGATCTGCCGACTGCGATCGACAACTCGCGCAAGAACCAGACCTACAACACCCCGTCGCTGGCCACCCTGTTCCTGATGCGCGAGCAGCTGGACTGGATGAACGGCAATGGTGGGCTGGCTGGCATGGTCGCCCGCACGACCGCATCGTCCGACACGCTCTACGGCTGGGCCGAGAAGACGTCGTACACCACGCCGTACGTCACGGATCCGGACGCGCGCTCACTGGTCATCGGCACGATCGACTTCGACGATGCCATCGATGCCGACCTGGTTGCCGCGACCCTGCGCGCCAACGGCATCGTCGACACCGAGCCCTATCGCAAACTGGGCCGCAACCAGCTCCGGGTCGCCATGTATCCCGCGATCGACCCGGCCGACATCGAGGCCCTCACCGCCTGCATCGACCACATCGTCGACCACCTCTGACCCATTCGGTGGTCGAGCTTGTCCCCTCGGTGGTCGAGTGGTCCCCTCGGTGGTCGAGCGGTCCCTTCGGTGGTCGAGCTGTCCCCTCGGTGGTCGAGCTTGTCGAGACCATGATCTCGACAAGCTCGATCAACGGAACCAAGCTCGATCAACGGGTCAGCGCAGCGGCAATCAGGTCGTACGTCGACCTGCCGAAGGCGACAAGGCGGGCCTCTTCGACCTTGGTAGGGGTGTCCCGGAGAGTCTCGACGGCAGCGGCGATCGCGTCGTCCATCGGCCAGCCGTAGACCCCGGCAGACACCAGCGGGAACGCAACGGTCCGGGCGCCGAGCTCGTCAGCCACCCGGAGAGCGTTGGCGTAGCAGGATGTCAGCAGGGTCCGGTCGGTCTGGCCGGCGCGGAAGTTGGGCCCGACCACATGGACGACCCAGCGGGCCCGCATCTCGCCTGCAGTGGTCCACCCGGCCTGCCCCGTCGGCAGCCCATCAGGGAACCGGGCGATGCAGTCAGCCAGGACGGCGGGGCCGCCGGCCGAGTGGATCGCTCCGTCGACTCCGCTGCCACCACGCATCCGGCTGTTGGCGGCGTTGACGACCGCGTCGACGTCCTGGGTCGTGATGTCGCCCTCGACCACGGTGATCCGCACGTCCCCACCCCTCACATCTGGCTCCACCGACGCAGATACCAGCCGGTGCCGATCATCAGGCCCACGCCGGCCACTCCCGCGACCAACGGTAACGCTCGGGCACCAGCGGGGGCGCCCGGATCACCGGCATCGCCCGGGTCCCTGGCGTCCGAAGGGGACTGCGACGGAGAAGCCGGGGTGGGGCCGGTCGTACGGGACGGCGGGGGCGGAGGCCGCAGGTGCTTGCGCAGGGACGCCGGGACCTCGACGCGGAGCACGGGCTGGTTCGTGCCCTCGGAGCTGATGAAGATCCGGCCGGCTGCGGAGACCGCGATGCCCTCGCCTTGCCTCTCTGCTGGCAGGCGGATGGAGCCGACGACCTTCAGCTTGGGGAACGAGTAGATCGTTGCCCGCCGGTAGCCCCGCAGGATCAGGTGCCTGCCGTCGGGGAAGAACGCGCCGTCGGTGATGAAGCTGCCCACCTTGCCGATCGACTTCAGCTTGTTGACTCTGTCCCGGTCGAGCGCCTGCGGCGCCTCGTACAGCTGCCCTTCCGCCAGGAAGAGCTTGCTGGCCACGAACACCCGCCCGGTCACCGGGTGTACGAGGAGGGCTTCGGCGTCGCGCGCACCGTCGGGGTAGCCGAGCCGAAACGTCTGGCCGGCGTAGTCCCGGTCGCCCTCCCGGACCCCCAGCCGGGTCACCTCGATCCACGGGCGGTCCTGCAGGTTGTCACCGATGTCCCCGACCCAGATTCGGTTGCCGCCGGCGGGAGCGATCGCCTCCACGTCACTGGCGGAATCGGACCACGAGGTCACGCCGATGGTCTGACCGGTCTGGCCGTCGACCACGAAGACCCGACCCGAGTCTCCGGAGTCGTTGACGGTCAGGAAGTCCCCGTCGCGGGCGATCAGGCCACTGGACTCGATGATCCTCGGGTCCTGGACGGTCACCACGACGTCCTTGTCGGGGCCCGCGGCGGCGGGAGTTGCGGCTCCGAGGATGCACCCGACGAAGACCACGACGTACGACCTACGCATGGACGCGCTCCAGCAGTTCGGCGAGCTTCGGCCGGACGGCCCAGGTGGCGACAAGGTCGTCGTACTCCTTGCGGACGTTGCCGCCCTTGACCGGTTTGCCGGTGCGTACGGCGCGCAGCAGCGTGTTCCTGGGGGTGTGCTGGCTCTCGACGAACTCGACCACGTCGACGCTGTAGCCCTGCAGCCGTAGCAGCGAGGCGCGCAGCGCATCGGTGAGAGTGTCGGCGAACCGCTCTCGCAGGATCCCGTGCCTGGTCAGCATCGAGTACGGCGCCGGCGTCGGGCTGCGCCGCAGCTGTGCGGCGATGTCGTGGTGGCAGCAGGGCGCGGCCAGGACCAGCGGTACCTGCCACTCGACGGCTCTCGCGATCGCTTCGTCGGTAGCGGTGTCGCACGCGTGCAGGGCCAGCACCACCTCGGGTGGCAGCGGCGGCTCCGCCCCGGCGATGCTGCCCACGACGAACTCGGCGCCGACCCCGAGCTCCGCGGCGAGTGCGCTGTTGTGGTCGCGGGACTGCTCGCGGACGTCGATGCCGGTCAGCCGCACCGGCAGGCCGCGGATGTGGGTCAGGAACCGCTCGGCGGTGAACGTGAGGTAGGCGTTGCCGCACCCGAGGTCCACGATCCGCAGCGGGTCCTCGAGGGTCGGGGTTCGCAGCTGCCCCCTCGCCAGGGCGTCGGTGATCGCGGCGTCGAGGAGTCGCAGGAACTCCTCGACCTGACGGTACTTCGCCTGCCGGCTCGGCTTGATCCGGCCGCGTTCGTCGGAGAGGCCCAACGCCACGAAAATGGGGTCGTCCTCGGGGAGCAGACGTTCTTTCGGCAGGTCGTGGCCACGGTGGGCCTCGACCTCGTCCACCCGATCGGTGGTGTGCACGACTGCCTCGAGCTTCTTGGTCACCCGGACCTGGTGCTGCTGGGTGTTGGTCTCCACGTGCCAGTTCGAGAACGGCTGGTCGAGCAGGTCGTCGACGGCGTCGCGCGCGTCCGAGCCGGCCGCGTGGTTGGCGGTATGGGCCTGCGTGGCGTCGTACGTCGTGATCTGCAGGTGGCGTCCGGCTTTCAGGTCGACATAGCGGAGCTCGGCGCGCTTCCACGTCGTCTCCCGGCCACGCTGGCGTCCGGACGCAACCGCGCGCACGAGCGCGGCGTCGTCGAGGATGAATGCGCGCATCCGGGACAGCGCACGCAGCAGGGGCTCGCTCACCTGACCAGCCCCGTTTGATCAATGCTCATTTGATCAACCCTCATTTGATCAACGCCGCAATCACCACGAGCACGATCAGTCCCCCGAGCGCCACGGGGATGACCAGTCGGCGGTTGCGGGGGCTCATAACCGGAGTTTATCGGCGAGCAGCTCGGCGAGATGCAATCCGCGAATACCGGCAAGGTCGTCGAGCTGGATCCGGCAGGACATGCCGTCGGCGAGGACGAGCGCATCGGGGTTGGCCCGTACGGCGGGCAGCAGTGCCGTCTCCGCGACCGCCACGGACACCTCGTAGTGCCCCTTCTCGACCCCGAAGTTTCCCGCCAGCCCGCAACAGCCACCAACCCGGGTCAACCGCGCGCCGGCCTTGCGAAGCAGCGCCTCGTCGGCTTCCCAGCCGAGGACGCTGGCGTGATGGCAGTGCGGCTGCGCCACCACGTCGACGCCGGTGAGATCGGGCGGGGTCCAGTCAATCGAGGTGAGGTGTTCAGCAAGCGTCTGCACGCCGGCCGCGACCTCGACGGCCCGCGGGTCGTCGATCAGCTCCACAGCGTCGGAGCGCAACGTGGCAAGGCAGGACGGCTCGAGCCCGATCACGGGCACCCCGCTGGTCACGTAGGGATGCAGTGTCGCGACCGTCCTCGCCACGATCTTTCGGGCTCTGGTCAGCTGGCCGGTGGTGATCCAGGTCAGCCCGCAGCAGGCGTCTTCGTCGATGACCCGGGCGGTGCGTCCCGCCGCCGCGAGAACCGCGATTGCCGCACGCCCGCTCTGGGGCCGGAAGCGGTCGGTGAAGGAGTCGGCCCAGATCCAGACGTCGGGCTCGGTCGTGGGTCTCGAAGCCACAGAGCGTCGCAACGACCGCGGCGCGAACTCGGGCAGCGACCGCCGCTGGTCGATCCCGGCGGTGGCCTTGGCGAGGGCGGCGACGGGTCCGAGCTTCAGGATCCGGTTCAGCGGTCTCGCCACAGGTCCGGCCAGTCCGGCCCAGGTGGGGAGGCGGCCCAGCGTGTAGTGGGATCGCGGTCGTACCTTGCCCGCGTACCTCTGGTGCAGGACCTCCGACTTGTAGGTCGCCATGTCGATGCCGGTCGGGCAGTCCCGTGCGCAGCCCTTGCAGGAGAGGCAGAGTTCGAGCGCCTCACTCACTGCCGGGTCGCCGAGTCCGCCGACCAGGGTCCCGTCAAGAGCTTCCTGGAGCACGCGGGCGCGGCCGCGCGTGGAGTCCTTCTCATCCTTCGTCGCGAGGTACGACGGGCACATGACGCCGTGGGCGCCGCTATTGTCCGCCCGACATTTGCCGACTCCGGTGCAGCGGTGCACGGCATCGCCGAGCGAACCAGCGTCGTGGGTGAGCCGCAGCATCGGCCGCGGAGAGTGGACCGGCCGTCCGGGCCGCAGATCGGCGTCGACTGGAGCCGGGTCGACGAGCACGCCGGGGTTGAGCAGGTTGTCAGGGTCGCAGATCGCCTTCACCGCCCCGAAGAGCCTGATCGACTGCTCGTCGTACATCAGCGGCAGGAGCTCGGATCTGGCCCTGCCGTCGCCATGCTCGCCGGACAGCGAACCGCCGTACGCCGCGACCAGCCGAGCCGAGTCGAGCAGGAACTCGCGGAACCGGCGGCCCTGGTCCTCGAACTCGAAGTCGATCCGAACGTGCACGCAGCCGTCCCCGAAGTGCCCGTAGGGCACCCCATCCAGGCCGTACTGCTTGAGCAGGGCGTCGAACTCGCGGAGGTACGCGCCGAGCCGCGCCGGCGGGACCGCTGCGTCCTCCCAGCCGGAGTGCGCCGGCCGGGTCAGGGAGCGCGCAGCCAGCCCAGCGCCGTCCTCGCGGATCCGCCACAGCGCGGCCATCTCGGCCGGATCAGCGACCACGCGGCCGTCGACCGCGCCCGCATCGCCGAGCACCGCGCCCGCAAGCGACTCGGCCTCCGCGCGAGTGGCGGCGGTGACCTCGGCGAACAGCCAGCCCGCGCCGCGCGGCAGGTCCGGCACGCTCCCCCGTTGCGCCCGCACCACGTCGACGATCCGCGAGTCCAGCCCCTCGCAAGCCACCAGCCCCTCGAAGCCCAGCCCCCCGGTGGTCGAGCCCCTCCCGTCGGTCGAGCCCCTCCCGTCGGTCGAGCCTGTCGAGACCAACAGACTCGGTACGGCATCGGCGGCCTCGACCATCGACGGATAACCGAGGACGGCGAGGGCGCGGGCAGGTGCGTCCTCGACCAGTCGCATGGTCGCCTCGAGAACGATCCCCAGCGTGCCCTCCGATCCCACCAGGAACCGGTCGAACCGGCGCCCGTTCTCCGGGAGCAGCTGCTCCATCGCATATCCACTGACCTGCCGACTGAACTGCCCGAACGAAGTCCGGATGTGCGCCAGGTGCCCCTCCACGAGCTCGTCAAGCCGCTCGTCAACCTGCCGAGTCGTCGCAGCTTCCGCGAGTCGTCGTGCGCTACGACGACTCGGCATGATTTCGCCGGTCCCCAGGACGACGGTCAGGTCTTCCACGTTGTCGGAGGTGCGGCCGTAACCCAGGGCGCGGGACCCGCAGGCGTTGTTGCCGATCATCCCGCCGATGGTGCAGCGGGTGTGCGTGGAGGGGTCCGGGCCGAACCTCAGTCCGTGTGGTGCCGCAGCCCGCTGGAGCACTGCGTGTACGACGCCGGGCTGGACGGTCGCGGTCCGGGCGTCCGGGTCGACCGAGAGCACCCGGTTGAGATACCTGGAGGTGTCCACGATGATGCCCGGCCCGACCGCGTTCCCGGCGATCGACGTCCCGGCCCCACGCATCGTCACCGGCGTCCCCGATGCGCGGGCCACCTCCAGCACCGCGTGGATCTCGTCGGTCGAGCGCGGCCGGACCACCACCTGGGGAACGACCCGGTAGATCGACGCATCGGAGGAGTACAGAGCCCGCGCCAGCGTGGAGTCGTCGACATCGGTGACACCGGCGCGGCGCAGCGCCGCGGCGACTTCGTTCACCACAGGTCCATCGACGCGGCAAAGACTCCGGCCAGGTCCTCCCCGGTCACCTCGCGCGGCGCGGTCGCGAGCAGGCGCTGCTGCTTGAGCGAGCCCTCGACCAGGTCGTCGACGTCGGCGGCGCCGTAGCCGACGGCTGACAATCCGTTGGGCAGACCGATGTCGCGCATCAGGCCGACGAGGAGTGCTGGCAGCGCGGACGGCGACGGCGCGCCGGCGTGCCCCAGGAGCTCGGCCGCACGGAGGTGCCGGTCGGGAGCCGAGGAGAACGTGAATCCGAACGCCGCGGGCGCGGTCAGCGACACCGCCATCCCGTGCGGCACGATCGCCTCGTCCGCCGGGTAGCCGGCCGGAATGTAGCCGCGGACCCGACCCGCGATCGGGTAGGCGTTGGCGTGCGGGATGTGTACGCCGGCGTTGCCGAACCCCATGCCGGCGAAGGTTGCGGCCAACGCCATCTCCTCGCGGGCCGGCACATCGGAGCCGTCGCGCACTGCCGTCCGGAACGACGAGGCCAGCAACCGCAAGGCTTTCTCCGAGTCCGGCAGGCCGTTGACGAAGCGGGGCACGACCTGCCCGTTGCCGTCCGTCTGCGGGTCGCCCGGCTCGGCGCCCGTGCTCTGCAACGGCCACATGCCGAGCCGGCCGTCCTTGCCGGCGTCCGGATCCGTCGCGCGGTCGCAGTACTCCCCGCTGACGAGCATGTCGGGCACCTTGCTGCGATCGATCGACAGGTAGGAGTGCACCGGTGCTCCGGCGCCGTCGCAGCGCTTGCCGATCGGCTTGGCGTTGACCCACGAGCCCGTCTGCGGCATCACGTAGCGGTAGCCGTAGCCGTAGTAGGTCTTGCCGTGCAGGCCGACCTTGTCGCGACCCGTCGTCGTGCCGTTGGCGCTGGCGCCGAGGTCGAGGATCACGCGCATGTCGAAGACGCGGACGCCGCGGTTGGTGTCCGCGACGTACAGCCGGTTGCCGTACCACGCGATGCCGCCGGCATGGATGCCCGTGTCCGTGCCGTGGGTGCCGACCGGCTCATACGTCGGCGCCCCCGTGCCGCGCTGCGCGTACGGCCAGACCAGCAGGACGTGGCGGTACGTGTTGTTGGCGGGGTTGACGAACGTGACCCGCACGCTCTTGTGCGGCGCGCGCTTGTCGGCGTCGTACCAGCTCACGAGCAGCGGCTTGGCGCTGCCCCACAGCTCGTCCTCCTGGGCGTCCGAGACCCCGGAGACGCCCTGCGGGATCCACTCCTTGGTCTTCGTGTCGCCGGGGTTGAAGCAGTACCAGTCGGCGTTCGGCGGCACCGCCGCGGCCTTGCGACAGCCTCCCTTGTGGCCGAGCTTGCGATTTCCCTTGGCGTTCAGCAGCGCCTGCACGCCGCTCTTCTCGAGCGTCTTCGTGAGCCCCACGAGCGCGCTCGAGTCCGGCGCCTCGCCGCGGCGGAGCACATAGTCGCTCGGATCGGCTGTCACTGCGGCGTCCGTCGAAGCTGCGGTCGCGGCGGATGCCAGGGCCACCGCGACGGCGGTGGCGAGCGGGTGCCGGATGTTCATCGATCCCTCCGGGTGAGCTGGGTACGCCGCCAGGGTGCCCGATGCGTGTGCGATCGACGCGGACGCTTCTTCGGCGGCACGGCCGCGCCGCATCCTCCAGGACCGCCTCCCCCGCCTGTAGGGTCGCCTCAGTGCGCGGCTGGGATGCACTTCGGGAGGGGCTGACGACCCGCGAGCTGCGGCTCTACGCGCTCGCCTGCGCCGCGATGTCGCTTGCGCTGTGGGCGTTCACCGTTGCGCTCGCGATCGCCGCCTACGAGGCCGGCGGCACCGGCGCCGTCACCCTCGCGGTCGTCGCGCGCGTGCTGCCCGGGGCGCTGGCCGGCCCGTTCCTCGCCCAGCTCGTGCAGCGCGGCTCGCCCCGCGAGCTGGGGCTCGGGCTTACCGGCGTCACGACCGGCGCACTCGCGGCGTTGACGCTCGTCAGCGCGCTCGGCGCGCCCTTCGCGCTGGTCCTCCTGTTCGCCGCCGCCTGCTCGATCCTCGCGAGCGGCCAGGAGCCGGTGCAGGCCGCGCTGCTTCCCAGCGTCGCGGGCAACCCGCGCGAGCTCGCGATCGCCCACCGTCTGCGCCCAGGCGTGAGCGGCGTGGCGAGGTGCCTCGGCGCGCTCGCGGGCGGCGCCGTGGCCGCGGGCGCGTCGCCCGCGGCGGGGTTCGCGCTCGCGCTGGTGACGTCGGCGCTCGCGCCGCTCGCGCTCGCGCTCACCGCGGCGGACCCGCACCGGACCCATCGCCCGGCACGCGCCGGAGGGAGCGTGGCGGCGGAGCTGAAGCTCGGCCTGCGGGCGGTGCGCGCGGCCTCCGAGCTGCGCGAGGCGGTCGGGCTGCTCGCCGCGATCGGGCTCGTCCGCGGCGTCCTCGACGTGCTGGTCGTCATCGTGGCGGTGAAGCTCGTCGGGCTCGGGACAGGCGGCGTCGGCGTGCTGGCCTGCGCGTGGGGCGTGGGCGCGCTGGCCGGCGGCCTCGGCGCGCCCGCGCTCCTCGCGCAGGGGCGCTTCGCGGCCGCGTCGGACGCCTGCGCCGCGCTGCTCGCCGTGCCGCTGGCGATCGTGGCGGCCGCGGCGGATCCCGTCGTGGCGGTGCTCGGCTTCGCCGTGCTCGGGCTCGGCCACGCGATGGCGCAGAGCGCGGGCCGGACGCTCGTGCGGCGCCTGGCCGCCGGCGAGAGCCGCACCCGTGCGTTCACCGTGGCCGAACTCGGCTCGCGGCTCGCGGTCGTCGCGGGCGCGATCCTGGCGCCGTCGCTGATCGCGCTGCTCGGAGTTCGCGGCGCGCTGCTGGCGACGGCGCTCGTGCTGCCCGTCGTCGTGATCGCCCGCTGGCGTGCGGTGCAGCGCCTCGACGCGCGTGCAGGGAACGCCGACGCCGCGCGCGAGGGCTTGTCGATCAGCTTCTGAGCATCACTCGCGTCGCCACGCCGCCGGCCGGCGCGATCAGCTCGCGATCCCGCAGTACTGCGTCTGCTTGCCGATCGCCCGATACGGGCAGTCCGAGTTCTCCAGCAGCCGCAGGACCGCCTCGCGGTTGCGCGAAGTCTGCGCCGGGATCGCCTCGTCGGGCGGGTAGAAGCCGGGGCTCGCCGTGGTCGGGTACATCTCGAACGTGTAGGCGAAGATCCTGTGCTGGCCCCACAGCCAGTCGTCGATCGCGCCGTCGGCGATGTAGAGATCGCTTGCCTGCTCGGGCGTGTAGCCGTTCGTCGAGGCCATGTTCCTGCCCAGCGCGGCGAAGGTGTCGTGATCGTCGGCCGACATGCCGGCGCCGGTGTCGGCGGTCGTGTAGCCGTACGGCCACAGGACGAGCTCGGAGTACGTGTGGAAGTCGATCGCGGTCTTGATCTGCTGCACGCCGCCGACGACGCGCGAGTCGACGAAGTCGCGCACGACTCGCGTCTCCGGTGCCGAGAACGGCGCCGCGCCGCGGTAGGTCTCGGACGAGAACGAGCCGCTCGAGCCGCCGCAGCAGCCCCACTGCCAGGCCCAGTTGCGGTTGAGGTCGGTGCCGACCCGGGTCGAGCCCGCATTGGGCTGGCGGTTCTTGCGCCACATCGCGTAGGCGCCGGTCGCGACGTCGAACTCCGCCCCGTCGGGGTTCATGCTCGGGACGATCCAGATCTCGCGCGTGTTGACGACGCTCGTGATCCGCGAGTCGGTGCCGTACCTGCTCACCAGCTCGTTGAGCAGATACAGCGCCATCTCGACTGTGAGGTGCTCGCGAGCATGCTGGTTCGCCGTGAAGAGGACCTCGGGCTCGGCCTCGTCGGTGGCCGCGTTGTCGGAGACCTTCAGGGCCCAGATCGCGCGGCCCTGATAGCTGCGGCCGATGATCTGGCGGCTGACGATCGCGGGATGGGCGGCCGCGACCGCCGCCGTCTCGTCGACCGTCTCCTGGTAATTGTGGTAGTTCGCGTCCGCGGGCGGGAAGTTCGACGCGCGCGCCTGCAGGCCCTTCGCGCGGGCGGGCAGGCGCGGCTGGGAGCCCGTCAGGACGCGGTAGCGCAGGCGGCGCAGCCTGGCGGCGTCCGAGCGCGAGGCCGTGACGAGGAGCACGCCGTGGTCGCTGCCGACGATCACGGCTCCGGTCCGGGCCACGGCCGCGCGATCCTTCGCCGTGCGCACGTTCTCGACGCGATACGTGAGCGCGCGCTCCTCCGCGGCGGCGGCGCCGGAGCCGGCTGCCAGCAGCGCGGCACCTGTCAGCATCGATGCGGCGATGCAGAGCATCGAGCGCCGCCCGAACGTGTGCATGGTCCCCTCCTCTCGGCTTGACCGGCCGCTGCACGCTCGCGCGCAGCCAAGGCAACGTACTCCTGCCCGGGCATCGTTGCCATCGGCCGCCATGAGACCGGAAGGAACGGGCGCCGCCCGGCGTCTTTAGGCAGTGATGGTGCACCGCCCGCTTGATCCGGACGCGCTGGGCGACCACGTCGATCGGCTCTACCGCGCGGCATGGGCGCTCTGCGGGCGGCGTGAGGACGCCGAGGACCTCGTCCAGGACACGTACGCGCGCGTGCTCGCCAAGCCGCGCCTGCTGCGCAGCGAGGACGACCTCGCCTACCTGCTGCGCGCGCTGCGCAACACGCACGTCTCGCGCGTGCGCGCGGCGGCGCGGCGGCCGGCCGAGCGCCCGCTCGACGAGCGCGAGACGGTCGATCCGCGCGAGGCGTCCGATCCCGCGGTCGTGCTCGTCGCGCGTGAGCTGTTCGCGGTGATCTCCGCGCTGCCGGCCGGCCAGCGCGACGTGCTCGTCGCCGTCGACGTCGCCGGGCTCTCCTACCGCGAGGCCGGCCGCGCGCTGCGCGTCAAGGAGGCGACGGTCACCACGCGGCTGCACCGCGCGCGCCGCGCCGTCGTCGCGCAGCTGCGCGAGCCCGTCCTCGAGAGGGCCGGCGCATGAGCCACGACGACACCCTCGTCGCGGACGCGATCCGTGTCGCCGCCGCCCAGGTGCGTGCGCCGGAGCGCCTGCGCCTCCAGCTCGCGGCGCAGCAGCGTGCGCGCCGAACGCGGCAGCGCCGCACCGCCGGCGCGCTCGCCGCGACGCTCGCGACCGCGCTCGCCGCCGTGCTCGCGCTCGCCCATCCGGCAGGCGGTCCCGGGCCGCCGTCGATCGCCGACGCGGCGGCGATCGCCCTGCGCGCCCCCACGCTTCCCGCCCCGGCGCGCGATGCCCGCGTGCCCGAGCTGCTGCGCGCGTCCGCCGGCGGCGTGCGGTTCCCCGACTACGCCTACGGCAGGCTCGGCTGGCGCGCCGACGGGCTGGGCCGGGTGCACCGCGGGGGGCGCGAGGTCGTCGTCGTGTCCTACGCGCGCGGCGCCGGCGCGCGCGCGGGGTACGCGATCGTCGCCGGTCCTGCGCTGCGCGTGGCCGCCGGCGCGCCGCGCGTCGTGCGCCATGGCGTGCAGTTCGCCGTCCTGCGCGACGCGGGCGCGACGATCGTGACGTGGCGGCGGTCCGGGCGCACGTGCGTGCTCGCCTCGCGCGACGCGCCCGCCGCAACGCTCCTGCGGCTGGCCGCGTGGCGCGCGGAGGACGCGTCGCACGGCCCGTACTGAGCGCTCGCAGCCTCCGCACGGCCGCCGGGGCCGGAGAAGCCACGATCGCCTAGACCATCCGTCCAAACGCCTGAAGCGCGCCTCCACGCCCGGCCGCCGACGGCCGACGAGAGACACGTGCCTATGTCCACACTCTTTTCCGGGGGACGCGTGCGTCTCGGATCGCGCCGCGGCGGCGCCGCCGTCGCGCTCGACATCAGCGCCGACGCGGTCGTGGCGCTGCAGCCTGCCGCCGACAGCGGTGGCCGCGTGCGACATGCCATCGTCCATCCGCTGCCGGTCGGCCTCGTCGTCGACGGCGAGGTCGTCGATGCCGCCGCGCTCGCCGGCGAGCTGCGCACGCTCTTCAGCGAGCACAAGCTGCCGCGCGTCGTCCGGGTCGGGCTTGCCCATCCGCGCCTCATGGTGCGCCTCGTCGAGCTGCCCGGCTCGATCGACGGCAGCGACCTCGACAACGCCGTACGCCACCTCGCAACCGATCTTCTTCCCGTCGGCCTCGACCAGCTCGTCGTCGACTACCGCCGCATCGGCAGCAGCGCGCCGGGCGCGTCGAACGGGTTGCAGCGCGTCCTCATGGCCGCCGCCCGCGTCGACGGCATCGACCACCTGACGAGCGCGCTCGACCAGGCAGGGCTGCGCGTGCAGGGCATCGCGCTCTCGGGCCTGGCGATGGTGGGCGCGCTCGACAATCAGACGCTGCCCGACGAGGCGATCCTCTACGTGCAGGCCGGCGCGCTCACGAACGTCGTCATCACCGAGAACGCCCAGCCGCTGCTCGTGCGCGCCGCCTCGGCCGGCTCGGAGGCGATCGCCCAGGGCCTCGCCGACCGCGCCGACATCACCCACGAGGCAGCCCGCGCCCACATCTCCACGCTGGGCCTCGGTCCGGCGCCACACCACGGCGCGCCGGCACCGGTCTCCGACGAGCTGCAGGAGACCGTCGCGCAGCAGGTCCGCGAGGGCCTGCGCCGCGTCGTCGCCGAGGTGCAGTCCTCGCGCGGCGTGTACGCCGCGCGCCCGGACGCCTCGCCGATCGGCGCGGTCGTGCTCACCGGCGCGATGACGACCTGGCCCGGTGTCGCCGAAGCGCTCGAGGAGGAGCTGCATCTTCCAGTGCTCGTCGCCGATCGCGAGAGCTGGCCGTCGCTGGACGGGCTCGGCGTCGCCCCGGAGCGCCTCGACGTCGTCGTCGGCCTGGACCGCATGAGCGACGGCGAGCGGCCCGATCTGCGCCCGGCGCACACGAGCGAGACGCCCGAGGCCACGCCGCTCACCACGGTCGCCCAGGTCTCCTGCGCGGTGCTCGCGGTGCTCGCCGTCGCGATCGTCTACCTCGTCATCATCTCCAACAAGGTCAGCTCGGGTCGCGAGCAGCTCGGAACGATCTCGACCCAGCTCGTCGCTGCAGAGACCCAGTCCGCCGCGCTTGAGCCCTACAACGACTTCGCCCAGGCGACGCTCGCCCGGCGCGACGCCGTCACCGCTGCTGCGAAGGGCCGCTTCAACTGGGACCGCACCTTCGGGGAGCTCGCCGAGGTCACGCCGGACGGCGTCTGGCTGACCTCCGTCAAGGCCACGCTGACGACCTCGACCTCCGTCGACGGCGGCGCCGCCGCCGGCGCGACGTCGGGGATTCGCGGCGCCATCGCGAGCCCGGCCCTCGAGCTCTCGGGCTGCGCCAAGCGCGAGAGCCTCGTGCCGGCCTACATGAACCGCCTGCACACGATGACCGCTGCGACCGAGGTCGGCTTCGGCCGCACCGAGAGCATGGCCACCACCGACTCGAGCGCGCCGGCCCCCGCGGCGGACAGCGCCACATGCGGCGCGGGCACGGCGAGCTTCGCGCTCGTCACGTACTTCAAGGCCAACCGCGCGCAGGTCGCCGCGATCGCGGCGGCGACGGCGGGGACGCCGGCGACGCCGGCGGCCGCAGGCGCCACGGCGCCGGGAGCCGCGCCGGGCGCGGAGACGACGACGCCGGTCACTCCGGCCGCTGGGGCCACGCCCCCGGCGTCCGGCGCGACCGCGCCATCCACCCAGACCGCCGCCGCACCGACTGCAGGCTCGAAATGACGACGCAGACGCGAGCGCTCGCTGGAGTCGTCGCCGTCGGCCTGGCGCTGCTGGTGGCGCTCTGGGTCATGGCGATCGCGCCGAAGCGCTCCGATAGCGCCAAGGTCAAGGCGAACGTCGCCGCGCAGCAGTCCCGGCTCACTGCGGCAACCGCACTGCTCGGCGGGTACACGGTCTCCCGCAAGCAGTTCACCGGCCTGCTGTCGGAGCTGCGCGAGATCAACAAGGGGGTGCCGGTCCGTGGCGACATCGCCCCGATGCTGTTCGATCTCCAAAACCGCGCCCGTGCTCGCGGCAGCGACCTGCGCCTCGTCGCGCTGAAGGCCGGCGCCGCGGCGCCCACCACGGGCGCCACGGGGGCCACGACGCCGGGCGCCGTCGCCGGACCCGGCGGGCTGTCGGTGCTGCCCTTCACCTTCGAGTACACCGGCAAGTACTTCGATCTGCTCGAGATCCTCAAGACGGTCCGCAACGCGGTTCGCACCCGCGGCGGCGACCTGAGGATCGGCGGGCGCCTGCTGACGATCGACGGGCTGTCGTTCAACCGCGTCGAAGGCTCGAAGCTGACGAAGGCGGTCGTCAACGCGACGGCCTACATCGCGCCCGACAGCGCTGCCACCCCGCAGCCGCCGACGGACGCACAGGCACAAGTCGCGAACGGAGGATCGTGATGCTGCGCAACCTGCTCGACGAGATCATGCGCCGCCACCTCTGGCCGATCCCGGTGATCGCGCTGCTCGTCGCGGTGGCCGCCCCGCTGCTCTTCCTGAAGTCCGCGCCGTCCGACGCCCCGCTGGCCTCCGCGCCCGCGCCGGCGGCCGCGCCAGCCGGGCAGCTGCCCGCACGCGCGCTGCTCGCCACGAGCGACACCAAGAAGCGCGCGGCACGTGAGCAGTCGCGTAAGGCCGACCCGTTCCAGGGCCCGTCGAGCGGCGGCTCCAAGACCGCCGGGAAGAAGAGCTCGTCGGACAAGGAGAAGGCGAGCACCGCGCCCGAGCCGGTCCCGGTCGTCATCACGAACCCGGACGGCACGGCGCCCGCCACCCCGACGACGCCGGCGACCCCCGCGGCGCCGATCGGCGGCGGTGACGCCCCCACGAAGGTGATCCCCGACACGCGCCCGATGATCGTCAGCGTACGCTTCGGCGTGCGCATCCCGGCGCCCCTGTCTCCTGTCGTTCCGCGGCTGCAGACGTTCAACGCAGGCGGCCGCGTCGTCGCGATCTTCGTCAAATTCTCGCCGACGCGCGACAAGGCCGTGTTCGCGATCGGACCCGATTCGCTGCTCAGCGGCGACATCGACTGCCGCCGCAAGGAAGGGGTCTGCCGCTACGTCGACATCCCCGCCGGCAAGGGCGTGCGGCTGACGGTGACCACGAGCTCGGGAACGCTCGTGACCCGCCGGCTGGACGTCGTGAGCATCACCCCCGATCCGGATCCGAGCACCACCGCCGGAGCGAGCCCCGCCCCGGCGGCCGGCTCCTGCCTGCTCGGCAAGCTGCTGGCCCTGTCCCCCGGCGACGCGTCGCTTGCCACCGACGCGTGCACGGACTGACATGCGCGCGTTCGCACGACAGCTCAGAGGCGGCGAGGTGGGCATGACGCTCATCGAGGTCATGGTCGCGATGACGATCCTCGTCGTCGGCGCGCTCGGCACGCTCACGATCGTCGAAGGCAGCCTCAGGAACACCTCCCGGACGACCGCGCAGGAGCAGGGCACGAACCTCGCCCGCGAGCTCGTCGAGCGCGCCCGCCAGGTGCCCTACCTCTCGATGACCGAGGCGGGCGCTCCGGCCGCGCTCGCCGCGGCGATCCCGGAGGCGACGACCGCGACCGGAACGTCGTTCACGGTGACACGGCGAGGCGTCGTCTACACCGTGAACGTCGACGCGTGCTCGATCGACGATCCGAGCGACGGCGCCGGCGCCGGCGACGCGACCTTCTGCGAGGCCCCGACCGGCGCTGGTACGGCCACCGCCGGTACGAAGAACGTGCTCGGATACAACGTCGCGTGGAGCGGCGATCCGATCACGGCCCTGTGCCTCGTGACGACGTCCAACGGCCTCATCGGGGGCCTCGTCAGCAGCCTCACCGGAAGCCTCCTCGGCCTCGCGCAGGGCGGAGCGCAGATCTCCGGCTGCGGCGCGACGAGTCCGTCGCGGACCATCGCCCTCGACGACGCGCCCGACGACCTGCGCCGCGTGAAGATCACCCTGACGTGGAACCGCGGCGGCGCGGCTTCCCTCACCCAGACGACCCTCCTGGCCTCGCCGAGCTGATGCGTCGCCTACTCCAACAGATGCTTCGCGGCGAGGACGGCTTCACGCTCGCCGAGCTGCTCGTGGTCACGGTCATCTCTGGCCTGGTGTTGTTCGCCACGCTGCAGACGCTCGACAGCTTCTCGTCCAACGCGACGCGACAGACGCGGCTGATGGACGCCAACGACGAGGCGCGGACGACGATGGAGCGCATCGTCAAGGACCTGCGCCAGGCGGCGGTCGTCACGCGAGCCGGGGCGAACGACATCGTGTACCTCGTCAACGAGTCGCCGACGGTGGCGCGCTACACCCGCGTCTGCGTCGACGCGTCGGGCGGCCTCTGGCGCGCGCAGTCCACGACGACGACCGATCCCGGCTCTGCCTGCCCGACCGTCGCAGCCGGCTGGACCGGCGGGAAGCTCACCTCGCGCCCATCCGCGAACACCGCCGGCAGCCCGATCTTCACGTACGACACCCCGACCGCCTCGGCGGTGCGGTCGATCGGCCTCACCTTCAAGCTCGACGCGACGAGCGGCGGCAAGGTCGGCTCGAGCACGCTACGGGCCAGCACGTTCCTGCGCAGCCGCGTCTTCCAGGCACCGGTGGTCACGCAGGACGACATCAAGGCCACCTGCAACTCGTCGGGCCCGCTGCTGAACTTCAGCCTGCTCACGAACCTGCTCAACGGGCCGCTGTCGATCAGCTACACCAACCAGAACGGCATCTCGCTCGGCAGCGGAAACAACCTGCAGCTCGTCAGCGGGCTCACCACGGTAATCGCCACGATCACGAACGCCGTCGGTCTCACCACCGTCGTCAGCAAGGACGTCGCATGCAACTGACAACCCGCATCCGCAGCGAATCCGGCTCGGCGCTCGTGACCACGATGCTCGTTGTGGTCGTCATGCTCGCGCTCGGGATCGCGCTCCTCTCGCTCAACGACGTCCAGGCCAAGCAGTCCGGCGTGGAGCGCACCCGCGACCGCTCCTTCAACCTCGCCGAGAGCGTGCTCACGAGCGAGGGCTACTCGCTCGGCCGCGCGTGGCCGGTCACCGGCCTGCTGTCGCCGATCGGCGCCGCCGGGACCTGCACGAGCACCGGCGTCGGCGCGCTCATCAACGCCATTCCCGTGGCCGGGTCGGCGGTCGCGCGGATCCAGGGCAACCTCACGGCGTCCTACAGCGGTCCCGAATACGCGGGGTCGACGTGGCAGGTCAACGTCTGCGACGACACGGGGTTGTCGACGACCTGGAGCTCCGCCCTGCTCGCCGGCTGGAATTACGACCAGAACAACAACAACCGCATGTGGATCCGCGCGCAGGCCACGGTGGCCGGCAAGACCCGCGTCGTCGCCGGGCTCGTCGACCTCGAGAACGTCAAGGCGCTGCCGTCGAACCTGAGCCTCGTCAACGGCAGCATGTCCATCCCCCTCCCCACGGTGGTCCCCACGACGGCTGGACTGCTCGGGAGCGTCCTGGGGATCGTCCTGGGTCAGGCCGATTCGCTCATCACCGGACGCATCGCCGTTCGCTGCGGCGTGTTCAGCATCGCCGCCGTCACAGACTGCCTCGGCGGCGTCGGGCTGGCGCCGCTCCTCTCCGCGACAACCCCCCTGCTCGGATCGACGGTCGCCTCGAACATCCTCAGCCAGTATCCGGTCGAGAGCGTCGTGCCCCAGGCGACGATCGATCAGTTCCGCTCGCAGGCGATCGCCACCGGGACCTATGTCGCCACCACCGCCGGTCAGAGCTCCACAGGGGGACAGGGGAGCATCTCCGGCACCCCGCCGCTGTGCACGAAGCCCGCAGGCCTCACCTCGACGAAGATCTGGTTCATCGAGCAGGTCGGCACCGGCGATCAGTACTGCAGGATCACCGCTGGTGCGACGCCGCAGGCCGGGATGATCGTCGTCGGCAGCGGCCGGCTGCTCATCCGGGGCAACAACGACGCCGACGACCCCAGCCATAACGGCCTGCGCAGCGTCGTCTACGCGCTTAACCTCCAGCGGCCCGTCAACGACACGAGCCTGTTGGCGGATGGACGGGAGATCGTCCGCATCGACCAGGCGGGACGCGTCGTCGGCGCCGTGTTCGTCGACGGCAAGAACGGCCGGGTCGGGCTGTATCCGATCGTCGACTGCGGGCTGCTCGGGCTCGGTTGCCTGCTCGGCGGCCTGCTCGGCACGCTCGTCGGCGCGGGCCAGCAGGGGCCGCTGATCGAGTACAACGCCTCCGTCGTCGACGCCGTGAAGGTGTTCACGACGTCCAGCGTGGTGGCGGGCACGTTCCGCGACCTTGCCGGGTCGTGACGCTGCGGCGCTACGCGGCCTCGCGTAGCGCCTCGATCTCGCGCACGCCGGCGAGCCGCTCCAGCGCGCGCTCCTCGAGCTTGCGCGTCTCGGGCTGCGTGATCCCCAGCCGCCGGCTCGCCTCGCGGATCCCGACGGGCCCTTCCGCGCCGTCGACCCCGTAGCGCAGCTGGACGACCTTGCGCTCCTCGTCGGGCAGCTCACCGAGCGCCCGGCGCAGCGCGTCGTCGCGCAGCGCGATCTCGACCTCCTCGGCGGGCCCCGCGCGCTCGTCTCCGAGCAGGTCGCCGAGCGCCGTCTCGCCGTCGTCGCCGACCGGCCGGTCGAGGCTCGTCACGGTGCGCGTCAGGTCGGCCATCGCCTCGACCTGGCCGAGCTCGAGCTCGGCCGCAGCGGCGATCTCCTCGTTCGTGGGGTCGCGCCCGAGCTTCGTGGCGAGCGCGCGCTGCGTGCGCTGGATCTTGCGCTCGCGCTGGGCGATGTTCGTCGGCACGCGGATCGTGCGCGCCTTGTTCTCGATCCCGCGCTGGATCGCCTGGCGGATCCAGTACGTCGCGTACGTGGAGAACTTGAAGCCGCGCCGCCAGTCGAACTTCTCCGTCGCGCGGATGAGGCCGAAGATCCCCTCCTGGATGAGGTCCAGCAGCGGCAGCTCGTTCTGCGGGTACTTCTTGGCGATCGAGACGACGAGCGCGAGGTTGGAGTTGATCATCCGCTCCTTCGCCGCGGCGTCGCCCTGCTCGATGCGCTTGGAGAGCTCGACCTCCTCGGCCGCGGTCAGCAGCGGGTGGCGGCGGATCTCGTTGAGGAACAGCCCGAGGGCGTCGGTCGTCGCGATCGCGACGCCCGCGTTGGCGTAGGTCGTCTGCGGGACGCCCACGCGGCCGCAGTCGTCGGTGACGTCGATCCCGCGCGCCTCGAAGGCCTCGTGGAGCGCGGGCAGATCGTCTTCGTCGACGTCGAGGCGGCGCGCGATCTGGTCGAGCTCGGAGAGGTTGACGCAGCCGGTCTCCTCCGCGCTGTCGAGCAGGCGGGCGAGCGCTGCGGGTGGATCGTCGAGGTCGAGGTCCATGGCGAGGGCCGGTCGTTCACCGGCAGTAGGCCGGTGGACCGCGAAGGCTACCGGGGCCGGCTACGGGCGATTTCGCTTGCGTTGCTGCCTGGCGGCCTTGGCCTTGGCGCGCTTGGCGCGCTGCTGGCGCTCGCGCTCCCGTGCGGACTTCGCCGCGCCCCCCGCGCCACCGCCCGTGCGGCCCGAGCCACCGCCATGCGGGCGCTCGTCGACGGGCGCGGCGCGGCGCGCATCGCGCACGATGACGAAGGCGATCGCGGCGAGCACGAGCGCCGCCGAGCCGAAGATCAGCACCTTCTGCCGCGTGCTCAGGCCGGCATCGTCGTCGAACTTCTGCGGCGCCGCTGGCGGGGGCGGTGGGTCCTCGGTCAGCGGCTTGGGCACGTTCGGGCCGATCTGCGCCTGCGCGAGCGGCGCGGCGGCGAGGCCGAGCACGACGATCGCGAGTAGGGCGGCGAGCCGGGGCACGAGCGCCGAGGTTACGCACAATCGCCGGCGGCTTGCGTGCCGTCGCACATACACTCCCGGACATGGCCAAGCAGCGGCAGGTCCGCGTCGAACAGAAGAGCGCCCTGGCAGCGATGACGCAGCTCGAAACGCGCTCCGACGACGAGCTGCTCGCCGAGACGCGATACCGCGCCGCGGCGCAGGCGATCCTCGGCGCGCGCGCCTCCGAGCGCTACGACGCGCAGGCGGCGCGCGAGCATTTCCGCAAGGCGATCGCGGCCGCGCGGCCGCAGGAGCGCATGCAGCTGCGGCGCATGGCCGAGGCCTCGCTGGCGCTCGCCGAGCGCCGGCCCGACGATCTCAAGGCGGCCGTCGAGAAGCTCGGCCAGGAGGCCCCGTCGAGCCGGCAGCTGTTCGTCCTGCGGCTCATGGGGCTGATCGCGCCCGCGCAGGGCGCCAGCAGGCTCATGCGCGCCCGCGGCGTCCTCATCATCTTCGCGATCGTCGTCCTGCTGCTGGCGCTCGGCTTCGGCGTCGCTGAGCTCGCGCTGCTGCCGTTCGGAGGCGGCTCGATCGCCGGTGGCATCGGACTCGGGATCGTCATCGTGATCGTCGCGCTCGCGGTCCTGGCGTTCGTCGGCAAACGCAAGCAGACGGCGGCGCGCGAGAAGGCCCGGGCCGCCCGCGCGGGGTAGCCGGCGATGTGCGGGCGCTACACGCTCGCGGGGCCGAACCCGGCGCAGCTGCGCGCGCGCTATCCGATCGGCGAGCGCCTGGAGGTACGCCGGCGCTACAACGTCGCGCCCGGTGACGACGTGCTGGCCGTCGTGCGCCGTGGTGTAGACGACGCCCCCGAGGGAGCGCTGCTGCGCTGGGGGCTCGTGCCGTTCTGGGCCTCCGATCCCGGCGCGCTCGGCGTGAAGACGATCAATGCGCGCGCCGAGACGGTCGCCGAGCGGCCCGCCTACCGGGACGCGTTCGAGCACCGCCGCTGCTTGATCCTCGCCGACGGCTTCTACGAGTGGTCCGGCGGCGTGCCGCACTGGATCACCCGCGAGGACGGCGAGCTGTTCGCGTTCGCGGGGCTGTGGGCGTCGTGGCGTCCGAAGGGCGCGTCGCGCGACGTCGAGCCGCTGCGCTCGTGCGCGATCGTCACGACGGCGGCAGCTGGAGCGGTGCGCGACCTGCACGACCGCATGCCGGTGATCCTGGAGCCGGCGCAGGAGTCGCTGTGGATCGATCCGTCGAGCCCGGCGGACGAGCTGCACGCCGTCTGCGCGCCGGAGGCCGGGCCCGCGCTGGCGTCCCGCCCCGTCAGCCGCGCGGTCAACGATGCGCGCCACGACGCCCCGGACTGCCTGGATCCGCCGGAGCAGGCGTCGCTGTTCTGAGGACGGCGCGGATGCGCTCGAGCGCCGCACGCGCTGGTGGAGCCGGTGGGTCGTGCTGGCTCTTGGCGCCGGCGAACGGCGTCATTGAAGGAGCGGTGGACGGGCGGGCTTGGCGCTCCGTGGGGCGGGTGCGGCTGACGGATCGCTTCGCAGCGTGTGCGGCGAGCCGCGTTAGCGCCTGGTGCGGGGGGTTCGACGGTTGCGTCCAGCGGATGGACGGTTCAGGGCAAGCCCCAACCGCTCCCCGGGCCTGGGCCCTCGCCGCGCGGGACGGTGGCGCGGATGTGCTCCATACGAACACAAGCGCGCCGCGCTCCCGCCGCGAGCGCTTGCGGGATGGGACGGTGGCGCGAATGTGTTGCATGCGAACACAAGCGCGCCGCGCTCCCGCCGCGAGCGCTGGCGGGATGGGACCATGGCGCGAATGTGTTGCATGCGAACACAAGCGCGCCACGCTCCCCGCCCCCGATCCGAAGGCACGCCCCAAGCGCCCCGCTCACCACACCCGTCATCGATGCAGTTCACAAGCGCTCGCGCCCAACCCAAGCCGCAGAGCGTCCCCGCCCGCTACCGACGCTTCGAAGACCGGATCCGCACCGAGCTGATCACCACCGGGTCGATCGGGGCCTCCGTCGCGGGATCGGTCGGCAAGGCGGCGATGCGCTTGACGGCCTTCTTGGCGCCGACGACCTCGCCGAGGATCGCGTAGTCGGGGTCCAGCGGCGCCTCGGGGGCGGTGACGATGAAGAACTGGCTGCCCGAGGTGCCGGGCTGCTCGGTCTGCGTCTTCGCCATCGCGACGACGTAACGGCGGTATTTCGTCCGCTTCGACGGCGGCTCGACGACGGTGTAGCCGGGCCCGCCGTTGCCCGTGCCGAGCGGGTCGCCGCCCTGGATGACGTAGTCGTTGCCGCCCGGCTTGGCGATCCGGTGGAAGGTCAGGCCGTCGAAGAACTTCCTGCGCGCGAGGCCCGCGAAGGACGCGGTCGTCTTCGGTGCCTTCGCCACGGCGAGCCGGATCTTGATCGTGCCGCAGTTCGTCCTGACCACGGCGGTATACCGGCGCTTGCGGCTCAGGCGCTGCTTCGAGCGCCGCAGGTTGGGGTTCGCCGAAGGCTTCGGCGCCGCGACGGCCTTGCAGCCGTCGTGCGTGCTGCGCGGCGGCAACGACGCGCGTTTGGCGGTCGATCGCTTCGCGCCGGTCGTCGCCGTGGTCGCCGTCGCGCCCCCGCTCAGGGCATCGTCCTTGCCGCACGCGACGAGCGCCACCGCCGCCAGCAGGATCACGATGAGGACGAGGGCGCGGCGCACTGTCGCAGCGTAATGGCTGGCCCGCGAACGTTCGACGGTCGCGGAGCAGAACGTCAACCGACCCGGCCAGCGGTCACACTTCCCACCGTGCCGCTCAGCTCGCTCATCGCGCGTTACGACCACGTCCTGCTCGACCTCGACGGCTGCGTCTGGGTCGGCGACGAGCCCACGCCCGGCGCCGTCGACGCCGTCGTTGCCCTGCGCGCGGCGGGCAAGGGCGTCGCGTTCGTCACCAACGACACGCAGCTCGGCACCGAGGAGTACGTGCGAAAGCTGTGGCGGCTCGGCTTCCAGGCCTCGCTCGAGGAGGTCGTGACCGTCGGCGGAGCGCTTCAGTTCGTGCTCGCCGAGCGCTTCCAGGGCCGTGCCGCGGTCGTGATCGGCTCGGCCGCCCTGCAGCGCCACGTCGAGGCTGCGGGGCTGCGGATCGTCAACGGGACGACGTTCGCAAGCCGCGCGGACGTCGTCGTCGTGGCGTTCCACCCGGAGTTTCACTACGCCGAGCTGCGCGACGCGACGCAGGCCGCGCTGCGCGGGGCGTTCCTGATCGGCTCCAACCGCGACGCGACGTTCCCTGCGGCCGACGGGCTGTGGCCGGGGTCGGGCGCCGTCATCGCCGCGGTCGAGACAGCGTCCGGGCGGACCGTCGAGACGGTCGGCAAGCCCGAGCCGACGCTCGTCCAGACGGCCCTGGACCGGCTCGGTCCGGGCCGGGCGCTCATGGTCGGCGACCGTGTCGACGCGGATCTCGGCGCGGCGCACGCCGCCGGCATCGACGGGGCGATCGTGCTGACGGGCGCGTCGGACCGGGAGATCGCCGAGGCGGCGACGAAGCCAAGCCCGGTCGCGATCGCCGAGCGGCTCGAGACACTCGTGTTGCGATAGTGCACGCGTGGATCTCGATCATGGCTCCGAGCCCGTGCGGCGCCCCGCGCACGCCGCCGGCGGCGGCCGCGATCGCGATCCGCGTCGTCGCGCACGCCCTACGCGTCCCGGCCCCGGCGTGATGCTCGGCGCGAAGATCGCCGTCGCCCGCGCCGCAGGCGCGCTCTCGCGCCGCAGCGGACGCGGCGCGACGAGCCTGCCGGGCAAGCTGCTCATGCGCCTGGAGCCGAGCGCGATCGAGCGCCTCGCGCGCCGCCTGCCGCGGGGCAGCGCGGTGATCTCGGCGACGAACGGCAAGACCACGACGGCCGCGATGGTGGCCGCGATCCTCGAGCAGTCGGGCACGCGCCTGGTCCACAACCGCGCCGGGGCGAACATGGCCGGCGGCGTCGCGAGCGTGCTGCTCGGCGCCGCTCGCGGCGACGGCATCGACGGCGATGCCGGGCTCTTCGAGGTCGACGAGTTCTGGCTCGACAGCGTCGTGCCGCAGCTGCAGCCGCGCGCGCTGCTGCTGGCGAACCTGTTTCGCGACCAGCTCGACCGCTACGGCGAGCTCGAGACGATCGCCGACCGGTGGGCGGCGACCGTCGCCGCCACGCCGGACACGCAGCTCGTCCTCAACGCCGACGACCCGCTCGTCGCCGACCTCGGGCGCGACCGCACCGGCGGCGTGACGTACTTCGGCGTGCAGGACGACGGCGTCGCGCTGGGCGACATGGCGCACGCATCGGACTCCAAGCACTGCCGCCGCTGCGGCGCGCCCTACGTCTACGACGCGATCTACCTGGGCCACCTCGGCCGCTACCACTGCCCCAACGGCGACGCGCGCCGCCCGCAGCCCGGCGTCTACGCGACCGACGTGACGCTCGACGGCACCCGCGGCGCGAGCTTTGCCCTGCACCTCGGCGGCGAGCGCGCCGTCGTCGCCCTCCCCCTCCCCGGTCTCTACAACGTCTACAACGCGCTCGGCGCCGCCGCGCTGGCGAGCGCGCTCGGCGCGAGCTTCGCGCAGATCGTCGCGGGCCTGGAGGCCACCCAGGCGGCGTTCGGTCGCGCGGAGACCGTCCTCGTCGGCGGGCGCGAGCTCGCGATCCTGCTCGTGAAGAACCCGGCCGGGGCGAACGAGGTGCTGCGCACGCTCGCGCTCGACGCGGGCGAGCACGACGTCCTCGCGATCCTCAACGACCGCACCGCCGACGGGCGCGACGTCTCGTGGGTCTGGGACGCCGACTTCGAGGTCATCGCGGCCCGCGTGCGGCGCGTGACGTGCAGCGGGACGCGGGCAGCGGAGCTCGCGCTGCGCCTGAAGTACGCGGGCGTGCCGGTCGACCGGATCGCCGTCGTGCCCGCGCTCGAGCGCGGCCTCGACGCCGCGCTCGCCGACGGCGAGGGGCGGCTCGTCGCGCTGCCGACGTACACCGCGATGCTCGCGCTGCGCGAGCTGCTCGTCGCGCGCGGCGCGGCGGCGGGGTCGTTCGCGTGACGGCGCGGCCGGGCACGCGCGGGAGCCGCGGGCGATGAGCCACGTCATCTGGCACGACGTCGAGTGCGGGCGCTACGACGCCGACTTCGACCTCTGGCGCGAGCTCGCCGCCGCGGCGACCGGGCCGATCCTCGACGTCGGCGCGGGCACGGGGCGCATCTCGCTGGACCTCGCGCGCCGCGGCCACGAGGTCGTCGCGCTCGACCACGACGCCGCGCTGCTGGCCGTGCTGACCGAGCGCGCGGATGCCGATGGGCTGCACGTCGAGACGGTCGTCGCGGACGCCGGCGGCTTCGACCTCGCGCGCCGCGACTTCGCGATCGTCATGGCGCCGATGCAGACGGTGCAGCTGCTGCGCCGCGACGGCCGGCTGGGCTTCCTGCGCTCCGCCCGCGCGCACGTCGCGCGCGGCGGGCTCGTCGCGATCGCGCTCGCCGACGCGTTCGAGGCGTTCGACGCGCGGCACGTCCTGCTGCCCGCGCCCGATCGCCTCTTCGTCGACGGCGCGATGTACTCCAGTCAGCCCGTCGCGCTGCGCGACCACGGCGACACGGTCGCGATCGAGCGCATCCGCGAGATCCTCACCGCCGACGGGTATCGCAGCGCCAGCGACGACATCCTGCACCTCGACCGCGTCGACATCGCGGGCGTCGAGGCGGAAGGGCTGGCGGCAGGCCTCCAACCGCTGCCCGCCCGGCTCGTGCCCGCGACCGAGGAGCACGTCGCCACGAGCGTGGTGATGCTCCGTGGCTGAGCGCCCGGCCACGCTGCGCGTGTGCGCGCTGTACCCCGACCTCATGAACATCTACGCCGACCGCGGCAACCTGCTCATGCTCGAGCGCCGCTGCGAATGGCGCGGGATCGGCTTCGAGGTCACGGCTGCGGGGCTCGGCGAGCCCGTCGATCCCGCTGCCCACGACCTCTTCTACCTCGGTGGCGGCCAGGACCGCGACCAGCGCCTGTGCGCGCTGGACCTCGTCGAGACCAAGCGCGACGCGCTGCACGCGGCTGCCGAGCGCGGCGCGCTCGTGCTGGGCGTCTGCGGCGGCTACCAGCTGCTCGGCCACCGCTACGCGCTCGCCGACGAGGAGATCCCCGGCCTCGGTCTCGTCGACCTCGAGACGATCCGCTCCGACGGCCCGCGCCTGATCGGCAACGTCGCGATCGAGGTCGACCTCGACGGCAACGGCCGCCGCGCGTGCTCGCAGGCTTCGAGAACCACGCCGGTCACACGCATCTGGGCAGCGCCGAGCAGCCGCTCGGCCGGGTCCTGAAGGGGCACGGCAACACCGGCTCGTCGGGCGCCGAGGGCGTGCTCCGCGGCAGCGTCATCGGCACGTACCTGCACGGCCCGCTGCTGCCGAAGAACGCCTGGTTCGCCGATTGGCTGATCCGCCGCGCGCTGCGCCTCGAGCACCTCGAACCGCTCGACGACGCGTTCGAGGACGCCGCTCATGCCGAGGCACGGCGGGTCGCCGGCGCATGAACTGCCTCCGCTGAAGGTAGGATCGCCCCGTGGGTGATCCCTCCGACCGTTCAACGGCCGAGCCACTGGAGTTCCGCGAGGTCACCAAGCGCTATCCGGGCAGCGGCAGCCGCGGCCGTCGAGGGATTGTCGCTCGAGGTCCCCGCCGGAGAGATCTGTGTGCTCGTCGGCCCCTCGGGCTGCGGCAAGACGACCGCGATGCGGATGGTCAACCGGATGGTCGACATCACGTCGGGCGACATCCTGCTCGGCGGGCGCAGCGTCAAGGACCGCAAGCCGGCCGAGCTGCGGCGCGAGATCGGCTACGTCATCCAGCACATCGGCCTGTTCCCGCACCGGACGGTCGGCGAGAACATCGCCACCGTGCCGGGCCTGCTGGGCTGGGACAAGGCGGCGCGACCAGCGCGCGCGTCGACGAGCTGATCGAGCTCATCGGCCTGCCCGCCGAAACGCGGTCGCGCTACCCGGCCCAGCTCTCGGGCGGCCAGCGCCAGCGCGTCGGCGTCGCGCGCGCCCTCGCCGCCGACCCGCCGGTGATGCTGATGGACGAGCCCTTCGGCGCGATCGACCCGATCAACCGCGAGCGGCTGCAGAACGAGTTCCTGCGCCTGCAGGCCGAGCTGCGCAAGACGATCGTCTTCGTCACCCACGACATCGACGAGGCGATCAAGATGGGCGACCGCATCGCGATCCTGCAGGAGGGCGGCAAGCTCGCGCAGTACGCGCCGCCGGCCGAGCTGCTCATGTACCCGGCCAGCCGAATTCGTGGAGGACTTCGTCGGCTCCGACCGCGCGCTGAAGCGGCTCGCGCTGCAGCGCGTGCGGGACATCGACCTCTGGAAGGCGGCGGCGCTGCGCGTCGGGATGCCGGTCGCCGAGGCGCGCACGCTGATGGAGGAGGCCGACGTGCCCTACGCGATGCTCGTCGACGAGCAGCTGGCGCCCGCAGGGCTGGCTCAGCGATCGCGCGCTCGCCGGCGAACGGGTGACGTCCGACCTGCGCTCGCCGGCCCATCCGATCGTCGAGCTCGACGACGTGCTGCGCGACGCGCTGGCCGACCTGCTGTCCTCCGAGACGCGCTACGGCGCCGTCGTCGACCCTGACGGCGCGCTTGCCGGCGATGCTGTCGCTCGAGGTCGAGTCCAGCACTTCCTGCACGCGGCCCCGGCGGCCTCGCCGACGCGGCGCCGACCTGCTGCGCGAATGAACCTCCTCCCGCTCGCCCAGCTGCAGATCCAGAAGCCCGGGGGCTCGGACTCACTGCGTCGCGTCCAACGGCTTCTGCCCGGACTGGATCGCCCACAACATCGACCGTTACTGGAACCCGCTGCTCGAGCACGTCTACCTCACGGTCGTGCCCGTGGCGATCGGCTTCGCGATCTCGATGGCCCTGGCGATCCTCGCCCACCGGCGGCGCTGGCTGACCGGGCCGATCCTCACCGTCACCGGGATCTTCTTCGCGATCCCGAGCTCGCGGCGTTCTTCCTCCTGCAGCCGATCACCGGGCTCGGCTACACGACTGCGATCGTCGCGCTCGTCTCCTACACCCTGCTGATCATCTTCCGCAACATCACGACGGGGCTGCGCAACGTGCCGGTGGAGACACGTGACGCGGCGATCGGGCAGGGCCTGACCGACCGCCAGGTGCTCTTCCGCGTCGAGCTGCCGATGGCCGTGCCGGAGATCATGGCCGGTCTGCGGATCGCGACCTCGACGACGGTCGGCCTGGCCGCGCTCGCCGTCTTCGCGGGCGCGGGCGGCCTGGGCACCGAGATCCTCCGCGGCAGCGACAAGTACTTCAAGTCCAACGTCGTCGTCGCGGGCGGCCTCGCCGTCCTGCTCGCGGCCGTGTTCGATCTGCTCATCCTCGCCGTGCAGCGCGCGATCACCCCCTGGCAGCGGGCGCGCGGATGACCGGCACGCTGGCGTTCCTCGGGGACTTCGGTCAGGCGATCGAGTTCATCTTCAAGGAGCGCGAGTCGGTCTCCGGCGGCGTGCAGATCGGCGGCATCCCCGAGCTCGCCGGCTTCGCCGCGACGCACATGATCGTCTCGATCGCCGCGCTCGCGATCGCCGCCGCGCTCGCGATCCCGCTGTCGCTGTGGCTCGGCCACATCGGCCGCGGCGACTTCCTCGCCACCGCGACCTCGAACGTCGGCCGCGCGGTGCCGTCGCTGGCGCTGCTGGCGTTCTTCATCTCCTTCATCGGGCTGGGCTACACGAACGTCATCGCGGTTCTCGTGCTGCTGGCGATCCCGCCGCTCATCACGAACACGTACGTCGGCGTGCGCCAGGTCGACCGCGAGACCGTCGACGCCGCGCGCGGCCAGGGCATGACCGGCATGGAGATCGTGCGCAGGATCGAGCTGCCGCTGGCGTTGCCGTCCATCTTCGGCGGCCTGCGCACCTCGGCGGTCAACGTCGTCGCGACCGCGACGATCGCGCCACTGGCCAACGTGCAGACCCTCGGCGAGCCGATCATCACGCCGCAGACCTACGGGTTCGTGGGCCAGCTCGGCGCGGCGATCGTCGTCGCGGTCATCACCCTCACCGTCGATTTCGCCTTCGCCCGCCTCCAGCGGGCGGTCACCCCCGCGGGCCTGAAGCTCGCGCAGCCGGCCCGGCGCCGGCGCTTCTCACTGACGACCCGAAGGAGACCCGAATCCGCATGATCTCGTCACACCGCAGGATCCTCGCCGCACTGGCGACCATGTGCCTCACGCTGGGCCTGGCCGCCTGCGGCGACGACAATTCGTCCGACAGCGGCAGCTCGTCGACCACGCCGGCCAGCCAGGGCAAGGCGATCGCGAGCGATCCCGCCAACGCCTCCAAGGGCACGATCACCGTCGGCTCGAAGAACTTCACGGAGCAGTTCATCCTCGGTGAGATCTATGCGCAGACGCTCGAGGCGCAGGGCTTCAAGGTCAAGCGGCGCCTCAACCTGGGCTCCGAGCAGGTCGCCTACAAGGCGCTGACCGGCGGCAGCATCGACATGTACCCGGAGTACACGGGCACCGCCCTGACCTCGTTCTTCGGGGTCAAGACGAAGGATGTCCCGAAGGACCCGGACGCGGCCTACGAGCAGGCCAAGGCGGACTACGCCAAGAAGGGCATCACCGCGCTCGCGCGGACCCCCTTCCAGAACACGTACATCATCGCGTCGACGAAGGCGACGGCCGCGAAGGCGGGCAATCCGAAGACCGTCTCGGAGCTGTTCTCCAAGAACCCCAAGCTCTCGATCTCGGGCTTCCCGGAGTGCCGCCAGCGCCAGGACTGCCTGCTCGGCCTGCGCAGCGTGTACGGCTTCAAGGGCAAGTTCGTCTCCTCCGACGGCAAGTTCAACGACCTCGACGGCGGCCAGTCGGACCTGACGCTCGCCTTCTCGACCGACCCGCAGCTCGCGCTGACCGACAAGTACACGGCCTACGAGGACGACAAGAAGTTCTTCCCGCCGTACAACATCACGCTCGGCATCACCGACAAGACCGTCAAGAAGATCGGCCCGAAGGCCGTCGACACGCTCGAGTCCGTGCAGGAGGGGATGACGGAGGAGGCGATGCGCGAGCTCAACCGCCGCGTCGAGCTCGACAAGCAGGAGCCCAAGAAGGTCGCCGCCGCCTACCTGAAGGAAGAGGGCTTCGTCGAGTAGCGACGAGTCAGGCGCCGGTCGAGCCGAACCCGCCCTCGCCGCGCACCGTGGCGGCGAGGGCGTCGGCCTCGACGACCTGCGGCGCCGCGACCGCGACGATCGTGAGCTGGGCGATCCGGTCGCCGGGCGCGATCTCGAACGGCGCCGTCCGGTCGGTGTTGAGCAGCAGGACCTTCAGCTCGCCGCGATAGCCCGGGTCGATCAGGCCCGGCGCGTTGACGATCGCGATCCCGTGGCGCGCCGCCAGGCCGCTGCGCGGCAGCACGAGCCCGGCGTGACCGGCCGGCAGCTCGATCGCGATGCCGGTGCGGACAGCCGCCCGCGCGCCGGGGGCGAGCGTCGCGGGCTCGACGGCGCAGAGGTCGTAGCCGGCGTCGTCGTCGTGCGCGCGCGCGGGCAGGCGCGCGTCCGGGTGCAGCCGCCGGACGCGCAGCTCGGCGGCGCTCACGCCTCGGGCTGCGCGCCGTTGCTCGATGGGGCGTGCGAGGCGGGCTGCGCGCCGTTGGCCGAGAAGCGCGCGTAGCGCTCCGCGACCGTCGCCGGCAGCCGCGCGCGGATGCGCACGCCGTCGGCGGTGTCCGTGCGCTCGAGGTCGCCGGCGAAGTCGTGCAGCTCGGCGAGGCGGGCGCCCTCGGCGTAGGGCAGCAGCAGGTCGACGGAGCGCAGCGAGCGGCGGAACTCCTCCTCGATGCGATCGCCGAGCGCCTCGACGCCCTCGCCGGTCGCCGCCGAGATGAGCATCCCGTCGGGATGGGCGAAGCGCAGCTCCTCGCGGCGCTCGTCGTCGAGCGCGTCGGCCTTGTTGAGGACGAGCAGGCGCGGCCGCTCGCCCGCGCCGACGGCGTCGAGCGTCTCGTCGACGGCGCGCAGCATCCCGGTCATCTCCTCCTCGTCGGCCGAGGCGTCGACGACGTGCAGGATGAGGTCGGCCTCGCGCGTCTCGTGCAGCGTCGCGGCGAACGCGTCGACGACCTGGTGGGGCAGCTTGCGGATGAAGCCGACGGTGTCGGTCAGCAGGTACGGCCGGCCGTTGACGCGCAGCTCGCGCGTCGTCGGGTCGAGGGTGTGAAACAGGCGGTCGCGGACGCCGACCTCGGCGCCGGTCAGCTGGTTGAGCAGCGTCGACTTGCCGGCGTTCGTGTAGCCGGCGAGCGCGATCTGCGGCAGGTGGGCGCGCTCGCGCTCGGCGCGCATCGTCGCGCGCGACGCGGACACGCCGACGAGCTTGCGGCGCAGCGCCGTGATCCGGTTGCGCGCCAGCCGGCGGTCGGTCTCGATCTGCGACTCGCCCGGTCCGCGGGCGCCGATGCCGGGCTGCGCGGCGCTCGCGCCGAGACGCTCGAGATGCGTCCACAGGCCGCGCATCCGCGCCATGTTGTACTCCAGCTGGGCGAGCTCGACCTGGAGCTTGCCCTCGGCGCTGTGCGCGTGGCCGGCGAAGATGTCGAGGATGATCGACGTGCGGTCGACGACCGGGATGCCGAGCTCGGACTCGAGGTTGCGCTCCTGGCGCGGGCTCAGCTCGTCGTCGCAGGCGATGACGTTGGCGTCGGCGGCCTTCGCGGCCGCCTTGACCTCCTCGAGCTTGCCGGGTCCGAGGTACGAGTTGGGATGCGGCTTGTCGCGGTGCTGGACCATCTGGCCGACGACGGCGACACCTGCCGTGCGCAGCAGCTCGCGCAGCTCGGCGAGGTCCTCGCCCTCGTCGAGCGCGGCGATGCAGAAGGCACGCTGCTTCGCGCGCCCCTCCTCGCCATCGGCGGCGCGTGCATGCTCGCCGACTCGGCCCTGGCGGGATCGCTCCATCGGGCCAGTCTAGTCCCGCGCCGGGATCACCCGGCGCGGGTTCGAACCCGCTCTCGGAGCGGCGCTCAGGCGCCGGCGCCCTCGCGCAGCGAGAAGGCGACGCCGGCGTCGCTGACCTGCGCCTCGAGGACGGCGCCTTCGAGGAACGAGGCGACCTGCGGCTCGAGGTAGACCTGCGTCGCGCCGTCGGGGGCGATGACCTCGTCGTCGGGCTCGGGCGCATTGACGAGCGCGAGCGACAGCGTGCTGCCGTCCTCGGTCGGCCCGCCGGCAGCGATGCGGATTCCGGCGGAGTCCGGTGCATCCCCGCTCTCGGTGAGCTGGCGGATGGCGTCTGCGGCGGTCGGTGAAACGGTGAGCATCGAGCGCCCACCTCCTTTCGGGACGGGGTACATCGGCCGTACCCGGGTCACCGGTGCGGAAACGGCGCCGCCGAGCGCCTTCACGCCAGCGGTGCGCGCGCCGGCGGCGGCAGCGGGTCGTAGCGCGGCAGCAGCTCGTCGACGGGCAGCACGATGACCCCCTCGCGCGGGTCGCCGACCCACGATCCGCCGCCGCTCGCGAGCATGTACGCCGAATATGCCGCGGCGCACGCGTCGAGCTCGTCGAGCGTGCGGTGCCAGAGCCCGCCGTCGGCGTCGATGACGCCGCGCATGCGCAGCGCGGCGATCCGCTGCTGCAGTCCCCACGGCGTGCGCTTCGGCGGCGGCCGGTGGCCGATCATCGAGCAGAACACCGCGTCGGGATACGTCTCGCAGAGGCGCCCGAAGCGCAGCGCCCCGTGCTCGACGTGGCCCTGCACGGCGCCGCCGGCGTCGGGCCGGAACAGCCCGAGCGGCGCGAGCGCGGTGAACAGCTCGAAGCCGATGCCGATCCAGCGCTCCCAGTTGGCGAGCGCCTGGCTGGCCGACGGCACCGGGTACAGCGGCAGCCGGCGGCGAAAGAGCAGCGCGTCGCAGACGCGGTGGCGCTCGAAGCGCCCCTCGGGCAGGCCGAGCTCGGCGCGCAGCGGGGCGCCGGGGGCGAGCAGGTCCAGGCGGTGGCCCGAGGGCGCGTCGACGGCCGCGACCGCCTCGCCGCCGAAGCCGAGCACCGTGCGCGCGACGGACGCGACGCTGCCGGGGTCGTAGAACGTCGTGACGAGCTCGATCCCCTCGCCCTCGCTGCCGCGCCGCTCGTGCAGCGTGCAGAGCTGCTGGTTGTTCGGGTTGGCCGAGACGTCGATGCCGCAGTAGCGCACGCAGGCAGCCTAGATAACGGTGGGTTGCAACCTGCGCAGCTCCGGAAAACCGCTCGCGTTGCGCGAGCGCCGCGCGCTGCGGCCTGCAGGCTCAGCCAGGCTCAGCGGGCGAGCCGGCCGAGCCGATCCACGGCCTCCAGCAGCCTGTCGTCGGGCGTCGTCAGGGAGATGCGGAAGAAGCCCTCGCCGTTGGGCCCGTAGGCGCCGCCCGGCGAGATCACGACGCCGGCCTCCTCGAGCACGTGCTCGCAGTACGCCGCCGCGGTCTCGAAGCCGGCGGGAACCGGTGCCCAGATGTAGATCGTGCCCTTCGGCGGCGTGACGTCGACGCCGATCGCCCGCAGCGCGTCGACGACGAGATCGCGGCGCCGCGTGTAGAGCGCGTTCATCTCCTGCTTGTCGCCGTCGGCGTCGGGGCTCAGCGCCGCGATCCCGGCGAGCTGGACGGCCTCGAAGAGGCCGGAGTCGATGTTCGTCTTCAGCTTCCAGTACGCGTCGATCGCGGCGGCGTGGCCGACGATCGCCGCGCAGCGCCAGCCGGTCATGTTGTAGCCCTTGGACCACGAGAAGACCTCGACGCCGACCTCCTTCGCGCCCGGCGTCGCGAGGAACGACGGCGCCCGGTAGCCGTCGTACGTCGTCTCGGAGTACGCGTTGTCGTGGACGGCGAGGATGTCGGTCCCGCCGCAGTAGTCGACGACCTCCTCGAAGAAGCCGTCGCGCACGACCGCGCCGGTCGGGTTGTTCGGGTAGTTGAAGAACATGAGCTTCGCGCGCCGGCGGTCGGCGTCGGAGATCGCCATGAGGTCCGGCGTGAAGCCGTGCTCGGGCAGCAGCGGCATGAGCACCGGGTCGGCGCCGGCCAGCAGCGGGCCGCCGGTGTAGACCGGGTAGCCGGGGTCGGCGCTCAGCGCGGCGTCGCCGGGGTCGAGGAACGCGAGGTTGAGGTTGAAGATGCACTCCTTGGCGCCGATCGCCGGCATGATCTCCGTCGCCGGGTCGAGCTCGACGTCGAAGCGGCGCATGTAGAAGTCCGAGACCGCCTCGCGGAAGTCCTCGCGGCCGCGGTTGGACGGGTAGCGGTGCGTCTCGGGCTCGGTGACGGCCTCCTGCATCGCCTCGACGATCAGCGCCGAGGTCGGGCGGTCGGGATCGCCGATGCCGAGCGAGATGACGTCGACGCCCTGCCGCGCGCTTGGCGGCGACCTTGCGCTCGAGCTCGGCGAAGAGGTACGGCGGGATGAGGTCGAGGCGCTTGCTGGGCTTCACAGGTTCTCCAGTTCGGTGCGGAAGTCGTCGGCGAGCTCGCCGCGGTACACGGGCCGGGCCCACCCGGTGAGGTCGAAGTGCAGGTCCTCGGCGACGTCGACGGTCAGCTCGCCGCCGTCGAGGCGGACGGTCACGGGCGAGTCGCCGCCGCGCAGCGCATAGGCGATCGCCGCCCCGCTGGCGCCCGTGCCGGAGGACATCGTCTCCCCCACGCCGCGCTCGAAGATCCGCGCGCGGATGACGCCGGGCTCGAGCTCGGCGTACCAGGAGACGTTCGTGCGGTTGGGAAACAGCTCGTGGCGCTCGATCGCCGGGCCGATCGCGGCAAGGTCCAGGGCCTCGAGCTCGTCGAGGTCGGGATGGTGGATCGCGCACTGCGGGTTGCCGACCTGGACGTGCTGGAAGCGCCAGGTGCGCCCGTCCGGCCTCGAGCGCTCCCGTGCCGTCCGCGTCGCCGGAGGGAAAGTCCTCCGACGACGTGCGCGCGCGGCCCATGTCCAGCGTGCAGGTGTCCGGGCCGGTGATGTGCGGGCGGATCTCGCCGGCGCCGGTCTGGATCGAGAAGCGGTCGGCGTCCGTCCAGCCGTTGCGGCGCAGGAACATGCACGCCTCGCGGGCGCCGTTGCCCGACAGCCCGGCCTCCGAGCCGTCGGGGTTGAAGATCCGCAGGCGCGCGACGAAGCCCGGCGCGTCGGGCTCGGAGAGCAGCAGGATGCCGTCCGATCCCACGCCCGTGTGGACGTCGCAGATGCGCTCGATGCGCGCCGCGGTCAGCTCGAACGGCAGCGTCCGCTCCTCGACGATGAGGTAGTCGTTGCCGAGCGCCTGCCACTTCTCGTAGGCGATCGTGGTCATGCGGGCGCGGAGTCTATGAGGGCCGCGACGCGCTCCGGGTCCTGGCCGCCCGTCAGGTCGATCACCTCGACGTCGGGCAGCTTGCGCATCCACGTCAGCTGGCGGCGCGCGAAGTTGCGCGTGCGCCGCTTCATCGCGTCGACGTCGCCGGCCAGCAGCTCCTCGAAGCCGAGCGCGACGCGCGCGGTCTGCGACGCGCCCGCGGCGTGCGCGCGGCGCACCTCGTCGACCGCGCCCGCGGCGATCATCGCGTCGACGCGCGCCTCGATCCGCGCGTACAGCTCGTCGCGGTCGCGCACGAGGCCGACGAGCCGCGTCGGATGCCGGGTCTCGCGCGTCCACAGCTGGCTCGGGCCGGTCGCCGGCTCGAGCGCGCCCTGGTCGAGCAGCTCGAGCGCGCGCACGATCCGGTGGCGATCGCGCACCTCGATCGTCTGCGCCGCCCACGGCGCCGCGCGCGCGAGCTCGGCATGCAGCGCCTGCGGCCCGCGCGCGAGCAGCTCGGCCTGCCAGCGCTCGCGCACGCCCGCCGGCGGCGGCGGGCGCAGCTGCAGGTCGGCGAGCGCGGCGCGCAGGTACAGGCCCGTGCCGCCGACGACGATCGGCGTCGCGCCTTCGGCGAGCAGCCCGTCGATCTCGGCGTGCGCGAGCCGCGCGTAGTCGGCGACCGAGAAGCGCGCGCCGACCGGCAGGAACGCGACGAGGCGATGCTCGAGGCGCGCGCGCTGCGCGCGGTCCGGCACGCCGGTGAGGGTCTCGAGCCCCTCGTAGACCTGCAGCGCGTCGGCCGACACGGCCACCGGCCTGCCGCCGCGGGCGCGGATCCGCTCGGCGAGCGCGATCGCGACATCGGTCTTGCCGACGCCGGTCGGGCCGAAGAGCGCGAGGACCTGTGCGTGTGCGGCCACAAATGCAGTATGGGCGCCGACGCCGGGCGAGTATCGTCCGAAGACGTGAGCGTGCGCATCGCGTGTGGGCTGTCGACCGCGGCGGATCCGCGCGCCGGCGCGGTCGAGGCCGCCGCCAAGGTCGCGGCCGAGCTCGCCGGCAGCAGCATCGATCTCGCGGTCGTCTTCGCATGCGGCGCGCACCTGGCGGCGCCCGAGGCGACGCTCGAGGGCGTCTAGGACGCGCTGCAGCCCGATGGCCTGATCGGCTGCGGCGCAGGCGGGATCGTCGGCGACGGGCGCGAGATCGAGGGCGGCACCGCGGTCGCGGTCTGGGCCGCCGCGTTCGAGAACGGGATCGTCTCGACGTTCCACGCCGAGGTCGCCGAGGTCGAGGAGGGCGTCGCGATCGCGGGCGTCCCGGACCTGCAGGGCGCCGGCGGCGCGATCCTGCTGCCCGACCCGTACTCGTTTCCCACCGACGCCGTGCTCGCCGAGCTGGCGGAGCGCTCGCCGGGCGTGCCGGTCCTCGGCGGGATCTCGAGCGTGCGCACGCTGCGCGGCCAGGCGGCGCTCTTCCTCGGCGAGCGCGTCGTGCCGGGCGGCGCGGTCGGCGTGCGCTTCGACGGCGTCGAGCTGCTGCCGTGCGTCTCGCAGGGCGCGACGCCGATCGGCCCCGAGCTGACGATCACGTCGGGCGAGGGGCGGCTCATCAAGGAGCTCGCGGGCCGTCCCGCCCTCGGCGCGCTGCGCGCCGTGCTCGACCGGCTCGACGACGCCGAGCGCGACATGCTCGCCGAGGGCATGCTGCTGGGGATCGTCGTCGAGCGCGGGCAGGGCGACTACCAGCACGGCGACTTCCTCGTGCGCAGCGTGCTCGGCGGGGATCCCGACACGGGCACGATCGCCGTCGGCGCGACGATCGAGGAGGGCCAGGTCGTGCGCGTTCACGCCCGCGATGCGAAGTCCGCCGACCGCGACCTGCACGAGGCGCTCGCGCTGCGCCGCCAGGCGCTCGGCTCCGACGCGCCCGCGGGCGCCCTGATGTTCACCTGCAACGGCCGCGGCCGCGGGATGTTCGGCATTCCCGATCACGACGCGGCGGCGCTCGCCGGCGCGCTCGGGAACGTCCCGACGGCGGGGTTCTTCGCCGCGGGCGAGATCGGCCCCGTCGGCGGAGAGAACTTCCTGCACGGCTTCACGGCGACGGTCGCGGTCTTCGCGTCGTAGGCCGGACGCGCCGCCGCGGGCGCGGCATCGTAGTCTTCGCGCCATGAACGTCGCGCGGAAGAACGGTCCTGCTCACCGGGGCGACGGGCGGCCTCGGCCACGCGATCGCCCGCCGCCTCGCAGCCGCGGGCGCGCACGTCGTGCTGTCCGGCCGCCGCGGCGACGTGCTCGCCGCGCTCGCGAACGAGATCGGCGGCGAGGTCGCGCGCCGCCGACCTGTCGGACCGCCGCCGCCGTCCGCGAGCTCGCGGCGGCGCACGCCGACGTCGACATCCTCGTCTCCAACGCCGGCCTGTCGGCGTCCGGCGTCATCGACTCCTGGACCGAGGAGCAGATCGACCGCGCGCTGGACGTCAACCTGCGCGCGCGCGATCGTGCTCACCCGCGCGCTCGTCCCGCAGATGGTCGCGCGCGGCGCGGGCCACGTCGTGTTCATGTCCTCGCTCGCCGGCAAGTCGCCGACCGCCGGCGCGTCGCTCTACAACGCCACGAAGTTCGGCCTGCGCGGCTTCGCCGGCGCGCTGCGCGCCGAGCTGCACGGCACCGGCGTCGGCGTGTCGGCGATCTTCCCCGGCTTCATCCGCGACGCCGGGATGTTCCACGACGCCAACGTCAAGCTCCCGTTCGGCGTCGGCACGAAGTCCCCCGAGCAGGTCGCCGACGCCATCCTGCGCGCGATCGAGCGCAACAGCGGCGAGATCGACGTGGCGCCGCTCGGCCTGCGCATCGGCTCGGTGTTCGGCGGCGTCGCGCCCGAGACGCCGCCGAGGTGACGCGCAAGACGGGCGGCGACGGGATCGCCGAGGCAGCACGAGATCGCGCACAGTCCAAGCGCTGACCACGGACTGCTGACTCGGCACTGACGGTCGCGAAGCACCGCGACACCGCAACCCGCGTGACGCTCGCGCTCGCATCTCAGAACAGCGTCGTCTGCACCTCCGTGGTCTTCGGCTGCGGCGTCGGTCCGGCCTCGCCGGTTGCCCGACGGCCTCCTCGCCGTCGCGCAGCCGGAAGCGGCTCGGCGGCGGCACGCCAGGGTGTCTGAGCAGCGCGGCCAGCCGCCGCCGTTCCTCAGGCCGCGCGTACGCACCGCGCGCGTAGAGCTCCTCGTAGAGCGCCACGAGGTCCGGGCGGTAGGACCGCAGCCAGTCCATGTAGATCTGCCTGACCTCGCCGCGCAGGTGCAGCGCGATCCCGCCGATCCCGGTCGCCCCCGCCGCGGCCGCCGCCTCGAGCAGCGGCTGCACCTGCTCGGGCGCGTCGTTGACGCCGGGCATGAGCGGCGCGACGAGCACGCCGGTCGGGATGCCCGCCCGGTTGAGCTCGGCGACGGCCTCCAGCCGCGCCCTCGGGTGCGGGGTGTGCGGCTCGGTCGCCCGCCACGCCTTCGCGTCGAGCGTCGGGATCGACAGGTTCGCGTGGATGTCCGTCACCGCCGCGATCTCGCGCATGAGCTCGAGGTCGCGCAGCAGCAGCGGCGACTTCGTGAGGATCGAGCACGGGATTGCGCGCGTCGCGCATCGCCTCCCAGATCCCGGGCATGAGCTTGTAGCGCGACTCGACCCACTGGTACGGGTCGGTGTTCGTCCCCATCGCGACGTGCTCGCCCTTCCACGACCGCCGCGCCAGCTCGGCGCGGACCACCTCGGGCGCGTTGACCTTCACGACGATCTCGCGCTCGAAGTCGCGGCCGGCGTCGAAGTCCAGGTACGTGTGCGTCGGCCGCGCGAAGCAGTTGTGGCTGACGACGCCGTTGGCGATGAAGTCGCCCGTTCCGGTCGTGATGTCGTAGAGGCGCATCGCCGTTCCGAGCGGCTCGATCGACTGCCACGGCCGTGCGTGCGCTGGACTTCACCGCCATGTCGTCGATGTCGAGCTTGCGGCGGATCGCCGGGTCGACGAGGTGAAAGAAGCGCAGCCGCTCGCGCAGCCCTCCCCACAGGCGCACGACGCTGATGCCCATCGCGTTCGGACCTTCGAGTACCGTCCGGAACCCGAACGCATCCATGCACGTCTCGATCCAGTGCAGGACCGTCTCGTCGGCGTTGCTGATGCGGATGACGCGGCCACCGGACCCCTCCGCGTCGAAGATCCCCGCGAGGAAGCCCTTGCGCCACTCGTCGCTCGGGACGAGCGGCCAGCGCGACGAGCTCGCCGATGCGCTCGCCCTGGGACTGCGACTGCGCCCCGATCACATGGATCGGCGTCGTGCGCGAGCCGGTGTCGAACGGCAGCGACGTCGTATGCACGCCGTGGGCGAGCAGGAACCGCTGGGTGCGATAGAGCGCCTCGCCGTCGACGAGCGCGAGCCTGAACCGGGGAGTGCCCGGCTGGGACGGGCCGCCCGGCCGGTCGTAGGCGTGCGAGGCGAGGTTGTCGCCGCCGCGGATCATCCCGCAGAGGTAGCCCAGCTCGTAGTGGACTGAGTGCTCAGGCCCCGCTGCGAAGCCCCCGGTCCCCAGCAGCGAGTTCGCCGTGGTGAGATGCGGCCGCACCCGGGTGCCCTCCTCGGCGCCCGTCACGTGCAGCCAGCCACCGTCGGTGAGGAACTGGTGGTTTGCGCTGGCGATCAGCTCGGTGCCGTCCTCGAGCGTCACGCGATGCGCAGGCTTGATGCTCGCCCAGTGCGCGAGCACCCGCGTGCGAACGTAGCGGCGGTACTTGCCGCGCAGCTCGGTGCCGTAGATCTCGTCGCCCACGCGGAGCTTCGCCAGCGGCTTGTGCGAGCGATCGGCCATGAGGATCGGCGTATCGCCTGCCAGGCAGTACACGCAGGCGTGCGAGCATCCGCGATACGGGTTGATCGTCCAGCGAAACGGCATCCGCGACGCTGCTGGTACGCGGTTGAGCGCGGACTTCGCGTGCACCTCGTAGAAGCGCACGTCGAGCGCCTCCGGCGCGTCGAAGCGGCGCACGACGGCGGGATCGCGGTAGCCGGGCAGCCGCGTCGCCTCGTCTTCCTCGATCGTCAGGTTGTCCCAGCGCACGAACGTATGTTCGCATACTTCGGGGACGAACGAAAGCCTGTGCGCGAACGGATGTTCGCACGAATGAGCCGGAAGCCGTACGACCGCTACGCCGCCGGGCCGCGCCCCGGCTCAGCCGGCGCGTGACGCCGTCGCCAGGAGCGACAGCTCGCCGGTGAGCGTCTGGCTCGTCGCGCCCGTGATCTGCACCGCGACGAGCTCGCCGGGCGATGCCAGCCCGCTGAAGTTCACGGCCTTGTTGTGGCGCGAGCGGCCGCGCAGCCGCGACGGGTCCGTGCGCGACGTGCCCTCGACGAGCACCTCGAGGTCGCGTCCGACGAAGCGCTGCGCGCGCTCGGCGGCGCGCCGCTGGACGACCTCGACGAGGCGCTGCATCCGCTCCACCTTCACCTCGTGCGCGACGAGGCCCTCGGTCATCGCGCCGGCCTCGGTCCCGCGCCGCGGCGAGAAGACGAACGTGAACGCGCCGTCGTAGCCGACCTCCTCGCAGACCTCGAGCGTCTGCGCGAAATCGTCCTCCGTCTCCCCCGGGAACCCGACGATGACGTCCGTCGTGATCGCCGCGTCGGGCACGTGCTCGCGGATGAGCGCGACGCGGTCGAGGTAGCGCTCGCGCGTGTACGTGCGGCGCATCGCCTTGAGGATCCGCGACGAGCCCGACTGCAGCGGGAGGTGGATGTGCTCGCAGACGGAGTCCAGCTGCGCGTGCGCGAGGATGACGTCCTCGCGCATGTCCTTCGGGTGCGGGCTCGTGTAGCGGATGCGCTCGATGCCGTCGATCGCGTCGAGCCGGTGCAGCAGCTCGGCGAAGCTCGTCCTCGTCGGACGCAGATCGCGGCCGTAGGAGTTGACGTTCTGGCCCAGCAGCGTCACCTCGCGCACGCCGTCGGCGGCGAGCGCGCGGACCTCCTCGACGAGCTCGTCCGCCGGCCGCGAGACCTCGCGGCCGCGCGTCGAGGGCACGATGCAGTACGAGCAGCGGCAGTTGCAGCCGACGGAGATCTGCACCCAGGCCTGGAACTCGCGCGCGCGCTTGCCGGGCAGGTGGCCGGTGAAGCCCTCGAACTCGAAGAAGCCCTGCGCGGTCAGCGAGTCGGAGGTGAGGAACTCGGCGAGCTTGTGGACCTGGCCGGGCCCGAACGCGACGTCGACGAACGGAAAGCGCGCGAAGACCTCGTCCTTGACCGACTGCGCCCAGCAGCCGCCGACGCCGATGATCCGCTGCGGATCGCGTGCCTTCAGGCCCTTGGCCTGGTGCAGGTGCGCGATGAAGCGGCTGTCGGCCTTCTCGCGGATCGAGCAGGTGTTGAAGAGGATGACGTCGGCGTCCTCGGCGACCGCGGCCTCGGCGTAGCCGAGCGACTCGAGCATGCCCTTCATCCGCTCGGAGTCGTGCTCGTTCATCTGGCAGCCGAACGTCGTGACGTGGTAGCGCTTCATGGCGACCGTGAAGGGTAGTCCCAGCGCCCGCGCGCTACTTCGCGAACTCGACCGACCGCGACTCGCGGATCACGGTGACCTTGATCTGCCCCGGGTACTCGAGCTCGCGCTCGATCTCGCGGGCGATCGCGCGCGAGAGCAGCATCGCCGCGTCGTCGTCGATGCTCGTCGGCGCGACGATGACGCGGATCTCGCGGCCGGCCTGCATCGCGTAGGCCTTGTCGACGCCCTCGTGGCGCGAGGCGATCTGCTCGAGCGCGCGCAGGCGCTTGACGTAGGACTCCAGCGACTCGCCGCGGGCGCCGGGACGCGCGCCCGAGAGCGCGTCGGCGGCCTGCACGATGACCGCCTCGATCGTCTGCGGCTCGACCTCGTTGTGGTGGGCCTCCATCGCGTGCGCGACGGCCTCGGACTCCCCGTGGCGGCGCGCCATGTCGCCGCCGACGAGCGCGTGCGGTCCCTCGACCTCGTGCGAGACGGCCTTGCCGATGTCGTGCAGGAGCGCCGCGCGGGCGGCGGTCTTCGGCGACGCGCCGAGCTCCTGGGCCATCATCGCCGCGAGCTGCGCGGTCTCGACGGAGTGCGCGAGCACGTTCTGGCCGTAGCTCGTGCGGTACTTCAGCCGCCCGAGCGTGCGGATGATCTCGCCGTCGAGGCTCTGCACGCCGCACTCGTAGGCGGCGTCCTCGCCGGCCTCGACGAGGTGCGCCTCGAGCTCGGACTTCGCCTGGTAGTAGGCCTCCTCGATGCGCGCCGGGTGGATCCGCCCGTCCGCGAGCAGCTTCTCGAGCGTCATGCGCGCGATCTCACGACGCACGCCGTCGAACGCCGACAGGACGACGGCGTTGGGCGTGTCGTCGATGATGAAGTCGACGCCGGTGAGGTTCTCCAGGGCGCGGATGTTGCGCCCCTCGCGGCCGATGATGCGGCCCTTCATGTCGTCGGACGGCAGCTGCACGACGGACACGGTCGTCTCCGCCGCGTGGCGGCCGGCGAGCCGCTGCATCGCCACGGAGAGGATCGAGCGCACGCGCCGTTCGGCGTCGCGCTTGGTCTCCTCCTCGATCTGGCGCACGTGGCGTGCGCACTCCTGGCGGACCTGGTCGGTGATCTCGGCCATGAGCCGTTCCTTGGCCTGGCCGGCGCTCAGGCCGGAGATCTTCTCCAGCGCCTCCTCGTGCTCGCGGCGGCGCTGCTCGAGCTGCTCGCGCTCGACCTCCAGCGCGCGGGTCTGGTCGTCGAGCTCGCGGGCGCGGCGGTCGAGCTCCTCGGCGCGGACGCTGACGCGCTCCTCCAGCCGTGTGAGCTCGTCGCGCGCGACCGGTGACAACGCCGGTCCGAGCTGGCGGTGGCGCAGACCGAACGCGCCGACGATCGCCGCACCGAGGATCGCCGCCGCCACGATCAGTTCCATCTGCCGTTGTTCCTCTCCCCGGTGCCCGAAGCATGCTCCGGCCGCGCGGTGCCATCGATGTCAGGACGTCGGACCGGGCGGGCGTCGGGCGACAGCCGGCAGCGGTGCGCGCCGCCGTGCTCTCAATGGGATGAAGTGGGGTCGAAGGGGGTGGGTGCTTACGGGCGGATGGCCGCCCTGCTGAGATGCTCGTCGTCGAAGCTGCCTTACGGGTGTTCGAACGGCGCGGGTGCTGGCGTTATGTCGTCTTCTGCGGGCTCGGTCTGACTCATCTGATCATAGGACCGCTGCAAACGACCGGCAACCGGAGCAGCAGCGCACGTCAGGCCCGCCTCGGCACGTTCGAACGCGCGCACCGCGTCAGTAGGCGAGCTCGAGGTCGTAGCCCTTGCGCACGAGCATCCCCAGCGCGCGTTCGCGCTCGCGCTCGCTGGCGGGGACCTCGCGGCAGCGCTGTCGGAGCAGCGCGAGGGCGGCCTCGAGCTCCTCGGCGCCCTCGCGCGTGCCGATCGCCGCCGCAACCAGCTCGCCATCGACACCGAGCGCGAGCAGCCGGCGCTCGATCCGTTCCGGTCCCCAGCCGTCGAGGTTGCGGCGGTCCTCGGCGAACGTGCGCGCGTAGCGCGCGTCGTCGAGGTAGCCCATCCGCTTCACCTCGGCGATCGCCGCCTCCGCTTCGCGCTCGCCGACATCCTTGCCGGCCAGGTGCCGGCGTACCTCCGCCTCCGTGCGGTCGCGCTTGCCGAGGTGGCGAAACGCCAGCTCGAGTGCCCGCTCGTCGCCGCCCACCTCGATGGTGTCTACGCAGCCTCGATGGCAGCCGTCATCGGCGGCAGTGACCTGTCCTGGTCGCGCCCGAGAGGCTCGCCCTCCCCGCGGTCGATCGGCGCAACGAGATCCTGGCCGATGCCGAGCGCGGCGTAGACCTTGGCCTCGATCTCCTTGGCGATCTCCTGGTGGTCGTCGAGGAAGCCCTTGGCGTTGTTGCGTCCCTGGCCCAGGCGCTCGCCCTCGTAGGAGAAGAACGAGCCCGACTTCGTGACGATGTTGTGCTCGATGCCGAGGTCGAGGATGCAGCCCGAGCTCGAGATGCCCTTGCCGAACTCGATGTCGAACTCGGCCTGGCGAAACGGCGCCGCGACCTTGTTCTTGACGACCTTCACCCGCACGCGGTTGCCCACCGCCTCGGTGCCGTCCTTGAGCGTCTCGATGCGGCGGATGTCCAGGCGCTGGGAGGCATAGAACTTCAGCGCGCGACCGCCTGGCTGCGTCTCGGGCGAGCCGAACATGACGCCGACCTTCTCGCGGATCTGGTTGGTGAACAGGCACAGCGTCTGCGTGCGGTTGAGGTTGCCGGCGAGCTTGCGCATCGCCTGGCTCATCATCCGCGCCTGCAGGCCGACCGTCTGATCGCCCATCTGGCCCTCGAGCTCGGAGCGCGGCGTCAGCGCGGCGACGGAGTCGATCGCAACGACGTCGACGGCGCCCGAGCGCACGAGCATGTCGCAGACCTCCAGCGCCTGCTCGCCGTAGTCGGGCTGGGAGACGAGCAGCTCGTCGATGTCGAGCCCGATCTCACGCGCGTAGAGCGGGTCCATCGCGTGCTCGGCGTCGATGAAGGCACAGATGCCGCCGAGCTTCTGGGCCTCGGCGAGGAGGTGATAGACGAGCGTCGTCTTACCGGAGGACTCCGGGCCGAAGAGCTCGACGATCCGCCCGCGCGGCATGCCGCCGATCCCGAGCGCGAGGTCGAGCGACAGCGCACCGGTCGGGATCGCGTTGACCTTCACCTGGGCACCCGGGTCGCCCATGCGCATGATCGTGCCCTTGCCGAACTCGCGCTCGATCTGCGTGAGCGCGCCCTGCAGAGCGTCGTTGCGGGCCTTGGCGGCCTTCTCGATGTCGTTGGGAGCCATGGGTACTCAGAAGCCTTTCTGCGCTAGGACGAACAGCGCACGATATGGGCCGGATCGGACGGAATCGCAGGCTAGGACGAGCGCCTGTAACGGCACAACACCGCTTCGTCACGAGTCTGCGCACACTCTCCGCGCCGGACCGGACGGATCCGCCGCGCAGCACCGTCGGGGCCGGCGCCTACAGCGGCGTGGCGAGCTCCAGCAACGTCCCGAACGGATCGCGCACCCAGGCGACGCGCTGGCCCTGCGGCTCGTCCGTGGGCTCCGACAACGACGTGCAGCCGGCCTCGAGCGCCCGCGCATACGCACCGTCGACATCGTCGGCGACGAGCGCGATCTCGACGTTCGCCGGCCGGCCGTCGGGCTCCGCCCGCCGCACGCCCCCGTCGAAGTGGTGCTCGCCGAGCGAGTAGGCGGCGAACGCGAGCTTCGTCGCGCCCGTGTCGAGCTCGGCGTACGTGCCGGTCGGCGCGACGAACCCGCCCTGCAGCCCGAACGCGCCCATGTAGAACTCGCGTACCGCCGGCGGATCGTCGACGTAGACGATCACCCAGCCGAGCGACATCGGTGCGTCAGCCATGCGCGCGCGCCTTGCGCTCGCGACTGTATTCCCACCACGGGCGCGGCGGCGCGCCGTTGGCGTAGTCGACGGCCGCGACGAACGTGTCGAGCAGACACGGGTCGTGGCGCTGCGCGTCGAGGGCGCAGAGGCGCTCGAAGAGCTCCTCCGCGTCGCGGCCGCGCAGATCGTCGACGCTCGCGATCTCCAGCCGCGCGAGCTTGCGGGCGATGGCGGGGCCGACGTTCGGGATGGTCTGCAGCTCACTCACGGACATGATGCGCATCATGCTGGCGCAACCGGCGGCGCCTGTCTTGTAGGAAACGGCCGCGTTACGCCAGCAGCGCCGAGGGCGAGAGGCCAGCGAGCGCGCGGCAGTCGTGGGCGAAGTGCGCCTGGTCGGCGTAGCCGGCCGCCGCCGCGGCCCAGGCGAGCTCCTCGCCGCCCCGCGCGACCGCGAGCGCACGCTCCAGCCGCAGCACCCGCGCCAGCCGCTTCGGCCCGTAGCCGACGGCCGACTCGAAGCGCCGGCGCAGCTGGCGCGCGCTGACGTCGAGCTCGCGCGCGAGCGTCTCGATGCGGGCCGCCGGATCGTGCAGGCGCCGGACCGCCGCGCCCACGAGCGCGTCGGGCGGCGCGGTCCGCGGCGCCCGTGCGCTCAGCGCGGCGAGCAGCAGGCCGACGTGATCGTCGCCGCCGTCGAGGAGCTCTTCGAGGCGGCGGCCTTCGTCGCCCCAGACGTCCGCGAGCGGGATGTGGGCGTCGCGCAGCGCGCCGGCGTCGACGCCGAGCAGCGCCGCCCCCGCGCCCGGGCGCATCCGGACGCCGGCGACGCGGACGCCCGCCTGCAGCCCCACGAGGAACGCCCTCGTGTTCGGACCGGCGACCTGGGCGCCGCGGCCCTCGGTCCAGACGATGTCGATGCAGCCATCCGGAAGAACGCGGACCGGCGCGCCGCCGTCGCCGCGGCGCTCCCACGCGCACGCAAGCCAGGGTGCGAGCGCGGTCGCGGGCGGATGCTCGCGATAGGACATGTTCCGACTGTACCCGGCGCCAGGCACGCTAGGCCAGCTGTGCGCTCTCGAGCGGCTCGTAGCGCGCGCCGCCGGCGCCGGTGTGCGAGCGATAGAGCGTCAGGGCGGCGGCATCGAACGCGAGCTCCGGCACCGGCGGATCGAGCTCGCCGCGCGCGTCGATCCGCGCGGCGCGCGGCACGCGCCCGACGGTCACGTGCGGGCGAAACGGGCGCTGCTCAGGCTCGAAGCCGATCACCGCCGCGAGCGCCGCCACGAGATCGGCGTGCAGCGACGAGAGGTCCTCCTGTGCGCCGAGCGCGACCGTCAGCGCGTGCGGGCGCCGCGGCGCCAGCCACAGCGCGCCGGCGGTACGCAGCGGGCCGAGCGGCCGCGCGAGCCCTGACAGGAGCCCGCCGGCCGCGGCCGCCTCGTCCTCCCCGCGCGCGCCGAGGAACGCGAGGGTCACGTGCAGGTTGGCCGCCGGCACCCGCCGGACCTGCGGCGGCGCCGCGGCATCCGCCCACGCCACCAGCGCCGCACGCGCGTCCACGGGCAGGTCGAGCGCAACGAACAGCCGCATTCAGTCCTCAGTGGCGTCGCGCAGCAGGCGCCGCACGAGGTGCAGAGCAACCGTCGTCGAGCGGTCGCGGACGTCGGCCCGGCTGCCGGGCAGCGTCGCCGAGCGCGTCAGCCGCCGTCCGTCGCGGTGGCTGACGGAGAGCCAGACCAGCCCGACCGGCTTCTCGGCGGTCCCGCCGCCGGGGCCCGCGATGCCCGTGATCCCGACCCCAACGTCGGCGTCGAGCGCGGCGCGCGCGCCGTCGGCGAGCGCCACCGCGACCTCCTCGGAGACGGCGCCGACGCGCTCGATCAGGTGCGGGTCGACCCCGGCGAGCGCGACCTTCGCCTCGTTGGAGTACACGACGAGCCCGCCGCGCACGACCTCCGACGAGCCGGGCCGCTCCGTCAGCCGCGCGCACAGCAGGCCGCCGGTGCACGACTCCGCGACGGCGATCGTCGACCGCTCGGCGCGCAGCAGCGCGAAGACCTGATCGTCGACCGTCGTGCCGTCGTCGGAGAACAGCGTGCGCGGGTGGCGCTCGCGCACGAGCGCCGCGAACTGCTCGTACACGACCGCGTCGCCGGGCTCGTAGCGCGTGACGACCTCGACCTCGCCCCGGCGCAGGCACGTCGTCACCTCGAGGCGATCGAGTTCGATCCCGGCGTCCGTGGCGGCGCGCAGCGTCGCCGCGATCTCGGACTCCGGGATCCCGTACAGGCGCAGCATGTCGCGCCGGTACTCGACGGCGCCCGCCAACGCCGCGCGCAGCGCGTCGCTCTTCTCCAATGCCTGCCGCCACATCGGCTGCAGCTCGCGCGGCGGGCCGGGCAGCACGACGACGGTCGGCGTGGACTCCGAGCGCGAAGCGGGCGTCACGACGAGCCCCGGCGCCGTCCCGACGGGCTCGAGGATCTCGGCGCCGGCCGGGATCACCGCCTGCTTGCGATTGGAGATGAGGATCGCCTCCGGATCGAGGTCCGGCCAGCGCGTCATCAGCGGCCGCAGGATCGCCGCGATGCGTTCCTCCAGCGGCTCGTCGAGCACCATCTCGCGGCCCTGGAAGCGCCCGACCACCGCGGCGGTCAGGTCGTCGGCCGTCGGCCCGAGGCCGCCGCTCGTGAGGATGAGCTGACAGCCCTCGGACGCCATGAAGCGCAGCGCGCGCAGGATGTCGTCGGGGCGGTCGCCGACGACGGCGATCGCGATCGGGTCGGCCCCGAGCTCGAGCAGGCGCTCCGACAGCCACGGGCCGTTGCGATCCGAGACGCGCCCGGTCAGCACCTCGGTGCCGGTGACGACGATGCCGGCGCGGACGCTCATCGCGACGGACCGCCGCTCGACCTGCAACCGGCCGCCGGGCGCGCGCTCACACGCAGAGCGGGCGCTTCTTCGCCGACAGCGGCTGGCGGCCGCGGCCCGGCGTGATCTCGATCCCGATCGGGTCGCTCGATGCCGGCAGCAGCTTCGGCTTGCCGTTGATCCGCAGGCGCACCGCGTTGTTGCCCACCGTGAGGCGGAAGCGCTTGGAGCGGAACGTCGGCGTGCGTTCCCCGACCTCGAGCGTCTGGCCGTTGACGAGCGTGCGGTCGCCGGCCTTCAGGCAGACGTAGACCTGGCCCGTGGCCTCGATCCGAAGCCGCGTCGTGCGTGGGCGCGCGGGCCGCTTCGGCGGCGTCGCGACGGGGGCCGGCTGCGTGGCGGCGGGAGGTGGCGGCGGCGGCGCGTCCGCCTGATCGGGCGCGTTGTCGGGGTTCCTGCCGAGCAGCCACAGCGCGCCCACCAGGGCGACGAAGATGACGGCGACGAAGAACCAGGGCGGCAGCGTCGGCGTCTGGCGGCGCCGCTCACGGCCCGGCGCGGCGGCGTTGATCGGCTGCAGCTCGACCTCGCTGAGGTGCTCGTGGCGCAGCTTGTACTCGTCGACGAGCAGCTTGGCGTCGAGGTCGAGCGCCTCCGCGTACGTGCGCAGGAAGCTCTTGACGTACGTCGGGCCGGGCAGCAGGTCCCACTCCTCGTTCTCCAGCGCGCGCAGGTACTTCGCGCGAATCTTCGTCTGCGTCTCGATCTCCGAGACGTCGATTCTCGCGCGCATCCGTGCCTCGCGCAGCGATGCCCCGATGTCCGGCATCAGTGGTCGGCCCCCTGCATACGCGAGCTGCCAGGCAGCCGCTGATCACCGTCTGGCGGCGTCCTCGGCCGTCGATGTGCCAAAGGCACACCTTCCTCCCTGCGTTCTTGCCAGGCGGCGCCAGCGACCGCCTGGACAGCTCGCGTACACACGGGGCCGACCACTCGCCAGAGGCTACTCGCGGACCGGTTCGGGTCCGGCGAGCTCGGGATCGAGCTCGACCGCCCGGGTGCCGGGTGCGCCGGCGTCGCGCTCGCGCAGGTTGGCGATGAAGCGATCGACGTCGCCGGCGCCGACGAGCACCTGCCGCGGCTTGGAGCCCTCGTAGCCGCTGATGACGTTGCGGCGCTCGAGCATGTCGATGAGCCGCCCGGCGCGCGTGTAGCCGAGGCGCAGGCGCCGTTGCAGCATCGACGTCGACGCCGTCCCCATCTCGACGCAGAGCCGGATCGCGTCCTCCAGCAGCGCGTCCTCGTCGGGGCTGAAGCCCTCGTCGACCGCGGCGGCGGTGTCCTCGGCGCTCTCGACCTCCTCGAGCAGGTCCTCGCGCATCTCCGGCTCGCCCTGGCGGCGCCAGAACGTCGTGAGCGCCTCGATCTGCGGCTCGTCGATGTACGCGCCCTGGATGCGCTGCAGCTTCGACGAGCCGACCGGCGAGAAGAGCATGTCGCCCTGACCGAGCAGGGACTCGGCGCCGTTGACGTCGAGGATCACGCGCGAGTCGGTCTGCGAGGAGACCGAGAACGCGATCCTCGACGGGACGTTGGCCTTGATCATGCCCGTGATGACGTCGACCCGCGGCGACTGCGTCGCGAGCACGAGGTGGATGCCGACCGCGCGGGCCTTCTGCGCGAGCCGGATGATCGAATCCTCCACGTCGGCCGGGGCGACCATCATGAGGTCGGCGAGCTCGTCGATGACGCAGAGGATGTAGGGCAGCGGCGGATCCCCGCGCTTGGCCCGCGAGCGGTTGAGCTCGACGAGCGAGCGCGTCTTGGCGAGCGACATGATCGAGTAGCGCTGCTCCATCTCGCGGACGAGGTTCTGCAGCGCGTTGGCGGCCATCCGCGGGCTCGTGATGACGGGCGTCAGGAGGTGCGGGATCGACTCGTAGTGGTTGAGCTCGACCTGCTTGGGATCGATGAGCACGAGCCGCAGCTCGTGGGGCGTCGCGCGCAGCAGGACGCTCGACAGCATCGCGTTGATCGCGCCCGACTTGCCGGCGCCGGTCGTGCCGGCGACGAGCAGGTGCGGCATCTTCGCGAGGTCGGCGCCGATCGCCTTTCCGCCGACGTCCTTGCCGAGCCAGACCGTCAGCGGCGACCAGCCCGCCGGCGCCTCCTGGTAGACGTCGCCGAGCTGCACGATCCGCCGGCGCTGGTTGGGGACCTCGACGCCGACGGCGGTCTTGCCCGGGATCGGCGCGAGGATGCGGATGTCGGTCGCGGCGAGCGCGTAGGCGAGGTCGTCCTTGAGCTGGGCGACCTTGCTCATCTTGATGCCCGGCGCGAGGCGCAGCTCGAAGCGCGTGATGTGCGGCCCGGCGACCGTACCGACGACCTTCGCCTCGACGCCGAAGTGGCCAAGCCCCTCGATGAGGCGCCTGGCGGTTCGCTCCTGGCCGGCGGTGTCGGGCCGCGACTGCTCCGCCGACGAGCGCTTGAGCAGGTCCGGGCTGGGCAGGCGCCACTGGAACGCGGGGTCGTCGGTGACGCTGCCGCGCAGGCGCCCCTGCGGTGTGAGATCCGCGGCCGAGGGCACCGGCCGCGGCGCCGGCAGGACCGCCGTGACGTCGGCCTCCTCGAGCTCCGGCTCGGCGTCGGGCTCGTAGGCCGGCGGCTCGGGCTCGGCCTCGGGGTGCGCTGCGGGGGGGTCGTCCTGCTCCGGCTCGTCCTCCGGCAGCGGCTCGCCGTAGATGTCCGGGAAGCGCGAGGCGCCCGACCAGAAGCCGTCGCGGCCGCTCTTCACGCGGGCGGCCGGCGGCGGCGCCTCGACGTGCGTCGAGCGCACGATCACCTCGCTGGCGGCGGGTTCGGGCGGGTGGTACGGCTCGGGCTCGTCGCGCCCCTCCTCGGCGCTCCGATCCGCGGCAGGCCGCCGCACCGGCACGGGGACGGCGCGGCCGATCGCCCGCGTCGTGTCGGCGAGGCCGGAGCCCGTCGCGCGCAGGACGCCCGCGACCGACGCGCCGGTCAGCAGCAGGACGCCCGCGACGAGCAGGAAAAGCGCGACGATGTGCGCGCCGATCGTCGAGGCCGCCGTCGCAACGGCGTAGAGCAGCGCGTCGCCGACGATCCCGCCGCGCGCTTCGAAGAACGGGGCGTCCCAGTAGCCGTGCCGGACGCCCTCCGGGCCGATCCCGAACGTCCCCGCGGCGAGCATGAGCGTCAACGCGCCGAACAGGCACAGCGCGCCGGAGCGAAACGGCCGCACCGCCGGCAGCACCGGCCGCAGGACGAGGATCGCGCCCGCGGCGACGATCGCGACCGGCACTGCATAGGCAACCTCTCCGACGGCGTACGCCAGCCCGTCGCTTGCGGCCTGCCCGGCCGCTCCGCCGTCCCAGCCGAGGTACAGCGGGAACGCGAGAAAGACGCCGATGGCCACGAGCGCCAGGCCGATGAGATCCACGTGGCGCTGCTCGAGCGCCGGCAGCCCGAGCGCGCCCAGCGACGAGCGCCGCGCGCGAGCGCGCGGCTTGCTCTTGGCCGGCGAGCGGCGTGGGGCTGGCTTGCGGGCTGCGGCCATGATTGCGCCACGATCGTTGTTCGACGGACGGCTCGGCCGCTCCTGCATGGCCGCCCTCGTTAGGTGGCATTAACCGTAGGTTGAACCGCGGCCCTACCCTGATGAAGTCATGTCGGAGCGTCCCCCACGGGTCCTCGTCGTCGAGGATGACCAGGAAATAGCCCAAGTTCTGCTCCGCTCGCTGCGGATGGAGGGCTACGAGGCCCGTGCCAGCTACGACGGCGAAGCCGCGCTGATCGACGCGCGCGAGTTCAGCCCCGACCTCGTCGTCCTCGACCTTGGCCTGCCCAAGCTCGACGGCATCGACGTCGCTCGCGTGTTGCGAAAGGACGGCGGGGACGTCCCAATTCTCATGCTGACCGCGCGCGATGCTGTCGACGCCCGCGTCGAGGGGCTGGACGCGGGCGCCGACGACTACCTCGTCAAGCCGTTCGAGCGCCAGGAGCTGCTGGCGCGCCTGCGCGCGCTGCTGCGCCGGCGGCCGCCGCGCGGCAGCGCCTCGCTCGTCGTCGGCGACCTGCAGCTCAATCCGGACACGCACGAGGTGCGCCGCCTGGAGCGTGCCATCGAGCTGACGCAGCGCGAATTCGAGCTGCTCGAGTACCTGATGCGAAACGAGCGTATCGTCGTGCCTAGACAGCGGCTGCTCGAGGAGGTCTGGGGTTACGATCCCTTTGCCACGACGAACACCATCGAGGTCTTCGTATCGAACCTGAGACGGAAGCTGGAAGCCGGCGATGAGCCGCGCCTCCTCCATACGATCCGCGGCGCAGGCTACGTTCTCCGCGCCTAGGCAGGTGCCGATCCGCTGGCGGCTCGCCGGCGGCTCAGCGCTTCTGACGCTTGTGATCCTCTGCGGCTTCGCGGGCGCCGTCGGGGGGCTGACCTCCCAGCGCCTGCACCAGGACTTCAACCGCGAGGTGCACGACGCGGCCGAGCTGCTCACCGAGAAGATCCACTACACCGCGCCCGTGCAGACCCAGCCGGGCAGCTACGAGCTCGACGGCCTCCAACCGCCGCTCGCGCTCTACGAGGACGGCGGGACGATCGTGCGGATCATCAGCCGCGACGGGATCCTCTTCGAGAGCACCGAGCGCACGAAGGACTTCGGGCCGCCGCGCAAGGCGTCCGCCGAGGAGGACGGCTACCTCGTCGAGACGCGTCCGATCCCGGCCTCCGCCGGCGACGTCGTCTCCTACCCGCTCTACCTGCAGTACGCGCGGCCGCTGGCGACCGTCGACGCGACCGTCGGGCGCCTGCGTCTGTTCCTCGTCATCGGCGTCCTCAGCGGCGCCGGCCTGGCGCTGCTCGCCGGGGTCATGGTCGCGCGGCGCGCGATGGCGCCGATCGCCGAGCTGACCGCGACGGCGCGCAAGATCGAGCAGACGCGCGACCCGGCGGAGCGGATCCCCGAGGTCGAGGCCGACGACGAGGTCGCCGAGCTCGCGCGCACGCTGGACGGGATGCTGCACGCGCTCGACACGTCGCGCGCGGAGACCGAGGACGCGCTGCGCCGCCAGCGCGAGTTCGTCGCCGACGCGTCGCACGAGCTGCGCACGCCGCTGACGAGCGTGCTCGCGAACCTCGAGCTGCTTGCCGAGAGCCTCGACGGCGAGCAGGAGGAGGCCGCCAACTCCGCGCTGCGTTCGTCGCGGCGCATGCGTCGCCTCGTCGCGGACCTGCTGCTGCTGGCGCGCCACGACGCCGCGCGCCAGGCGCCGCACACGCCGACCGACATCGGGCAGGTGCTCATCGAGGCGGCGGCCGAGGTCGGCGTCATCGCCGATGGGCACGAGGTGTCGATCGACGCCAGCCAGGCGATCGTCGACGGTGCCCGCGACGAGCTGCACCGCCTCACGCTGAACCTCATGGAGAACGCGATCCGCCACACCCCGCCGGGCACGGTGGTGCATGCCTCGGTCGAGCGCATCGACGGCTTCGTCCGGCTGACGGTCGAGGACGACGGGCCCGGCATCCCCGGCGAGCTGAAGGCGCGCGTGTTCGAGCGCTTCGTGCGCGGCGCCGGCGACCGCGGCACCTCGTCGGGCCTCGGGCTGTCGATCGTCCACGCGGTCACGCAGTCGCACGGCGGCACGGTGACGATCGAGTCGCCGACGTCCAACGGCGCCGGCCGCCCGCGCGGCACGCGCTTCGCGGTGCTGCTGCCGCTCTCCACGAGCACGCGCCACCCGGTCGCCGTCACGGTCGACTGAGGATCGCGCCGCCGCAGATGCGCGTCCGCGTGGAGCGACAGGGTCCGGTGACGACGGTCGTGCTCGCGCGGCCGCAGATCGCAAACGCCGTCGACCGCCAGACCGCGCAGGAGCTCGTCGACGCCTTCGCGGCCTTCGATGCCGACGACGGCGCGCACGCCGCGGTGCTCTGCGCCGACGGCCCGAGCTTCTGCAGCGGCGCGGATCTCAAGCAGATCGCCGCCGGCGATCCGAACCGCCTGGAGCCCGACGGCGACGGCCCGATGGGACCGAGCCGCATGCTGCTCTCCAAGCCGGTCGTCGCGGCGATCGCCGGGCACGCCGTCGCGGGTGGCCTGGAGCTCGCGCTGTGGTGCGACATGCGGGTCGCGGACGAGGACGCCGTGCTCGGCGTGTTCTGCCGCCGCTGGGGCGTGCCGCTCATCGACGGCGGCACCGTCCGCCTGCCGCGGTTGATCGGGCTCAGCCGTGCCCTGGACCTCATCCTCACCGGCCGGCCGGTCGATGCGCAGGAGGCGCTCGCGCTCGGCCTCGTCAACCGCGTCGTGCCGAGCGGCGGCTGCCGCCGGGCGGCCGAGGAGCTGGCGCTGGAGCTCGCGCGCTTCCCGCAGGAGTGCCTGCGCCATGACCGCCTCGCGGCGTACGAGGGCCTCGAGCTGCCGTTCGCCGACGCGATGGCGAACGAGTTCGCGCACGGGATGCGCTCGATGCGCGCCGGGGCGGCGGAGGGCGCGCAGCGCTTCGCCGGCGGCGAGGGCCGGCACGGGGCGTTCTAGCCGCGCATGCGCGCCCGTGTGGTGGTCAGCGTCTGCGGTGCCGCGCTGGCCGCCGCCTGCGCCGCGGCGACGCTGGCGCACGCGCTCGGCGGGTCCGGCGCGGGCGCTGGCTCGCATGCCGCCAACAACAACACGTTCCGGGCGTCGCTCATCAGCGCGTGCGTGCGTGCGGTGCGACCGGCGCGCGTGCGCGCGCTCGCGTTCGATGGCGCCCGGCTGCCGTTCAGCCTCGCCGCCGGGCACGAGCCGGGCTCGCGCCCGCGCTGCGGGGCCGGCGAGGTGCGCGTCCTGCGGCTGCAGGCGCTGCGCATCGGCGGCGAGCGGACGTACGTGCGCCGCGGCGGCTGCGCGCTGCCCTGCGTCGTCCGCCAGCCGACGGTCCACGTCCCGGCGAGCGCGCTTGCGCGCCCGGTCGGCCTGCTTGCGCCGTCGGCCCGCAACGGCAACGGGGCGGCGGTCGCGGACTGCGACCAGGAGGTGCGCAACGCGCCGCAGCACGCCGGCGCGGACCTGCGCCGGATGTACTACAAGACCCCGGCCGAGCTGCACGAGCGCCGCAACGCCGGCCGCTCGGGCGGCGCCGGGGCGCGCTGGTCGAACTACGGCGATCCGGGCGTCACGTACCGCTCCCCCACCGGGCGGCGAGCGCACTACAACTACCTGCTGTGGAACCTGCCGCGCACGCGATCTGGCCTGCTGCCCGGCGGCGGGATCGTCGAGGCCGTCATGCGCCAGGGCCAGCGGATCGCGCTGTGCGCGGGTGAGCGCCTCTCGCTGCCGTCGTTCGACAGGCACGGCGCGCCCAACGGACAGGTCGACTTCGGCTACGCGCAGATCCGCGGCGGCAACGGGAGCCGGTCGTACGCGATCCACGGCTGGGTCCTGCTCGGGTATCGCCACCAGGAGCAGGCCTACATCGCAACCGTCGATGTCGAAAAGTGATCGATATCCGATCACAAAGCGACACGCCACCCCCGCCCGCGCGTTCGCAGGAACGCCTGGGCGCCCGGACACCCACTCCTTCATCGCTGCCGTTCACCACGCGGCGTCGTACCGCAGGCGCTCGCTCCAACCTCCGGCGGGGGCCTACACCTCGACGACGACCGGCAGCACCATCGGGCGGCGCTTGATGCGGTCGTAGACGAACGCCGCGAGGTCGTCGTGGAGGATCTCCTGGAGCAGGTCGATCTCGCGGATCTCCTCCTTCGCGGCGCGATCGAGCGAGGTCTCGACGCAGTTGCGCAGCTGCCCGAGCAGCTTGTCGGCCTCGCCGGCGTAGGGCACGCCGCGGAAGATCACCTCGGGCTCGGCGACCGACGTGCCGTCCTGCTCGGAGATGGTCGCCACGACGACGAAGATCCCGTCGGCCGACAGCATGCGGCGGTCGCGCAGCGCGACGTCGGTCACGTCGCCGATGTCGACGCCGTCGACGAAGATCATCCCCGACTGCTCCTCCTTGCCGAACTTCGCGCCCTTCGCGGTCAGCTCGAGCGGCAGCCCGTTCTCGCCCTTGAAGATGTTGTCGGGATCGATCCCGACGGCCTCGGCGAGCTGCGAGTGCAGATGGATCCGCTTGAAGTCGCCGTGGAACGGCATGACGTAGCGCGGCTTGGTGAGGTTGAGCATGAGCTTGATCTCCTCCTGGTAGCCGTGACCGGAGGCGTGGATCGGTGCGTCCCGCGTGGTGATGACGTCGCAGCCGATGTGGTACAGGCGGTCGATCGTCTCGTTGACCGCGCGCTCGTTGCCGGGGATCGGCGTCGCGCTGAAGACGACGGTGTCGCCGGCGTGCAGCTCGACCTGCGGGTGGTCGCGGTGGGCCATCCGGCGCAGCGCGCTCAGCGGCTCGCCCTGCGAGCCGGTCGAGATGATCACGATCTTGTCGTCGGCGAAGTCCGACATCTCGCGCGGCCCGATGACGATGCCCTCGGGCATCTTGATGTGGCCCAGCGAGCGGCCGATGTTCGTGTTCTTGCGCATCGAGCGCCCGACGAGCACGACCTTGCGGCCGAGCGCGGCGGCGGCGTCGACGACCTGCTGCACGCGGTGGATGTTCGACGCGAACGACGTCACGACGATGCGGCCCTTCGCGCGGCTGAAGACGTCGAGCAGGTTGGGCCCCGCGACCTTCTCGCTCGGCGCGAAGCCCGGCCGGTCGGCGTTCGTCGAGTCGCCGCACAGCAGCAGCAGCCCGTCGCGGCCGAGCTCGGCGAGCCGCGAGACGTCCGCGGGCCGCCCGTCGACCGGCGTCTGGTCGAACTTGTAGTCGCCGGTGACGAGGATCGTGCCGAGCTCGCTCGTGATCGCGACCGCGCTCGCGTCCGGGATCGAGTGCGTCATGTGGATCAGCTCGACGTCGAACGGCCCGGCCTCGATGACCTCGCCGTCCTTGACGTCCTCGACGACGACCTCGCGGGCGAGCTTGTGCTCGTCGAGCTTGGAGCGCGCCATCGCCATCGTCAGCGGGCCGCCGTAGACCGGCGGCGCGTCGTGCACCCCGAGCTCGCGCAGGAGGAACGGCAGGCAGCCGAGATGGTCCTCGTGGCCGTGCGTCACGATGATCGCCTCGATGTCCGAGACGCGGCCGCGCAGGTAGGCGAAGTCGGGCAGGACGAGGTCGATGCCCATCATCTCGGCTGTCGGGAAGCGCAGGCCGACGTCGACGAGCACGATTCGATCCGCGTACTCGACGACCGTCATGTTCTTGCCGATCTCCCCGAGGCCGCCGAGGGGAAGGACGCGCAGCGGACCGCTCAAGCCGTTGCTCCGACGAGGAGCCCGCGATCCTGCAGCATCGCCCGGATCGTCGCCATCTCGTGCTCGTCGGCCTCGACGTACGGCAGGCGGGGCACGCCGACGGCGTGGCCGAGCATGTTCAGCGCGGCCTTGTTGGTGACGGCGGCGGGCGCGACGCTCATCGCCGCGAAGACCGGCAGCAGGCTCTCGTGGATCGCCGCGCGCTGTTCGGGTTCGTCGACCATCCGGCGCATCTCCGGGCCGACGATGTGACTGGCGGTCAAGATGCCTCCAGGCTCGCCCATGTCGAGGACCGCGGCGAGGATCTCGTCGTTGCCGGCGTAGATGCTCAGGCCGTCGATCGGGGCGAGGTTGTCGTTGTTGGCCTGCTTGACCGCCTCGATGTGGTCGAGCTGGGCGAGCTCGGCGAGCAGGTCGTTGGGCAGGTCCGAGCCGGTGCGCTGCGGGATGTTGTAGAGCACGATCCGGCGGTCGGCGGCGCGGCTGACCTCACGGTAGTGCGCGATGATCCCGCGCCGGTTGGGACGGTTGTAGTACGGGTTGACGGACAGCAGCGCGTCGGCGCCGAGCTCGCACGCGCGGCTGGTCAGGTAGACCGCGTGGCGCGTGTCGTTGGAGCCGACGCCGGCGACGATCGTCGTCCCGGGCGGCTTCTCGTTCACGGCCAGCTCGATGACCCGCAGGTGCTCGCCGTCGTCGAGCGTCGCCGCCTCGCCCGTCGTCCCGCAGACGACGAAGCCGTCCGAGCCGTTGGCGGCGAGGTGGTGCATGAGCTCGACGAACGCCTGTTCGTCGAGCCCGCCATCCTCCCCGAACGGGGTGACGATGGCGGTGAGGATCGCTCCTGGGCCGGGCACCGCCCCAGTATCGCAGTCGGGCTAGACGCTCACGGTCTCGAAGAGCACGTCGAGCTCGTCGTACAGCGCCTGCAGCCGATCGCGGCCGAACTGCTCCTCCACCTCGAGCTGCACCGCCTCCCAGCGCTCGAGCGCGCCGGAGAGCACGCGCGAGCCCTCGAGCGTCAGCGACACCATCCGCACGCGCGCGTCGTCGCCGTGCTCGTAGCCGTGCACGAGCCCGCGCTCCTCGAGCACCCTGAGGTTGCGGGTCAGCGTCGTCCGGTCCAGCGAGAGCGCCTCAGCCAGCGTCGTGACCGACAGGTCCCCGCTCGATCCGAGGCCGACGAGGATCGGCAGCTGCGTGACCTTCAGGCCGCTCGCCGCCATCGCGGCCTCGTAGAGTTGGGTGATCCGGCGCGTCGCGCGGCGCAGCTGGTTGCACGCGCACATCGAGCGCACGTGCCAGCAGAGGTCTAGTTCGCCGACGGTGAGGTAGCTCACACCGTGTAGTTACACCGAATAGGGGGGCGCCGTCAAGGCCACGTGCCAGACTCGTACCGATGTCAGACCGCGCGCAGGACGCCTCGCCCCGCGATCCGGCGGCCGGCGAACTGGTCGCCGAGGTCGTGAACGTCCGCTGGAGCCTGCCAGACGGCGACTTCGCGGTGCTCGACGCGATCTCCGACGACGGCGAGGAGGTCGTGCTCGTCGGCGCGCTCGGCCACGTGCGCGAGGGCGAGTCCGTCGCCGCGGGCGGCGGCTGGCGCTGCCACGCGCGCCACGGCTGGCAGTTCTCCGTCGATCGCCTGCGAATCCTCGAGCCGGTCAGCGACGCCGCCGTCACGGCCTACCTGGAGTCCGTCAAGCACGTCGGTCCGCGCGGCGCGGCGCTGCTCGTCGCGCGCTACGGCGCAGGCGAGGTGCTGGGCGCGATCGATCGCGACCCGGAAGGGGTGCTGAGCGGCGTGCCGGGCATCGGCGCGCGGCGGATCGGCGGCGCGGTGCAGTCCTGGCGCGACCAGCGCGAGCTGCGCGAGCTGCGCCTGTTCCTCGACACGCACGGCGTCGACGCCGCCTCCGCCGGCCGGATCGCGCGCCACTTCGGCGCCGGCTCGATCGCGCGGCTGCAGCGCGAGCCGTACGCGATCTGCGAGCTCGACGGGATCGGCTTCGCGACCGCCGACGCGCTCGCGCGGGCGCTCGACACCCCGCTCGACGCGCCCGACCGGCTCGCGGCCGGCGTCATGCACGCGCTCGATCAGGCGCAGGGCGACGGGCACTGCCACCTCCCCCGCGCCGAGCTCGCGCAGCGCGCCACGCGGCTGCTCGGCGGCTCGGGCGCCGACATCGACATCGAGGATGCGATCGACGTGCTCGCGGCGCGCGGGCGCGTCGTCGTCGACCCGGACGGGCGCGTCGCCGAGGCGCGCCTGCATGCCGTCGAGCAGCGCCTCGCGGCGCACGTGCGGCGGCTGCTCGAGGACGATCCGGCGCTGGAGCTCGGCAGCGCGCAGCGGCCCGCGGACGGCGCGTTCGTCCCGAGCGACGACCAGTGGCGCGGCGTGCAGCAGGCGCTCGAGCACCGCCTGTCGATCCTCACCGGCGGGCCCGGCACCGGCAAGAGCGCGACGATGCGCGCGCTCGTCGATCTCCTGAAGGCGGGCAGGTCCAAGGCGCGGCTGTGCGCGCCGACGGGCAAGGCCGCGCGGCGCCTGAGCGAGCTGACCGGCGCCGACGCGACGACGATCCACCGCCTGCTCGAATGGGCGCCCGACGAGGGCTTCACGCGCGACGCCTCGCACCCGATCGACGGCTGCGACGTGCTCATCGTCGACGAGGCGTCGATGCTGTCGGTCCACCTCGCCGAGGCGCTGCTCGCCGCGGTCGGGCCGTCCACGCACGTCCTGCTCGTCGGCGACGTCGACCAGCTCGCACCGGTCGGCCCGGGCCGCGTGCTCGAGGACCTGCTCGCGGCGCAGGTGCCGTCGACGCGGCTGACCGAGGTCTTCCGCCAGGCCGCCCGCTCGCTCATCGTCCGCGCCGCGCACGCGATCAACGCCGGCGAGCTGCCCGACGGCGCGCCGGGCGAGGACGACGTCGTGCGCGACTTCTTCCTCATCGCGCGCGACGGGCCGCAGGCGATCTTCGACGAGGTCTGCGAGCTGGCGGCGACGCGCCTGCCGGCGCACTACGGCCTCGACCCCGCCGCCGACGTGCAGGTGCTCGCGCCGATGCACAAGGGCCCGCTCGGGATCGACGCGCTGAACACCGAGCTGCGCGCGCGCCTGAACCCCGACGGCGCCGCCGATCCCCGGCAGCGGGCTGCGCGTCGGCGACAAGGTCATGCAGACCCGCAACTCCTACGAGCACGACCTCTTCAACGGCGAGCGCGGCGTGCTGCTGCACCACGATGCCGAGCACGACCGCGTCCTGTTCGCCGGCGAGGACGGCCGCCGCGTCTCGCTGCCGGCCGACGCGCTCGACACGCTGCGGCTCGCGTACGCCGCGACGGTGCACAAGGCGCAGGGCTCGCAGGCGCGCGCGATCGTCGTGCCGGTCTACCGCGGCCACCACATCATGCTCACGCGCAACCTCGTCTACACCGCCGTGACGCGGGCGCAGGAGGTCTGCGTCGTCGTCGGCGAGCGCGCCGCGCTGCAGGTCGCCGTGCGGCGCGCGGACGCCCGGCTGCGCTACACGCGGCTGCGCGAGCTCGTGGCCGAGGCGTAGTCAGGTGGCCGGACTGCTCGCGAACGCGATGCTGCGTGCGCCGCGCGGCAGGGTGAGCAGCGCAAGCGCAGCGATCGCCGTACCGGCAAGCGTGACGAGGAACACCGCATGGCCGGTCGCGGTGGCGGCATGCGTCGCGCTGTGGGGGCCGTGCAGCGCACCGGCGTAGAGCACCGTGGCGGCGGCCAGCGCAACCGACGCACCGACCTGGCGCAGGAGCATGAGCGTGCCCATCGCGGCCCCGATCGCGGCCGGCTCCACCGTGCGCTGGATCGCGATCTGCAGGCCGGAGAGCGTCGGTCCGACGCCGAGTCCGATCAGGCTCATGAAGAGCAGGCTCTGCCAGTCCGGCGTGCCGGCGTCGAAGGTGGCGAACCCGAGGGCGCCGGCCATCGCCAGGGCCGAGCCGGCCAGGATCGGGGCGCGAAACTCCAGGCGCCGGGTGATCACGGCCCCGGCGATGTTGACCGAGATGAGGAGCCCGAGGAGGAGCGGGTAGATCAGCAGGCCGGAATGGGTGGCGCTGACATTGCGGACGCCCTGGAAGTAGAGCGGCAGGAGCAGGACGCTGGCGAAGAGCCCGAAGGCGCCTGTCGCCGCGGCGAGGAGGATCGCACCGGTGCGGCGGTCGGTCAGCAACCCGAGTGGGATCACGGGCGCCGCCGCACGCGCCTCGACCGCGACGAACGCCCCGAGGACGAGCACACCGGCCGCGATCAGGCCGCCGGTGTCCGGCTGCAGCCAGCCCGGAAGCTCGCCGGCGGGGTCGGGGTGCGACCGGATGCTGAGGCCAACCAGCAGCAGGCCGACCGACGCCGTCAGCAGGGCGATGCCCGGTAGGTCCAGCGGCACCCCCCGCTGCTCGCGGCGGCCGATCGAGGCCGGCAGCGTCGCGACCACGGCGACGAGCGCCGCGATCCCGATCGGCAGGTTCACCGTGAACACCGCGCGCCATCCCACGTGGTCGGTCAGGAAGCCGCCGATCAGGGGGCCGGCGATGAAGCTGACCGCCATGAGCCCGGCCAGGGTGCCCTGCAGCGCAGCGCTGCGCCGGCCGGCGAAGAGATCGGCGACGAGGATGAACGAGAGCCCTTCCAGTGCTCCGGCGCCGAGCCCCTGCAACGCTCGCCAAGCGATGAGCTGCTCCATGTCATGCGCCGTCGCGGCCAGGGCCGAACCCATCAGGAACAGCACCATGCCGATCAGCAGCAGCGCCCGCCGCCCATAGCGGTCCGAGAGCCGCGCGTAGATCGGCAGCGAGACAGTCGCCGGCACGAGGTACGCCGTGACGAGCCAGATGTACAGATGTGTCCCGCCGAGCTCCTGGACGATCCGCGGCAGCGCGGTCCCGACGATCGTCTGGTCGAGCATCGCGAGCAGGAGGCCGGACATCACCGCGGCGATCACGACGCGCTGGCGCCGGGGAGTGAGGGTCTCGGCCGATTGCACCTGACGATCGTTACATGTTGAGATTGACATGTCAATACCGACAGGCGAACGGATAGAGTGCGTCTCCATGTCGCTGCGACACGCCGTTCTCGGGCTGCTGGCCGTCGAGCCGACCACCGGCTACGACCTCGCGCAGAAGTTCGACCGCTCGGTCGGCAACGCGTGGCACGCCGGGCACAGCCAGATCTATCCCGAGCTCGCCCGGATGCAGGAGGCCGGGATGGTCGAGGTCGTCGGTGAGGGCCCGCGCCGTAGCCGGACGTGGGCGGTTACCGAGCACGGCCGCGAGGAGCTCAGCCGGTGGATGACGGAGACCGACCCCAGCCGTACCCAGCGCAACGAGACGGCAGTGCGGTGGTTCCTGCTCGGGCTGATCTCAGCCGCCGACCAGCGCGTCGTGCTGGAGCGCGAGCTCGCCTACTCCGCCGAGGAGATCGAGCGCCTGGAGGTGATCGCCGCGCAGCTCGACGCCACGCCCGGCCCGCACCCGTTCCGGCCGACCGTCGAGCTCGGGCTGCGGCTCAACGCCGTCATGAGCGCATGGCTGGAGGAGCAGCTCCATGCGCTCGATTGAGGACCTGCGCCGATGGCCACGTCGGCGCTCAGGACATCCCTGCCGCCTGGGTCACTCCCGGTCGCGCCGCTCGCGCCAGCGCCGGCCCGGATCCACGAGCGCGTGGTCGTCCTCCTTCAGCGCGTCGGTGAAGCGCTTGTCGACGCGCGGCGCGCCGTAGCGCTCGTCCTCCCAGAGGGTGACGACGAGCAGCTCGCGCGCGGCGCGATCGTGGCGGCAGACGAAGATGACCCCGCGATCGACGAGGTCGCGGACGTAGACCGATCCCCGCACCGCGTCCTGCGCCGCGCCCGGCGGAGGCTCGGAGGTCACGCGTCCCGCCGCCCACGCCGAGCTGACGCGCCCGGCGATCTCCGGGCGCACGTCGAACCCGCCCTGGCGTGAGCCGACGCGCTGGCGGAAGCGCTCGACGGCGTGATCGGTGACGGCGACGGTGACGCCGTCCGCCATCAGAACAGCAGGTGCTCGAGGCCGATCACCGGTGACGAGACGAGCTCCCCCACGCGCCGCACGGCGAGCAGGACGCCGGGCATGAACGACTCGCGGGCGTAGGAGTCCTGGCGGATCGTCAGCGACTGGGCGACGTCGCCGAGGATCACCTCCTGGTGGGCGACGAGCCCCGGCAGGCGGACCGAGTGGATCGGCACGTCGCCCTCCATGAGCGCCGCCGTCCGCGCGGCCGTGCCCGACGGCGCGTCGATCTTGCCGTCGTGGTGCAGCTCGATGATCTCCGCCTTCGCCATGTGCCTGGACGCCTCGGCCGCGAAGCGCATCATCAGCACCGCGCTGATGGCGAAGTTCGGGGCGACGAAGACGTTCGCGGGTGGGTGGGGACCGAGCTCGCGCAGCGGCTCGATGTCGAAGCCCGTCGTCCCGATGACGACGTGCACGCCGGCCGCGACGCACTGCAGCGCGTTCGCGAGCGCCGTGTCGGGCCGCGTGAAGTCGACGACGACGTCGGCATCGGCCAGCACGTCGGCGAGCGTCGTCCCGAGCGCGGGATCGGCCCTGCCGGTGAGCTGCATGTCGTCGGCGCCCTCGACGGCCGCCACGACGGCCTGCCCCATGCGCCCGGCGGCGCCTGCGACCGCGACCGAGATCACGCGACGGGCTCGGCGACGAGCCCCGGCGCGAGCGGCTCGATCGCGCTGCGAAAGACGTCCTCGTCGGCGCCGATCGCCGCCGCGCTGAGCCGCTCGGGCGCGAGCAGGTCGCGCACGAGCCCGTTGACGTCCTCGAGCGTGACCGACTCGATGCGCTCGACGACCTCGTCGATCGACAGCAGCGGCAGCCCGCAGAGCACCGCGGCGCCGAGCCGGTTCATCCGCGCGGCCGTGGACTCGAGCGACAGCACGATCCGGCCCTTGACGTTCTCCTTGGAGCGCTCGAGCTCCTCGGCCGTCACGCCGTCCTGGCGCATCAGGGCAAGCTCGTCCCCGACCACCTGCAGCGCCGGGGCGACGTTGTCGGGCCGCGTCCCGAGGTAGATGCCGATCTGCCCGGTGCCCGCGTTCAGCGCCTGGAAGGAGAAGACGTTGTAGGCAAGGCCGCGATCCTCGCGGACCTTCTGGAACAGCCGCGACGAGGACGTCCCGCCGAGGATGTTGTCGAGCACCCGCAGGGCGAAGCGGCGCGGGTCGTCGCGCGCGATCGCCGGCGCGCCGAGCGTGAGGTGGTACTGCTCGGTGTCCTTGCGCAGGAAGCGCAGGTGCGGCGGCAGCTGCGCGGGAACCGGCGGCATCGCCGGCGCGGCCGGGCGCTGCGGCACGTCGATCGCCCGCGCGAGCTCGACGACCGCGTCGTGCTCGAGCGAGCCGGCGGCCGCGATGACGATGTCGCCCGGCGTGTAGTGCTTGGCGTGGAACCGCCCGAGGCTCGCGGACGTCGTCGCGCCGATGACGTCGGCGCGGCCGATGACCGGGCGGCCGAGCGGATGGTCGCCGAAGACCGCCTCGCCGAGGACGTCGAAGACGCGATCCTGCGGCTCGTCCTCGTACATCGCGATCTCCTCGAGCACGATCTCGCGCTCGTTGGCGAGATCGGCCTCGTCGAGCCGCGGATGCCAGACCATGTCGGCGACGACCTCGAAGGCCTGCGGGAGGTGCTCGTCGATGACGCGGGCGTAGACCGAGGTGTTCTCCTTGCCGGTGCCCGCGTTCAGCTCGGCCCCCATGGCGTCGAAGATCTGGTCGATCTCCAGCGAGCCGTAGCGGTCCGTGCCCCGGAAGAGCATGTGCTCGACCAGGTGCGACAGCCCGGCCTCGGCCTCGCTCTCGGCCGCCGAGCCCGTGGCGATCCAGATTCCGAGCGTCACGGATCGTACGGTGGGCATCGCCTCCGTCACGACCCGGACGCCGGAGTCCAGGAGCGTCAGTTCACATTCAGCCACGACAGCGCGCCGTTGCTCGATATTCGCGATCGGCAAAGGCCCGTCGCCTGACTCGCAAGCGCTACCCCCGTTCGGGATCGCGATCGCCGTGGCGCGGGCGGCCGGAGCCGCGCCGCCCGCGGTCGCCGCCGCGGTCGCCGCCACCGCGGTCGGGACGCGGTCCGCGGTCACGTGGCGGGCGTCCGCCGCCGCCACCGCCGTTGCCGACGGCGACGAGCTCCTCCTTCGTCTTGCCGAGGATGTCGGGGTCCTCCGCCAGGCGCAGGCCGATGCGGCCGCGCTCGCGGTCGACCTCGACGACCTTGACGTGCACCTCGTCGCCCTTGTTGAGGACGTCCTCGACGGTGTCGACGCGCTGGCCGGGCGAGACGTTGGAGATGTGCAGCAGGCCGTCGGTGCCCTTGGAGAGCTCGATGAACGCCCCGAACGTCGTCGTCTTGACGACCTTCGCGCCGGGGTACTCGTCGCCGACCTCGACCTCCTTGGTCATCGACCGGATGCGCTCCGCGAGCGCCTCGCCGAGCGTGCCGTTGGCGGAGTAGACGAGCACCTGACCGTCGTCGTTGACGTCGATCTGCGACTCGAACTCCTCGGCCAGGCCGCGGATCGTCTCGCCGCCCTTGCCGATGAGCAGGCCGATCTTGTCGGTGTCGATCTGCACGGTGAGGATCCGCGGGGCGTGCTCGGAGAGCTCCGAGCGCGGCTCGGCGATGACCTTCGCCATCTCACCGAGGATGTACGTCCGGGCGTCGAGCGCCTGCGTGAGCGCGTCGCGCAGGATGTCGAACGTCACGCCCGTGATCTTGATGTCCATCTGCAGGGCGGTGATGCCCTCGCTCGTGCCGGCGACCTTGAAGTCCATGTCGCCGAGGTGGTCCTCGACGCCGGCGATGTCGGTCAGGACGGTGTAGTCGTCGCCTTCCTTGATGAGCCCCATCGCGATGCCGGCGACGGGCCGCTTGAGCGGCACGCCGGCGTCCATCAGCGACAGCGACGAGCCGCACACCGATGCCATCGACGACGAGCCGTTTGACTCGAGGATGTCCGACACGACGCGAATCGTGTACGGGAACTCCTCGATCGTCGGGATCATCGCCGTCAGCGCACGCTCGGCGAGCGCGCCGTGGCCGATGTCACGGCGCTTGGGGCCGCGCATGAAGCCGGCCTCGCCGACCGAGAACGGCGGGAAGTTGTAGTGGTGGAAGTAGTACTTCTTCGTCTCCAGGCCGAGGGTGTCGAGACGCATCTCCTCCTTCAGCGTGCCCAGCGCGGCGACGGACATCGCCTGCGTCTGGCCGCGCGTGAACAGCGCGGAGCCGTGGGCGCGGGGCAGCAGCCCGACCTCGATCGAGATCGGACGGATCTCGGTCTCGGCGCGGCCGTCCGGGCGCTTCTTGTGGATCGCGATGCGCTGGCGGATGATCTGCTTCTCGAGCTTGTCGAACGCCATCTGCGCCGCGGCGCGGCGCGTCTCGAAGTCGGCGTCCTCGGGGTCGCCCGAATGCGCGGCGACGGCCTCCTCGTTGACCTTCTTGGAGGCGTCCTGGCGCTCGAGCTTGTCGAAGATCTGCGTCGCCTCGTCGAGCGCGGCGCCATGCGATTCCTGCATCGCCGCGAAGAGGCCCTCGTCGACCTGCGGGACCTCGATCTCCATCTTCTCGCGGCCGGCCTTCTCGCGCAGCTCGTGCTGGAGGGCGCAGAGCTTCTTGATCTCGCCGTGCGCGATGTCGAGCGCGTCGAGGATCTCGGCCTCGGGGATCTCGTTGGCCCCCGCCTCGACCATGAGGATCGCGTCCTCGGTGCCGGCGACGACGAGATCGAGGTCGGAGCTCTCGAGCAGGTCCTCCTCGTTGGGGTTGACGACGAAGTTGCCGTCGACCTTGCCGATCCGCACCGCGCCGACCGGCGTCGGGTACGGGATGTCGGAGATCATCAGCGCCGCGGAGGCGCCGTTCATCGCGAGGATGTCGTACGGATGGATGTGATCGACGCTCAGCGTGATCGAGACGAGCTGCGTCTCGCGGCGCCAGCCCTTGGGGAACAGCGGGCGCAGGGGGCGGTCGATCATGCGCGCGACGAGGGTGCCCTTCTCGCCGCTGCGGCCCTCGCGCTTGAAGAAGGAGCCGGGGATCTTGCCCGCGGCGTACATGCGCTCCTCGACGTCCACCGTCAGCGGGAGGAAGTCGACATCGCGGAGGTTGCCCGCGGTTGCTGTGCTCAGAACCATGGTGTCGCCCTGACGGACGACGACGGCGCCGGAGGCCTGCTTGGCCATCTTGCCGGTCTCGAAGGAGATCTCGGATCCTGCGATCTCTACGGAGACACGGGTCTCGGCAGTACTCATATGAAGTTGTCCTTTTGTTCGGGTGCACCCGTCGTTGTTCGGTGCACCTGCGTCTAATCGTGCTTCGGTATACGAACGCCGTCATCGTAGCCCAGTTGCGCCAGCCACTCGCCGTCGGGAACGCCGGATTGCAGCGTCTTGCCGGTGAAGAGCGTCGGCGTGGTCGTCGCTCCGGCGGCCAGCGCGGCGCGCGTGTCGCGCTGCACGCGCGCGGCCGCCGGCGGGGCGTGGCGATCGTCGTCGAAGCGCGCGATGTCCAGGCCGAGCGCGCGGGCGCGCTCCCACAGGTGGGGGTCGTCGAGCCGTCCCTGGTCGGCGTACAGCGCGTCGGCGAACGGCCAGAATGCGCCCTGCGCAGCTGCGGCCTCGGCGGCGCAGGCGACCGGCACCGCGCGCTTTTGCTTGGCGCGCAGCGCCATGTGGCGAAACGCGACGCGGGCGCCGGCGCGCGTCAGGCGCTCGTGGGCGAGCGCGCAGCGCGGGCACGTGAAGTCGGCGTAGAACACGACGAGCGTGCCGGCGGGGTCGCCGCGGACGTGGTCGTCGTCGCCGAGCGGAGGCGGCGGTGCGCTGCGGAGATCCTCCATCCGTCTTTCAGCGTAACCCCTGTATGACCGATCACATCCTGCAGCGCGAGCAGCGCCTGCCGGGCCGTCCCGCGGACGTCTTCGCGTTCTTCGCCGACGCCGGCAACCTCGAGGCGATCACGCCCCCGCTGCTGCGCTTTCGCGTCGTGACGCCCCCGCCGATCGTCATGGGCCCCGGGACGCTCATCCGCTACCGCCTGCGCGTGCGCGGCGTGCCGCTCGGCTGGCTGACGGAGATCACGCGGTGGGAGCCGCCGCACCTCTTCGTGGACGAGCAGCGCAGGGGGCCGTACGCGCTCTGGGAGCACATCCACACGTTCGAGGCCGACGGCGACGAGACGATCATGCGCGACGTCGTGCGCTACCGGATCGGCTTCGGGCCGGTCGGCGTGCTCGCCAACAGGCTCGTCGTCCGGCGCGACGTCGAGCGGATCTTCGACTACCGCGCCGAGCGCGTGGCGCAGCTGCTCAGCGGGCGTTGACGGCGAGGCCGTCGAAGATGAGGTTCGCGCCGGGAAGGATCCCCGGGTGCTCGCCGATCCACGACCACTGCACCTTCTGGTCGGGCCCGACGATGACGAGCGCGCGCGTCGCCATCCCGCCGGGCTCGAAGAACGCGCCGAACGCCTTCGCGGTCGCGCCCTTGGGCTCGAAGTCCGACAGCATCGGGATCGTCACGCCGAGCGACTCGCGAAACGCGCGCTGGCTGTCGACCGCGTCGGTCGAGACGCCGTAGAGCGTCGCGCCCTGCGCGGCGAACTCGTCCACGACCTCTTCGTAGATCTGAAACTGGTCGGTGCAGACCGAGCTGAAGGCGAACGGGTAGAAGACGAGCACCGTCGTCTTCCCGGCGAGGTCGTCGCGCGTGAACGGCTCGCCGTCCTCTCGCTTCAGGGTGAACTCCGGAACCTCGGAGCCCGCCTCGAGGATGCTCACCGCCGCAGCCCGAGTTCCTTGATGAGCGCTCGATAGCCGTCCAGGTCGTGCTTCTGGAAGTAGTTCAGCAGCCGGCGGCGGCGGCCGACGAGCATGAGCAGCCCGCGGCGCGAGTGGTGGTCCTTCTGATTGGAGCGAAGATGCTCGGTGAGCTGGTTGATGCGCTCGGTGAGCAGCGCAACCTGGACGCGGGTGTTGCCCGTGTCCTGGTCGTTCTCACCGAACTGGCTGACGAGCTCTTGCTTGCGTTCTTGAGTCAGTGCCATGCGACGGGCAAAGGTAGCAACTCACGCAGCGCGTTGACCGTAGATCGCGCGCGCGGCGTCGACATCGAGCGCCATCTGGTCGACGAGCGCCGCGACCGAGTCGAAGCGCTTCTCGCCGCGCAGGCGCTTGAGGAAGGCGATCTCCAGGCGGCTGCCGTACAGATCGCCGTCGAAGTCCAGCAGGTAGGCCTCGATGAGCTCGCCGCGGCCGGTGACGAACGTCGGCCGCACGCCGATGCTGACGGCGGCGGGGAGCGTCTGCCCCGTGCTCGTCGTCGCGCGCGCGGCGTAGACGCCGTGGCCCGGCGTCACGAACGCGGCGTCGGGAACGAGGTTCGCCGTCGGGTAGCCCAGCTCGCGGCCGCGCTCGTCGCCGTGGACGACCTCGCCCGCCAGCGTGAACGGATCGCCGAGCAGGCGCTCGGCGTAGCCGACGGCGCCGCCGAGCACGAGCCCGCGGATGTGGCTGGACGACACGACCTCGCCGTCGATCTCGAGCAGCTCGACGACGCGCGTCTGGAAGCGATCGTCCGCGCGCAGCAGCTCGCTGTCGCCCCGCGCCTTGTGGCCGAAGCGGAAGTTCTCGCCGACCGCGACGTGCGTCGCGCCGAGCGCGGCGACGAGGACGTCGTCGACGAACGCCTGCGCCGAGCGGGCGGCGAACTCGGCGTCGAACGGGATCACGACGAGCTCCTCGACGCCGAGCGACGCGATCAGCTGCGCCTTGCGGTCCGGATCGGTCAGCAGGCGCGGCGCGGCCTCGGGCTGGATGACGGCGGTCGGGTGCGGCTGGAACGTCAGGACCGTGTCGGCGCCGCGGATGACCTCGCGATGGCCGCGGTGGACGCCGTCGAACGTCCCGACGGCGACGCGTCGCGGGCGCGGCTCGACGTCGGGCAGCCGTGTCACCTTCACGCGCGGAAGCCTACGACGGGCTTCAGCGTGCCGTTTCGCGGCTGCGCGATCGCGATCGGGCCGTCGTCGTCGAGCAGCAGCACGTCGGCCGCGCCCTCGGGCCCCTGCGCCGCCACGGCGGAGCCGTGGCCAGCGCGGCGCGCGTCGTCGACGTCCAGGCGCACGGCCGGCAGGATGCGCCCGAGCACCTCGGCGAGCGGGTGCAGCCGCGCCGGGTCGGCGTCGGCGAGCTCGAACGGGCCGATCGCCGTGCGCCGCAGCTGCTCGCAGTACGCGTCGCCGAGGTCGGCGACGAGCGTGCGCACGTACGTGCCGGCGGAGCACTCGATCGCGAACGCGGCGCGGTCGTCCTCGCGCCACTGCTGCTCGAAGCGGTAGACCGTGATCGGGCGGGCGTCGAGCTGCACCTCCTCGCCCGCGCGCGCCAGCTCGTAGGCGCGCCGGCCGCCGACCTTCACCGCGCTGTAGGCGTGCGGGCGCTGCAGCAGCTCGCCCGTCGGCAGGTCGGGCGGGTCGGGCGGGATGCGGCCGGTCGCGGTGATCTCGCCGTCGGTGTCGCCGGTGCTGGAGGTGTGGCCGAGGCGCGCGACGGTCTCGTAGCGCTTGGGCAGCGCCATGAGGTAGCGCTGGATGCGCGTCGCGCGGCCGACGAGGACGAGCAGCAGGCCGGTCGCGAACGGGTCCAGCGTGCCGGCGTGGCCGACGCGGCGGCCGCGGTGGGTTCCGAGTCCCGGCGCACCGCCGCGACGATGTCGTGCGAGGTCTTCCCGGCGGGCTTGTCGATGAGCAGGACGCCGTCGGACACGCGCCCCAGGCTACGCAAGCCCGGGCAGCGCCCTCCGCGGGCCGTCTACTCGGCGTTCAGCGGCGGCGCGTTGCGCCGGTCGGCGACCTCGAGCGTGATCCCGTCGGGCATGATCGTGACGGTCTTGTACTCGACGTCGGTCGGCTCCTCCCAGTGGACCTCGAGGCCGCGGGTCACCGGCGGCTGGTAGCCCTCCGGGTACGTCACGACGCGCTCGAGGACGAGCTCCTCGGGATCGTCGCCCTGCTCGTCGGCCTTGACGAGCTCCATCTTCCAGCCGGCCGACGGGAACGTCACCCAGCAGTCGACGACGACGACCCCCGGCCCCAGGAGGGCCCTCCAGTCCCTGCACCTGCCCGGCAGCGGCTCCTCTTGTGAGGCTTCCATCTACAGCTCCCTCCTCGGTGTCTGACGGCAGCGCATCTGTCAGCAGTCACTACCCGCCGAGCTGCGCGGAAACCTCCCGGCGCAGGAACGCGACGAGCTCGTCGGGCGCCATCTCGGTCGCGAAGCCCGCCGCCTGGCGGTGCCCGCCGCCGCTCTGGACACGCGCGATGCGCGAGACGTCGACCGCGCCGTCGGTCGCGCGCAGCGAGACCTTCGAGGCGCCGCCGCGATCGTCGCCCGTCAGCTCGCGGGCGAGCGCGGCGACCTTCGTGCCCTCGACGGCGCGCAGGTGATCGATGATCCCCTCGGTGTAGGACTCCTCGGCGCCGGTCTCGAGGAAGTCCTCGCGGGTGAGGCGGGCGAACGTCAGGCGGCCGCCGTCGAAGCGCTGCACGCGGCTGAGCGCGCGCGTCAGGAGCGCGAGCTTGGGCTCCGGGACGCCCTCGTACAGGCGGCGGTAGATGTCGTGCACGTCGACGCCGGCCTCGATGAGATCGGCCGCCATGACGTGCGCCGCCGGGCCGGTGTTCTCGTACATGAAGCGCCCGGTGTCGGTGACGAGCCCGACGTAGAGCGCCTCGGCGATCTGCGCGGTGAGCGGGACGTCGAGCGCCCGCAGGAGGTCCCACACGATCTCCGCGGTGCACGACGCCTCCGGGACGACGTGGTTGATCGTGCCGAAGTGCGTGTTGTCGTGGTGGTGGTCGAGGTTGAGGATCGGCGCGTCGCCGACCTCGACGGCGTTGCGGTCGAAGTTGCCGCAGTCCAGGAAGACGATCGTGCGCTGCGCGACGTCGGCGGGCACGTCGCTGACGAGCCCGTCGAACTGGAAGAACGCGTACTCGTAGGGCAGCGGGAACTCGTCGCGCCCGATGAACATCACCGAGTCCTTGCCGAGCGCGTGCATCACGCCCTGCATCGCGACGAGCGAGCCGAGCGCGTCGCCGTCGGGGTTCTCGTGCGTGACGAGCAGGAAGCGCTCGCCTCCGCGCAGCGCGACGAGGACCTCGTCACGCGTGCTTGCGGTCGTCTCGGCGATGGTCACGTCTCCCGGGCCTCGCGGCGAAGGATCTCCTCGAGATGCATCGCGCGATCGGTCGTCTCGTCGTAGACGAACTCGAGCGTCGGCGTGCGCTTCATCCGCAGCTCGCGCGCGAGGCGGCGCTGCAGGGCCCCGTGCGCGGACTGCAGTCCGGCCAGCGTCGCGCCGCGCTCCTCGTCGTTTCCGAGGACGCTGACGTACACGCGGGCATGGCGAAGATCTGAAGTTGTCTTGACGCTCGTCATCGTGACGAAACCGATTCGTGGATCCTGCAGGTCCTGCGCGACGGCATCGGACAGAACCTGCCTGACGGCCTCGTCGACGCGTCGCATGCGATCGGCGCTCATGCTAGTCCCAAACGTCCTCGAACGACCTGACCGTTCGCTCGACGCGGCAGGTCTCCGGGAAGCGCTCCAGGAGGAAGCGCTCGACGCGGTCGGTGGCGCTGTCGAGCAGCCCGATCGAGCCGCCGGTGAGCGCCGCCGCGAGCGTCGATCGCTGCCACAGGTCCTGGTGTCCGACCTCGGCCACGGTGACGCCCATGCGGCCGTGCAGCTGCGCCTTCACGGACGACAGGTCCTTGCGCTTGGCCTTCAACGAGCCTGCGTCCGGGAAGTGCAGGTGGACGAGCAGCAGCGCGACGTACGCGTCCTCGGACACGAGTGATCCGCTACGCCAGTGCGCGATCGACCTTGCGCGTCTCGTAGACCTCGAGCACGTCGCCTTCCTTGATGTCCTGGAAGTTGCGCAGCACGATGCCGCACTCGAAGCCTGCCGCGACCTCGCGCACGTCGTCGCTGAGGCGCCGCAGCGACGCGATCTCGCCGTCGTAGACGATCGTGCCGTCGCGCACGAGGCGCGTCCGGGCGCCGCGCGTGATCTTGCCGTCGGTGACGTAGGAGCCGGCGATGACGCCGATCTTCGAGGCGCGGAAGATCTGGCGGATCTCGACGGTGCCGACGGAGTCCTCGACCTCGTCGGGCTCGAGCATGCCCTCCATCGCGGCGCGCAGCTCGTCGAGCACCTTGTAGATGACCGAGTAGTTGCGGACCTCGACGCCCTCGCGCTCGGCGACGGCGCGCGCGTCGCCGACGGGGCGCACGTTGAAGCCGATGATGATCGCGTCGGACGCGGCGGCGAGCATGACGTCGGACTCGTTGATGCCGCCGACGCCGCTGCGGATGATGTTCACCGACACCTCGTCCTGCGGCAGCTTGGCGATCTCGTCCTGCAGCGCCTCGGCGGAGCCGGCGACGTCGGCCTTGACGAGCAGGTTGAGCTCCTTGAGCTCGCCCGCCTGGATCTCCTTGAAGACGTCCTCCAGCGAGCGCTTGCGACCCGAGCGGCGGGCGTGCTGCTCCTGCTTGAGGCGCTGCTCGCGCTCGTGCGCGATCTGCCGCGCGCGGCGGTCGTTCTCGACCGCGCGGACGTACTCGCCGGCCTCGGGAACGCCGTCGAAGCCGAGCACCTCGATCGGGTCGCCCGGGACGGCCTCCTTGACGCGGTCGCCGGTGAAGTCGTTCAGCGCGCGCACGCGGCCCCAGTTGGCGCCCGCGACGAGCGCGTCGCCGACGCGCAGCGTGCCGCGCTGGATGAGGACGGTGACGACGGGGCCGCGGCCCGGGTCGAGCTTGGACTCGACGACGACGCCGGACGCCGGCGCGCTCGCGTTGGCCTTGAGGTCCTCGAGCTCGGCGACGACCTGCAGCGTGTCGAGCAGGTCCTCGAGGCCGACCCTCGTCTTCGCCGAGACGTCGACGAACTCCGTCTCGCCGCCCCACTCGGCCGGCTGCAGGCCGCGGGTCGTCATCTCGGTGCGCACGCGGGTCGGGTCCGCGCCCTCCTTGTCGATCTTGTTGACCGCGACGACGATCGGGACGTCGGCCGCCTTGGCGTGGTCGATCGCCTCGTCGGTCTGCGGCTTCACGCCGTCGTCGGCGGCGACGACGATGACGGCGATGTCGGTCACGCGGGCGCCGCGGGCGCGCATCGCGGTGAACGCCTCGTGGCCCGGCGTGTCGAGGAAGGTGACGAGCTTGCCGTTGTGGTGGACCTGGTAGGCGCCGATGTGCTGCGTGATGCCGCCGGCCTCGCCCTTGACGACCTCGGTCTGGCGGATCGCGTCCAGCAGCGACGTCTTGCCGTGGTCGACGTGGCCCATGATCGTCACGACCGGCGGGCGGTCGCTGAGGTCCTCGTCGGCGTCCTCGTAGACGGGCTCGCTCTCGACCTCGTCGGCGGCATGGACGATCTCGACCTCCTTGCCGAACTCCTCGGCCAGGACGCCGACGGCCTCGTCGGACAGCGTCTGCGTGAGCGTCGCCATCTCGCCGAGCATCATGAGCTTCTTGATGATGTCCGGGACGGGCACGCCCATCGACTCGGCGATGTCCTTCACCGTCGAGCCGGAGTTGATGCGGACGAGGTCGGTGTGGGTCGCGGCGGCCTCGTTGAGCGGCGCGACGGTGTCGTCGTACGTGCCGCGGCGGCGGCGCCCGCGGCGCTGGCGGCGCGGCGGCTGCTGCTGCTGGCCGGGCGTGCGGCGCGAGGCCTGCGAGTCGATGACGACGCGGCGGCGGCCGCCGGGGCCGGCGGCGCCGGGCGCGCGCTCACCGGCGAGCGAGGAGCGCGTCGGACGGTGCTTGGCGGGCTCGCCGTCGGCGGCGGGCGTCGCGGGAGCGGGTGCGGGATCAGGGGTGGCCGGCTGCGCAGGCGCGCTTCTTGCCGGAGGCCGCGGGCGGAGCCGGCGGCTTGGCGGCGGGCGGCGACTGGCGCGGGCGCTGCGCGGCCGCGGCGACGCGGTCCGACGCAGCCGGCGGGGCCGGCGGTGCGCGGCGCACGGTCGGCGGCTTCGGCGCGGGCTTGGGCGCCTTCTCGGCGGGCTTGGCGGCGGCGCCGTTGGACGGCAGCGGCCGGCCCTCGATCGCGGCCTTCGCCTGGTCCTCGTCGACCGCCGACGCGGGGGCCTTGACCTTGATACCGGCCTTGCGCAGCTTGTCGAGCACGTCCTGGGCGGACATGTCGTGGGCCTTGGCGAGCTCGTGAACGCGGACTTTTGCCATCTAAGGCCAGTGTAGAAGGTCGGAGTCGGTTGGCACCGCCTGCCGGAACGATCGGGCGAAGCCGCCGCGGGCCAGCGCGCGCCGCGCGCAGGCCTCGTCGCAGGCGTACGCGCCGCGTCCCGGGCGGCGCTGCTCGGGATCGGCCTGCAGGCGCCCGTCGACGAGGACGAAGCGCTGCAGCCGGTCCTTGTCCGCGCGCGCGCCGCAGCCGACGCAGCGACGCTGCGGGGCGGCTGCTACGACCGCCCGCGGCTGCTCGGCGTGGACACCGGCGGCATCGCTCGGCCGCGCTATGAGGTGCCCTCGACGACCTCGTCGAGCGCGTCCTCGGACGGCACCTCGACCGGCGCGGGAACGGCATCGGCCTCGGCCGCGGGCACCTTGTCGGTCGGCTGGTTGGCGAGCGCCTGGTGGGAGTCCAGGCCGCAGTAGCGCGAGCCCGGCAGCGCGGCGTTCGGGCAGCGCCGGCCGGTCGACATGACGGCGGCGCAGCGACCCTGCGTCTCCTCCTCCTCGTAGCCGGACTCCTGCTCCTCGGCGGCGAACTCGCTCTCGGACTTGATGTCGATCCGCCAGCCGGTGAGGCGCGCGGCGAGGCGCGCGTTCTGGCCCTCGCGGCCGATCGCGAGCGAGAGCTGGTCGTCGGGCACGATGACCGTCGCCTGCTTGCCGTCGTCGTCGACGAGCACCTCGCGCACGCGCGCCGGGCTGAGCGCCTTGGCGACGAAGCGGGCGGGCTCGTCGTTGTAGGGGATGATGTCGATCTTCTCGCCGCGCAGCTCGGAGACGACCATCCGCACGCGCGATCCACGCGGGCCGACGCAGGCGCCGACCGGATCGACGCCGTCGGCGTGCGAGACGACCGCGATCTTCGAGCGGTAGCCCGGCTCGCGGGCGACGTTGGCGATCTCGACGAGGCCGTCGGCGATCTCCGGGACCTCGAGCTCGAAGAGCTTCTTGATGAGCTCGGGGTCGCGCCGGCTGACGATGATCGACGGGCCCTTCGTCGACGGCGAGACCTCCTTGATGACGGCCTTGACGCGCTGCGAGTGGTCGTAGCGCTCGCCGTCGACCTGCTCGGACTTCGGCAGCAGCGCCTCGACGCGCTCGCGCAGCTGCACGAGCGTGTAGCGGCTGTCGGACTGCTGGACGATGCCGGTGATCAGCTCGCCGACGCGGTCGCGGTACTCCTCGAACATCATGTCCCGCTCGGCCTCGCGGATGCGCTGCAGGATGACCTGCTTGGCCGTCTGCGCGGCGATCCGGCCGAAGTCGCCGGGCGTGACGTCGCGCTCGTCGATCTGGTCCTTGTACTCCTCGAACTTCGCCGGGTCGATCTCGGGATCGGTGGGCTCGACCATGTCGCCCGTCTCGGGGTCGTACACGGTGCCCTCGTCGATCGTCTCGACGATGAGGTGCGCCTCCAGGCGCTCGGGGATGATCAGCTCGATGACGCGGAAGTCGGCGGTCTCGGGGTCGAGCTCGACGCGCGCGTACTTCGCGCTGTCGGGCTGCTTCTTGTAGGCGGAGAGCAGCGCGTCCTCGAGCGCGAGCCGGAGCTTCTCGGGGGCGATGCCCTTCTCCCGGCCGAGAACGGTCATCGCATCAAGGATCTCGCGTGACATATGGCTACTCCTCGATGAGGTTGGAACGGTGGATCTCGGCGTACGGGATGGCGACGACGCCGCTCTCGGCTGCGATCGTCACGGCGTCTTCCGACGCACCGACGAGCTCGCCCGTGAACGACTTGTGGCCGTCGACTGCATCCCTCGTACGAACCCGCGCGCGGCGGCCGAGGTAGCGGTGAAAGTGCTGTGGCTTGGAGAGCGGGCGCTCGGTCCCCGGCGAGGAGACCTCGAGCGCGTAGCGCTCGCGCACATCCGGCAGCGCCTTGGTGACGCGCTCGCAGAGGGCGAGCGTCACGCCGTCGGGATGGTCGATGAACAGACGCACCGTCGAGCCGCCCACGATCTCCGCGAGCAGGACCTCGACATCGGGCTCGCTGGCTGCGAGCCGGGCCTCGATATCTGTCTGGATGGTGCGCACTGAAACCTCCTCACGGCCACAAAAAAAGCGGGCGGGCGCCCACTTTCGGTACGACTTCCGGCCCGAAGCCGGAGCGAAAGCTGTAGGCCGAGTCTAGCACCGCCCCCCAGGTCCCGGCCGAGGCTGCCGGCGCGCGGTCGCGGGCTTCAGCGGCGTACGACGAGGATGCGCCGCGTGAGGCTCGCGTTGCCGTCGGCGTCGTGTGCGGTGATCGTGAGGCGCATCCGCATCCCGCCCCAGCGCGCGAGCTCGTGCCGTGCGCGCCTGCTCAGCCGCAGCCTGAGCGGCGTCGTGCCGGGCGCCGAGAACGCGGCGAGCCGCCCGCGCGCGAGCACGCCGCCGGGCTTGCCGCGCAGCGCCTGCAGCGTCGCGCTCGCGAGGATCCTCGGGCCCTTCGGCGGCGGGCTGGCGGGAGCGGACTGCGCGCCCGACTCCTCGGAGCGCGCCGTGACCTTGAGCGCGACCATGCCCCCGCGCGCGCGCACCAGCCCGGGGCCGTCGATGCTCAGGCGCGGGATCGGGGTGCCGCCGTAGTACACGTGCTCGCAGTCCGGCGCGACGTGGTCCTGCGGCGCGGCCTGCGCGATGTCCTCGCCGGCGCCGCACTGCACGACGTCGATGACGCCGGGCTGGTTGGAGAACGACAGCAGGGTGTCGTTGCCGGTGCCCCCCTTGAGCGTGTCGCGGCCGGGTCCGCCGATCAGCGTGTCCGGTCCGCCGCGGCCGCTGAGCTGGTCGTCGCCGCCGGTGCTGCTGCCGAGCTCGTTGGCGCCGGCGTCGCCGATCACGACGTCGTCGCCGGAGCCGCCGGTGACGTTCTCGGTCTGGACGTTGTCGCGCTCGCCGACGGCGCCGTCGTTGGCGAGCCTGTCGAGCGTGACGCGGACCGGCTCGCTGCGGTCGCGATAGCTCGCCGTGTCGACGCCGCCGTTGCCCGTGATCGCGTCGGCGCCCGGCCCGCCGAGCAGCTCGTCGTCGTCGGCTTCGGTCCCGAGCAGGCGGTCGTTGCCGCGCCCGCCTTCGAGATCGTGCCCGGTGAGCGTGTCGTTGCCCGCGTCGCCCAGCACGGCGCCGAGGACGGCGTCGGAGGACAGCGTGTCGTTGCCGGGGCCGCCGGAGAGCCGCACGTCGAGGCCGTCGTCCGGCGCGTGCACGACCTGTGCGGTGTCGTTGCCGTCGCCGGTGGAGATCAGCGCCGTGCAGCCGTCGCAGCCCCTGAACGCCATGAGCGGGTTGGGCACCGGCGCCGAGCAGCGAACCTCGTTGGGGCCCTCCGGGACGCAACCGAAGACGCGCGGCGCTCCGGAGTCGCGCACGCTGACCGTCGGTCCCTCCCACGTGAGCACGACGTTGTTCATCTCGCCGCGGCCGGCGCGGTAGTTGAGCTTCGTGAGGTCAGAGCCCGCGGTCGCCGCGCGCGCAGGCGCCGGTGCGCCGAGCGCCGCCATGGCGCCGGCGGCGAACACGATCGGCAGCAGCCCCCATCCCCCCATTCGCTCAGGAGCCTACGCGAGCCGCGCGCGCGACCGATCCCGGTACAGGCGGTAGTCGCTGCGCTCCGGCCGCAGGCAGCAGGCGAGCGCGAGCGGCTTGCGCGCCTCCTGGTGGCGGCCGAGCTGCTGCAGCGAGCGGCCGAGGCAGAACAGCGCGTAGTCGTTCGTCGGCGCGCGCTCGACGATCGCCTCGAACTCCGCGGCGGCCTCGGCGTAGCGCTGGGAGCCGAAACAGCGCCCGGCCGAGCGCCTCGCGGATCGAGGTCTTGTCGGGCTCGAGGTCGCGGGCGCGGCCCAGCGGCACGGCGGCGGCGTGGTAGTCGCGCTCCTCGAGCAGGCGCGTCCCGTTCTGGAAGAGGTCGTACACGTCGTCGGACGGCATCTGTTTCGAGGATACGCAGCCAGCGTCTGGGCGACGAGGGGATCAGGCCGTGAGCTTCGGCGGCAGCGCCCACCAGGCGCGCAGCCGCCCGCGCCGGCCGAGGCCGTCGCCGAGCTCGCGACGCAGCGCGGCACGCTGGGCGCGCGTCGGCCGGGCGCGGCCGTAGCCGTAGCGCGCGTCGGCGAGCGTGCGGACGTAGTCCTGGGCGGGCGTGCCCGCGAGGCGGCGGCCGAGCGCGTCGAGCGTCAGCTGCGGCGGCGGGGCGCGGCCGCTGCGCTGCAGTGCGCGCAGCAGCTCGGCGAGATCGGCGTCGAGGCCGTCGCCGGCGGCCCGCATGCGCGCGCGCCGCAGGCCGGCGCACGAGCAGCGCCGCGCCCGCGGCGACCGCGAGCGCCAGCAGCACGCCGCCGATCACGGCGAGCGCGCTCGGGCCGCCGTCGCCGCCGGCGGCGGTCGCCGGCAGGTCCGCGACGCCGGCGTCTGGGACGCGGCCGAGCGCCCGCTCGCTGCCCGCGAACGTGACGGCGTCGTCCTGGTTGCCGGCGGCGAGGTCGGCGGTCTGCGCGCGGGCGGGCGAGTCGGCGGGCGTCGGGTCGCGCGTCACCCAGCCGATGCCCGGCATGAAGACCTCGACCCACGAGTGCGCGTCGACGTCGCGCACGACGTACTCGCGCCGCTCGGCGTCCAGGATGCCGGGCGAGAAGCCGCTGGCGACGCGCGCGGGCACGCCGCCCATGCGCAGCAGCAGCGCCATCGCGCCCGAGAACTGCTGGCAATAGCCGGCGCGGTCGCGCAGCAGGAAGTCGGCGAGCGGCGCGCGGCTGGGCGGCGGCGTCTCGCTGTAGCGAAATCCGCGCTCGAGGTAGCGCTCGACCGCGCGGACGTACGCGATCGGCGTCGCGGCGCTCGCGCGCAGGCGGCGCGCGAGCGCATAGACGCGCCCGTAGGGCGACGCGGCGAGCACGCCGCGGGCGTCGTCTCCGCCGGAGCCGACGATCCGCGGTACGCCGGGCTCGTTCCAGCGCGGGAACGCGATCATCGGGTGACCGCTGGTCCCCGCCACCGGAACGCGCATGACGTCGTACTCGCGCGGCAGCGCGGGCGGGTACGCGGCGGGCGCGGCCCGCAGCTGCGCGCTCGTCGGCCGCGGCGTGTAGACGACGGCGCGGTAGGCGTGGCCGCGGCGCAGGGGCTCGCCCGTGCTCTCGTAGACGCCGGGGGTGATGCTCGTCGCCGCCCGCGGGCTGTCGAGGATGTCGAGCGTCGAGCCGGCGGCGACGAACTGCTGCGTGCGCAGGGCCCGCATCGTCACCCGGATCCGCTGCACCCAGTCGCGGTGCCCGAAGGTGTCGGTCTCCAGCGCATCCTGCTCCTGGCCGGTGTCCTGCACCCAGCGCACGCCGTCGAACGCGACGAGGTTGACGGCCTTCCAGTACGACCGCTGCTGCGCGCGCACGCGCAGCACCTCGCGGCCGTCGCGCGGCCAGTCCAGCGGTCCGTAGTCGTGGTTCCAGCGGTACTGCGTCGTCGCGGACGGGCTCAGCGACTGGGCGAGCTCCTCGTAGTCCAGCAGCGCACGGTCGCGGTCGAGGGCCGGCGCCGCGACGTAGCCGCCGAGCGCCGCGACGGCGACGACGGCCGCCGCCAGAGCGGCGCTGCGCCGCTCGACGCGCTCGAGCCAGAGGAAGCTCGCGAGCAGCAGCGTGAACGCGAGGCCGGCGAACCACGGCAACCGCAGGTCGTGCTGCATCACCGGGACGGTGTAGAGCGCGCCGAGCGCGATCGCGGCCGCGGCGGGGAACCCGAACGCGCCGCCGCGGCGCGGGACGAAGGCGAGCAGCGCGGCCGCGGCGGTGACGGCGCCGCCGCCGAGGATGAGCACGATCCGCGTCCACTCGTCGAGGCCGCCGTACGGCGTGCGCACCGTCGAGACGGCGCCGAGGCCCTGGCCGATCCCGGCGGCGAGGTCGTCCCATCCGCGCGGGGCGAACAGGCGTCCGGGGACGCCGGCCGCGAGCGAGCGCGACGACGAGCAGCACGCCGGCGGCGAGCAGCGTCGCAGCGAGCCGCACGCGCGCCGCGGGCCGGCGGCGCGCGACGGCGCTCAGCGCCACGCCGGTGGCCGAGGACGCCAGGACGCAGCCGAGCAGCGCGTCGGACGCCGCCGGGCGGACCATGCTCGCCCACTGCAGCGCGCCGAACCCGGCGAGCGCCACGAAGCCGATCGTCCGCGCGACGTGGGCCGGCAGCAGCGCGCCCGTGGGCCCGGCGGCTGCGGCGTTGGCGTGGGCGTGGGCGGCGCCGCCGCGCGCGGGGCGACAGCGGGCGGCGCGCTCACGCCGGGCTCCGCTGGGCGGGGCGCGCGGCGCGGCCGGCGCGCGCTCGCGATCCGCTCAGGACGTAGCCGCTGCAGCCGGCGACGGCGAACGCCGCGTGGCGCGAGGGCAGCACGCCCGGCACGACGAGCACGCGCATCGCGCCCTGCGCCGGCCCGAGCGCCTGCGGCATCCGCGCGCGCATCTGGGCGCTGACGAAGACGATCGGCCCGCGCCGCTGCGCGATGCTCGCAAGCGACGGTCCGGTCCCGGGGCCGACGAGCGCCAGGCGCGCGTGCAGCTGCGCCCAGCCCGCGAGCGTCTCCCCGAGGTCGCTCGGGCGGCGGTCGCCGGGCAGCAGCACGCTGCAGCCGCCCGCGCCGGCGAGCGCCCGGGCGAGCGAGGCGGCGGCGCGGACGGCGGCGTCGAGGGCCTCCTCGCTCGCGCCGCCGCGCGGGTCGAGCACGACGAGCGGGCGGCTCTCGCTCGCCGTCGCGAGGAAGCGCTCCTGCGGGTCGGCGCCGCGTGCGACGGCGGGCCAGAAGATCCGCGACGCGGGCGTGCCGTCGCGCAGCGGCCGGATCCCGTCGAGCTCCGTCTCGGCGCCGAGCGCGAGCCGGCCACGGCGCGCGATCCGCGTCGCCTCGCCGCCGCCGGGCGCGGCGACGATCGGCTCGATCCGGGGCAGGACGAGCAGCTCGTCGTCGGCGGCCGACGCCGCCGCGCTGACCTCGCGCGTCGCGAGGCCGAGCGGATCGCCGACGAGCACGCGCGGCAGCGCGAGGACGCGGCGCCCGCGGCGCGCGAAGCGCGCCTCGATGCGCACCTGGCCGCCGCGCGCGCCGGTCCGCAGCGGCACGGGCGCCGGCAGCAGCGCGTCGGCGACCGTCGCGGGCGGAAGGCCGAGGCGCCCGGCGCTCACGTCGAGCAGGATCGTGACCGGCTCGTCCTCCATCACGCGGCGGGCGCCGAGCGTGCGCTTGACGTGCACGCCGCGCGCGCCGAGCCCGACCCACGCCGCGCTGGCGAGCGCGATGAGCGCGAGCGTGGCGGCCGGCACCCACAGCGGCTCGGTGTCGAAGAGCGCCGCGGCCAGCCCGAACGCGATCGCGAGCAGGGCGGTGGCACGGGCGCGTCGCACGAGCTACGCCTGCCCGCCGTCGCTCGTCGTGGCGTACATGGCAGCCGTCATCGCCCGTCCTCGCTACAAGGCCGGCGTCGCGGCCACCGCGTCGGCGACGATCCGCGCGCCGGTCGTCTCGAACGCGTCCGGCGCGAGCACGATGCGGTGCGCGAGCACGGACTCGCTCATCCGCTGCACGTCGTCGGGGATCGCGTGGTCGCGGCCCTTCAGCAGCGCGTGCGCCTTGGCGGCGCGCAGGAGCAGCAGCCCAGCGCGCGGGCTCGCGCCCAGCTCGACGCGCGGATCGTCGCGCGTCTGGCCGAGCAGGGAGACGATGTAGCGCCGCAGCGGCTCGGACGCGCGCACGCGGGTGGCGGCGTCCTGCGTGGCGAGCAGGTCGGCGGCGGTGGCGACCGGCTCGAGCTGCGCGACGCGGTCGCCGGCCTCGTGCGCGGCGAGCATGTGCGCCTCGCCCGCGGCGTCGGGATAGCCCAGCGACAGGCGCACCATGAAGCGGTCGACCTGCGCCTCGGGCAGCGGGTAGCGTGCCCTCGTACTCGATCGGGTTCTGCGTCGCGAGCACGAGGAACGGGCGCGCGAGCTCGTGCGTGTGGACGTCGACGGTGACGCGCCGCTCCTGCATGCACTCCAGCAGGCCCGACTGCGTCTTCGGCGAGGCGCGGTTGATCTCGTCGACGAGGACGACGTTGGCGAAGATCGGCCCCGGCCGGAACTCGAAGCGGCTCTCGCGCTGGTTGAAGACGTTCGTGCCGACGACGTCGGCCGGCAGCAGGTCGGCGGTGCACTGGATCCGCGCGAACTCGAGATCGAGCGAGCGCGAGAGCGCGCGGGCGAGCGTCGTCTTGCCGACGCCGGGCAGGTCCTCGATGAGCGCGTGGCCCTCGGCGAGCACCGCGACGATCAGGTGCTCGAGCACGTCGGCGCGAACCTCGGCGGCCTGCGCGACGTTCTGCGCCACCCGCCGCGCGAGCACGCCGGCGGCGTCGACCTCCGCATCCGTGAGCCGTTCGATGCCCGCGCGATCCATCGCGATCAATCCTCGCAGCCGCGGACACGCCGCGCGACTCGTGCGGCCGTGGCGGCACGAAGCGCGGGCGAACAGCATCGATGACGGAGTGGGTGTTTCAGCGCCCGGGCGTTCCTGCGATCGCACCCCCGGGTCGATCGTGTCGTCTTGTGATCGGATATGGATCAGAAAGCGACACGATGGTCGCCGGCGCCATGGGGTCCTGCGGTTTCACGCCAAATAGGCCGATAACCCGCACGACCCCGTCCCGAAGCGCGACTCGCGGGAGCACCCGCACGCCCGGCCCTCCGCACTCCTCATCGATGCTGTTCACAAGCGCCGCGCGTCACGCGCGCCGCTGAGCGACGCGCTACGCCGCAGGCCCCGCCGGCTCGGGCGACTGCGCCCCCGAACCCGCCCCGGCGCGCAGCGCCACGACGACGTCGAGCACGGCCCGCGCGATCTCCGGCTTCGACGCGCGCGCGATGTGCGTTTCACCGCGCTCGGTGAGGATCGTGACCTCGTTGTGGGATGCGTCGAAGCCGATGTCCGTCCGCGAGACGTCGTTGACGACGACCGCGTCCAGCCGCTTGCGGGCGAGCTTCTCGCGCCCGTAGCGCAGCGCGCCCGCGCCGTGCTCGGCGGCGAAGCCGACGACGGTCTGGTCGTCGCGGCGCGCGGCGGCGAGGCCGGAGAGGATGTCGGGCGTGCGCTCGAGCTCGACGCGCATGCGCTCGTCGTCGGCCTTCTTGAGCTTTCCCGCGAAGCTGCGCGCCGGGCGGAAGTCGGCGACCGCCGCCGCCATCAACAGCACGTCCGCCGCCTCGAACGCGACCGCGCAGGCCTGCTGCAGCTGCGCGGCGGTCTCGACGTCGATGTAGGTCACGCGCTCGTCGCGCGGCAGCGCGACGTTCGCCGCGACGACCGTCACGGCGGCGCCGAGCGCCGCGGCCTCGCTCGCCAGCGCGAATCCCATCCGCCCGGAGGAGCGGTTGCCGACGAAGCGCACGGCGTCGATCGGCTCGCGCGTGCCGCCCGCGGTCACGACGACGCGCAGGCCGACGAGGTCCGGCAGCGGCGCCGGCGCGGCGGGCACCGCCAGCGCCTCGATCGCCTCCAGCAGCGCGCTCGGCTCCGGCAGGCGCCCGGCGCCCTGCTCGCCCTTGGACGCCAGCCGCCCGCTGCCGGGCTCGAGCACCGTCGCGCCGCGCGAGCGCAGCAGCGCGACGTTGGCCCGCGTCGCCGGGTGCTCCCACATGTGGTTGTTCATCGCGGGCGCGACGAGCAGCGGGCACGTCGCAGCGAGCGCGGCGCTCGTCAGGAGGTTGTCGGCGAGGCCGGCGGCGAGCTTGGCGATCGTGTTCGCGGACGCCGGGGCGACGACGAGGATGTCGGCGTTGCGGACGAGCTCGAGGTGGCTGAGCGGGTCGTGCTCGGGCGGCGCCTGGTCGGGGAAGGCGCCGCGTGCCGGGTCGCGCTCGAACTCGTCGGTGAGGACGGGCGCGCCGGTCAGCGCGGCGAACGACGCGGCGCCGACGAAGCGCTGGCTGGCGGGCGTCTGGATCGCCCGGACCGTGTGCCCTGCCGCTGTGGCCAGGCGCACGAGCTCGAGCGCCTTGTATGCGGCGATCCCGCCGCTGACGCCGAGCAGGATCCGGGCCATGTCAGCGGTCTAGCGGTACTGGTACTTGATCTTCCCGGCCGCGACTTCCTCGAGGGCGATCGTGAGGTAGTTCTTGGAGCCGGTGTCGACCATCGGCGGCGGGAACTCGTCGAACGTGCCCTCGCCGAGGTTGTGGTAGTAGGAGTTGATCTGCCGGGCGCGCTTGGCCGCGACGAGAACGGAGGCGTAGTTGGAGTCGACGTTCTCGAGGAGGCGGTCGATGCGGGGAGAGATCATGCACCCAGGGTACCGCGCTACCCGGCCGCGGTCGTCGCGCGCACGATGTCGACCAGCTCCTCGACGGCGTCCTCGAGCCGGTCGTTGACGACGACGCGGGCGAACTCGTGCTGCGCGGCGAGCTCCTCCTCCGCGGTCCGCAGCCGCGCCCGGACCTGCTCGGGCGCATCGGTGCCGCGACCGACGAGGCGCGCGCGCAGGGCGTCCAGCGACGGCGGCGCGATGAAGACCTGCACCGCCTCGGGCATCGTCTCGCGTACCTGGCGCGCGCCCTGGACCTCGATCTCCAGCACGACGGGGGCGCCGGTCGCGCTGCGCGTCTGCAGCTCCGAGCGCAGGGTGCCGTAGCGGGCCCCGGCGTAGTCGGCGTGCTCGACGAAGTCGCCCGCGAGGACGTGCTGCTCGAACTCCTCCGGCGCCATGAAGTGGTAGTCGACGCCCTGCGTCTCGCCGGTTCGCGGCCGCCGCGTCGTCGCCGACACGGAGAGCTGCAGCTCGGGCATGCGCGACTGCAGCGAGCGGATCAGCGTTCCCTTGCCGACGCCTGACGGGCCGGTGATGACGACCGCGCGCGGCACGGCGCGGAGCTAGCGGCGCAGGAGCCTGACGAGCTCGTCGCGCTGGCGCTCGGACAGCCCGCCGATCGTCTTGCTCGGCGAGATCCGGCACTGCGTGAGGACCTTGTTGACCTTCACGCGCCCGTACTTGGGCACCGCGAGCAGCATGTCGAAGACCTTCGCGGTCTCGATGTAGTCCGGCGGATCCAGCAGCAGCGTGTGGATCGAGCAGCGGCCGGCCTTGAGGTCCTTCTTGAGCTTCGCGCGCCGGGTGCGGACGAGATTGGCTCGGTTGAGCGCGTCCAGTCGCTGGGTGAGCGAGCGTTCAGGCGCCGCTGAATGCTTCGTGACAGTGTTCGGGGCCGGCGGCATCTGACGCGCCGATCCTTGCATCTTCACAACGGGGTCGCAAGCCGAATCTTCACGAATCCGCACAATTCACGTCAACCTCAAGTCGAGCTTCAGATGCGTTCATGGTGCTTGAAGGTGATGCCCCAATTTGCAGGGATTTCAGTTCCGCTGCTATTCGCGTCGCAGCGCGCGGGTCGCGGAAGTTCTCGGTGCCGACGGCAACGAGCGTTGCACCGACAGAAATCAGGTCTTTTGCATGCGAGCCATGCGCGACACCCCCCATTCCGACGATCGGAATGCCCACCAGGCGCGCGACAGCCGCGACCTGCGCGAGCGCGACGTTGCGGATCGCCGGACCGGACAATCCGCCGGTCCCGCCCCCGAGCCACGGGGCCGCGCCCGACGGTCTGAGCGCCATCGCCCGCAGCGTGTTGATCAGCGAGACGGCGTCGGCGCCCTCGCTCTCCGCCGCCTGCGCGACCGCCGCGACGTCGGCGGTGTTCGGCGTGAGCTTGACGATGAGCGGCTTGCGGGCGAGCGGGCGGACGGCGCGCACGAGCGCGGCCAGCGAGCCGGGATCGGCGCCGATGTCCAGCCCGGTCTTGACGTTCGGGCAGGAGACGTTGAGCTCGATCGCCGCGATCTCGGGCCGCTCGTCGACGGCCTCGACGAGCCGCGCGACCTCGTCCTGCGTCGAGCCCATGACGTTCGTGACGAGCGGCACGGGCAGCTGCGCGAGCTGTGGCAGGTCGTGCTCGAGGTAGCCCGCCAGGCCGCGGTTGGGCAGCCCGATCGAGTTGATCATCCCGGCCGGCGCCTCCCACAGCCGCGGCGGCGGGTTGCCGGCGCGCGGCTGCAGCGTGATCGTCTTGGAGACGAACGCACTGAACGGGAACTCGTCGAGCAGCGCGTCGCCGAACGCGCGGCGCGCGGCGATCGCGTCGAACGTGCCCGAGCCGTTGACGACCGGATGGGCGAGCAGCAGGCCGCAGAATTCGATCAATGACGTCCTCGGCACCGCCTCGAGGCAGTCCGCGTCGAGCACCGGGCCGTCGACGCAGAGGCGCACGTAGCCGCCCTCGCGGACCGGGACGACGCAGCCGTAACAGGCGCCGAATCCGCAGGCCATGCCGGCCTCGAGCGCGAGCTGCGCCGGGACGTCGTGTTCGGCGCACAGCGCCCGCACGGCCTCGAGCATCGCGGGCGGCCCGCAGGCGTAGACGACGGCGCGCGGGTCGCGCTGCAGCTCGCCCGCGAGCAGCTCCGTGACGAGCCCGTGGTGGCCGGCGGAGCCGTCGTCGGTCGCGACCGCCACGTCGCCGTCCCGGAGCAGCGCGGCGCCGGCGGCATGGTGCGCGTCGCGGAAGCCGAGCACGGCGGTCGCGCGCAGGCCGCGGGCGGCGAGCGCGTGCGCCCAGGCGGCGAGCGGCGGCACGCCGACCCCGCCGCCGGCGAGCAGCGGCGCGGCGGCCGTCGACCGGCCCGCTGAAGCCCACGCCGAGCGGGCCGGTCAGCCACAGCCCGTCGCCGGCCGCGAGCTCCGCGAGCCGCGCCGTCCCCGGGCCCGACGTCCTCGAGCATGAAGCTCAGCTGCCCATCATGCCGAGCGCAGGAACGAGAAGGCGCGCGGCAGGTAGGGCCGCTCGTCCTCCCCCGCGCCCCAGCGCTCGGCCGCCGCGAGCATGTAGAACTGTCCGGCGGCGGGCACCGGCCCATCGGGATCGGCGGCGTGCAGGACGCGGTAGGCGCCGACGTCGCCGGCGCCGGCCACGCGGACGCGACGGCGGCCGAACGGGGCGAGCGTCCTCATCCGACGCGCAGGCGGTCGCGATGCAGTTCCTGCAGCGACACGACCTTCGGCTCGCCGCTGCGCGCGGCGGTGATCGCCCGCGTCGCCGCATGGCCGCCGGAGATCGTCGTGATGCACGGAATCCCGCGCGCGACCGCGGCGCGGCGGATCTCCCAGCCGTCGGCGCGCGCGCCCGAGCCGGTCGGCGTGTTGATGACGAGGTCGATCTCGCCGGCCTCGATGAGGTCCACGACGTTCGGCGAGCCCTCGCCGACCTTCTTGAGCACCTCGTCGACGCGCGCGCCCATGCCGCGGATCGCCTGCGCCGTGCCGGTGGTCGCGACGATCCGGAAGCCGAGGTCCTCCAGCCGCGAGGCGATCGCGTAGGCGCCCGGCTTGTCGCCGTCCGTGACCGTGATGAAGACCGTGCCCTCGTTGGGCAGCCGCGCTCCCGCAGCCGCCTGGGCCTTGGCGAACGCCGTCGGGAAGTCGCGCGCGACGCCCATCACCTCGCCGGTCGAGCGCATCTCCGGGCTCAGCAGCGCGTCCGAGCCGGTGAAGCGGTCGAACGGCAGGACGGCCTCCTTGACGGACACGTGGCCGGTCGGCATCGCCTCGGACGGCAGCCCGAGGTCCGCCAGGCGCTCGCCGAGCATGAGCCGGCAGGCCATCTTCGCCAGCGGCACGCCGATCGCCTTGGAGACGAACGGCACCGTCCGCGAGGCGCGCGGGTTGGCCTCGATGACGAACAGGCGCCCGTCCAGCGTCACGGCGTACTGGATGTTGATCAGCCCGACGGTGTTCAGACCGCGCGCAATGCCGCGCGTGTGCGCGCGGATCTCGTCGAGCATCTCGGGGCCGAGCGAGTGCGGCGGCAGCACGCAGGCGCTGTCGCCGGAGTGGATCCCGGCCTCCTCGACGTGCTGCATGATGCCGCCGATCCAGACCGACTCGCCGTCGCAGAGCGCGTCGACGTCGACCTCGATCGCGTTCTCCAGGAAGCGGTCCAGGAAGATCTGGCGCGCGTCACCTGCGCCAGAGGCGTGGGCGGTGCGCCGCAGGTAGTCGGCGAGATCCTCGGGCGAGTAGACGATCTCCATGGCGCGGCCGCCGAGGACGTAGCTCGGGCGCACGAGCAGCGGGAAGCCGACGCCCTCGCTCGCGTCGAGCGCCTCCTGCACGCCGTGCGCCGTCGCGTACGGCGGCGCCTCGTAGCCGAGGCGCTCCAGCAGCGCGCCGAAGCGCCCGCGATCCTCGGCGAGGTCGATCGCGTCGACGCTCGTGCCGAGGATCGGCACGCCGGCCTCCTGCAGCCCCGCGGCGAGCTTCAGCGGCGTCTGGCCGCCGAACTGGACGATCACGCCTTCGGGTTGCTCGACCTCGACGACCCCGAGCACGTCCTCGAGCGTCAGCGGCTCGAAGTACAGGCGGTCGGACGTGTCGTAGTCCGTCGAGACGGTCTCGGGGTTGCAGTTGACCATCACCGCGTCGCGTCCCGACGCGCGCACGGTCATCGCCGCGTGCACGCAGCAGTAGTCGAACTCGATCCCCTGCCCGATCCGGTTCGGGCCGGCGCCGAGGATGACGACGCTCGGCTTGTCCCCGCGGCGCACCTCGTGGCGCGGCTCGGTGGCTTGGGGGTGGGCGGGCGGGAACGGTGTCTCCCAGGCGGAGTAGTAGTACGGCGTCTCGGCGGCGAACTCGGCCGCGCAGGTGTCGACGGACTTGAACGTCCGGGTGCCGGCGAACGGCGCGCCGGGGTCGGCGGCGAGCTGCGCGAGCTCGCGCAGGAACCAGAGGTCGATCTTCGTGCGCCGCTCGATCTCCTCCGGGTCGGCGCCCGCGCGGAACGCCGCGAGCAGGACGTCGTAGCGGTCGGGCCCCGGCATCTCCAGCCGCGTGAGCAGCTCCTCCAGGGGCCCACTCGTCGCCGGGATCGCATCGAGCTCGCGGCTGCGCATCGCCTTGCCGAACGCCTGCTGGAACGTGCGCCCGATCGCCATCGCCTCGCCGACGGACTTCATGTGCGTGCTCAGGCGCTCGTCGACGCCGGAGAACTTCTCGAACGCGAAGCGCGGGATCTTCACGACGACGTAGTCGATCGCCGGCTCGAACGAGGCCGGCGTCAGGCGCGTGATGTCGTTGTCGATCTCCTCCAGCGCGTAGCCGACGGCCAGGCGCGCGGCGATCTTCGCGATCGGAAAGCCCGTCGCCTTCGAGGCCAGCGCGCTGGAGCGCGAGACGCGCGGGTTCATCTCGATGACCATGATCTCCTCGGTCTTCGGATCGACCGCGAACTGCACGTTCGAGCCGCCGGTCTCGACGCCGACCGCGCGGATGACCGTGAAGGCCTGGTCGCGCAGCTTCTGGTAGAGGCGGTCGGTGAGCGTCTGCTGCGGCGCGACGGTGACGCTGTCGCCCGTGTGGACGCCCATCGGGTCGATGTTCTCGATCGAGCAGACGATCACGCAGTTGTCGTTGTGGTCGCGCATGACCTCCAGCTCGAACTCGCCCCAGCCGAGCACGGACTCGTCGAGCAGCACCTGGCCGATCGGCGACGCGTCGAGGCCGCCGCGGACGATCGCGCGAAACTCCTCCGGCGAGCGCGCGATGCCGCCGCCGCGCCCGCCGAGCGTGTACGCCGGGCGCACGATGATCGGCAGGCCGATGTCGATCAGCGCATCCTCGGCCTCGGCCATCGTCGTCGCGATCGCGCTGCGCGGCATCTTCAGGCCGGCCTGCTCCATCGTCAGGCGGAAGCGGTCGCGATCCTCGGCGCGGCAGATCGACTCGTAGTTCGCGCCGATCAGCTCGACGCCGTGCTCGGCGAGCGTGCCGTTCTCGTGCAGCTCCTTGGCGAGGTTCAGCGCGGTCTGGCCGCCGAGCGTCGGCAGCAGCGCGTCGGGCTTCTCGCGCGCGATGACCTGCGCGACGGGGCCCGCCAGCAGCGGCTCGACGTACGTCGCGTCGGCGAACTCCGGGTCGGTCATGATCGTCGCCGGGTTGGAGTTGACGAGGACGACCTCGTAGCCCTCCTCCTTGAGCACCTTGCAGGCCTGCACGCCGGAGTAGTCGAACTCGGCCGCCTGGCCGATGACGATCGGCCCCGAGCCGAGGATGAGGATGCGCTGGATGTCGTCGCGGCGGGGCATCGTTACGCGGCGTCGGCGATCTGCGCGAGGAAGCGGTCGAAGAGGTACAGCGAGTCGTTCGGCCCGGGCCCGGCCTCGGGGTGGTACTGGACCGTGCCGCCGGCGACGTCGAGCAGCGTCAGCCCCTCGACCGTGCGGTCGTAGAGGTTGATGTGCGAGAGCTGGGCGGCGCCGAAGTCCGTCTCCCAGCGGACCGGCTCGTCGCCGGCGATCGCCCGCTCGCCGCCGGGGCCGAGCACCGCGAAGCCGTGGTTCTGCGACGTGATCTCGATCTTGCCGGTCTGCAGGTCCTTGACCGGATGGTTGGCGCCGCGGTGGCCGAACGGGAGCTTGAACGTCTCCAGGCCGACGGCGCGGCACAGGAGCTGGTGGCCGAGGCAGATGCCGAACACCGGCTTGCGCCCGACGAGCCCGCGCAGCGTGTCGACGATGTAGTCCAGCGCCGCCGGGTCGCCGGGTCCGTTGGCGAGGAAGATCGCGTCGGGGTCGCCGGCCAGCAGCTCGTCGGCGCTCGCCGAGCAGGGATGCAGCTCGACGACCGCGCCGCGCTCGACGAGGTTGCGCACGATCGACGACTTGATGCCGGTGTCGATCGCCGCGATGCGGGGGCCCGAGCGCGACCCGCCGGTCCTCCCCGCCGTGCACGGTCATCGTCGCGGGCGTCACGACGCGGGCGAGGTCGGCGCCGGCCATCGGCGGCTCGGCGCCGATCAGCTCGCGCGCCTCGGGTCTCCGGCCATCGAGCCGGGGAACACGCCGCCGCGCATCGAGCCCGCGTCGCGGATGTGGCGCACGAGCGCGCGCGTGTCGACCTCGCTGATCGCCGGGATCCCGCAGTCCACGAGCCAGTCGCACCAGCCGCGCTCGGAGGTCGGCGCGTCCTCGGTGTTCGTCGCGCTGCGCATGATGACCGCCCGCGCCCAGATCCGGCCGGACTCCATCGCCCCCTCGCAGACGCCGTAGTTGCCGATGTGCGGGTACGTGAACGTCACGATCTGGCGCGCGAAGCTCGGATCGGTGACGGATTCCTGGTATCCCGACATGCCCGTCGTGAAGACGACTTCGCCGGTCGCCGCCTCCGGCGCCCCGACGGCGATCCCGTCGAAGCGCGCCCCGTCCTCGAGCAGGACGTACGAAGGAGGTCGGTTTCGTCCTGCGGTCATCGCAAGCTCTGACCTTCGGACGACGTCACATGGGTCATCGCAAGCTCTGACCTTCGGACGACGTCACCCGCGGCACGCTGAGGATCGTCGAGCGCTCGCGGTAGGCGACCGCGCCCGCCGCCACCGTCAGCAGCACCCGCCCGCGCAGCGTCCGCCCGGCGAAGCAGCAGTTCTCCGAGCGGCTCTCGTAGCCGCTCTCCCCCACGACCCACTCCGCGTCGAGGTCGACGAGCACGAGGTTCGCGGGCTCGCCGGCGGCGATCGTCGGCACGAACAGGTCGAGCAGCCCGAGGCCGGCCGTGAGCTTCTCGACGACGAGCTCGAGGGCGAGGTCGCCGGGCAGCACGAGGTCGGTGTAGACGGCGGCGAACGCCGTCTCCAGGCCGGTCGTGCCCATCGGCGCCTGCTCGAACGGGACCTCCTTCTCGTCGCGGGCGTGCGGCGCGTGGTCGGTCGCGATGCAGTCGATGACGCCGCTGCGCAGTCCCTCGACGAGCGCCTGGCGGTCCTCCTCGCCGCGCAGCGGCGGGTTCATCTTGCGCCGCGTGTCGAGGCCGCGCACGTCCTCGTCGGTCATCGTCAGGTGATGCGGGCTGGCCTCGCACGTCACGGCGACGCCGCGCGCCTTCGCCGCCGCGATGGCCGCGACCGACTCGTGCGCCGAGAGGTGCTGGATGTGGATCCGCGCCCGCTCGTACTCGGCCAGCGCGCAGTCGCGGGCGATCATCGTCGACTCGCTCACGCTCGGGATCCCGGCGACGCCGAGCAGCGCGCTGACGACGCCCTCGTGCATCACGCCCTTGCCCGACAGCGACGGGTCCTCCTCGTGCAGCGCGAGCACGCCGCCGCACAGGCGCTGGTACTGCAGCGCGCGGCGAAAGACGCCGGCGTCGGCGACGGGCCGGCCGTCGTCGGTGAAGCCGACCGCGCCGAGCGCGCGCAGCTCGGCCATCTCGGTCAGCTCGACGCCGTTGAGGCCGCGCGTGATCGCCGGCATGAAGCCGACGGGGACGCGCGCCTCGCGCGCGGCGGCGTCCAGCAGCGCGCCGAGGATCGGCCCGCTGTCGACGACCGGCGCGGTGTTCGGCATCGCGACGACCGCGCAGTAGCCGCCGGCGGCGGCCGCCCGGGTGCCGGTCTCCAGGTCCTCCTTGTGCTCCTGGCCGGGCGTGCGCAGGTGCACGTGCGGGTCGACGAAGGCCGGGAACAGGTGGCGCCCGTCGCCGTCGACGGTCTCCGTGCCGGCCGGGGCCGTCAACGCGCCGGCGGCGCCGATCTGCGCGATCTCGCCGCCGCGCACGAGCACGTCGTGCGGCCCGTCGAGGCCCGTGCGCGGATCCAGCGCGTGGACGTCGCGCAGGAGCAGGTCGGCGGGCCGGGCCGGCGCGCTGACGAGGCGCACGCCGGTGGGAGTGCCGCGGCGGGGTGACTCGTGCGGCGTCATGCGAGCTGCGGCTCGGTCGGGCGCGGGGGCCTCTGGCGCAGGTCGCTCGCGCTGCCGGCGAGGACCTCGTAGAGGACGGCCATCCGCACGACGACGCCGGACTTCACCTGCATCGTGATGACCGCCTGCGGCGAGTCGACGACCTCGCCCGACAGCTCGACCCCGCGGTTCACCGGGCCCGGGTGCATGAGCACCTGGCGCGGGCCGAGGCGGCGGCCGTTGATCTGGTAGTTGGCGGCGTACTCGCGCAGGCTCGGGACGAAGTTCTGGTCCATGCGCTCGTGCTGCATCCGCAGCGCGTAGACGACGTCGGCCTCGCGCAGGTCGTCGAGGTCGTAGCGGACCGCGCAGCCGAGCGCCTCGATCCCGCGCGGGATCAGCGTCGGCGGCCCGCAGACGGTGACGTCGGCGCCCATCGTGCGAAACGCGAGGATGTTCGACCGTGCGACGCGCGAATGGGCCACGTCGCCGACGATCCAGATGCTGCGGCCCTCGAGCGAGCCGAGCTTCTGGCGCAGCGTGTGGACGTCGAGCAGCGCCTGCGTCGGATGCTCGTGCTTGCCGTCGCCGGCGTTGACGATCGCCGCCGTCGTCCAGCCCGCGACGAGCGCGGCGGCGCCCGCGTAGGGCGAGCGGATGACGATCGCGTCGGGCGAGTGGGCGGTGAGCGTCAGCACCGTGTCCTTCAGCGACTCGCCCTTCTCGACGCTCGACCCGCTGGCGGAGAAGTTCACGACGTCGGCGCTGAGCCGCTTGGCGGCGAGCTCGAACGACGAGCGCGTGCGCGTCGAGGCCTCGTAGAAGAGGTTGAGCACGGTGCGGCCGCGCAGCGCGGGGACCTTCTTGATGTCGCGGTGCGAGACCTCCTCGAACGCGGCAGCGCGGTCGAGGATCCGCTCGATGTCGGCGCGCGTGAGGTCCTCCATCGACAGGAGATGCCTCATAGGGGTCACCTCCGCGGGGCGTCCGGCCCCGCCTCGTGACGGAGCGCGAGCGAAGCGAGGCGGACGTCATCCGGCCGCCCGAGACCATCGGTACGCGGCTGCTCGGCGATCGTCACCGAGTCCTCGCCGTCGATCTCCGTCACCCGCACGAAGACGCGCTCGCTGCGCGCCGTCGGCAGGTTCTTGCCGACGTAGTCCGGGCGAAACGGCAGCTCGCGGTGGCCGCGGTCGGCGAGCACGGCGAGCTGGACGCGCTGCGGGCGGCCGTAGTCGAAGAGCGCCTCGATCGCCGCCCGCACGGTGCGGCCGGTGAACAGGACGTCGTCGACGATGACGACCGTGCGCCCGTCGACGTCGAAGTCCAGGTGCGTCGCGTGCACGATCGGCGTGCCGCCGCGCAGCGTGACGTCGTCGCGGTAGAAGGCGATGTCGAGATCGCCGAGCGGCACCTCGACGCCGTGCAGCTCGGCGAGCAGCACGCGCAGCCGGGCCGCGAGGACGGCGCCGCGCCGGTGGATGCCGACGAGCGCGAGCCGCGACGGCTCGCCTCCGTTCTCGACGATCTCGTGCGCGATGCGCGTGAGCGTGCGCCGCATGGTGTCCCTGTCGAGGACGACCTTCGGGTCTGGCATGTGGGTCCTTCCTGGCCTCACGGGACCGGGTTAAAGGAGCTGGCTCGCTGCGTGCGTGAGGGTAGCAACGGGCGCGGCGGCGAAACGCGGGTTCCGGGGCCTTCATCCGTCGCTCATGTGCACGGCGTACAACCAGCCGATGATCGAGTCCACGAGCATGCGTGCCGCACTGACGGCCTGCGCCATCGCCGCGCTGGCGACCGGCTGGGGCTTGGACGCCTGGGCGAAGGCCAAGCCATCGTCCGGACTGCCGCAGGGCAGCGAGCGCGTCAAGCTCGATCCGGCGGACTTCACGACGACGATCGACAACCCGTACTGGCCGATGCGGCCCGGCACGAGCTGGATCTACCGCGGGACGGGCGACGCGGGCCCGCCCCACCGCATCGTCGTCAGCGTGACGAACCGGACCAAGCGCGTCGCAGCCGGGGTCGTCGCGCGCGTCATCCACGACCGCGAGACGCAGGCCGGCCGGCTGATCGAGGACACCTGGGACTGGTACGCGCAGGACGGCGACGGCAACGTCTGGTACCTCGGCGAGGCGACGAAGGAGTACCGAAACGGCAAGGTCAGCTCGACGAAGGGCTCGTGGGAAGCCGGCGTCGACGGCGCCCAGGCCGGCGTGATCATGCCCGCGCACCCGCGAGCCGGGATGACGTATCGCCAGGAGTACTTCCGCGGCGAGGCCGAGGACCGGGCGAAGATCCTCTCGCTCGACGAGCACGTCAGGGTGCCTGAGGGCTCCTTCGACCGGGCGCTGAAGACGCGCGACTGGACGCCGCTCGAGCCCGGCGCCGCCGAGCACAAGCTCTATGCGCGCGGCACGGGACCGATCCTGACGCTGGAGGTCGGCGGGCCCGGGCGCGAGGCGCTCGTGCGCGTCACGCGCGGCGGCCGCTGACGGCCCGGCGTTCTCAGCGCGCTTTCATCCACCACTCATCTTCCTTCTGCGAGGCTGGCGCGATGCGCGTGCTGATCGTCGAGGACGAGGTCAAGATGTCGAGCCTCATCCGTCGCGGCCTTCAGGACGAGGGGCTGGCCGCCGACGTCGCGGTCAAGGGCGAGGACGCCCTCTGGATGGCCGGCGCCACGGACTACGACGCGATCGTCCTCGACGTCATGCTGCCGGGCATCGACGGCTTCGAGACGTGCCGGCTGCTGCGCAGCGAGGGCGTCTGGTCGCCCGTGCTCATGCTCACGGCGCGCGACGCGGTCGAGGATCGCGTCGCCGGCCTCGACGGCGGCGCCGACGACTATCTCTCCAAGCCGTTCTCGTTCGTCGAGCTGCTCGCGCGCCTGCGCGCCCTCGCGCGCCGCGGATCGGTCGAGCGCCCCGCGGTCCTCACCGTCGGGGACCTGCGGCTGGATCCGTCGACCCGCCAGGTCTGGCGCGGCGCGAGCGAGATCTATCTGTCCTCGAAGGAGTTTGCGATCCTCGAGACGTTCATGCGCAGACCGGGCGAGGTCCTCTCCCGCTATCAGCTGCTCGAGCACGCATGGGACTACGAATACGAGAATCGCTCCAACGTCGTCGACGTCTACGTGCGGTACCTGCGCGAGAAGGTCGACCGGCCGTTCGGCGTCGTGTCGATCGAGACGGTGCGCGGCGCCGGCTACCGGCTGCGCGCCGTCGTCGCCGGGAGCGCCGGCCGCTGATCCGGCGACTGCCGATCCGCGTTCGCGTCACGCTCGCGTTCGCGGGCGTCATGGCCGCTGTCCTGGCGGTCATCGGCGCCTTTCTGTACCTGCAGTTCCGATCGCATCTCGACGAGACGCTCAACCAGGGCCTGCGCTCGCGCGCCGGCGACGTCAGCGCGCTCATCCAGGGCGAGCGGCGCGGGCTCGCGGCGCCCGGGCGCAGCGTCCTCGACGAGCGCGGCGAGAGCTTCGCCCAGATCCTCGACGTGGACGGCACCGTCGTCGACGCCAGCCCGAAGCTCCGCGCGGGGCCGCTGCTGACCCCGGCCGAGCTGCGGCGCGCGGCGCGCGGGACGATCATCCTCGACCGGCCCAACCCGTTCGAGGCGGTCGAGCCGGCGCGCCTGCTCGCCACGCCCGTCCGCACCGGCGGCGGTGACCTCGTCGTCGTCGTCGGCGCCGGCGCCGACGACCGCAACTCGCACCTTGCCAGCCTCGCGCTGCTGCTCGTGCTCGGTGGGCTCGCCGGGCTCGTGCTCAGCTCGCTCGCCGGCTACGGGGTCGCGTCGGCCGCGCTCGCGCCGGTGGACGCGATGCGCCGCAAGGCCGACGAGATCACCGAGCGCATGCACGGCGAGCAGCTGCCTGTGTCCCAGACGGACGACGAGATCGGGCGTCTCGGAAGCACGCTGAACAGGATGCTCGCGCGCCTGGAGCGCGCCGTCCAGCGCGAGCGCGACTTCGTCGCCGACGCCAGCCACGAGCTGCGCACCCCGCTGGCCATCCTCAAGACCGAGATCGAGCTCGCGCTGCGCGGCGAGCGGACCCCCGACGAGCTGCGCGCGGCGCTGCTCTCCGCCGGCGAGGAGACCGACCGGCTCGCCGAGCTTGCGGATGCGCTGCTCGTGATCGCGCGCGCAGACGACGGCCGCCTGCCGCTCGCGACGACCGAGGTCGACACGGACCGGCTCCTCGCGGACGTGCGCGCGCGTTTCGACGCGCGCGTTCGCGCGAGCGGGCGCCGGCTCGTCGTCATCGACTCGCACGAGCACCTGATGGCCGACCCGCGGCGGATCGAGCAGGCCCTCGACAACCTCGTCGAGAACGCCCTGCACCACGGCGACGGGGCGATCCGGCTCAGCGCGATCGGACACGACGGCATCGTCGAGCTGCACGTGCGCGACGAGGGGCCGGGGTTCGCGCCCGAGTTCATCGGCGCGGCGTTCGAGCGCTTCACGCGCGCCGATCCCGCCCACGGCCGGGGCGGGACGGGGCTGGGCCTGTCGATCGTGCAGGTCATCGCGCGCGCACACGGCGGCGAGGCGCGCGCCGCGAACCATCCCGACGGTGGCGCGGACCTCTGCATCGAGTTGCCGCGCGGCGGTCCGCCGCGCCGGCGATGAACCCGCTGGCTGCATCGAATCCGGGCACCCGGGTCTCGCAGCAGGTCCGACCGGAAAGATGAGCGTCGCATTACACGCCGATGAGAATTACATGAAAAACCGGCGTGTGCGAGTCGTCACAGCGTGTACGAATGCCGTACCTCCCCACCTTGACACGGTCTTCACGTTCGGCTCTGCTTAGCACAACACTCTGAGAGATATCTGAGAGTCAAATAAGAAGACGACATCGCTGAGGCGGCGGTGTCGTTGGCGCTAGGGGATCCTGGTTCAGGGCGGCGGAGCTACGCGCACTCTCACAGATGGGCGTTTCACGGTGGCCATGAGGGGCACATCGTGTGACGGGTCATTGTGTGACTTTGTCCGCAGTCACACTGCCTGCCTCCATTTGGGTCCACTTCACCGGAAAGGACCAGGATGCGTTGGATCATCGATTCCAGCCTGCGGTTTCGTCTGCTCGTCGTCGCGGTTGCGGCGGCCGTCATGGCTTTCGGCATCGTGCAGCTGCGCGATGCGCCGGTCGACGTGCTGCCCGAGTTCACGCCGCCGTACGTCGAGATCCAGACCGAGGCCCTGGGCCTGTCGGCCAACGAGGTGGAGCAGCTCATCACGGTGCCGCTCGAGGCCGACCTGCTCAACGGCGTCGCGGGCGTCGACACGATCCGGTCGGAGTCCGTCCCGGGCCTGTCGTCGATCGTCATGGTCTTCCAGCCGGGGACCGACCTCTACAAGGGGCGCGCGCTCGTCCAGGAGCGCCTGACGCAGGCGCACGCGCTGCCGAACGTCTCCAAGCCACCGCTCATGCTGCAGCCCAAGTCGTCCTCGGGCCGCGTGCTCATGATCGGCCTGTCCGACGGCGCGAAGAAGCTCACGCCGATCGAGAAGGGCGTGCTGGCGCGCTGGACGATCCGGCCGCGGCTGCTCGGCGTTCCCGGCGTCGCGAACGTCGCGATCTGGGGCCAGCGCGAGCAGGAGCTGCAGGTGCAGGTCGATCCGCCCCGCCTGCGCGAGAAGCACGTCACGCTCGAGCAGATCATCGCGACGACGGGCAACGCGCAGCTCGTCTCCCCGCTGACGTTCCTGGAGGCCTCCACCCCGGGCACCGGCGGCTTCATCGAGACGCCCACGCAGCGCCTGCAGGTCCGCCACGTCTTCGACCGGCTGTCGACCCCGGCGGCACTCGCGAAGGTGCCGATCGAGGACGCGCCCGGCGACCTGCGGCTCGGTGACGCAACGACGATCGTCGAGGATCACCAGCCGCTCATCGGCGATGCCGTCGTCAACGGCGGCGACGGGCTCATGCTCGTCGTCGAGAAGCTGCCCGGCGCCAACACGCTCGCCGTCACGCGCGGCGTCGAGGAGGCGCTCGACGACCTGCGGCCCGGCCTGGCGGGCATGAAGACCGACACGAACGTCTTCCGGCCGGCGAGCTTCGTCGAGGACGCGATCGGCAACCTCACGCTCGCGATCATCGTCGCGGCGGCGCTGCTCGCCTTCGCGCTCGCCGCCTTCCTCATGCGCTGGCGGACCGTGCTCACGAGCCTCGTCGCGATGTCGCTGTCGCTCGTCACGGCCGCCTACGTCGTCGATCTGCTCGGCGCGACGATGAACGCGATCTCGTTCGCCGGGCTGGCCGCGGCCGTGGCGATCGTCGTCGGCGACGCCGTGATGGGCGCCGAGAGCATCTCGCAGCGCGTGCGAGAGGAGCGGGCGGGCGGTGGACAGGCGTCGGTCCGCTCGCTCGTGCTCGACGCGTCGACGACGCTGCGCGGGCCGCTGACGTACGCGCTCGTCATCGCGCTCCTCGCGGTGTTGCCCGTCGTCGTCATGAAGGGCCGTCCGGGCGCGTTCTTCGATCCGCTCGTGGTCGCCTACGTCGCCGCGCTGCTCGCCTCGACGCTCGTCGCCGTCACGGTGACGCCCGCGCTCAGCCTCCTGCTCGCGCGGCGCGCCCCGCGGCCGGGCGGCGAGTCCGCGGTCATGCTCCGCGCCGGCGCGCGGTACGCCAGCGCGCTGGCGCGGGTCATCGCACGCCCGCGCGCCGCACTGCTCGCCGCCGCGGGATGCGCGGTCGCCGTGCTCCTCGCGCTCGCGCTGCTCGGCACGTCGGTCGTGCCGTCGTTCAAGGACCGCGACCTGCTCGTCGGGATCGACGCCAAGCCCGGCACGTCGCAGCCCGCGATGACCGCCATCGCGAGGGACGCGACGCGCACGCTGCGGGCGATCCCCGGCGTCCGCGACGTCGGCGCCCACGTCGGCCGTGCGGTGACCGGCGACCAGGTCGTCAACGTCAACTCCAGCGAGCTGTGGGTGAACATCGACTCGAGCGCCGACTACGACAAGACCGTCGCCGCGGTGCGGTCGGCGGTCGCCCGGCTGCGCGGGGTCCAGCGCACCGTCGTGCCCTACTCGCAGCAGCGGATCCGCGACGTCGGCACGCTCATCAACGGTGGGCAGACCGGCAAGGACGGCGCCCTCAGCGAGCTGACCGGGACGCGCGCGCCGCTCGTCGTACGCGTCTTCGGCGAGGACCTGTCGGTCCTGCGCACCGCGGCCGAGAAGGTGCGCGGCCTCGTCGCCGGCGTCGCCGGTGTCGCCGACCCGAAGGTCGAGCTGCCGTCCGAGGAGCCGACGCTCGAGATCGAGACGAAGCTCGACGCCGCACGCAGGCACGGGATCAAGCCGGGCGACGTGCGCCGCGCGGAGGCCGTGCTCCTGCAGGGCATCGCGGTAGGCAGCATCTTCGGCAAGCAGAAGGTGTTCGACGTCGTCGTGCAGGGCGTCCCGTCGACGCGCAGGAGCGTCGCGAGCGTCCGCAACCTGCTCATCGACGGGCCGAACGGCACGTCCGTGCGGCTCGGCGACGTCGCGACCGTGCGCGTCAGGCAGGCGCCGGACGTCATCAGGCGCGACGCGGTGTCGCGCCGGATCGACGTCGTCGCCGGCATCCGCGGCCGCAGCGAGTCCGCGGTCCGCAAGGACGTCGAGGCGCGGCTGGCCGCCACGACGTTCCCGCTGGAGTACCACGCCGAGGTGCTGACCGACTCGACGAACGGCGAGCTCGGCGCGCGGGCGGTGATCGCGACCGCGATCGGGGCGCTCATCGCGATGTTCCTCCTTCTGCAGGCGGCGCTGCGCAGCTGGCGCGTCGCGGCGCTGACGTTCCTCACGCTGCCGGCGGCGCTCGTCGGCGGGCTGCTGGCAGCCGTCGCCGTCGACGGCACGCAGCTCACGCTCGGTGCGATCCTCGGCCTGCTGGGCACCTTCGCGATCGCCGTGCGCGGCGCGCTCGTGCTCGTGAGCCGGATCCGGCGCCTGGAGGACGACGAGGGCAGCGAGCGAGGCACGCTCGTGACGCACGCCGCACGGGATCGGTTCGGCCCGATCGTCGCCGGCGCGCTCGCGACCGCGGCCTTCCTGCTGCCGTTCGTCGTGCTCGGCTCGCAGCCCGGGCTGGAGATCGTGAGCCCGATGGCGACGGTCCTGCTGGGCGGCCTCGTCACCGCGACGCTCATGACGGTGTTCGTCCTTCCGGCGATCTACGCCGGCTTCGCCGGGCGGACCGAGCGCGACCTCGCCGAGGACCTCCTGTACCGCTGGGCCGGCGTCGCGCGGACGCCGGCGCGCGCGGGCGACACCGGTGCGATCGTCGTCGACCCCGACGGCGCGCCACCGGACCACGGACTCGAGCGGATCCTGCCGCGCGGGCGACGATCGCAGGACACCGAGCAGCTGTCCGAGCCGCCGCCGACGGCGGGCTGACATGCGCGGCCGACGCAACCCGATCGCCGTGCTGCTGATCGTCGGCTCGCTCGTGCCCGCGCTGTCGGCGTGCACGCAGGTCGAGGAATCGCAGAGCACCTACTCGCCCACCTCCGTCAAGCCGGTGAAGGGCACCGACGACATCCAGCAGGTGACGTTCACCGCAATTGCGGCGCGGCGCGCCGACGTCAGGACCGCCAGGGTCCAGGGAAGCGGACCGCTGACGTCGATCCCGTACGCGGCGCTCATCTACAACGAGGAGGGCGACACGTACACGTACGTGAGCCCGAAGCCGCTCGTGTACGTGCGCGAGCCGATCGACGTCGACCGCATCGCCGGGGACCGCGTCGTGCTCACGCACGGGCCGCCGACCGGCACGGCCGTCGTCACGACCGGCGCGGCCGAGGTCTACAGCGCCGAGTTCGGAGTCGAGGAATGAGCTCCAGCGGCCTCATGCGATGGATCGTCGCCTCGAGCCTGCGCTTCCGCTGGCTCGTCCTGTTCGCCGCGGTCGCGCTGCTCGTGGCGGGCGCCGCGCAGCTGCGCAGCGCGCAGGTGGACGTCTTCCCCGAGTTCGCGCCGCCCCGCGTCGAGATCCAGACGCTCGCGACCGGCAACTCGTCCTCGCAGGTCGAGGAGCTCATCACGATCCCGCTCGAGGAGCAGCTCAACGGCATCGACGGACTCGACGAGCTGCGCTCCAAGTCGATCGCCGACCTCTCGGCGATCGAGCTCATCTTCAAGCGCGGCACGGACGAGGTGCGCGCGCGCCAGCTCGTGCAGGAGCGGATGGCCGCGATCACGCCGTCGCTGCCGACGTTCGCGGCTCCGCCGTTCATGATGCCGGCCGTCTCGGCGGCGAGCCGCGTCATGAAGATCGGGCTGACGTCCGACAAGGTCTCCCCGATCGAGCTGTCGACGATCGCCTACTGGAAGATCCGCCAGCGCCTGCTGCGCGTGCCCGGCGTCGCGAACGTCGCGATCTGGGGCGAGCGGCTGCAGCAGGAGCACGTCCAGGTCGACCCGCGCAAGCTCGCCCGCAACGGCGTGAGCCTCGAAGACGTCATGAACGCGACCGGTGACTCGCTGGACTCGGGACTGCTGCGCTTCTCCGACGGGTCGTTCATCGGCAAGGGCGGCTTCGTGGAGACCGGTGGCGTGCGGCTGAACGTCCGCAACAAGATCGGCATCGACACGCCGGCCGACCTCGGCGACATCGTCCTGCAGGCGCGCGGTGGCAAGCGCCTGCGCGTCTCCGACGTCGCGACCCTCAAGGAGGAGCACCAGCCGCTCGGCGGCGACGCGGTCGTCAACAACGGCCCCGGCCTGCTGCTCGTCGTCCAGAAGTATCCGGGCGCGAACACGCTGAAGCTCACGAAGGGCCTCGAGGACGCGATGGACGAGATGCGCCCCGGCCTGCCCGACATCACGATCGACACGACGATCTTCCGGCCGGCGAGCTTCATCGAGACCGCGATCCACAACCTCACGACGACGCTGCTGCTCGGCTGCCTGCTCGTCGTGATGATCCTCGCCGCGTTCCTGTTCGAGTGGCGCACCGCGCTGATCAGCCTCATCGCGATCCCGCTGTCGCTCGTCGCGGCGATCGTCTTCCTCGACCTCAACGGGATCACGATCAACGTCATGCTCCTGGCCGGGCTCGTGGTCGCGGTGGGCGTCGTCGTCGACGACGCGATCATCGACGTGGAGAACGTCACGCGCCGCTTGCGCCAGCATCGGGAGCAGGGCGGCGAGGGCTCGGTCGCGGCCGTGATCCTGAAGGCCTCGCTCGAGGTGCGAAGCTCGATCACGTACGCGACGCTCATCATCCTCGTCGCCGTCGTCCCCGTGTTCCTGCTGACCGGCCTGTCGGGCTCGTTCTTCAGGCCGCTCGTGCTCGCCTACGGCCTGGCCGTCCTCGTGTCGATGCTCGTCGCGCTGACGATCACCCCGGCGCTGTGCTTCATCCTGCTGCGCAACGCCCCGCTGACGCGCCGGTCGCCGATCCTCGGAGCGCTCAAGCGCGGCTACGCGGCGGCCTTGGCGCGCGTCGTCCGCACGCCGCGTCCCGCGCTCGCGATCACCGCAGCGCTCCTGCTCGCCGGCGTCCTCGTGGCGCCGACGCTCGGCTCCTCGCTGTTTCCGACGTTCAAGGAGCGCGACTTCCTCCTGCACTGGATCAACAAGCCGAGCACGTCGCAGCCCGAGCAGGCGCGGATCGTGGCCCGCGGCTGCAACGACCTGCGCAAGGTGCCCGGCGTGCGCAACTGCGGCTCGCACATCGGCCAGGCATTCCTCGCCGAGGAGACCGAGGGCGTGAACTTCGGCGAGAACTGGATCAGCATCGATCCGAAGGCGGACTACGACAAGACGATCGCGGCCGTCCAGAAGACCGCCGACAGCTACCCGGGCATCTACCGCAACGTCCAGACGTACCTGCGCGAGCGCATCAGCGAATCGCTGACCGGCACGAGCAACGCGGTCGTCGTGCGCATCTTCGGGCCCGACCTCGACGTCATCGGCGACAAGGCCAAGGAGGTCGCCAAGACGATCGGCGACGTGCCGGGCGTCATCGACGCGCACTCCGAGCTGCACGAGGACGTGCCGCAGATCCAGGTCGAGGTCAAGCTGGCGCAGGCCCGCCGCCACGGGCTCAAGCCCGGCGACATCCGCCGCCAGTCGGGCACGCTGCTGGCGACCGAGGAGGTCGGCGACATCTTCCGCGGCGGCCGCGCGTACGACGTGCACGTCTCGAGCATCCCGTCGGTGCGCCACAGCGTCGACGACGTGCGCAACCTCCAGCTCGACACGCCCGGTGGCGGGCACGTGCGGCTGCGCGACGTCGCCTCGGTGAAGGTCTCGGGGACGCCGAACACGATCGAGCGCGAGTCCGCCTCGCGGCTCATCCAGGTCGGCGCGAACGTCTCCGGCCGCGATCTCAGCTCGGTCGTCGACGACATCAAGGCGCGCGTCGCCAAGGTGCCGTTCGCCCAGGGCTACCACGCGGAGGTCGTCGGCGAGTCGACCGAGCTCGACGCGGCGCAGACGAACCTCGGGCTCTTCGGTCTCGCGGCGGCGATCATCATCTTCCTGCTCCTGCAGGCGGTGTTCTCGAGCGCGCGGCTCGCCGCGCTGACGTTCCTCACGCTGCCGATGGCGCTCGTCGGCGGCGTCCTCGCGGCCAAGCTGACCGGTGGCGAGCTGTCGCTCGGCTCGCTCGTCGGGTTCCTCACGGTGTTCGGCATCTGCGCCCGCAACGGCATCCTCATGATCAGCCACTTCCAGCACCTCGAGCGCGCGGAGGGCGAGGTCTTCGGCCCCAAGCTCGTGCTGCGCGGCGCGACCGAGCGGCTGGCGCCGATCCTCATGACGGCGTCGGCGACCGGCCTGGCGCTCGTACCGCTCGTCATCGCGGGCCCGATCTCCGGGCACGAGATCGAGTACCCGATGGCCGTCGTCATCCTCGGTGGGCTCGTCACGTCGACGCTGCTGAACCTCTTCGTCATGCCCTCCCTCTACCTGCGGTTCGGGCGCTCGCGCAGGCCCGTGCTCAGCCACCGGTTCGCGCGCGCGGGGGCCGTGGCGGTGCTGCTGCTCGTCGCCGGGCTGGCGCTCGGGGCCTGTGGCGGCGAATCGTCGCCTGCGGCCGACAACCCGGCGAAGGCCGTCATCGCGGCCGACAACCCGGCGAAGGTCCTCACCGACCGCGACCTCGACCTGAAGAACTTCTCCAAGCCGACGACGATCGACAACGCCTGGCACCCGGTGGCACCGGGCATGCAGTACATCTTCGAAGGGCGCGCGAACCGCGGCAGCGGCTCGCGCAGCCACCGCGTCGTCTTCACCGCGACCGACCTCACGAAGAAGATCGACGGCGTGCAGACGCGCGTCATCTGGGACCGCGACATCAATGCGGGCAAGCTGCTGGAGGGCGAGCTGACGTTCTTCGCCCAGGACGACGACGGCAACGTCTGGAACTTCGGCGAGTACCCGGAGCAGTACGACGAGCACGGGCGCTTCGACGGTGCTCCGGACACCTGGCTCTCGGGCCTCGCGAACGCGAAGGCGGGCATCCTCATGCGCGCGGACCCGCGGCCGGGGACGCCGAGCTACCTGCAGGGCAACGCGCCGGACATCGGCTTCGGCGACACCGCGAAGGTGCAGAAGCGCGGGCAGCGGTCGTGCGTTCCGGTCGCGTGCTACGACGACGTGCTCGTGATCGACGAGACGAACCCGCTCGAGCCCGACAACGGTCATCAGCTGAAGTACTACGCGCGCGGGGTCGGCAACGTCCGGGTCGAGCCGCGGGGCGGCGACGAGCGCGAGATCCTCGTGCTCGTCAAGGTCCGCAAGCTCGGCGCACGGGAGCTCGCGAAGGTGCGAGCCGGGGCGCTCGCGCTGGACCGGCGCGCCTATCGGACGAAGCAGCGGCTGTACGGCAAGACGGAGCCTGCGCGTCTGGTCGGGTAGCGGGCGCGTAGCCGCGTCGCGGGCTACACCCGCTTGAACCAGATCTTCTGGGCGGCGTTGTCGCCCTGTGCGGCACGTGCCTGGATGTCGATGCCGAGCTTGTCGCCCACGGGCCATGTGACGGAGTTCGCCGCCAGGCAGGCGTCGACGTCGACCGTGAACGAGAGGGTGTTCGCGGGGGCCGCCGCCCGGTCGTCGGCCTTGTCGACGACCCCGTCGCTGCCGACGGTCGCGTCGGTGTCGGTCGAGGCGTACTGGCCGCGGCAGTTGCCGCCGGCTCCCGGCCCGCCGCCCGGGCGCCCCGGGGCGGCCGGTCCGTTGGGGATGTCGGCCGAGTAGGTCAGGTGCCCGATGTCGACGAACCCGCTGCCCTCGCCGGAGCCTGCGATGGCCTTGCGCTGCGGGCGCCAGAAGACGAGGTTGACCGGCGAGCCGGATGCGACCGGGATCGGGTTCTGGTCGGTACCGAGGCCGCCCGGCACGACGGGGTAGGAGATCGTGCCGCTGCCGGCGCCCGTCGTGAATGCGGTCAGGGCGGGCGTCGTGGAGAACACGTAGTTGAGCGTTCCCGCTGAGGCTGTCTCCGCGCCGCCGGCGGTGACGCGTTCGATGTAGCTGTCGCCCGAGCCGATCTCGGCACTCGTCGCGCCCGGGTGCAACTGGAAGTCGCCGGTGGCGCCACGGGTGATCGTGCCGAAGCCGTCGGCGTCGGCGTCGAAGTCGCCGGGGAAGGGCTTGCTGTCCACCAGCGTCGTGCCGGTGCCGCCGGCCGAGCAGTAGGCCAGACCCAGGCAGTCGAGCTCCACCGCGTCGCCCGCGGGGACCATGACCGCCAGGGTCGCCCAGCGGGCCAGGGCGTCGTCGATCTGCGCGTTCGTCACGGCGCCGGCGTTCGCGTTGAGGCTCAGGCCGATGTCCAGCTTGAGGTTCGAGAACAGCCTGAAGCCGGCGGCGGCGCTCGGGGCGCCCGGCAGGCTCGGGCTCGGCGGCGCGACCGGCAGGCCCGGATTCGGCGGCCCGACCGGCAGGTTCGGATTCGGGGGTTCGACGGGCACCTGCCGCGCGGCCCGCTGAGACGCCCCGTCGACGTTGTCGAGCAGGAGGTCCCCGTCGTCGTCGACGTCGAATGCGGCCGGCACGCCGTCGCGGTCCACGTCGAGTCCCGCGCCGGCCGAGCCCTTCGCCCGTCCCGCCACACGACCCAGCACGCGGGTGCCCACGGGCACGCCCCTGCGCGCCCGCGCGGTCCGCCGCTTGTCCAGCACGCGCGCCGGCGCGTGCGCCAGACCGTAGCCTCGCTTGACCTTCACCGTGCCGAGCCTGCCGCCGCCGCGCAGGCCGACCACGACCTTCTTGCCCTTGCCTGCGACGACGATCGGGCCCGCGTAGTTGCCGCGCGCGTCGATGAGGTGCAGCGTGAATCGCGACGCCGTGGGCACGAGCTTGACGTTCCGGCCCGCAGCCTTGACCGCGTGCCCTGAGTTGTCGAGCGCGACGACCGTGTAGCCGGACTTCGACAGCTTCAGGGAGATCGCGCGCGGCTTGGCGACAGCGGCGCCGGGCAGCGCGAGCGCCCCGAGCACGCACAGCACCGACGGCGATCGTGCCTCTCGGACATGAGGTCATGGCGCGCAAGCTAGGTGCAGCGGCGATCAGCAGACGCGTCCGGGTGGATCTGTGGAGGATTCCAGCCTGCTAACGGCGATCAACGCTCGGAAGCCGCCACTGGCCGGTGAAGAGGAGTCTTGGGCGCGGTCGTGTCGCCTTTTCCTCGAATAGCGGGGACAAGGCGACATGACCGTTGTCCAGGGGCGGGCGGCGTGCTTGGGTTTGGGGCCGTTCGGCGTGGGCAACCTCATGCTGGGCTCACGCTCGGGGACTACAACCCAGTGGACCCGTCAGTTCGTGAAAGGAGAGACCCGCGATGACGTTGTCGGTGCTGATGTACGCGATGATGCTGTGCTCGCTCGCAGCGATCGTCGGCGTTCTCGGCCTCGATGTTGTTCGCAGCCTGCGCCGGCGCTCACGCGCCGCCCGCTTCGCGACCCACGCCGCACGCACGGCCGGCGAGCCCTCCCGCACGCGCCCGGAGCGCTCGCACGCCGGCGTCTGGTCGCCCGGCGCCGTGCGCCCGGCGCCCTCGCGAGCGAAGCGCCGGGCGACCGCCCACTCCTGCCGCTGAGGCGCTGAGGTCAGGTCCCCAGCGGCTTGACCTTGGACAGCAGGTCGGCGTTGGCGCTCTTGAACTGCGTCTCCTTCTCCTTGCGGACGACGTCCTCGACAGGCGTGATCTTCTTCTTCTCGCACGCGACGTCCTTGTCGGAGAGCTCGACCTCGCGCTGCTGCAGCTTCGCGAGCGCGGCGCGGTCGTAGGAGCCTTCCGGAGCGACCTGGCCCGGCGGGAGCGGCGGCCCGACGATCGTCTCGAACTGCTGCCTGATCTCGTCCTCGATCGCTTCGGCGTCCTCGTAGCTCTCGCCCGTCGCGTCCTGCATGCACGTCGTCCACGCCGCGTTGGCCTTCACCATGCGCTGGTCGGCGAGGATCGAGTCGTCGAGCTCGTCGAGCTTGCGCTGCAGCGTGTTCAGCAGCTCGCTGCCGCCGAAGGCCTTGTCCGTCGCGGTCTTCGTGCAGCCGCCGAGCTCGCTGAAGTCGCCCGTGTCGACGGCGTGGAAGAACGTCTGCTCGGGCTGGCCGCCCGACAGCGCCTTGTCATACGCGGTCCGGTCGACCGGGCTCAGCGCGTCGCGGATCTTCACGTTCGGATCGCTCTGCGGCGTGCCGCGCCCGTAGAGCGTGCTGATCCCGTACCCGAACTGCGCCTCGAACTCGGCGTCGCTCATGTTCGGCTTGCCGGTGAGCGCCGCCTGCACCGCGACGGGATCGCCCGGGATGTAGTCGAAGCCCTGCTGCTTCATGCACGCCGCGATCTCGTTCTCGACCTTCGCCTGCGCAGCTGTGATGCCCTTGCGGGTGAACCCGAGCTGGTCTTCGATGCTGCCGCCGGTCTGCGACGGCCGCTTCTGCGCCGGATCGGTCGCACCGCATCCGGCGATGAGCGCCACGCACGCGAGCGCGCCGGCCACCGTGGCCAGCCGTGGCGAGGTGCGTCGGCGGTTGTGGCTCATCCTGTCCATGCCTGCCTTTCGGGTAGTGGCGTCGTCCGGCGTCATGTGCCGGCTCGCAATGCGTCGACGGGCTCCATGCGCGAGGCGCGAAACGCGGGGTAGGTGCCCGACACGAGCCCGATCACCGCGCCGAGCAGCGGCGCGGCGAGCGGGATCCACGGATCGAGCACGGGCGTCCAGGTGCGCGTCGCGGAGATCCCGACGACGACGAGCGTGCCGAGGCTCGCGCCGATGAGACCGCCGAGCGCGCCCATCGCGCTGCTCTCGACGAGGAACTGGGCCGCGATGTGCCGGCGCGCGGCGCCGAGCGCGCGGCGCAGCCCGATCTCCCCCACGCGCTCGAGCACCGACACGAGCGTGACGTTCGCGATCCCGATCGCGCCGACGAGCAGCGACACGCCGCCGAGCAGGACGAAGAGCGCGTTGAGGTCGTTGCGGACCGCCCCGCGCAGCTCGCGCGGGTCGGGCGGCGCGGCGACCTTCAGCTCGGATGCCTGCGTCGGGCTGAGCGCCAGCGGCGCCTGGCGGGCGATGAGGTCGGTCGCCCCCACCTTCGTCTCGATCTGCGCCAGGCCCGGCGCGACGAGCCCGAACTCGCGCGCCGCCGTGCCCTCGGGGATCGTGATCGCGCCGTTCAGCGACGGCTGGCGCTCGACGCCGGCGAGGATCCCGATGACGAGATAGAGCCGGTCGCCGATGAAGATCGCCGGCCGCTGGTCGACGCGGTCCACGTTCAGCCGCTTGGCGGCGTTCGGTCCGAGGACCGCGACGCGGTCGCCGCGCGCGGAGTGGCCCGCGTCCGGGAACCGGCCGGTCGAGAGCTTGGCGCGCACGGCCCGCCAGAGCCCCGGCGAGGCCGCCTTCACCGGCAGCTGGAAGCGGTTGAGGCCGGTCGGATCGTTGCCGGGGACCGAGCTGGCGAGCTCGCCGGAGACGTTGACGTCGGACAGGCTGCCCGCGGCGACGACGCCACGCAGGTACTGCAGGCTGTCCTCGGCACGGAACGGCAGGACGCTGGCCGAGGTCCTCGCCCCGCGCCGCGCCGGCGAGACGACGATGTCCGTCGAGGCGACGGCGTCGAAGCGCCCGACGATCTGGTTGGACGCCGTCTTGGAGAGGCCGAGCGTCGCGACGAGCGCGGCGACGCCGACGACCGTCCCGAGCACGGTCAGCGCGACGCGCGCCGGCCGGGCGAGGAGCGCAGCGCTGGACTCGGCGAGGAGGTCGCGGAGCGGCAGGCTCGAGCCGGGGCCGGCGTTCGGCGCCTTCTGGCGGCGGGTGCTCGCGCGCCCGCGGCTGGGAAGCGGCGGTCGCGGGCGGCGCATTCAGTGCTCCGTCAGCCGGCCGTCGATGATGCTCGTCCTGCGCGGCACCCGCTCGGCCACGTGCTCGTCGTGGGTGATGAGGAGCATCGTCATGCCGTCGGCGATGAGCGCCTCGAACAGCGCGAGCACCGTGTCGGTGTTCCTGGAGTCCAGGTTGCCCGTCGGCTCGTCGCAGAGCAGCAGGCTCGGCGAGCCCATGAGCGCCCGCGCGATCGCGACGCGCTGCTGCTGGCCGCCGGACAGCTTGGCCGGCAGGAAGTCCGCGCGGTCGGCGATCCCGACGCGATCGAGGGCCGCGTAGGCGCGCTCCCGGCGTCCCTCCCGCGGCGCGCCCGTGTAGACCTCGGACAGCATGACGTTCTCCAGCGAGGTCCGGTGCGCGAGCAGGTTGAACGTCTGAAAGACGAAGCCGACGAGCCGGCCACGCAGCGCGGCGAGCTGGCCTTCGTCGAGATCGGCGGTGTCGACGCCGTCGATGAGGTACGTCCCCGCGGTCTGCCGGTCCAGGCAGCCGAGGATGTTCAGCAGCGTCGACTTGCCCGAGCCCGACGGACCGACGATCGCGATCGCGTCGCCGCGCATGACCGTGAGGTCGACCTCGCGCAGCGCGAGCACGGGCGGCTCGGTCCCGTACGTCCGGCTGACGCCGCGCAGCTCGACGACCGGCGCCTCAGGGGCCACGCCGCGCTCCCGCAGCGCTCGTGCTCGTCGATCCCTGGCCGCCGCTGCTGGGCGGCACCGGCGGCACCGGGACGTTGCTCGGGACCTTGCCGGCCGCCGACGCACCGGAGGCGCCGATGACGACCTCGTCGCCCTCCTTCAGCGCACCCGCGATCCGCGGCGAGATCTCGTAGAAGCCCTGCGCCTGCAGGCCGACGTCGACCGTGATGAACGTCTGCCGGCCGCCGCGCAGAACCTCGACGCGCTGGTCGCCGTCGGCGGCGGTCGAGACCGCGCTCGTCGGCACCGTGAGCACCCGGCCCTTGGAGCTCTTCACAGCGATCTTCAGCGCGACGGAGGTGTTCACGAGCGTGGAGGGCGCCCGCGTCGGCTGGATCTCGATGGCGCGCTTGCCCGGATCGGCGCCGTTCGTGCCGTTCTGCCTTGCCACCTGCCGGACGGTCCCCGTGAGGTTCAGGTGCAGGTCGGGCTCGGAGATCTTCACCTTCTGGCCGACCTTCACGAGCTTGGCGTCCTCGACCGACAGCGCGCTGTCGATCGCCAGGCGCGTGTTCGTGACGGTGATGAGATCGCCGGTGGCCGGCGTTCCGCGCTTCGCGGTGACCGCATCGACGTTCGCCGGCGTGCTCGGGACGAACAGGATCTCGTCCGCCGGCACCTGCACGCTCAGGCCCTTCGCGAGGCGCGCCAGCTCCCGCCGGGTGCGCCGCTCCTCGGTCAGCGCCGCGGCGACGGTCTCGCGCTCGATCCCGCTCGGGCCGGGCGCGCGCAGGATCCGCACCCGCGCGCGAGCGAGCGCGCGCTTGTGCAGTTGCGTCCTCAGCGTCCGCTGCGCGTCGCGCAGATCGGACTGCGCGGTGGCGAGATCGCGAGCCGCCTTGCGGCCGTCGTCGCGGGCCTTCGTGCTCGACGCGCGCAGGACGTTCTCCGCGGCGCTGAAGGCGGCCTGCGCGGCGGCGAGGTCGCTGCGCGCGCCCGCGACCTTGCCGGTCGCCGTGCGCAGCGCCGACTTCGCCGCCTCGACCTCGGTGGGCAGCGCGTCGGGCGCCAGCATGTCCACCACGTGCTGTGCCTCGCTCTGCGCCTGGATCGCGTCGTTGAGCGCGTTCTGCTTCGCCGTGACGTCGACGCCGGCGGCCGCAACGTCGCGGCGCGCGGCCGGATCGCCCTGGCTCTCGGCCCGGCGGGCGATCGCCTGGAGGTCGCGCGCATCGGCGATCTTGCCGCGGGCCGCGCCGATCGCGGTCCGCGTGGTGTCGACCGACTCGTCGATCGCGGCCGCGTCGAGCCGCGCCTGGTTGATCTCGGCGGGCGTGGCGCCGCGTCGTGCGACGCGCAGCGCGAGGCGTGCCTGCAGCGTCTTGTCGCGCGCCGCGCTGAGGTTCGACGCGGCGGTGTTGACCTTCTCGAACTCCGCATCGGTGATGCCGAACGGCGCCGAGCCGACCCGGCGATACAGGCCGGCGACGGCCGTGGCGGTCGCCCCGTCGTAGCGCCCGTCGACGCGTCCCGGCGCGAGCCCGGCGCGCTGCAGCGCGCGCTCGAGCTGAAGGACGTCCTGGCCGTGGGTGCCCGGCCCGAGGTCGCGGAACATCGGGCTGGCCCCCTGCAGGACGATCATCGGACGGCCGGAGATCGTCATGGCGACCGAGCGCTCGCGCAGCTTCGCGCCGGGCTTGGGCAGGCGGCCGACGATCGGCGTCGACGACCCGGTTCCCGTCCCCTTGAGGTTCGACGTCGGCAGCGAGATCGGCGTCGGCAGCCCGTAGCGGACGGTGCCGCGCGTGATGACCTCGGCCGAGAGCGTCTGCATCGTGACCTTCGCCGTGAGCTGCGACGGACGCGGTGGCGCGGTGTCGGCGGCGACCTGCGCGGGCGACTTGATCTGTCGCGCGGCGGCCCAGCCCCCGCAGGCGAGGAGGACGACGCCGATCAGCGCGGCGGCAACGAGGCGAACGTTCTTTCGGGACGTCATCGGGTCTCCCTGTCCGGGCCGGGCGTTCCTGCAACGCCGACTGTGCCCGGGGCCGATGAGCCCCGGATGAGAACCCGCTGAGGGTCGTACGGGGCGGCTGCGAGCCTCCCGAGAGCGCTGCGAAGGCCCGTGTCAGCAGCGCGCGCGGCGGCTCATCGGCCGTCGAGCGTGACGTCCCCCGAGTCGGTCTGCGCCTCGATCGACCGCGGTGCGCGATCGTTGCGGGAGATCCCGTCGACTTCCACGTCGCCGGAGTCCGTCGCGGTGTCGACCGCGTACACGCCCGCGGGAACGTCGACGTTGACGTCGCCCGAATCCGTCCGCGCGACGACGCGCCGCGGCGCGCCGCGGGCCTCGACGTTCACGTCGCCCGAATCGGTCTGGGCATCGACGGCGCGCGCGCCCTCCGTCTCGACGTGGACGTCGCCCGAGTCCGTGTGCGCCCAGGCGAGCTCCTGGCGGCCGGCGAGCGCGAAGTGCACGTCGCCCGAGTCGCTGCGCGCGTGGATGTCGCGCACGTCGATCCCGTCGGCGTGGACGTCGCCCGAGTCGGCGTCGACGGTGACCTCGATGCCGGCGGGCACCGTCACCCGCAGGTCGGTCGAGCAGTTGAAGTACCAGCCGCCGCAGTGCGGCTCGAGCGTCAGCACCCCGTTGGTCAGGTCCTGCTCGAGCGTGGGCTGCTCGAAGACGTAGTGGCGCGTCTCGCGCACCTCGACGCGCCCGCTCGCCGGGATGAGATCGACGTCGCCGCTGTCGGACCGCACCACGATCTCGCGGACCTGCCCTGCGACGGTGTGCGTGGTGACCTTCTCGTGGCCGAGCGCGAGGCCCGCGAGCGCGAGCCCGCCGGGGACGAGCACGACCAGGACGACGATGACGATGAGGAGCTTCTTCATGGCGAGGACTATCGCGCGACGGGCGCCGGGCGACCATGGGGCTAGCTATGCAGACGGGGGTACGGCTGCCCCCCGGCTGCGGGTGCTCCGAGGACTCAGGGCGCTGGCGCGCTACGCCGGCGACTCGAGCGGCGTGGGCGGCGGTCGCTGCGGCTGGCGCTGGGGCGGCTCCCAGCGGATGAGCTGCGGGGCGCCGCGCTCGGGCAGCGGGATCTCGATCGTGTCGAAGTCGCGCGGGACCTCGGTGGCGGGGAAGACCGCGCGCGCCTCGTCGCGGATCTCGTGGCCGGTGTAGCGCGAGGAGAGGTGCGTCAGCGCGAGCAGGCGCACCTCGGCGTCGGCGGCGACCTGCGCCGCCTGCCGCGCCGTGCTGTGGCCGGTCACCGCGGCGCGCTCGGCGTCCTCGTGCGCGAAGGTCGCCTCGTGGACGAGCAGGTCGGCACGGTGCGCCGCGACGACGACGGCGTCGGTCGGCGCGGTGTCGCCCGTGATGACGACCCTGCGACCGGGTCGCGTCGCTCCGATGACCTGCTCCGGCGCGACGCCGTCGACGACCTCGCCGCGCTGAAGCCGCCCGAAGTCCGGGCCCGGCGTGACGCCCAGCCGCTCGGCCAGCTCGGCGTCGAAGCGGCCCGGTCGCGCGTCCTCGATGAGCGCGTAGCCGAAGGCGCTCGTGCGGTGGCGGACGCTGATCGGGACGATCTCGAAGTCGTCGCGGCGGACCGCCTCGCCGGGCTCGAGGTCGCGGATCGTGAGGCCGTAGCGCGGGCGGCCGTAGACCGGCCGCATGCGCTCGAGCAGCGCGCTCGTGCCGGGCGGGCCATGGACCGTCAGCGGCTTCTCGCGGTCGCGCAGCTCGAAGGACTTCAGCATCCCCGGCAGGCCGAGCCAGTGGTCGGCGTGCAGGTGCGTGAGGAAGACGTCGGTCAGGTCCGCGAGGCCGACGGAGCGCACGAGCTGGCGCTGGGTGCCCTCGCCGCAGTCGATGAGGATGCGCTCGCTGCCGCGGCGGATCAGCAGCGCGGGCAGGCCGCGGCGCGCCGACGGGACCGACCCGGCCGTGCCGGCGAAGAAGAGCGACAGATCCATTGCTGGCGAGGGTACTGCGAGCGGGCTACTGTGCCGGCCGGGGAAGTCGCACGTCAATCGCCACGCAGGAGGCCGTCACGATGTTGAAGGAGTTTCGCACGTTCATCCTGCGTGGGAACCTGATCGATCTTGCGGTCGCCGTCGTCATCGGCACAGCGTTCACCGCGGTCGTCAGCTCGCTCGTCAAGAACATCATCACGCCACTGATCGCCGCGATCGGCGGCGAGACCGACTTCTCCGGCCTCGCGTTCACGATCCACGACAGCAAGTTCCTCTACGGCGAGTTCATCAACGCGCTGCTCTCGTTTCTCATCGTCGCGGCGGTCTGCTTCTTTCTCATCATCAAGCCCGTCAACGCGCTCATGGTGCGCTTCAAGCCCGACACGCCGACCGACGTCAAGACCCGCGAATGCCCCGAGTGCATGAGCGACATCCCGATCGCCGCAAAGCGCTGCGCGTTCTGCACAACGCGCGTCGGTCCGCCGCCGGTCGACGCCGCGTGAGCGTGCTCGTGTAACCGGCGCACCGGCCCGGTGTCTTGTCGACCAGTGGTCAACAAGCTCTCGGGAGGCAGCATGGACTCGCTCGCTCGCAGGTGCAGGACGGCCGGCCGCTGGGCGTGGGATCACTTCCGGCTCCTCGCCGGCGTCGCGCTCGTCGCCGGGATGGCGCTGACGCTCGCCGCCAACCGCGAGGCGCTCGCGGCCGTCGACTGGACGATCGCGCCGCTCGCGCTCGTTGCCGCGATCGCGCTGCTCGCGGCCGCGCCGCTGGCCCAGGCGCTGACGCTGCGGATCGCGCTGCGCCGGCTCGGCGCCGGCGCTCCGCCGGTCGCGACGCTGCGCGTCTGGGCGCGCTCGTTCCTGCTGCGCTACGAGCCCAGCGGCGCCGTCGGCTTCGTCTACCGGGTGCGCGAGCGCGAGCAGCTCGGCGCGACCACTCCGCAGGTCCTGACCGCGAGCGGCTACGAGCAGCTCGCCGCGATGACGGCGGGAGCGGTCGTCGCGGTTGCGGCGTTCGTCGCGGCCGGCGCGCGCCCGCCGCTGCTCGCGCTCCTGCTCGCGGCCGTGCTCGCTGCGGCGGCGGTCGCCGTCCGCCCGGCGCTGCTCGGCGACCGCCTCGCGCGCTGGCTCGCCCGCCGCGGCGTCGCGGTCGCCGGGCCGCTGCGCGGCCGCACGCTCGCGCTGCTCGTGGCGATCGACGTCGCGGGCTGGGCGGCGACGGGCTGCGGCGCGGCGCTGCTCGCGGACGGCCTCCTCGGTGCGAAGGCGCCCGGGCGCGTTCGTGCTGCTCGGGGCGTTCGCGCTGTCGCTGACCGTCGGTGCGCTCGTGCCGCTGCTGCCCGCCGGCCTGGGCCCGCGCGACGCGGCGCTGACGGTTGCGCTCGCGCCGGTCGTCGGCCCGGGTGCCGCGGCCGTGCTGGCGATCGCGCTGCGCGCGGTGTCGCTCGCCGCCGAGCTGCTCGCGGTCGCCGTCGCCGAGGTCGGCGCGCTCGTGCTCGCGCGGCGCGGCGGCTCGGCGGTGGCGGTCGCGGGCGTGCCTGCCGCGGCGCCGGCGCCGGCGCCGGCAGCGGCCGCGGATGCGCGTTCCCGCGCGCCGCTGGCCGCCGACGCGCGGACGATCGTCGTCGTCCCGACGTACAACGAGCGCGAGTCCCTGCCGCTGTTCGTCGAGCGCTTCGCCCCGACCGGCCTCGAGCTGCTGATCGTCGACGACAGCTCGCCCGACGGCACCGGGCGCGCTCGCCGACGAGATGGCGGCCGCGCGGCCGTGGATGCATGTCCTGCACCGTGCCTCGAAGGACGGCCTGGGGATGGCGTACCGGGCGGGCTTCGCCTGGTGCATGGAGCGCGGCTACGGCGTCATCGGGCAGATGGACTGCGACCTCTCCCACCCGCCCGAGAAGCTCGCCGAGATGCGTGCCGTCCTGCTCGAGCGCGACGCCGGTCTCGTGCTCGGCTCGCGCTACCTGCCCGGTGGCGGGACCGACGGCTGGAGCGCGACCCGCCTGGCGCTCAGCCGCGTCGGCTGCAGCGCGTCGCGGCTGGCGCTCGGGCTGCCGTTCAGCGACCTCAGCGGCGGCTTCAAGCTCTGGCGGGCCGACTGCCTCGGCGCGATCGACATGGACGAGCTGCTGAGCGCCGGCTACGCCTTCCAGGTCGAGACGACGCAGCTTGCGCATCTCGCGGGCGCGCGGATCGAGGAGGTGCCGTTCGTCTTCTCCGAGCGCATCGCGGGCGCGTCGAAGATGACGCTGCGGATCTCCCTCGAGGGCATCCGCGTGACGCTCGCCCTGCGCCGCCACCACCGCCCGCCGCGCGGCCACGGGCTGCTGCAGGCGTTGTAGCCTCCGTCACCACGCGCCCGTAGCTCAGTGGATAGAGCGCTCGCCTCCGGAGCGAGAGGTCGCAGGTTCAAATCCTGCCGGGCGCGCCTTCCGGAACTGCTTGATTTGCAGGGCTTTTCAGGTCGGCTCTCCGTCTGAGCTGTCGTTCGGCGCGTCGTTCGTGCCCACTACGTGCCCACGAGCGGTGTCGGTGGCGGCGTCGTAGGCGTCAAGTAGGCCGCGGTCCTGGTCCTCGGCGTCCTGGGCAAGATGGCCGTAGGTCGAGTCGATCATCTGCACGCTCGTTCCCATCCGGCGCGCCAGCGTGAAGATGCTCATGCCCGCGGCGAGGCTCCACGTCGCGAAGGTGTGGCGCATGTCGTAGATGCGGCGGTGCTCGATGCCCGCGGCCTGCAGCGCCGGCGTCCATTCGCGGGAGCGGAAGTTGTTGATCTCGATCCGGCCGCCGCCGGCCGAGGGGAACACGATGCCCTCACGGTCCGGGAGCTGGTTGAGCGTGGCGATGACCTTGGCGCGCAGCGGGACGCGGCGCCGAGAGCGCTCGGTCTTCGTGTACGTCCCTTGGCGTAGGCCTTGTGCACGGTGAAGACGCGGGCCTTGAGGTCGATGGCGGTCCAGTCGGCGCGCGAAGGCCTCCTCGGGCCGCGCCTGTCCCGACGCAGAAGTCGATCAGGGGGCCTTACGCGCCGAGGTCGTCGAAGGCCCGGTAGTCCCGCCGCGTCACCCGGTCGACGACGCCCGCCAGCAACGCGCCCGCCAGCTCCATCACGACCCCGGACCGCGAGCCTCGACGTACGCACGAGCGTCCTGCAGCGTCGCGTAATCACCATCGTGCATACACCACCCCGACCCACTGGCTCGCCGCTCGGCCACCAGCCACCGATGACGCAACTCCGTCGTCAGCTTCCACGGATTCGCGATCCGCCACTGACCATCAGCAGACTCGAACAGCCCTCGCTCGATCTTGCGCCAACCCTCAGCCATCGACGTTGCCCTCGGGATCGGAAACTCGCAGCTCACAACCGTGCGCGAACACCGGGTCCTGGAGCACGCGAACGGCGCCCTTGAGCGCGAGGCGCTGACCGTGCTGGTGCTCGCTCAGTCTCGGCTTGTTCGCCCAGCGCGCAAGCTGGCGATGCGCGGCGAACTTCAACGCCATCACGTGCTCGCCGGACAGGCGCGCGGTGGGCTTGCCGCTCACCGCGACCGCCTCAGCTCGAAATCGATCGCACGCAGCAAGCCGTGCCGAACCTGGGGTGGCTGCAGATGACCCACGATCCGCTGACGCTCGCCATGCGGGTCATCCACGACGACCTCGATTGGATCGACGCGCTCGGCCGCACGACGGGCCGCCGAGCCGCGCCGACGCAGAAGCCGGGTCAGCTCGGCACGCAGATCGTCGTCAACGGGTTCGTGGAATCGCACCCACACCAGACGCCGCTCCTGCTGGGTCAGCCCGAGTCGATCGTCACGACTGATCGTCACGTGCACGCACCCACAGACCAGCCGTCCCGCTCGATAGGCACGCCCCAGGCGGCAGCGCTGATCGGCGCGAAATGTGCCCACAGCGTTCGCCGAGACATCGGCAGCCGGACCGCTCCCGAATGTCGGCGGCAGGGTGCTCAGAGCGACCGGGATACGCACGACGAACTGCTCTTCGGTCGGGACTCGGGAGGCGTCAGGGGTACAGGACATGTCGCCAACCGTAAGAAGTCCGGTGCGGCGTTCCCAGGACGACCTGACCCACGCGCCGCCCCCACCTGGGCCAGGAGCCCGGCGATCCTGGCCCAGTGGTAGGGTCGCCTGGTGCTCGCTGACACGCCCGACGTCGAGCAGCTCGAACAGGATCTCGCGCAGCTTGCGCGGCACAGGCTCGGCTTCCAGCACCCGACCGCGCTCACAGGGTTGCGCCATCTCCTCGGCCTCGCCGTCGTGGAGCGCGAGGCCGGCTCTAACGCCGACCTTCCGGAGGCGCGCGTCCTCGCTCTGCGACCTGTCCTTCAGACGGTGATCGCGAGGGTGCGCAATCCGACCACGCGTGAGGCGCTGCAGATCTACTTCTTCCTCGACAGTAAGCGACCCGAGCTGCGGTCCTCGACGCTCTCCGCACGTCGTACCGAGATCGTCCGGCGCCTGCCCTTTCAGGACGAGCAGTGGCGCCGCGGCCTCGAGGACCGATTTCGGGCGATCCTCGCGGGCGAGCTACGCAGCTACGAGGTCGAGCACCGCCTGGCGAGCCAGTCGGCGCTCCCGCCCGGGACGGTGCCCGTCAAGCTTGTCCGCACGGCGGTCGAGATGCGCACCGAGCTTGAGCGGATCGTCGACGAGACGCGCGAGTACCTCATCTGCCTCGGCTCACGATCGCGCGAAGCGGGCTACCTCGACCGCATCGCCGCCAAGCTCACGCACGAGCCAACGATCTCGCACTACCGCGTGCTCTGGGGCGATCCCCACCACGACGTGATGATCCCGCACCTCTTCCGGCTGCTCAGCCTCCAATCGCTGCGCGACTCCCAGGACAGCGCCGGCAGGATCCGGATCGGTCTGTTTCGCGATTGGAAGCTTGAGCCCGAGCGCTTCCTGACCGCCAACGAGCACGAGGCGCTGATCGTCACCGCACCCCAGCAGGTGGGCACGTTCGACTCCGCCGTCGTCTTCCGCAACGACGAGGTCGTCGCGCGCGTCAAGGACTACGTCACCGACCTCTACAACTGCAGCCAGCGGATCACGCTCGACGTGCTCCAGGACCTTCGTCCGCTACACAACGCGGTATGACCGCACGTCCCGGAGCCGCTGGCCAGCTCCTCACTGCATCCGTCGAATCCATCGTGGCGCTGACACGCGAGCTGGTCGCGATCCCCAGCCGAGGAGGCGAAGACCCCTGCGACCCGATGATCGAGCACGTCGCGACATGGCTGAGAAACCATGACGTGGCCGTATCGGTGCTCACCGCAGAAACGAGGGCACCCGGTAGCGGTCGTCGGAGAGATCGTCGGATCGGCCCCCGGCCCGACGTACTGCCTGGACGCATGCCTCGACACCGCACCCTTCGGCGATCTCACCGCGTGGGACCACCCGCCCACCGAACCGCGCATCAGCGACGGCTGGCTCTACGGCCGCGGCACCGCCGACTGCAAGGTCGCCGTCGCGATCTTCAGTCACCTGGCCGCCGAGTTCCAGCAGATCCACGACAACCTGCGCGGACGCCTGCTCGTCCTCTTCGACGCCGACGAGCACACCGGCGACTTCGCCGGGGTCAAGACGTTCCTGCGCAGCTACTCCAAGGTCGACGGCGTGCTGATCGGCTATCCCGGCAACTACGGAGTCATCGTCGGCGCACGCGGCTTCTACCGCGCGACCATCACCGTCCACGGCATCGGCGGCCACTCCGGAGGACGCCAAGCCGGTTCGCAGAACGCGATCCTCAAGGCGGCGCAGCTCGTGCAAGCGCTCGACGCAGCAGCACTGCCGTCACCGACCACTGCAACGTTCCCACTGTCACCATCGCTGACCGTGACCGGCATCGCTGGCGGGCGAGAGCTTCTCCACCATCCCCGATCGCTGCGACCTCAAGGTCGATATGCGGCTTACACCCGACTTCGATGCTGCCGCGGCCCGCGACCTGCTGCAAGCCACAATCAACGACGTCGACGCAGCGCATCCCGCCACCCCGCCTACGTCGATGCGCGAGGCGGAGAGCTGGCCGCCCTACCACCTGCCCCCTCGCGCGCCGATCGTCCAAGCGATGCTCGACGCCGCCCACACGCACCACAAGCCCGATATCCAGCCCGTCGTCTGCGGCCCGTCAAACGTCGGCAATTACTTCGCCGCCCACGGCATCGACGCCACCTGTGGCTTCGGCGTCACCTACGAGAACCTCCACGCACCCAACGAGCGCATCAAGCTCAACACCATCCAGATGTCCAGCGACGTCTACTCCACAGCGATCCACTCGCTGCTCACCTCTGAAGCCACCCCTCCTAACGCCTGAGCACCAAGCCCTCGGCGCCCCTTGAGGTCGGCACCACAGCTCTGGCGACAAACGCGGCGTTCATGACCGCCCGGCCTACTACACCGCGGGTCGCTGATGACAGCGCCTAGACCCATCATGAATGCCCACAAGTAACGCGGCCGCTGCCTCGTTGGTCATGTACGCGGCTCCGCCAACGGGGCTGGAGCCGATGAGAGGACGGACTTATGAGGACGCGGTCGCCTGGACGTAGGCTGTGGCGACGGGTCCCGGTCGCTCTGATCGTCGTCAGCTCGCTGCTCTTCGCAGCGCAGGCCCAAGCGGAAATACGATCCGGCTCTGGCTCCGACGCGCAGGAAGCGCAGCCGGACCTGTCGGGGGGACCCGCGTATGAGGACGATCTCGAACAGCTTCGCGTCAACTACGACCGGGATGCCGGGACACTCGCAGTTGCCGTCCGATTCCACTTCCCGATCACGAAGGCGTCGGGCTACGAAACGTTCGTCACGTTGGCGACAAATAGCGTTGTTGATAATGACATCAGCTTAGGATGCGATTTTGTCAGCGCCGTCACGTTGAGGGCCGCTACTGCGCCTACCGCCTCCGTCGGGAGCCTCACTGCATCGGGCTTCAGCGGGTCCGCGCCTGCGACCGTTGCGTGGTCTGAGGATCACCGCGAACTGTTCATTACTGCGACCCACCCTGCCTTAGTAGGCCGTGATCTGCGGTGCGCGGAAGCCGAGCAAAAGCGGTACGACGAGTTCGGTCATTGCGGGACTAGTAGTTGCTCGTTCATATCCCACTGGTACGACGGCGATGGCTTGCCCGCGTTCTGGCTGGCGGGGTTTGGCCCGGTGCTGACGCCGGTACCGCCGCCTACGGCTCAAGTTTCCATCCGCAAGTGTTCGGGCATGGTGGCACACTTCTTTAGCAGGATCACAGCGTTCAAGGCCAGCTGCACTCAGGCAAAGGGGCTGATTCGCAACTGGATCAAGCGCTCAGGCTTTGGTTACCGCGACCCAAGGAAGCAGGTCACGATCGGGATCTGGCGTTGCAAACTGTTCCTCTTCCAAGACCGGGAAAACCCCTATGGCCGTGTGACTTGTGCGACAAGAAGCGGCAAGCGCGTCAAGTTCTACGGCTGACCCGCCCGACGCGCCGCCGCAACCTTCAGAGTGCCACATTCGCGCGGCTACCGCACAGGTGCCAACCGCGAACACGCCCACGCGCAAACACTGGCGGACGGGAGAGCGAGTTAGGCGGCTGCGGCGGTCGACCTTCCGCCTTCTACCCCGAAGATCACAGGTCCGCCAACTCGGCTTCGTCTAGCTCGCGTTGGCCAGACCACCGTCGGTCATCTACTGGTTCCTCGGGCTCTCGGCCGCGCCCACGAAACTCGACGACCACGCTACGCGCCGCCCGAACTGAAGAGGCAGCTCGGGTCACGCGCTTGCACCACATCGAGTCGAACGCACCGACCTCCCTCCCTCGCAGGTGAAGCACTGTCATCACGGCTAGTCGTGAACGGCTTCGCCTTCGGCGGTCCTTCGTCGCCCACCGAATGTGCGAGAAAACGCTGCCGTAGGCAGAGTAGAGGCCGAGCGCGGGAACGAAGGGCAGCATTCCAAGCGCCAACCAGAACGGGAGCGCCAACGTGCGCCATACCAGCGCCCACTGGATGTCATGCCATCCCGTGATGAGTTGAGCCGTCACGAAGCCGATAACGCCGATACCGGTGACCATGAGCAAACCGTCTGCCAGCTTCTTGACGGTCCGGTCTTCCTCGCTCGCATCGCCAGACGCAGAGAACACCGCGAGGATGACTACCCACGGGATCAAAGCCATCTCCGCCGCAAACGGGAGCGAGTACAGGTTGGTGTAGAAGTCCAGCAGCACCGAGATTCCCAAGATCCTCACGTACAGACGCGTGACCGACTGCCCACGCTGGAAGACCTGGATCGAGCCACCGAATAGAGCCACGGCCGTGGTTATCCAGAGCGCCGTGTCGAAGATCAGCGCCGGCTTCCAGAGCCCTACGCGTTGCGCCTCGTAGATGAGAGCGCCGACGCAGGCCGCCATCGCCAGCATCGCTGGGGCAAGCCGTAGGAGAACCTCTCCTATCGGCTTGACCATGCTGCGCACATCTCGGAATGACAGCGCCGCCGCAATGACAATCCCCAGCCAGATAACGCTGGCGAGGTTGCGCGAATTCATACGGTCTATGACAGCAGGGCTGTCGGCCGTCGCCTAGCCTGAACGTTCAGCCTCGGAGGACCCAACGGACTCGCAGACGGTGCTGCGTGTCAGTCGCGGCGACCGGGAACCCGAATCTCAAGCGGCGACAACACCTGATTTCCGGAGCGGAGATCCGTGGTCCCGGTGCGTCGCTCGGCCCTCGCCTTCGCCAGGGCTAGCGCCCGAAGCGCGTCTCGCGGAAGATCGTTGTCGTCGCGCAAGATGACGTAGTCATGTTCCTCGCCGTCGTGCTCTATGTAGGGCGTGCGACCAAGCACCCGATGGGCTTGCGCGAGCGTGTCATCGTCGGGGTCACGCTCAATGAGCACATACTGCGTAAAGCGGCGCGGGCGCGCGACGGCGTGAGGCATCTCCTTCGACGCCGTGCGTACGTCACTGGCGGTCTTCTGTCGGTCAGCGAAGATGTGTCGCTCGGCCCAGCCATACACGGCCAGGTTCACGAGCATCGTGTCGATGGCCTCAAGAGCGTCCGGCGTCACCGCAATCGTTGGCAGGCCTGCCGGGCCGATCTGCAAGCAGTGTTCGCTGGAGATCGGCATCAAAAGCCGGGCGTGTCTCGACCCGAGGACACTGACTTGATGGAAGCTATCTCGCTGTTCGTCGATCACGCCAACGCCCGAGTCGCTTGTGATGAACGCGTCCGCGTTCCCAGACAGCAGGGACCACGGCATGCAGAACAGGCTAGAAGCGAAGTCGTCAAGGAGAGCGACGATGGCGCCCAAGTTCAGCTCGCGCTCGTTGGTGACCCGAATTCGATCGTCGAGCAACGCCTCGCGCATCCAGCTCTGAAGCCAGGCTGGATCCTCGCCCCTCTGATCATCGCTGACCGTGGCGTAGGCCTCAGCGAACGTCGCGTCGTCGCAGATGAAGCGTGCCATCTCGGCGACGTGGAGGACGCGACCGATCGCTTGCATGCGTGCCAGCGCCGATGGCGTGCGCACTAGTTGGGCTGCCGCAAATACGCCAGCGTGACGCGCTCGTCGGTCGTAGTGGTCATGGGAGCTCCAATGACCGTTTTGAGCGCGCGGGCGGCGGCGTCCTCGACCAAGCTCAAAAGTCCCTCGATCGTCTCGTCGCGTTCGTTCGTCTCCGTATCACGGAGCGTGTAAAAGCGCCGCCGTGACGCTGCGGCCGATACCGAGATCGCTTGCGGCCGACCCGTCGCGATGTCGAGCTGGCAAAGACGTGACGCCCCCGGCACCAGAAATCGCCGCAGGACCATTTGCGGCGTGAAATGCTGGCGCTTTGCCTGTCCTTGAGGCACCCCGGCGTGGATGCGCGCGGCAAGCGTACTCTCGTTGAACGCACGCTCGACGTCTGCCGGCGTCATATGTGGGGTCGATGCAGCGTCGCTGACTGGAGTGACGCGCCGGTTCGCGTCTGGCTCTGCGTTACCGCGGTCATCGGGCACAGTCGTAACGGTAGTACCGAGCGAACCTCAATCTTTCGAGACCAGGCGCGCCCGTCAGGCCGACCAACGGCAACGGCACGCCGACCGAGCCTCCCGACACAGCTTCCGGGTGCGCTCAGTGAAGATCTTCTTTACATCCTCAAGGGCGCGCTTCGCGCGCCGCCGGCCGCGCCGCTGCCTTCGGCCCGCCTAGCCCCTACGGGCTGACGCCCTCCGGGCCGGCGGCCGCGTCGCGGCCGGCACGGAGCACAGCACGCCCAGACGGCGCGGACAGTCGATCACGAGCGCGTCGGCGTACCGTCGCCCGAACCGCGCCGACACACGGTGAGCTCGCAGCGCCTCAACCTCGTGGCAGAGAACGGCGGAAGTCCCTCCGACACAGAACGGCGAGCGTGCCCACAACGTGCCCAGCATCCTCGTGAGGAGCCCGAAATCGCCGTCGCCACAGCCGCCAACCCCCCGAAGAACCGGGCTTCCAGCACCCTCTGCAACACTTCCCGCCCTCCTCCGGAGCGAGAGGTCGCAGGTTCAAATCCTGCCGGGCGCGCTGGGCGCAGGCCGCTCGCAGCGCCCCGAAACCGCCCGCACGCACTGGCCGAACGGCTGCGCAGACGGGCGCAACGCGGACACCGCGTTTGCAGGAGCCTCCGCTCTGTCGGTGGACCGGGGGCTTTCGGGATCTCCCCTACCGCCCGGGCACGGCCGGGCCACACCACAGTTTCGATTTCACGGCTACGGCGCGGTGTAGGCCCAGGTGCCCCGCAGCAGGCCATTGAATATGGTGCTCCGCCAGGTCATGACTCCGCTCACTGGTCCGGCGTAGATCGAGCCTGGCATCGTCGAGATGAAGGATTCAAAGTTCATGCCTTCGTTGAATGACTGATAGACGCACATGTAGCCGGCCGCCGCCTCGCCGGCACCAGGGCATTCGACCGTCCCCTGGGCGCCTTCCCCCATCTGGATGATGTGTCCCTCGGACAGCGATTCGGGCAGGTGCGGCCAGAACTGGACCAGCACCGTGCCGGCCACGTTGGTGGTCGCCGCCGCGATGAAGTCGCCCGCCTCGGTCTGTCCGGACTGTAGGACGGAGTCGGCGGTCATGTAGTGGTCGGCGGGCTGACCGCCGAGGGCGTCGGAGTCTTTGGCAGTGGTGGCCAGGTCGGCGGTGGCGGCGCCCCCGGCCGAGTCGGCGTGGGCCGCCGTGGTGGCGCTTCCGGCCGTGGCTGCTCTGTCAGCGGTTTCGGCGTGCTTGACGCTCTCCGGGATCGAGGGGATCGTCGTCACCGCCGGCGCGCCACCCCCGAGCGCGATCCGTTCGCGGACATCCTTAGCCAGCTTCACGGTGGTCACCGCACCGTCGGCGATCTTGCCGGTGCGGACCGCTTCGGCGCGGATCTGCTCGGCGGTCACCGCACGGTCGGCGATCTTGCCGGTGCGGACCGCTTCGGCCCGGATCTGCGTGGGCCCGACACTGCCTTGCGGCAGGGTCGTAGCCGCATAGCCGACGCCGCCAAGCGCCACGAAGAGGGCGAGGCTCGCGACCACGTTAGCGTAGGTGAGCCGAGGGCGGGGAAGCTTCATGAAAAGGATTCCTCCAAGAGTCGTGTAGGCATCCATCGGCATCCGCGGGACCGAGCTTGAACGCCTGGCCGTCGATGACCTTTCTGTTGTGCCAAGGCGCCCTCCGGCTTCCATGAGCACTGACCGACCGAGCCAAATCCCGACACGTCCGCCTAGCGCGGTTCGCTTGTCACTCGTTCCGACGACGTTGAAGGTCGCCAACGCCTTCATCGCTCAATACCACCGCGGCGGCCTTGTCGAGGATCAGCGGGTCACCGGAGGCGAGCGCTTTGACCTCGGCGAACGACCGGAATCCCGACGGCAGTGGAGGCTTGGCTTGAGCGGAAGGCGGGGCCGGCGGCGTGAGCGTCTACAAGCGTCCGAATGGCGAGAGGGCGGCGCAGGTCTATGACCCGGTGTCGCGCCGTGCTCGGCAGGTCGGGACGTTCGCGACGAGGCGTGAGGCGATCCGTGCGGAGTCGGCGGCGATGGATCGTCGGACGGCGACCGGTCGTGAGACCGTGGCCTCGTTTGCGGCGCGCTGGACGACCGACTATCCGCGACGGCGCCCGTCAACGAACCTGCACAACGGCGAGCGCGTGCAGCCGTTCGCGAAGGTTGGCCCTGCCGGGCACGCAGGGTGCATGGCGCTCGCAGCACCCCGAAATCGCCCGTACCCGCCGACGAGGCCGCAGAGGATGAGGACTCAACGGTCGTGGTCGCGGCCTGGGAGTACGTCGGCTCGGGCTACCTCAACCCGGGCGACGTGCTCCTGACCGCCGGCGTCGAAGCGTCGCTACGGACCGTCCGCGAGGCCCTGTTAGACCTGCGGGTCCGCCCACCGGACGACTGACCGCGCGCGGCGGTGTTTGTGTCAGAGCAGCCGAAGCCGGCGGCCCCGCTTGCGGTGACGGCGCCCAAGGAACACTGCGCGCTTGCCCCAGCGGTTTCGCTTCGCGGCCCGCTTGCCGTACAGACTCTTAGCCATCTCACGAGTATCCGAACCCGGCCGGACGGCCACTGTGCGATCGAGCACCCTCCGTGTCGGCCAGTCTCGGCAACCCCACGACGCGCATTGGATCACCAGCGGTCTCGCAGGCAAGCGCCACCCAGGGTCCTGCGCCCAGCACCCGCACCGTCTCTTCAGAGAAGCAACGTTCGCGGGCTGAGCCGGTGCGTCGGTTGACTCTCATGTTGCTCTCACAGTCGCGGGTAGGACGAACAGACTGGTTCGTACTACAAGGGAGCTGCCATGACGTTGTCGGTGTTGATGTACGTGATGATGATGGTCTCGCTGGTCGTGCTCGTCGGCGTGCTCGTCGTCGACGCGGTTCGCGATGTGTTGCGCTGGTCCCTGGATAGAGCGGCTCGATCCGCTGGTCCGCCAGGTGGACGTTCTGCTGCCTCGGGTGCGCGCAACCGCGGTGTTGCGCCCACGAGGTCGTAGCCGCAGCGCCGCCCCGCGAATGCTGGGCGGAGGGCGTCAGCCTGCGAGCCGACGGCCGCGGCTCGGCCGGCGGCGCGCGAAGCGCGTCCCTTGCGGACGTAACGAAAATCCTCACTGCGCATCGTGTCATCGAAACCGTGAGGTCGTCTACGCTCCACGTGACTTGCGGTGAGCATCCACGGTGGGGGAACTGATGGCTGGAGGGCAGGGCGAATCGTCGGGGGACGGCGGCGCCACCGGCTGGCGCCGGTTTTACGAATTCTGGTTGACACTTCCCGGTGTGCTCACGGGGATCGCTGCGATCCTTGGCGCGACGGCTGCGCTGCTGACCGCGATGCAGATCATCGGTCCAGATCCGCCTGCCCCGCCGCCGTCGACGACGACTGAAGGCACGCTGCCTGTTCCGACGCGCGTGCCGTGTTCGGACCGCAAGGACAACGACAAGGACGGCAAGACCGACTTCCCACAGGATTCAGGCTGCTCCTCCGCCAAAGATCTGACAGAGAAGAACTCCTCTGCTCCGCTGAGCCCCTCCTCGACGGGTAGGTCACACGTCCCGTGCTCGGACGGCAAGGACAACGACGAGGACGGCAAGACCGACTTCCCACAGGATCCGGGCTGCTCCTCCGCCCAAGATCCGGCAGAGACAGATCCGCCGTGCTCGGACGGCAAGGACAACGACGAGGACGGCAAGACCGACTTCCCACAGGATCCGGGCTGCTCCTCCGCCGAAGACCTGGCAGAGAAGCAATGATCCCCTTCGGAAGGCCGACTATGGCGCTGCACGAGCTGCGTCACTCCTGCGCGACGGGCCTGTGCCGCGATCCCGCCGCAGCCGGACTACAGCCCCGCGCACGTTGTGCTGCTATCGGGCCTGTTTGGTCCTGCCGGGCGCGCTCCGGGGAACAGCGCGATTGCCAGGGCGTTCTTACGAGGCACCGTTCACCACCCACGAGGTCGTCGGGCCGCAGCACGGCCTCGCGAGTGCTGGCGGGGCAGGTCAAGCCGCGTCGTCTGAGGTCGATGACTGGGCGGCACGTTCGCGTGCCATGGCACGGCGGGGCGCGGTCCGAGCGATCAACGGGGAGCGCATGGGGTCGTTTGGCTGCGTCCCGCTGGCCGTGCTCCTGGTCTCTCAGGCGATCGTGACCTGCCGGCGGTGCGTGACCCAGCGCTCTCCCTGCCGGCTGCGCAGCCTGAGCGTGTAGCGCCCGTGGCGCAGCGGTCCGTATTCAGTGTGTGACAGGCTCGAGGTTCGCATGATCCATGGCGATGATCCGGCGGCCCAACACAGCGACAAACGTCTATGATGGCCAAGAGAAAAGGCAGGGGCCCCGCGGCTCACGGGGTAGGCGAACGCGGAGCCCCCAATGAAGATGTAGCCGCATCGGCAGGCGCCGTCAAGCGCACCACTTTGCAGATCGTGCGCTTCGCTCCGACGGGCTTCGCTGGACAGCACCGATCGGCCGCAGCACAGCAGCGAGCTCCGCCCCGAGTGCCGCCCGCTATGCCGCCCGCGCCCGAGCCGTCGCTGCCAGGACGACAAGGGCGACGAGCATCGCGACGACGGGAATTGCCAGCGCGACGCCCGGCGAGGCGAGCGTCCAGACGACGCCGACCACAGCGCTGGCGGCCAGGTTGCCGAAGCTCTGGGTCGCAGCGAGCAGCCCGAACGCCGAGCCCCGCAGATCCACGCGCGCAAGCGCAGCGACCGCCGCGTGCTCGGCGGTCTCCACCAGTCCGATGCCGACTCCGGCCAGCAGGAACGCCACGGCCAGCAGGGCGACGCTCGCATCGGTGATCGCGAACAGCAGGTACGCCGAGGCGAACGCGGCGACGCCAGTCGCGAGGACCCGCACGGCGCCGCGGCGATCGGCAGACCTCCCCGCGGGGATGCTCACGACCGTGGCGGCCAGGTTGTAGGCGGTGTAGAGGACCAGCGCGATCTGCGTGGCGCTCTCGATCCCATGCTCGGGCTCGAGCAGCTCGGTGGCGCGAAGGATGAGCAGCGTCGCAGCGATGTTGCCGAACTCGAACACCGCGATCCCGGTCATCAGCCGGCCCATCGCGCCACGCAGCAGCGGACGCACGACGATCCGCGGCGGCTTGCGATCCTGCACCGTCGGCCGTGGCGTGCGACGGATCGCGTACACGATCGCGGCAACGGCCAGCAGGCCGGGGAGGATCGACAGGAGGATCGCGGTCCGGACGCTGACCAGGCTCACCAGCAGCAGCGCGAGCAGCGGGCCACCGACGGCCCCGAGGTTGTCCATCGCGCGCTCGAATCCGTACGCGCGCCCGTACGCCGACGGCGCGACAACGTCGGCGAGCAGGGCGTTGCGGGCGGGCACCCGCAGACCCCGGGCGGCCCAGCCCGCCGCCCGCAGCACGCCGACCTGCCAGACCTGCGTGCACGCGCCGATCATGCCGGTCAGCACCGCCGTCGACGCGTAGCCGCCCACCGCGGTCGCCCGCCGTCGGGCCGGATCGTCAGCCAGCGCGCCGCCGGCGAACCGCGTCGCGCCCGCGAGCCCGTCGGCCAGCCCCTCGACGGCCCCGAGCGCCACCGCGGGCGCGCCGAGCGTGCTCGTCAGAAACGACGGCAGCAGGGCCGTCGGGATCTCGTGGCCCACATCCGCCAGCAGGCTCGCCGCACCGATGCCGCGAACGCCCGGCGTCAACCAGCGCTCATCGACCACCGCATCGGACTCTGTGGCGGCCACCGTCATTGAGCGGAGTCTTCCGCATGCGTCTCAGAGCATGCCGAGCGGCTCACAAAATCAGTCGCGCGTGTGTGAGAGCCACCGCGACTCGCTGACAAGCCCCGGACCGATCACCGCGTGGAGCCGTGCTGCCCCAGCGCTCGTGCCTTTCTCGGTCTTGTGGGTTGGTGTGACAGCGCGTACGTTCGTGTGACTGGTTGAGACTGCCAAAAGGGGAAGGGCAGAATTCATGTCTCGGATGACAAGGTTGCTCGTCGTCGCCGACCATCGCATCGACTCGCAGGAGGTCTGCGATGCGATCGTCAAGCGCGCCGCCGCCGAGCCGGTGCACGTCACGCTCGTCGCGTCAGCATCCGTCGGCGCAGGCCCGCTGTGCACGCCGGGAACGGCGTACGGCCAGCGCCTGGTGCAGACGCACCGCATGGCGACCGCGGAACGGATGGAGCGCGCAGTGCGCCAGCTGCGCAAAGCCGGCGTGGCGGTCGAGGCCGTCGCCGGCGAAGAGCCCGGCGCGACGGGCTCGGTGCACGACGAGTGGGACCCGTCGCGCTTCGACGAGATCGTCGTGTCGTGCCTGCCGTGGCTGTCCTGCAGGCGGGCTGTTCCGGAGCCCGGCGCCGCCGGACGTTCTCCGGATCTTCACGTGTGAAACCGGCGGCGGCGCTGTACTTTCACTGGCGCGCGGGTGCAGGCCCGCACCGCCCCAAAGGTGTACGGCGGCTTTTCTCCCCCCAAACCGCCACGCCCCGCGCGCTCCAGGCTTCAGAGGTGTCGAAGAGGAGGAACGCCGCGCTCGGCGAGACGCCCGAGGTTCTTGAACTGCGCGGGCGTCAACGGCGCACAGCGGCGCAGGGCGCGCGCCTCGGCGCGGGTCAGCCCAAACCGCGGATCGGGGTCGGCTCGGTCACGATCAGCCGTTGGAGGGACGCCGCTTGCGGTCGTCGGTTGGTGGTGAATCACAGGGCCCCCCCAGTCTCGGTAGCTGAAACGTTGCCGGCGAGACGCCGCTACCCGGAGCATTCGCTCCACAAACGAGCTGGATGCCGATTTATGCGGAGGGCGCGGCCGGACCCTGGGGTTGATCCTCCTGGGTGATCGGGCAACGCACGTGGATCACGCGCCCCTTCAGGCGCGTGAAGTTGCGCTCGAGGAAGACCGGCCGTCCACATGCCGCGCAGGTACCGAGTTCCTTGCCGCGCAGCCCGGCGAGCTCGTCGTGGACGATCCCGGCTGATGTGGGCTCGTAGACGAGGTGCGGCGGCGGCCGCTGGGATCGATACGCGGACCTAGTCATGTCCGTGTCCTTCGGACAGCGCGGATCGTTGCCGGCCGCTCGCGTTGCGCGCATGGCTGCGCGGCCTTCGCCCGCGTGACCACAGCCACAGCGCATCCTTCTCGTCACGGTCCAGCGCATAGGCGTCGATCGTGCTCTCGACGACACCCATGTCGGCGCGGGCGTCAAGCAGCTTCTCGACCCCGTCGCGGCAACCGTCGAAGACTGCCGTTGCCTTCCTGCTTCTCACGCCTTCGCGAGGATCGACTGGTTGGATACGCGGGTCCCCCCTTCGGGCTCTTCGGACATATGTCCTCTGACCGCGGCCCTTGATGTGACAGCCAGGATCTGACTGCACCCGTTCCGCTTATCCGACGCCTCCACCGGACGCAGTCAAGCCACACGTCCGGGATGCGCGCCTGACAGTAGCGCACTCGTTAACCGCCCCATAACGACGTTTCCCGGTCCGTCGCGCGCCGATCGGTACAGGCCGGCCGAGCCTGAGCCCGCCCTGGTCGTGGCTTCGCGAGGGCGAACTAGCGTCCGCTGGAGTGGTGCTTGATCATCTCGCTGTCGGCCCGTGCGATCAGCTCGGTGCTCGTCTGCTCGGGTGCGAGCTGAGCGAAGCCGGCCCTGATGGCGCCGGCGTCGGGCGCAGCCGCGAGCGTGGCCGCGATCGGCTTGAAGCGCTGGCGCGCGCTGCTCAGCGTCATGTTCGACATCGCGCAGAGAAACTCGTCGCCGCCGAGCCGGATGACGAGGTCGTAGGACCGCAGGTGCTCCTTGATGACGGCCACGACGCGTATGAGCAGCTCGTCGCCGGCGCAATGCCCCTCGGTGTCGTTGATCGTCTTCAGGCCGACGACGTCCACGTAGGCGACGACGAGCAGGCCGCTCGTCCTGACGCAGCGCTCAAGCTCGTGGTCGAGCTCGGACAGCCCCGCCGCCCGCGCGCGCGCGCCGGTCAGCGGGTCGATCGCGGCGAACTCCAGCTGGCGCGCAAGCGCCCTGCGATCGATGCGTGCTCGGTGGCGCTCCTCGGCTGCCTCCGCGCGGTCGTGTGCTGCGGCGTGGCGATCCTGGGCAGCCAGCTCGCGCAGTTCGGCGACGTGCTTGCGCAGCTCTGCGGCACGCGTGCGTTCCGAGGCCGCGTCCAGCACGATGTCGGCGTCCATCGCGCGTGCCCAGTCGTCCTGCTGGCGGCCGGCCTCCCGCCCTGCCGTCGCCGCGTCGCGCGCCTGGGCGGCTTCGTCGCGTGCCAGCGCCGCGAGATCCCGGGAGCTCGCGCTCGCGTCACGCATACCGCCGGCTCCGATCCGCGATTCCGCGCTCTGCTCGCGCTGGCGCGTGCTGCGCTCGCGGATGTCGCGGCTGAACTCGTGCGCCCCGGGGTCGATCCCCCACGCAAGGTCATGGTCGCTCGCCGCCTGATCCCGATCGGACGCCCACTGGTCGCTGTCGGCGCAGGTCTGGTCGCTGTCGGCGCTCGTCTGATCGGCGTCCGAGAGCGTCTGGTCGCTCTCGGCAAGCGTCTGCTCGCTCTCGGCAAGCGTCTGCTCGCCTTCGACGAGCGTCTGCTCATCCGCGTCCGCCATCGGAGCAGTGGCGGCGTCCTGCTGCTCTCTCCTGACGGACGCCGTCCTGGCATCGGCCGGACGATCGCGTGATTCTGCGTCGGCCATGACGGCCTCCATGTGGCGAAGCGGCGAGTCTCGGTGAGCCCCTTGCTTCTCCTCTAGACCACGTCAATCTAGTACGCAATCCCATGCCCATTCGCGCCGTCCGGCATTGCACTGCCTTGCGCCGTTAATCGTGCACTCGACGACTATGCGAAGTATCTACCGGTCTTTTTCATCACGTCGGCGAGCGGACGACGCCGCGGGCCCGTGGCAGCGCTCGGCCTGCACACGCTCTCAATGGACCCTTTGGTTTCCGGGGTATAGCCTGCGCGAGCGGATGGGGAACGGCAAAGGGACCAGTGGCGATCGGCTGTCGGGCGTCGTGTTCGCGCGACTGCTCGCGGTGGCGTGCCTGGGAGCGCTGCTCGCCTGGGCGCTCGTGCCCAGCGGTGCCGGCGGACAGCAGTACCCGCTGCCGACCGTCCCTCCGACGACGACGACGCCGCCGCCCACGACGATCCGCAAGCTCCCGCTCCTGACGCCGTTTCCGATCATCCGCATCGTCGGCCGCTCGACGGCGCGGGGCGCGAAGGTCAGCCTGATGACGGTGCGCGCAAGGGTCAGCACCTACGTCGTCAGCCGCTGCATCGGCAGCGCCGGGCGCTGTCCCTACAAGCAGCACGTCAGCCGCGTGCCCGGCGTCAAGGGCCGCATCCGCACGGTTCACGTGCGCGGCTTCGAGCGCTCGTTCCGCGCGGGCGTCCTGCTGCGCGTCTACGTCGTCGGTCCCGGCCGGACGGGCAAGTTCACGAGCTTCAGGATCCGCAGCCGCCACGCGCCGCGGCGAAACGACGGCTGCGTCGCCGACATCGTGCTCCGGCCGGTCGCCTGCCCGGACTGACCGCCGTCGCATGGCGCGCGCGGGCTCAGCCCGAGTCGTCGAACGGCTTGCTCTCCGGCGGCTTCGGTTTTGGCTTCGGCTTCGGTGTCGGCTTCGGCTTCGGCGTGGTCGGCTGGGGAGTGACCGTCGGCGCCCTGGTCACCTTCCGCGGTGGCACGACGACTGCCGGAGGCGGTGGCGGGGCCGTCGCCTGCGACGTCGCCGCCTTGCGCCGCGCACGCGCCTTCGCGAGAGCGAGGGCGCGGCGAGCACGTGCCGCGTTCGCGCTACGAGTCCGTGCCGCAGCCTGAGCGCGCTGCTCGCGCTGGGCCCGTGCGGCCGCCAGGCGCGCAGCCTTCGCACGGGCGGCCTGCGCGCGAAGCTGGCGCATCCGGCGCTCGGCCTGGGCCTTGCTCGCCGCGGCCGCGGCCGCCGGCGGCGGCTCCACGGCGGTCGTCGCCGACGGCTCGCCCGACGTCGTGAGCGCGGTTTCGGCCTGCGCCGCGTCGGCGGGGCTCGGCGTGGACGGGTGGTCGGCCAGGAGCGGCACCAGGATCGCCATTGCCACGGCAGCCAGGACGATGCAGAGGCTGATGATGTCCTTGCGGCTCATGTGATCACGCCACCGACAGTAGCTGCGCCGGTCACGCGCCGCAGCCACTTCCCGCTGATCTTCGATTGTAAGCGCACTGGTTTTCAGGCTGCCCGTGCGGCCGTCGATGTATCCACGCGTGCCATTGCCAGATCAACGTCCGCCCAGTCCTCGTTCTTGTGCCGCGGACGCCGCTCGATCAGGCCCGCGGCGGCCGATCGGTGCCGGCGCTGCGGAACCGCCTACGCGAAGAACCCGCGCAGGTGCTCGGCGACCGTCTCGGGACACTCCTCGGCGGGAAAATGGCCGCAGCCGGGGAGGTACTCGATCCGCACGTCGTCGGCGTGCTCGACGATGTCCTTGAACATCGCGGGCTTGAAGAAGGGGTCGCTCGTGCCGTGCAGCCACAGCGTCGGCGTCGTCAGCCGCCGGTCGGCGTAGAGGCCGCGCACCCACCGCGGATACTCATAGAGCTGAAACGTGCGATACAGCTGCGAGGCCGCCCTCGCGCGTGCCGGGTCGGCCAAGCGCGGAGCGAAGTACTCCTGGTACTGCGGCAGCACGGAGTCGGTCTGCGCCGAGATCGCGCCCATCACCTTGCCCACGATGCGCGGCGAGGCGTTGATGCGGCGCCCGAGCACGGGGCTCGCAAGCAGGCCCTGGTAGGCCATCGCGCCAAGCTGCTTGGGAACGCCCTTCAGCGCGAGCGTCGGCCACACGTGACCGGTGTTCATCGGCGCGAAGCGCTCGACGCGATCGGTGTGGTCCAGGCACACGAGAAACCCGACCACCCCGCCCCAGTCGTGCCCGACGAGGTCGACGCGCTCGATTCCGAGCGCATCGAGGACCCCCGCGACGTCGTCGGCCAGCTCCGCCTTGCGGTAGCCGCGCGGCGTCGCCTCGCTCCAGCCGAAGCCGCGCAGGTCCATCGCCAGCACGCGATGACGATCGGCGAGCAGCGGCATCAGCGAGCGCCAGGAGAACCAGTGCTGCGGCCAGCCGTGCAGGAGCAGCACGGGCGATCCCTCGCCGAGCTCGGCGACGTGCAGGCGCGCGCCGCGGACATCGACGAAGCGGTGCTCGACCCCCTCGAGCTCGGGCATGTCGGAATGCGCCACTGATCGCTGAGGCTACCCGAGCCTGCGGCCCTACGAGTTGCTGCGCTTGCGCTCCTCGAGCGTCGCGCGGATCTGCTCCATCGCGTTGCCCACGCGCTTGAGGTCCCAGTGCGACAGCGTCACGAGCCGCATCGGGGTCCGGGCCACGACCGAGGCCGTGCGCAGCGTCTTCTCGAGCACCGCGATCTCGCCGAAGAAGTCGCCCGGGCCGAGCGTCGCGACCGTCTCGTCGCCGCGCACGACGTCGGCCTCGCCCTCCTCGATCGCCATGAACTCGTAGGCATAGTCACCCTCGTTGACAAGGTGCTTGCCCGCCGGGACCGAGGACTCGGTCGCGAACGTCGCGATGCCGCGCAGCGTCTCGCTGTCGAGCGATGCGAAGACGGGAATGGCCCGGAGGCGGTCGGGATCCATGCCCGAGCAATCTAGCCGAGCGCCGGAATCTCCTGCACGAGCGACAGCACGGGCGCGTAGAGGTCGCCGTGCTCGGCGTAGCGCTCGACGACGTCGCCGGCCTCGAAGACGAGCTGCGCCGGATCGCCGCTGTCGAGGCACGCGCGCACCTCGTCCCAGGTCAGCGGCGTCGACACCGTCGGGCGCTCGCGGGCGCGCAGCGAGTACACGCAGACCGTCGTCTTGTGCTCGTCGTTCTGGCTGTAGTCGATGAACACCTTGCCCTTGCGCAGCTCCTTCTTCATCCGCGCGACGACGAGCTCGGGCTCGGAGGACTCCAGCAGCTCGGCGACCGCATACGCGAAGCCCTTCGTCTGCGCATACGTGACGCCGGGCGCGTTGAGCGGGACGTAGACCTGCATGCCCTTGGATCCCGAGGTCTTCGGGAACGCCTGCAGGCCGAGGTTCTCGAACATGCCCTGCAGCCACAACGCGACGCGGCAGCATTCGACGATCGTCGCCGGCGGCCCCGGGTCGAGGTCGAAGACCATCATCGTCGGGCGCTCCAGCGCCTCCGCCCGGTGCAGCTGGGTGTGCAGCTCCAGCGCGGCGAGGTTCGCGAGCCAGACGAGCGTCGGCAGGTCGTTGCAGACGCAGAAGTCGACGGTCTTCTCCGACAGCCGAACGGGCGCCGTGGCGACCCAGTCGGGCCGGTGCGACGGGCACTGCTTCTCGAAGAAGCTCTTGTCCTCGACGCCGTTGGGGAAGCGCACGCGCGTCAGCGGACGGCCTTCGAGGTGCGGCAGGATCGCCGGCGCGATCGCGACGTAGTAGTCGATGACGTCGCGCTTGGTGAAGCCCGCCTTCGGATACATGAGCTTGTCGAGGTTCGTGACGCGTAGGGTCCGCGGGCCGACGCGCACCTCGATCCCGTCGCGCACGGGCGTGCCGGCGTCGAGGAACGCCGACGGCGGCGCCTCCTCGCGCAGCCCCTTGTAGGACGGGTGGCGCAGCATGCCGTCCGACGTCCACTCCGTGAACTCGACCTCGGCGACGCGTGTGGGCTGTACGAACCGCGCATCGCGCGGCGGCTGCGGCTCGCCCGCGAACGGGGAGTCCTGGCGCTCCTCCAGCGTCTTCGCGAGGCGCGTCAGCTCGGCGTCCGTGAAGCCCGTGCCGACGCGGCCGGCGTAGCGCAGGCGGCCGTCCTCGGGCACGCCGACGAGCAGCGCCCCGATGCGGTCGCGGCGGCGGCCCTCGCCCGGCAGCCAGCCGCCGACGACGACGTCCTCGCGGCGCACGTTCTTGACCTTCAGCCAGCACGTCGAGCGCCGCCCGGGCTCGTACGGGCTGTCGAGGCGCTTGGCGACGACGCCCTCCAGCCCGTTGGCGAGGCTGGCCTCCAGCACGGCGGCGCCGTCGCCGACGACGTGGTCGGGCGTCTGCCAGTGCGGGCCCTGCAACGCGAGCTCCTTCAGGCGCTCACGGCGCTCCTCGTAGGGCAGCCCCATCAGCGAGTGGCCGTCGAGCCAGAGCAGGTCGAAGACGATGTAGGCGACCGGGATGTCCTTCGCCCGCCGCCGGGCCGTGCTCTCGGAGCTGATGTGCATGCGGCCCTGCAGCCGACCGAAGCTCGGCTTGCCGTTCTCGTCGAACGCGACGATCTCACCGTCGAGGATCGCGCGGTGCGAGCTCAGCGCCCGGTTGAGCGCACGCAGCTCGGGATAGGAGGCGCTGATGTCGTTGTGGTTGCGGCTCTCGAAGCGCAGCCGCCCGGGCTCGGAGTAGGCGATCGCGCGCACGCCGTCCCACTTGATCTCGTAGGCCCAATCGGTGTCGTCGGGCGGCAGGCCGCGGGCGGTCTTGGCGAGCATCGGCGCGATCCGCTCGGGCATCGGCTCGCGCGTCGGATCCTCGGCCGGATCCATGCGATGGATCATCCAGTCCTTGCCGGGCGGCTCGCCCTTGCGCTTGTGCAGCGGGAAGAGCCCGTAGCGCCCGCGCAGGCGCTCGCCGTGGAACGTGACCTCGACCTTGTCGTCGTCGAACTTGTGGGTGTCGTACGTGCCGCGGTCCCAGATGCGCATCTTCCCGGCGCCGTACTCCCCCTTCGGGATGTCGCCCTCGAACTCGAGGTACTCGAGCGGATGGTCCTCCGTGCGCACCGCGAGGCGGTTCTCCTTGGGGTCCTCGGGGATCGCGTTCGGGATCGCCCACGAGGCCGCGACGCCGTCGTGCTCAAGGCGCAGGTCCCAGTGCAGCCGCGTCGCGTGGTGCTCCTGGACGACGAAGCGGTCGCCCTCGCCGGGCGGCGCGCCGCGCGCTCGCGCTCGCCGTCCGCCGCGGGCTCGGGCGTGCGCTGCGGGTCGCGCTTGCGCTTGTACTCGTCGAGGCGGTCGCGGGCGGGCACACCGACAGTGTGCCCACCCGCGCTGTCCGGCTACGGCGTGGCGTCGAACTGCAGCGGGCCGGTGAGCCCGATCTGGCAGTACTGGACGCCGGCGTCGGCGCACGCGCCGCCGCTCTCGCCGCTCGTCCAGCGACGAGGCGGTGGCGGCGCCGAGCGCGGCGCCGGCCCAGGCCGTCGAGTTGTAGTACGGCGAGCCCTTCGCGTACGTGAGCGTGGAGCCGCGCAGCGTGTAGCGGATGATCCGGTTGCCGGTGCCCGAGCCGATGTTCGTGCGCGCCCAGAGGAAGCCCTCGGGCTTGGCGACGTACGTCGGACGCGTCGACGTTGGCGATGTTCGCGCCGCCCGTGACGGCCCGGTACACCTGCCGGTCGGCGCCCGTGCGCAGGTTGCGGATGCGCAGGAACTGCGCGCCGTCGTCCGTGATCGGACCCGGGCCCGTCACGACGTACATGATGTGCTTGACGCCCAGCTCGGGCTTGAGGATCGAGCGCTTGCGGACGAGCAGGCGCGAGCCCTTCGAGCCGCTCGTCGTGTTGCCGATCCGCAGCTCGTCGCGGCCGGCGTTGCGGCGGATGAACGCGATCTCGCCGCGCTGGATCGTCGGGTCGCGCTCGGCGCGCGTCGGCGCGCTGAGCTTGTCGATCTTCACCTCGCTGCCGCTGGCGACGTTCAGCCGGTAGATGTCGCCGTGGCGGGTGTAGACCGCGTACGTCGCGCCGGAGCGGCTCGTGCCGAGGTCGATGTCGAACGGGCTGCCGCTGCGCGGCGCGACGCCGACGGGCACCGGGGCGCCGCCGCCGACGGACTTCACGAGCGAGTAGGTCTTCGTGGCCGGGTCGAAGTGCGACCACATGACGGTGCCCTCCCAGGCGGCGATGCGGGTGGGAGCCTGCTCGACGGCGAGCGGCGTCGGGGCGGCCTGGGCGACGGCCGCGGGCGCGAGCACCGCTCCGGTCGCTGCGGCGGTGAGGAGATAGGTGCGTAGGGATGTCATGGGAGCATCGTGCCGCCTGGCCGTAGCGAATGGGCGCCCCCCAGGTGGCGCGTTCTCACACCCCGCCGCGGGGCTCTGCCGATGGTGGCGAGCGAGCTTCGCGCGCTCGATCCGCAGGCGCGGATTGACGTCCGGTGACGCCGGACCGAGAGACCGGCGAAGGCTAGGCCAGCGCTTCGCGAAGCTCGGCAGTGCCGGCGACCTTGCGCGCCTCGCAGGCGTCGAGCGCCTTGAGACCGACCAGCCGCACAAACTTGTCCTTGCGCTGCGCATCGGTCAGCGGAGCGAGCGCGTCGAGCGCCATATGCGCGTCTGTCTCGTTTATCGCGCGATGTAGCTTGACTTGAGCGGGACCGCGCCATCGCGCTGCCGAGTACAGCCGCAGAGCTTCCTCGCGCGCTGCTTCCCCGCCGTCGATGCCTGCGAAAGCACTGGCGAACGATGTGACGTTGTGCAGGGTTTCCTCTGCCCAGCCGTTCACTGAGATCTTCTCGCGCGTGATGTCGCGCGGCAGCCGCTCGAATCCCGCTTCAAGCGCCGTCAGCGCGTTGCGGGTCTCGCGCTTGCGTCCCTGCAACGCCAATGCCCGGACGCGTGCGCTCAGGGCTCGCTGGCGCCCTGTGCACGGCGCGTCTGTGATCGCCAGCGCCTTGTTCGCGAGAGCGAGAACACGGCCAGGCGAGTGCAAGCCGAAGACTCCCTCGACGGCGTGCAGTCCCATGACGCCCGCTTGCACGTGCGTGTCGCCGGATGCGTTGGCCGCGACCTGCGCTCTGCGAAACCATCGGCGCGCAAGCTCCTGGTCGCCGGTGCTGACAGCGATCATCGCGACGTACGACGACAACTGCGCGATGACGCGCTGTGGACCGCCGTTGCCGTGCAGGCGCTTGAGATCGGCCAGGAGACCCGGCAGCAGCGCGCTGCGGTCGGGCTCCGTCGTGATCTCATAGCTCCACGCGTGGGCGATCCGGTCCCAATCGTCTGTGCCGGCGCGCGCGGCGGCCTCCGGGCCTAGCACGACGACCGCGAGTCCAAGCCCGATGAAGGCCCTGCGCTTCACGTCATCAGGAACGGTAGCAGCGCCCCTGCGCCTGCCCGCTCGATTCTCGCGCTCGACGAGCTGCTCGAGCCTGACCGCGGGAAGCAGCGCCATGAGCCGCCCGCCGGCGTCGAGCGCCTCGTCCACAGCCGCGACGAACGCTTCGGTTGCGGTCGCTTTGGCCAGCTCGACTTCGCTTATGTGCTGATGGGCGAAGCCGATCCGGGCCGACAGCGCGTGCAGCGTCAGGTTTTCTGCCACACGGGCTCCCCGTATCGCCGCTCCAAGTCCAGCGGCGCTGGAAGCGCTGGCATCCACTGACTTGAGCGGCCTTCCGCGTGGCATGGCGGCGAGCTAACCGCACCGCGATTTTTCCGATGTGAGTATCCACGTTCTCACTTGTGATCACGGCCGAGTTCACCTGGCGTTCGCGTTTTGCCGACGACGTCCTCGATCGCCGCGACCACGGTGTCGGGGGCCTTGTTGAGGATCTGGGTGTGCTTGTGGGGCGTTGTCGCGAATACGGACACGCGCTCGTTGCTCCTCTCGGCCTCGGCAACGGCAGCGCGCACCGTGCGCATCTCCTCCTCGGTGGCGCCCGAGTGGGCTCCGGTGCCGACGACGAACACGGTCGGGCACTCCAGCGCCGCAAAGTCGGGCGCGAGCTCGCCGTTGACGGCGTCCATCTCGATCACGACCTCCGCGGACTGGGCGGGAGACATCCGGGCCGAGCGGCCGAGCGCCGCCAGGATGCGCATGATCCACCCCAGCCGGCGGAACTGGCTGCGGACCTTCCGTCTTTCCGGCCTCGTCGAACATGGCGATCGGGTAAGCGCCGTCGATGAGTACCAGCCCGCCGACCTGCTCGGGGTGCTGGGCCGCGCATCGCACAGCGACCGTGGCGCCGTGAGACCACCCGACGAGGATCGGGCGTTCGATACCGGTCGCATCGATCACGCGTCCGACGTCGTCGACCGCCGCCGGCACGGAGTAGTCGGCCGATGTGCCCGACTTCCCACGCGCCCGCGCGTCGAACCGCACCGCGCGGTACTTCCCGGCGAGGCGCCGGATGACGCGGTTCCAATTCTGCACGGTGCCGAAGCCGCCGCTGAGGAAGAGCACGGCGGGCTCGCCGCCCGCGGTGTCGACGGCGTAGAGCTGAGTGTCTGTCGTAGGAATCATGAGTTCTCGGGACATCGCGGTCGAGCCTTTCCGGTCGGCGTGCATCGGTCGTCGACCGTCCCGGGCGACGGAGCCTGCCAAGCCGTTTGGAGACGGTCGCTGTTCGAATCTAGTGAGCGACCTCCTCGCGCGGGGCGCCGTTTACCTCACAGGTAATGGATCGGCGGACGGGCCTCCGCGAGCCTTGGCGCATGACGAACCCCAACGAACACACCACAGACGTGACCATCACCGTCGACGGCTACCTGTCGGCGTGGAACAAGCGCGACCCGCAGCGCCGCGCCGAGCTGATCGAGCGCGTATGGGCGCCGGACGGGCGCCTCAGCCGTGACGACGTTCGGCACCGCGGTCGACGTCACCGTCGCGGAGCTGTCGATCGAGGCCTTCTTCCCCGCCGACGACGCCACGGCGCAGCGCCTGCGGGCGCTCGCCGCCGCCTGGGCTTAGCCGCCGGCGACGGCCGGCAGGATCGTCAGCTCGGCGCCGTCGGGCAGCGCGGTCTGCAGGCCGTCGAGGAAGCGGATGTCCTCGCCGCCGAGGTAGACGTTGACGAAGCGCCGCAGGTCGCCGTTCTGGTACAGGCGATCGCGCAGCTCGCCGTGCGACGTGAAGACCGACTCCAGCGCCTCGCCCACCGTGGCGCCCTCGGCCTGGACGGAGGCGGCGCCGCCGACCGTGTCGCGCAGCTGCGTCGGAAGCTTGACCGTGATCGCCATCAGACGACCACCGGCTCCGCGAAGGCTTCCTCGAACGACGCGATCGTCGGGTCGACCTCGTAGGCCATGAACGAGTCGCGGACCGCGTCGAGCGTCTTCAGGCCCTCGCCGGTGATGACGAGGACGACGCGCTCGTCGGGCCCGATCGCGCCCGTCTCGGCGAGCTTCTGGAGCACCGCCGTCGTCACGCCGCCGGCGGTCTCCGTGAAGACGCCCGTCGTCTCGGCGAGCAGGCGGATCCCGGCGCGGATCTCCTGGTCGTCGACCGAGTCGATCGAGCCTCCCGTCGCCCGCGCCAGGTCGAGCGCGTACGGCCCGTCGGCGGGGTTGCCGATCGCCAGCGACTTGGCGATCGTGTTCGGCTTGACCGGGCGGCAGAAGTCCTTGCCGTCGCGGAACGCCGTCGCGACCGGCGAGCAGCCCGTCGCCTGGGCGCCGTTCATCGTCGGCACCTCGCCGTCGAGCAGGCCGACGTCGATGAACTCCGAAAAGCCCTTGGCGATCTTCGTGTACAGCGAGCCCGAGGCGATCGGCACGACGACGCGGTCGGGCAGCTCCCAGCCGAGCTGCTCGGCGATCTCGTAGGCGACGGTCTTGGAGCCCTCGGCGTAGTACGGGCGCATGTTGATGTTCACGAAGGCCCAGTTCTCGCGGTCGCCCGACAGCTCCGTGCAGAGCCGGTTGACGTCGTCGTAGTTGCCGCGGACCTTGACGAGGTTCGTCCCGTAGACGCCCGTCGCGAGCACCTTCTGCTCCTCGAGATCGGCCGGGATGAGCACGTAGGAGTCCATCCCCAGCGCGGCGCCGTGGGCGGCGACGGAGTTGGCGAGGTTGCCCGTCGAGGCGCAGGCGAGCGTGTCGAAGCCAAGCTCGCGGGCGCGCGTCGCGGCGACCGAGACGACGCGGTCCTTGAAGGAGTGCGTCGGGTTCGCCGCGTCGTTCTTCACCCAGACCTCGCCGAGGCCGAGGCGCTCGGCGAGCCGGTCGGCGCGGATCAGCGGCGTGCAGCCCGCGGGCAGGCCCGTGCGCGTGCGCGGCTGCGGGCCCTCCAGCGGGAGGAAGTCGTGGTAGCGCCAGATGTTCTGCGGGCCGCCCTGGATGCGCCGCCGGATCTCGCCGACGTCGGCGAGCGGCTCGTGGTCGTAGCCGACCTCCAGCGGACCGAAGCACTGCGAGCACACATAGCGCGCTTCCAGTGGATACTCCGTGCCGCATTCCCTGCATTTCAGCTGCTTGGCCGCCATGATGATGAAACCCCTTCGCCGTGTGGATCTTGTGGCGACGGCGCTGGGCCTGTGCCACATCTGACAGGAATTGGCACCGTTTCCCGCGAACTGCGGGTTGGTTGCCGGGGCTTCGTAGGGCCTGTCCCTCCACCCCTCTGGATGTGTCCAGCTGTGGGTCGGCACAATATCAAGCCATGCCTAACCTTCCAAAGCCACGGTTCGGACGCCCCGTACGCAGTCGCGGGCGCGTTTCGGGGCAGCAGGAGGCCGAGGCGGAGACCCCGAACATCGAGATCGTCGAGGCCGAGGGGCTGCGCTGGATCCACATCGAGCGGCCCCGATCGGCCGATCGCACGTGGCTGGAGGAGCACTTCGACTTCCATCCGCTGGACTACGAGGACGTCTACTCGCGCAACCAGCGCCCGAAGGTCGACGAGTACGACGACTACCTCTTCGTCGTCCTGCACTTCCCCCGCTTCGACAAGGCCGTCGGGCGCCTGAACGCCGCGGAGCTCGACATGTTCGTCGGGCCCGACTTCGTCATCACGCTGCCCAACGAGCCGATCCAGCCGCTGGAGTACCTCTTCGAGCGCTGCCGCACGCGCGAGGACGTCCGCGAGTCGCTGTTCGCCAAGGGCCCCGGCTACCTGCTCTACAAGATCGTCGACGACTGCGTCGACGCGTCGTTTCCGATGCTCGCGAAGATGGGCAACAAGCTGGAGGTGCTCGAGGACGAGATCTTCGAGGGCCGCTCCGGCGAGATCGTGCGCGACATCTCAAACGTCAAGCAGGAGATCATCAACTTCCGCAAGATCGTGCGCCCGCAGCGCACGGCGCTGCGCGATCTCGAACGCACGAAGCGCTATATCCCCGAGGGGCTGGACATCTACTTCGACGACATCAACGACGCGTCCGAGCGCATCTGGGACATGCTCGAGAACTTCAAGGAGGTCGTCGAGGGCCTGGAGTCGACGAACGAGTCGGTCCTCTCGCATCGCGTCAACGACGTCCTCAAGGCGCTGACGGCGATCAGCGTCGTCGTCCTGCCGCTGACGCTCGTCGCGAGCATCTGGGGCATGAACGTCGGCGTGCCGGGCGAGGGCTCGCTGCACGCGTTCTGGATCATCCTCGGGGCGATGGTCGCCCTGCTGGGCGGCATGCTCTGGTTCTTCCGCAATCGTGGCTGGCTCTAGTGCGGCCGGGCGCGTCGGCATGACGCTCGAACCGCTGGAGCGGCTCGCGGAGGCCGCTGCGCTCACCGCGCCCGCGCACCGCAAGCGGATGCTCGTCATCGTCAACCCGCACGCGACGACGATGTCGGCGCGGCTGCGCAACCTCGTCGTCGCGGCGCTGCACGGCCGCTACGAGGTCGAGGCGATCGACACGCAGGCGCGCGACCACGCGACGGAGCTGTCCCGCGAGGCGGCGCACGAGGGCTACGACGTCATCGTGTCCTTCGGCGGCGACGGCACGGTCAACGAGGTCGCCAACGGCCTCGCCGGCTGCGAGACGCCGCTGTCGTGCCTGCCGGGCGGCGCCACGAACGTGCTGTGCAAGATGCTCGGGATCCCGGGCGACATCGTCGACGCGACCGAGCACCTGCTCGCGATGGCCGACGCGTGGCGCCCGCGGCAGATCGACCTCGGCACCGCCAACGGCCGCGCCTTCACGTACTCCAGCGGCTTCGGCCTGGACGCGAGCGTCGTCAGGCGCATCGAGCGGTCGCCGCGGCTCAAGCGCCACAAGCTGCGCGAGTACTTCTTCGTCTACGCGGCCGTCGAGACCGTGGTGCGCCACTACGTCCGCCATCCGCCGCGCATGGAGGTGCACGTCGGCGGTCGCGTCGACCGCGCGATCACGACGCTCGTGCAGAACGGCGCGCAGTACACGTACCTCGACGACAAGCCGATCTACATCGCCGAGGGCGCCGAGCTGCGACGGCGGGACGCTCGCCGGCGTCGCGCTGCGCGGCGTCAAGCCGCGCGACATCCCGTCGATCGCCCTGCGCCTGCTGTCCGCCAAGCGCTCGGTCGTCGGGCAGCGCCAGATCCTCGATTTCCGCGACGTCGACGGGCTGCGCTGCGTCTCGGTCGACGGGCGGCCGATCGCGCTGCACGTCGACGGCGACCACGTCGGCGACGTGACCGAGGCCGTGTTCGGGATCATGCCCGGCGCGCTCGGCGTCGTGTCATAGATCAACCGCTTAGGATCACAACGGTTCCCGAATGGGTAGGGACTGGTCTGGAGGCCGCGCCGAGGACGCGCGCGCGGGCATGATGCACGATGCACGACGGGAGACGGTGATGGTGGAGGATCGAAGTGCGGCGGCGACGGATGGCCGCTCGGCGGGCGGTACGCACGGAGCGCAGCCGACCCGCGTCCAGGACGGACCGGCGACCACGAACGGCACCGGCACGCGACGCTGCCCCTGCTGCGCCCGGCCGATCCGCGCCGGCCAGCGCATCACGACGATCCACGGCACGAGCGTGCACGTGCGCTGCGCGAGCCCGCGGTCGCCTGCGCGGCGAGCGGGGCCCTAGCGGACGCGTCGGCGGCGGCTCAGCCGCTGCCCGGCGTGACGCGGTAGGCGTCGAACACCGAGTCGATGTTGCGCAGGCGGTTGATCGCGGCCTTCAGGACCTGCAGGTCGCCGACCTCGACGACGAACCAGTTCTGGACCATCGGGTGCGAGACGACGCAGCGCGCCTCGACGATGTTGATGCCGGCCTCGGCGAACGTCCGCGAGAGGTCCTCGAGCAGGCGGTGGCGATCCCACGCGTCGACCTGCAGCTCGACCTTGAACGACGTCTCGTGGTCGCCCTCCCAGTGGACCGGCGTGAAGCGGTCGGGGTCCTTCTGCAGCGCGACGGCGTTCGGGCAGTCCTCGCGGTGGATCGTGATCCCGCGGCCGAGCGAGATGTAGCCGACGATCCCGTCGCCAGGCACCGGGCGACAGCACTTCGCCAGGCGCAGCATGACGTCCTCGACGCCCTCGACGGTGATCCCGTACTGCGACGAGGTGCTCGTCGGCTGGCGGCGCTGGCGGCGCGTCGAGAGCAGGTCGTCGGCCATCGTGCGCGTCGCGCCCTCGGCCGCCTCGCCCTGCTTGAGGCGCTGCATGATCTTGTTGACGACGATCTTCGCGGAGATCTTCGCCCCGCCGAGGGCGATGTAGAAGTCGTCGGCCTTCTTGAAGCCCATCTCGCGGATGACGTCGGCGAGCAGCGGCGAGGAGACGATCTTCTGCGCCGGCAGGCCCTGCTTCTTGAGCTGCTCGTGCAGGATGTCGCGGCCGGCGTGCTCGGTGTCGTCGCGCGACTCGGCCTTGAACCACTGCTTGATCTTGTTGCGCGCGCGGGTCGTGCGCACGACCGCCAGCCAGTCGCGTGACGGGCCGCGCTCGCGGTTGGAGGTCATGACCTCGACGATGTCGCCGGACTTCAGCTCGTAGTGCAGCGGCACGAGCTTGCCGTTGACCTTCGCGCCGACGCAGCGGTGGCCGACGTCGGTGTGGACCTCGTAGGCGAAGTCCAGCGGCGTCGCGCCGGCGGCGAGGTTCTTGACCTCGCCCTTGGGCGTGAAGACGTAGACCTCGTCCTCGATGAGGTCGACGCGCAGCGCGTCCATGAACTCCTTGGGATCGGACGTCTCCTGCTGCCACTCGAGCATCGAGCGCAGCCACTTGAGCTTCGCGTCGCCGTCGGACGCGGGCCCGCTGCCGTTGCCCTTGCTGTCGCCGTCGGCCTTGTAGATCCAGTGCGCGGCGACGCCGAACTCCGCCATGTCCTGCATGTCCTTCGTGCGGATCTGGATCTCCAGCGGCAGCCCCTCGGGCCCGATCACCGTCGTGTGCAGCGACTGGTACATGTTGAACTTCGGCATCGCGATGAAGTCCTTGAAGCGGCCGGGGAGCGGCTTCCAGAGCGAGTGCACGACGCCGACGGCGCCGTAGCAGTCCTTCACCGAGGCGACGATGACGCGCATCGCCGTGAGGTCGTAGATCTCGTTGAACTCGCGGCCCTTCTTCGTCATCTTCGAATAGATCGAGTAGAAGTGCTTGGCGCGGCCGGAGATGTTCGCCTGGATGCCGAGCGCCTCGAGCTCGCGCTGCAGGTACGCGCCGGCCTTGTCGACGTAGCGCTCGCGCTCGTCGCGCTGCTGGTTGACGAGGCCCTTGATCTCCTGGTACTTGCGCGGGTGCAGCGCCGCGAACGCGAGGTCCTCGAGCTCCCACTTGATCGCGTGGATGCCGAGCCGGTGCGCGATCGGCGCGTAGATCTCCAGGGTCTCCTTGGCCTTGTCGATCTGCTTCTGCTTGGGCATCGCCGCGATCGTGCGCATGTTGTGCAGGCGGTCGGCGAGCTTGATGAGGATGACCCGAACGTCATTGGCCATCGCGACCATCATCTTGCGGTAGTTCTCGGCCTGCGCCTCGTCGCGCGACTGGAACGTGATGCCGGTCAGCTTCGTGACGCCGTCGACGAGGTTGGCGATCTCGTCGCCGAACACGCTGCGCACCTCGGCGAGCGACGCGGAGGTGTCCTCGACGGTGTCGTGCAGCAGCGCCGCGCACAGCGTCTCGGTGTCCAGGCGCATGCCGGCGCAGATCTTCGCCACGCCGACGGGATGGACGATGAACTCCTCGCCCGACCTGCGGCGCTGGTCGGCGTGGTGCTCGCAGGAGAACACGAACGCCAGCTCGACGCTGTCGCGGTCGATCTGGACCGCCGAGGCGTCGGCGTGCTCCTCGACGATCGCGAAGACGTCCGACAGCAGGCTGCGCTCGAGATCGGTGAGGTCGGCGCGGTCGACCGACGGGTGGTGCGCGACCGTGATCGCGTCGATCGGCTCGCGGCGCGCGCCGGCAACCCGCTGGCGGGCCGGAGCCCTTACGCCGCCCTTGCTGTCACCTCGCTCAGGAATCTCCGACCGTCCTCATAGCGCTGCTGATATGCCCGGAACGCCGCCGACCGCTCGAGCGCCGTAGCGCTCGGCTGGCGGGACGGTCAGGGCCCTTCCGATCGGGTCGAGGCTGACGAGCTGCAACTCCGCGAGGACCCTGAGGACGCGACCGGCCAGTGCCGCCGGCCGTGGCATCTTCGTTTCGCCGCGAAGCAGCGTCTCGAGCTCCTCACCCGCCGCGGCGCCCGCGGCCCGCAGGGCCCGGTACGTCGCGGTGAGCGAAGCACGAAGTGCGTACTCACGCTCATGGATCTGCTCAGAGAAGCGTAGCTCAGGTTGACCCCATGCCAGATGCGTCATTGCGCCGTACGTGCGCAGTGGGCCGGCGGGCGGGTCGAGCATGACGACGTGGACGTCGCCTGCGGCGAGCGCCGGGTCGCGCTCGAGCGCCGCGTGCGAGCACAGCGCGAAGCCACCGAGGATCGGCTGCAGGTGGCGCAGGCGCAGCGTCGCGTCGGCGGCGACGACGAGCACCGGCTCGCCCGATGCGACGAGCGCGCCGATCGTGCCCGCGATCCCGCCGCCGCGGCGGTCGCGCACCGGGGCGCTGAGGTCGCGCGGCCTGAGGGCGACGTCGTGCAGCTCGCGCTCGAGCTCGGCGAGCGCCGCGCCGAGGTAGTCCGCGGGCTCGCCGACGAGCGCGATCGGCGGCGGCGCGCTGGGTCGCGCGTCCTTGAGGACGAGGCGCGGCTCGACGCTGCCGTTGTAGTCGTTGAGCTCGAGCGAGAACGTCGCGTCGAGCGGGCCGTCGCAGTCGACCTTCGACGTCCCGAAGGCGACCGCCCGCGCGCGCGAGCCGCCCGCGGAGACCGTGAAGCGCACGTGCCTGCCGTCCTCCCCCATCGTCTTCGGGTCGCTGCAGCGCGCGGCCGGCAGCAGCAGCGAGACGCCGGGGTTGCCGATCCCGAACGGCGCGAGGCGCTGGAGCTCCTCGGCGAGGCCGAGGCCGAGCTCGTCGCCCGCGACGACGGCATCGATGCGCCGCGTCGGGACGAGGTCGTCGGCGGTCAGCGTCGCAGCGGCGTGCGCCTCGAAGGCGGCGCGGAAGGCGTCGATCCGCGCGGCCTCGATCTCGCAGCCCGCGGCGGCGCGGTGGCCGCCGTGACGCGCGAGGTGGGCGCTCGCCGCGTCGAGGCCGGCGAGCAGGTCGAAGCCCGGGATCGAGCGCCCCGAGCCGGTCCCGCGTGCGGTATGCGGATCCACCGCGATGAGCACCGCCGGGCGGTGGTGGCGCTCGGCGATCCGCGACGCGACGATCCCGATGACGCCCTTGTGCCAGCCCTCGCCGGCGAGCACGTACGCCGCCGGCGCGGCCGCCTCGCCGCGCTCGCGCCGGCACTCGGCGACCATCGCCTCGGCCTCGAAGAGGATCCGCGTCTCGGTGAGGCGGCGCTCGGAGTTGAGGCGGTCGAGCTCGTCGGCGATCTGGGCCGCGCGGATCTCGTCGGCGGTCAGCAGCAGCTCGAGGCCGGCGTCGGCGCGCTCGAGCCGTCCCGCTGCGTTGATCCGCGGGGCGAGCCGGAAGCCGACCGCGGTCGCGTCGATCCGCGCGGGGTCGGCGCGCGCGACGCGCATGAGGGCGCGCAGGCCGGGGCGCTTCGTCGTCGCGAGCGCGCGCAGGCCGGCGCGCACGAGGCGCCGGTTCTCGCCGCGCAGCGGGACGCAGTCGGCGATCGTGGCGAGCGCGACGAGGTCGAGGTCGAGGTCGGCCAGCGCCGGGTCGCGGCCGGCGGCCGCCAGCAGGGCGGCGGAGAGCTTGTACGCGACGCCGGCCGCGCAGAGGTCGACGCACGGATAGCCGCAGACCGCCGGATGGACGATCGGCGCGTCGGGCAGGCGGCCGTCGGCCCGCGGGCTGTGGTGGTCGGTGACGAGGACGTCGATCCCCGCCGCGCGCGCCTCCGCGACCTCGTCGACCGCCGTGATCGCACAGTCGGCGGTGATCAGCAGGTTGGTGCCGCGCTCGGCGAGCCGCCGCACCGTCGCGACCGACAGGCCGTAGCCGTCCTCGGCGCGGCTGGGCAGAAACCAGTCGACGTCGGCGCCGAGCGTGCGCAGCACGCCGACGAGGATCGCCGTCGAGGTGACGCCGTCGACGTCGTAGTCGCCGTGGATCGTGATCCGGCGCTGCCGCTGGACGTGGTCGAGCACGAGCGCCGTGGCGACGTCGATGCCCGCGAACGCGGACGGGTCGTGGCGCTCTGCGGCCGCGAGCCAGGCGCGCGCGTCCGCGGGCTCGTGCAGGCCGCGGCGCACGAGCACCTGCGCGAGGGCGTGGCTGACGCCGAGCTCGCACTCGAGCGCGAGGACGGCATCGAGGTCGCAGGGGGTGATCTGCAGGCGGGCGGTCGGAGGCGGCACGGACTGGACCGTATGTCCGCCGCCCGACGGAACCGCGGCGCGGACGATCTGGCGCTGCTTGGCGGACCGCATGCGCGGGCGATCTCGCGTGGCTTGGCGGACCCGCTCTCGCTCGGAGCGCCGCGTCTACTTCAGCGAGATGACGAGCCCGCCGATCAGCACGAGCGAGAGCACGGCCGGGACGGCGTAGCCGACGGCACCGAGCCCCCACAGGGCCCAGACGAGCGCGAGCGGCCCGAAGACCGCCATCGCCGCGGGCACCCAGCCGTGGCGCTCGGCGAGCACGCCGATCCCGGTGCCGAGCAGGGCGATCAGGGAGGCGCAGAACACGACCATGCCGATCACGAACAGGCCGAACCCCATCGCCATCAGCGGGCTGTCGTTGGAGCCGAAGACGCCGAACTTCGAGAGGAACATGACGCCGCCGGCGATCGTCGCGGCGGCGCCGAGCCCGGCGGCGATCGTCAACCGCCGCGTCGTCCATGCGCTCCGGCGCTCCATCGAGTGCTGGCTCACAGGGGGGTGCGGTGGCGGGTGCACCTCGCGCTCGCGCTCAGGCTCGGGCTCGGGTGGGCGCGGCCTGCCGCCGATGACGACGATGCGCTGCGAGCCTGCTCCGGTGGACGACATGCGTCATGAATACGCCCGCAGGGGTGAGATTCCTGCCGTGTCCGGTGCGCTGCGGGCGCGGTGCGGTGCGGTTCGCCGCTTGTGCGCAGGCGCCTGGTGGTGAACAGCATCGATAAGGGAATGGGTTCGGTCGTCGGTGGTGAGGTCGAGCCGCGCAGCCGGGCGGGATGTGGGCGCCGCAGCCCGGGCGAGGCGCCCGGACAGACCAGCGTGGCGCAAATCTGTTCGCATGCAACACATCCGCGCCACGCTCCCGGGGGGAGCCGCCCCGACAGACGAGCGTGGCGCATATCCGTCCGCATCCAACACATCCGCGCCACGCAAGCGCACCCGCGACAACCTACGTTGCCAGCAACTCTTCGTCAGCCGCCTTCTCCTGGCGCGCGCCGAGGAAGTAGAAGAACGCATAGCCCAGCAGCGCGCCGGGAACGGCCTCGAGCGTCGTGACGAGATCCGTGTCGTCCTGGCCCGGAACGGCGAAGCCGTGGATCGCCAAGCCGAAGATGATGGCGCCGAGGATGCATCCGAGGAACGCGCCGATGATCCCGCCCCAGCAGCGGTCGGGCAGGAAGATCGTGAAGTGCCAGAGGGCCAGGCCCATCATCGTCCAGGCGAGCGCGCCCATCAGCGAGGCCTCCCGTGCTTGCTCCTGCGTTTCGCCGCGGCCGACGAGCGCTTGGCCTTCGCCGAGCCGCCGTCGGGCCGGGCCGGCATGACGGTGTCCTCGGGCAGCGCGTCGGAGGCGTCGTCCGGCTTGGGCGCGGTCGGCTTGGGCGCGGTCGGCTTGGGCGCCTCCGGCTTGGCCTTCGGCGCGGGCCGGTCGGCGACCGCCGTGCGCCGCGGCGCGGGATCGACGTGCAGGTCGCGCACCATGTCCTCGAACTCCTCCCGCGAGACGTTCTCGGGATCGTCGGGCGCGGTCAGTCGCTCACCGCGCTTGAGGCGGCGCCCCTTCTTGATCTCGACCTGCTCGCTCGCCGAACCCGTCGCGTAGGCCGGGACGAGGCCGCCGTGCTCGGCGGCGATGCTCGCGTGGCGGCGGCGGTAGACGGGCTCGCGCTCCTTCCACGCCGTCAGCACCGGACCGGCGATGAAGACCGACGAGTACGTGCCGGAGATCGTGCCGATGAGCAGCGCGAACGCGAACGCCTGCAGGGTCTCGCCACCGAACAGCAGCAGCGCGAGGACCGGCAGGATCGAGCAGAAGCTCGTCGCCAGCGAGCGGACGATGACCTCGGACATCGAGCGGTTGACGATCTGCGTGAACGCTGCCCGCGGCATGCGCGGGACGTTCTCCCGGATGCGGTCGAACACGATGATCGTGTCGTACAGCGAGAAGCCCAAGACGGTGAGCAACGCCGCGACCGTCGCCGTCGTCACCTCTTGGCCCACGAGCGCGTAGACGCCCGCCGTGATGAGGATGTCGTGCATGACGGCGATCAGCACCGGGACGGCGTACTTCGGTTCGAATCGCAGCGCGATGTACGCCGAGATCACGATGATCGACGCGATGATCGCGATGATCGCCGAGTTCGCGACGGTCTGGCCGAACGTCGGCCCGATCGAGGTCGAGCTGGGGGTGTCGGCGAGGTCGTACTTGGCCTCGAGCGCGTTGTAGACGCCGGATACCTGTGGCGGCTTGAGGTTGTCCGTCGAGATCTGGAACTCGCTCGCGCCCTTGGCGTTCTTGTCGCCCGTGATCTTCTGGATCTTCGCGTCGGCCAGACCCTTCGGCGCGAGCACGTCGCGGATCGCGTTCTCGTCGACGTTCTGCTTGAGCGCGACGTTGATCCGCGTGCCGGACTCGAAGTCGATGCCGAAGTTGATCCCCTTCGAGCCGAGCGCCAGCGCGCAGACGAGCAGGATCATCCCCGAGAGGCTGAAGAACCACTTCGAGTAGCCCATGAAGTCCAGCCGCAGCCTGTCGCCCTTGGGCTTGGCGGCGCCGAGCGCGGATGGGCTCGACAGGAACCTGGACTTGCCCATCGTGCCGAGGATCGCCTGCGTCGCCAGGACCGCCGTGAACAGCGAAACGATGACGCCGAGGCCGAGCGTGAGCGCGAAGCCCTTGACCCCCGCCGTCGCGAGGACGAAGAGGATGAACGCGACCATGATCGTGACGACGTTCGCGTCGATGATCGCCGTCAGGCCCTTCTTGTAGCCCGCGGCGATGCCGGCCATGACCGATCTGCCGCCACGGATCTCCTCCTTGACGCGCTCGAAGATCACGATGTTCGCGTCAGCGGCCACCCCCAGCGTCAGGATCAGGCCGGCGATGCCGGGCAGCGTCAGGACGACCGGGATCGCCTTGATGAGCGCGAAGAAGTACAGGCCGTAGATACCGAGCGCGAGCACCGCGATGACGCCCAGCACGCGGTAGAACACGAGCAGGAACAGCGCGACGATGATGAACCCGGCGATGCCCGCGGTGAGGCCCTGGTTGAGCGCCTGACGGCCCAGCGTCGCCGAGACCTGCGAGCTCGAGATGAGATCGAGCTGAACCGGCAGCGCGCCGGTCTTCAGGACGTTCGCGAGCTCCTGGGCGGACTTGATCGTGAAGCCGCCCTCGATCTGCGAGCCGTTGCGCGCGTCGATCCCGTCGGGGTTCTTCTGGAAGTCGATGTACGGCGTCGAGACGAGCTCGTTGTCGAGCACGATCGCAAAGTGCTGGAAGACGTCCTGCGGGCTCGTCGTGCCCGGCAGGATTCCGACGCTCGCCTGCCCGCGCTGCGCGATCTCCTTCGTGACGCGCTCCCAGGTCTTGCGGCCCTTGTCGGTGAACTTGAACGTGACGATCGGCGAGTTCGAACCGCCCGGGCCGTTGTCGAAGTTCTGCTCGGGGTCCTTGAGCTCCTTGCCCTGGAGGGCGACGTCGTCCTTGAGCACGAACCACTTGTTGAGCTTCGCGCTGCCGTCGGTGTTGTCGGCGCGGACGACGACCGTGTCGGGCTTGACGACGATGATCGTCGCCGCCGCCCGGCGCGCGGCCGGCACGTTCTTCAGGGCATCCGCGCGCGACTCCTCGCCGAGCCCGAAGACCCGCTTCGCCTTGGCGTCGACGGCGAAGTAGAGGTTGCCGTCGCGCGAGTTGTTGGCCTCGATCTTCGCGGGGCGCTTCTCGGCGCGCAGCAGGGCGTCGTACAGCGGCAGCGCGGCCGTGCTCGACGCGTTGCCGCCGCCTGGCCCGCCCGTCACGGCAGGATCCGTCGGGTCGGGCTTGCCGTTGGGCCCGATGACGTTGACCTCCCAGTCGTAGAACGCCAACTGGGCGACGGTGCCGACCTGCTTGATCGCCTCCTGGAGGTTGGAGACGTCCGGCAGCGCGACGTTGATCTGGTCCCTGCCGGACTGCTGGATCTCCGGCTCGGCGACGCCGAGGTTGTCGACGCGCTCGCGCATCACGTCGATCGCGCGCTGGATCGCGTCCGGCGTCGGCGGCGGCTGGCCGGCGCGCGCCTTGACCTGGTAGACGAGCTCGACGCCGCCCTGCAGGTCGAGCCCGAGCTTCGTCGACTTCGTCGAGATGACGACCGCCGAGGCGATCAGCAGCCCGGCGACGAGCAGCAGGACGAAGAGGTTGCGCTGACGATCGCTCACGGTGGCCTCGTCGCAGGTTACTTGGCGGGCGTGAGGACGAGGAGAAGCCCGCCGTCGTCGTCGTACGCCGGAAAGAGGTCAGCAGTGGCGGTGGCGGGAAGGTCGCCCTCGGCATTGACCTGAACCGGCTTGCCGAGCGCGCGGACGCCCCACTCGAGCACGGTGCCGACGTGGTCGCTGCCGTCGTCGAATCGCAGGCCGAGCACGTCGTTGGCCTTGCGGCCGATGACGCGCTCGTCGTCGAGGCCGGTCAGCTCGAAGGAGCCGCGGCCGCAGCCGATCACGCGCCCCTCCTGGTCGCAGACGAAGAAGGCGGCGTTCGGGGCGGGGTAGTAGTCGTCGAGGAAGCTCGAAGAGGAAGCCGAAGCCGCACTTCGAGCAGCCCTTCGCCTGGCGTGAGAAGCCGGCGGTGCGGTCGGACTCGGTGCTGCGGGTACCGCAGCTGGGGCAGATGAACAGATGAGCCATTGCGGCGATAAGCCTAGAGAACGCTCTGGATCGCCCACGTCGCTGCGTGCTCTGCGGACGTGGCGGTGAGCCTCACGAGACGCGGTGGCCTGGCTCGACGGCGAGCGAAGGCGCAGGCGCCTACTGGATCGCGGCCCAGTTCACGAGCCCCGACTGGCACGTGTCGACGACGGTCGTGCCCGAAGGGTCGTAGAGCGTGATCTTCTGGGTCCACACGCCGCGGATCGACGCGCGTCCCTTGGTGAAGCGGCCGACGACCCTGCTCTCGATGTCGGCGGGCACCCCGCCCGCGTCGATCCGGCGCGGTCCGAACACCGTGCTGAAGCGCGCCTTCTTGCTGATCTTCAGCCCCTTGAACCCGTCGTTCGTGCCGAAGCTGTCGCCGGAGGTGCACTTCATGTCCAGCCCGATGACGATCTGGTCCACGCGCGTTCCGGCCTCGTTGAGCGCCACGACGATCGGCCAGTCGGACTGCGTGATGCCGCCGAACACGACGCCGCTCGGCGCCTTCGCGGTCGCCGCCGCCTGCGCGCTCAGATGCCGCGCGGGCTGGGCGGCGTCGGCCGGCAACGCCGCGACCGCCAGCACGGCCGCGAGCGCGCCACCGGTGAGCATCCTCCCCTTCGGTCGCAAGGTGACCATCTCCCGTCGTCGTGTACCGGATCTAGAACAGGCTCTCAGCTGCGCCCGCCGGCGGCTCGAGGCCGATGTGCTCGAACGCCCGCCGGGTCGCCGCGCGCCCGCGCGGCGTGCGCTTGAGCAGCCCGCACTGCAGGAGGTAGGGCTCGTAGACGTCCTCGATCGTGTCCTGCTCCTCCCCCACCGTCACGGCGAGCGTCGACAGGCCGACGGGCCCGCCCTCGAACTTCTGGCACAGCGCCCGCAGCAGCTCGCGGTCGAGCCGATCGAGGCCGAGGTCGTCGATCTCCAGGAGGGCGAGCGCCGCATCGGCGGCGCCGGCCGTCACGATCCCGCCGCAGCGGACCTCGGCGTAGTCGCGCACGCGCTTGAGCAGCCGGTTGGCGACGCGCGGCGTGCCGCGGCTGCGCCCGGCGATCGCGAGCGCCCCGGCGGGCTCGAGCGCGACCTCGAGGATCTGCGCCGAGCGCGTGACGATCGTCGCGAGATCCTCGATCGCGTAGTGCTCGAGGCGGTGCTGCAGGCCGAAGCGGTCGCGCAACGGCGCGGTCAGCAGGCCCGTGCGCGTCGTCGCGCCGACGAGCGTGAACGGCGGCAGGTCGAGCGTCACGACGCGGGCGCCCGCGCCGAGGCCGACGGTGATCGGCAGCTGGCGATCCTCCATCGCCGGATAGAACGTCTCCTCCAGCGCGCGCTGCAGGCGATGGATCTCGTCGACGAAGAAGACGCTGCGCGGCTCGAGCGCGGTGAGGAACGCGGCGATGTCGGCCTTGCGCTCGAGCGCCGGCCCGGCCGTCTGCACGAACGGCACGCCGAGCTCGGCGGCGACGATCTGCGCGAGCGTCGTCTTGCCGAGGCCCGGCGGCCCGGCGAGCAGCACGTGGTCCAGCGCCTCGCCGCGCGCCTGCGCGGCCTCGATCGAGATCGCGAGCTGCTCCTTCAGCGAGGGCTGGCCGACGAAGTCCTGCAGCCGGCGCGGGCGCAGCGAGCGGTCGAGCTCGTCCTCCTCGAGGCGCTCGGGGGTCTGGATCCGCGCGACCGTCATCGGCGTGCGGCGCGCAGGGCGAGGGCGATGAGCGCCTCGGGCGTGTCGTCGGGGGCGTCGCGCAGCAGCTCGTCGGCCTCGACGACGCTGAAGCCGAGCTCGACGAGCCCGTCGCGCGCCAGCCGCCGCGGGTCGTCGCCGCGCGAGACGACGATGCTCTCTTCGGTCTCGACGCCGCCGACCTTCTCGCGCAGCTCGACGACGATCCGCTCGGCGGTGCGCTTGCCGATCCCCGGCACCGCCTGCAGGCGGGCGACGTCGCCGGAGGCGAGTGCCCTGACGAGCTCGCGCGGGGTGCCGCCGCTGAGCACCGCGAGCGCGACCTTCGGCCCGACGGACTGCACGCCGATGAGCGCGAGGAAGAGGTCGCGCTCCTCCTCGGTCGCAAAGCCGTACAGCGCGAGCGCGTCGTCGCGCACGACGAGATGGCTGTGCAGCGTGACGGGCTTGCCGAGCGCGGGAACCTGGCGCAGCGTCTCGGCCGAGACCGCCAGCCGGTAGCCGACGCCGCCCGCGAGGACGACGACGTGGTCGCCCCGCCGCACGGCGACCTCGCCGCGGACGAGTGCGATCACGTGGGCCCTCGGTAGATCTGGATCTCCTCGAGCTCGCGCCCGCCGTCGAGCTCCTCGAGCTCGCTGTTGCCCGGCGCGACCGCGCTCTCGGCGACGGCCGCGGCATGGGGCGCGCCGTTGGCGTGGCAGATCGCGATCGCGAGGGCGTCGGCGGCGTGGTCGGGCCGCGGCACGTTCTCCAGCGCGAGCAGCGTCTGCACCATCCGCGCGACCTGGTCCTTCTCCGCGCGGCCCGAGCCGCAGACGGCGTACTTCACCTGCTGCGGCGTGTAGGACTCGCACGGCAGGCGGCGCTGACCGGCGGCGAGCATCACGACGCCGCGCGCCTGGCCGACGCCGAACGCGCTCCTCGCGTTGCGCCCGAAGTAGATGTCCTCCATCGAGAGGACGGTGACGTGGTGCTCGTCGAGCAGCTCGCAGACGCGCCGGTGGATGTTCGCAAGGCGGATCTGCATCGGTGCCTCGGGACGAGTGGTGATGACGCCGCCGTCGAGTGCGAAGAGGCGGCCGCCACGGCGCGAGACGACGCCGTAGCCGGTGTTCGCGGTGCCTGGATCGATGCCGAGGACGATCATCCCTTCTGATTCTGCGCGCGGCATCGGATGCCTCCCGCTGGGCGCGGGCCGGCGTGGCCGAGATTAGGATGGTCCGTCCGCCCTAAAAGGAGCTCTCGTTGTTCTCGATCAAGACGTTTCGCTATGTGGCCCTCGCCGAGGCCACGAGCTTTCTCATCCTGCTGGTGGCGACCGTCGTCAAGTACTCCCAGGACGCTCCCGGTGGCGTGCAGGTCATGGGCCCGATCCACGGGATGCTCTTCCTCGCCTACGTCGCGATCGCGCTCGGCGTTCGCGGTCAGGCGCAGTGGAGCCCGCGCGCGACGCTGGGCGTCCTCGTCGGTGCCGTCCTGCCGTTCGGCGGCTTCGTCGTCGATCGCTGGCTGGCGCGCACCGGTCAGCTCGAAGCGGCCTGACCGCGCTCAGAGCCGCGCCGAGCGGCGCACGCCGTCCTTCGTCCACGTGATCGTGCGGCCGCGGCGGCGCAGCGAGTCCGGATCGTTGCGCACCGTCCGATCGGACATTCGTCTGTGCGCGATGTCACCACGAGGAGGCTGGAGCGGCCCGTACAGTCGGCTCGACCCCACCGATCTCGAAACCGGAGGCGAGCATCGGATGACGACGACCGATTCGACCATGGCAGCGCGCGAGCTGCCGCTCTCGCAGGGCGCCCGCACGGTGCCCGTCCGCACGACGTTCGAGGCGCTCGCGCACCGCGACGACGTCCCCGGCCAGCTTGGCGCGGAGGAGTGCAAGCTGCTCATCCTCGGCGTCGACACGCCGACGCCGCAGCTGTACTTCCTCAACACGAACGCGTTCTCGTTTCACTACGACTTCGCGACGCAGGCGCTCGGCGTGCGGATGTCGCTGGCGCGCTTCAACGCGATCACGTACTTCCGCGATGACCGCTCGAACATCGCCGGGACGATCATCGCCAACGACCGGTTCGTGCCCGCCGGCGGCGGCGATGAGGGCCTCTACGCGCTCGAGTTCTGGCCGACGGACCCGGTCCGCGCGCGCCACGTCGCGCTCGCGTTCGATCTCGTCCGCGCGGCGATGCCGTTCGCCGCGGCACAGCTCGCCTACCACCCGGCGGGCGACACGCAGGAGGCGCTGTTCGCCCAGGACGCGGCGGAGCTCGAGCGTCTCGGCGTGCGCTCGATCTCGACGACGGAGCTGTTCGCGAACGTCTCCTACGTCGCGCTGAACCTCGGCGAGGGCTTCGGCGTCCTGAACGCGGTCGACCTGACGGCCGGGCGGCCGCCGACGATCCGCGACGTGGCGCTGTTCTCCACGCTGCCCAACGATCTCGGCCACGTCGCCGGCGTCATCAGCGCGACGCCGCAGACGCCGCTGTCGCACATCAACCTCAAGGCCAAGCAGAACGACACGCCGAACGCCTACGTCAAAGGCGCGGCGACGCATCCGCGGATCGCGCCGCTCGTCGGCCAGGTCGTGCGCTACGAGGTCACGGCGGAGGACTTCGTGCTTGCGCCCGCGACGCCCGAGGAGGTCGCCGCGTGGCTGGAGCGGATCCGCCCGAAGGATCCGCAGTCGCCGCCGCGCGACCTCTCGGCGACGACGATCGCCGACCTCGACGCGCTGCGCCACGCGGACGTGCAGCGCGTCGGCGCGAAGGCGGCGAACGTCGCCGAGCTGCGCACGATGCTGCCCGCGGGCGTCGTGCCCGACGGCTACGCGATCCCGTTCTCGTTCTACGACCGCTTCATGTCCGCCGGCGGCTTCTACGACGAGGCGCGGGCGATCATCGGCGACGCCGAGATCGCCGCCGACCCCGCCAAGCGCGACGAGGCGCTCGCGGCGCTGCGCAAGAAGATGAAGAAGGCCGACCTGCCCTACGGCATGGAGGCGCAGCTCGCCGACCTGCAATCGCGGTTTCCGGCCGGTGGCACCGGCATCCGCTGCCGCTCGTCGACGAACAACGAGGACCTCGAGGGCTTCAACGGCGCCGGCCTCTATGACTCCTTCACGCACCGCCCCGACGAGGGCGAGCTGTCGAAGACCGTCAAGCAGGTGTGGGCGTCGCTGTGGAACTTCCGCGCGTATGACGAGCGCGAGTTTCATCGCATCGACCACCTGAGCGCGGCGATGGGCGTGCTCGTGCACCCGAACTTCGACGACGAGATCGCCAACGGCGTCGCGGTGACGAAGAACCCGTACGACCCGAACTGGCCCGGCTTCTACATCAACGTCCAGGTCGGCGAGTCGCTCGTCACCAACCCCGACCCGAACGCGACGCCGGACGAGCTGCTCGTCTCGGCGATCGGTCCCGAGGGCGAGTACGAGACCCAGCACATCCGCCGCTCGACCCTGACGCAGGACGGAGCGCCGGTGCTCTCGGCCGCGCAGGTAGCGACGCTCACGGCGCCCTGGAGACGATCCAGGAGCGCTTCAAGGTCGTCTACGGCAAGCAGGACGAGGCGGGCTTCGCGATGGACGTCGAGTTCAAGTTCGGCGCCGACGGCGGTCTCGTCGTCAAGCAGGCGCGACCCTGGGTGGAGTGACGCACCGCAGGGTGTGAACGCGCGTTTGCCGAGGGCACCCGGCGGGGTAGCGGGGTCGCCATGCGCCTCCGCCTGCTCACCGCCCTCGTCGCGGCTCTCGCCGCCTGCTGCGCGCTCGCCGTCGTCGGCATCGCCCAGCGCAGCACCCACACGCGCGCGCTGAAGGTCACGCTGCGCGACGCCGGCCAGAAGGTCGTCGGCACCGTCCGGATGACGGCGGCCTCCCCACCGGTCCAGTCACCGTCCGCGCGGCCGTGCACGGCCTGAAGCCCGGCTACCACGGCTTCCACGTGCACGCCGTCGGCGCCTGCGAGGGGCCGGCCTTCAAGTCGGCGATGGGCCACCTCAAGCACGGCAGCGAGGTTCACGGCGGTCACGACGGAGACCTGCCCTCGCTGCTCGTCAAGCGCAACGGCACCGCGACGCTGCAGGCGACGACCGATCGCTTCACGCTCGACGACCTGCGCGACCGCGACGGCAGCGCCGTCATGGTCCACGCGGGCCCCGACGACTTCGCGAACATCCCCCCGCGCTACGCGCCCAACGGGCCCGATCAGGAGACGCTGGACACCGGTGACAGCGGCGACCGCGTCGCCTGCGGCCGGATCGCCCCGGGCTGACCTGGACGGCGCGCGCAGCGCGCGGCCGGTGGGCCCGCGCGTCAGTCGCCGGCCGCGACGCGCTCGAGCACGTCGGCGTCGACGTCGAAGTTCGCGTGCACGGCGTCGACGTCGTCGTTGTCCTCCAGCGCGTCGATGAGCCGTAGGAGCTTCGCGGCGTCGTCCTCCTCGACGGGGACGCGCGCCTTCGGCAGCCACGCGACCTCGGCGGACTGCAGCTCGATCTCGGCCCCCTCCAGCGCGGCGCGCACCGCGGTCAGGTCGGCGGGCTCGGTGAGCACCTCGAAGACGCCGCCGTCCTCGGCGATGTCCTCGGCGCCGGCCTCGATCGCCGGCAGCAGGTCGTCCTCGCTGTAGCGCTCTGAGTCGATGACGATCAGCCCGCGCTTGTCGAACAGGTAGGCGACCGAGCCGGGCTCGCCGAGGCTGCCGCCGTGCTTGCCGAGCAGGTGGCGCACGTCGGCACCGGTGCGGTTGCGGTTCTCGGTCATCGCCTCGATGAGCAGCGCGACGCCGCCGGGGCCGTAGCCCTCGTACATGACGTCCTGGATCGCGGCGGTGTCGGCGCCCGCGCCCGTGCCCTTGGCGATCGCCCGCTCGATGTTGTCCTTGGGCATCGAGGCGTCGCGCGCCTTCTGCACGGCGAGCTGCAGCGCCGGATTGCCCTCGAGCTCGCCACCGCCGTCGCGCGCCGCCGTCGTGATAGCGCGCGCCAGCTTGGTGAAGAGCTTCCCGCGGCGGGAGTCGACGATCGCCTTCTTGTGCTTGATCGACGCCCACTTGGAATGGCCGGACATGGCTGGGATTGTAGAACCGGCGCGTAACGGGACCGATCGCGTGGAGACCGTGCGCGCATGACCATCCACGTGCAGCAGCTCTGGCGCTACCCCGTCAAGTCGATGGCCGGCGAGTCGCTCGAGCATGCGCAGCTGCGCGCCGACGGGATCGCCGGCGACCGGCACATCGTCGTCCAAGGCCCCCACGGCGTCGTCACCTCGCGCACGCGCCCGCAGCTGCTCGCGCTGCACGGCACGCTGTCGCCGGAAGGCGAGCCGCTCGTCGAGCACCTGCCGGTGACGTCGGACCCGGTCGCGGCGATGGTGAAGATCGCCGCCGGCCCGCAGGCCCGGCTCGCGCAGCTCGACACGACCGAGCGCTTCGACGTCCTGCCGCTGCTCGTCGCGACGGACGGCGCCATCGAGGCGTTCGGCCGCGACGGTCGCCGGTTGCGCCCGAACATCGTCCTCGGCGGCGTCGACGGCCTCGCCGAGCGCGGCTGGGAGGGCGCGCGGCTGCGGATCGGCAACGCGGTGATCCAGCTGGACTCGCTGCGAGCGCGCTGCATCATGACGACGTTTCACCCCGACACGCTCGTCCAGGACGTCGAGGTCCTCAAGGACATCAACGCCCGCTTCGACGGCAGGATCGCGCTCAACGCAGCCGTGCTGCAGCCGGGGACGATCAAGCTCGGCGACGTGGCTGAGATCCTTCGCTGATGCCCGATCCGGTCCGGATCCTGCTCGTCTCGGGCAGCCTGCGCAGCGGCTCGACGAACAGCGCGGTCGTGCGGACCGCCCACGAGGTCGCGCCCGGCGGCGTGCGCACGACGATCTACGACGGCCTGGACGACCTCCCCCACTTCAACCCCGACGACGATGTCGAGGGCGAGCCGCTCGCGCCCGCCCCCGCGGCGCTGCGCGCCCAGCTCGACGAGGCCGACGCCGTCCTGTTCTCGACGCCGGAGTACGCGGGCGCGCTGCCCGGCTCGTTCAAGAACCTGCTCGACTGGACCGTCGGCGGCGGCACGTACGACAAGCCCGTCGCCTGGGTCAACGCCTCCGCCTCGCCGACCGGCGCGGCCGGCGCCCACGAGTCCCTGCGCAAGGTCCTCACCTACACGAACACCGACATCGTCGAGGCCGCGTGCGCGCACGTCCCGGTCCCGCGCCGCAGCGTCGGCGCCGACGGCCTCGTCGGCGATCCCGGCGTGCGCGAGCGCCTGAGCGCCGTGCTGAGCACGCTCGCCGAGCACGTCGCCGCGCGGCGGCGCGCGGACGGCTGAGACGCGCGTCGAGCAACTACCCTTCCGCCGGTGCCGGTTCCAGACGAGATCTTCAAGGCGTATGACATCCGCGGCCTGTACGGCGAACAGATCGACGGCGACGTCGCCGAGGCGATCGGCCGCGCGTTCGCCCACGTCCTCTCGGACCTCGGCGGCAAGCCGACGGGCGAGCTGCGGATCGGCCTCGGCCGCGACATGCGCCTCAGCGCGCCGGAGCTCGCCCTCCGCTACCGCGACGGCATGCTGGCCGAGGGCGCGAGCGTGGTCGATGCCGGGATGGTCGGCAGCGAGATGCTCTACTGGCTCGTCGGCGCGCGCGAGCTCGACGGCGGGCTCATGTGCACCGCCTCGCACAACCCGAAGGCCTACACGGGCGCCAAGCTCGTCCGCGAGGGCGCGATCGCGCTGAGCGGCGACGCCGGTATCCAGGACGTGCGCCGCCGCATCGCCGCGGGCCTGGGCGAGAAGCCGCCCGCGGCCGCGCACGGCAGCGTCGAGGAGGTCGACATCTACGAGGACTTCCAGAACGATGCGCTGAAGTTCATCGACGTCGACGCAGTCAAGCCGCTGCGCGTCGTCGCCGACGGTGGCAACGGGATGGCCGGTCCGATGGTCGGCCCGCTCCTGGAGCGCCTCGGCCTGGACCTCGTGACCGCCTACTGGACGCCCGACGGCGAGTTCCCCGACCACGAGCCCAACCCGCTGCTGCCCGAGAACCGCGAGTACATCATGCGCAAGGTCGTGGAGGAGGGCGCCGACCTCGGGATCGCGTGGGACGGCGACGCGGACCGCTGCTTCTTCATCGACGACCGCGGCCGCTTCGTCGACGGCGACTTCCTCACCGCGTTGCTCGCCGAGTCGCTGCTGCGCAAGTCGCCGGGCGAGGCGGTGCTCTACGACGTCCGCGCCAGCCGCGCCGTCGCGGACACCGTCAAGGAGGCCGGCGGGACGGCGCATCCCAACCGCGTCGGCCACGCATTCTTCAAGACGCGGATGCGCGACGAGGGCGCGATGTTCGGCGGCGAGGTCTCGGGCCACTACTACTTCCGCGACTTCTACTGCGCCGACAGCGGGACGATCCCCGCCCTGCTGATCCTCGAGCTGCTGAGCGTCGAGGGCACGAAGCTGTCGCAGCTGCTGGATCGCTACCACGCCACGTACTTCATCTCCGGCGAGATCAACTCCGAGGTGGAGGACGGGCCGGCCAAGCTCGCCGAGATCGAGGAGCGCTTCGCCGACGCGCAGATCGGCCATCTCGACGGCGTCTCGGTCGACTACGACGACTGGCACTTCAACGTGCGCACGTCGAACACCGAGCCGCTCATGCGCCTGTGCCTGGAGTCGCTGGTCTCCGTGCAGGACATGGAGCGCCGCCGCGACGAGGTGCTCGCCATCATCCGCTCATGACAGCGCGCCATTGCTCGACCGCGGCCTGGGTCGAGCCCGAAGGCGTGTGCTCGCGATGACCGACGCGAAGGCGGCGCTGGCCCGCGCCGCCGACGCCGGAATCCACTGCATGGCGATCCCGACGCCGTTTCAGGTCGGCCGCGTCAACACGTACCTCATCGAGGACGATCCGCTCACGCTCCTCGACAGCGGCCCGAACTCGGGCACGACGCTCGACGCGCTCGAGCGCGCGCTCGCCGCGCACGGCCGCCGCGTCGAGGACCTCGAGCTGATCGTCATCTCCCACCAGCACATCGACCACCTCGGGCTCGTGCCGATCCTCGCGCGCCGCTCCGGGGCGCAGGTCGCCGCGCTGGACCTGCTCGCGCCGCGCGTCGAGCACTGGAAGGAGGGCATGGACGCCGACGACGCCTTCGCCGAGCGCGTCATGGCCGAGCACGGCATCCCGCAGGACGTGCGGTTCGCGCTGCTGGCGGTCTCGCAGAGCTATCGCAGCTGGGGCGCGGCGGCGAAGGTGACGCAGCCGCTGGCGGCCGGTTCCGAGCTCGTGCTGCGCGACCGCACGCTGCGCGTCTTGCACCGCCCCGGCCACTCGCCCTCGGACACGATCTTCCACGACGAGCGGCGCGGGATCGTGCTCGGCGCCGATCACCTCATCAAGCACGTCTCGTCCAACCCGCTCATCTCGCGGCCGCTGCAGGACGGCACGGCGGGCGACGGCGGCACGCTGCCCGAGCGCCCGCACGCGCTGGAGATCTACATGGAGTCCCTGCGCGCGACGCGGGCGATGGAGAACGTCGACCTCGTGCTCGCCGGCCACGGCGAGCCGGTCACCGACCACGTCGCGCTGATCGACGAGCGCTTCCGGCTGCACGACCGCCGGGCCGCGAAGATCCGCGGGCTCCTGGCCGACGGACCGATGACGGCCTACGAGATCGCGCAGGCGCTGTGGGGCAACGTCGCCGTCACGCAGGCCTACCTGACGCTGTCGGAGGTGCTCGGGCACGTGGACCTGCTCGTCACCGACGGGCTCGTCGTCGAGCAGCGCGACGGCGACCTCGTGCGGTTCGCCGTCACCGCCGCATGACCGCGCGTCAGCGCAGGTTCTGCTGATAGGTGTGGACGATCTTCCTGCTGCCGCGCTTGCAGGTGACCTTCGCGTTGAGCTGCTCGTCGCTCTGGCTGTCGGCGGGCCGCAGCTCCTTGCAGGTGTAGCCCAGGACCTTGGACGTGCACTTGCCCTTGCGGCCGTGCTTGACGCGGCACTTGTAGTACTTGAGCGCGAGGCTGCGGCCCGTCTTGCAGCTGGCGCCCGTGACCTGAAGCGAGGTGAAGTAGCCGCCCGGATTGGTGTTCGGGTAGTCGGGAGGCGAGCACGCCGTCGTCTTGGCGACGCCGGCCTGCGCGCCGGCGAGGCCCGCGAAGGCGATCCCTGCCGAGACGGCGAGCGACGTGAGGACACGGGGGCTGCGGGCGAGCGTCATTCATTCTCCTTCGCGGGGATCTGTCGGAAACATGCCGGCGGACTGCGGCAAGGCGTCTTGCCAACCGGCCATCATTGCGGACCGTGAACGCCGTAGCCCGCTTCCTCAGGATCTTCTCATTCGCGCTCGTCGCAACGCTCCAGCTCGCCGTCGCGAGCCCCGCTGCAACGCCGACCCGCGGTCCCCTGCCGCACGGCGATGCGGCCGATGCGCCCGGGAGTCCGCTGGACATCCTCTCGGCGTCCTTCGGCCAGCGCGGGACCGAGCTCGTGATGCGCATGACGACGGCCGGCGAATGGGAGCCCGCGCAGCTGCAGGCCGGCATCGGACAGGCGCTCTGCGTCAGGCTCTTCTACGGCAAGCTGCCGACGCCGCGCGCCCGCATCTGCGTCATCGATCGCGGTGCGAACACCGGCGGGCTGATCTACTCCCGGCTGGATCCGTTCGGCAACTCGGTCGAGAACCGGATCATCTCCGCGAGCGTCAGCCGTCCCGACACGCGCTCCGTGCAGGCGGTCTTCGAGCCGTCCGCGGTGAACCTCGGCCAGGGCCGCTACTCGTGGCAGGCGGAGTCGACGTGGCCGTGTGCGGACCCCGCGGCATGCGCCGACGTCGCGCCCGACGGCGGCAACGTCATCTCGCGGCTGCGCCCGCTCGCCGAGCCGCGCTGCTTCGGCGCCGCATCGCGCAACCCGCACCACGGCTGCACGAACCGCGCGCTGCGCCTGTCCGTCATGCCGCCTCCGTCCGAGGCGGTGCTCTCACCCAACGCCCGCTGCGCGATCGTCTCGATGGCCGTTCCCTACACATGCCGCTTCGGCGTGCGGGCCGCGATCGCCGAACGCACCGTCGCGCTCGTCGGCGACAGCCATGCCTCGCACTGGCGTGGTGCGCTCGAGGTCGTCGCCCAGGCGCGGCGCTGGCGCGGCTACTCGCTGACGCGCAGCGGCTGCCCGCTGTCGACCGCATCGCCCGATCTCCCCAAGGCGCGGCGCGAGAGCTGCGCACGCTGGCGCCGTGCTGTGCGCGGCTGGTTTCACCGTCATTCCGAGGTCCGCACGGTGTTCGTCTCCCAGCTCGCGAGCGCCGACGTGCGCGTCCCGCGGGGCCGCGACGGCGAGGAGTACGAGATCCAGAGCTATCTGCGGGCGTGGCGGCGGCTGCCGAAGACCGTGCGGCAGATCATCGTCCTGCGCGACACGCCGGTGAGCACGGACCACGCGAGCATCTGCGTCCAGCAGGCGGTCATCGACCACCGGCGCGCGGGCTTCGCGTGCGCCGTCTCGCGACGGTCGGCCGTGCGGCGCGACCGCGCCGCGATCGCGGCGCGGCGGCGCGGCTCCCGGCGCGTGCACCTCATCGACCTGACCCCGTTCATGTGCAGCCCCCGGCTCTGCTTCCCGGTCATCGGCGGGGTGCTCGTCTACAAGGACAAGACGCACATGACGCCGCTGTTCGCCGCCACGCTCGGGCCGTTCCTGCTGGCGCGCGTCGACCGGCTGCTCGGCTGAGCGTCAGCTAAGCGGCTTGCGCGCTTCGATCTCCGCGCCGGTGTAGAGCGTCTTGAGCTTGAGCTTGGAGAAGCGCTGGTCGAGCGGATAGCCCATCCGCGCGACGAGGAAGAGCGTCTTGTTGAGCGGCAGCACCCAGCGGCGATGGTGCGTGCGCGGCAGCAGGAAGTGGACGAGGTTGGAGAGCTGCAGGAACGCGCCCGAGTACGGCTGCTCGTCGATCCGCTGGACCTCGAAGCCCGCGCGTTCGAAGAGCTGGCGCATGCCGAACGTCGTGAAGCGGCTGACGTCCTCGGGGAAGCCGTGCACGCCGAACGTGAACGGGATCCATGCGAGCACCGGCGCGCCCGGCTTCAGCACGCGGAACATCTCGCGCACGACCTGGTAGGGGTCGTCGACGTGCTCGAGCACGCTGATCGCGAGCGCGCCGTCGAAGCGGTCGTCCTCGATCGGCATCGCGTGCGCGTCACCGACGATGTCGGGCTTCTGCGTCGTGTCGGCGTCGAACTTCGTCAGCGTGCAGCTGAAGTAGGGCCGGTGGTCGTAGTGGCCGGCGCCGACCTCGAGCACCTCGGCATCGGGCGGATGCGACGCAGCCCAGCGCTCGATCGTCGGCATCAGGATGCGCCGGGAGGCGCCGTGGTTCATGTCGTAGCGGACTTCGCGCAGGCCCATGGAGGCGGCAGCCTAGTCAGTCGGGCTGCCGACGTGATTCGTGCGGACCAGCGGCGGCGCCGCCTGGCGCTCGTCGGCCGTCAGATCGTCTACGCCCTGCGGCCGATCCCGACGAGCTGGTAGCCGAGCAGCCCCGGGGCGCGGCGCCCGAGCGCCTGCCAGGCGGGCTCGGCGCGGCCGGCGAGCCGCCCCGGCCCGACGTGGTTGCGCAGCGCCGGCACGATCGCGTGCAACTCGACGTCGCGCAGCCCGGCGCCGCCCAGCAGCGCGCGCAGCGCGTCGCGGGTGAACCAGCGCAGGTGGCCGGCATCGAACGTCCCGCTGTCGTGCTGCGGCCAGCGCCCGCGCAGGAGCGTCAGCCGTGCCTGCCAGTGCGCGACGTTGGGGACGCTCACGAGGACCGTGCCGCCGGTGCGACACCACGCCGTCGCCCGCGCGAGCCCGGCGGGCGGATCGGCGAGGTGCTCGAGCACGTCGGCGAGCACGACGAGGTCGAAGGAGCCCGCCTGGAACGGCAGATCGGGGTCCTCGAGCGCGCCGCAGACGATCTCGTCGCCGATCTGCGCCGCGGCGCGGGCGGCGGTCGGCGACAGCTCCAGGCCGGCGAGGTGCGCCGCCCGGGGCCGCAGCAGCGCGAGCAGGCCGCCCGAGGCGCAGCCGATGTCGAGCACCCGCCCGGCGGGCGGGAGCAGGCGCTCGGCGTGTTCGGCGATCGCGCCGTTGCCGAACGCCGCGTACGTCTGCGCCTTGGCCTCGTAGAGCTCCGCGAGCGCGGGATCGCCAGCCACGGTTCGAGCGTATCCGACGCCCGTCGCCGGCGGGTCCAGCGTCAGGGCGGCCTGTCTGGATGGCTGACCCAGGGCGCCGCGTTGAAACTCATCGATGAAGAGTGGGTGTTTGAGCGCACGGGCCTTCCGACGCGGCCCCCGGCCTCAATAAAAAACGACACCCTCTCCTCCCTCCCACACCCCCCCCCCCCCCGATGCTGTTCGCCTGCGCTCGCCGCGCCCCAACCGAGCGCCTCGTGGAATCGGCCATCTAGACTGCCGCCGATGCCGAGCCCGGTCCGACGCGCCGTCCTCGAGGCCCGGCGGGCGGCCCGCCAGGGGCTGCGCTTCCGCGCGATCGTCGATGCGGCCCACCACATGCGCCGGGAGCTGAACATCCCCCAGGGCACCGTCGCGCTGCAGGAGGAGGCCCAGCGTCACATCGCCGACGGCACGCTCGTGATGGGCAACATGAGCTACTACGCGCCGAAGATCGTCAAGTACAAGGGCGACACCGGCCGCGTGATCGTCGGCAACTTCGCGTCGGTCGCCTACGACGCCGAGTTCTACGTCGGCGGCCTGCACCGGACGGAGTGGGTCTCGCTGTACGGGCTGCGCGCGATGCTCGAGCTGCCCGGCGCGCACGAGGACGGCTTCACGCACGGCCGCGGGAACATCGTCGTCGGCAGCGACACGTGGATCGCCAACGGCTGCACGGTCATGTCGGGCGTGACGATCGGCGACGGCGCCGTCGTCGGGACGAAGGCCGTCGTCGCCAAGGACGTACGCCCCTACGCGATCGTCGTCGGCAACCCGGCGCGCGAGGTCCGGCGGCGCTTCACCGACGAGCAGGTCGCGGCGCTGCTGCGGATCAGGTGGTGGGACTGGCCGACGGAGAAGGTCAAGGAGCACGTCGCGCTGCTGTCCGATCCGGACGTGGACGCGTTCATCGCGCGCTTCGATCCCGCCGCCGGCGGCACGGCGCCGTGAGCCCCGGCGGCGTCGCGGTCGTCATCGTCAACTACAACGGCGAGCGGTTGCTGCCGGAGTGCCTCGGCGCGCTGGCGGCGCAGACGCTCGCGCCCGCGGAGATCGTCATCGCCGACAACGGCTCGCACGACGGGTCGGTGGCGCTCCTGCGCGCCGGACATCCCGGCGTCCGCGTGCTGGAGCTCGGGCGCAACCTCGGCTTCGCGGGCGGCGCGAACCGTGGCGTGGCCGCGACGTCGGCGCCCTGGGTCTGCGTCCTGAACTCCGACGCGACGCCTGCGCCCGACTGGCTCGCGCAGCTCACCGCGGCGCCGTGCGACGAGCGCACGTGGGCGCTCGGGAGCGTCTTGGTGAGCGCCGCGACGGGCCGGATCGAGAGCGCGGGCGATCAGTACTCGCCCGACGGCTATGCCTACAAGCTCCTGCGCGACCGCCCGCTCGGCGACCTGCCCGCGCGCCCGTACCCGGTCTTCGCCGCGCCGGGCGCGGCGCCGGTCTTCCGCCGCGACGTCTTCGACGCGCTCGGCGGCTACGCGGAGCGCTTCTTTCTCTACTACGAGGACGTCGACCTCGCCTTCCGCGCCGTGCTGGCCGGCTACCACGCGCTGCTCGTCCCGTCCGCGCGGGTCATCCACCGCCTCGGCGCGACGACGAAGTCCCTGGCACGCGGGCGGTTCTACGTCGCTCGCAACAGCATGTGGTGCGCCGCGCGCTGCCTGCCGGATGCCGCGCCCCGGCGGCTCGCGCGCCGCTGGGCGGTCGAGCTGCGCAGCAACCGGCCGCGACGGCTCGCGCCGGTCGAGATCGCCGGCCGGCTCGCGGGGCTCGCCGGCCTGCCGCGGGCGCTGCACGAGCGCCGCGCGATCCAGGCGCGGCGGCGCGCCGGCCCGGACGAGGTCGACGCGCTGCTGCGTCCGCCCGCCGGGCTCGCGCTGAGCGAGCCGCGGTCGCGCTCTCATCTCACGTCCGTCCGGGCTCAGATCGCGCCGGAGCTTCGCCAAGCCCGCAGCAGGCGCGGATCGTCGCCGCCGTCAGCGGACCGCCGTGCTCGGAGTCCAGCAGCTCGGCGACTTCGGAGCTTCCGAAGAGCCCGGCGAGCGCCGCGGGCGCCCCGTCGGGCGGCGGGCGGCGCTCGACCAGCGCGTCGATCGCCGCCGGGCTCGTCCGCACGTACTCCGCGAGCGCAGGCCAGCGCACGCGCAGGACCGTCCACAGCGCCAGGTCATCGCGCGCCACGACGCTGTCCTGCACGACCTGAAGCGCGCGAGCGATCCCGTACGCGTTCACGAAGCGCTTCATGGCGCGCGGGTTGGGGTCCAGCAGCGGCGCGAACTTGCGCAGCGCGTGCTCGGTCTCGCGCTGCTGGCGCGGCTGCGCGAGCTGCGCCACGACGACGGGAGCGACCTCGGCGCGCACTTCCGGGCTCGCGCTCTCGTAGGCCGCGAGCGTCTCCGTCTCGGTCGTGCTGCGCTTGACGCGTTCCTCGACGCTCGCCCGCTCGTCGAGCCCGGCCCCGGCCCCGGAGCCCTGCGTGTCCGGCGAGCGCAGCAGCCCGCGCAGGTAGGCCGCCTGGAGCGGACGGCTCATCGCCGGCACCTCGAACGTCAGCTGGAAGATCTTGTCGAGGAACAGGTACCCGAGCGGCCGGCCGGGCTCTGCGACCACGTCGCTCGACGCCGCATGCTGTCGCTCGTAGCTGTTGCGGATCCAGCGGCCGTCGGCGGCGACCACGACGTATGCCGCAGGCCGATCCTCCACCGTGGCGCCGCTGCGTGACGCGCGCCGGACGAGCGTCTGAATCGAGTCGAGCACGTCGACGACATGGGCCGGGTCGCAGCGATCGAGGTCGTCGACGAAGAACACGACGGGCTTGCCGGCGCGTGCGATCAGCCACCCGAAGTGATCGGCGAGCCGCTCCATGGGGTCGCGATGCGACTGCTCGAACACCCGCGCGCGGGCCGCGGAGTCCCAGCGCAAGAAGCGGATCAGCGTGGAGAGCGCGGCGACGCCAGCCCCGGCAGCCGCCAGCAGGGCCGTCGAGGACGCCACGACCTCCTGCGCGCCCCCGAGATCGACGCCGAAGGGCAGGACGAACAGCGTGCACAGCAGGACGACGAACACGATCCAGCCGAGGACCAGGGGCCGCGGAGCCCGCTGCCACGCCTCTGCGAGGCGCAGCTTCAGCCGCTCGGAGCGGCTGCCGCGATCGGCGCTCACCGCGTCGAGCAGGCTCGCGAGCAGCGCCCACCAGGGCGGCCCGACGCGCTGCTGGCGCCAGGCGTCGAACCACACGAAGAGCCACTCCTCACCGAGCTCGTCGCCCAGGAACTCCAGCAGCGTGGTCTTCCCGGAGCCCCACGGGCCGTCGATGTGGATGAGGAAGGAGGTGCCGGGCTGGTCGTGGCGCAGGCGTTCGAGCCGCGTCGCGACATGGCCTGCCAGCGCGCGGCGGTTGAGCAGGTCCTTGCGCGCCGGCGCGTCGGAGATCCATTCGTCGCGTTCGTCGAGCTGCGGGCGTTCGTCCGGCGCCGGGGTGGCAGCCGCCGTCTCGGGGATGTCCCAGATCCGGATCGTGCCGTCGTCGCTGGCGGAGACCACGACCGGACGGCCCGCGACATGATCGATCGCGAGCGCGACGCTCGTGTGGCCGGCCAAAGGTTCGCCATAGGCCCTGCCGGTCTGCGCGTCGTGGAGGCGAACGGTCGCGTCTGAGCCGCCGGAGGCGATCAGGTCACGGTCGTGGGCGCGCCCGATCGCCACCGCCCGCACGGAGTCCGCGTGGGCGGCGATCGGCCCACCGAACGGCGTGCCGCTGACAGCGTTCCAGCGCCGGACCGTCCCGTCGGCGCTGCCGGAGACGATGACCTGGCGCGCGCCCGCCTGCCCGGTGGCGACCGACCAGGCGGTTCCCGCTTGCCCGACCACCAGCGGCTCGCCGACCTCGTGGCCATCGAGATCCCAGCGGCGCAGCGTCCCGTCGCCGCTCGCGGTGACGACGATGTCGTCCTCGCCCGTGCTGATCGCCACCGACCAGATGTCGCGGTGGACCGCCAGCGTGCGGGCCAGCGGTTCGTCTCTCTCCAGGCGGTCCCAGACGCGGACGGTGTTGTCCGCGCTCGCGGACACGACGACGTCGTGCTCACGGAGGTGCTCGATCGCGACGGCCGTGACGGAGTCCGTGTGACCCATGAGGGGGTTCTGGAGCTGACGGCGTCCATCGAGGTCCCAGAGTCGCACGGTCTGGTCGACGCCGCCGGACACCGCAACCGCCTGGCCGCGGTATTCGCCGACGGCGACCGCGGTGACCGCGCCGCTGTGGCCGTGAAGCTCGCCGATCTGCGCTGCGCCGGCGGCATCCCACAGGCGCACGGTGCCGTCGCTGCCGGCGGAGACGATGAGGTCGGTCCCGGCGGCGTGGGCCACCGCGACGCCGTTGACACGGCCGACATGGCCTCGCAGGACGGCACGCGCCTCGCCGTCCTCGGTTGCCTCGCCCTTGGCTGCCGGCTTGCCGTCTTCGCGGGGCGGCGCGAGGCGCCAGAGCACCTGCTGGATGCGCCAGTCGATGCTCGGACCCGGCGGCACCTCGTGGCCGGCGAGCGCAGCCAGCGGCGACGATGCGATGTCGCGGACATCGATCTTCAGCGTCGGGAGCGCGACGATCCGGAAGCCCGGCTCGGTCGATTCGCGCTCGGCGAGCGCGGCGACGTCGCGCAGCACGGTCTCCGACTCAAGCGCAGCCGGCGACACGATGACGACCGCGCCGCTGTCGGGCGGTCGCCCGGCCGGCGTGACCCCGTTGACGCTCGGAATCTCATACGAGATCCGGTGGCCTGCGTCGTGCAGGGCGTCCTCCAGCAGTGCCCGCGCCCGCTCGCTGTCCTCGTCGCCGGCATGGCTGACGTACACGACCGGACCCACAGCGGCTTCGCGCTCGGACATCTCGCTGGCGAGTATCTCGCCTTCAGGCCAGCCGGATGTGTGAGAACTATCCCGTGGTGTTGTCACAAACGCGTGGTGTTCCGTCGCACGATTCGCGTCAGCCTGCGGGGGGTGAGACGCCCCAGTCGACCTATGGACCACCAGAACGTCTCACCCCCTGGCATGCGGGTGGCCGCGCTGGCCGCCGAGCAGCACGGTCAGGTGTCGATCGGCCAGCTTCGAGCGATCGGGCTGAGCGCCGACGCGGTCGCCGTCCGCGTGCGGCGCACCTCGGTCTGCTGCGCTGGGAGGAGCGTCACCCGGAGGTGACGGTGCGCATGGCCTCGGGTCCACGTCGCGTCGAGGGGGTGCGGGTGCATCGCTCGCGCTCGCTGGACCGGCGCGACATCATCCGCCACGACGGCATCTGGGTCACCTCGCCGGCGCGCACGATCCTCGACCTCGCCGCGGACACGCCACCCAAGCCGCTGCGCCGGATGATCCGCCAGGCGCAGGTCGAGCACCGCGTCAACGTCCGCCAGCTGCTCGACATGCTGCGGCGCGCGAACGGACATCGCGGCGTCGCGCCGCTGCGCGCGGCGATCGCCGATGGGACGGCGCCCACGCGCAGCGAACTCGAGGACGTCGTGCTCGACCTCATCGACGACGTCACGAACGAGCGCCCGGAGATCAACGCCGCGCTGGTCCTCGACGGCGAACGGCTCGTCCCCGACTTCCTGTGGCGCACGCGCAAGCTCGTCATCGAAGCCGATGGCCGCCGGTATCACGACAACCCGACGGTGCGCGCTGACGACGCTCGCAAGCAGGCGCTCCTCGAAGCCCATGAACACAGGGTCCTGCGCGTCACGTGGGACGACGCCGTCCGCCGTCCCGAGCAGACCCGCGCGCGCTTCCGCGCCGCGCTCGATCTGTGACTCGTCTCGTCCGCGCGCGCCGCACCCAGCGCCTCGGCGCCACCACGAAGTCCTGGGCAGGGAACGGTTCAGCTGTCGCCACAGCGGTCGATAACCGGAGCGGTGGGATCGCATCACCTCCTGTTGCAGAACCTGACGTGCCGCACTGCCGAGGTCCAGGTGCCCGCGTCGACGGCCGGCATCGGCGCCCGCGAGCCGCTGCGCCGGAGCGCGAATCGACTGCCGGCCGCACACGACGGCCGATCCGGCCGCTTACCGGCGTGCTCGTCGGCATGATCCAAACGCTGCGCCAGCCCTGGCTGCTGTACATCGCTGCGGTCAGCGCCGTCGCCATCGTGTACCTCGCCGGGCCGCTCAACGAGGGGCCGGTGTTCAACCTGATCGGCGCGTCGGCCGTCGTCGCGACCATCGTCGGCGCCCGCCGCAACAGCCCCGAGCACCGGCTCCCGTGGTACCTCTTCGCGCTGGCCATGGCGCTGTTCGTCAGCGGCGACGTGCTCTCCTACAACTACACGCGCTTCTTCGGCGGAGAGCTGCCGTTCCCGTCGATCGCGGACCCGCCCTATCTGGCGGTCTATCCGTCGCTGATCGCGGGCATGGTCCTGCTGGTACGCCGGCGCAATCCCGGGCGCGACGTCGCAAGCCTGATCGACTCGCTGATCGTGGCCGTCGGCGTCGGGACGATCTCGTGGATCTACCTGATGGCTCCGTACGCCCACGACGAAACGCTCGCGCTGCCCACCAAGCTGATCTCGATCGCATATCCCGTCATGGATCTCGTCGTCTTGGTCGCGGCCGTCCGGCTCGCGGTCGGCGCGGGACGCCGCGGGAGCGTGTTCCGCCTGCTGTTCCTCGGCACCGTCGCCGTGCTGATCGCCGACGCGGTTTACGGCTGGCGGATCCTGCAGGACACCTATGTGCAAGGTTCGCCGCTCGACGCAGGCTGGATCGCCTTCTACGCGCTGTTCGGCGCCGCCGCGCTGCACCCGTCGGCGCGGCAGTTCTCCCAGTCCCAGCCCGCGGCCTCCCCCCGGCTCACGCCATCCCGCCTCGCGCTGCTCGCCGGCGCGACGCTGCTGGCGCCCGGCGTCCAGACCGTGCAGGAGGTGTTCCACCAGACGTCGAGCGTCCCGGCGGTGACAGGCGCTGCATCGATCGTGCTCTTCACGCTCGTCGTGCTGCGCATGGCCGGGCTCGTGCGCGCACAGGAGGCGAGCGCGCAGCGCGAGCGGACGCTACGCGAGGAGACCGAGCGGCTGATGGTCGAGCGCGAGCAGATGGAGCTCGAGCTGCGCCTCGCGCAGAAGCTGGAGGCCGTCGGGCAGCTGGCTGCCGGGATCGCGCACGAGATCAACACGCCGATCCAGTTCGTCGGCGACACCATGCGCTTCCTCGACGATGCGTTCACCGATGTCCAGCGCCTCGTCGACGACTATCGCTCCGCGCTGGCTGCCGCTGTCGACGGGCAACCCCCGAACGAGCTGGCACGAAAGATCGCCGAGGCGGAGGAGAACGCGGACCTCGAGTACCTGCAGGAGCGAATCCCGAAGGCGTTGAACCGGGCGTCGGACGGCCTGCAGCGCGTCAGCACGATCGTCGGGGCCATGCGCGAGTTCTCACACCCGCCCACGACCGAGATGGCGCCCGCCGACCTCAACGCGGCGATCGAGAACACGCTCATCGTGGCCGCCAACGAGTACCGCCACCTCGCCGTGCTGAAGACCGATCTGACCGACCTACCGCCGGTGCAATGCAACATCGGCGACATCAACCAGGTACTCCTGAACCTGATCGTCAACGCCGCGCACGCGATCGCGGACGCGCGCGGCGTCGCCGGTGCCCCCGACGCGATGGGCACCCTCCGCGTGTGCACGCGCAGCGACGGCGACGACGTCCTCGTCGCGATCTCCGACACCGGCTGCGGGATCCCCGACGACGTGCGCTCACGGATCTTCGATCCCTTCTTCACGACCAAGGAGGTCGGGCGCGGGACCGGGCAGGGTCTGGCGATCTCGCGGACGATCGTCAACGAGAAGCACGGTGGCTCGCTGACCTTCGAGTCGGTCCTCGGCGAGGGCACCACGTTCGAGCTCAGGCTTCCGCTCGCCCGCATCGACCAAGCGGCGGTGATCGCGGCATGAGGCACGTCCTGTTCGTCGACGACGATCGCGACCTGCTGGACGGCCTGCGCGACGCGCTGCGCCCGCGCCGCCACGAGTGGCGGATGACCTTCGTCGACGGCGGCGAGGCGGCCATCGAGGTGTTCGAGCGCGAAGCCGGTCGACATCGTCGTGTCCGACCTGCGCATGCCGGGGATGGACGGCGCCACGCTGCTGGCCAAGGTCGCGCGGCTACAGCCCGACGCCGTCCGGATCGTGCTCTCCGGCCACGCCGAACCCGAGACGATCGGACGCGTCGCGGCCGTCGCGCACCGCATCCTCGTCAAGCCGAGCCCGATCGACGTCGTCGCCCGCGTCATCGAGCGCTCATGCGTCCTGCTCGACGTGACCGGCGAGGTCCGGCTGATCCAGGCGGCCCGCACCTCCGAGCTTCCCTCCGCGCCCACGGCCTACTTCGAGCTCGTGCAGCTGCTCGGGTCCGGCGACGCGAACGCGGCGCAGATCGCGGCCATCCTCGAGCGCGACATCGCGATGTCGGTCAAGGTCCTCCAGCTCGCCAACTCCGCGTACTTCGGCCGGCGTCATCCGGTCTCGGGCCTGCGCGACGCGGTCACGCTGCTCGGCCACGACACCCTCCAGGCGCTTGCGCTGTCCGCTGAGGTGTTTCAGAAGTTCCGCATCCCCTCGATCGCCGGCTTCTCGCTGGAGGGCGTGCAGCATCGCTCGCTGCAGGTCGGACGGCTGGCGCACAACCTCAGCAAGGGCAATCCGGAGGCCGACGACGCGTTCGCCGCCGGCCTGCTGCTCAACGTCGGCATGCTCGTACTCGCCGTACAGGAACCCGAATATCTCGCCGAGGTCCTGCTCGCCGCCAAGGATGAAGGGCGGCCCGTGCACGAGATCGAGCGTGAACGGCATGGCATCACGCACGCGGAGATCGGGGCCCACCTGCTCGCGCTGTGGGGCCTGCCGCACACCATCGTCGAAGCCGTCGCCCACCACCACGACCCGCTGCGATCCCCCGATACCCGCCTTCGACGCCGTGGCCGTGGCCCACATCGCCGATGCCCTCGTTGCCGACAGCCAGGCCGGTGCGCATCACGAGGCCGGGATCAGCCGGATCGACCTCGACTACCTGGAGCGCATCGACGTCGCCGACCGGCTGCCCGAATGGCAGCGGCTCGCCCTCATCCTGTGACCGCCCTTCAGACTGCCGCCCCCGCGGCCGGTCTGCGGCGCAGGTAGTCGAGCATCTCGCGCAGCAGCCGGCGCTCGATCAGCGCGGTCGCGGCGAGCGTCGTCACCACGTAGAGCGCGAACATCGCGAGCGCGGCGAGCAGCGTCTGCTCGTCCCCGAACGCCAGGCGCAGCGCGATGACGAGCGCCACCGCGGGCATGCTCGGCAGCAGCGCGCGCGCCGCGTGGCGCAGGAAGCGGAAGTCCGGGAACAGCCGCCGCAGGTAGTACATCCGGATCGTGAAGTTCACGCCCTCGACGAGCAGCGTCGCGAGCGCGAGACCGCGCAGGCCGTCCGTCGCCAGCAGCGGAAGCGCGATCACGACGAAGCCGACGATCGCGATCGCCGACGCGACGCCGACGGGCTTCGTGTCGGCGCGCGCGCGGTAGAAGGCGTCCCAGTTGAAGCCGATCTGGTGCACCGCCACGGCGACGCCGATCGCCTGCATGAGCCCGATCCCCGGCCGCCAGCGCTCGCCGATGCCGAAGCTCACGAGGTCCTCGGCGAACAGCGCGAGCCCGAGGCCGAACGGCGCGCCCCACATGAGCGCGAGCCGGTTGGACTTCACGAACGCCTCGTAGAGCAGGTCGGCGCGGTCCTTCACCGCGCAGATCGTCGGGTAGATCGTCTGCGTGATCGCCTGGTCGGCGCGGTCGGAGTACTGCGAGATCGTCGACGCCAGCGCGATGATGCCGACCCCGCCGAGCCCGAGCTCGGCCTCGCCCACGATCAGCAGGCCCTGGCCGACGACGATCCCCGACATCCCCGCGAAGAACAGCGGCCAGGAGAACGACGCATAGGAGCGCAGCGTCGCGCGGTCGAACGTCCAGCGGAAGCGGTACGGCGAGGCGCGCAGCGACACGAACGCGCCGACCCACGCGCCGGCGACGACGCCGATGATCAGCGCCCAGTAGTTCCAGCCGGCGATCAGCAGCCCGACGGCGATGACGAAGCCCGTCAGCGGGTCGAGGATCTGCAGCTTGCGCTGGCGCGCGAAGTCCATCTGGCGGTAGAAGATCCACAGCGGCGCCTGCAGCGCCTGCGCCGGGACGACGAGCAGCGAGACGAGCGCCGGCGCGATGATCCCCTCGTTGTGGAAGATCGCCGCCAGCGCCGGCACGAGCGCGACGCCGGCGACGAGCACGACCCCCGCCATCGCCAGCTCGAACGTCATCGCCTTGCGAAACGCGAGCTCCTGGTCCTCCTCGTCCTGCTGGATGAACTTCTCGCCGATCCCGACCTGGCGCAGGAACATCAGCGTGTAGAGGACGACGAGCACGACGCCCCAGACGCCGTACTCGGCCGTCGTCAGGAACGCCGCGACGAGGAAGCCGCGCAGGAGGTTCAGCGTGTTGACGCCGACGAGGAACGCGGCGTTGACGATCGTGCCGCGCGCGGCGCGGATGCGCAGGCCGGAGCCCGCCTGCGGGCGCCCTGCGCTCACGCGCCGGCCCCGCGTCGCACGACCGGCGTCAGCAGCGGCGGCGCGCCGCCGGGCAGGCCGAGCCCGCCGAGCGTCCCGCGCACCTCGCGCGGGTCCTCGCGGCGCGCGAGGCACAGCGCCGCGCCCGCGGCGGCGTCGGCGAGCAGCAGCGCGGCGAGCGCCACGCGCGCCGGGCGCGGCCACCAGCGGCCCGCGTAGCGGCGCAGCGACGCGACCCACTCGGCGCGCATCCGCGCGGGATCGGCGTGCTGGGCGCGCTTGACGCTCGTGCCGTAGCCGTGCGCCGCCGTCGCGGTCGGGACGATCTCGGCGCCGCGCCCGGCGCCCGCGAGCCGCGCGCAGAGGTCGCCGTCGTTGAAGAACAGCGGGAAGCGCTCGTCGAACGGCGCGGGCTCGAGGTCGCGCCGCGCCGCCATGACGCAGGCCGCCGCCGGACAGAAGACGGCGACGGGCTCGCGCGGCGGGCCGCCGGCCCACAGGTCCTCGTAGCGGCGCGACGCGAGCGCGCGCCCGCCGCGCGCGGCGTCGACGCGCCGGCCGACGCCCGTGAACGCCCACAGCGCCCCGCCGAGGTCGAGGTCGCGGCGCGCGAAGAGCTGCGGCGTGCCGTCGGGGTCGTGCAGGAGCGCCGCGGCGAGCCCGACGTGCGCGTGCGTCACGAGGTGCGCGCGCAGCGCGGCCGCGCAGCCGCCGTCCATGACGCAGTCGGGGTTGAGGATCAGGACGTGCTCGCCGCTGCTCGCGCGAAACGCCGCGTTGACGGCGGCGGCGAAGCCGGCGTTCGAGCCCATCTCGATGAGCGCGCACCGCGCCGCCGTGCGGCTGGGCCCGCACGCGGTCGGCGGTCCCGTCACGCGACGCGTTGTCGACGACGATCACCTCGACGTCGAGGCCCTCGCCCGCCTGCGCGAGCGCGCCGTCGAGGCACGCGCCGATCTCGTCGGCGTGGTCGTAGGTGACGATGAGGACCGAGATCCGGCCGGGCGCTCTCACAGCGTCACGATACGGGCCGGGTCCGCCGGCACGCTCCGCGCCCGAGCCGAGCGCCCACTAGCCTCCGCGCCGATCATGCCCCTGCAGGACTTCCTCGCCGGCGCCGCGCATGTTCGCGTTCACGCTCGCGGCGGTCGCCGCCGCGACGGCGCTCGTCGTGCGACGGCGGCTGCGCCACCTCGACGGGCTCGAGCTCGGGCTGGCGAGCGTCGTCGTCGGGACGGCGATCCTCATCGGCGTCCACCTCGTGCCGCTGATGCTCGCCATCCTCACGCGCGGGACGGTGCTCATCGCCGCGGCGCTCGCGGTCGGCCTCGCCGCGCTCGTGCGGCCGGCGCGGCCGGCGGGTGCGGCGCCGGGCCGGGCCGCGGCGCAGCGGGCCGGATCGCCGCCAGCTCGACGACGGCCGCCCGCCGCCGCCACCGAGCGGCCCCGCCTCGTGGGCGCTCGCCGCGCTGGCGAGCGCGTTCGCGGCTGCCGCCGCGCTCGCCGACCTCGGCCGCTGGGCGGGCGACGAGCTCATCGGCGTCGACCCGCTGACGTTCCACCTGCCCGAACGTCGGCGCGCTGGATCCAGCTGAAGTCGATGTGGCAGATCGACCAGTTCGTCCCGCTGCTGGCCCACGGCAACTACCCGCACAACGGCGATCTCGTCCTGCTCAGCACGGTCCTGCCGTGGCACAACGACTTCCTCGTCCGCCTGCCGATCACGTTCTTCCTCGTCACGACGGCGGTCGCGGTGTTCGCCGTCGCCCGCGAGCTGGGCGCGCCGAGCGCCGCCTCCGTGCTCGCCGGCGCCGCGGTCGTGTCGCTGCCGGTCGTGGGGATCGCGACGATCCCGCGCGCCCTGCCGGACACGCTGATGTGGACGACGTTCGCCTGCGGCGTGCTCTTCCTCCTGCGCCACTCGCGCACCGGCCGGCGCTCGGACCTCGTGCTCGCGGGCGTCGCGCTGGGGATCGCGAGCGGGACGAAGTGGTACGGCGTCAGCTCGGTCGCGCGTCGTCTGCGTGATCTGGATCGCGGTGCGGCTCGTCGCCGCGCGCCGCGCGGCGGGCGGCGGCGCCATGCCGCGCACGCTCGGCGACGGGGCGCTCGTCGGCGGCCTGGCGCTGCTCGGCTCGCTGCCCTGGCTCACGCGCAACCTCATCCTGTCGGGAAATCCGATGTTCCCGCTCAAGGTCGCGCCGCTCGGCATCACGATCTTCGACGCGCCGCGCGACGTCATCCGCGACCAGGTCGGGTTCTCGATCGCCGACTACGCCGGCAACCTCGACGTGCTGCGCCAGCTCGCGGGCGAGGTCGTCGAGGGGCTCGGGGGAGCGCCGATCGTCTGCGCGCTCGCCATCGCCGTCGCCGTCCTCGCCGGCGCACGCCGGCGTGGCGGCGCGTCCGATCCGCGCGCGCTCGTGCTGGCCGCCGGCGCGGTCGCGCTCGCGCTCCTCTACACGGTGACCCCGGCGACGGCGCTCGGCCTGAAGGGCGATCCGTCGCTCGCGCATGCGAACACGCGCTACGCGGTCCCGGCGCTGCTGGTCGCCGTGCCGCTCGTCGCCTGGGCGGCCGGGCGCCTGCCGCGCGCGCCGGCGCTCGCGCTCGAGGCCGCGCTCGCCGCCGGCGCGCTGCTCGGCGCGCGCCAGGGCTACGAGGTGCGCGGCGTCCGCGACATCGTGCTCGCCGCCGCCGGGCTCGCTGCGCTCGCGGCGGCGGCGTGGGTCCTGTGGCGGCTGCGCGAACGGCGCGCCGTGCTCGCCGCGGCCGCGCTCGCCGCCGCGCTCGTCGGCCTCGCCGCCGCCAACCGCATGCAGGACCGGATCAACGACGGCCGCTATCGCAACATCGACCCCGGCGTCGACGCGATGCTCAGCGCCGCCCCGAGCGGCAAGCGCATCGCCCTCGCAAGCGACTGGTCGGTCGGCGGCCTGTCCCCCATCTGGCCGGCGTTCGGGACGCGGATCGACAACGACGTCGAGTTCGTCGGGCACTTCGTGCGCGGCTTCCTCACGCCGTACGGGACCGAGGCGGGCTTCCAGGCCGCGCTGCGGCGCGGCCGCTACGACCTGCTCGTGGTCGGCCGCGGCTTCTATCCGCCGCAGAACACGCGCGAGCAGCGCTGGGCGATCGACGCGGGATGGCGGACGATCTCGCTCACCACGCGGCTGCGCGTGCTCGTGCCGCCGTCGGGCCGCTGAGCCGCGATCAGGCTACGGAGCGCTGCCGAGCGGGACGAGCACCTTCGGCTCGTCGAGCCCGCCCGGGTCGAACACGAACGTCAGCCTGCCCGCGCCCGCCGGGACCTCGAACCCGAGATGCACGCTGCGCCGCGCGCCGATCACGAGACGGCCGGTGCGCGGCCGCTGCGATGTCGCGGTGAGATCGATCACGCGGGGGCCGACGACGAGCCCGGCCTGCGTCTGCAGCCGGTAGCCGAGGCCGCCCAGCACGAGGTAGGGACGGCTGAGGTTGCGCACGCGCACCGCGATCGTGACCCAGTGGTGGCGAAAGCGCGGTGGCCGCGCCCGGATCCGCCGTGCCCACGAGGCGTGCTTGATCGGCGCGATCGCGAAGCGCACGCCGGACGCGGCCAGCGGCTGGCGCGGCGCGCCGCGGACGACCTGCTGCGCCGACGCCGGCGGGACGACGACCGTCGCGACCCCGGGCGCGGCCGCGGTGCTGCGCGGCGCCTCGTCCTTGCCGGTGAGCAGCACGACGAGGACGACCAGCAGGAAGAGCAGCGCGCGCGCCCGCTGCGATCGAGACGAGCGACACGTGCCGCAGCCGGTCCGGCGCGGTCTGGCGCGCGGCGGGCGCGACCGGCGGCGGTGCCTCGACGGCCTCGTGGCCGTTCGCGGCCTGCGCGAGCAGCGGGCTCGCGGGCCAGAGCCGCTCCTCGCCGGTCACCATCGGCGAGGCGTCGGCGGCCTCATAGGCCTCGGCGTAGCTGCGCTCGGCTGCCTCGTACACGGCGGTGGGCTCGCCGCTGACGGGCGCGGCGTCGACGAGCGCCCGCAGCGCCTCCGTGGCGAGGCGCGCCGACAGCGGCCGCGGGCTCGCGCGGACGAACGCGTCCTGCGCTGCGCGCGACTCGTCCGGCGCCGGCGCGTCGCCGCGCACCTCTTCGACCGCGTCGCGCGCGCTCTGCAGGAGGATCCGCTCGAACTCGGCCGCCGCTTCGTCACCGGCCTCGATCGCCCGCCGGCGAAACGTCACGAACGTCAGCAGGACGGCGCCCGCGACGTCGTCGCCCGCGCTCGCACGCTCGCAGTACGACACGACGGCCCACCCGCCGACCGCCAGCAGCGCCGCGAGCGCCTGCGGATCCCCATCGCGCAGCCGTCCTGGGGCGATGATGTCTGAGAGCACTCAGCTCAGGTTGTGGCGCCCAGCGCCGGTCTTGTCAACGATCGCCTCGATCGCATGCGCGAGCCGGGCGGTTTCGGTGTCCAAGTCGGCATGTGAGCGCACCCACTCGCGCGCGGCGCGCCCGGCCAGCCGGCGCTCCTGCGGCGAGAGCGCGAGCGCCTGGCGCAACGCCGCCGCGAGCGCATCCGCGTCGCCGGGCGGGCACAGGACGCCCCACGGCGCGAGCACGCACTCCGGCAGCCCGACCTCGTCGCTGGCGACGACGAGCAGCTCCATCGCCATCGCCTCCTTCACGACGACCGGCATCGAATCGCGATCGCCGTCGCGGGCGACGACGCAGGGCATCGCGAGCACGTCGGCCGCCGCGAGCGCGGCGCGGACGTCGTCCGGGGCGAGGCTGCCGGCGAACTCGACGCGATCGCCGGCGCCGTTGTGCGCGGCCCGCTCCTGCAGCTCGGCGCGCAGCGGACCGTCGCCGACGATCCGCGCGCGGAGGTCGGGCAGCTGGGCGACGGCGTCGAGCAGCACGTCGAAGCCCTTCTTCTCGACGAGCCGCCCGACCGCCAGCAGCTCGCGGCCGCCGGGCAGCGGCGTGCGACGGCGAAACGCGCTCGCGTCGACGCCCATGACGACCTTGTGCAGGTTCGCTCCCGGCGCGACGCCGCGCAGATGGCGCATGTTGTAGTCGCAGCCGGTGAAGACGACGTCGGCGCGCTCGAGCTTCTCGCGCAGGTTGCGCGGCGTCATGAAGATGTCGTAGGCGTGCGCCGTCACGCTGAACGGGCGGCCGGTGAGGGCCGCGAGGCGCAGGGCGTCGAGCGCCGCGCCGCCCGCGAAGTGCGCGTGCAGGTGCTCGTCGCCGCGCTCGACGATGCGCCGCGCGGCCGGGGCGAGGGCGCGCAGCGGCCGGACCCACTCCTCGCGGCGCCAGCGCCGGCGGCGGGCGACGTCCCGCGCGCAGCCCAGCGGGCGGCGGGCGATGAGCCAGAGCAGGTCGCGCGCGGCGCGCCGGCGGTCGTCGTGCGCGAGCACGTGGACATCGATGTCGCCGGGCGCCTCCGGGTTCGGGTGCGTCGCGGGCTGCGCGGCCTGCACGCGGACCTCGTGGCCGAGCCGGCGCAACGCCCGCAGCTCGTTGACGACGAACGTCTCCGACAGCTCAGGCCAATGATCCAGAATGAAGAGCATCCGCATGTCAGGCGAGTTCCGTCGCTGTCCGCGCCTGGGTTCCCGCCGCCATCGGGCTCGCGTCGTGAGCGGTCTCCCGGCGCATGGCCGCCCGACTGTAGAGCGTTCACCGCGCGCGCCGCCGGCCGCGCGACGCCACCGCGTGCACGAATCCCTGCATCGGCAGGATTTCCGGTGCCCCATGCGAACGCCGTCTGGCGATAGCCTGCGTGCTGATGACCGCAGCAGCCGTCACACCCGCCGGCGTACGCGACGGAGATCCCGCCGCGCTGGCCGGCCTGTGCGCGGCGCGCGGACCGTCCGTGCTCGCGTACTGCCGCCAGCTCGTCGGCGACGCCGATGCCGCCGAGGCGGCGGCCGAGGCGTTCGCGCGCTTCCGGGCGACGGTCGTCGCCGCGGGGGCGCTGTCGGACCTGAACCCCGAGGCGGTGCTGGTCAAGGCCACGCGCGAGGCCGCCGCGAGCCGCGCGGCGGGCGCCAGCGAGGGCACCTGCGCCGAGCTGCCGCAGCTGCTCGCCGCGCGCGCCAACAAGACGATCTCCGACGCCGACTGCAAGCGCCTCGAGGAGCATCTCGAGACCTGCTGGGCGTGCCGGGCGCCGGTCGCTCGCTTCAAGGCCGCCGAGCGCGCCTACGGCGATCCGCCCGACCGGACGATCGACCCGGCCGTCACGGCGCTGATCGTCGCGGCGCTTGCGGCTGCGGCCCCTGCCCGCGGCGCCGAGCCCGCGCCGAACGGCGCCGAGAAGCACGCCCGCCGCGCCGGCAAGGACAAGGGCGCGGGCAAGCCCGAGGCCGCCGGCACGGGCGACGAGCCGACGACGAAGTTCCGCATGCTGGGCACGATCGGAGGGGACTCCGGCGCAGCGGCGACGCGCCCGTCAAGCCCGCCGGCCCGCTGGTGCCGCCCGGTCCGGTCGCGTCGATCCTCGCCCTGCTCGGGCTGAAGGGCATCGGCGCGCCCAAGCCCGGAGCGCGCGCGCCCGCGGCGCGCACGTACGCGCGGCCCCGCCCGCGAGGGGCTCGCCGGGCGCGTCGCGACCGGCATCCCCCGTCCGCGGGCCGGCACCCCCACGGCAACGCCGTTGCAGGGCTCGCCGCGCGGGCGCGGGCGCCCGCGCCCGCCGCTGCGGCTGCCGATCGTGCTGCCGATCGCGCTCGTGCTCATCGCGCTGATCGTCGCGCTGTCGGTCTCCGGCGTCTTCGGCGGGAGCGACCCGGCGTCGAGCCCGAGCGTCGCGGTGCCCGCCGAGCGATCGGCCGACAGCCCGCCGGCCGAGGTCGTCAACGTTCCCGGCGCGAAGGACGCGAGCGGTGACGCCGTCGAGCTCGCCAAGGCGCGCGACCGCGCACGCGCCCGGCGCCAGCGCGAGGCCGCGAGCAAGCGCAAGTCCAAGCCCAGCGCCGCGAAGAAGAAGACCCCGGCCACCGCGCCGCCCGCGGACGCGACGACGCCGCCGCCCGCGGTCGCTGCGACGCCTCCGCCGGCAGCGCCGCCACCGCCGCCGCCCCCACCACCGGCGTCGAACACGAGCAACGGCAGCGGCGGCGCCACGAAGAGCGGCTCGCGCAAGATCGAGGCGGGCAAGGGCGCGACCGGCTCCGAGCAGATCCCGCCCGTGCAGGACACCTCGAACGTCCCGGACCTCGCGCCGCCGCCCGAGACCGCCACGAACCCGTAGCGGCCGGCCGTGGGCGCCCCCGCGACGCTCGAAGCGGAGATCCAGCGCGTCGGGCAGGCGCTGTTCGAGGCGTTTCCGTCGCACCGCGGCAACCCGTTCAAGGCGCTCGACGACCGCGCGATGGAGCTCGCCGCCCAGGACGACGAGCTGCGCGCCGCGCTCTTTCGCTTCGTCGACGTCGTCCCGGCGTGCCGGTCGCTGGACGACCTCGCGGCGCACCTGACGAGCTTCCTGGAGCAGGTCCACACGCAGCCGCCGTCGCTGCGCGCGGCGATGCGGATGGGCGACACGAAGGCGGGCCGCACGGCGCTCGGCGCGGCCGGAGCGGCCGGCGTGCGCCATATGGCGCACCGCTTCATCGTCGGCGAGGATCCGAAGGACGCGCTGACGACGCTGCGCAAGCTGTGGCGCGACGGGATCGCCGCCTCCGTCGACCTGCTCGGCGAGGCGACCGTCAGCGCCGAGGAGGCCGACCGCTACGCCGCCCGCTGCGCCGAGGCGCTCGAGACGCTCGCCGGCGCGTACGCGCGCATGGACGAGCAGCCGCAGCTCGAGCACGACACGGCCGGGCCGCTGCCGCGCGCGAACCTGTCGGTGAAGGTCTCCGCGCTGACGCCGCTGCTGCGGCCCGAGGCGCCCGAGCGCGGCCAGCGCGACGCCGCCCCGCGGCTGCGCGCGCTGCTGCGCCGCGCGAAGGAGCTCGACGCGCACCTGCACATCGACATGGAGTCGCTGGACTCGCGCGAGGCCGTCCTCGAGCTCGTCCTCGACCTGCTCGCCGAGCCGGAGTTCGCCGACGGCCCGAGCGCCGGCGTCGTCCTGCAGGCCTACCTGCGCGACTCCCCGCAGACGCTCGACACGATCCTCGACTGGGCGGCGCGCACGCCGCGCGCGCATCCGCTCGTCGTGCGGCTCGTCAAGGGCGCCTACTGGGACCACGAGGTCGTCGAGGCGCGCCAGCACGGCTGGAGCGTCCCGGTCTTCGAGCGCAAGGCCGACTGCGACGCGAACTTCGAGGCGCTCACCGCGCGGCTGCTCGAGGCGCGCCCGCTCGTGCGCGTCGCGATCGCCTCGCACAACCTGCGCTCGGTGGCGCACGCGATCGCCCGCAACCGGCTGCTCGGCGCCGACGCCGGCGACGTCGAGTTCCAGGTCCTGCGCGGCCTCGGCGACGACCTCGGCCAGGCGCTCGCGGCGAGCGGGCTGCGCGTGCGCGCGTACTGCCCGGTCGGCGACCTCGTCGCCGGCATGGCGTACCTCGTGCGGCGCCTGCTCGAGAACACCGCCAACGAGAGCTTCCTCGCCGACCAGGCGCACGGCGTCCCGCTCGAGCAGCTGCTCGCGCCACCGCAGGTGACGGCGTGACGGCGCCGCCGCCGTTCGCGAACGAGCCGGTGCTCGAGCTGCGCCGCGCGACGGAGCGCTCGAAGCTCGCGGTCGGCCTCGGCGAGCTGCACCTGCCGCTGCAGGTCCCGGTCTGGATCGGCCGCGAGCGGCGCTTCGGCGAGGAGCTCGTGTCGACCGATCCCGGCCGCCCGGAGCGCGTGGTCGCCGTCGCGGCGTCCGCGACGCCGCGAGGAGGCCGGCGCCGCCGTCGCGACCGCGGCCGCCGCGCTGCAGTCGTGGGCCGCGACGCCCGTGCAGGAGCGCGCGGCCGCGCTGCTGCGCGCCGCCGCGTGGATGCGCGAGCGCCGTGCGTCGCTCGCCGCGCTCGCGGTGCGCGAGTGCGCGAAGCCGTGGTCGCAGGCCGACGCCGACGTCTGCGAGGCGATCGACTTCCTCGAGTTCTACGCGCGCGGCGCGATCGCGCTGCAGGACGGCGCCGGCCCGGCTCACCTGCTGCAGGTGCCGGGCGAGCGCAACGAGCTGCGCTACGTCCCGCGCGGCGTCTGCGCCGTCATCGCGCCGTGGAACTTCCCGCTCGCGATCCCGATGGGGATGACGGCGGCGGCGCTCGCGACGGGCAACACCGTCGTCCTCAAGCCGGCCGAGCAGGCGCCCGGCTGCGGGCTGCGCGTCGTCGAGGCGCTGCGCGCCGGCGGCGTCCCGGCGGGCGCGATCGCGCTGCTGCCCGGCGCGGGCGAGGCCGGCGCGGCGCTCGCGCGCGACCCCGCCGTCGCGACGATCGCGTTCACCGGATCGGGCCCGGTCGGGCTCGAGCTGCTGCGCACGGCCGCCGAGGTGGCGCCCGGCGCGCGCCAGCTCACGCGCGTCGTCGCCGAGATGGGCGGCAAGAACTGCATCGTCGTCGACTCCGACGCCGACCTCGACGAGGCGATCCCGGCGATCGTCGACTCGGCGTTCGCCTACGGCGGGCCAGAAGTGCTCGGCGGCGGCGCGCGTCCTCGTCCACGAGGCGCTGCACGACGTGCTCGTCGAGCGCCTCGCGGGCGCCGTGGCGGGCCTGCAGGTCGGCCCGGCGGACGACTTCGCCACCGACGTTCCGCCGCTCATCGAGCGCGCCGCGCAGGAGCGCGTGGAGCGCTACGCCGCGATCGCCGCCGAGCGCGGCGAGATCGTCACCCGCGCGCACGACGTGCCGGCCGAGGGCTGGTACGTGGCGCCGATCCTCGCCACCGGGCTGCCGCAGGACTCCCCCGTGCTGCGCGAGGAGATCTTCGGCCCGCTGCTCACCGTCGAGCCCGTCCACGACGTCGACGAGGCGATGGACCGCATCGACGCGCTCCCCGTCGCGCTGACCGGCGGCCTGTTCAGCCGCAACCCGCGCACGGTGCAGCGCGTCGTCGACCGCTCACCGGTCGGCAACCTCTACATCAACCGCTCGACGACCGGCGCGATGGTCGGCCGCCAGCCGTTCGGCGGCAACAGGCTGTCGGGCACCGGCACGAAGGCCGGCGGCGACGACTACCTGCTGCACTTCGTCGAGCCCCGCGTCGTGACCGAGAACACGGTCCGCCACGGGCTCGTCGTGTGAACGGCCGGCGCTTCTGCGGCCGCTGCGGCGGGTACCCGCAGCGGGATGCACGTACTCGACGCTCTTCCCCGCCTCGCCGACTCTCCGCCGAGGCCGCACGCAATGCCGGATCGATCGCGCTGTCGATCGTCCGCGCGCTCGCAGCTCCCGTCCTCGGCCGTCGCTCCGACGACGGCACCAGCGGCTGGACCCCACGCTGGAGCCGCCGTCGTCGCGTCCGGTCGGCGAGCCACCGCCGCCGCCCGGCGCACCGCGGCGACCGGCAGCCACGACGCCTGCGTCACCGCCGCCCGCCCGGCCGCCGCGGGCCGCACGGCCACCGCGCCCGGCGCCCGCACCGGCAGCAACGGCGCCGGACCCGCCCGCTCCAGAGCCGGCGCCTCCGCCCGCGCCGCCTGAGCCCCCGCATGTCGACCGCGGTGCCGCGGTCGTCGCCGAGTCGGCCGATGCCGGCGCAGCCGACGGCGCCGGCGCCGAGGTCCGCGTCGACGAGCCGTGGACGGGCTACAGCCGCCTCACCGCACGCGACGTCACGGCGCAGCTCGCGACGGCGAACCCCGCGACGCTCGCCGTCGTCCGGCTGTACGAGTCCTCGCACCGCAAGCGCCGCACGGTGCTCGCAGACGTCGACCGGCGGCTCGCGGCCGCCGGCGGCTGACCGCCGTCAGCGGCGGTCCTGGTTGCGAAACGGGCCCTGGATCGCGAACACGTGCCCCGGCGACTGCACGTTCGCGAACAGGATCTTCCTGTCGCGCGAGAACGTCGGGCCGGTGAACTCGCTGTCGCCCGCGATCTCGTTGCGCGCGAAGAAGAACGTCTCGCCGCGCTCCGTCGCGCCGATGAGGTGGTTCTTGCCGTCGCCGTCCTCGGCGAGGATCAGCCCGCCGTAGGCCGAGACGGTGATGTTGTCGGGCCCGTCCGGATCGGTGTCCTGGTCGCCGGGCGTGTAGGCGAACCACAGCTTCAGCTCGATCGTGTCGCGGTCGGGATCGAGGAACCAGACCTGGCCGTCGTGCTGGGCCGCGCTGCCGTCCGACGTGCGCGCGAACGAGGCGACGAAGTACGCGCCGTCGTCGCCCCACCACATGCCCTCGAGCTTGCGGCTGCGCGTGATCTGCGCAAACTGCTTGCGCGTCGGCGTCCCGGACATCGCGTCACGCTCGGGGACCGCCAGCCACCTCGCGCGGTACTTCGTCCCCGGCTCCGTCGCCACCGACAGGTCGGGCACGAACTCGCCGGCGCGCGTGAACGCCTGCAGCGCCTCGAGCGTGCCGGCGTCGTCCGGCAGCGCCTTCAGGGCGCCCTTGCAGAGGGGCAGCGCGCGCCGCGGCGGGGTCCAGCGGTACAGCAGCCCGTTCGGGCTGCCGGCGTCCTCGGTGAGGTAGAGCGTGTGCCGGTGCGGGTCGACGACGATCGACTCGTGGGCGTAGCGGCCGAGGCACTTGATCGGCTGCGGGTCGCGGTTTGCGTCCTGGTCGTAGGGGTCGACCTCGAAGCAGTAGCCGTGCGGCTTGGCGAGGATCGCCTCGGTCTCCTCGCAGGTGATCCACGTCTCCCACGGGGTGCGGCCGCCGGCGCAGTTGTTGTGCGTCCCGGCGAGGCTGACGTACTCGCGGATGCGGTTGCCGCGGCCGTCGACCTCGATGTTCGTCGTGCCGCCGTGGGCGCTGTCGTCGTAGACGAAGCCGGGGACCTGCGGGACGCCGTACGTCTCGCCGCCGCCGATCTCGTGGTTGTTGACGAGCACCGTGCCGTGGCCGCCGCGGCGCAGGAACGCCGCCGTGCCGTCGGGGTCGTCGGGCGTGGGCTCGCCGCTCTCGAGCGTCGTCACGCCCGACTGCGCGACGAGCGTGTAGCTGAAGTCCGCCGGCAGCGAGAGGATGCCGGCCGGGTCGGGGACGAGCTCGCCGTAGCCGACCGGGCGCGTCGGCGGCGCCCGCCGTGGGCCTGCGCTGCGCCGGCTCCGAACAGGCCGGGGATGCTGCCGCTCAGCACGATCCCGAGGCCGGAGGCGGAGCGGTGCAGCAACGAACGGCGCGAGAGGCCGGGCTCCGGGTCGGGGTCCTGTCGCAGGTCGGTCGTCGTCATGGGCGCTCCAATCCGTTCGGGGTCGACGGTGGGCACCATCCGCGATGGGCCGCGGCCGTGTGTGACCACGGTGTGACGGCGCTGTGAAGACGTTGGTGCGCGGCGCGGCGGCTCAGCGGCGCTCGACGCGGGTCGTTCCGCGGCCCTCGTGCCAGGACTCGATCACGAGGAACTCGGGCGGATCGGGCAGCTGGACGACGGACAGCTCGGCGATGTCGCAGCGAAAGACGTGCGACGGGCCGGGGCCGCCCTTGCCGCCGAGGATCGCGGTCTTGCGCTCGTCGTCGGTGAGCTCCTCGACGCGGCCGGCGAGCTTCGCGTCGCCGTTCCAGCCCGCGTCCGGATCGGGCGAGCCGCTGTGCAGCGCGAAGCGCGGATCGCGCTGCAGGTCGCGCGCCTTCAGCGAGTGCCACATGCTCCCCAGCCACAGCTCGCCCTCGGCGAAGATCACCTCGCTGCCGCTGATCCGCGGCGATCCGTCGCGCCGCAGCGTGGCAAGCGTCTTGTGCACGAACGCGTCGAGGTAGCCGCGCGCGAGCGCAGCCAGCTCGGGAGCCTCCGCTTCGATCGCGCTCCAGGACGCCATGGCGCCGCCAAACCTACCCGAGCTCGTCGATCAGCTCGGCGATCGACTCGACGATCCGCGACGGCCGGTACGGAAACCGCTCCGCGTCGCCGGCGGTCATCACGCCGGTGAGGACGAGGATCGCCTCCAGGCCCGCCTCGAGGCCGGCGACGACGTCGGTGTCCATCCGGTCGCCGATCATCGCCGACGTCTCGGAGTGGGCGTCGAGCACGTTGAGCGCGGAGCGGATCATGAGCGGGTTGGGCTTGCCGACGAAGTACGGCGCGACGCCGGTCGCGTGGCTGATCAGCGCGGCGACCGAGCCGGTCGCGGGCAGCGGTCCGTCGGGCGACGGTCCGGTCGGGTCGGGGTTCGTGGCGATGAACCGCGCGCCGGCCGCGACGAGCCGGATCGCCTGCGTGATGCGCTCGAAGCTGTAGGTCCGCGTCTCGCCGAGCACGACGTAGTCGGGAGCGCGCTCGGTCAGCGTGTAGCCGGACTCGTGCAGCGCCGTCGTCAGCCCCGCCTCGCCGATGACGTAGGCCGAGCCGCCCGGGCGCTGGGCCTCCAGGAAGCTCGCGGTGGCGAGCGCGGACGTCCAGATCGCCTCCTCGGGCACCTCGAGGCCGCTCGCCCGCAGCCGCGCCGCGAGGTCGCGGCGCGTGTAGATCGAGTTGTTCGTCAGCACGAGGAACGGCTTGCCGAGCTCGCGCAGCCGCGCGATGAAGCGGTCGGCGCCCGGGATCGCGATCTCCTCGCGGACGAGCACCCCGTCCATGTCCATCAGCCAGGAGTCGATCTGTCGGGTCATCGGGCGCCGCCGCAGGTTGTCATATGCCTGCGACAACTCTGCGGTGTGCGGTAGTGCGTGGCGCGTGTGAACAGCATCGATGAAGACGCGGTGGGCCGAGCGCACCGGTGCGCAGCGCGGTTCGCACTGCTTTGCCGGACGAGGGTCATGCGGGTTATCGGCCTAGGAGGCGCATAACCCGCAAGACCCCCAGCGCGATCGCCCTTCGTGTCGTTTTCTGATCCATATCCGATCACTATTCGACACGACCGGCCACCAGCGCGACCGCAGGAACGCTCCGGGCGCCCGAAACGCCCACTCCTTCATCGATGCTGTTCCCAAGCGCAGGCAGGACCACCAGCGCTGACGCCCAACCCCAGCGCCAGAGCCAGCGCCGGCCCGCGTCAGCCCGCGCCGTTGCACGACGCCAGGAAGCGCTCATGCAGGCGGGTGTCGGCACCGAGCTCGGGATGAAACGCGACCGCGAGCAGCGCGCCCTGCTGCGCGGCCACGGCATGGCCGTCGACCTCGGCGACGATCTCGACGCCGTCGCCGTGCTCGGCGATCCACGGCGCCCGGATGAACACCGCGCGCAGCGCCGGCCCGTCGAGGCCCGCGATCTCGAGGTCGGCCTCGAACGAGCGGACCTGGCGCCCGAACGCGTTGCGGCGCGCAGCGATGTCCATCATCCCCAGGTGCTCGCGGTCGAGCATGATGAGCCCCGCGCAGGTCCCGAAGACCGGCCGGTGAAACGAGCGCAGCGGCTCGGCGAGCCCCTCGCGCTCGATCCCGAGCGTCATCGTCGTCGACTCGCCGCCGGGGATCACGAGGCCGTCGAGCCCGTCGAGGTCCGCCGGCACGCGCACCTCGCGCACGCCGGCGCCGAGCTCGCGCAGCATCCGCCCGTGCGCGGCGAAGCCGCCCTGGAGCGCGAGCACCCCGATGAGCACGTGTCTACCAGCCGCGCTGGGCAAGCAGCTGGTCGTCGCCGAGCCCGCGCGACTCCAGCGAGTCCATCGCGGGACCGAGGCCCTCGGACGCCTGCGCGACGCGGACCGGGTCGGCGAAGTGCGTGCACGCCTCGACGATCGCCTGCGCGCGCCGCTCGGGGTCGGAGGACTTGAAGATCCCCGAGCCGACGAACAGCCCCTCGGCGCCGAGCTGCATCATCAGCGACGCGTCGGCGGGCGTCGCGATGCCGCCGGCGCAGAACAGCACGACCGGCAGCCCGCCATCGTGCGCGACGCCGCGGACGAGGTCCAGCGGGGCGCCGAGCTCCTTGGCGGCCGCCGGCAGCTCGGTCTCGTCAAGCGTGCCCAGGCGGCGGATCTCCGAGCGGATCGCGCGCATGTGGCGCACGGCCTCGACGATGTCGCCGGTGCCCGCCTCGCCCTTGGAGCGGATCATCGCCGCGCCCTCGCCGATGCGCCGCAGCGCCTCGCCGAGGTTCGTCGCGCCGCAGACAAACGGGATCGAGAACGCCCACTTGTCGATGTGGTTGTGCTCGTCGGCGGGCGTCAGGACCTCGGACTCGTCGATGTAGTCGACCTCGAGCGCCTCGAGCACCTGCGCCTCGGCGATGTGGCCGATGCGCGCCTTCGCCATGACGGGAATCGTGACCGCGTCCTGGATCGACCTGATCATCGCGGGATCGGACATCCGCGCGACGCCGCCGTCGCGGCGGATGTCGGCCGGCACGCGCTCGAGCGCCATGACGGCAGCCGCGCCCGCGGCCTCGGCGATGCGTGCCTGCTCGGCGTCGACGACGTCCATGATGACGCCGCCCTTGAGCATCTCCGCCAGGCCGGCCTTGACGCGGAATGTCGCTTCGTCTCGCACCCCGGCGATTCTACCGGGGCGGGTTGGCGGCTCCGGCGGGGCGCGGGCGCGGGCGCTCCGCGGCGTTGAGCAGCAGCGACACGTCGTCGGAGTCGCGGTTGGCCACCACGAGGTCCTTCCAACCGTCCTTGTTCACGTCGGGCACGGCGATGAACCGCGGGCCCGCCCCGACGGCGAACGTGCCGGCGGGCCCGAAGCCGCCGCTGCCCGTGCCCGGCAGGACGGAGACCGTGCCGTCGTCGTTGTTGGCGACCGCGAGATCCTTCCTGTGGTCGCGGTTGAAGTCGGCGACGGCGACCGCGCGAGGCCCGTTGCCGACCTTGACGTCGGCGGCGCGCACGAAGCTCCCGCTGCCCGTACCCAGCAGGATCGAGACGTCGCCCGAGGACAGGTTGCCGACGGCGAGATCCGGGTGGTGGTCGCGGTCGAGATCCGCGACGGCGATCGAGCTCGGTCCGACGCCGACAGGCACGCTGGTGGCGGGACCGAAGCTGCCGGTGGCGGTGCCCAGCAGCACGGACACGTCATCGGAGCCCTGGTTGGTGACCGCCAGGTCCTCGTTGCCGTCGTCGTCGAAATCGCCGACGACGGCGGCGCGCGGCCCGGTACCGGTGGCGAAGGCGCCGGCGGGGGCGAAGCTGCCGTCGCCCGCTCCCAGCAGCACCGAGACGGTGTTGGCGAAGAAGTCGGCCACCGCGAGATCCGCGTGGTCGTCGTCGTCGAAGTCGCCGACGGCGATCCACGCCGGTCTGTCGCCGGTGACGACGTTCGCGGCTGGTGCGAACGTGCCCGTGTCGCTTCCCAGCAGCACCGACACGTCGTCGGAGCCGGCATTCGCGACCACGAGGTCCGTCCTGCCGTCCTCGTCGACGTCGGCGACCGGGACCGAGTGCGGTTCGAGGCCGACCGGGATCCGCGCGCCCGCCACGAAGCCCGCGCTGGAGCCCAGCAGCACCGAGACGTCGTTGCCGAACAGGTTGGCGACCGCGAGGTCCGTCCTGCGATCGCAGTTGAAGTCTCCGACACCGAGCGCGATCGGCCCGTCGCCCGCCGGTACGTCGAGGGACTCGCCGAAGCTCACCGGCCGCGGCGGGCCTCCGTCATGAGCCGTCGCGGGCGCGGCATCCACGCACTGCGACGATCGCCGCCGCACACGTCACCGCGGCCGCGAACACGCGCCGCCCGCGCCTGACCCTGTGCGTCATCCCCACGTGTGTCATCACGCTCCCTTCCTCAGGTGTCAGCGGCCGACTCTCCCACCACGACGTCGAATCGTCCAGGCGATTTCACCGCATCGTGGTGGAGCGCTTCCCCGCTCGTCGCGGCGGTCGAGCGCCCCGCCGCTACTTCAGCTTGAACGCCTTGATGCGGTCCGCGTAGCCGTCGGCGTCGCGGGCGTAGACGCCGTAGGCGAGCGCCTGGACCATGCTCAGCAGCGCCGTGTGCGAGCGGACGTAGGCCGGGCTGTTGGACGAGTAGTACAGCCGGATCTGGGCGAGCTTGGCGACCTCCGACAGCGTCGCGTCGGTGATCGCGATCGTCCGCGCCTTGCGGTGGCGGGCGAGCTTCATCGCGCGCACGACGAGCGGATGCGGGCGCCCGGCGGACAGCCCGATGACGAGCGTCTCGTCGTCGATCCGGCTCAGGCGCCCGAGCGCCTCCTGCGACGGGCTCGCGACGATCTCCGCGCGCAGGTCCAGCAGCATGAGCAGGTGGCGCAGGTAGGAGGCGAAGAACGCCATCTGGTCGGTGCCCGCGACGAGCAGCCGCGGCGTCGTCGCGATCGCCTCGACCGCCGCCTCGACGTCGCTGCGCGAGACCTTGCGCGCGGTGTCCTCGACGTTGACGTGGTCGGCCGCGAGCATCGTCTCGAACTCGTTCTGGTCAAGCGAGAACAGCGGCGCTGCGGGGCCCGGGCCGACCGGCATCGACGGCGTCGCGTGTCGCCGCCGGTACTCCTCGCGGGCGGAGTGCTGCAGCTCCGGATATCCCTCGAAGCCGAGCGCCTGCGAGAAGCGCACGACCGTGCTCGACGAGGTGTTCGCGCGCCGCGCGAGCTCCTCGGCGGTTTGGAAGGCGACCTCGTCGAGGTGGTCGACGATGTACTGGGCGACGTCCTTCTGCGAACGCGAGAAGTCGTCGAAACGAGCTTGGATGTACGTCGAGAGCGACTCGGGGGTCGTCGTGGGCGTCGCGGATCGCTTCATAGGCGACAGCCTGTTTCGACGGCATGCGCCCCGTTTCCTTTCGAGGACCGCGAAGCGGTTATGAACCGAGCGCGCCCGGCGGGGTCACACCGGGCGCGCATAGCCGAGAGGGGAGGGGCGGCGGGGGATATGGGCCGTACCGGCTCTCGGCGGGTTCTGACTTCGTCCTTCCCACCTTCACCGCCCGCAAACGTCATTCATGTTGAGACACCCGAGCGACCGATTCGTAGCGGCGCAGCGCCGGCCGGCGCCCCTCCGGCACCGTCAGGAACGCGCGCCCGTCGGCCGTCAGCGCGAGCGCTTCGCCCTGTCCCTCGCGCAGGAGATCCGCATCCGCGTCGCACGGACGGCGGCGCAGCGCGGCGGCGACCGTCTCCCCCGCGCGCCGGCGCCAGACGAACGCGCGGTCGTAGCTGCGCAGCGCGATCGTGCGCCCGTCGGCCGACACGTCGCCCGCGGTGACCGCCTCGCCGAAGCCGAGCGTGAGCGTGCCCGCGCGCCGCAGCGTCGTGACGCCGGCCGGCGACGGGTTGCGGATCGCGTAGATCCCCGCCTCGCCGCCGAAGCTCTTCGTGACGATGACGATCGCGCCGTTGCGGCGGTCGAACAGCAGCGCCTCGGCGTCGCGCGCGCCGTCGGGGTAGCGCAGCTCGTAGCGGGCCGCGACCGCGACCGCGACGTGCGGGCTGGCGGGCGAGATCCCCGCGGCTCGCGCACGCGGTATACGACGATCGAGGCCCGCTTGCCCTCGTTGTCGCCGATGTCGCCGACGAGCAGGTCGCCGCCCGGACCGCGCTCGATGTCCTCCCAGTCGACGTTCTGCGCGCCGCTCAGCGCGACCTCGGCGACCGTCCTGCCCGACGTCGTGACGGCGAGCAGGCGCGCGCTGTCGCCCGAGTCGTTGTGCGTCCACAGCACGCCGCGGCGCGAGCCCGAGGCGACGAGGCCCGACAGCTCGGTCGCGAACCCCGCCGTGACGTGGCCGGTCACGCGGACGCGCAGCGGCCGCCTGCAGAGCGCGGGCGTGCGGGCGGCGGCCGCCGCGACGGCGGTCGTCGCCGTCGCCGCCGGCCGGACGGTCGCGGTGCCGGGCTCGCGTGCCGCCGCCCCGCAGGCGGCGAGCGCCACGAGGCCCGCGAGCCAGCCCGCGGACGCGGCCAGCCGCGCGATCAGATCCCCAGTCGCTTGACGGTCTCGCGAGCCCGCACGACGCGCTGGTCCTTCTCGGCGTGGGACTCCGGCATCCCGATCATGTCGACGAGCGACAGCACGTCGCGCGCAAGCTGCTCCTGCATCGCCAGCGCCCCCTCCGCCACCTCCGTGAGCTGGGCCGGGGTCAGCGAATCCGCCTTGTCTCCAACCATCCTGCGCAGAAAGAAGCCCATGAGATCCCCTGGTCTAGCTCAGCTTGTATATCCGGCGGGGATTATGCCGCCTGCCCTGCGAGATACGGTCCCACCCGCGGGGCAGTAGCTCAGTTGGTCAGAGCAGCCGACTCATAATCGGTTAGACGGAGGTTCGAGTCCTCCCTGCCCCATCCGGTCGCGATCTGCGCGCCGGCGGCGGCCAGCTCCTCGAGCGCGCGCCGGCCGTCGCCCGCCTCGACGTCGACCGCGGCGATCGCGTCGGCGAGCACGGTCGTGTGGAAGCCGGCGGCGAGCGCGTCGAGCGCGGTCGCCTTCACGCAGTAGTCCGTGGCGAGGCCGCCGACGAGGACGTGGGTGATGCCGGCGGCGCGCAGCAGCTCCGCGAGCTGCGTGCCGTCGAAGCCGGAGTACGCGTCGGCGTCCTGCGCCGTGCCCTTGTCGACGACCGGGCCTTCGAGCGCCGCGATCGCCGGGTGCAGCTCGGCGCCGCGCGTCCCGGCGACGCAGTGCACCGGCCAGGTGCCGCCCTGCGCGGTGAACGAGCAGTGGTCGGGCGTGTGCGCGTCGCGCGTCCTGACGACGAGGCCGGCGCCGCGCGCGGCCTGCACGAGCGGCTCGACGACCGCGTCCCCGCCGGGCACCGCGAGCGCCCCGCCGGGAAGGAAGTCGTGCTGGACGTCGACGACGATGAGAGCGACATCCGGCATGGCCGGCGGGTCTCCGTCCCGGTCTTCTGCGTGGTCCGCGGTCAGGCGCGCGCGCAGCGCCAGCAGGCGCGGCGAGCGCACGAGCGGTCCCACGCCCTCGCCGGCGACGCGCGCGCGCTCGGCGGCCGCGTGGACGCGATCGGCCTCGAGGTCCGGCGCCGCCGCGGTGCGGACGCCGTCGCGCAGGACCTCGGCCAGCAGCGCGGTGCCCGCGACCGGCTCGCCGGCGAGGTGCAGGACGTGCGCTCCGCCGGCGGTGCGCGTGACCTGGTGCGCGCCCGGGTCGTTCTCCTTGCCCTGCGAGAACTTCATCGTGTAGCGCAGCTCGAGGTCCTCCTCGCCGGGCTGCTCGACGAGCTTGTAGACCGCGGAGACCGGCTCGCCGCCGCGCAGCTGGGTGCCGACGCCGAACGCGTCCGCGGGAACGCCGGCGTCGACGAACGCCCCGATCCGCTCCGCGTCGAGATCGCCGCTGAGGATGATCCTCGTGGCGGTCAGCCCGGCCTCGTCGAGCAGTTCGCGGGCGGTCGTCGCGAGCGCCGCGAGGTCGCCGGAGTCGATCCGGATCGCCTTGAGGACCGCGCCGGTCAGGCGCTGCGCGGAGATCGCGTGCAGCACGCCCTGCTCGGTGTCGTACGTGTCGACGAGCAGCGTCGCGCCCGCCGGCCGCGCGCGCAGCTGGTCGCAGAAGACGCCGAGCTCGCCGGCGGGGCCGCGGGCCATGACCTTCGCGTGCGCCATCGTGCCGGTCGCGGGGATGCCGAGGTCGCGCGCGGCGGCGGTCGTGGCGGTCCCGGCGAAGCCCGCGAGATACGCCGCGCGGGCGGCGCTGTGGCCGGCGCCGAGCCCGTCGAGGCGGCGCATCGAGAAGTCCCAGACAGGCCGGCCGGCGGCGGCGCGCACGATCGACGTGGCGTTCGTCGCGACGCGGACGGCGTAGTTGACGACCGCCAGCAGCGGCGACTCGACGAGCGTCGCCTCCAGGCGCGACGCCGTCACGCGCAGCAGCGGCGTGCCCAGGGGCACGATCGTCCCCTCGCGCGGCGCCCACACCGAGCCGCGGAAGCGAACGTCGCGCAGGCGCGCGAGCACCGGGGCGTCGAACGTCACCGGATCCTGGGCGGCGAGCCAGCGCAGGTCGGCCTCGGCGAAGCGCATGCCCTCCAGGAACGCGAGCGCCTCCTCCACCCCGGCGACCGTCATCGCGCCCTCGCCGCGCGCGGACAGCTCGAACGTCACGAGGTCGTCCGCCGCGCCCTCGTGGACGTAGTCGGCGGCCATCGTCAGGCAGTAGAGATCGGTGAGCAGCGCGTCGCTTGCGGGCATGTTTTGGGCGGATCGACCAGAACTAGGTCGCAGCAGGATAGCACCCGCTCCTGCGGGCCCGGCAAAGCCCGCGGCTACTTCACGCGCTCGACGGCGCGCGCCAGCTCGCCGACCGAGAAGACGCCCTCGAAGCGCGCGGCGATCCGGCCGTGGCGGTCGACGACGAACGCCCACGGCTCGGTCGGCAGATGCCATGCGAGCACCTGCGACCGGAACGGCTTGCCCGGGTCGTTGTCCTGGTAGATCTCCTGCTGGATGAACGCCACGCCCTTGCCGCTCTGCCCGCGGACCTGCTCGGCGATGTCGACGACCGGCCCGCACGTGCGCGACTGACACAGCGCCGGCGTGGCGAACAGCAGCACGACGGGCTTCTTGCCGAGGACGTCGGCGAAGTCGGTGTTCAGCATGTCGGCCGGCGGCGGCTTGCGCGTCGAGAGCTTCGTCAGGTCGCCGCCGACGTCGGCCGCGGTCTCGGTGTGCACGCGGATCGCGCGATCGCCGACGTCCGGCGGCCCGTTCTTGCGGCCGATCGGAAGCGCCGCCACCGGATCGGCGACGACGAGCCGGCCGTCGAGCCGCACGAGCCCGAGCGCGACGTGCGGCCCGCGCGAGCCGTACACCGCGTCGGCGACGTAGAACGTGTCGCCGCTCGCGAGATCCGAGGTCGTCTGCTGGCTGCGATAGCGCGTGTCGACCTCCAGCGACTCCTTGCGCGCCGTGAACGGGCCGCGCAGATCCGTCCCGTCCGGCTTGGCCGTGTAGACGGCGACCTCCGAGACGTCGATCTGCTTGTTCGCGCGGTCGACGATCGCGAAGCCGAGCCGGTTGCGCCCGACGCGCTGGCCGCTGAAGCTCGAGACGTTGAGGATCGCGCCCTTCGGCAGGCCGGCGATCAGCTCGTTCATCGTCTTGCCCTTGACCGTCGGGAAGTCGGCCGGCGCGGCGGCGGGGGGCTGCGTCGGCGCGGGCGCTGTCCCGCCGTCGTCCGAACCACCGCACGCGGAGAGCGCCACGGCCGCCGCCGCCAGCAACGACAGGAGCAGACGGGCCATGTGGGCGCAGACTTTAGGCGCTCACATGATTGGATAGCGCCGATGAACGAACGCGCCGCAATCGTGACCGGAGCCTCCAGCGGGATCGGCCTCGCCATCGCTCGCATGCTCGGCGAGGAGGGCCACGCCGTGACGCTCGTCGCGCGGCGGCCGGACAAGCTCGACGCCGCCTACGAGCAGCTGCGCGGCGACGGCCTGGAGGTCCAGCGGGTCGCCGCCGACGTCGGCAGCGAGGAGGACATCGTCCGCGCCGTCGCCGCCCACCGCGACGCCTACGGCCGCCTCGACGTGCTCGTCAACAACGCGGGCGTCGGCATCGGCGCGCCGATCGGCGAGCTGAGCACGAGGCGGATGGACATCCAGCTCGCGACGAACCTGCGCTCGGTCCCGCTCTTCTACCGCGAGGCGCTGGCGATGCTCACCGCCGCCGGCGCCGAGCATCGCAACGCGCTCGTCGTCAACACCGCGTCGATCGCCGGCAAGCAGGGCCAAGCCTGGCTGAGCATCTACTCGGCGACGAAGGCCGGCGTCATCGCCTTCACGCAGGCGATGCACAAGGAGCTCAGCGCGCTCGGCATCAAGTCGACCGCGCTGTGCCCGGGGTTCGTCGACACGGCGATGACGGACTTCGTCAAGGAGCACGTCCCGCCGGAGGCGATGATCCAGACGTCGGACATCGCCGCGGCGGTGCGGATGCTGCTCCACCTGACCCCGGGCTGCGTCGTCCCGGAGATCGTCTTCCAGCGGCCCGAGGGCGGGCCGCCGGCTCCCGCCTGACCTGCTCGGCGGTCAGCGCTGCAGCAGGTCGCTCTCGGCGGCGTCGAAGTCGAACTCGCGCTCGGCCGGCTCGTCGTCCTGGACCTCGTCGAAGTCGTCGGGCAGGACGAGCGTCGACTCGAAGAGCCAGTCCAGACCGGTCTGCTCGGCCTCGCGGCTGCGGCGGGTGCGGGCGGTCGACTTGTGCTCGGCGATGACCTCGCTGAGATCGAAGCGCTCCCCGCCCGTGATGCGAAGGCGGCGGCGGCGCGGCGGCGCCGCCAGCTCCTGCTCGGCGATCTGCTCTTCGCGGCGGCGTGCCTCGACGCTCGCCTTGTACTCGGCGATCGCCGCGCCGAGCTCGCTCGGCCCCGCCGGCTCGAGGCTGGCCTCGATCTCGCGGCGCAGGATCTGGATCTCGTACTCCGTCGCGGCACGGATGATGTTGCGCCCGGCGACGCCGGTGAACGCGTCCCAGGCCTCGGGGAACGAGCAGACGGACGTGCGCCCGCCCTCCCGGTGGGCCGCGAGCATCGGGCAGGCACCGCCCCCGCCGCTGAACGCACCGGTGATGACCGTGTTGTTGCCAAGGCCGACGAGCATCGCCTTGCGAGTGCGCTCAGGCAGGACGTCGATGGACCGTCGAAGTTCTGCGACCGCTTGTTCGCGAGGCGTTGCCATAGGGTTCTCTCTCCAGTTGTCGGGGCGCGACCACCGTACGTGAGCCCGTCGCCCACGGCAACCGATGTCCTGTCATTGAAAGGGATCTTGCACCGCATGAAGCTCGGCGTCCACATCGGCTACTGGGGACTCGGACTCTCCTCCGACGACCAGCGCGACATCGTCCAGGAGGCCGAGCGCCTGGGCTACGACTCCGTCTGGGCGGCCGAGGCCTACGGCTCGGACGCCGCGACGATCCTCGGCTGGCTCGCGGGCCTGACGACGACGATCAAGCTCGGCTCGGCGATCTTCCAGATGCCGGCCCGCAGCCCGGCGATGACGGCGATGACCGCGGCGACGATCGACCAGCTCTCCGGCGGGCGGATGCTGCTCGGGATCGGCTCCTCGGGCCCGCAGGTCGCCGAGGGCTGGCACGGCCAGCGCTTCGGGCGCCAGATCCAGCGCACGCGCGAGTACGTCACGGTCGTGCGCAAGGCGCTCGCGCGCGAGCGCCTCACAGTTCGACGGCGAGACGCTGACGCTGCCGCTGCCCGACGGTCCCGGCAAGGCGCTGAAGCTCACGATCGGGCCGGTCCAGGACGAGATCCCGATCTACCTCGCGGCGATCGGCCCGAACAACACGCGCCTCGCGGGCGAGATCGCCGACGGCTGGATCCCGACGCTCTTCTCCCCCGAGCACGTCGCGGAGTTCCGCCCGCTGCTGCAGGAGGGCGCGGCGCGCAGCGGGCGCTCGCTCGAGGGCTTCGACATCGCGCCGCAGGTCAACGCCTTCGTGACCGACGACGTCGCCTCCGGGCGCGACGCGATGCGCCCGTTCCTGGCGCTCTACATCGGCGGGATGGGCTCGCGCGAGAAGAACTTCTACAACGCGCTCGTGCAGCGCTACGGCTTCGAGGACGAGGCGCGCGACGTGCAGGACCTCTACCTCGACGGCAAGCGCGAGGAGGCGATGGCGCGCCTGTCGGACGAGCTCATCGACGCGGTCTCGCTCGTCGGGCCGCGGGAGCACGTCCGCGAGCGCCTGGCGGTCTACCGCGACGCGGGCGTCGGCACGCTCGGCATCAGCCCGCTGGCGTTCACGAAGGACGACCGGCTCGAGCAGCTGCGGCTGATCGCGGAGCTCGCCGCCTGAGCGGGAGCCGGACCCGGAGGATCCTGCTCGGCGCGTTCGGCGATCCGGGGCACGCCTTCCCGGTCATCGCGCTGGGGCGCGAGCTCGCCGGGCGCGGGCACGAGGTGACGCTGCAGACGTGGCGGCGCTGGCAGGCGGACGTCGAGCGCGAGGGGATGCGCTTCGCCGCCGCGCCGGAGTACCACGTCTTCCCGACGCGCGAGCGGCCGCTGACGCCCTACCAGGCCGTCGAGCGCGCGACGCGCGAGACGGTCGCGCTCGTGCGCGACGTGGCGCCCGACGCCGTCGTCTCGGACATCCTCACGCTCGCGCCGGCGCTGGCCGGCGAGCTCGAGGGGGTGCCGGTCGGCACCGTCATCCCGCACGTCGACCCGCGCATGCCGCCGGGCAGCGCGCCCTACTCGTGCGGCGCGCGGCTGCCCCGCACGCGCGTCGGCCGCGCGCTGTGGCACGGCGCGGACCCGGTCCTGCGCCACGGGCTGCAGCTCGGCCGCAGCCAGCTCAACGAGACGCGGCGGCGGCTCGGCCTGCCCGCGCTGGAGCGCGTCCACGGCGGCATCAGCCCGGCGCTCGCGCTCGTCGCGACGTTCCCCCAGCTCGAGTATCCGCGCACGTGGCCGGCCGGCACGCACGTCGTCGGCCCGCTCATGTGGGAGCCGCCGGCGCCCGCCGTCGAGCTGCCGCCCGGCGACGAGCCGCTCGTCCTCATCGCCCCCTCGACGTCGCAGGATCCCGGGCAGACGCTGCTGCGCGCGGCGCTCGAGGGGCTGGCGGAGCTGCCCGTGCGGGTGCTCGCGTCGGCCAACCGGCAGATCCCGCCGGTCGCCGTGCCGGCCAACGCCCGCCTCGTCGACTGGGTGTCGTACTCGCGCACGATGCCGGCCTGCGCGCTCGTCGTCTGCCACGGCGGGCACGGCACCGTCGCGCGCGCGCTCGCCAGCGGCTGCGCCGTCGTCATCGTGCCCGCGGCGGGCGACATGAACGAGAACGCGGCGCGCGTGGACTGGGCGGGCGTCGGCGTGCGCGTGCCGCGGCGGCTCGTCGGCGCGCGCGCGCTGGCGCTCGCGGCGGGACGCGCGCTCGCACGCCCGGAGCTGCGCGTCGGCGCCCGCGGGTTGCAGGCGTGGGCTGCGCGCCACGACGGCGCGGTGCGCGCCGCCGACCTCGTGGAGGCGTTCGCCGCCGGCGAGCCTCAGGCTGGAGTGAGTCGTGCGCCCGATGAGCATGCCGTTGACGCGGCGCACGCCGGTCCGGCCGGCGCCGTCCTCGGTCACGGCGTAGGCGCGCACGCTGATCCGGCCGGCGCGGCGCAGCAGCACCCGGTCGCGCCTGGACAGCGCCATCCGCAGCGTCCTCGTCCCGCCGCCGGACAGCGTGAAGGTTCGCGCGCCGAGGCGCCGCTCGCGGCGCAGGGCCTTGATCCGCGAGCGCCGGTTCGGGCGGCTGAAGATCGTCACCCGCCCGTTGCAGCGGATCGACTGCTGCGGGCAGGAGACGGTGACGATGATGGTCGCCGGACGTTGCAGGCGCGGGCTGGAGACGCCGAGCTGCGGCAGCGCGCCGCTCGTGCCCGACCCGCCGAGCGGCGGCACCGGCCCGCTGCCGGTCGGCTGGGTCGTCGACGCGTTGCCGGTCGGCGAGTCGGCATCGAGGATCGTCGCGGTGCCGCTGGCGTCGCCGAGCGCGGCGCCGGTCGGCGAGCTGAGGCGCAGCTCGAAGCTCTCGTTGGGCTCCTTGGCGTTGTCGTCGAGCAGCGGGACGCCGACGTTCACCGCCGTGGTGCCGGCGGGGATCCCGACCGGGCCGCCGCGCGCGGTGTAGTCGTGTCCCGCGAGGGCGCTGCCGTTGACCGTCGTGAACACGACGCTGACGTCGCGCCCGCTCGGCGCGCTCAGGGCGATCGTGAACGTCGCGAGCCCGCCCTCGAGCGCCGCGGGCGCGTCGCCGACGCTGACCGTCGGCGACGAGTCGTCGTCGAGGATCGTCGCAACGCCGTCGCCCTTCGTCACCTCCTCACCGGAGAGCACGACGTGGAACGTCTCGGCCGGCTCGTCGATGGTGTCGCCCTTGACCGCGATCGTGATCTGCTGGGTCTGCGTGGCGCCGAGCAGCGCGCCGGGGAAGGACAGCGTCCCCGAGGCCGCCGAGTAGTCACCGGGGGCCTGGGCGGAGCCGTCGGCGGTGGCGAAGCTCGCAGACGTGGCTCCGGCCAGCAGGCCGGCCGTTCGCGTCACGGTGAACGTCGCGGAGACGATGCCGTTCGTCTCGCTGACCTGGGTGTCGTTGATGGCGATCGTCGCGTGCGCGGCGGGCGCGCCGAAGGCGAGCGCGAGCGCGCCGAGGACCGACGTGCAAAGCACGCGCTGCGTCCCCCGACACCGTCCGTGGCCGCTCACTCGGGAAGACGGTAGCGGGGCGCAGGGGTGCGGGCAAGCGCGAGGGCGCTTCCCCGGACCAATGGGCAGGTTTCGGGTGGCTTGGCGTGCACCCGCGACCGCAGACGGCTATGCGTCATCCGCCGTGCGTAGCTCGCAGCCGTGCATGAACGCAGGATGCTCGAGCGTCCGGACGGCAGTCACGAGCGCGGCGCGCCGCTCGCGCTGGCGCGGGTTCAAGGGGCGCGCCTTGGCCCAGCGGGCGAGCTGGCGGTGCGCGGCGTACTTCAGGGCGAGGACTTCGTCGCGCGATAGGCGCTGAGCCGGCGCGCCGGTCACGTGGGCAGCTCGCGAACGGCGAACTCGATGTCGCCCAAGTCGCGGCCGCGCACCTGCGGCGGCTGCAGGCGCCCGACCACGCGCGCGCGGCCGTGGCGCGGATCGTCGACGACGATCACGATCGGCTCCAGCGCCTCTGCGACGCGCCGGGCAGCCGCGCCGCGGCGACGCACGAGCTGCACGAGCTCGGCGTGCAGGTCGCGGTCCAAGCGCTCGCGGAACCGTGCGGTGACGTAGCGCCGCTCGCGCGGCGCGAGACCGAGGCGATCGTCGTCGCGACCGATCGTGACATGCACGCGCCAGCAGACCAGCCGCCCGTCGCGGTAGGCGCGTCCCCATCCGTAGCGTTGCTCAAAGGCCATGCAACGAGTCTGCGTCTGATCCCACCACCGGCCAATGCGCATGCGACGCCGCCAGGCGAGGCGACTGGAACGAGGCGCTATGCAGAATCTGCATAGCCGCCGCTCGCAGCCGCGCGGACGCGGACGTAGGATCGGCCCGCCCCATGCGCCCTGTCCGCCGCTACTGCCGTTGCGGGACCCTGCTCGCCCGCGACCACGCCGGCAGCCTGTGCGGCGTCTGCGAGGGCAAGCGTCGGCGCGATCGCGCGCCTGACGTGCCGCCCGAGTTCTGGCAGACCGAGGCGATGGCGGAGGCGCTGGACAGCGGAGACATCGGACGCGTGGTCCGCGCCTACAGGTTTCATCCCTTCCACGGCCAGCCGCTCCCGCAGGCGCTTGTCGCCGACTGGCTCCACATGAGCCAGGCCACGCTGAGCCGCATCGAAAACGGACATCGCCGTCTGACCGTCGACGAGATCGCCGGCTTCGCGCGGTCACTCGGGCACACCATCGCGGTACGCTGGACACCCCTGCACGACACGGGAGAAGACGTGGACCCTCTGAGCCGTCGGAGCCTTTTTGGCGCAGGCGTCGGGGCCGCACTGGGCCTCAACGCCACGACCGCCCCCGCAGCAGCACGCCAGATCGACCCTGGCCTCGTCGAGCACTGGATGAACCTCATGCACGTGCTGCGCCGCCACGACGCGATGTTCGGCGCCACCGGTGTGCTGGACACCGTCAGGCACGAACTCAGCCTGATCGCGGACCACCGGCGCGTCGCGCGCGGTGATCTGCGAGCCCAGCTGTTGGGCGTTGAGGCGCGCTGGTCGTGGATGGCGAGCTGGCTCGGACGTGACGCCGGCGACGCGCGGTTCGCCGAGGAGTGCGCCGATCGCGCGCGGCGCCTCGGCCAGGAGGCGGGCTACCCGGACATGGTTGCCTACGTGCTCATGCGCCGCAGCCTGTGGGCCGCTCCCGATGCACGCAAGGCGATCATGCTCGCCGATGCCGGGATGCGCACGCCCGGTGCGAGCGCGTACATGCGCGCGCTCTGCGCGCTACGCGAGGCGCACGGGCATGCGCTTGCCGGCAACATCGCGTCGTGTGAACGCAGCCTCGCCGAGGCGCGTCGGCTGCTGCCGTCCGAGCACGTCGTGACCGACCGTTCGCTGTCGCCATGGGAGGGCCTCGGCAGCCGCGAGGCCACGACGCCCTACGTGCTGGCTGAAGAAGCGCGCTGCTGGCTGCTGCTGCGACCCAGCAAGGCCGTCCCGACGTTCGAGCAGGTCCTGCGCCTGTGGCCCAGCGAACGCACACGTGGCCGCGGGATCCACCAGGCGCATCTCGCACTCGCCTGCGCTGCCGCCGATGAGCCCGACCGCGCCGCCGCGGAAGGGATGAAGGCGCTCGGCATCGCTCAGAGCACGAAGTCCGACGTGACCGTGCGCCAGCTCAAGCGCCTGGATCGCCAGCTCGCCGCCTGCGATGTCCCGGCGGTTGCAGGCTTCCGCGAGGCAGTCGCCGCACTCTGATCCGTGAACGTTGACCGGCATCCCGGGATGCCTAAGATCCCGGGATGCCAAGCAGTCAATGCGCGATGCTCGCGAAATGGCCGGTATCCGGCAGGACCACCATCAGCCCGATCACGACCAGCATCGCGATGGCCGCCAGCACTGCAAGAAAGAACTTCCCAGGCGTGACCATGACCGACTCCTCTCACGAGACCGTTTGCGGATGATCTGACGACGCACCAGAAAGTATCTGCGCTGGGCACGAACACCACCAGCGTGAATCGTTAGGCGAACATTGAGATGCGCCCTGCCACTCGCGACGATGCGCGCAGCCGCCGCTCATACACTCCGCGCATGAGCACCTTCGTCTTCAGGCTCATTGCTCCTCGTCCGACGTTCGCTCTCGATATGACCGAAGAGGAGCGCGCCGTGATGGAGCGCCACGCCGCGTACTGGCGGCCGTTCATCGACTCGGGTCAGATGGTGATCTTCGGCCCGGTGCTCGATACCACGGGATCATGGGGTCTCGGCGTCGTGGAGGCTGAGGACGAGGACGAGCTGCGTGCGTTCGCCTTGGGCGATCCGGCCGTCACCACTGGAACCGCCCAGATCGAGATCGGCAAGATGCTCGCCGGGTTCGTGCGACCTCGCTAGTCATCGCCCGGCAGCAGGCACCACGCGCTTGCGGTTCCTGCGGTCCTCACAA
>CAVSHS010000002.1:0-83159 GCA_963727785.1 uncultured Solirubrobacteraceae bacterium
TTGGACATCTTGCGCTCGCCGTCGACGCCCGGCAGGATCGGCATCGTCAGCGCGACCTGCTCGTCGATCCCGTACGCGCGCTGCACGTCGCGGCCGAGCAGGAGGTTGAACTTCTGGTCGGTCCCGCCGAGCTCGACGTCGGAGCGGACCGCCACCGAGTCGTAGGCCTGCATGAGCGGATAGAGCAGCTCGAGGATCGAGATCGGCTCGCGGCCGGCGTAGCGCTTGGCGAAGTCGTCGCGCTCGAGCAGCTGGGCGACGGTCGTCGTCCGCGTGAGCGCGAAGAGCTGCTCCATCGGCATGTCGAGCCACTCGGCGTTGTAGCGCAGCTCGATGCGCTCGGGATCGAGCACCTTCGCGGCCTGCTCGACGTAGGTGCGCGCGTTGGCGTCGATCTCCTCGCCCGACAGCACGGGACGCGTCGACGAGCGCCCGCTCGGATCGCCGACGCGGGCCGTGTAGTCGCCGATGATGAGCACGACGACGTGGCCGCGGTCCTGGAACTCGCGCAGCTTGCGCAGGACGACGGTGTGTCCGAGGTGGACGTCCGGCGCGGTCGGGTCGAGGCCGAGCTTGACGCGCAGCGGCCGGCCGAGCGCGAGCTTGCGCGCGAGCGCCCCGTCCGGCAGGCAGTCGACCGCGTCACGGGCAAGGAAGCGCGCATCGTCGGCAGCGCGAGAGGTGGGGTCAGGCATCCGGTCCAATGCTAGAGTCCGGGCCGCCCTGGGCGCTGCCGCCGCCTGTTGTCATCGGGGCGCCACGGGGTCGATGCCGCAAACGCGCGGCACGTTCCCGCGTTCGCATGAGCGACTCCGTACGTCCCGACATCCCGGTCCTCTCGGACCCACCGCTCGGTCGGCCGCGGCTGAAGCGGCTGCGGCTGGCGCTGATCCTCTTCGGCCTCTCGCTCATCGCGTTCGTCTCGACCGCCTTCGGGATGATGATGGCCGTCGCCTCGGACCTGCCCCAGCTCGAGAACCGCAGGGAATTCCAGCGCGCCCAGAACTCGCTGCTCGTCGACGTCCGCGGCCACTACCTCGCGACGCTCGCCGACCAGGGCCGCATCATCGTCCCGTCGACCGACATCGCGCTGTCGATGCAGCACGCGATCATCGCGATCGAGGACGAGCGCTTCTACGAGAACGACGGCGTCGACCTGCGCGGCACTGCGCGCGCCCTCTGGCAGGACCTCGCCTCCGGCGCCGCCGTGCAGGGCGGCTCGACGATCACGCAGCAGTTCGTCAAGAACGCGACGCGCGCGCAGAGCCGCCGGACGATCGTCGAGAAGGTCCGCGAGGCCGCGCTCGCCTACCACCTCACGCGCAAGTGGAGCAAGCAGAAGATCCTCACGGAGTACCTGAACTCGATCTACTTCGGCAACGGCGCCTACGGCATCGAGTCGGCGGCGCGGACGTACTTCGGCCGCGACGTCAACCACCTCGGCTGCGGCAAGCCCGACAACCGCTGCGCGAGCAAGCTCAAGCCCGAGGAGTCCGCGCTGCTGGCGGGCATGGTCGCCTCGCCGAACGCCTATGACCCGATCGCCCACCCGCAGGCGGCCAAGAAGCGGCGCAACGTCGTGCTCGCGAAGATGCTCGAGCAGGGCTACCTGACGCGTGCGGAGTACGAGCGCGGGATCCGCGAGGAGCCGCCGTCGAGCGCGATGATCCGCCCGCCGCAGGCGCAGGCGGCGAGCAAGTCCGCGGCCTACTTCGCGACCTGGGTGCGCCAGCAGGTCATCGACCGCTACGGCGCCCGCCAGGCGCTGCTCGGCGGCCTGCGCGTGCAGACGACGATCGACCTCGGCCTGCAGCGCCGCGCCCAGGATGCGATCACGCGCTGGCTCGGCAACCCGCCGTCCGGGCCGACGGCGTCGCTCGTCGCGATCGACAACAAGACCGGCGAGGTGCGCGCGATGGTCGGCGGGACGGACTACGACCGGGTCCCGTTCAACCTCGCCACGCAGGGACAGCGCCAGCCGGGCTCGGCCTTCAAGCCGTTCGTGCTCGCGACCGCGCTGCGGCGCGGGATCTCGCCGAGCTCGACCTGGGTCTCCAAGCGCCAGGTCATCAACGTGCCCCACAGCTCCGAGAAATTCACCGTTAATAACTACGATGACGCCTATTCCGGTGTGAGCACGCTCGCCCGCGCGACGACGTTCTCCGACAATGCCGTCTACGCCCAGGTCGGCATCAAGGCCGGGACCGGGCGCATCGCGCGCACCGCGGAGCGGATGGGCATCCGCACGCCGGTCTCCAGCAACTACGCGATCACGCTCGGCGGCCTGAAGCAGGGCGTGACGCCGCTGGACATGGCCCACGCCTACGAGACGTTCGCGACCGGCGGCGTGCTCGTCACCGGCTCGCTCGGCGCGGGCCCGAAGGGACCGGTCGGCATCCGCCGCATCACGCTGCGCGACGACCGCCATCGCGTCGTCGTGCGCAACCGCTCGCGCCGCCAGCAGGTCATCACGAAGAAGGTGGCGCAGACGACGACGAACATCCTCGAGTCGGTCATCAAGGTCGGCACCGCCCGCGTCGCGCAGCTCGGCAAGGTCCGTGCCTGGGGCAAGACGGGCACGACGGAGAACTACGGCGACGCCTGGTTCGTCGGCGCGACGGACAAGCTCACGGTCGCGGTCTGGGTCGGCTACCCCGACGGACTGCGCCCGATGCGCACCGAGTACCGCGGCGAGCCGGTCGCCGGCGGCACGTTCCCGGCGCAGATCTGGCACGACTTCATGCTCGCCGTCATCCAGTCCGACCAGCAGCGCCTGCAGCGCGAGTGCGCGCGCGAGGAGGCCAAGCGCAAGCCCGACGATCGGCCCTCCAAGCGCTGCCTCGAGGCCGGGCTCGCGACCGATGCGACGGCGCCGACACCGGATCCTGCGACGGAGGCGCCGTCGGACGCAGCGCCGCCGGCGGACCACGACGGCGGCAAGGGCGACGGCAACGCGCCGAAGGCCGGCGGTGACGGCGCGATGGGGACCGACGGCGGAACCCCGGCCGCCCCGCCGCACCGCCCGCCCCGGGCACGCCGGCACCCGCGCCCCCGCCCGCCCCGGCGCAGGTTCCACCCGCCGCCGAGTCCGGCGGCGCCACGCCGCAGCCATAGCCGTCGCCCCCCCGCCCCGGCACCCGGGCGCTCTCCGACGTGACGGCGCGCGCCGTCACGTCACGGGCACGCGCGGCTTCCAACGGCGCCCGCCGCGCGGTGTCACCGTGGTGTAACCGGCGCGGCGGAGGGTTGCCCGTGTCCAGCCGGACACGTCCAATCACCATCAAGAATGGAGCCGCTCATGGCCATCCTCACGCCCCCGCGACACCTCGATGTCCTGCGCAAGGCGCTCAGCGACGCCGACGCGGGAGCCGCGCAGTACAAGACCGACCTGTTCGGGATCATCACCTACGCGGGCCAGGTCCGCGGCTACGTGCTGCCAAATCTCAACAACCCCGCCAGTGGCCGGGCGGCGCCTCCGCCTACCAGGCGACCCAGACGGCGTGGTCGCAGACGACAGGCGTGCTGCAGGGCTGGGCCCAGAGCACGCTGAACAACCTGACCGCGCTGCCAGTCACGCTGGTCAACAACGGGACCCAGGTCGTGTCGCCGGCGCTCGGCAGCGCGATCGGCGCGGCGCAGCAGCTGCAGTCCAGCCCGAACGACCAGACCGCCAAGAACGAGCTGATGTTCACGCTCGACCTGCTCTCCAGCAACCTCAACCTCATGTCGGGCATGACGGCGCCGGTGATCACGAGCATGCAGAACCAGGCGACCGTGTTCGACCAGAACGCGGCCACGATGAACGCGGTCGCGGCGGCGGCCCTCCAGACGGCCGGCAACGACGGCGGTCAGATCACGCAGCTCAACCAGCAGATCTCCAGCCTCCAGAGCGACATCAAGGCGCAGACCGCCGCAATCGTCGGGGGCTCGCTGGTGGCGGTGCTCGGCATCGGCATGGGCATCCTCGCGATCGCCCTGGCGCCCGCGACCGGCGGCGTGAGCCTGTTTCCTGCTGGTCCCGGCTGTCCTCATCACCGCGGGCGGCGCGCTCATCATCGGCCTCAGCGCGGCGAAGATCGTGCAGGACAAGGCAGGCGATCAAGGCGGCCGGCGACAGCATCAGCTCCTACAACGCCGACATCGTCAGCGTGAACGCGATGTCCACGACGCTGACGGGGTTCTCGGGCCAGGTCGATGCGATGAAGTCGTCGCTCGACACAGTGGTCGCGCCCTGGCAGGCGGCCGAGACGTACTTCACCACGACGCTGGCGACGATCGGCGAGATCGAGGGCGCGAGCGCGCAGGACTGGGCCCAGGTGTCCCAGGAGCTGCAGGAGATCCAGAGCGGCTGGAACTCGCTCATGACGACGGCGGCCGACCTCAACCTGAGCAAGTCGCAGGTCGCCACCAACGTCTCGCTGTCGCTGACCATGACCGATGCCGAGATCACGCAGACGCTCGCCGGTGCGACGAACGTCCCGATGTCGCACTACCTCGTCGCCGCCTGAGCCGCGCCGCGCGGCCGCGCTCGACGCTCAGCTCCCGGGCCGGTGCGCGGACGTCCGTCCGCGGCCGGCCCGGGCCGCAGATCACGTTCGAGCATCCGAGACCCGCTCAGGCGAGCAGCCCGTCCGGCCACGGCCGCGAGACGTGGCGGCTGCCGGCGGCGCAGAAGCGCCAGGGCAGCTCGGCCGCGCGCGTGATCCCGATCCGCGGCCCGACGACGAGCGGCGGCGGGTCGCTGCGCCCCGGCGGCGGCGGCCCGAGCGCGATCGGCCCGCCGAGCAGCGGCGTCGCGTTGAGCTCCAGGCCGATCGCGAGCGCCTGCGTGAGCTTGCCCGGTCCCGAGCAGAGCTCGGTCAGCCGCTCGCGGCCGCGCCGCTCGCGCATGAGGTCGGCGCCGGCGAGCGGCTCGAGCGCGCGGATCAGCACCGCGGCGCCGACGCCCTCCGGCTCGACGACGACGTTCAGCAGGGCGTGGATGCCGTAGGAGCGGTAGACGTAGGCGAGGCCCGGCGCCTCGAAGAGCGGCGTCGTGCGCGGCGTGAGGCCGACGAACGCGTGGCAGGCGGGCTCGATCTCGTGGTAGGCCTCGGTCTCGACGATCACGCCGCTCGTGTCGCCGTGGGTGATCGTGCAGCCGACGAGCGCCTGCGCGGCGTCGACGACCGGCAGCTCGAGCGCGCGCAGGTGACGCTCGGCGGTGGCGGTCACCCGGCGTTCAGCGCGAGCGCACTGCGGGCGGCGTCGAGCTGCTCGCGCACGCGCGCAAGCGCGGTGCCGCCGACGCTGACCTTCGACTCCAGCCACGAGCGCTGCGACAGCAGATCGCGAAAGGCGGCCGGATCGAGCCGGTCGGACGCCGCCGCCAGCTCCTCGTCGGTCAGCTCGCCGAGCGAGCGCCCGGAGTCGACGGCGACGCGCACGAGGCCCGCGACGATCCCGTGGCACGCGCGGAACGGCACGCCCTGCTTGACGAGGTGGTCGGCGACGTCGGTCGCGGCGATGAGGTCGTCGGAGGCGGCGGCCGACATCCGCTCGCGGTTGAAGCGCGCGCCGCCGATCATCCCGGCCGCCGCGGCGAGGCAGAGGTCGAGCGTGTCGACCGTGTCGAAGAGGTGCTCCTTGTCCTCCTGCAGGTCCTTGTTGTACGTCAGCGCGAGCGCGTGCATGACGCCGTGCAGGGCGCTGAGGTGCGCGACGACCCGCGGCGCCTTCGCGCGCAGCAGCTCGGCCGCGTCGGGGTTCTTCTTCTGCGGCATGATCGACGAGCCCGACGTCCAGGCGTCGGGCAGCGTGACGAAGCCGAACTCCTCGCTCGACCACAGGACGAGCTCTGCGCCGAGGCGGCTGAGGTGCGTCATGCAGGTCGCGGCGGCCGACAGGTAGTCCAGGACGAAGTCGCGGTTGGAGACCGCGTCGATCGAGTTCGGCGCGACGCGCTCGAAGCCGAGCTCCGCGGCGACCGCGGCACGGTCGGTGTCGAAGTTCACCCCCGCGAGCGCGCCGGCGCCGAGCGGCAGCGCCGCGGTCTGCGACGCGGCGAAGGCGAAGCGCTCGCGGTCGCGCAGCAGCATCCAGACGTACGCGAGCAGGTGGTGCGACAGGTACACGGGCTGCGCGCGCTGCAGGTGCGTGTAGCCGGGCAGCGGCCAGTCGAGGTGTGCCTCGGCGGCATCGATGAGCACCTGGGCGAGCGCGTCGATCGCGCGCGTCGCGTGGCCGGCGGCGTCGCGCGTGAAGAGCGCGACGTCGGTCGCGACCTGGTCGTTGCGCGAGCGCGCGGTGTGCAGCTTGCCGCCGACCGCGCCGGCGATCTCGGTCACCCGCCGCTCGATCGCCATGTGGATGTCCTCGTCGTCGGCGGCGAACGGGAACGTGCCCGCGACGAGCTCCTCCTCGACCGCGTCGAGCGCCGCGAGCAGCGCGTCGCGATCGCCGTCGCCGATGATCCGCTGCGCGGCGAGCATGCGCGCGTGCGCGCGCGACTGCGCGATGTCGTGGTGCCACAGGCGCCGGTCGAAGGACAGCGACGCGTTGAGGCGTTGGAAGATCGGGTCCTGCGGCTCGGAGAAGCGCGACATGGCGGGCGAGTCTAGAGGCGCCCGCCGGACCGCTACGCTGCCGCCGGTGACCGCCCGGCATTACCCGCAGCAGGATTACTCGCGGCCCGCGGACTCGATCGAGATCGTGCTCGTCCGCCACGGCGCGTCCGAGACGGCGGTCGACGACCGCCCGTTCGAGCTGCTCGAGGGCCAGGCCGATCCCGCCCTGTCGCCGGCGGGCGAGCGCCAGGCGCAGGCGGTCGCGGCCCACCTCGCGGGCGAGCCGCTCGACGGGCTCTTCGTCACGCCCCTGCGCCGCACCGCGCAGACCGCGGCCCCGCTGGCGGCGCTGACGGGCCTGGAGCCCGTCGTCGTGCCGGAGCTGCGCGAGGTCCACCTCGGCGAGCTCGACGGCGGCGCGTTCAGGATCGCCGTCGCGCGCCGCGACCCGCGCGTCGCCGAGGTCTTCGCGCAGCAGCGCTGGGACGTCATCCCCGGCGCCGAGACGATGGAGGCCTTCGAACAGCGCACGCGCGCCGGGATCGAGCGGATCCTCGAGGGCCTGCAGCCGGGCGCGACGGTCGCGGCGGTCGTCCACGGCGGCGTCATCGGCGAGCTGTGCCGCCAGTGCAGCGACAGCCGGCCGTTCGCGTTCGTGCACGCCGACAACGGCTCGCTGACGCGGCTCGTCGTGCTGCCCGACGGGCGCCGCTGGGTGCGCAGCTTCAACGAGGCCGCGCACCTGCGCAGCAGCAGCTCAGCGGCCGAGCACCTCGCGTAGCGCCAGCCCGACGCGCTCGATCTGGCTCGCTTCGATCTCCGGGAAGAACGGCAGCGCGACCGAGCGCGCCGCGACGTCCTCGCAGACGGGGAACTCGCCCTCGCGGTGGCCGTAGGTCTCGCGGTAGAACGACATGAGATGGATCGCCGGCAGGTAGGGCTTGGACTGCACGCCGAGCCCGCGCAGGGCGCGGATCGTCGCGTCGCGGTCGACCTCGCGCGGCAGCTGGACGACGAAGACGAACCAGCCGCGGCGGTCGCCGTCGCTGTCCTCGCACGGCAGGTCGAGGCCTTCGATCCCGGTGAGCGCCTCGCGGTACAGCGCGGCGGCGCGGGCGCGCCCGGCGAGCATGTCGTCGAGCCGTTGCAGCTGCGCGAGCCCGATCGCGCAGGCGATGTCGCTGAGGCGGTAGTTGAAGCCGAGGCGGTCGTGGTCCAGCCAGCTCATGTCGGGCGCGCGGCCCTGGTTTCGCTCGGAGTCGATCCGCATCTTGACGTCCGCGTCGCCGGTCGTGACCATGCCGCCCTCGCCCGTCGTGAGCTGCTTGTTGGCGTAGAAGCCGAAGACCGCCGAATGGCCGCGAGCGCCGACCGCGATGCCGTCGCCGTGGATCGGCGCCGAGCGCCTCGCAGGCGTCCTCGACGATCGGCAGCCCGAGCCGCTCGAAGGCGGGCAGGTCGGCCGGGTAGCCGAAGATGTGGACGGGCAGCAGCGCGGTCGTGCGCTCGGTCACGGCGGCGGCCGCCGCGGCCGGATCGAGGTTCAGCGTGCGCGGGTCGATGTCGGCGAAGACCGGGCGCGCGCGCTCGAAGACCGCTGCGTTCGCGCTCGCGACGAACGAGAACGGCGACGTGACGACCTCGTCGCCGTCGCGCACGCCGACGGCGCGCAGCGCGAGATGCAGGCCGGCCGTGCCGCTCGACACCGCGCAGGCGTGCGCGACGCCGAGGCGCGCGGCGAACGCCTGCTCGAACGCGGGACAGGCGCGGGCCGAGCGAGAGGTAGCCGGAGCGCAGGACCTCGAGCACGGCCTGCCTCCTCGGGCTCGCCGAGCACGGGCCGCGCGAGCGGGATCTCCTCGGTCACCGGTCCGGTCGTCATCGCACGCTCACGGTGCCGCCGCGCCGCGCACGCGGCTGGGTTGCTCGGCGTATTCGAGCGAGTCGACGAGCGCGACCCACGAGGCCGCGATGAGGTTCGTCGACACGCCGATGGAGCCCCACGTCTCGTTGCCGTCGGTGGCGTCGATCAGCACCCTGATCGTCGCGTCGGAGCCCTTCGTCTCGTCGAGGATGCGGACCTTGAAGTTCGTCAGCCAGGTGTCGGCGAGATGCGGGTGGGCCTCGGTGATGACGGCCCGCAGCGCGGCGTCGAGCGCGTGGACCGGGACCGTTGCCCTCGGCGTAGCTGACGAAGCGCTCGCCGTCGACCCAGATCTTGATCGTCGCCTCGGTCTTCACCTCGCCGTCGGCGTGCTGCTCGGCGGTCACGCGCCAGGACTCCAGGCGAAACAGCGGCTGGTAGTCGCCGGACTCCTTGCGCAGCAGCAGCTCGAACGAGCCGTCGGCGGCCTCGAACTGGTAGCCGTCGTGCTCGAGCGCCTTCATCCGCTCGAGCACGCGCGCGGTCGTCGCGGCGTCGAGGTCCAGGCCCGCGCGCTCGGCCTTGTCGGACACGGTCCCCTTGCCCGACAGCTCGGAGATGAGCAGGTCGCGGTGGTTGCCGACGAGCGCGGGATCGACGTGCTCGAACGTCGAGGCGTCGGCGCGGATGCCGGCCGCGTGCAGGCCCGCCTTGTGCGCGAAGGCGTTCTTGCCGACGTAGGGCTGGTTGGCCTCGGGCTGGCGGTTGAGCAGCTCGTCGGCGAAGTGGGCGGTCTCGGTCAGCATGCGCAGCTGCTCGTCGGAGACGACGCGGTGGCCGAGCTTCAGCTGGAGGTTGGCGATGATCGTGATGAGGTTCGCGTTGCCGGTGCGCTCGCCGATGCCGTTCATCGTGCCCTGCACCTGGGTCGCGCCGGCCTCGACCGCCATGAGCGTGTTGGCGACCGCGCAGCCGCCGTCGTTGTGGCAGTGGATGCCGATCGCGACGCCCGGCAGCGCGGCGGCGACGTCGGCGACCGCGCGCCCCACGTCGCTGGGCAGCGAGGGCCCGTTCGTGTCGCACAGGACGACGCGCTCGGCGCCGGCCGCGGCCGCGGCGCGCAGGCACTCGATCGCGTAGTCGCGGTCCTCGCGCAGCCCGTCGAAGAGATGCTCGGCGTCGAAGATCACGCGCTTGCCCTGCGCCACGAGGAAGCCGACCGACTCGGCGATCATCGCGAGGTTCTCCTCGCGCGAGACGCGCACGACCTTCTCGACGTGCGTCGTCGACGTCTTGCCGACGATCGTGCAGACCGGCGCGAAGCAGTCCGCGAGCACGCGCAGCCCGTCGTCGTGCGCGGCGTCGATCCCGCGGCGGCGCGTCATGCCGAAGGCGGCGATCGTCGCGTGCGCGAGCGGCTCGTGCTCGAGCAGCGCGAACAGCTCGGCCTCCTTCGGGTTGGAGGACGGGAAGCCGGCCTCGACGAGGTCGATGCCGAGGTCGTCGAGGCGGTGCACGAGGCGCACCTTCTCCTCGGCGGTCAGCGACATGCCGCCCCCGCCCATGCCATCGCGCAGCGTGGCGTCGTAGAGCTCGATCCGGGTCATGTGGTCGGGCGGGACTATGCCACCTTCGCGGCGGCGCGCGCGGGCACCGGGTCCAGCCACTCCCGGTAGCGCTCGTCGCGGCCGTGCAGCGCGTCCTCGAAGGCCGACTGGACCGCACGCGTGAGCTCGCCCGGCGAGCCCTCGCCGATCGTGTGGTCGTCGATCTCGCGGACGGGGACGAGCTCGGCGGCGGTGCCGGTCATGAAGACCTCGTCGGCGAGGTACAGCTCGGCGCGCGCGATGTCGCGCTCGATGACCTCGATGCCGAGGTCGCGCGCGATCTGCATCGCCGACTTGCGCGTGATGCCGTCGAGGATCGAGGCGGCCGGCGGCGGCGTGACGATCCGCCCCTCCCAGACGACGAAGATGTTCTCGCCCGTGCCCTCGCAGACGTAGCCGTGGTCGTCGAGCAGGATCGCCTCCTCGTAGCCGGCCTTGAGCGACTCGATCTTCGCCAGCACGCTGTTGAGGTACTGGCCCGACGCCTTCGCGCTCGGGATCAGCGACGCGGGGCTGATCCGGCGCCAGCTCGACACCTTCGCGCGGATGCCCTTGTTCTTGCCCTCCTCGCCGAGGTAGGCGCCCCACTCCCAGACGGCGATCGTGACGTCGACCGGGGCCTCGAGCGGGTTGAGGCCCATCTGGCCGTAGCCGCGAAAGGCGATCGGGCGGATGTAGCACGAGCGCAGCCCGTTGCGGCCGATGAGCTCGTGCGTCGCGGTGCGCATCGCCTCGACGTCGTAGGGCAGCGGCATGTAGTACAGCTCGGCCGAGCGGTGCAGGCGCCGGAGGTGCTCGCGGTGGCGGAAGATCGCCGGACCGATCTCCGTGTCGTAGCAGCGCATCCCCTCGAAGACGCCCGTGCCGTAGTGCAGTCCATGCGTGAGCACGTGGACCTTGGCGTCCTCCCAGGCAACGAACTCCCCGTTCATCCAGATGAGGTCCGCTTGCTTCACTGAAGGCTCCTAGAGATTGTCGAGTACGGCTCGCGTCGCCTCGGCCGTGGTGGCCTCACCGCCGAGGTCCCGGGTGCGCAGACCCGCGTCGAGCGCACGGTCCACGGCCGATTCTACGGCGGCGGCCTCGGTTTCCCAACCCAGTGCGTGGCGCAGCATGAGCGCGACCGAGAGGAACATCGCCAGCGGGTTCGCCGCCCCCGTGCCCGCGATGTCGGGCGCCGAGCCGTGGACGGGCTCGAACAGTCCGGGCGTATCGGGCTCGCCGAGGCTCGCGCTCGGCAGCATGCCGATCGAGCCGGTGATCATCGCCGCCTCGTCGCTGAGGATGTCGCCGAAGAGGTTCTCGGTGACGATGACGTCGAAGTCGGCCGGGCGGGCGATGAGCTGCATCGCGGCGTTGTCGACGAGCACGTCGGTGAGCTGGATGTCGTTGTACTTCGCCTTGTGGACGATGTGGACGACCTCGCGCCACTGGCGCGAGGTCTCCAGGACGTTGGCCTTGTCGACGCTCGCGACGCGCTTGCGCCGGGCGCGCGCCGCGTCGAAGGCGACGCGCGCGATGCGGTCGACCTCGTCGACCGAGTACTCGCACAGGTCGCTGGCGCTGCGCGCCGTGCGCGTCTTCGCGCCGAAGTAGATCCCGCCCGTCAGCTCGCGCACGACGAGCAGGTCGGTGCCCTCGATGCGCTCGCGCTTGAGCGGGCTGGCGTCGTACAGCGCGGGGACGGGCCGCACCGGGCGCAGGTTCGCGAACAGGCCGAGGCCCTTGCGCAGGCCGAGCAGGCCCTGCTCGGGGCGCGGCGCGTCCGGGTCGGTCGTGTCCCACTTCGGGCCGCCGACGGCGGCGAGCAGGACCGCGTCGGCGCCCTTGCAGGCGGCGAGCGTCTCGTCGGTGAGCGCGATCCCGTGCAGGTCGATCGCGGCGCCGCCGAACGCGTGCTCCTCGAAGGAGAAGTCCTCGCTGATCGTGCGCAGCAGCTCGAGCGCCGGCGCCATGATCTCGGGACCGATCCCGTCGCCGGGCAGGGTGACGATCGTGGGCATGGCGCGGGAGCGTAATCGGTCAGGCGGAGAACGCGCCGACGGGCGCAGGCCGCCGGGACGACGTCACGGGGTCGAGCCGGATGGGTGGTGGGCGGCGCCGGTCGGTCTCGTCGGGGCTGGGTGTGGTCCGGTGCGCTTGCGAACAGCATCGATGAGGGAGCGGGTGCCTTGGGCCTCGTGGCGCTCGGTCCGGCGTCAGATAGGCGCGATCTCAGGGGGTGTGGCGAATACCGTCGCCAGACGACGACGATTCGACACACCCCGTGGCGCACGACGGTCGTGGCGGATCGTGCTCGCTATCCCAGCAGACACGCCACACGGTGCTCAGGTTTGGGGGGTGTGGGGCTTTACGAAGGCTGAGGCTGCGTAAAGCCCCACACCCCCCACATGATCGACCTGCGCACGCGCTGGCGCGCACACGGGGCCCCGGCCCCTCCTCCTCATCGATGCCGTTCCCCAGCGATCCGCGCCGCACGAGCCCCAAGGGGTCGCCGCGCCCGGCGTGCCAGCTCGCGGCATGGGCCCGGACGCGACTCGCCGCGTCGTATGCCGCCGCAGCTCACCCCGATCGCAGCGCCACGATGTTCAGCCGCACGTAGTCGAGCACCGGGCGCGCGCCGAGGCGCGCCATGACGGCGTCGAGGAAGCGCTCGTGCTCGGCCGCCGCGAGCCGCTCGAGGTGCGGTCCGAGGCAGACGGTCTCCAGGTAGGCGCGCGGCTCGTCGGGGGCGACGGGCCAGGGCTGCAGCCAGCAGCGCGCGTCCTCGAACCCGGCCGCGCGCAGGCGTGCCTCGGTCTGCTCCGGGCCGGCGAAGTTCCACGGCCCCGGCCAGCCCGCGAAGCGGTCGCCCAGGCCGCAGTCGCCGGCGGCGGCGATCGCCGTCGCATGGACCGCCGCGACGTTGCCCGCTCCCCCGCACTGGGCGCTCATCCGCCCGCCCGGCCGCAGCGCCGCCGCGAGCGCGGCGAACAGCGCGTCGTGGTCGGGCACCCAGTGAAACGTCGCGTTGGAGAACACCGCGTCGACCGCCTCGCCGGGCGCGAGCGCGAGCGCCGCGAGGTCGGCCTCGCGCACGTCGGCGGCGAGGCCGCCGAGCTCCTCACGCGCGCGCGCGACCATGTCGGGCGAGGCGTCGACGGCGATCGACGCGCCCGCGCGGCAGCCGCTCGAGCAGCAACCGCGTGACGCGGCCCGAGCCGCAGCCGGCGTCGAGCACGGTCTCGTCGCCGCGCAGCTGCAGGCGGTCGAGCACCGCCGCGGCCATCGCCACCTGCGGTCCCGACACCCGGTGGTAGGCGTCGGCGTCCCAGTCGCGCACCGCGCCCACTACAGCGCCGTCGTGACCGGCCCCGAGCGCTCGTGCTCGGCCTCGTAGGCGGCGATCGCCTCGTCCTGCTGCAGCGTGAGCGCGATGTCGTCCAGGCCGTTGAGCAGGCGGTGCTTGGTCTCCGGGTCGATCTCGAAGGACGCGACGGTGTCGCCGAAGCGGACCTCCTGGCGCTCGAGGTCGATCTCCGCCTCGCCGGCCTGCATCAGCGCGCGCACCTCGTCCTCGGCGAGCGCGATCGGGAGCAGCCCGATCTTCGTGCAGTTGGAGGCGAAGATGTCCGCGAACGACGGCGCGACGATCGCCTTGAAGCCGTAGTCCTGCAGGCCCCACGGTGCGTGCTCGCGGCTCGATCCGCAGCCGAAGTTGCGGCCCGTGACGAGGATCGGGTTCTTCGGCAGGTCCCAGCCGGGCTGCTTGGCCCAGTCGTAGAACAGGTACTCGCCGAAGCCCGTCCGCTCGACTCGCTTGAGGAACTGCTTGGGCATGATCTGATCGGTGTCGACGTCGGTGCGGTCGAGCACGCTGACCGGCCCGCTGAACCTCACGATGGCCTCCATAAGGGTTACCTCCGCGGGGCATCCGGCCCCGTGCTCTGAGTTTGCCTGTCGGCGTCCGGCCGCCAGACCTGATCTCTGATGTCGACGAAGCGGCCCGCGATCGCCGCGGCGGCCGCCATCTGCGGCGAGACGAGGTGCGTGCGCCCGCCGCGGCCCTGGCGGCCCTCGAAGTTGCGGTTCGAGGTCGACGCGCAGCGCTCGCCGGGCTCCAGCGTGTCGGGGTTCATGCCGAGGCACATCGAGCAGCCCGCGCCGCGCCAGTCGAAGCCGGCCGCGCGGAACACCTCGTCGAGGCCCTCGCGCTCGGCCTGCAGCTTCACCTGCGCCGAGCCCGGCACGACCATCGCGTACACGCTGTCGGCCACCGTGCGGCCCTTGACGACCTCGGCGGCGACGCGCAGGTCGCCGATCCGGCTGTTCGTGCACGAGCCGATGAACACGCGGTCCAGCGCGATGTCCTGGATCGGCGTGCCGGCCTCGAGGCCCATGTAGACGAGCGCGCGCTCGTGGCCGTCGGTCGTCGGGTCGGGCACGACGCTCGGCGACCCCGGCGACCATGTCGGGCGCCGTGCCCCAGGTGACCTGCGGGCTGATCGCGCTCGCGTCGACGGTGATCTCGCGGTCGAAGCTCGCGCCCTCGTCGGTGCTCAGCGCGCGCCACGCGTCGGGGATCTCGATCCCGGCGTGCTCGGCGACCCAGGCGAACGTCGTCTCGTCGGGCGCGATCATCCCGGCGCGGCCGCCGCCCTCGATCGTCATGTTGCAGACGGTCATCCGGCCCTCCATCGACAGCGACTCGATCGCCGGCCCGGCGAACTCGACGACGTGGCCGGCGGCGCCGTCGACGCCCATCTGCCCGATCGTCGCGAGGATGAGGTCCTTCGCGGTGACGCCGAAGCCGAGCTCGCCCTCGTAGGAGATCCGCATCGAGCGCGGCTTGGAGGCGACGAGGCACTGCGTCGCGAGCACGTGCTCGACCTCGCTCGTGCCGATCCCGAAGGCGAGCGCGCCGAACGCGCCGTGCGTGGCCGTGTGGCTGTCGCCGCAGACGATCGTCATGCCGGGCTGCGTGACCCCGAGCTCGGGCCCGATGACGTGGACGATGCCCTGGCGATCGGAGCCCAGCGAGTAGACCGGGATGCCGAACTCCTCGCAGTTGCGCTCGAGCGTCTGGACCTGCACGCGGCTGAGCTGGTCGGCGATCAGCGCGACGGTCGGCGTGCCGTCGGTCGGCACGTTGTGGTCGGCGGTGGCGAGCGTCCGGTCGGGCCGGCGGACCTTGCGGCCCGCGAGCCGCAGCCCGTCGAAGGCCTGCGGGCTCGTGACCTCGTGGACGAGGTGCAGGTCGATCCAGATCAGGCCCGGCGCCACCTCGTGGGCGGCCCAGATCTTGTCGAACAGCGTGGTCGGCTCGGATGGGTTCATGGGTCAGCTCCTGCGTAGGCCGGCGGAGACGACGGCGAGCAGGATCGCCTCGTCGCAGCCGGGGTTCTCGAAGTGATGGGGCAGGTCGGCGTCGAACGTGACGCAGTCGCCCGCCGCGAGCTCGTGGCGCTCGCCGTCGATCTGCAGCACGACGCGGCCCGCCTGGACGAGCGCGCTCTCGCGGCTGCCGGGCTCGTGCATCGGCGGATCGCCGGGACCGCCGGTGTGCGCGCCGGGCGCGAGCACGTGGCGTGAGAGCTCGGCGCGCTGGCCCGGCAGCGGCGGGGTCAGGATCTCGGCGCTGTGGCCGGACGCCGGCTCGCTCGTCCCCGGCCGGCGCTCGCCGGCGCGGACGATCGCGACCTGACCGCCCTCGTCGAGGCGCAGCAGCTGCGACAGGCGCAGGTCCAGGCCCTTCGCGATCCGCTCGGCGATCGCGAGCGTCGGGCTCGTCTCGCCGCGCTCGACCTGGCTGAGCATCGGCGCGCTCACGCCGCTGCGCTGCGCGAGGTCGCGCAGCGACAGCGCCATCGCGTCGCGCAGGGCGCGGATGCGGGGTCCGATCGGGTTCGGGTGCTCGATCGTGGTCACCATACGTTTGTACGTTATCGCATACGGACGGCGGTTGGACGCAGACGGACGATGGTTGTCTCAGCGCGCGTCCTGCGCCCGCCGATAGACGACGTGTGAGGAGAACCGCCACGGTGGCCGCGCTCGCTGTGCTCGTGCTGACCGGCGCCGCGAGCGCCGCGCATGCCGCCGCTCCTGCCGGCGGCCGGCACCGGCACCGGCGCCAAGGCCGCGAAGGATCCGCTGCGCAGGGTGCAGTGGGCGCTCGACGCGATCCACCTCGGCGACCTCGGCCGCCGCGCCCGGCAGCCCGTGCCGGCCGGCGCGGGGGTGCTCGTCGCGGTCGTCGACTCCGGCGTCGAGTCCTCGCATCCCGATCTGGGCGGCCGCGTCGTGCGCGGCCACGGACTTCGTCGACGGCGACGCCGGCCCCGACGACCCCAGCGGTCACGGGACCCACATCGCCGGCATCATCGCCGCGACCGCCGGCAACGGGATCGGCGGCGCCGGCGTCGCCCCGGCCGCGCGGATCCTCGCCATCCGCGTCCTCGACGCCGGCAACGCCGGGCTGCCGGAGAACGTCTCGGCCGGGATCAACGCCGCGGTCGCCGCCGGCGCCGACGTCATCAACCTCTCGCTGAACTGGTCGACGCCCAGCGCCGAGCTCGCGCCGGTGACCGCCGCCGTGCAGCGCGCCGCGGACGCCGGGATCGCCGTCGTCGTCGCCTCCGGCAACGACGACCAGCCGCGCTGCGAGGAGCCGTTCCTGCCGCAGCGGACGCTGTGCGTCGGCGCCGTCGACGGCGATCTGCGCCGCTCCCCGTTCTCCAGCCACGGCAGCGGCCTGGGCATCGTCGCGCCGGGCGAGGACATGCTCTCGACCTGGCGCGGCGGCGACTACACGAGCATCTCCGGCACCTCGCAGGCCGCCGCGATCGCCAGCGGCGTCGCCGCGCTGCTCGTCGGCGTCGGGTTGCACGGGCAGGCGGTGATCGACCGGCTCCAGCAGACCGCGCGCGACATCGGCCCCCCGGGCCTCGACGCCGCGTTCGGCTACGGGCTGCTCGACGCCGACCGCGCCGTCGAGGGCGCGGCGCAGGCGACGCTGCCGCCGATCCTGCGCGTCAGCGCCGCGCGGCGCGCGACGGTGGGTGCCGTGCGGCGCCGCGGGCTGAACGTCGGCTGCGACGCCGCGCGCGCGGGAACGTGCCACGTGCAGGTGCGGATCGCGAACGTCGTCGTGGCGCAGGGGAGCGGGCGGGCCGACGGCACCGGCACCGTCAGCGTCGTCGCGCACGCGACGCCCGCGGGGCGCAGCCTGCTGCGCGGGCGGCGCTCGCGCAGCGGCGTCATCGAGGCCTCGCTGGCCGGCGCGCCCGAGGCTCGCCGCCCCGTGACGCTGCGCGCGCGCTGATCGCGCCCGCCGTACGTGCTGGCATGCTGCGGCCCAATGCGGCTGCGGCGCGCGTCGATGGAATGCCTGCTCGCCGGTGCGCCGGCGCTGCTGATCCTCGTCTGGTGGACCGTCCGCGAGGGCGGCTACTTCGAGCGCTCGTGGATGCCGGGCGCCGTGCTGATCCTCCTGGTCGGCGCGACGTCGGCGATCGCCCAGCGGGCGGAGATCGCGCTGCCCTCGCGCGCGGCGCGGGTCGCGGTCGCGGCGTTCGTCGCCTATGTCCTGTGGTCGTTCGCCTCGATCCTGTGGGCGGACTCTCCGGGCGACGCGCTCGAGGGCAGCCAGCGGGCGCTGCTGTACCTCGCCTGCTTCGTCGTCTTCGCGCTGCTGCCGTGGACGCCGCGGACGGTGCTCGTGGCGCTGCTGTGCTTCATCGCGGCGATGACGGTCATCGGCGGCGTGACCGTCGTCCGGCTCCTGGGCGACACGCCGCTCGAGCGATCTGTTCATCGACGCCCGGCTGCGCGCGCCCGTCGGCTACCACAACGCCGCCGCGGCGCTGTGGACGATGGCGGCGGTGCCCGCCCTCGCGCTCTCCGCGCGGCGCGAGGTGCGGGCGGAGCTGCGCCCGCTGCTGCTCGCGTCGGCCACGCTGCTGCTCGGGCTCGCGGTGCTCGGCCAGAGCCGGGGCTGGCTCTACACGCTCCCGCTCGTCCTGCTCGCCGCGCTCGTGCTCAGCCCGGATCGCCTCAAGCTCGTCGCCTTCGGCGCCGCCGCGCTGGGCGAGGTGGCGATCGCGACACCGGACCTGCTCGCCGTCAACAGCGCCGGAGCGGGCCTCGATCCCGCCTCGGCGGAGCGGGCCATGCGCCCGGTCCTCGACGGTGCGATGACGACGCTCGTCGCGACCACCGCCGGCGCGCTCGTCGCCGGGATCGCGCTCGTGTACGCCGAGCACGTGCTGCGCGACCGGATCGTCCTCGGGCGGCGCGCGCGGCGGGCGATCGGCGCGATGCTCGCGGTCGGCGTCGTGGCGGGCGGCGCCGGCGCCGTGCTCGTCAAGACGCACGGCGACCCGCTGAGCCGCGTCAGCAGCGCCTGGACGCAGTTCACCGACGCCGGCTCCGAGGTCGACGCCGGCGAGTCGCATCTCGCGAGCCTCGGCAGCACGCGCTATGACTTCTGGCGCGTCGCGCTCGACGTGTGGCGCGACCATCCGGTGCTCGGGATCGGCCAGGACAACTACGCCGACGCCTACGCCCGCCGGCGCCACAACGCGTTCGAGGAGCCGCGCTGGACGCACAGCCTGCCGCTGCGGCTGCTGACCCACACCGGCGCCGTCGGCGCGGCCCTGTTCCTCGTCTTCCTCGGCGCGGTCGCGATTGCCGCGGGCGGCGCCTGGCGGCGCGCACGCGGCGCCGGCACGCGCGCGGCGGTCGGCGCTGCGCTCCTGCCCGGCGTCGTGTGGATCGTCCACGGATCGGTCGACTGGCTGTGGGAGTTTCCGGCGCTGAGCGGCGCCGCGCTCGCGCTCGCCGGCGCGGCGGTCGCGCTCGGCCGCCGCGGCGCGGAGGAGCCGGTCCCGGCCGAGGCCGAGCCTGCGCCCGAGGCCGCTGCCGAGCTCGAGCCGAGGGCGGCGCCGCCCGTGCGCCCCGCGCGCACGCAGCGCGCGATCGTCGCGGGCGCGATCGCGGTCGTCCTGGCGGGCGTCGCGATCATGGTGCCGTCGCTCGTCTCCGACAGCGAGGTCTCCGAGGCCGCGCTGCACTGGCGCGCCGACCCGGCGCGCGCGCTGCAGCGGCTCGACCTCGCGCGGGCGCTGAACCCGCTGGCGGCGCGTCCCTGGCTCGTCGAGGGCCAGATCCAGGCCGATCGCCACGATCTCCCGCAGGCGCGGCGCGCCTTCGCTCGCGCGAGCGAGAAGCAGCCCGATGCGTGGTATCCGCGCTTCGCCGCCGGATTGCTGGCAGGCGACGCCGGCGACGGCGCCGCCGCGCGGCGCTGGCTGCGCTCCGCGCAGGAGCGCAACCCGCTCGATCCGCTCGTCGCCGACGCGCTGCGCCGCCTCTCCGGAGCGCCGATGACGTTCGACGAGGGGGTCCGCGGGATGAAGGAGCGCCTCGACATACGGCGAAACAAGGAGCCGTGACCGGTCGTATCAGCCGGCGCGACCGGCGATGCCGGCGTCATCGAGTACGAAGAGGCATGTGAATGCCCGGGTGCCCGGGCGCCACGCGTCCGACGATGTGGTTAGACTGCCGCTCGTGATTTTGGGGAAGGGTGGCTTCGCGCGCCCCGATGACGTGATGCCGGAACCGCGCGCGCCCCGCCGCCGCGGACTTGTCGGCCCGATGGCTGTCGTGCTCGTGATGCTCACGGCCGCCTACGCGGTCCCGGCCAGCATCGCCGGCACGACGCAGATCGTCCTGCCGGCGGTCGACTACCGCGCGCGTCGTGCCGATGGGCGTCTACCACGGCCCCGGGAACACGACCGCCGTCGAGCTGTTCGAGCAGCGCCTCGGCCGCAACGTCGACCTCGCGCACGACTACCTCGACAAGCGCAGCTGGAAGCGGATGACGAACGTCGGCTGGATGACCAAGCGCTGGGCGGCGGCCGGCTTCTCCGGCCGCATGGTCTACACGGTCCCGATGGTGCCCGACACCGGCGGCTCGCTGAAGCAGGGCGCCAGCGGCCGGTACAACCAGCACTTCCGGCTGCTCGCCCAGCGGCTCGTCGCCGGCGGCCAGGGCAATGCGACCCTGCGCATCGCGCCCGAGTTCAACGGCAAGTGGTTCAAGTGGACGATGGACGTCCCCAACGGCGGCAAGCTCTACGCGCGCTACTGGCGTCAGATCGTCACGACGATGCGCGCCGTGCCCGGTGCGAACTTCAAGTTCGACTGGGCCGTCAACGCCGGCAGCGCCTGGATCGACCACGGCAAGCGCCAGCTGCGGGCCGCCACCGCCTATCCGGGCGATGACGTCGTCGACTACGTCGGCATGGACGTCTACGACCAGAGCTGGGCGCCGCATCGCAAGAGCGCCACGAAGCGCTGGAAGGAGTTCGTCAACCAGGTCGACGGGCTCAACTGGCAGGCCCGCTTCGCGGCCGCCCACGACAAGCAGATGAGCTTCCCCGAGTGGGGTCTCGTCAGGCGCACGGACGGCCACGGCGGCGGCGACAACCCGTACTTCATCTCGCAGATGCACAACTGGATCCAGACGCACCAGATCGCCTACCACGTGTACTTCGAGAGCACCGATCCCAACGCCGTCTACGGCGTCTTCAGCGGCGGCTTCCCGCGTTCGGCGAAGAGCTTCGTCCATTTCTTCGGCACTGGTAGGTGACCCACCCGTTCGCACAGGCCACGGAGGGATCATTCCCTGAACGCCGAAGGATCTGTCACAATCCCCACCGCGGCGGGACGAACGCCCTTGGAGGGGACGCCTGAAGGTGGGCGGGTTTGCGGTTTGCGTTCTACATAGATCTTGGGGATCGAATGAGTCGATTGCGTCACATCACACTTCTCGGCCTGGCCGTGCTCTTGGTCGGGTTCGCGACCCCGGCTATGGCCCAGGACAGCTCGATCGATGACGGCTACGGTGCCACGAGCACGACCAACAAGCTGCCGTTCAGCGGTCTGGACCTCGGTCTGATCGCCGCCGGCGGTGCGCTGTTCGTCCTCGCCGGTGTCGGCCTGCGCCGCGCCGTTCGCACTGACTGACCGCACGCCGCGGTCATCGCCGCCACACCCGGAGCCGGTTGTTCACGGTTTCTGGATGCCTGCCTGCCTGAGCGCCGTGCAGATGTGTACCGCCACGCGTGACGGGCTGACCTGGTCTCGAAGCCGTTCACTAGCATCGCCGCGGTGACGACCGGGCGCCGCGGCCACGCGCAGCCGGAGGAGACCGCTCGTGCGTTGCCGAGGAGCGAGCCCGTTCGCACGGCGCGGGACGCACGCGATCGCGCTGCTTCGTCGTGCTCGCTCGCCGCCGGCCTCTCCAGCGGACCGGCGGAGCGCCGCACCCGGAGAGACGCTCGGCGCCTACGCGGGCTCCGCCAACACGGCGGGCATCGCCGCATTCGAGGGGCGGCTCGGGCGCAAGGTGGCGCACGGCCACGACTACCTCGACAAGCGCACCTGGGCGACGATGCTCGACCTCTCGTGGCTGGCCCAGAAGTGGAGCGCGGCCGGATTCGCGAACCGGCTCGTCCTCACGGTGCCGATGATCCCCGACGAGGGCGGCAGCCTCGCCGAGGGCGCGGCCGGCAGCTACAACGCCCGCTTCCGCACGCTCGCCGAGAAGCTCGTCAAGCTCGGACACGGGTCCGCGATCCTGCGCCTCGGGCCCGAGTTCAACGGCTCCTGGTTTCCGTGGACGATGAACGTGCCCGGCGGCGGCGCGCGCTACGCCGCGTACTGGCGCCAGATCGTCGCGACGATGCGCGCGGTGCCCGGCGCGAGCTTCTCGTTCGACTGGTGCGCGAACGCCGGCAGCTCGTGGGTCGCCGGCGGCACGAAGCAGATCGAGGCCGCCGACGCCTGGCCGGGCGACGATGTCGTGGACTACGTCGGGATGGACGTCTACGACCAGAGCTGGTCGCCGGACCGCGCCGACCCGACCGCGCGCTGGGACGAGTTCGTCAACCAGAAGAACGGGATGGCCTGGCACGCCGGCGTTCGCCGCCAAGCACGGCAAGCCGATGACGTTCCCCGAATGGGGGCTCGTCGACCGCACGGACGGCATGGGCGGCGGTGACAACCCGTTCTTCGTCGCGCAGATGTACCGCTGGATCGCGCTGCACCCCGTCGCGTACAGCCTGTACTTCGAAAGCCGCGATCCCAACGCCCAGTACGCCGTCTTCAGCGGGCGCTTCCCCAGCGCGGCGCAGCACTTCGTCGCGTACTTCGGTCCGGACCCGCCGGCGGCCCTGCCGCCACCGGCGCCGCCTCCCGGCACCCCGCTGCCTCCGAGCGCGCCGCCCGCCGGCGGCGGTCACTGGCCGCCGCCCCCTCCGGCGACCGCCGCGCCCGTACCCGTACCGACGGTCCAGCAGGGCGACGGCGCGCCGGTGCAGGCCGGCAGCGGCAGCCCGGCGGGCGGCGGGCGCGCGGCGCGCCCGCACGGACGCAAGGTTCCGGCGAAGCTCCGGATCGCGCGCGCCCGCATCATGCGCCGCCGAGCGCAGCTGGACGTCCTCGCGCCGATCACCCGGCGCGCCTCCGGCGCGGCGATCGTCGCGCTGCAGTCGGGCGGCCGGCGGATCCGCTTCATCGCGCCCATCGACAGCGCGCGCGGCGAGCTGCGGATCCGCAGGCGGATCGCGCGCGGGCAGGCGCGCGCGGGCACGGGCATCGTCACGATCATCTACCTCGGCGACCGCGACACGCAGCCGCAGGTGGTGCGGCTGCGCGCCGCGTCGCGGCGGGCGAAGCTCGCGCTCGCGCGGCCGCGCATCGCCGGCGGGCGGCTGCGCGCCGAGGGGACGATCAGCAGGCGTGCGCGGGGCGTCGTGCGGACCCAGATCGCGTACACGGTCGCCGGCGTGCCCTTCATCCGCCAGTACGCCGCACCGATCCGCCACGGCCGCTGGAAGCTCGACGTCGCGCTCGCCCCGCAGGTTCTGCGCCAGATCGACCGCCGCAGCGGGACGCTGCAGTCCAACACGCTGTTCACGGGCTATCTCCCGGCGCGCATCGGCGGCGAGATGCGCTCGTTCGAGATCCTCGGCGCGTAGCCGCCCGGGACCGCAGGCGTCGGGCCGCGCGCCGTATCATCGCGCCGTGCCCACCGGCCAGGAGACCGCGCCGACGGCAAGCATCATCGTGCCGGTGCTCAACGAGGCGCGCTGGCTGGAGCAGACCGCCGCGGCCGCGGGCGCCCAGGAGGTCGACGGCGGGATCGAGCTGATCTTCGTCGACGGCGGCTCGCACGACGGCAGCCGAGAGATCCTCGCCCGGCTCGCCGCGGGCGACGAGCGCATCCGGGTCATCGACAACCCGGAGCGGATCATCCCCGCCGCGCTCAACCGCGGCCTGCGTGCCGCGCGCGGCACGTACGTCGCGCGGATGGACGCGCACACGGTCTACCGGCCTGACTACGTCGCGCGCGGCATCGCGCGGCTGAGCCGTGGCGACGTCGAGTGGGTCACCGGCCCGGCCGTGCCGGCGGCGGCGAGCGGGTTCGCGCGCTGTGTCGCGGCTGCGCTCGGATCGTCGCTCGGCCAGGGCGGCTCCTCGAAGTGGTCGCAGCCCGGCAGCGGTCCCGAGGAGATCGAGCTCGACACGGGCGTCTTCGCGGGCGTCTGGCCGCGCGCGACACTCGAGCGACTCGGCGGCTGGCACCCGGACTTCCACGTCAACGAGGACGCCGAGATGGCGGGCCGCGTGCTCGGCGCCGGCGGGCGGATCGTCTGCCTGTCGGCGATGGCGGCCCAGTACGCGCCGCGCGGCACGACGCGCGGGCTCTGGCGCCAGTACTGGCGCTTCGGGCGCTACCGCGCGATGACGGCGCGGCGCCACCCGGTTGCGCTGCGGCGTGCGCATCTCGCCTCGGCCGCGCTGACGGCGACGGTCGCCACGGCGATCGTGCCGGCCGGTCCCCTGCGCCGGCCCGCCCGCGCGGCGACCGCGGCATACATGGTGGCGATCGGAGTCGCCGCCGCCCGGGTGGCGCCGACCCGCACGCCGCGCGACATCGGCGGCGTCACCGTCGCGCTCGCGACGATGCACCTGTCGTGGGGCGCGGGATTCATCTACGGCTGCGCCCGCAACGGGCCGCCGATCGGCGGCCTGCGCCGCCTGCTGGCACGCGGGTCGCGCGCCGCCGCCGAGCGCGGCTGAGCCGCTCGCTCCGTCCCCTGGGGCCCGCGCTGCGACGCACATCCGGTCGCGTGACTCGAACACCCGTCCAGTCCCGCGCCAGGCGCTCCCTGGACCCCCATATGAGATTCCGGCCCGTGGCTGCCCTGTACCGCCGTCCACTCCGAGGCAATGGACGTGTCCCCCACACGTCCACTCCAGCAGCACCGCCTCGTCCGCGACTTCGTCATCCTCGTCGTCATGGCCTTCACGCTCACGGTCACGACGCTCGTGTCGACCGCTGACGCACAGCCCGCCGACACGCTCGGCGTCTACGCCGGCGCCGGCGCACCCGACGGCGTCGCGGCGTTCGAGAACAGCCTCGGCCGTCCCGTCAGCGTCGTGCACGACACGCTGGCCAAGGAGAACTGGACCAACCTGACCGATGTCCACTGGTGGATCGATCAGTGGTCGCCGACGAAGTACGCGCAGCGCATCGTCTACACGATCCCGATGCTGCCGGACTCGGGCGGCACGCTCGCCGCGGGCGCCGCGGGCGCCTACAACGATTACTTCCGCACGCTGGCGCAGCGGCTCGTCGCCGGCGGCCAGGGCAACGCGACGCTGCGGATCGGCCCGGAGTTCAACGGCAACTGGTTCAAATGGACGATCGCGGTGCCCAACGGCGGCGCGGACTTCGCCGCGTACTGGCGCCAGATCGTCACGACGATGCGCTCCGTGCCCGGCGCCAACTTCAAGTTCGACTGGTGCCCCAACGACGGCAGCTCCTACGTCGACGGCAAGTCGATCCAGGCCGCATCGGCCTGGCCGGGCGACGCCTACGTCGACTATGTCGGCCTCGACGTCTACGACCAGAGCTGGGGCCCGAATCGCGCCGATCCCGCCGCGCGCTGGAACGAGTTCCTCACGCAGACCGACGGACTGCGCTGGCACCGCGACTTCGCCGCTGCCCACGGCAAGCCGATGACGTTCCCGGAGTGGGGCATCTCCAACCGCCACGACGGCTACGGCGGCGGCGACAGCCCGTACTTCATCGGCCAGATGTACGAGTGGATCCGCACGAACAACGTCGCCTACCACATGTACTTCGAGTACGCCGACTCGAATTCCGACTACGCGATCTTCGACGGCAAGACGCCGAACTCCGCGCGCCGCTTCGTCGAGCTCTTCGGCGCAAGCTCGACGGGGGCGTCGCTGCAGAGCCTGAGCCGGCGACAGCGCCGGCTCGGGCGCGGCGACGACCGCCAACGCCGCGGCCGCGAAGGCCGCCGCGAAGAGGAAGGCCGCCAAGAAGAAGGCCAAGCGCTGCGTCACCCGCGCCCTGAAGATCAAGGGCAAGGTCGTGCGCAGGAAGGGCAAGGTCGTCAAGCGGACGATCTGCGTGAAGTCCGCCAAGAAGAGCAGACCGCCACAAGAGCGCCAAGCGCAAGACGCCGGCCCGTACGGCGCCGAAGCCGAAGACCGCCTGACCCCTACGACGTGCGCGGCTGCGGCAAGCCGGTGAGCGCCCCTCGAGCGCGTCGCCGATCGTGCTCCAGTCGTAGCGCAGCTGCACGGTCGCCCGCCCGGCCGAGCCGATCGCGTGGGCGAGCGCGTCGTCGCCGAGCAGCCGGTCGACCCAGCGCGCGAACTCGGCATGGTCGTCGGCGACGATGATGTCGCGCCCATGCTCGACGTCGAGCCCGGCGCAGCCGAGGCTCGTCGTGACGACCGGCAGGCCGTACGCCATCGCCTCGAGGATCTTCAGGCGCGTCCCACCGCCGATCCGCAACGGCACGACGAGCACGCGGCTGCCGGCGAACCACGGCGCGATCTGCGCCACCCGCCCGGTCATCTCGACCGGCACGGGCGCCGCGGCGGCCGCCGCGCGCAGCCATGGCGGCGGCAGCGCGCCGACGAGCGCGATCCGCGCGCCCGCGTGCGTGAGGCGGGGCGCGATCTCGTCGAGCAGCACGTGGGCCGCGTCGACGTTCGCGCCGTAGTCGAGGCTGCCGACGAAGAGCACCGGGCCGGCCGGGACGGCAGCACGCGGTGCGACGCGGGCGGCGTCGACCCCGTTGGCGACGAGCGTCACCCGGCCGGGTGCGACGCGCTCAAACCAGCGCGCCTCGGGCTCGGACACGGCGAGCACCCCGCCCGCCGAGGCGGCCGCGCGCTCCTCGTAGCGGCGCACCGGGCGCTGCTGCAGCCGCGCGAGCACGCCGCGCGTCCGCGGCCAGAGGGCCGCCGCCATCGTCGCGATGCGCTCCGTGTCGACGTTCTGGGAGTCCAGCAGCGTGCGCGGCAGCGCGGCGGGCGGGACATAGGGCAGCATGTAGAGCCCGGCCGCGACGATCGCGTCGAAGCCCGCCGCGGCGATCCAGGCGTGCGCCTCGCGGACGGCCGCGGGCGAGCGGAACATGCTGTGCTGAAAGGCGCGCCCGCGCGCGAGGTCGGCGCCGATCCGCGCCATCCGCAGCGCTCGTGACACGTCGTGGCGCACGATCCGGACCTCGGCGCAGAGGGCGCGCAGCTCCTCGAGGTCGGCGGGCTGGGCCGGGACGCCGGTGTCGAGCGCGAACAGCGAGACCTCCCAGCCGCGCGCGGCCAGCTCGCGCACGAGCGCCAGCGCGCGCACGCGCGCGCCGGTGACCGCGGGCAGCGGCGGCTGGTGCAGGAGCCACAGCAGCGAGCGCGCCACTAGCCGCCGCCTCCGCGCGAGCGCACGAGCCCGCGCGCGCGCTCGCGCTCCTGCGCCGTCAGCCCGGTGAACCAGAACACCGCGCCGTACGACGCGCCGATCGCCAGCGCGGCGGCGAGCACCACGATGCCCGCCGGATCGAGCGCCGCAAGCGCGGCACCGACGAGGCCGGCGACGGCGAGCGCGGGCAGGTGGGCGCGCGCGAGCGTCGCAGACAGCTCGCGGATCGGGACGCCGAACTGGCGGCACATGTACGGATACAGCACGCCGAGGTTCACGACGACGACGGGGATCAGCGTTCCCAGCGCGACGCCGTCGAGGCCCATCTCGCGGGCGAGGACGACGCTCAGGACGAGGTTCAGCACCGCCTCCGCGGCGACGATGAACGCCGGCGCGCGAACCTGGCCGATGCCCTGGAGCATGAGCAGGCCGGTGCGCGTGAGCGCGCCGAGCGTGACGGCGACGGCGAGCAGGACGACGACGGTCGCGGCGTCGCCGAAGTCCGACGACGCCCCGAGCCAGAGGTCGAGCAGCGGCCCGGCGAGGAAGCCGAGCGCGAGCGCGATCGGCGCAGCGATCGCGAGCGACAGGCGCGTGCCGACGACGAGGCTGCGCCGCAGGCCCTCGTGGTCCTCGCCCGCCGACAGGCTCGAGGAGTGCGGGAAGAACGACTTCGTCAGCGGTTCGATGAGCTGCTCGAGCGCGAGCGTCAGGCGCTGCCCGACCGCGTAGACGCCCGCCGCGGGCACGCCGACGACGAGCCCGACGACGACCGTGTCCAGGCGGATGACGACGACCCGGCTCACGTCGAGCACGAAGAACCAGACCGACAGGCCGGTGAAGCGGCGCGCCATCGCGCGATCGATCAGGCGCGGCGCGATGCTCGCTCCGGGCACGTAGCGGCGCGCCAGCAGGAAGCGGGCGAGCTGGCCGCCGAGGCTCAGCGCGACGGTCACGATGCCGAGCTCGACGAGGCCGCCGCCGCTCGCGAGCACGATCGATCCACGCGACCGCCTGCAGGATCGTCACGGTCACGAGCGTCGTGTTGACGAGGTAGAAGCGCTGCAGGCCCATCAGCACGCCGCCGAACGTGTCCGACGGGATCGAGATCGCGAGGTCCAGCAGCACGAGCAGGATGAGGATCTGCGCGGCGCCCGCGAGCTCGGAGGAGATCCCGAACAGCGACGGGAAGAGCGCCGCGATGACGGCGCCGACGACCGCGGCGAGCGAGCCGAGCGCGGCGAGGATCCAGAACGACGTCGCGATCGTCGCGCGCACGCCGCGGTCGTCGCCGCGGGCGGCGTACTCGGCGACGAACTTCGGCGCGGCCTTGCCGAACCCGAACTCCAGCAGCTCGAGATACAGCGCGAACGAACCGACGAGGACCCAGATCCCGAAGCCCTCCTTGCCCAGCTCGCGGGCGAGGATCGGCGTCGTCACGAGCGCCGCGACGGCGATGACGGCCGTCGTCAGGTACGTGCTGACGACGTTGCGCCGGTAGCGGATGGGGAGCGTGGTCACGGTGTCTCGAGGCGGTCGAAGCGGCGCGCGGCCGCCCGGGGATCCCGGCCGCGGCGCCCACTACCGTCCACATGGTGCCTGCCGCCCGCCGCCGCCCGATCGCGCTCGTCAGCGACGCTATCGGCTTCGGCGGCGCCGAGGTGTACCTCGCGACGCTCGTCGCGGCGCTCGGCGGCGAGCGCGACTTCGTCGCGATCGTCGGCGAGGAGACCGGTGCGGAGGCGGTGCAGCGGCTCGCCGGAGCGGGCGCCCGCGTCGCGCGCGTGCCGGGACTCGGGCGCGTTCCGCAGCCCGCGGCGCTGCGCCGCCTCGCCGCGACGCTGCGCGCCGCCGACCCCGCCGTCGTGCACGCCAACGCGACCGATCAGGGCGACGGGCTGAGCGCGATGCTCGCGGCCTGGGCGCTGCGGCGCCCGCTCGCGGTCACCGTCCACCTCGCCGTCGGCGGCCGGACCCCGCAGCACGAGGCGCTCAGCGGCTGGGCGCTGCGCCGCGCCGGCGCGGTGATCGCCGTGTCCGACGCCGTCGCCGCCCATCTCGCAGGGCTCGGCGTCCACCCCACCGTCGTGCGCAACGGCGTGCCCGTGCCCGCTCCAGCCCCCGGCGCGCGCGCCGCGCTCGGCGTCGACGAGAACGCCGTGCTCGTCGGCGGGATCGGGCGGCTCGCGCCGCAGAAGGGCTGGGACGTCCTCTGCCGCGCCGCCCCGGCGCTGCGCGAGCACTGCCCCGAGGCGATCGTGGCGATCGTCGGCGACGGCCCCGAACGCGATCGCCTGGCGGCGCTCGGGCGCGAGCACGGCGTGCGCCTCCTCGGCGCCCATGCCGACGCGGCCGCGCTGCTGGGCGCCTTCGACCTGCTCGCCGCGCCGTCGCGCTTCGAAGGGCCTGCCGCTCGTCCCGATCGAGGCGCTGCACGCCGGCGTGCCGGTCGTCGCGTCGGACATCGACGGCCTGCGCGAGGTCGTCGGCGACGCGGGCGTGCTCGTCTCCCCCGACGATCCCGCGGCGCTCGGAGCGGCGCTCGGGCGGCTCGCCGCCGACCCGCAGCGGCGCGCCGAGCTTGCCGCGCGCGGGCGCGCGCGGGCCGCCGAGTGGTTCAGCGTCGAGCGGATGGCGGCGCAGACGCTGGCGGTCTACGAGCGGCTCGGCCTGGCGGCTGGCGGCGCGTCCCCCTCTGTCACGATACCCGCGTGACGATCACGGATCTCGTTGCCGCGCTGCGGCGATTCTGGCGGCCGGCGGTCGTCGCGTTCGTCGTGATCTTCGGCATCGGCGTCGCGTCGATCGTGCTGCGCGCCGACCGCTACCGCTCCGACGCCGTCCTGTCGGTCGAGCCGACCAGCGGGAACCTCGGATTCGACGCCCAGCAGGCGATCCAGCTCACGATCCCGCCGACGATCGCCCGCCTGCGGTCGCCGACGTTCATCGCCGGCATCCGCCTGCGCGTCGAGCCGCGCTTCCACGACGACCCCTTCCGGATCCTCGCCAGCAACGACCCCGGCACCGCGATCATCAACTTCGGCATCGAGAGCTCCACGAGGGAGGCCGCGGAGAACGCCGCCCAGGTCGCGGTCGACAAGCTCGTCGCGCAGCCGGGCTCCACGCGCTTTGAGATCTCCGTCCTCAGCCCGCCCGGCGCGGCGAGCTCGGTCCGGGCCGAGCGCGCCCCGCCGATCCTCGGCGGCACGTTCGTGCTCGGCCTCATCGTCGCGATCCTCGGCGCCGCCGCGGCGCATCGCCTGCGCCCGCGGCTGCCGCGCGCGGACGAGTTTCGCGAGCACTACGGGCACGAGGTGCTCGGCGAGATCCCGCGCGGCGCCGGTCCCGCGGGCGGGCCGGAGCGCGGGAACCGCAACGGCGCGATCTCGCCCGAGATCGTCGAGGCCTTTCGCAACCTCGAGGCGAAGCTCACGATGCGCGCGCTCGCCGGCAACGGGAGCGACCTGAACGTCTCGATCGCCGTCACCTCGTGGGCGAAGAGCGAGGGCGTGTCGAGCGTCGTGACGAACCTCGCCGGCGCGCTGGCGAGCTACGGGCGCGAGGTGACGATCATCGACTGCGACATGCGCCGGCCGAGCGTCCACCGGCTGCTGGGCCTGGAGCTCGAGCCCGGCGTGGCCGACATCAGCTCGGGCGAGCCGATCGCCGGCCTGCGCCAGCGCACGCTGTACCCGTCGCTCGATGCCGTGACCGCCGGAAGCGCCAAGCGCCACCCCGCGGAGATCGCCCAGGAGGTCCTGCCGCGGCTGCTGGCCGTGCTGCACGACCGGACGGTCATCATCGACACGCCGCCGATGTTCACCGCCGAGACGACCGGGATCGTGGCGCGAGCGGACTACGTCCTGCTCGTCGCCGACTACCTCGAGCGCAACCCCGAGGAGATCGACAACGCGCTCGACGAGCTCGCGCAGACCGGCACCACGGTGCTCGGCGTGGTGCTCAATCGCGTCGAGATCCGCGACTCGCGCGGCCGCGAGAGCTACGCGTATCAGCCGGCCCCGCCCGAACCGCCGCGTCCGCCGCCTGCGGCCGCCGCAGCGCCCGGCGCCGCGCTCCAAGTCGCGCAAGCCTCGCGCATGAGCTCGACGAGCCGCGCCGCCTGACGGCGCGCGTCGAACAGCTCCTCCGCCCGCGCGCGCGCCGCCTGGCCGAGGGCGATGCGGCGCTGCGGGTCGTCGATCAGCGCCGTCAGCGCGTCCGCGATCGCGCGCGGGTCGCGCGGTGCGCACGAGCACGCCGGCGCTGCCGTGGCCGAGCAGCTCGGGAACGCCGCCGACCGACGTCGAGATCACGGTCGCGCCGCAGGCCATCGCCTCCAGCACGGCCCAGGGCGACGCGTCGCCGTGCGTCGGCGCCATCACGACGTCGGCCTGCTGGAGCAGATCGAGCACCGCCTCGCGCGCGATGCCGCGATGCACGCGCACCCCGGGCCGCGGCGCGACCGCTTCGAACGTCGCGAGGTCGAGCTCGACGTCGTGCGTGCGCCGGACGAGCTCGACGGCGTCGACGACGTCCCGGCCTCCCTTCTGGACGAACCGCCCGCCGACGAACAGCACGCGCGGGCGCTCGCGCGGGCGCCGCTGCGCGGGCCGGAACGCCGTCAGGTCGATCCCCGGATGGTGGGTGACGCAGCGCACGCCGGGCGCCTCGCGCTCGATCCCCGCGCGCGCCCATTCCGACCACGGCAGGACGAGCGCGGCGTTGCGCAGCGCGCGGCGCTCGAGCGCGAGGCTCGGGCGCCATCGCCGCCCGTGAATGCGGGCGCAGCGGCGCCCACAGCGCGAACTCGCGGTAGGGCCAGATCCCGACGTCGGCGCTGAGCAGCACCGGCACGCGGCGCATCGCGCTCACCATCCCGAGCGCGATCGAGTGGCTGACGACGTGGACGACGTCGGCCGGCGCGCGCCGCAGCTCGCGCTCGAGCAGGCGGCGCGCGCGGACGGCCTGGACCATGTGCCAGCGCACCGCCTGCAGGTCCAGATCGGCGGCGCCGAGGCCGGGGACGCCGCGGGCGAGGCTGTTGGCGGCGAGCCCCTGCGGCGGGAGCGTCACGTAGCGCGCCTGCACGTCGTCGCGGCCGGCGAGGCCCGCGCGGACCGCGGGTTCGATTCGTGCGTGGCCCACGGTGCCGATGCCGAGAGCACCTTCACTGAGAAACAGTGCCCGCAGCGGCCGGGACATCGCTGCGCCACACTACACGGCGATGACGGCGATCCTCGCCCTGCTGCTCACCGGCGCGCTGTTCGTCTGGTTCATGCGCCTGGAGCGCACGGGGCGCTCGGTGATCGTCGTCGCCTTCCTGCTCGGCCTCGTCATCGTCGAGGCGGCGCTGTACCAGAGCCAGAACGAGATCCCGATCGGGCTGTTTCATCCCGACTACCGGTCGCTGTCGTTCCGGCTGCCGGACATCGTCATCCCCGCGGCGATCGTCGCCCGCCTGCTGCAGCGCGGCCGGTCGGGCGCGCGCAACCCGACGATGCTGCTCTGGCTGGCGCTGCTGGCGTGGCTGGTGACGGCCGGCGTCGTCGGGGTCTACGACGGCAACCCGCTGAAGCTCGTCGGCTTCCACGGCAAGGCGATCGTCTACCTCGGGGCGCTCGTGCTCGCCGCCGACATCCCGCTCGAGCAGTACATCGCCAAGGGGCGGCTGGAGCGCTTCCTCGGCTGGACGGCGGCGCTGGCCTTCGTCCTCATCGCGACCGACATCGCGCACGTCGACATCACGCGCGACCTGCCGCTGCTGCCGCTGCAGGACCTCGGGACGATGGGCTCCGACGCGGCGACGATCTTCACCGGCCTCGGCTCGCTCGCGCTGGCGATCGGGCTGTTCTCCGCCGAGCGCCGCGGCCGGCTGCTCGCGACCGCCGTGCCGCTGCTCGCCACCCCCGTCGTCGCCGACCAGCGCGCCGCGTTCATCGCGCTCGCGGTCGCGCTCGCGACGGTGCTGGCCGGCATGCTCCTCTCGCGCCGGCGCGTGCACGTCACGCCGACCGAGGGCGCGCTCGCGGTCGCGGCCGTCGCGGCGATCCTGCTCGTCAGCGTGCTGCCCGGGTTCATCGCCGACACGACCGTGAAGCTGCCCTTCCAGGACGAGCTGAAGACGACGTTCACCTCCTACGAGGAGGTGCTGACCACGCGCGACCGGCTCAACCAGTGGTCGGCGGCCGTGCCGCTCATCGAGGAGCGCCCGGTCTTCGGCTGGGGCCTGGGCAAGGAGTACACGTACTACGACCCCGGCCATCTCGTCTTCAAGCCGATCGACCTCACCCACAACATCTTCGGCGACCTCCTGCTGCGCTCGGGGGCGGTCGGCCTCGCGCTCTTCCTGCTCGCGTTCGGGTCGACGGCGATCCGGCTCGTGCGCGCCTGGTGGACGCAGGCAGACGACCGCGCCGCGGCGTTCGCGCTGGGCGCCGGCGCGGTCGTCGCGGGGCTGCTCGGCAAGGGCATGGCGGAGTCGATCTTCGAGAAGTACCGGCTCTGCATCGCGCTCGGCCTCGGGATCGGGGCGATGCTCGCCGCGGGCCTGCCGTCGCGCCGGCGCAGCCATGCGCCCGGCGAGGCGCGGCTGTCCCGCGACCTACGGGTCGCCGAGGACCTGGTATGAGCGCAGCTCGCCGCGGATGCGCGGCTTCTGCTGGCCCGTGAAGAGCACGTTGGCGTCGAGCGTGCCGCTGCGGCCGGCGATCGCGGCGCGAACGGCCGCCGGCGGGCGGACGCTGAGCTTCCAGCGGCCCTTCGCGATCCGCGCGGTGAACTGCGCCGTCCGGGTCCTGCCGTCGTGGTCGAACTGCAGCTGGACCCGCACGACGCCGTGCGCGCGGGTGGCGATCCTCCCTGACGCCCGCAGCACGCCGCCGCGGTAGGACGGGCGCACGGGCGCCAGCCGGGCCGGCCGGCGTGCCGCGCGCACCCGGATCGACAGCGGGCGCGTGTGGCTGTCGCCGGCGTAGGAGATCGTGAGGATCCCGGTGCCGAGCCGCGCCTGCTTGGCCGTGATCCTGCGGCGCAGGTGGACGCGGCGGTGGGCGCGGTCGATCGGCGCCGTGAGGCGCGAATGGCGGCCGGCGGCGAGGAGGTCGAACTTGACGCGGCCGGTCGCGAGCGCGCTGATCCGGGCGATGACGTCGAGCTCACGCCGGGCGCGCACGATCGTGGCGCGATCCAGGACGAGCTTGGCGCTGCGCTTCACCCCCGGCGTCGCAGATCGAGCCCGCCGCCGGCGGCTGTGCCGGGGCCACCGGATCGGGCTCGCTGCGCACGGTCCCGTCGGTCTGCGTGCAGCTGCGTCCCTTCGGGTTCGGCCACGGAGCGGTCACGGTCGCGGGCGTCGCGCCGCCGCGGGCGGCGGCGGCATCGCCCGGCGCCAGCAGGCGCACCCAGCGCGCCACGGACGGCGTCCCGGCGGCGTCGACGACGAAGAGCATGTAGTAGCCCGGCGGGGCGATCGCCGCATGCGCCGGCGCCAGCGCGTTGAGGCCGCCGGCGGCGACGGTCGACGCGATCTGCAGCGGCACGAGGCGCTGGTTCATGTCGACGCCGTGGGTCACCTCCGCCGGTGCGACGAGCACGGCCTGCATGCCGGGCTGGGCGTGCTCGCTGAAGATCCCGAACTGCTCGCCGTAGGTCAGCGTCGCCCATGGCGCGGCCGCGGTTCGCGGGCGCCCCGGTCGCGCCGACGCCGCGGATGACCGGCCGCAGCGCGCACTCGTCGCCGTCGAAGAGATACGGCGGCCAGTAGAACTCCGCGCTGTCGCGGCGGACGTCGGGCGGGATCGGCGCGTCGAGCGGCCCCTCGTGCCCGTCGTCGCCCGCCGACATCACGCGCCCGTCCGCCAGCAGCGCCGCCGTCGAGTGGTACGTGCGGTACTCCTGCTGGGCCGCGCCGAGCCGCCACGTCCGCTCGCCGGGGCGGCGCAGCTCGACCTGCTTGAGCTGCGGCGGCGGCGGGTTGCCGACGTAGTAGTTGCCGTCGAGGGCCGAGCCCGTGTAGTTGCCCGCCAGGCCGCCGCCGATCGCGGCGATGCCGCCGTCGGGCAGCAGCACGTCGTTGGGGTAGAAGCGCGCCTGCTGCTGATCGTCCTGCGCGTCGTGGGTCCAGACGGGCGGGCCCGGACCGGCGGTGAGGCGGTCGACCGTGCTGCGCGCCGGGAAGAAGCCGACGCCGCCGTTGCTGTCCGCGCCGCCGGTGACGAGGATGTTCCACGACCCCGAGAAGGCGTTCATCTGGGGCTCGAGCACCGGCGAGCCGCCGTAGTGCTGCTGGGAGGGCTCGGTCTCCGGGATCTGCGTCCACGCCCCGCCGCGACCGGTGCCGGGATCGGCGAGGGCCGCCGTGTCGAGCAGCGCGGAGTCCTGCTTGCCGGGCCCGGCGAGCGCGACGTTGCCGTTGGGCAGCAGGAACAGCCCGGGATACAGCGAGAGCTGGATGCCGGTGCCGATCGCCGGCCCGCGCTCGCCCGCATCCACCGGCTCCAGCGGCGTCGCCGCCGATGCGCCCGGATGGTAGATCTCGAGGCCCGGGTTGACCGTTCCCTGGCCGTCCTCCTCGAGGCCGCTGGCGATGAGCACGTCGCCGCTGGAGAGCTTCGTGAGCGTCGGGTACCAGCGCCCGTGCGACATCCGCGGGCCGACCTCCCACGTCTCGGTCCAGGGATCGAAGATGAACGTGTAGTCCAGGCCCGCGTACTGCGGCTTGCCCTCGTCGGGCGCCGGCTCGGAGAGGTTGCCGCCGGCGAGCAGGACGCGGCCGTCGGACAGCAGCGCCTGGCCGCTGCAGAAGATCGCCGCCGGCATCTCCCCGCCCTCGCCGTCGGGGTTGTCCGGGATCGGCGGCGGCGGCAGGTGCCTGGACAGCCCGGTCGCGGGATCGAAGACGATCGCCGAGCCGCGGTTGGATCGCGTCCCGTCGACGAGCGGCTCGCGGCCGAAGATGAGGATCTTGCCGGTCGGCAGCGCGGCGGCATGGATCGCGTACTCGGGCAGCGCGACGAGCGACGGCTCCCAGTACCCGACGTCGTCGCGCGTGCGCTGCACGAGCGCGCGGTTGAGCGTCGCGGTCTGGCGCCGCGCGGCGGCGATCCGCCCGGCGCGCTGGCGCGGCGACAGGCGGTCCCAGCGCGCGCGCTCGATACGCGCGCGCGCCCGCTCCTGCGCGTGCTGCTCCGCATGGGCGTAGCCGAGCGCCGCGACCTCGCCGGGGTCGACCTTCGCCTGCGGCGCGCACGCGCGGCTCCGTGGGCTGCCGGCTCGTGCGCCGCGGCCGGCGCGGCGAGCACGATCGCCAGCGACGCTGCCAGCGCCAGCATGAGCGCCTCCCGCGTGTCCGCGCCTCACGAGTCGTCGGTGTGGAGAATGGCGGACGGCGTCAGCAGCAGGATCTTCAGATCCAGCCACGGGCTCCAGTTCTCGATGTAGAAGTTGTCCCACTCGATCCGGTCCTGCAACGAGGTCTGGCCGCGCAGGCCGTTGACCTGGGCCCATCCGGTGAGCCCGGACTTCACGCGATGGCGATCGCCGTAGCGATAGACGTGCTCGCCGAACATGCTCGCGCAGCCGGCGCGCTCAGGTCGCGGTCCGATCAACGACATCTGCCCGCGGACGATGTTCAGCAGCTGCGGAAGCTCGTCGAGCGACGTCCGTCGCAGGAAGCGCCCGACGGCGGTGCGGCGGTCCTCGCCGGACACGCCGAGCTCCTCGTCGAACACGCCGAGCGTCTCGGCGACCCAGCGCGCGTCGTTCTCGCGGCCGTCGGGATCGACGCGCATCGTGCGGAACTTCAGGATGTCGAACTCGCGGTCGTCGAGGCCGACGCGCCGCTGGCGGAAGAAGACCGGGCCCGGAGAGCTGACCTTGACGGCGAGCGCGACGGCCACCATCAGCGGGGCGCCGAGCAGCAGCAGCGTCACCCCCGCGAGGCGGTCGATCGCGTACTTGCACTCGAACTGCCAGCCGCGCGGGTCCGTGCGGTCGATCCGCGCGAGCGCGATCCCGCCGACGTGCTCGAGCGTCACGCGGCGCGAGGTCTCCTCGAACAGCCGCGGCACGAGCGAGACGTCGAGCCCGAGCGCGCGGCAGCGCCGGACGAGGCTCAGCATGACGTGGTGCGGCGCGGTCGAGAACGCGACGATGACGTGCTCGACGGCGTGGTGGCGCACGACGTCCTCGAGGTCCCAGCTCGCGCCGAGCACCGGGACGCCGTGCGCCTCGACGCTGCCGTCGATGAGCGGATCGTGATCGAGGAAGCCGATCGGGCGCAGCCCGAGCTCGGGCCGTTCGGACAGCCGGCGCGCGAGCGTGTTGCCGATCTCGCCCGAGCCGATGATGAGCGTGTTGAGGCCGGCGCTGACGGTCCGCTGCGCGGCGAGCGCCGCCGCGACGCGGCCGGCGATGAGGTAGACGGTCGAGAAGGCCCAGATGCGCACGACCTGCGCCGCGGCGTCGGGATCGGGATCGAGCGCGACGCGCGCGGCGATGATCAGCGTCGCCGCGAGCGCGGTCGCGCCGACGAGCTGGCCGACGTACTCGAACGGCGAGGTCTTCAGGCGGAAGCGGTAGCCGCGGCGGGCCGCGAGCGTCACGATCGTCAGGGCGAGGTAGAGCGCGAGCCAGATCGCGGGCCCGACGGCCGCACCCGCCGCCGACGCGCCCACCGCGTTGGCGAGCGACCGCGAGGCCGAGCGCGATGAGATCGAGGGCGAGCAGGAACCATCCCCGCCGCCGGCGGCGGGAGGTCGGCGCCGGCTCGGGCATGCGCCGCGGCGTGCGGTAGGCGACATCGAAGGCGGTGATGTGCGCCGTCTCGTTCTCCCGGGTCGACGTCCATGGCCCGGACCTGCCGAGCCGGTGCACCGCGGTGGCGACGCGCCGTCCACCGAGCGCGGACGAGATCCGCCCCCTGCGCTCGGGCGGCACAGGGGCAGCGCTGTCACCCGGCACCGTGGGGTCGGGGATGGCCTGCGCTGCGGACGACCGTAGGTCGGCATCCGTGTCTTTTTCGGATCGTCCGTTGCCGATGTCCATGGGCCCTGGCTCTTCGAGTGACGGCTGGGAGGTTAGGTCGTCTTCGCATCCCGGAGTACCCTTAACCCTGGACCTTAGTTGGGGCGCGGACGGTATTGCCACCCGTCGCGGATCACCCAAATCCGGTGCAGTGCCGGCATGCCGGACGGCCTCAGTAGCCTGATCGGCGTGGCGCAAACGCCCTTCCTGGCACCCGATGTCCTCGTGCTCGCAAGCGGCGGAACGCTCGGCGAGGCCTGGATGAGCGGGGTCCTCGCGGGGATCGAGGATGCCACCGGCCACGACTTCCGCACGACCGAGTCGCTCGTCGGAACGTCGGCGGGATCGCTCGTCGCGGCGGCGCTCGTCGCCGGGCAGCGGCCGCGCCGGCCGCGGCCGGCGGTGGAGCTGCTCGGCCTGCCGGCCGGCGACACGAGCGGCGACGTCGCATCGGAGACCTCCTCGCGCCTGGCGGCCCAGTGGCTGCCGCTGCCGCGCTCGATCCTGCAGAGCGTCACGCGCGAGGCGGTGCGCATCGCGGGCGTGGCCGCGACGCCGCTGGCGCCGATGGCGCTCGCCGCCGGCGCGAACGGCAGCACCGCGCTGCGCGCCGCGCTGCTCGGGCGCGCGCCGGGCCGCGACACGTCGCTGACGGCGATCCGCGACCGGGTCGACAAGGCCGGCGCGCGCTTCGACGGGCGCCTGCGCGTCGTCGCCGTCGATCGCGCCCACGGGCGCCGCGTCGTCTTCGGCGCGCCGGGCGCCCCGGAGGCATCGGTCGCCGAGGCGGTGCAGGCGTCCTGCTCGGTGCCGTGGATCTTCGCCCCGGTGCAGATCGGCGGCCGCGAGTACGTCGACGGCGGGGTCTGGAGCAACACGAACCTCGACATCGCCCCGGCCGGGCGCGCGACGCAGATCCTGTGCCTGAACCCGATCATGAGCCTCGACATCGCGCTGGCCTCGCCGCTGGGCATGCTGCGGGCGATCGCCGGCAGCACGGCGGCGCTCGAGACGCTCGCGCTGCGCAGCCGCGGCGCGCAGCGTGCGGATGATCGGGCCGGCGCCCGAGATCGCTCGGGTCATGGGCCCGAACCTCATGGACGCGAGCCTGCGCGACGAGGTCCTCGCCGGCGGGTACGCGCAGGGCCTGGAGGCGCACGCGGCGGGCTGAGCGCGCGGCCGGCCTCAGGCTGATCACGGCGGTGGTGCGAGTGTCGCTTGCGGGGCGAGCGAGGGCGCCGGCGCTCGCGAACTGCATCGATGAAGGAGTGTGTGCCCGGGCGGTCGTGGCGGATCTGCTGTACATGCGAGCCAATCCGCGACGAGCACAGAGGGGGTGGCGAATCCGTCGCCAGGCGAGCGCGATGCAGATGTGCATCGCGCCCGTGGCGGACACCGGAACCGAACGCCACGAGGCCCAGGCCCCGCACCCTTCACCGATGCTGTTCGTCAACGTGCGAGCCGACGCGCGCATCGCGCCTCACTCGACCCCGGCGCCAAGTGCGCTATGAACACAGGGATGGCACCCCCCGACGTGCCCCCCACCTCGAACAAGCACAGCGACCGCACGATGCTCGCGGTGCGCTACGTCCTCCCGGGCGCCATCGCCCTCGCGGGCGTGATCGTGCTGATCGTCAACCGCTCGCTCAACGGCCTCGAGGGCTTCGCGATGGGGATCGGCGTCGCCGGCTCGATCCTGCTGCTGAACATCCTGTACCGCGTCGGCGTCAGCGGCGACCGCGAGCGCGACGAGGAAGAGGCCGCACGCGTCTACTTCGACGAGCACGGCCGCTGGCCGGACGAGGAGGCCTGATCGCCGGGCCGTTCAGCCGACGCTGTGCAGCAGCTGGGGACGGTGGTCGTCGGCCGGACGCAGGCGGGTGACCTCGACCGCGAAGCCCTCTGGCTCGACGTCCGGGTAGAGCACGGCGAACGCGCGCTTGGCCTCCTCGAACAGCGCTGCGACCGTCTCGATCTCCGGCCGCTCCGTGAACCAGTGCTCGATGAGGTAGACGCAGTTGTCGTCGCTGGAGTCTGCCACCCGCAGGTAGACCTCATAGCGCTCGCGTCCATGGCTAGCCGGCGTGGCTGCGCGGGGTCCACAGGAAGAACGCGACGGCGAGCAGCAGCCCGGCAGCGCCCCAGCCGCCAGCACGGCGAGGTCGCCGCCCGCGAACCCGGCGCCGGTCGTGCGCGGGTCGAAGGCGACCGTCAGCGCATCGACGAACGGCTTGACCGGCAGGAGGCCCGCGACCGTGCGCAGGCCGTGCGAGAGCTCGCTGACGGGGACGAACACGCCCGAGATGAAGTACAGCGGCAGGACGACGGCGTTCGTCATCGCGGGGCGCCGCGTCCTCGCTCGGGATCAGGCGCGTATAGGCGATCCCGAGCGCGCAGAACGACGCCGCTCCGACGGCGAGGGTGGCGACGAGGCCCGGCAGCGTCGTGGTCGGCAGCGTGACGCCGAACGCGACCGCGCCGATCGCGCAGAGGATCGCGGTCACGATCGCCGCGCTCGACGAACGCGGTGCCGATCCGGCCGGCGAACACGATCCACGGCGCGACCGGGGTGCCGCGCACGCGCTTGAGCACGCCGTCCTCACGCAGGCTCGTCAGCCCCATCGCGAGCCCGACGAACGACGCCGAGACGACCGCCAGCGCGATGAACGCCGGCACCTGCAGCGTCGAGATCGCGGATGTTGCCGTACGCGCCGCCGGCGCGGTTGTTGCCGAAGATCGACACGAACAGCGTCAGGAAGATGACCGGCAGGATCGCGGTGAAGAAGAGCGCCGCCGGGTTGCGCACGAAGACCTTCAGGTCCGAGCGCAGCTGGACGGCGAACGTGCGCGCCGTCGCTCATGACGCCGCCGCCGCCGGCTCGTCGGGCGCACGAGCTCGAGGTAGACGTCCTCGAGCGTCGGGCGCGTGACCTCGAGGCGCTCGAGCTCGATGCCGCGCCCCGCGGCCCAGCCGCACAGCTCCGCCAGCACCCGCGTCGGCAGCTCGGTGCGGATCCGCGCGATCCCGTCGGAAGCGACGTCGATCGCAGGCCCGCCCGGCATCTCGCGCACGTCGACCTCCGCCGGCGGCACGAACGAGATCTCCGTCACCGTCGTCGAGCCCGCGCCGAGCGACTCCGGCGGGCCCTCGGCGACGATCACGCCGGCCTTGATGATCGCCACGCGGTCGGCGAGCTCCTGCGCCTCGTCGAGGTAGTGCGTCGTGAGGAAGACCGTCTTGCCGAGGTCCCGCAGGTCGGCGATGACCGCCCACGCCGCGCGGCGGGCGACGGGATCGAAGCCCGTCGTCGGCTCGTCGAGGAAGATGAGCTCCGGGTCGCCGATGAGCGCGAGGCCGACGTCCAGCCGCCGGCGCTGGCCGCCCGAGAGCCGCCCGACGCGGTCGTCGGCCTTCTCCCCCAGGCCGACGAGCGCGATCGTCTCGTCGACCGGCTTGGGCCGCGGGTAGTAGGCCGACCACAGCGCGAGGGTCTCGCGGACGGTCAGCTTCGGCTGGGCCTGGCCCTCCTGCAGGACGATCCCGATCCGCGCGCGCCAGTCGCGACCGCCGTCCTCGGGGTCGACGCCGAGCACGCGCACGTCGCCGGCGTCGCGCCGGCGAAACCCCTCGAGGATCTCGACCGTCGTCGTCTTCCCCGCGCCGTTGGGCCCGAGGAACGCGAAGATCTCGCCGCGGCGCACGTGCAGCGACAGCCCGCGGACGGCCTCGAAGCCGCCGTAGGACTTGCGCAGCCCGTCGACCTCGATGGCCGCACCGTCGGCGGGATGGGCGGCCACGGCGAGCTCCTCCCTACGGCGTCGGGACCGGCTCGCCGGCGCCGAGGTCGATGACGTGCGCGGCCGCCTGCGCCTTGCGCACGACGTTCGAGAGCGCGCGCACGTACGCGCGTCCGCCCGCCTCGATGATGTCGGTCGCCACGCCCTGGCCGGAGGCCGACTGGCCGTCGTACTCGAGCACGACCGAGGACTCGCCGAGCGCGTCCTGGCCGCCCGTGACGGCGTCGACGCGGAACGCCCGCAGCTGCGCGTCGATCCCCGTCGCGGCGTTGATCGCTCCGAACATCGAGTCGATCGGACCGTCGCCGGAGTACTCGGCGGTGACGGCCTCGCCGTCGGGCAGCGTCACCGTGACCTTCGCGCGCGGCGAGCGGCCCGAGGCCGCCTCGACCTCGAAGCTGTCGAACGTGTAGCTCGCCAGCTCGTCGCGCAGGTCGTCGGTGACGAGCGCCTCGAGGTCCATCGCCGTGACCTGCTTCTTCTTGTCGGCGATCTCCTTGAAGCGCTTGAAGGCGGTGTTCAGCGCCGCGCCCTCGACGAGGAAGCCGAGCTCCGCGAGCGTCTGCTTGAGCGCCGCGCGGCCGGAGTGCTTGCCGAGCACGAGCGAGTTGGCGTCCAGGCCGACGCTCGTCGCGTCCATGATCTCGTAGGTCGTGCGCTCCTTGATGACGCCGTCCTGGTGGATGCCCGACTCGTGCGCGAACGCGTTGCGCCCGACGATCGCCTTGTTGGGCTGCACGACGTAGCCCGTCAGGCGCGACACGAGCCGCGACGTGCGGGCGATCTCCTTCGTGACCACGGTCGTGTGCAGCCCCGCCACGTCGCCGCGCGTGTGCAGCAGCATGACGATCTCCTCGAGCGACGCGTTGCCCGCGCGCTCGCCGATCCCGTTGATCGCGCACTCGACCTGGCGCGCGCCGGCGAGCATGCCGGCGTAGGAGTTCGCGACGGCGAGGCCGAGGTCGTCGTGGCAGTGCACGGAGAGGATGACGTCCTTCAGCGCGGGGACCAGGCGGTACAGGCCCTCGAGGTAGGCCGTGTACTCCTCGGGCGTCGTGTAGCCGACGGTGTCGGGGATGTTGATCGTCGTCGCGCCCTCCTCGATCGCCACGGCGCAGACCTCGGCCGTGTACTCGAGGTCGGCGCGGGTGGCGTCCATCGGCGAGAACTCGACGTCGTCGACGAACGAGCGCGCATGCGCGACGGCGGCGCGGGCCTGGGCGAGGATGTCCTCGCGCGTGGACCGGAACTGGTGGACGATGTGGATGTCCGACGTCGAGATGAACGTGTGGATGCGCGGTCGCTCGGCGTCGCGGACCGCTCGGGCGGCGGCCTCCACGTCCGGGGCTTGAGCGCGCGCGAGCCCGGCGATGATCGGGCCCTGGACCTCACGCGCGATCGCCGCGACGGCCTCGAGGTCGCCGGGCGAGGCGATCGGGAAGCCGGCCTCGATGACGTCGACGCCGAGGCGCGCGAGCTGGTGGGCGATCTCGAGCTTCTCGCCGGTGTTCAGCGAGATCCCCGGTGACTGCTCGCCGTCGCGCAGCGTCGTGTCGAAGATGCGGACGTGGTTGGAGTCGTACTCGTTGCTGCTCATGACGTGTGCTGCTCCCTTGCTGAAGGCTCGTGGTGTGCTGCTTCTCAGTCGGTTTGCGGCAGTGCGGCCGCCACGCAGATAGCTCCCCCTATCGGGGGAGCAGAAGAAGCAGGGACAGTGCGAGCACGTGCGTCATGCAGGACGCAGTGTAAGTCATGCGCTCGCGCTTGCCCACCCGCCCTTGACCGGAACGGGAGACTGCTCGGAGTGAAGCGCAGCAAGAGCGTCAACCTCGTCGTCGTCCCGCTGCTCGCGGCGGCGTTCGTCGCCGGCTGCGGCGGCGAGAAGGAGACCGCGTACTGCGTCGACCAGAGCAACAGGGTGACCGACAACGACTACTGCGACCGTGGCGACAACTCCGGCTTCTTCTGGTTCTTCGGCGCGCCCGGGCTCGGTCGCGGGTCGTTCGCCGGCGCGGGCGACCGGATCAACTCGACCGACAAGGCGGCGCTCGCCAGGCGCGGCGGGTTCGGCTCCAGCGGGCGCAGCGGCGGCGTCGGGCGCCCGACCGGCAAGACGATCGGCGGCGGCGGCTTCTTCTCCGGCGGGGGATGAGTGGACCGCCACGACATCGAACCGCGCAACGGCTGGCCCGCCACGATCGAGGAGCAGGGCCTCATCTACTGGAAGACGCCGCTGCCCGACGGCGAGGAGATCTCCTACTGGCACGAGGGCGCCTACTACTCGCTGACGAGCGAGGAGGTCTACGACACCGAGGCGGTCGCGCGGCTCATGCTCGAGATGCTCATCGAGGCCGGCGACTACATCATCGAGGAGAACCTCTTCTCGCAGATGGGGATCCCCGGCTGGGCGGTGCCGCGCATCACCGAGACCTGGGAGAGCGAGCCGCCGATGCTCTACGGCCGCTTCGACTTCGCCTACGGCCACGACGGGGTGCCGAAGCTGCTCGAGTACAACGCCGACACGCCGACCGGGCTGCTCGAGTCGGCCGCCGTGCAGTGGTTCTGGGCGCGCGACGTCTTCGGCGAGGGCGTCGACCAGTGGAACCTGCTGCACGAGCTGCTCGTCGCGCGCTGGCGCGAGCTGGCGCAGGCGGGGCGGCTGCCCGGCGAGCGGCTGCACATGCTGCACACGCAACGCCGAGCAGTCCGGCGAGGACTTCATGACGATCGGCTACCTCTCGGAGACGGCGCGGGCCGCGAACCTCATGTGCGAGCTGATGGCGATCGAGAGCCTCGGCTATCTCGACGGGCAGGGCTTCGTCGACCTCGCGGGCAACCCGGTGCGGACCGCGTTCAAGCTCTATCCGTGGGAGTGGATGGTGCGCGAGGACTTCGGCTCGCGGGCGCTGGAGCACATGGGCGACCAGCCCGGCCAGACGATCTGGATCGAGCCGATCTGGAAGATGCTGTGGTCCAACAAGGGCATCCTGCCGGTGCTGCACCGCCTCTTCCCGGAGAACCCGCACGTCCTGCCGGCGTGGTTCGAGGGCGAGCAGCCGGCGGGCCTGGACAGCTTCGTCCGCAAGCCGCTGCTCGCCCGCGAGGGCGCCAACGCGGTCGTCGTGCTCGACGGCGACGTCGTCGAGGAGGGGCCCGATCAGGCGTACGGCGAGGAGGGCTTCGTCGTGCAGGCGTACACCGACCTCGGCGACTACGGCGGCGGCGCGCGCCCGGTGCTCGGCGTCTGGACCGTCGACGTCGAGCCCGCGGGGCTGGGGATCCGCGAGAGCGACGGGCTGCTGACCACCAACACGTCGCGGTTCGTGCCGCACGTGATCGCTTGAGGGAGTGATCGACGCATGCTGGATCTCGTCGGCCAGGTGCTCGCCTATTCGGGAGTCGGCCTCGTCGTGCTCGTCGCCGGCTTCTTCGTCATCGACGCGCTGACGCCCGGCAAGCTCGGCGCGCTCGTCATGGAGGGCAACCCGAACGCCGCCGTGCTCGCGGCGACGGCGCTCGTCTCGCTCGGGCTGATCCTCTGGTTTGCGATCTTCTTCACCGGCGCGGGCTGGCACGGCCTCGACGACGCGCTCGTCTACGGGGCGGTCGGCGTCGGCGCGCAGGCGGTCGGATTCGTCGTGTTGGACCTGCTCACCCCGGGCAAGCTCGGTGTCGTATGCCAGGAGGAGAAGCTGCATCCGGCGACGCTCGTCTCCGCGGCGGTGCAGGTCGCGGTGGCGCTGGTGGTGTGCGCGTCGCTGACGTAGCGGTGATCCACGACGAGCGCTACTGGTATCCCGACGACGGCACGATCGTCTGGGTGGCGGGCTACACGGTCGTCGATCCGGACTCGGGGCGCTACCTCGCGCACGACGCGCCCGAGCTGGCCGCGCGCGGGCTCGTCGTGACCGGTGTCGCCGGCGCCGCGCGCTTCCACGACGACGTGCTGCAGTCGCCTGAGGTCTCCCCCGGCTCCGTGCTGACCCTGCGCCGCGAGCCCGACAACGCGCACGATCCCAACGCGATCGCCGTGCTGGCGCCCGGCGGCGCGCAGGTCGGCTTCGTGCCGCGCGAGGTCGCCTTGTCGCTGGCGGGCGAGCTCGACGCCGGCGGGGTGTGGTCGGCGGTCGTCCTGCGTGAGCGGCGCGCCTCGCCGCGCGACCCGCGCAGCGGCCTGACGATGCTGCTGGCACGCGCCGAGACGATCGACTTGCAGACGCGCGCGCGGCGCTGATCATCATGTAGGGACGATGGCGCGCGAAACCGGGTTTCCGACGCAGGATGCGCAGGACGACTTCCTGCGCGCGCGGCGGCGGCGGGTGCTCGCGCAGCTGAGCGCGCTGCTGCGCCTGGAGCCCGGCGACGTCGACGTCATGCTCTCCTTCGACGAGGTCGTCGAGGCGCTCGGCCGCGTCGGCGAGCGCGACCTCGGCGTGAAGTCGATCCCGATCGAGTCGATCGTCGGGACCGTCGACCGGCGCAAGGAGTTCGACCGCGAGTTTCGCCCGACGTCGTCGCGCGCGCGGGCGCGCTTCGAGCGCATCGCCGAGGCCTCGCGGCGCGGGGTGGCGCTGCCGCCGATCGACGTCTACCGCGTCGGCGAGCTGCATTTCGTCCGCGACGGCCACCACCGCGTCGCGGTCGCTCGGGTGCAGGGGCGCGACACGATCGACGCCCGCGTCGTCGAGGTCATCACGCAGGTCGCCGCCGACCGAACGATCACGCTCGGCGACCTGCCGCTGAAGAGCCACGAGCGGTTGTTTCACGAGCGCGTCCCGCTGCCGCCCGACGCGCGCGAGCGGATCGCGCTGACGGACCCGATGGAGTACGGCTGCCTCGCCGAGGGCGTCGAGGCGTGGGGCTATCGCCTCAGCCAGCACGACGAGGGCTACTTCGACCGCGCCCAGACCGCGCTGCGCTGGTTTCACGAGGAGTACCTGCCCGTCGTCGCGATCCTGCGCGAGGCCGACCTGATCGGCCGCCGCGAGACGGAGACCGACGCCTACCAGCGGCTGTCGAGCGAGCGCTACCGGATCATGCGCACGCACGAGTGGAGCGACGAGGCGATCGAGCGGGTGCGGCGGGGGCGGTAGGGCTCGCGCGGGTCGTCGGGTCGTGCGGGTCGTCGGGTCGCTCGGTCGGTCGCGGCGCTACGAGGCGTTTGCGAACAGCATCGATGAAGGAGGGGTCGGAGCGGACGTGCAGGCCGGGTCTGCGGTTGCCAGCGGCGCGTTGGCCCTCGGGCTGGGCGCGTTGACCATCCACGCCAGGGGGAGCGTGGCGCGGATGTGTTCCATACGAACAGGTTCACGCCACGCTGGGTTCGCCGCGGCCGCTCACGGACCAGCGTGGCGCGGATGTGTTCCATACGAACAGGTACGCGCCACGCTGGTTCGCCTCAGACACCTCGCGGGCGAGCGTCGCGCGCCGCCGTCCCGTCTGCGGATGGACCCTTCCGATCGGCGCCGGAGCAGGGGGTGTGGGGCTTTACGAAGGCTGAGGCTGCGTAAAGCCCCACACCCCCAAGCCGACCTGCACGTTGGCTCCCTCCCCTTCTTCATCGATGCTGTTCCCAAGCGCAAGCGGCACCGCCGCCCACGAGCCCGACCGCCGCCCCTACTCCCCCGCCCGCACCTCGACGTTCAGCACCGGCGTGCCGCAGGCACCCCACAGCCGCAGCCACAGCGGCAGGTACATCTCCATGCCGCGCGCCGCACCGATGTCGCCGAGGTCGAGGATCGACGCGGCGGGCCAGCCGAACTCGCGAGCAGATCCGCTCACCTCTGCCTTGGCGTCGGCGTCGTCGCCCGCGACGAAGATCGTATGCGTCCCGGGGACCAACGCGGGATCGACCATGACGGCGGCCGTGACCGTGTTCAGCGTCTTGACGACCCGCACGTCGGGGAACCCCCGCTGGATCTGCTCGGCGAGGCTGTCGTCGTTGCAGACCGTGAGCGTCGGCGGCATGCCCTGCGAGAAGTCCAGGGGATTGGAGACGTCGACGAGCACCTTGCCCGCGAGCTGCTCGGCGCCCGCCAGCGCCAGCGCGTCCAGCGACGCCGCGCCCGCGGTCGCGTTGACGACGAGCTCGCCGAAGCCCGCCGCATCGGCGAACGTCCCCTCGCTCGCGGGGCCGCCGATCTCCTGCGCCCACGCCACCGCGGCCGCGTTGCCGGCCGTCCGCGAGCCGAGCCGCACCTCGTGGCCGTTGCTCAGCAGCGCGCTCGCGAGGGTCCGCCCCACGATGCCGGTGCCGAGGACGCCGATCCGCATCGCGGGAAGGCTACTCCGGCGTCGTCTCGTCGTCGTGCTCTGCGCCGGCGCGTGCCGGCGGGTCCTGCTCGGCCTCCGCCTCGACGGCCTCCCCGTCCACGGCCTCCCCGTCCACGGCCTCCGCCGCCACGGCCTCCTGCGTCGCCTGCGCCGCCGCCTCCTGCTCGGCCTTCGCCCGCCGCAGGCTCGACCCGTCGCTGGGATCGAAGAGATGCAGCTTCGCCGCGTCGAACCAGAGCTTCGCGCGCTGGCCCTGGCGGACATCGGACTCCGGGTTCAGCCGCGCGACGGCCAGGCCCGCGCCGCCGCTCGGCGTCTCCGCGATGCCCGAGTCGCGCGCGAGCTCGGCGAGCTCGTCGGAGCTGACCTCGCCGCCCTGGAAGGAGAAGTAGACGTAGATCTCCGACCCCATCGACTCGAGCACCTCGATCGGCGCCTCGAACTCGAAGCCGGCCGGGTGGTCCTTGGGCGCGAAGCGCGCGTCCTCGAAGTCCTCGGGCCGGATGCCGACGATGACCTCGCCCGCGTGCGAGACACCCTCCGGCACCGCGACCTCGGCGAACGGCAGCTTCAGCTTGTCGCCGCTGATCGTGCCCGAGAAGAAGTTCATCGCCGGCGAGCCGATGAAGCCCGCGACGAAGATGTTGACCGGGTCGTTGTAGAGCATGTCGCGGCGTGTCGACCTGCTGCAGCACGCCCGAGCGCATGACCGCGACGCGGTCGCCGAGCGTCATCGCCTCGGTCTGGTCGTGGGTGACGTAGACCATCGTCGTCGAGAGGTCGCGCTGCAGCCGCGAGACCTCCGTGCGCATCTGCACGCGCAGCTTGGCGTCGAGGTTCGAGAGCGGCTCGTCCATGAGGAAGACCTGCGGGTCGCGCACGATCGCCCGGCCCATCGCGACGCGCTGGCGCTGGCCGCCGGAGAGGTTGGCGGGCTTGCGGTCGAGGTGGTCGGTGAGGTCGAGCGTGCGCGCGGCATCCTCGACCTTCTTGTCGATCTCGGCCTGCGGCACCTTCGCGAGCTTCAGCGCGAAGCCCATGTTCTGGCGCACGGTCATGTGCGGATACAGCGCGTAGTTCTGGAAGACCATCGCGATGTCGCGGTCGCGCGGCGAGAGGTTGTTGACGACGCGGTCGCCGATCAGCAGCTCGCCCTCGGAGATGTCCTCGAGGCCGGCGATCATCCGCAGCGCCGTCGACTTCCCGCAGCCCGACGGGCCGACGAGGATCATGAACTCGCCGTCCTCGATCTCGAGGTTCATGTGCTTGACGGCCTCGGTGCCGTCCGCGTAGCGCTTCGTGATGTCGTGCAGCTTGATGTCGGCCATTGCGGGAGTCCTCCTATCCCTTGACGGCGCCCGCCGTGAGGCCAGCGACGATGCGCCGCTGGAAGATGAGCACGAAGATGATGATCGGGATCGTCACGAGCACCGCGGCGGCCGCGATGTTGCCGGTCGGCGCGCTGAACTGCGACTCGCCCGTGAAGAACGCGAGCGCCGCCGGCACGGTCCGTGCCGCGTCCGACGACGTGAGCGTGATCGCGAAGACGAAGTCGTTCCAGGCGAAGATGAACACGAGGATCGCCGCGGTGAAGACGCCGGGCGCGGCGAGCGGCAGGATGATCCGCGTGAACGCCTGCCAGGGGGTCGCGCCGTCGACCTGGGCGGCCTGTTCGAGCTCCCATGGGATCTCTCTGAAGAACGCGACGAGCGTGTAGATCGCCAGCGGCAGCGCGAACGTGAGGTACGGGATGATCAGGCCGACGTACGTGTCGTACAGGCCGAGCGTGCGCCACATGTCAAACAGCGGGCCGACGACGGAGATCGGCGGGAACATCGCGATCGCGAGCGCGCCGGCGAGGATGAGGAACTTGCCCGGGAAGTCCAGCCGCGCGATCGCGTAGGCGGTGAACGACGCGAGCGTGACCGCGATGATCGTCGCGATCAGCGCGATGACGATCGAGTTGATGAGCGGCCGCAGCAGCGGGCTGTCGAAGCCGCCCTCGAACAGCGCGCTGTAGTTGTCGAAGGAGATCTCCTTCGGGATGAAGCGCTTGTCGGCGACGGTCTCCGGCGTCTTCAGCGACAGCGAGACGAGCCACAGCACCGGAGTCAGCGCGTACACGATCACGACGGCGAGCCCGATCGTCCAGCCGACGGCCGCCTTGGGGCTGTTGCGCGTCACTTGCGATCTCCCTGCGACGGCACGGACGTGCCGAAGCCCTTCACGAAGACGAACGCGATCATCAGCACGAGCAGGAACAGCAGCACCGACACGGCCGAGCCGAGGCCGAGGTTCAGCCGCGATATGAGCTGGTTGTAGCCGAGGATCGACAGCGACTCGGTGTCCTGCGAGCCGCGCGTCATCACGAAGATCGAGTCGAAGACGCGGAAGGCGTCCAGCGTGCGGAACAGCAGCGCGACGAGCAGCGCCGGCTTGAGCAGCGGCAGCGTGATGCGGAAGAAGCGCTGGACGGCGCTCGCGCCGTCGACCTTGGCGGCCTCGTACAGGCCCTCGTCGATCGTCGCGAGGCCGGCGAGCAGCAGGAGCGCCATGAACGGCGTCGTCTTCCAGACCTCGGCCATGATGATCACCGAGAACGCGCTCCAGCGGTCGCCGAACCAGGCCTTGTCGGCGGAGAAGATCCCGAGCTGGTTGACGAACCCGCTGTTGGGGTCGAACGCGAAGAACCAGGCGAAGGCGGCGACGACCGTGACGATGCCGTACGGGATCAGCGCCGCGGTGCGGACGAGCCCGCGGCCGAAGATCGCGCGGTGCATGACGAGCGCGAGCGCCATGCCGAGCACGAGCTCGATGACGACGGTCGTGACCGTGATGAAGCCGTTGTTGAACAGGTCCTGCCACCACAGGTCGGACTTCAGGACCGCGGCGTAGTTGTCCAGGCCGACGAACCCGCTCTCGTTGGGGAAGCGCAGGTCGACCTTCTGCACCGACAGGACGAGCGCGTAGCCGATCGGATAGAGCGTCACGAGCAGCATCACGAAGACGGCGGGCGCGCACAGCAGGAGCCCGAGCTTGCGCTCGGCCTTCGTCTTGTCGCTCGTCGCGGTCGGCCCGCGCCTCGCTCTTGCGCCCGGCCGGGACGGCGGTCACAGCAGGCCCTCGCGCTTGATCGCCTGCTCGACCTTGCTCGCGCAGCTCGTCGTAGGTCGGCCCGACGTTCTGCGGATCGATCTTCGTCGTCGGGTGCAGCGCGCGCTGGATCGCCAGCGACAGGTCCTGATAGGCCGGCGAGATCGACGGCCGCGGCGCCGCGTCCTGGATCGAGGTCTTGATCAGCTGGGCGAAGCCGGGGTAGATCTTCTCGATCTCAGGGCGGTCGTAGAGGTCCGAGCGCACCGGCGGCAGCCCGCCGAGGGTCGCGACCTCGAGCTGGTTCTCGGGCTTGACGAGGCACTCCGCCGCCGCGAACGCCGCCGCCTTGTGCTTGGAGTACGCGGAGATGCCGATGTTGATGCCGCCGATCGGCGGCTTGCTCGGCTTGTCGGGATCGACCTGCGGGTACTTCGCCGCGCCCATCGCCTTGAAGATGTCCTGCGCCTGCGGGTTGGACTTCGCCGACGGATAGACGAAGGGGTAGTTGATCATGAAGCTCGTGTTGCTCTCGCCGTTCTGACCTTCGAACGCGCGCCGTCCGTCGTCCTCGACCATCGTCGTCAGGTTCGACGGGCGCACCGGCGAGTGCGACAGGCGGCCGAGGATCTGCAGCGCGCGCTCGGTCGGCCCCTTGTCGAGCTTGATGGTCGTCGGACCGGCGAGGATCGACGTGCCGGCGGACTCGATGAGCTGGTTGGCGAGCACGACGAGGCCCTCGTAGCGGTTGGCCTGCACCGCGAAGCGCCCCTTCGACGGCCCGAGCTTCTCGCCCTGGTCGAGCAGCTCGTCCCAGGTCTTGGGCGGGTTCGGGACGCGATCCTTGCGGTACCACAGCAGCTCGGTGTTGGACCAGATCGGCACCGTGTAGAGGCGGTTCTTGAAGCGCGCGGTCTGCAGGACCGAGTCGAACACGTTCGCCGACACGACCTTCGCCGTGCTCGGCGGCACGGGCGCGAGCCAGCCGGCGTTCGCGAACTCGCCGGTCCAGACGACGTCGAGCCCGAGCAGGTCCATCGTGCTGTCCTTGGCGCCGAGGCGGCGGACGAGCTGCTCGCGCTGCTGGTCGGCCTGCGAGGGCAGGAACTCGAACTTGATGTCGTACTTGCCGCCGGACTGCTTCGAGCAGCGATCGGCGATCTTCTGCGGGGCGCCGCTCGGCTCGTTGAAGATGAACCAGCGCAGCGTGACCGCCGCGTTGGAGGAGGAATCGTCGCCGCATCCAGCGACGAGCAGCGCCATGGCGATCGTTGCCACTGCCGTGACGATCCCTCGTCCCATGGCGCGACCATACCCGATTCGTTACGAATCTCACGAGTGGATTTCGGCCAGGAACCCCTCCCCCGGGAGCAGCTGCGCGGGCGCCGGCGCTCCCGCGGGATGTCGCGCCGGGTGCGTCGCGCGCACGACGGTGCCCGCCGCCGGCGGCGCCGGCCGCGGCTCGTCGCTCATGTTCAGCGCGACGAGGTGGCGGTCCCCGCGGCGGTAGGCGAGCACGCCGCCGGCGACGCCGTCGACGAACTCGAGCCCCGGCGCCGAGCGCGCGCCGCGCCGCGATGAGGTCGCGGTAGAGGCTGAGGACCGAGCCGGGGTCGCCCGACTGCTGCGCGACGCCGCCGCCCGTGACCGCGATCGCGGGCAGCCACGGCTGCGCGCCGGCCGCCGTGAAGCCGCCGTGCGGCGCGTCGTCGTCCCAGCGCATCGGGTGGCGGTGGCGGTCGCGCCCGGCGCGGTCGTGCGGCGGATCGCCGCCGGGACCGTCGGCCATCCCGATCTCGTCGCCCTGGTAGACGAAGACCGGACCCGGAAGCGTGAGCGCGAGCAGCGCGGCGGCGCGCGTGTTGCGCGCGCCGACGCGGTCGGGCAGGCGCGGGAAGTCGTGGTTGGACAGCACCCAGGCGACCCGCCCGGCGGCACCGCCGGGGTCGAGCGCGGCCTCGATCGCGCCGCGGACCGCGGCGGCGTCCCACGGCGCGTGCAGCAGCTCGAAGGCGAACGCGGTGTCGACGTGCGCGAGGTACGGCGCGAGCTGCGCCGCCGGGAGGTAGACCTCGCCGACGAGCAGCGTGTCGTCGCCGGCGGCGTGGCGCAGCGCCTCGAGCGCGATCCCGATGTCCGGCGCGTTGCGGCTGTTGACGTGATCGAGCAGGCCGGCGTCGCCGTGCTCGGGCAGCGCCGGCGGCGCCGACGCCGGCGGGTCGTCGCGCAGCTGCGGATCCTTCAGCAGGCGGTCGATCGCATCCAGGCGGAAGCCGTCGACGCCGAGCCGCAGCCAGAAGCGCAGCGACCGGCCGATCGCCGCGCGGACGTCCGCGCGGCGCCAGTCGAGGTCGGGCTGCTCGGGATAGAAGGAGTGCAGGTACCAGCGGCCCGACGCCTCGTCGCGCGACCAGGCCGGGCCGCCGAACGACGCGACCCAGTTGTTCGGCGGCGCGTCGCCGTCCGCCCACACGTAGCGCTCGGGATGGTCTGCAAACCACGGGTGCTCGATCGACGTGTGGCAGGGCACGACGTCCATGAGCAGCTTCAGGCCGCGCTCGTGGGCGGCGGCGATCAGCGCGACGGCGTCGGCGAGCGTGCCGAAGCGCGGGTCGACGTCCTCGTAGCCGGCGACGTCGTAGCCGCCGTCGGCCATGCGGCGACGGGTAGACGGGCGACAGCCAGAGCGCGTCGGCGCCGAGGTCGCGGATGTGATCCAGACGCGCGGCGATCCCGCGCAGGTCGCCCTCGCCGTCGGTGCCGGAATCCTGGAACGAGCGCGGGTAGACCTGGTAGACGACGGCGTCGCGCCACCAGGGCGTAGTCGGGCGGATCGGTCATGCGCCGCATGCTCGCGCATGCGGGCGCACGGGCATTGCATGGGCGACCGCGTGCTCAGTACCCGCCGGCGTGGACGCGGTAGGTCTCGTGACGACCTGGAAAGATGCCCACCGAGCGACGCCACACAACTTTCCTGCACACGACGAGCTGTGTGTGGTGAGGTTGCGCGGATCGCTCGTCGCGGTCGAACGAGGCGGGCACTTAATGGAAGTGCCCGAGGGGAACGACATCACCAAGGAGGAGACGCCGATGGGCTTCGATCAGTACCACGAGCCGCCGGAGGAGATGAGCGACGCGTCGCGCACGTACGCGAGGATCATCACGTCGATGATCGAGGAGGCGGAGGCGATCAGCTGGTACGAGCAGCGGATCGAGCTGGAGAGCGACGACGAGGCCAGGGCGATCATGCAGAACGCCGAGCAGGAGGAGTTCAAGCACTTCGCGATGGACCTCGAGTTCCTGCTGCGGCGCACCCCGAAATGGCGCGCGGTGATGGAGAAGGTCCTCTTCACCGACGGCGACATCGTCGAAGCGGGCGAGGCGGCCGAGGAGGCAGCCGACGCGGCGTGACGCGCGGCGGGCGGGCGGTCGTCCTCAGCCGAGCGCGACGGTCCGTCCGTCGAGGAAGTTGTCCGACGACGCGATGACCTCGTCGATGAGCTCCTGCGAGACCTCGGCGTCGGTCGTGAGGATCATCACCGCGTGCTGCTGGTCGCCGTTCTCGGGGATGTGACCGACGGCGGCCGAGCCGATGTTGACGTTGCGCTCGCCGAAGATCATGCCCACTCGGCCGATCACGCCCGGGCGGTCGACGTAGCGAAACAGCGTGAGGTAGGGCTCGATCTGGAGGTTGAAGCGCTGGCCCCAGGCCTGCAGCAGATGCGGGCGGTTGCGGCGCCCGATCGTCGTCCCGGCAACCGTCGTCGTGCCGCCCCCGCAGATGAGCTTCACCCGCACGAGGTCGGTGAAGTCGCGCGCGACGGTGCTCTTGGACTCCACCACCTCGATGCCGCGCTCCTCGGCGATCGCGGGCGCGTTGACCTCGTTGATCGGCTCCTCCGTGTGCCCCTGCAGCGCGCCGAGCAGCACGGCGGTGCCGAGCGGGCGCGTGTCGCGCTCGGCGATGCGGCCGTTGCACTCGATCTCGATGCGGTCGATCGATCCGCACAGCGCAAGCTCCGTGCCGAGCTTGCCGAGGTGGTGGCAGAGCGGCAGGAACGGGCCGAGCACCTCCATGTCCTCGGGCTTGATCGTCGGCGCGTTGACGGCCGTCGTGACGCTGCCGCCCTGCAGCGCGGCGACGATCTGCTCGGCCGCCTGGTAGCCGGCGCGGTCGGTCGCCTCGGTCGTCGACGCGCCGAGGTGCGGGGTGACGATGACGTTGGGATAGCCGAACAGCGGGTGGTCGGTGATCGGCTCGGTCTGGAAGACGTCGAGCGCGGCGCCCGCGACCTTGCCGCTGTCGAGCGCCGCCTCGAGGTCCTTGTCGACGATCAGCGAGCCGCGCGCGACGTTGAGGATCCGCACGCCGTCGCGCATCTTCGCGAACGCCTCCGCGTCGAGCCAGCCGTCGGTCTCGGGCGTGTTGGGCAGGTGGACGGTGATGAAGTCGGCCTGCGCGTAGAGGTCGTCGGACGTGTCGCACTTCTCGACGCCGAGGTTCGCGTAGCGCTCGGCGGCGACGTACGGGTCGTAGGCGATGACGCGCATCCCGAAGCCCTTGGCCCGCACCGCGACGAGCTGGCCGATGCGCCCGAACCCGAGCACGCCGAAGGTCTTGTCCATGAGCTCGGTGCCGGTGAAGAGCTTGCGGTCCCAGCGGCCCGCCGTCAGCGCGCCGTGCGCCTGCGGGATGTTGCGGGCGAGCGCCAGCAGCAGCGCCATCGTGTGCTCGGCGGCCGTGACGATGTTCGAGCGCGGCGCGTTGGCGACGATGATGCCGCGCTTCGTCGCCGCCCTGACGTCGATGTTGTCGATGCCGACGCCGGCGCGGGCGATCGCCCGCAGCCTCGTCGCGCGCCCGATCAGCTCGGCGTCGAGCTTCGTCGCCGAGCGGATGAGGATCGCGTCGTAGTCGCCGATCCGCTCGGCGAGCTCCTCGCGCGACCAGCCGATCCCGAGCTCGACGTCGAAGCCGGCGGCGTGCAGCAGGTCCACCCCGGAGTCGCCGACGGCCTCGGCCACGAGCACGCGGTCGGCCATCACGCCGCCTCGATCCGTTCGACGACCCAGTCCACGCAGGCGGTCAGCGCCTGCAGGTCGGCGGGCTCGATCGCCGGGAACATCGCGATCCGCAGCTGGTTGCGGCCGAGCTTGCGGTACGGCTCGACGTCGACGATCCCGTTACTGCCGCAGCGTCGCCGCGACGCGCGCCGCATCGACGCCGTCGGCGAAGTCGATCGTGCCGACGACGAGCGAGCGCTTGGCGACGTCCTGCACGAACGGGGTGGCGAAGCTCGACCGCTCGGCCCAGCCGTACAGCGCGTCCGAGGATGCGGTCGTGCGCCCGACGCACCACTCCAGGCCGCCGTGCTCGAGCATCCAGTCCAGCTGCTCGGCGAGCAGCACGAGCGTCGCGAGCGCGGGCGTGTTCAGCGTCTGGTCCTGGCGCGAGTTGGCGAGCGCCGTGCTCAGGCTGAGGAACTCGGGGATCCAGCGCCCGCTCGCGGCGATCTGCTCGATCCGCTCGATCGCCGCCGGGCTGAGCAGCGCGAGCCACAGGCCGCCGTCGGAGGCGAAGCTCTTCTGCGGCGCGAAGTAGTAGGCGTCGGCCTGCGCGGCGTCGAGCGGCAGCCCGCCCGCGCCGGACGTCGCGTCGATGAGGACGAGCGCATCGCCGGCGCCGGCCGGGCGGACGACCGGCACCATGACGCCGGTCGACGTCTCGTTGTGGGCCCAGGCGATCGCGTCCGCCGCGGGATCGCCGGCGGGCTGCGGCGCGTCGCCCGGCACCGCCTCGATGACGATCGGCTCGCCGAGGAACGGCGCCTTGCGCGTCGCGTCGGCGAACTTGCGGCTGAACTCGCCGTAGCTCAGGTGCAGCGAGCGTTCGCGGACGAGCGACAGCGTCGCGGCGTCCCAGAACGCGGTCGTGCCGCCGTTGCCGAGCGCGACCTCATAGCCGTCCGGCGCGCCGAGCAGCTCGGCGAGCCCGCTGCGCACGCGCCCGACGAGCGCGCGGACGGGCTGCTGGCGGTGCGAGGTGCCAAGCAGCGCGGCGTGCTCGCCCGCCAGGGCGGCAAGCTGCTGCGGGCGGATCTTCGACGGACCGCAGCCGAACCGTCCGTCGGACGGCTTCAGCGCTGCGGGGATCTCCAACTGCGTGCTCGTCGTCATGGGCAGACGTCCTGCGGTAGCGGGGTGACGGTCTGTGCCCAGGCGTGCGGCTGCATCTGCTCCGCCGCTCCCCGGTGGTGAACCCCACCCGAACGCCAGTTGCGACGGCCCGGCGGAGTGTAGTCGGTCGCCGCGCGCGGGCGGGTGGGTCCGCTACTCGTGCCACTCCGTGTCGATCCAGTCCATCATCGAGCGCAGCTCCTTGCCGGTCGTCTCGACCTTCGAGACGGCCTGCTCGGCGCGCATGCGCTTGAAGTTCTCCTGGCCGGCGCGGTTCTCGGCGATCCACTCGCGGGCGAAGTCGCCGGACTGGATCTCGGCGAGGATCTTTCTCATGTTCTCCCGCGTCTCGTCGGTGACGATGCGCTTGCCGCGCGTGTAGTCGCCGTACTCGGCGGTGTTGGAGATCGAGTAGCGCATCCCCGCGAGGCCCTTCTCGTACATGAGGTCGACGATGAGCTTGAGCTCGTGCAGGCACTCGAAGTACGCCATCTTCGGGTCGTATCCGGCCTCGACGAGCGTCTCGAAGCCGGCCTGGACGAGCTCGGACGCGCCGCCGCAGAGGACGGCCTGCTCGCCGAAGAGGTCGGTCTCCGTCTCGTCCTTGAAGGACGTCCCGATGACGCCGCCGCGCGTGCAGCCGATCCCCTTCGCGTAGGCGAGCGCAAGCGCCTGCGCGTTGCCGGAGGCGTCCTGCTCGACGGCGACGAGGCCGGGCACGCCCGAACCCTCGAGGTACTGCCGGCGGACGAGGTGGCCCGGGCCCTTGGGCGCGATGAGCGCCACGTCGACGCCCGGCGGCACCTGCACCTCGCCGTAGTGGATCGAGAAGCCGTGCCCGAAGAGCAGCATGTTGCCCTCGGCGATGCCGTCGCGAACCTCGGACTCGTAGACGCTGCGGTGCAGCTCGTCGGGCACGAGCATCATCACGAGGTCGCCGCGGCTGGCGGCGTCGGCGATCGGCAGCACCTCGAGGCCGTGGTCCTTGGCCTTCTTCTCCGAGCCGGATCCCTCTCGCAGGCCTACGACGACGTCGACGCCCGAGTCCTTGAGGTTCAGCGCGTGGGCGTGGCCCTGCGAGCCGTAGCCGATGATGGCGACGGTCTTGCCGTCGAGGAGGCTGAGGTCTGCGTCGTCGTCGTAGTACATGGCGCGGGATCCTAGCCGGAGTAGCTCTCGGCGGTTCGCGGCGCGGCGAGCGCATGCGACAGCATCGATGAGGCGTGAGGAGGGCCGGGGGCGCCGGTGCCCCGCGCGTCGCGTCGCGCTTTCCGAGGGGGTGATGCGGGTTGTGGGCCTATCTGGCGCATAACCCGCATCACCCCGTGGCACCCCCGCCCGAACGTACGTTCACAGGAACGCCCGGAGCACTCAAAACACCCACTCCCTCATCGATGCGGTTCACCAGCGCGAAAGCCGCCTCGAGCATCGACGACTCCACAATCCGGCTGTGCGCGACATCACTCATCGCCTGTATCCAGACGTCGCTCCTGCCCGTCTTCCATGCATGTTTCGCACAGCGGTTGCACTCTTTTCCGATAGGAGCTTCACATGTCAGACATAGCGGTCCCGCCCACGCCTGATCGCCGCGAGCGCCGGCGCGACAGGCTCATCAGGGATCGCTACGGGCTGGCGGCTGTCGCCGGCAGCCTGCTCCTCACAGGTCTGCTGGCGTTCGCGTCGGCCTCGAGCGGCTCGTCCGAGCCGGTCACCGCCGAGGTGCTCGTCCGCTCCGCGCTGCCGGACGGGCTGCACATCGATGCGACCGGCCCGACCGACGTCGTCGTGTCGAAGCTGCGGATCAAGCCTGCGGCGAGCACCATCTGGCACTCCCACAACGGGCCCGTCGTCGTCTCCGTCCTGCGGGGCACCGCCGGGGTCTACCGGGCCGACGGGCGCTGCGAACGCGAGCAGCATGGGGCCGGCGACGCATGGATCGAGACCCCAGGACAGGTCCACCAGGTCCGCAACGAGGGCAACGAGAAGCTCGTCCTCTACGTCGTCTCGACGCTGCCCAAGGCAAGCCCGCTGGGCACGCAGCAAGCGCCTCCCGCCGAGTGCGGGTCGTAGTGACACGCGTCCGCGCAGCCGCATCCCGGCACAGCCAAAATCGCCAATGCCGCGGCCAGCCAGATCTGCCGGGTCTTCCGAATTCTTATCCCCGAGAAAATCATTGCTGGCCCTGACCCTTCGGCGCGTTTTCTGGGAGCAGCGTCGCCACCGTGCGGTTATTCGGCCCGAAATATTCCTTAGCCACGCGCTGTACGTCTTCTTTGGTCACAGCGCCGTAATTTGTCGCGGCATCGAATAATTTGTGATAGTCGCCGAAAAATACTTCGTACGTTCCGATGGTATTGCCGCGACCGTTGATGGTGCGCATCTGCTCATAAAATTCCATCAGCCGGATATTTTTGGCTTTTTGCAGTTCATCGTCGGAAATCAGCGTGGTTTTCGCGCGTTCCAGTTCTTCGTAGATGGCCTTTTCACATTTTTCAGGATCGACGCCCTGCTTCGGCTGCGCATAAACGATCGCCAGCGTGGGATCGAACGCCGGCTCAATCCCCGACTCCACATCCAGGGCGATCTGGTCTTTATCCACCAGACGCTGATACATCCGCGAGCTTTCTCCCTGAAACAGCACCGCGCGCAAAATATTCAGCGCGTAAAAATCCGCGTTGTTGGATTGCGGCACGTGATAGCCAATCATCAGCAGCGGCAATTCCGCCGGCTTGTGCACCACCAAACGCCGTTCGCCGAGTTGCGGCGGCTCGACGGTGGTCACCGGAGGCGGCGGGTCGTGCGAGGGAATCGGCTCAATCGTTTTTTCACACAACTGGAAAACGTCGTCGGCCGTCACGTCGCCGACCACCACCATCGTGGCGTTGCTCGGCGAATAGCCCATGGCAAAATGCCGCTTCAGATCATCGATGGTCCAGTGCTCGATGTCGCTCATCCATCCGACCACCGGCCACTGATAGGGATGCGCGGTAAACGCGGTGGCCCACAACTGTTCGCCCAGCACGCCCGCATTCTCGTTGTCCACGCTGGTACGCCGTTCCGAAGCGACGACTCCACGCTCCGACTCGATCTTGGCCGGATCGAAACTCAGATTCTGAATACGGTCAGCTTCAATATCGAAAATCAGCGGCATGGACGAACGCGGAAACCAATCCTGGTACACCGTGACGTTCTGAGTGGTGTAGGCATTATTGGAGCCGCCGTTCGACTCCATCACTTTGTCCAGCTCTCCGGGGCCATACTTTTTGGCGCCGTTGAACATCATGTGCTCGAAGAAATGAGAAATCCCGGTAGTGCCGGGGCGCTCGTTGCGCGATCCAATGCGATAAAAAATATATAGCGCTACATTGGGGATGCTGTGGTCGCTCTGCACCAGCACTTTCATGCCGTTCTTCAGCGTACGCGACTCCACTTTGAATTCCTGCGCACTGGTCGCGACCGGACCGGCGCAATGCGCCCCGGCCAACACTCCCGCCAGCGCCAAAATCTTCAGCCATTTTGTTTTCATGAAACTTTCCACGGACCCTATCTGTTTCAGACGTATTGCGGAGTGCAAATGTTGCTAATTTTTACAGGCCATCTTGAATTAGGGCAAAATCGCGAAAACTCTCACCGGACCGCCTGAACCGCCTTCTAATTTGATCGGCGCCACCATTAGAAATGCGCCTGCTTCGGGCAATGCGCTCAGGTCCGCGAGATTCTCGAGATGGTAAAGACCCGCTCCCAGCGATAAGTGATGCACGAGAAAATCTTTGGACGCGCCGAAATCCGCGCTCAAAGTGTCACATCCCAGGCCACTCACCTTGCGATCAATTAAAAACTTCGCCGCTGGGCCCGAAAATCCCGGAAAGTGCATAGTGCCCTGCGCATCTTGATTTCTATACTTCCCAATATCCGGCCAGCGCGATGACCAACCCGTCCGCAGCAACACAATTCCGCCCGACGGAATTCTTCCGTGTTCTTTCTCCCACTCTTCGATCTTGCTTATCGACAAAAGGTAATCGGCGTTCTGCGCTGTTTCCGCGCGCACATCGATCACTACCGCCGGTCCAAAGAATTTCCTCGCTTCGATCTGATCGACGGTGGCCTTTCCAGGCGGAAAATGAATCGGCGCATCCAGGTGCGTGCCGTAGTGCTCTAGCATCCAGAAGCTGCGCGTGTAGTACCCGTCTTTCTCCACGGTGGCATTGGTCTTGGCTTCAAACACTTTTTCGTCACCCGGCCAAGGCACCAGCTTGTCGTTTATCGCGTAGCTCAAATCCACCACGCGAGTCTTGCCGCTGGGGATTCCGTCCAACAGCGAATCATTGTGCGAATTTTTGGGAAACGCAGTCATCAGCATGGCCACACTAACCAGCAAAATCCCCAAGCGCGTGATTATCTCCATCGTCTACTCCGTGGACCGATCAACCGCAGGGACCGTTGACCAGCGCGCAGCATTGCAAACGATCTGGCGGCAGGAATTTCAGGGTAGAGGAAGTCCCGGGGTCGCCACGATGCCGGCCATGCGCAACAATTCCTGATACTCCGCCTCGGTGATGGCGGAGACCACCAGCCGCACATTTTTCAGCAGCTTCACTTTTTTCAGCGCGGGATTGGCGCGCATCTCCGCTAACGTCACCGGCCGCGGCAGCTTGTCGAAGGCCCGCAGGTCCGACACCAGGTTTTTCTCTTTGCGGTCGTGCGGATCGGGGTAAGGGTCGCGGGTGACCTCGGCGATGGAGTAAAGCGACCGCTCGGGGGTCCCGTGGTAACACAGCACCCGGTCGCCTTTGCGCACCTGTTTCAGGGCGCGAATCGCGTCGGGTTTGGAGTTGGCCCCGTGCCACATTTCCTTACCCTTAACGAACAAAGTGTCCCAGTGGTAGGCATGTGGGTCGGTGCCAAAGATCCAGTAATGTCGTTGGGGGGTCGGAATAGCCATCGAGGCGCGCGAAGTCGGCCAGCAATATACACGGCGAAGGGGAAAAAGCGAAACAAAATATGAGGGTTAGCTGAATTTGCCGTGGCGAGAGTGCAAAGTGAACCCGGATGGCCTCACGAACGCGACGTCATCCGTTAATCTTACTGATTCTAGGAGACTTAAATCGCAGTGCTGGCAGAATCGACGTCAATAAATACGTCGCTATCCCGGACCTCCACTGGATAGCAAGCCAATCCGGCGGTTGGACTGTGGACCAAAGCTCCGGTCGTAACGTCGAAAGCCCACCCATGCCATGGGCATGTAACAATTTTACCCTCCAGCGGACCTTGCCCTACAGGTCCGCCCCTGTGCAGGCATATATTGCTGATGCCAAACAGCTTACCGTCCACATTGGCGATCGCGATGCTCGTTCCGCCGACATTCGCTTCCAGAATTCGGCCTGGAGGGATCGCTGCAACGTCCGCCACCCGCACAAATCCCATCAGCAACCCTTTCGCCGCGAACGACAGCGTAGTTTCATTTTGGAACTGGAAGCTTCAGCCAGGAAGGAATCTCGGGCCACGTCCCACGCAAGACTTCTAGACCACCTGCGGAATTTCGATCTTTACCCGATTACGACCGGCGTGCTTCGCGGCATACAGTTCCTTGTCAGCGCGGCGCACCAGTGTATTGAAGTCAACGATTTCCGGCCCGTGGAAGCCGGCAATCCCAAAGCTGGCGGTAATGGTGATGCTCTCGTCGCCGATCTGAAACTGTTTCGACGAAAGCTTCTCGCGGAAGCGCTCGACCGTCTTCAAAATTCCGTCGGCATCCACGTGAGTGACTACCAGCAGAAATTCGTCGCCACCCAAGCGCCCGCAGATGTCCGAGGCGCGAATCACAGTTTTTAAAATTTCAGAAAAACCCTGCAGCAACCGGTCGCCGGCAATGTGTCCGTGCGTGTCATTCACGCCCTTGAAAGTGTCCAAATCGACCAGCACCACCCAGAACGGAAACCCATGTCGCACCGCTCCGCGCAGTTGCCGCGATGCCCACTCTTCGATGGCGCGGCGATTAGGCAAGCCGGTCAAGGCATCGGTGTGCGCCAATTCTTCCAATAGTTTGTTTTTCGCATCAATCTGCCGGTGTAAATCGATAATACGGCGCCCTACGCCAATGCGCGCCAGCAATTCGGCGGGATCGAATGGCTTAGTGAGGTAATCATCCGCGCCGGCGGCCAGGCCCTTCACCACGTTGTCTTTTTCCGCGATGCTGGTGAGCAGGATGATGTAGGTATAGCCGCGGTGCACGTCGGAGCGAATCCGCTCGCAAAGTTCCAATCCTGAAATGTCCGGCATCATCCAGTCGGTAATGACGATGGATGGCAAATAGCGCGCGAACAGTTCCAGCGCTTCACGCCCGCTCTTGGCAAACAGCAGCGAGTATGGGCCGCCCTCCAGGGCGTGCTCCACCAATTTGCGGTAGACGGGGGAATCGTCGACCACCAGCACTTGCAGTGCCTGGCCTGCCGGGGCAACCACATCCTTCACCGGTAGATCGCGTTCGATGACTTCGGGCTTCGACATCTTTGTCCGACCTGAAACGAGGGAAACCGTTTTTCTATCTTACCGCCGCGGTTGCTCGGAATACCGGGCAAGCCGCAACTCTGTTCTAAATGGTAATCAGGGCCGCAGGGCGTGGCGATATGCCGGCTGGGCTAGAGCGGGAGTACTAAGGAAGTGATCGAAAGCGTGGCAGCCTGCACTGCGAAAATTGTTGCCAAAGAGTTAATTGCCGGCAGCTTGAACTTTCGCTAATAGTTCGACAAATTTTTGTTTCCGCTCGGTTTGGTCGTGGCCGCCTTCGGCGTCGGCGAATTGGGTGATGTTCATGGAGCAGAACTTCGGCCCGCACATGGAGCAGAACTCCGCTTCCTTGTAGAAGTCGTCGGGCAGGGTCTCGTCGTGCATGGCCCGCGCCGTCTCGGGATCGAGCGACAGCTCGAACTGCTTGTTCCAATCGAAGATGAAGCGCGCGTAGCTGAGCGCGTCGTCGCGATCGCGAGCGCCGGGACGGTGGCGGGCGACATCGGCCGCGTGGGCCGCGATCTTGTAGGCGATGATGCCCTGCTTCACGTCTTCCGGATTGGGCAGGCCCAGGTGTTCTTTGGGCGTGACGTAGCACAGCATCGACGCGCCGTGCCAGCCGATCATCGCGGCGCCGATGGCGCTGGTGATGTGGTCGTAGCCGGGGGCGATGTCGGTCACCAGCGGGCCCAGCGTGTAGAACGGCGCCTCGTGGCACAACTCCATTTCTTTCTCGACCTGCTCCTTGATCTTGTCCAGCGGCACGTGGCCGGGGCCTTCGATCATCACCTGGACATCGTCTTCCCAGGCTTTCTTGGTCAGCTCGCCGAGGGTTTTCAGTTCGGCAAATTGCGCTTCGTCGCTGGCGTCGGCGATGCAGCCGGGGCGCAGGCCATCGCCAAGCGAGAAGCTGACGTCGTGCTTCTTGAAAATCTTGCAGATGCGTTCGAAGTTTTCGTAGAGGAAGTTCTGCTTCTTGTGATGCTCCATCCATTGGGCCATCAGCGACCCGCCGCGGCTGACGATGCCGGTGATGCGCTTGCGTACCAGGGGCACGTATTCGAGCAGCACGCCGGCGTGGATGGTCATGTAATCCACGCCCTGCTCGGCTTGCTCTTCGATCACTTCCAGCATCAAGTCGATGGTCAGATCTTCCGGACGCGCGCACCCGCGAGATGGCTTCGTAGATCGGCACCGTGCCGACGGGAACGGGCGATGCGTCGATGATCGCCTTGCGGATTTCGGGGATGTCGCCGCCGGTGGAAAGGTCCATCACCGTGTCGGCGCCGTAGTGGACGGCGTGATGCAGCTTTTCCAGTTCTTCGTCGATATTGGAGGTCGTCGGCGGAATTGCCGATGTTGGCGTTGATCTTGCACTTGGTGGCGATGCCGATGCCCATGGGTTCGAGATTGCGGTGGTTGATGTTGGCGGGGATGATCATGCGGCCGCGCGGCGATTTCGTCGCGGACCAGTTCGGGCGCAATCTTTTCGCGCTCGGCGACAAAGCGCATTTCTTCGGTAATGACGCCTTTGCGCGCAAAGTGCATCTGCGACATGTTGCGGTTGCCGTTGGCGCCGGCCTGCTCCGCTTCGCGCTTTTCAATCCATTGATCCCGAAACGCCATAAAGCCCCCTCGATGCCCGACACTGCCCGGCGCCGAAATACCCGCCGCCGCTAGCATACGAATGATTGCGAACAAGAAGTATCGCACCGCGAATAGGGTGCCGCAACCTCATCACCGTGATGACGAATTCCCTCTTGGTTGTTGAAGCGAGCAACCGTTGCCACAGAATTGCTATGCCTACGTCACCACACTAGACTGGTGAAGGTAAGCGCAATGCGTGTTTTGCTCGGTGGAACGCGGCTATTCGGCCATTTGGTGTCGACCGGCTAAATTTTCGTTTTGATAGCGTCTGAAACGATGCACCCTTTATGAGTCTGCAAGACAAATTCGGCCGACAAATTACCGATCTGCGTATCTCGGTCACCGATCGCTGCAATTTTCGCTGCGTCTATTGCCGTTCCGCTGACCCTGAAAACTATCGCGATTACGACGAAATTCTGTCCTGGCCCGAACTCACCCGCCTCGCGCACGTTTTTCAAATCTTGGGCATTCGCAAAGTCCGCGTGACCGGCGGCGAACCGCTCGTTCGCCCCGGTGTGGAAGACTTCATTTTTCATCTGCGCTCCGTGGGCATGGAAGAAATTTCCATGACCACCAACGGTCATCAACTCGCGGTACGGCTCGACCGCCTGGTGGCCGCGGGCCTGCAGCGCATCAATGTCAGTCTTGATTCGCTGAATGCCGACCGTTTTGCGCAAATTACCCGCACCAGTCTTTTTAGTTCCGTGATGGCGGGCATCGACGCGGTGCAGGCTTCCTCGATCGGGCCCGCCAAAGTAAACGCAGTTTTGGTGCGCGGCATCAACGACGACGAAATCGAAGATTTTGCCGCGTTCGCTCGCCAGCGCGCGCTGATCATGCGCTTCATCGAGTTCATGCCGCTCGATGGCGATCGCCATTGGAGCCGCGGCAAAGTGGTGCCCGCCGCGGAAGTCCGCCAACGCATTCACGCATGCTGGCCGCTCGAAGAAATTCCGCATCACGCCAGCGAAACGGCGCTGAAATATCGGTTCGCCGACGGCAATTCTGGCGAAATCGGGCTGATCGCTCCTGTAACCCAGCCGTTTTGTGGACACTGTTCTCGCATCCGGCTCACTGCCGACGGTAAAATTCGCACCTGTCTCTTCAGCAAAGACGACCACGACCTGCGTCCGCTGCTGCGCGGCGGTGCCAGCGACGACGACATCGCCGCTTTCATTCGCGCCGTGGTGATGGAAAAAGAAGAAGGCCATCGCATCAACAAAATTGACTTCCGCCAGCCCTCGCGCTCGATGGTTTTTATCGGCGGCTGACGCCCCTCGAAGCTTTTGCAGTTTGTAACTCGACCCGCTCCGGTCTTTGCGGTAGCATCGCGTCAAGACTAGCCTTTCGCAAACGTCAACCACCGTTCGCAAAAGTCCCAGCACAATCTTTGGTATTCGCGGCATCCAATCAGTGCCGGCCGTTAAACATTCAACCGTTGCTGAAACTGAAACTCCGAACCACAGGTCACCCGATGCCCGATGAAGACGACGATTTAGACCCAGAGGGCACACCCGAAGTACCTCGGCGGCTGTTCACGCTCACCGAGGCGGAGCGCGCTCGCCGTGAAATCGAACCGGTTTTGGTGGAAGCCATGGGCTGCCGCAAGAAACTCGTCGGGACTGGAGAGCGATTTGTCAGCCGTGTCTTCGCGGATCGCGGTGATGGGTGGGGTGATCGTGCCGTACGAAAAACTCGCAGCGGTGCGCGCGAGCACCAGCAGCTCGCGGAAACTTTTAGCTCGGCGTTGACCCAAATCATGGAGACTGGCTGCGTCATCAAGGATCTCGATATCGGACTGCTGGATTTTCCGGCGCATCATCGATAACAGGACGTGTATCTCTGCTGGAGACTTGGCGAAGATCGCATCCGCTTTTATCATCGCCAGGACGAAGGCTTCGCGGGCCGTAAACCGCTCGATCCGCGCGATCTGGGTTCCAGCGATATCGTGCAGTGGAAAGCCTGTCGTTCGATCGACCATCCTCATCAATAGTTTCGAGCTGAAGCTCTGCGAAATCCGGGTCTGTCTCTTGTCAAACACCACTGAAAATCGCCTGAAAGATTCCGCCAGCCCTTACCTGCGATCTGCCGCGCATCAGCCCATCGATTGGCATGAATGGAATGACGCGGCTTTCGCACGGGCTAAATCGGAAGACAAACCCATCCTGCTCGACATCGGTGCCGTCTGGTGTCACTGGTGCCACGTCATCGACCGCGAGACTTACGAAAATCCCGAGATCGCCCGCATCATCAACGAAAATTTCATCGCCGTAAAAGTTGATCGTGACGAACGCCCCGACGTCGATTCGCGCTATCAAGTCGCCATCAGCGCCATCTCCGGACAAGGCGGCTGGCCACTCACCGGATTTCTGCTCCCGGAGGCCGGCCGTTTTTCGGCGGCACGTATTTCCCGCCCGACGATCACTCCGGCCGTCCCGGATTTCAATCGCGTGCTTCGCGCGGTCGCCGATGCTTATCGCAAGCAAGCGCACCGAAGTGGAGCGCGCAGCCGGTTCACTCGTCGAGGCCGTCGCCAAAGCTGAAGTTTTCAGCGGTGCGCGCGGCGCCTTCGATTCTCCGAGGTCGTAACGCGCAGATTCTTCCGTCACGCGAACTGTTCGACATCAAGAACGGCGGCTTCGGCAACGTCGCCGAAATTTCCGCATTCCTCGGCAATGGATCTCGATTCTCGAGCGCTATCAGCAAACGGGCGAAAAGCATCTGCTCGCGATGGCGGAAAGCGACGCTGGACAAAATGGCTCGCGGCGGCGTCTACGATCAGCTCGCCGGCGGCTTCCACCGCTATTCGGTCGATGAACGCTGGCTCGTGCCGCATTCGAAAAAATGTCTTACGACAATTCCGAGCTGCTGCGGAATTATCTCCACGGATGGCAAATCACTCAGAATTCGACGTTTGAGGGAAACGGCCGAAGGCATCATCGCTTGGGTCAACGAAAGGTTTATCCGATCAGAAGAAGGCGGATTTTACGCCAGCCAGGACGCCGACTGTTTCGCTGGATGACGACGGCGACTATTTCACCTGGACGCTCGACGGAGCTGCGCGCCGCGCTGAACACGCAAGAAGCGCGCGTGATGGAGCTTGTATTACGACGTGGAAGCGCACGGCGAAATGCACCACAATCCCGCGAAAAATGTTTTGTGGATAGCACGCGACCCCGGAGAAATCGCCACCAACTCGAGCCTTGAGCTGAAACCGCGGTGCGCGAAACCATTCCGCCGCGAAAGGAAAAATGTTCGCCGCCCGGCTCCCGCGCCCAACGCCCTACATCGACCAAACCATGTACGTCGCGTGGAACGCCATGTTCGTATCGGCGTATCTGGATGCCGGCAATACCTCGAGTTTTCGTCGCAGAGGAGCGCGCCGATTCGCGCTCAAAACGCTGGATCGCATGTTGCAGCGAGGCGTGGAGTGAAGCGCGCGGGTTCGGCCATCGCCTCGGCGGGCCGCTGCTGGAAGGTTCGCTCGACGATCAAATTTTCGGCGTGCTGGCGCTGTTCGACGCGTACGAGACAACACTGGACGCTCGCTATTTCACCGCGGCACAGAAAACGATGGATCTCACGATCGCTCGTTATGGCGACGCCGAAGGCGGCGGCTTCTTCGATCGCGCCCACGACGCCGCACCCATGGGCGGCTTGGATATTCGCCGCAAACCGTTTCAGGATTCGCCAACGCCCGGCGCAAATTCCATCGCAGCAATCGCACTAGTGCGGTTACATGCGCTTACTGATGACAACCGCTATTTCGCTTTTGCGGAAAAAACATTGGAGGCTTTCGCCAAGATCGCTCCACAATACGGACTCTTCGCAGCGACCTACGGCCTGGCCGCCACACTTTTTGTTCATCATCCGTTGCAAATCGTGGTGACCGGCGCAGCCGACGATTGGGTGGCGCAATCGCTGGAACTCGCCGCGCGTCGCCACTTCCGCTTTGGCAAAGCAGTGCTGCGCGTGACTCCTGGCATGGACACGTCGCATCTTCCCGCGGCGTTGAGAGAAACTTTGCCGCATCTGCCCGCGGACAAACCGATGGCCATCGTCTGCTCCGGACAAACTTGCCAGCCGCCCACTGCCGAGGCCACACAACTCACCGCTTGCTGCAACGCGGGGTTTCCAACGCGGCCTCCACCTAATCGCTGACTAATGAAATAATTAGAGCGGCCCAGGATGCTTGCGGTTCGCGAACCTCGGCCGCTCTTTTTCTGCAAATTTTTCCGGCGTCCTACTTCTTCGGCCGCGACTCCGGCGGCACCATCGAGGCAACGCGGAAATATTCCACCAGCTGTCCATAGTGCTCGCCGGAATGCTCGATCGTTCCGTACGCCGCATCCAGCGCGTGCATGGTCTGTTTGCTTTCCGGATCGGTCACCGGATCGGACATTCCTTTATCGCCCTTGGCCTTGATTTCCGCCGCACCATCTTCGATGGCCTTTTTCAAATAAGCGACCACTTCATCTTTGCTTTTGTATTTGCTCCGCTCCGCTTCGGGTGGCGGCGCTTGTCCCTGCACCGGATTGGTGAAGTAATACATGCCATTGGCGACGTGCAGCAACTGCTCCGCAAAACTGCGCACCGCGGGCGTCACTTTGTAGTCGTACTTGTCTTCCGGCCAATCCTGAGCCATGGCCATCAGCTTGCGTCCGATTTCATTCCATTGTGCCAAGACAATCTGCGATTCGCCCGGCAGCGCTTTGGCCTCTTGCTTTTTCTCTTGCGGATTCCGCGCGGCAACCGTCGAACCGCTCACACCCGCCGCCGCGATCGCCACCAACAAAACGATTCCAGCTTTATATTTCATTGTTTCTCTCCCGAAATGTCTCTCTCGCAAAAAGGACCTCGACTTTTCTTCCCACTGCGGGCCACATCTTACTCCTGAAACACTTCCCCCGCGTTCATCAGGCACAAATACCGCGCGTGTTACAATAAAACTTCGATATTTGAGGGATTTCGGCGTGAACTGGGCTTTTCTGATTCTGCGTTTCGCCGTGGGACTGGCGATTCTTACGGTGCTTTTCCTCTCCCAACGCTTCTGGCATCTAGCCATTTGGCGCTCCACCGCCAATTTTCGCAGTCAAACTTTGCGGGTGGGTGCGCGCCTGCTTTGGCTGGCCATGATTGTCTTGATCATCTTCTCGTTCATCGATGCGGTGCGCATCGATCGTCATCATTTGATACCGCGCGGGACGATTTTTCAGCGCTGGTAGGGTTGTGGTTTTTCAGCGCGCTTTTTGGCTATCTTGCGGTGAAGTTCGTTCGCGGCGCTGATTTTCTGTGGAATTGGCTGCGCAAGAAAAAGAAGTGAAGGCGGCCGTGACTGACATTCCCTCAGCCGCCACGACCGATTCTGCTGTAGCGAACAAGGTTGCGCCAGCCGCGGTCACCGAACGGCTCGCTGATCCCGGTCGTCGCTACTTCTTTCGCACGGTTACCGCCGCAGCCGGCGCCACACCGTTTCTCGGCGCAATGTACGGATACGCCGCCGAACGCCTCAACTATCAAATTCGTCGCGTGGAAATTCCGATCACCAATCTCGATCCCGCGCTGGACGGCCTTTCCATCGCGCAGATCAGCGACATTCATCTGAGCGGCTACATGCCGCGCAGCCAGGTCCGCCGCGCTGTGGGCATGACCAACGAACTGGGCGCAGATCTCACGGTGGTTACCGGCGATTTCATCACTGGCGCGGGCGACCCGATCGCGGATTGCATTGAAGAAGTCAGCAATTTGCGCGCGCCGCTGGGCGTATGGGGCTGCAACGGCAACCACGAAATTTACGCCAAGGCCGAAGCCACCGCGCAAACACTCTTGCGCAAGGTGGCATGCGTTTGCTGCGCCAGGAAAATGCTCAACTCAAGTTTAAGGGCGCGTATCTTAATTTAATCGGCGTGGATTATCAGCGCGAACGCACTCCCGGTGGCGAGAAGCGGCGCCACCCTACTCAACATTGAGCCGCTGGTGCGCCGCGACATGCTCAACATTTTGCTCTCGCACAATCCCAATTCGTTTCCGCGTGCCGCGGAATTGGGCATCGAGCTTTCTCTCGCCGGCCACACGCACGGCGGACAAATTCAGGTGGAAATTCTCGATCATCGCCTTAGCCCGGCGCGTTTCATCACCGATTACATCGCCGGCCTGTACCAGCGCCCGCTTTTTGCGCCTTCCGTGGAACTGCCGCGGCAAGGCCGAGGCGGCTATCCGGAAGCGCCGAAAATCTCTGAAGGCGCCGACGGGTCCGCGGCCAAGGGCATGTCTTCTATTTACGTTAACGCCGGCCTGGGCACAGTAGGCGCACCGGTGCGCATCGGCGTCCCTCCAGAAATTACCCTAATAACTTTGCGCCGCGCCTAGCGCTAAGTCTTTAAGTTTTTTTCGCCATATACAAAACCGGGTGGCCCACCCTTGCGGTTTTTGCAAGGGTGGGTGGCGCAGATCGATCCGCTAGATGGGTTTTGATTTCTTTAGCCTTTGAGAGTCCGCTCAAGGCCGCGCTTCAAAAATCAAATTAAACGGCGTCTCCGTCGCGCGCCGGAACTGCGTGAACCCGCCTCGGACGTCACTACTTCTCGCAAGCGTTTCTCCCCCGCCTGCGCTCCCAGCGCCAAGCCAACTTCCTGGGACAGCGAAGCCGGCGTGCACAAAAGCGTCGACGCTCCGTAAAACGCGCGGCCAATCGGGTTCAAGTTGTCTTCCAATTTGTCGCCGGCGAAGGGCTCCACGATCATCCACGTTCCGTCTTTCTTCAACGAGCCGCGCACATGTTTTAGGAAGCGCCCGCGGGATCGCCCATGTCGTGTAAACAATCGAAAAAGGTGACGAAGTCGTAGTCGTTCCCGGGATAGTTTTTGGCGCTGGCGACTTCAAAAGCCAGGGCGATCGCTGACGCCGGCATCTTTGGCGCGCTGCTTGGCAGTTTCGATGGACTTGTCATGATAATCGAACCCGACAAACTCCGAATTGGGATAAGCCTGCGCCATCAGAATGGTGGAGGCACCCAGTCCGCAGCCGACATCGGCGGCTTTCGCACCCTTTTTTCTATATTTTGCTTCTACGCCTTCGAGTGCGGGAATCCAAACGGGCGATCAAATCGGCAAGCACAAATTCAAGGAAGAGCGCTCCAATAAGGGTGCCGCTCTCACCACCTATTTATCGCTGGCCGGCCGCTATTGCGTGCTGATGCCCAACACCAGCCATGGCGGCGGCATCAGCCGGAAGATCTCCGACGGGGCAGACCGCAAGCGCCTGAAGTCGATCATGGCGGACCTGAACCTGCCTTCTGTGATGGGACTGATCGTCCGCACTGCCGGGCTGTCGCGGACCAAGGTCGAGATTAAGCGCGACTTCGATTATCTCGCCAGGCTGTGGGACGAAATCCGCGAACGCACGCTCAACAGCAGCGCTCCCGCCCTCATCTACCGCGACAGCGACCTGATCAAACGCGCGATCCGCGACCTCTATCACCGCGAGATCGACGAAGTGCTGGTCGAGGGCGAGGAAGGCTACAAGGCCGCTCGCGGTTTCATGAAACTGCTCATGCCGAGCCACGTCCGGCGGGTGAAGCAACACACGCGAAGTCACCCCGCTGTTCCAGCGCTATGGCGTCGAGGACCAGCTTTCGGCGATGTACCAGCCCGGTCGTCCAATTGACATCGGGCGGCTATCTGGTGATCAACCCGACCGAGGCCCTGGTCTCGATCGACATCAACTCCGGCCGGTCGACCCGCGAACATAATATCGAGCAGACCGCTTTCGCTACTAACCTCGAGGCAGCGGCCGAGATCGCGCGCCAGCTGAGCCTGCGCGACATGGCCGGGCTGGTCGTCATCGACTTCATCGACATGGAGCAGTCGGGCCACGTCCGCAAAGTCGAAAAAGCGATGAAGGAAGCGCTGAAAAACGACCGCGCGCGAATCCAGGTCGGGCGCATCTCGAGCTTCGGACTGATGGAAATGAGCCGCCAGCGGCTCCGTACCGGCGTGCTCGAAGCTTCGACCCGGCCTTGCGCGCATTGCGAAGGCACCGGCCTGATGCGCACCGCGTCGTCGGCTGGCCTGTCGGCGCTGCGAATGCATCGAGGATGAGGCAGCCCGCGGGCGCGGCGAAAAGATCGTGCTTCGCGCCGGGCGCGAGGCGGCGATCTACGTGCTCAACAAGAAGCGCGCTCGAAGTCGGCGAAATCGAGGAGCGCTACGGCGTGTCGATCGAAGTAATCATCGACGAAAGTCTCGAGGGCGCGCGGATGAGCGTCGAAAGCTCCGGCCCTCGTCCGGTGGTCCCGCAGCGGTCGGAAGTCGCACGCGCCGATCGACGACGACGAGGACGAAGAGTTCGAAGAAGAAGAGGAAGACGAGGCGGCGCTGGTCGGCGCCGAAGAGTTCGCCGAGGAGCATGGCGACGCGCCTGGCCGCAGACCGTGAGCGCGGGCGTGACGCGGGAGCGCGGACGCGCGACGAAGGCGAAGGTCGCAAGCCGCCGCCGCCGCCGTCGCCGCCGTGGCGGCCGCGGCCGCGGCCGGCGCGGGATGGTCAGCCGATTGCGGCCAAGAAGACCAGTCGGAGACGGGTGAAGCAGCGACAGCGAATCTGCATGAGGACTGCCCGAGCGACGAGCCCCGTTTCGAAGCGGCCGAGCCGACGAAAGCGCACCCAAGGCGCGCCGCGAGGCGGCCGCCGCGAGGCGCAAAGGTGCCGGTGCAGCCGAGGTCGAGCCCGACAGCTCGCCGATGATCGAACGGCCGCTTGCGGAGGAAGAGCCGATCGCAGCGAAGCGCCGAGGAGCCGCAGCAGCCCGAGCCGGCCAGCCCAAGGCCCGCGCGCCAGGGACGCCCGCGGGCCGCAAGTCGGAAGCCGCGCCGGTGGCCGCATCGCCGAAGCCGCCGGCGAACCCGAGCCCAGCCCGGAGCCCGAGCCTGCCCCGAGCCAAGCCGGTGCCGGAGGCGCCGCGGTCAAAGCGGCGGCGGCGGAGACCCCCGCCGCCGGCAGGCGGTCAAAGCCAAGTCGCAGCCCGGGACCGCGGCAGCGGCCGGCCCCGACGCCCGACAATGATTCGGCGATGACGGACGACGACGGCGAGCCGCGCCGTGGCGGCTGGTGGCAGCGGACGTTCGGCTGAGGGCGCATGAAAATGGCTTTCATCGCCCGTTCAGCGCGGACGATGGTAAGCGGGGCATGATGTCATCGCTGTCCCGCGCGCTAGGCCGTTTCGGCCGCCTGCTGATGCTGACGCTGATCCTGTCGGCTCAGCGGCGCGGCCGGCGGCTGCTCAGATCGCGTGTCTGCGCGACAGCGAAACTGAGCTGTTGTTCCGCGACATCTCGAGCCCCTTGATCACGGCTGCCGGGCTCGATCCGCAAGTCGACCAACGTCGTGCTGCTCAACGACCCGGAGATCAACGCCTTCGTCGCCACCGGCCAAACGGTCTATATCCAGTCTGGGCTGTTCGGTTGCCTCCGACAACGTCAACCAGCTGCAGGGGGTGATCGCGCACGAGCTCGGCCACGTCGCCGGCGGCCACTCGATCCGCATGGCGAGGGGGGCCAGAAGGCGACCGGGATCACCATCGCGACGCTCGTCCTTGGCGCGCTGGCGATCGCCGCCGGTGCAGGGGAAGCCGGAATGGGGATCATGGTGGCCGGCCAGCATGCCGCGATTGGCCAATTCCTGGCCTTCACCCGCGCCCAGGAAAGCTCGGCCGACATCGCCGGCGCAAAATATCTCTCGGCGGCAGGCGTCAGCGGCAAGGGCAGCTCGAGTTCTTCAAAAAGCTGCAGAACCAGGAATACCGCCTCGCGATCTGTCGCCAAGGACAGCTACGACCGCACCCACCCGCTTTCGCGCGAGCGCATCCAGGCGCTGCAGCAGAATCTACCAGAAAGACCCGGCCTGGAACCGGCCCCCGGACCCCGCTCTCGAAGCGCGCTTCCAGCGGGTCAAGGCCAAGCTCATCGGCTTCGTCGACCGGCAAGCGCGCGGTCACCCAATACCCGAAAGCGACCAAAGCATTCCCGCGCATTACGCCCGAGCTTACGCCTATCATCTGCGCCGCATACCCGGACAAAGCGATGTCGGAGACTGACTGCGCTGCTGCAAGGTCGCGCCGAACGACCCGTTTTTCCTCGAACTAAAGGGCCAGATCCTGCTCGAATCGGGCAAGCCGGCCGAGGCCATCCGCCACTGCGCGAGGCGTCGCAGCGTTCGGGCAACGACACCGTTGATCGCGGCGATGCTCGGTCATGCGCTGATTTCGACCGAGAAACCGGAGAATTTCGTCGAGGCAAAGCAAGTGCTCAAGGCCGCAGTCAATCGCGACAATGAGAACCCCTTCGCCTGGTACCAACTCGGCATCATTTACGACCGCGAAGGCGATCAGCCGCGCGCCGCGCTGGCCACCGCCGAGCGCAACAATCTCGAAGGACAAGCCAAGCTGGCGCTGGCCAGCGCCGAAATGGCGATAAAAGGGATTCCGCCCGGAACGCCCGGACTGTCTTCGGGCGCAGGACATCGCCATGGTTTCGCGCGCCGAACTGAAAAAAGACAAAAAAACAGAAAGACGAGCGGAGCGAGCGAACGAGGGGCGGCGCAAACCGCGCTGATGCCGGCAGTGGCGCTGGCCGGCGGCGTGATCGGCGCGGCATTGACCGCCGCTGCATCTGCTGGTCGCGGCGCCGCAACTGGTCAGCGGCCGGATCGTGCGCCAGGGCATGCTGGCCGACCCGCAAATCCTCGTCGACACCGCCGATGCGCTGCGCGACCGCGCAATATCGCCGACGCTGACGGCCAATCGCGCGGCGCTCGAAACGCCGTTCGCATCATCGTGGAAAGGCTCCGCCAAGCCCGACGTCACACTGGTCGAATTCTTCGATTACGCCTGCCCTTATTGCAAGACCAGCAACCCCGCACATCGACCGGCTGGTCAAGGAGGATCAAGGGCCTTCGCGTAGTCTATCGCGAACTGCCGATCCTCGGGCCAGAAAGCGTCGCCGCCGCGCGCCTCTCGCTGGCCGCTTCCAAGGCCGGCCGCTTCAACCAGTTCCACGACGCGTTGTGGGCGGCCGGGCGAGCCGGAGCCGACGACCATCGCCGCCGCCGCGAGGCCGCGGGGCTCGGCCCGCCGGCACCGCAGCGAGCCCAGAAGCCGAGGCCGAGCTCAAGCAGAATTTCGACCTCGCCGGCCAGCTCGGCGCGACCGGAACGCCGTTGTTCATCGTCGGCGACCAGGTGATAAACGGCGCGGTCGGCTACGACGCGCTCAAGAAAGCGATCGCCGACACGCGCGCCAAGAGCTAAGCGCCGCTTTTCGTCATTCTACGCCGCGCCTCAATTAGGCGCCCCTTTGCTCCGGCCGCGGTCAACCCGACCCAACTCAATGTGCCGGGCCGGCACAGCCCGGGTTCCGCCTTTGTGGGGGCTCATTAGCCGGCCTAGGGGCGGGAATGCCCGGACTCATTCCACACCATCCAACAAGCTTTCGCAGGCTTGCCGCCTTTGTCGCTGTACTTGGCTGTACTCTCGCTGCGCCCTGTGCAGCCACAGCTGGCCCGCCGCTTGATCGATGGGAGCAGCTCCGGGCGAAAGACCTGAGGGTTGCCCAGAGTTGCTTACAGGTTATCGGTCCTGAATGCCGGGCTCTGTCCAAATGCCTAAGCCCCCCAGTCGGGATTCGTCTTACACAGCATTGAACAATATGACTTGGTCGATCGGCAGGGAGCCGCACGTCACTTCGGCCTCGGTTCATATATGGGCGTGATGACAGTGGTGGCAGGCAGTCCCGCGCAGCAGTCAGGCCTGGCGGCTGACGATCAGATCGTCTCAGTGAATGGACGGGCCCTGAACTTTGCGGAGGGCGCTGCAAATGCGGAGCCTACCCGCTCGGCGATCGGGCTTGCTCAGGCCATCTTAGCGAGGGAGATGGCAAAGGGCGAGGTCATTCTCCGAGTTTCCAGAGCTGGTGCATTTCACGACGTGCGATTTACCGCCAATGCCGGCTGCGCTTCGGACGTCGAATTGGTGACAAGCGGCGAGGTCAATGCGTGGGCAGATGGCCAGCGAGTGGTCGTTAGCGATGGCATGGCTGCGCATTGCGACAGTGACGGAGCTCTCGCGTTGGTTATCGGCCATGAATTTGCCCACAATTTGCTCCGTCACAATAAGCGGCTGGCGGCAGCAAGTTCGGCGAACCGCCGGCTCAAGTTAATGGGGACAGGGTCTGCCGGCATGCGAGAGACGAAGAGGAGGCGGATCGGTTGGGCGTGCAGCTGGCCCGCGGGGCATCCTACGACCTCAGCGACGCAATGCCCTTCGTCGCGGCTTTGCTCAGTGCATGACGGGACCGCGCGGCCGGGACCCATCCGGCGTCCGCTCGACGGCTGGCTTTGTTGAAAGCTCGAAATCGCGCGCTTCGGCGCGGCCTCTAGTAAACTTCCCCAGGCTCCAGCCTAGGGCTCGGCGCGCGGCTGCGACGCGTGGGCGATCGATCGCGAAAACGTCAGCGAGCGGCCTCGTCTCGGGCAAAATGTAGACTATGCCCACAGTCCCCTTGAAGGCGGGAGCGACCACCTTGTCATAAAAGACGGCGGGGACGTTTATACAGCCATAAGAAATCCGGTTGTCGAGCGGTGTCGGCGAGGCGAGGCGCGCGTGCCGATGATCGCTGGGTTTCCAACAATCACCCGATGCAGCGAAAGCGCGCTCTTATAGTCGATCCACAAAACGTCCTGCTCAAGATCGATGCCCAGCGAGGCTTCGAACCGACCGGCCGGGGTGGTGCGTTCGTTAGGCGTCATCGTGGCGAGCCGGCGAAGTCCGATGCCGGGCACAGTGTCATCGCCCGACCGATACCAAGCAAGGCGGGAGCGGCTCCAAGTATCTGGCTACGTGCATCCAAGAGCGAAAACTTTGGCGTCTCGCTTGTCGACAATCATGTAGGGCAATCCGCGATTGTCGCTCGACGCAGCAATCCAGTCGGCGATCCGGTGCACCTCAGGCGACCCGGGTTCACTGCCGAAGATCGGGCGCTCCGGGCTGCGCCTCGATCGGCAGCGAAGGCACGGGAGCCGCGAGCGAAATGTGTCGAATGAAGGCGCGCGCGAGTCCCCGATAACCTGCGCAGCTGCCGGCTGCGCAGCCGCGAGACCGACCGCCAACAACAAGAGGACCGGTGCGCAGCCCATAGACGCCCCCTCAGTGGCGCGCCTGTTTGCGCGGATGACCGGGACGACGGGCTTCGGAGCGGCGGCTTCGCCGGAAGAAAGGCGTTCGGTCCGTGCGGACTGCCTGCGCGGCGCACGGGCTTCTCCTCGGCGGCGGGCGCTGAGGCGAGCTCAATGATCGGCATCTCAACGCCGCCGCCGATGACTGCGAGAGGGATACCTGGGATGGCGCCGGCCGCGAGCAGAGTTGTCACATACGAGGAGACTGGCAGAAACACATCCGGAGGAGTGACAAAGGGTGGTATCACCACGGGCGGTGGTGGCGGCGGAGGAAGAGGAGGAGGCGTGACCGCCGAGATGGAGCCGGTCGTTCGGAAGCTTGAAACGCAGCAGGAACCGGCCAGCGCATATTGGTCGGCATTGAGGCCGGTCAGGGTATAGCCTTCATAGGTGACGCCGATGGCAGACCCGACGGCACTGCTGTCGAATGTCGCTGTTGCCCCGGGGCCGGCAGCCAGCCCTAGCCCCGCAGGGAAGCCCACGCTGCCGCTGCCGTTGAACCCCGACAGCACGGCATTGGTTGTTCCGTCGAACACCTTGTCCGCGTTGGGGAAGACCAGCATCCGCTGGGTCAGCGCAGCGCCTTCGGTCAGGACGAAGTTGGTCGAATAGTCCGTTGCCGCGGCGTAGGAGACCGGATTGTAGTTGATCGTCACCGGAGCGACCGTGACGGTCGTCGGCGGAGCGAGCGGAGCGAAGATCAGCGTCCCGTTCTCGACGCCCGGCCCGGTCCCGGCCGAGCCGGCGATCAAAGTCAGGCCGACCGGCAATCCGAGACTTTCGGCGGGAATCGTCGAGCCGCGCGTCAGGGTGATCGCGGCATCGACGTGGATGTTGCGGCCCGCGCACAGAGCGATGTTGCCGTCGGTGGTGGTGATCGCGAAGAACACGTTCACGTCCTGGCCGGCATCGAGCAGGATGCTGCCGTTTGTGGTGGTAAGCGGCGCGTCGACGTTCACATCCCCGCCGCAGCAGACCCGGATATTGCCGTTGGTGGCCGTGATGGCGGCATTGATAGCGCTGGGACCCGGCCGCGACCCTGTCGCTGCGCACGACGCCCGACGGACAGTTTCGCTTCGCCGGGGTGGCGCCCGGCGCCTACGTGTTGCTGGCCGAGGCGACAAACCTGGGGGCGACCGAGCGCAATCTGACGGTGGCGGCGGCCAATCTGACCGGCCTCGAGGTCCGGCTCGACGACGGCGCGGCGGTTGGTGGGGTGGTGCTCGATGCGCGGGGTCGGCCGGTCGAGGGGGCGCTGGTCTGGGCGAGTGCCCAGCCCGTCAATCGCGCGCCCCTGATCGATCGGTCCGCGCTGGCAGCCCGCAGCGGCGCGGAGGGCCGCTTCCTCCTGCGCGGGCTGCCGCCCGGATCGACCCGCCTGAGCGCCAGCCACCCCGAGCACGGTCGCGCCGTCGCGGAGTCGATCGTCACCGCCAGCGGCGAGAGCAAGGTGCTGGAGCTGCGGCTCGAATCGGGCAGCTACCTCGAAGGCTTCGTCCGCCGCGACGGCAAACCGGCCGCGGGCGCGCGGGTGGTGGCGGGCTGGCGCGACCCCGACGGCTTCGGGTACAACCAGGCCGCTGTCGGTACGGACGGCCGCTTCCGGGTGGGGCCGGTCCGCGCCGGGCCGGTGACCCTCGTCGCCTCCCCGCGCGGCGAGGGCGCGCTGGTCGTCGACACGGGCCAGCCGCACCAGGCCCGGCTCGAGGTGGCGGAAGGGGAGGCCCGCCCTGGCGTCCAGCTCGAGCTGCCAGCCAGCAGCCTGGCGATCACGGGCCGGGTGCGCCACCCCGGCGGCGGTCCCCTCGAAGGCGCCCGCATCACGGCCGAGCCCGAGCTGGGCCCGCGCACCTGGATCATCGGCGAGTCGATCGCCGACACGCTCTCCGGCCGCGACGGGAGCTTCTCGTTCCCGGAGCTCGACCCGGGCCCACACACCTTGCGCTTCGAGCACGCCGGCTACCCGACCCGGACCCTGTCCGCGGTGGCCGCCGGGACCGCGGGGCTCGAGGTCGAGCCGGCGCGCCCGGCGACAATCCGCGGCCTCGTCACGCGCCCGGATGGCCGCCCGGCCGAGCGCTTTTCGGTGCGGGCTCTGCGCCACGACGACGGCAGCGACGCCGACCGGGAGGGAGGCAGCCAGCGCAATCAGGCTGTCTCACAGGCCGGCGGGGCCTTCGCGATCCCCGGCCTGCCCGCCGGTCGCTACGACGTCGAGGCCGTGACCGCCGGCGGTCTGGTCGGCCGTGCCGCGACCCTCTCGCTGGGGATCGGCGGCCAGTCCGACGTGCGCATCCGGCTGGGCGAAGCGGCCTCGCTCGCCCTGCGCATCTCCGACTTCGCGACCGGCAAGCCGATGGCCGGGGTGCGCGTCGTGGCCGAGGCGGGCGGCCACCTGCTGGCCTCGGCGAGCACCGACAGCGCCGGCCTGGCGATCCTCACCGGCCTGGCCCCGGGAGCGCAGGTCGAGCTGACGGCGCCGGCCGACGTCACCTTCGGCTACACCCGGGAGAAGCTGCACGTGGCGGCTCCCGAGGGGAACCCGAGCCCGCCCCTTCGGTTGCGCCTGTACCGGAAGAGCGCGAAGGTGTGGCTCGCGGAGACACCCCGCGGGGGCCTCGGTCTGCACCTCGAGCGCACGGGCACCGGCATGCTGGTCAAGGACGTCCTGCCCGCCCGCCCCGCCGCCGCAGCCGGCGTCTTGCCCGGAGACATCATCGTCGCGGTCGACGGCACGAACATCGACGGCCTGGGCCCGCTGGGCGTCATCGAGCTCATGCGCGGCCACCCCGGCACGGCGGTCACCCTGGACCTGTCCACCCGCGCCGGCCCGCGCTCCGTCGGAGCTGATCCGGAGCGAAGCGCCCGCCCCGCCCCCCGCCTCCGCTCCCGCTGGCCCGAGCCGCTGACAGAGCTCCGGAGGCCCTGGCCAGCCCTACCGGTGCAACCGCCCGCCGCTCAGCGGCACCTGGCCAGGCCCCCGCAGCCGAAAAATCGACCGGGGCGAGGGAAGTAAATCGCCGGAGCGGCAAGTAATGTCCCGAGAGCCGACATGGCGATGGCTTCCAGGGACCTGCCGCGCGCCGCCGCGCGCGAGCTCGACGATGTGACCCTCGCCCGGGCGATCCGGGGCGAGCGGCCCGCGCTCGAGCAGCTGGTGGCGCACCACCAGGCGCTGGTCTGGTCCTACCTCTGGCGCATGCTGCGCCCCCGCGCGACCCGGTCGCTGGTCCAGGACCTGTTTCAGGAGACCTTCCTCGGCGTGCACCGGGGGCTGCCCCGCTTCTCCGCCGCCGGTCCCGCCCGCCTGTCGACCTGGATCCTCGCCATCGCCACCCGCGTGACGCTGAGCCACCTGCGGCGCCAGCGCCGGCACGGCGAGACGGCCCCCCCGGAGGCCGAGGCCAGTGACGGCGGCGCGGGGGTCGCCGGGCTCGAGCGGCAGGCGCTGGTGGCGGCCCTGGGCCGGGCCCTGGCTGGGCTGACCGTCGAGCACCGGGCGATCGTGCTGCTGCGCGACTACCACGGCCTCGAATACGAGGAGATTGCCCGGGCGCTGGAGATCGAGCTGGGCACCGTGGCCTCCCGGCTGAACCGGGCGCGCGCGACCCTGCGGCTGGCCCTCGCGGAGCACGACCCCTCGTCGAGCAACCACCCCTCACGGAGCACGAGCCGCTCGCCGCGCAACCACCCCTCGCGGAGCACGACCATGGATGAGAAGGACCTCCTCGGCGAGGCGATGGACGCCGACGCCGTGCCGCCGCCGCCCGCGGATCTCGCCGGGCAGACGGTGGGCCCGGCGCAGCCGCAGGGCGACCACCACCGGCGGCGGACGCCCCGCGCGGGCGCGGCGTCTGCCCGCTGGCGCTGGCGCTGGGCGCGGGGGTGACCATCGGCGCGATGGGGACGACCTGGCGGCGGGGGCCGGCGGGCGACTTCGCCGCCGGGGATCGCCGCCCCTCGGCCAAGGAGACGCTCCGGCTGGGCAGCCGGGCCGTGCTGGTGGCCGAGGCCGGCGCTGACCTGCGCTGGCGGCCGGGTCCGGAGGGGGCGTGCTGGTGGAGCAGAGCGCGGGGGACGTGTTCTACCGGGTGAACGAGGGGCCGTTCCTCGTGGAGACGCCGCACGGCCTCGTGCGGGTGCAGGGAACCTGTTTTCGAGTGGAGGTGAGAGACATGAAGCGCTTCGATCGACCGAACCTGTCTGGCGCCGTCCTGGGCGCGGCCCTCAGCGCCGCGGTGGTGGTCTCGGTGTACGAGGGGCGGGTCCTCCTGGCCAAGGGGAGCGACGAGGTCGCGCTGGGCCCGGGTGAGACCGGCCAGATCACCGCCGCCGACGGCCGGCCCGAGCGGCGAGCGCCGGCGGGGAGCGGCGACGAATCGCCGAACGGCGATCGGGGACCCCTCGGACGCCCGTCCGTCCCTCGTTTCGAGGAGACCGCGACTCTGCGGGCCCGGATCGCCGAGCAGGACAAGGAGCTGGCCGAGCTTGCAGATGTGGAGCGACGACGAGGGTGCGTACGAGGGCAACCACTACCAGCTCGGACGGACGATGAACGTCCCCCAGTCATTGCAGCGTCCGCACCCGCGCATCCTGATCGGCGGCGGCGGCGAGA
>CAVSHS010000003.1:0-151826 GCA_963727785.1 uncultured Solirubrobacteraceae bacterium
AGCTCGGGGGGTGGGACTCGAACCCACAACCCTTCGGTTAACAGCCGAATGCTCTGCCGATTGAGCTACCCCCGACCGTGGTGCGGTCGACAGGGTACCGTGCCGCCGGGGTGCGTCGATGCCGCGCGACGCACCCCCATGACGGTACCCACGTTCGCGTCAGCCGGTGAACTGCGGCCTGCTCGCCGCCCGCCCGCACCGCTGGAACACGACGCGCAGGCTGCGAGCGCGCGTTCCGCTCGCCGGCTGGAACGTCGTCTTCGCCACGATCCGGTGCGTCCCGCGCTTGAGCGTGTCCGGGCGCACCGGGATGCGGAACACGCTTCCGCTGTTGGGCTTGCTCAGCGTCTTGATCTTCTTTCCGTCGAGATAGAACGTCGACGCGGCGGATCTGCTTGCCGGTGACCGTGACGTGGAAGTTCTGCGTCACGCAGCCCGACCTGCCCGCGATCCGCGCGGTGCCCGGTGCGGGCGCAGAGCTCGTCGTCACCGGCACGTTGCACATCTCCTGGCCCGGTCCCGCCGGACCCGGCGGCGGTACGCACGGCGGGGGCGGTGGTGGCGGTGGTGGTGGCGGCGGCGGCGGGGGCGGCGGACGGCGGCGGGGTCACCGTCGTTCCGAACGACGTGCCCGTTCCCTGCCCTGACGTCGGCGCCAGCGTCGCGACGAGGCGCGAGGTCGCCAGCTGCTTGGTCTGGATGCCGGGCGCCACGGGATCCTCGTCCACCGTCGGCAGCTTCTGGACGCTGACCTTGAAGTCGATCTTGCACGTCGCGCCGGGGATCAGCGAGATGTGCGCGCCGCCCTGCGGCGTGAACCGCAGCTTGCCGAGCGCCACGTCGGCGACCGTCACGTCGAACAGGGTCCCGGCGCAGCCGGAGCCGACGGCGCCGGTCGGCGTCGACGTCACGACGAAGACGCCCGGGTCAGGCCCGCTGCAGGCGAGGATCCCCTGGTTGATCTGCCCGCACGACGGCACGATCGTGATGCCGTCGTCGCCTGAGCACAGGCCGGCGTCGCCGAAGTTGCAGATCGTGCTCGCGCCGGCGGACTGCGGTGGCGTGGACTGGTTGGCGATCTCGATCGATGCATCCAGACCGGTGTCGCCGACGGTTGCTCCGACTGGGAACGTCGGGGTCGTCGAGTTCCCCTGTCCCGCCTGCGCCGCGGCGGGAACGAGCGCGAGGCAGCCCCATATAACGGCGAGTGGCGTGAGCAACCATCGTGCACCCCTCGCACTGCAGAGCGTCCTTGCATGACCTAGAGACATCGCTTCCCCTCTTGCGTCCACGGCATTGACGGAGTTCGACTCGCGACCGTAGACCTTTGCAGCGATTTCTCCATGCTTGCAGCGCAAATTGCCGTGCTTTCAGCCGATGATGCGCACCGGAGTCCCAACGGGCATGAGCCGCGCCAGCTTGCGGACCTTGTCATTGCGCATGCGCACGCAGCCGTGCGACGGCCGGCCGGGGATGAGCCCTGGCTGATTGGTCCCGTGAATGCCCACGACGCCCCCGCCCGGCCAGTCGGAGAGGTTCGAGTAGGCGCTCGTGCCGAACGCCCACGGTCCGTACACGGTCCCGTCGCCGAGCCCCTTGAGCCGCTCGCGGATCCAGAAGTCGCCGCGCGGCGTCGGGGTGCCGGACGCGCCGACCCCGACCGAGGCGCTCCAGATCAGCTTGCCCCTGCGATAGAGCTTCGCGCGCAGCTTGCCGCGGTCGATGACGAGCTGGGTGCGGACGACGTAGAGCTGGCTGAGGGCGTCCTCGAGCACCCATCCCGTGCGGCCGTTGGGGCGCTTGGGGACGCGGATGTGCAGCCACTTGCGCCCCGTCGAGTCCATCCGGGCGTCGAGGACGAGGTAGACCTCGGCGACCCGGTCCTCGGTCAGGTAGCGCAGCCGCGCGATCGTGGGCGCGCGGCCGCGCGGCTCGCTGCGGACCTTCGCGGTGTCCTGCGCGTTCGCCCAGCGCGTCGTGCGCTTCTCGTCGGAGAGCAGGACCGTGTCGCCCGGCTGCTGCAGACCCGCGAGCGGATCCTCCGCTCCCGCCGCGACGACGGTGTCGGGGGTCTTGGGGGACTGCGCCGCGGCAACCGCAGGCGTGAGCCCCGCCACCAGCAGCACGAGCCATATGACGGGTCCCCACCTCGACATCGCCCGGGAGATGCTAGCCACGCCTGCGGCGCGAACGCGCAGGCTGACGCTCAGCCCTTCGTCGCGCCCTCCTCCATGATGCGCTCCATCGCGCGACCGATCTGCGCCTGCAGCTCACCGCTCTGCTCGGCGAGCGCGTTCATCGGCTCGCCGCGAGCGCGGGCGGCCTGGATCTCGCGCTCGATGCGATGCAGGGCGAGCTGCAGGCGCTCGACGCGAAACTGCGCCGCGCGACGCGCGCTCCATCCCGGCGGCCCGCACCGCGAGCGCGCGGACGAGCCCGGTCAGCTCCTCGTCACCGCCGAGCAGGCCTCGGTCGGGGCGTGCAGATGCTCGCGCAGGTGCGCGGCCGCGCGCCGCAGGGCCGGCGTCGCGAGGTCGGCCTCGAGATCGAGCGCGGCAAGCGCGGGACGCGCCGAGCGCCGGCAGCGCGATGCACAGCTCGAGGAACGTGCGCTCCTGCTTCTCGCGGCGCCCGAGCGGAGCGGCCGGCGCGCGCTGCTGCTCGGAGCGGACCCGCTCTGGGGCTCGTCGCGCTCGGCGGCGCTCGGCGCGTGCTGGGCGAGCAGCGAGTTGAGCAGGTCGGTCGAGAGGTCCATCCGGTCGGCGACGATCCGCAGCAGCTCCTCGCGCATGACGCTCGGCGCCGAGCGTCGAGAAGACCGGGCGCAGCTGCCCGAGCACGCGATCCTTGCCCTCCGCGCCCGTCAGATCGCCGGCATCCAGCACGCGCAGCACGCGGAAGCGCACGAACGGAACGCGATTGCGCGATGCGCTGCTCCATCGCCTCTCCGCCCTCGCGCTGCACGAGCTCGGCGGGATCCTCGCCCTTGGGCAGCGGCACGACGCGCAGCTCGAGCTTGCGCCCCGCGGCGACCTTCGCGGCGCGCAGCATCGCCTCCTGGCCGGCGCTGTCGGAGTCCAGCGCGAGCTGCGACGACCGGGGCCAGGCGCGCGAGCTCGCCGACCTGCTCCTCGGTCAGCGACGTGCCCATGATGCAGACGCTGTTTCGCACGCCGACCTGGTGCATCGCGATGACGTCCGTGTAGCCCTCCGCGACGACGACGCTGCCGGCCTTTGCGGCCGGCGCGCGCGCGAGGTCGGCGGCGAAGAGCTGGCTGCGCTTGTGGAAGAGGTCGACGCCGGCCGGAGACTCCGGGCTGTTGACGTACTTCGGCCCGCGGCGCTCGTCGTCGGGCACCAGGCTGCGCCCGGCGAAGCCGCGCACGCGCCCGCGCGAGTCGGCGAGCGGGAACATGATCTGCGAGCGGAAGCGGTCGTACTTGCGCCCCGTCCGCTCGTTGCCCTGAGAGAGTCCGGCCGCGTACAGCTCCATGTCCTTGAAGCCCGCGCGTCGCGACGCCTTGAGCACCGTGTCCCAGGCGCTCGGCGCGTAGCCGACGCGAAACTCGCGCAGCGTCCCCTCCTCCAGGCCGCGCTCGGCGAGGTAGGCCCGCGCGCGCTCGGCCTCGCGCGACTCCCACAGCTGGCGGGCGTAGAACGTCGCGGTGCGCTCGAGCAGCTCGAGCAGGCGCTCGCGGCGCTGGCGCTGCTCGGCTGCGCGCGGGTCCTCGTCCTCGAGCTCGAGCGCGACCTTGTAGCGGTCGGCGAGCAGCTCGATCGCGCCCTTGAAGTCGACGCCCTCGGTCTCCATGACGAACGTGAACGCGTCGCCCGAGGCCTGGCAGCCGAAGCAGTAGTAGACCTTCTCGGCGGGGTTGATGCCGAACGACGGCGTGCGCTCGTCGTGAAACGGGCACAGGCCGGTGAAGCGGTTGGCGCCCGACTTGCGCAGCTCCGTGCGCGAGGAGACGAGGTCGACCATGTCGACGGCCTCGCGGACGCGCTCCTTGGACTCGTTCGTGTAGAGGGCCACGGCTACAGCGTGAACGACGCCGGCACGCTCAGCTCGGTGAACGCCCGCACGGCGTAGCGATCGGTCATCCCGGCGAGGTAGTCGGTCACGCGCTGCGCGTGGTCGGCGCCGGGCGCGCCGCCGCCGTCGGGCAGCAGCGCCGCGTCGGACGCGTAGTGATGAAACAGCGTGCGGATGACGCGCTCGATCCGCGAGTGCTCCTGGCGCGCGGCGGGGCCGAGGTACACGTGCTCGAACATGAACTCGCGCAGGGCGGCCATCACGGCGCCGGCCTCGGCGCCCTGGACGATGTCGCCCGCCGCCTCGGAGTGCTCGACGAGATCGTGGACGAGCGCGTCGATGCGCGCCGAGCCGCTGTCGCCGAGCACGGCGATCGCGTCGGCGGGCAGCGCGGCCTCGTCGAGCACGCCGGCGCGCAGGGCGTCGTCGATGTCGTGGTTGATGTACGCGATCCGGTCGACGATCCGCACGATCCGGCCCTCGAGCGTCCGCGGCTGCGGCGCGCGGCCGGAGTGGCGGGCGATCCCGTCGCGGACGTCGTCGCAGAGGTTCAGCCCCGCGCCGGCGCGCTCGAGCACGTCGACGACGCGCAGCGAGTGCTCGTAGTGGCGAAACCCGGTGCCGAAGCGCTCGGCCAGGCAGGCGTCGAGGAAGGCCTCGCCGATGTGCCCGAACGGCGGGTGCCCGAGATCGTGGCCGAGGCCGATCGCCTCGGTCAGGTCCTCGTTGAGCGCCAGCGCGCGGGCGACCGTGCGGGCGATCTGCGTGACCTCGAGCGTGTGCGTCATGCGCGTGCGGTAGTGGTCGCCCTCGGGCGCGACGAAGACCTGCGTCTTGTGCTTCAGGCGCCGGAACGCCTTGCTGTGGACGATCCGGTCGCGATCGCGCTGCAGCGGCGTGCGCAGCGCGCAGTCGGGCTCGTCGTAGGCCCGCCGCGCCGGGTACGAGCGCGCCGCCAGCGGCGAGAGGTGCTCGTCCTCCCACGCCGCCCGCCGCGCGGCGAAGCGCGCTGCGACGGTGCCCGGTGCGGTGACGGCGTCCATGCGTTCGATTCTCGCAGCCGTGGCCCACGGCACCGGCGACTGCCGCGTGGATCCCCTCGCGCGCGCGGGAAGCCATACGCTCCCGGAGTGCTCGCCCTCGTCGTCACGGAGGACCCCCCGCACGTCGCGCTGACCGAGGCTGCCGGACCCCGAGCCACTGCCCTTCGAGGCGCTCGTCGCGGTCAGGGCGTTCTCGCTGAACCGCGGCGAGACGCGCCAGCTCGCAGATCGCCCGCGCGGCACGGTGCCGGGCTGGGACGTCGCCGGCGTCGTCGAGCGCGCGGCGGCCGACGGCAGCGGCCCGCCGCAGGGCGCGCGCGTCGTCGGGATCGTCCGCAACGGCGCTTGGGCGCAGCGGGTCGCGGTCGCGACCCAGAACCTCGCCGAGCTGCCGGAGGGCGTCAGCTTCGAGCAGGCCGCGACGCTGCCGGTCGCGGGCGTCACCGCGCTGCGCGCGCTGGAGATCTGCGGCTTCGTGCTCGGCAAGCGCGTGCTCGTGACCGGCGCGAGCGGCGGCGTCGGGCGCTTCGCCGTGCAGCTCGCCGCCAATGCCGGCGCGCACGTGACGGCCGTCTCGCGCAACGCCGACCGCGCCCGCGGCCTGCGCGAGCTCGGCGCGGCGCAGATCGTCCACGACCTCCACGGCGACGGAGACGGGGACTTCGACGCCATCGTCGAGGGCGTCGGCGGCGCAACGCTCGGCGCCGCGCTGCAGCGTGTCGCCGGGCGCGGCGTCGTCGTGTCGTTCGCGTCGAGCGACACGGACCCGGCCTGCTTCCCGACGCGCGCGCTGTTCGGCCGCGCGCCGGGCGCGACGCTGCGCGGCCTGTACGTCTTCGAGGAGATCGAGCGCACCGGCACGGGCGGGCGCGACCTCGCGCGGCTCGCCGCGCTCGTCGCCGCCGGCGAGCTCGATACGCAGATCGACCTCGAGGCCTCCTGGCGCGACCCGGGGCCCGCGATCGAGGCGCTGCTCGAGCGCCGCGTCGCCGGCAAGGCCGTGCTGATCGTCGACTGACCGCGCGGCAGGCGGCACGCGACGCACGGTTGGCGACGACCGGCCGTGGGCAGACTTGCACATCCACATGTCCACCACCCCGCCCCCAGACCGCCCCACCGAGCCGCTTCGCCCCACGCAGCCCGCGCCCGGGTACGAGGAGCGCGTCGTCGCCCAGGGCGTCGATCCGAACGTGCATCCTGCTGCGCCTCGAGGGCGCGGTCGGGTCGCTGCGCACCGGTCTGACGATCGTCGGCGTCATCGCCGTCGCGGCGCTCGCCGTCGCGATCTACGCGCTCGTGAGCGACAACGGCTCGGGTGGCAGCTCGCAGGGCGCGGCGACCGATTCCCGGGTCTCGCAGCTGGAGGATCGCGTCGACCGCCTCAGCCGCCAGGTCCAGGACCTGCGTTCGGGCAACGCCGACAGCGGCGCCGGCGACGCGGCGCTCGCCGATCGCGTGGCAGCGCTCGAGCGCACCGTCAAGACGCTGGCGGAACGGCCCTCGACCGACCCGCAGCAGGCGATCGACGAGCTCTCCGGCCGCCTCGACGACGTCGCGCGGGACGTCGAGGCGCTCAAGCAGAATCCGGCGACGCCGTAGCGGCGCCGACGTTTCCCCTCGTGCCCGGCGGCTCGATCTAGGATCGGCCGACCGCAGCCACGGACCGAGGGGGAACGGCGATGCAGGACACCGGCGGGGACATTGCGAACACCGCGCGCCTGGAGCGCGACGACATCGTGCACCGCAAGAACGCGGCGCTGCTGTCCGACGACGAGGTCGGCGCGCTGCGCAGCGCGTTCGAGCAGGTCAAGCAGATCAGCGTCGACGCGCGCGGCGACGACCGCGGCTTCTTCCAGCACGCCGGCATGCACGGCGTCCCGTTCTGGGACTGCCCGCACCACACCCCGCAGCGCATCTTCCTGCCGTGGCACCGCGCGTACCTGTACCGCCTCGAGCAGTCGCTCGCCGACCGCGTCGAGGGCGTGACGCTGCCCTGGTGGGACTGGACGACGACGCGCGGGATCCCGGCGCCCTACGCCGACGAGCAGGTCGGCGGCGCGGAGAACACGCTCTTCAAGTCGCAGACGCTCGTCACGCCGGCCGACATCCGCGACGGAGCGCCGCTCGTCGAGGAGACCTCCCGCGAGCCGAGCCCGCCGGACTTCCTGCCCAGCCCGCAGGATCTGCAGGACGTGCTCGACCAGCCGAGCTTCGCGGTCTTCAGCGACGCCTGCGAGGACATCCACGACGGCGTCCACGGCTGGGTCGGCGGGACGATGGGCAACGTCGGCTACGCCGCGTTCGATCCCGTCTTCTGGGCGCACCACTGCATGATCGACCGCGTGTGGTGGCTGTGGCAGCAGGACGGCCGCATGAACGCCGTGCCGTTCGCCGGCTGGGAGGACCTCGTCCTCGAGCCGTTCAACCTCACGGTGCGCGACGTCCTCAACGCCAACGCGCTGGGCTTCGACTATGCCGACTCCGAGACGCTCATCGAGCCGCAGGCGGGCGCGGGCAAGGCCGGCGAGATCATCGTGTGCGAGCCGGTGCCGTCCGGCGTCGCCGTGCCCGCCGCGGACTTCCGCAGCGCGGACTTCGAGATCGGCGGGATCAAGCACACCGGCAGCTCCTACGAGGGCCTCGTCTACATCAACAACCCGGACGCGAACGCCGACACGGGCAAGGACGCGCAGGCGGGCTACGCCGGCTCGTTCAACGTCTTCGGCCACGGCGGCTGCTTCGGCGCCGAGGGACACTGCGACAACCGTGAGCCGGAGCGCCGGCGCTTCGACAACCGGCCGCTGGCGCGCTCGATCCGCATGAAGAAGCGGGTGGACATCACCGAGGCGCTGAGGAGCGCCGCGCGGTCGAGCAGCGAGATCCAGTTCACGATCGTCGCTCGCACGACCGATCCGAACCCGGAGGGCGTGCTCGACGTCAAGCGGCTGTCGATCGTGTCCTACCGCTGAGCGGCGCTACCAGCCGCCGTCGTCGCCCCGGCGGATCGCCGCCTGGGCGGCGGCGACGCGCGCGACCGGCACGCGGAACGGCGAGCAGGAGACGTAGTTCAGCCCGGAGTTGTGGAAGAAGTCGATCGAGTCCGGGTCGCCGCCGTGCTCGCCGCAGATGCCGAGCTTCAGCTCGCCGTTGGTCTTGCGGCCCAGCCATGCGCCCATCCGCAGCAGCTGTCCGACGCCGGGCGTGTCGAGCGTCTCGAACGGCGAGCGGTCGAAGACCTTGTTCTCGATGTACGGCGCGAGGATCTTGCCCTCGATGTCGTCGCGGCTGAAGCCGAGCGCCGTCTGCGTCAGGTCGTTCGTGCCGAAGGAGAAGAAGTCGGCCTGCATGGCGATCGAGTCGGCGAGGAAGCACGCCCGCGGCAGCTCGATCATCGTGCCGACGAGGAAGTGCTCGCGCGCCACGCCCTCCTCCTCGGCGACGCGCAGGATGAGCGCCTTGATGAGCTCCAGCTCGCGCTCGTAGTCGACGAGCGGGACCATGACCTCGAGCTTCGGCGGATGGCCGAGGCGCTCGGTCACCGCGCGCTGGGCGCGCATGATCGCGCGGACCTGCATCTCGTAGATCTCCGGGTGCAGGATCGCCAGGCGGCAGCCGCGCGTGCCGAGCATCGGGTTGACCTCGCGCAGGGCGTGCGCCCGCGGGTCGTCCTCGTCGGGCGGCAGGAACTCGTGCAGCGGCGGGTCGAGCAGGCGGATCGTGACCGGCAGCCCGTCCATCGCCTCGAGCACCTCCTCGAAGTCCTGCTGCTGCAGCGGCAGCAGCTCGTCGAGCGCCGCGCGCCGCTCCTCGATCGTCTCCGACAGGATCATCTCGCGCATCTTCGGCTGGCGGTCGGCGGCCATGAACATGTGCTCGGTGCGGCACAGGCCGATGCCCTCGGCGCCGAACTCGCGCGCCTTGCGGGAGTCCTCGGGCGTGTCGGCATTGGCGCGGACGCCGAGCCGGCGCAGCTCGTCGGACCATTGCAGGACACGCTCGAAGTGCTCGTCCATCTGCGGCTCGACGAGCGGGACGTCGTCGACCGTCACCTGGCCGGTCGTCCCGTCGATCGCGATGCAGTCGCCCTCGCAGAGGAGGGTCTCGCCTACTCGCAGCTCCTTCTTGGCGAGGTCGATGTCGAGCGCGCTCGCGCCGGTGACCGCGGGCCGGCCCATGCCGCGGGCGACGAGCGCCGCGTGGCTGGCCTTGCCGCCCTCGGCGGTGAGGATCCCGCGCGCGGCGTGGAAGCCGGCGACGTCCTCGGCCTCGGTGAACGGGCGCACGAGGATGACGTCGCGGCCGGCGGCGGCCGCCGCGACCGCCTCGGGCGCGCTGAACACGATCTCGCCCTTGGCCGCGCCGGGCGAGGCCGCGACGCCCTTGGCGAGCACCGCGTAGTCCACGGTCGGGTCGAACGTCGGGTGCAGGAGCGCGTCGAGCTTCTCGCAGTCGATCGTCGTGATCGCCTCGGCCTTCGTCAGCAGGCCCTCGTCGACGACGTCGCACGCGAAGCGCACCGCGGCCTGCGCGGGCCGCTTGGCGTTGCGCGTCTGCAGCATGTACAGACGGCCTTCCTCGATCGTGAACTCCGTGTCCTGCATGTCCTTGTAGTGCGCCTCGAGCGTGCGCAGGATCTCCATGAGCGTCGCGTGCGCCTCGGGCATGACCTCGCGCAGCTCGGCGATGTCCTGCGTGTTGCGCACGCCGGAGACGACGTCCTCGCCCTGGGCGTTGACGAGGAAGTCACCGGACGGCTCGGGGGCGCCCGTGACCTCGTCGCGGCTGAAGGCCACGCCGGAGCCCGACGTGTCGCCCTTGTTGCCGAACACCATCTGCTGGACGTTGACCGCCGTGCCCCAGTCGTCGGGGATGCGGTTGATGCGCCGGTAGGCGACGGCGCGATCGCCCGTCCAGGAGTCGAACACCGCGCGGATCGCCTGCTCGAGCTGGTCTCTGGGCTCCTGCGGGAACGCCTCGCCGGTCGCCTCCTTGAAGATCTCGCGAAAGCGCGCGGTGAGCTCCTTCAGGGCGTCGACGTCGAGCTCGGTGTCGAGCTTGACGCCGTGGTGCTTCTTCGCCTCGGCGATCGCGTCCTCGAAGCGCTCGCCGGAGATGTTGCGCACGACATTTCCAAACATCTGCACGAAGCGCCTGTAGCTGTCCCAGGCGAAGCGCTCGTTGCCGGTCTTCTCGGCGAGGCCCTCGACGGACTGGTCGTTGAGGCCGAGGTTGAGGACCGTGTCGAGCATGCCGGGCATCGACTCGCGCGCGCCCGAGCGCACGGAGACGAGCAGCGGGTCGCCGGGATCGCCGAGCGTCTTGCCGGCCGTCGACTCCAGGCGCTTGAGCGCCTCGTCGATCTCACCGTCCATCCCCTCCGGAGGCGTCTGGCCGTTCTCCATGTAGGAGACGCAGGCCTCCGTCGTGATCGTGAACCCCGCCGGGACGCGTTCGGTGCCCAGGATGCGCGTCATCTCGGCGACGTTTGCGCCCTTGCCGCCGAGGAGGTCGCGCATGTCCTTCGAGCCCTCGGCGAAGTCGTACACCCACTTCGTATCCACGCGAGCGACTCCCATCGCGCGATCCTACCTGGGAAAGGCCGCCCTGAGTTTGACATGCGCGTGATATTCGAGCGTTTCATAGATTGCTCTCTCTGCTTCGCGCAGCGCTCGGTCGCCGGCCTGCGGCACGTCGGCGAGCGCGGAACCCAGCGCGCCGGTCATGAACGCGTGCGCCTCCTCGCCCAGCGCGAAGCCGGTCGCCTCGCAGGCGGTGCAGACGACGCCGCCGGCTGAGCCGCTGAAGCCGGCGAGATGATCGGCCTCGCCGCAGGCGGCGCAGGCCGCGAGCTGCGGCGCGAGCCCCGCGGCGAGCAGGAGCTTCAGGCGGAACGAGAGCTGGTTTGCGTGCGTCGCGTGCGTGCGGTCGCCGCCGGCGCCCGCGTCGAGCAGGGCGAGCTCGTTGCACAGCAGCGCGAACACGCCAGGATGCGCCTCGTCGGTCTCGAACAGCCGCCCGACGGCGTCGCAGGCGCGCGCCGCGCTGTCGAGCGCCGCGCCGTCCTCGCGCAGGCGCGGGTAGCCGTGCACGGTCTCGGCGCCCGTCACCGTCAGCAGCTCGCTGCGGCCTTCGTAGAGGATCATCTGCAGGCGAAAGAAGGGCTCCAGGCGGCCGCCGAAGCGGCTCTTCGTGCGCCGCACGCCCTTGGCGATCGCGCTGATCCGGCCGCGCTGCGGGGTATAGAGATGCAGGATCCGGTCGGCCTCGCCGTAGCGCAGCGAGCGCAGGACCACCGCCTCGGTCTTCAGGGAGCCTGCCATTACACTTTTCCGACCATGAGAACGATGCAGATCTACACGAAAGAGGGCTGCAAGTTCAGCGCGCAGCTCAGGGAGCTCCTCGACGAGCGAGAGATCCCGTACGAGGAGACCCTGATCGCGCTCGACTCGCCCGAACACCACGCAGCTCGGCGAGAGGGCCGGCTCGATGAAGCTGCCGCAGGCCTTCATCGGGGTCATCCCGCTCGGCAGCGCCCAAGAGGTGCAGGCCGCCTCCATCAACGGAATGCTCGACGACCTGCTGGTCGACTGACGATGCGCTCGGTCACCGTCTACACGGACGAGATCTGCACGCTCTGTCATTCCGTCGAGAACCTGTTGAACGTCAGGGAGATTCCATACGAGAAGGTCATTGTCACGGAGGGCTCGGACGAGCACCAGCAGCTCGCCGAGCGCTCGGGCATGACGTCGCTGCCGCAGGTCTACGTCGGCAGCCTGCTCGTCGGCGGCTACCGCGAGACGCTCGCCGCCGACCAGGCCGGGATGCTCGCGGACCTGCTCGTCGACTGACTCCGCAGGGCACTATACTTTCTGAAGTCATGCGCGACGTCGTCGTCTATACCACCGAGTCCTGCGGGTACTGCACCCGCGTGAAGATGCTCCTGAAGGCTCGCGGGATCGCGTTTCGCGAGGAGAACCTCGCCGGCAACCCCGACGGGCGTCGTCGAGCTCGCCGAGCGCACCGGCATGATGACGCTGCCCCAGGTCGTCGTCGGCAGCATCCTCGTCGGCGGCTACGACGAGACCGCGGCGGCCGACCAGTCCGGGATGCTGGCGGACCTGCTGGCGGACTAGGGCGTCGGCGTCGCAAGCAGCGCCAGCAGGGTCGCAACGACCAGCGGCCGTTCGTAGACGAGCTGGCGGTAGGTGAAGCGCACGACGCGGTAGCCGAGCACCGTCAGGCGCGCGTCCTTGGCGCGGTCGTGCTCGAACGCCGCACGGGTGCCGTGGGTCTCATGACCGTCCGTCTCGACGATGAGCCGCTCGGCGCGCCAGAAGAAGTCGACCTCGGAGCCCTCGACCCGGACGTTGACCTCGGGGCGTCGGATGGCGTTCGCGTCGCACAGGTCGCGCATGAGCGCCTCGAGCTCAGAGCGCGTCAGCGGCGGCTCATCGTGGACGGCGGCGACGATCCCGTGCCAGCGTCGTCGCACCGGGACGCCTGGGATTCGCCGCGATCGCGGCCTGCACGGCGTGAAGGTCGAATGACCGCAGGGCGAGCGACGCGCTCGACGGTGCGCTCGAGCGCTCCGGGCGCGAGCATGCCGGCGACGTCGACCAGCGTCCGTGCCGGGGACGTGACCGCGATGCCGTCGCGCTGCGTGACCTCCGCAGCGCCGAGGGTGAGCGAGCGATGCACGACGATGCCGTCGCGCTTGCCGCGACCGGCCTTCGTTGGGGCCGTCACGTGGATCGTGGCAGCGCTGCTCGCGCGCAGTCCCCAGAGCGCCGCGGCGCTGACGTGGCTGAGGACCGCCCCGTCGCCGAGGGCGAGGACCGCCGCCATCCAGCGTCCCTCTCGCGACAGCCTCCTGTGCCCCACCGCGAACACGCCGGTGTGCAACCGATGCAGCCGGCCGCTGCGCGCTCGGGCGTTGATCGCACCGATCGCCAGGCCGGCGCCGCGCAACTGACGGAGGCTGATGACGCCGTGCTGGGACTCGGCGACCTGCGCGATCAGCGTGTCCACGCTGACCGTGGCGCGAATCTGTTCCATACGAACACATAGGCGCCGCGCTGCCCAGATTCGCCCCAGGGTGGGTGGACGGTGGCGCGAATGTGTTCGTGACGAACGCTTCCGCGCCACGCTGGGCCGCAAGGGTCGTCAATGGTGGGCGTGCAGCTCGTCCCGGGCGCGGTCGCCGTGGCCTCCGGCGCTCGGTCCGTCGTCGACGTCGTCGTGGATCCCCGGGTCGCGCCGCACGGTGATGAACGACTGCCATGTGATGCGCAGGATGACGAGCGTGATGATCAGGCCGATGAGCGGGTCGGCGATGTCGAGACCGAGCGCGACGACGATCGCGCTGGCGACCACCGACAGGCTGACGAGGCCGTCGGTGCGGGCATGCGCGCCGTCGGCGATCAGCGCGGGGCTGTCCAGCCGTCGCCCTGCACGCGTGCGGATCTGCGCCGCGATCTCGTTACCGACGAACCCGATCGCGCCGGCTGCAGCGAGCGGCCACAGATGGTGCAGCGGCTGCGGATCGACCAGGCGCTCGACCGATTGCCACAGCGCAACGCACGCGCTGACGAAGATCGTCGCGACGACGAAGTACCCGGCGCGCTTCTCGGCCCTGAAGGACCGCAGGAGGAACGCGATGCCGAGGGGGACAGCGGTCAGCGCGTCGCCGAAGTTGTGGATCAGGTCAGCCAGCAGCGCGACCGAGCCGGTCAGCAGGAACACGCCCGCCTGTGCCGCCGCCGTGAGGAGCAGCACGAGCAGGCTCCACGACACCGCGCGCAGGCCGGCACGCGAGGACATGATCGACCGCGCGACCAGCCCGTGGCTATGCCCATGCCCGTGACCGTGCCCGTGACCATGGCCATGCGTGTGCCCGTGCGACGCTTCGCTCACGACGCCCCGGCTTCGATGATGATTGCTCCAACGACGTCGAGCCCCAGGTGCTGGACGTGAACGACCTCCTGGTCGACCAGTTCGGCGACGCGCGGGTCATGCAGGTCATAGATGACGTGCTGGCCACGGCGCTCGCCGACGACGAGGCCGAGATGGCGAAGCTGCCTGAGCTGATGCGGCACAGCGGACGGCTCCATCCCCACCGCATCGAGACGCTCACCGACCGCGCAGGCCCCCTCCTTCAACCGGCTCAGGATCTGCACACGGCTCGGAGCCGACAACACCCGCATGCGCTCGGTAACAGCCCGCGCAACCTCGCGATCGAGTCTGGCGCGCGGCGGCGTTCCGGCGATCCCGTGGCTCATCCGAACATACGCTAGTCCGTTCAGATGTTCAGCCATCGTGCTTGTAAGACACGCCAGTCGCCGCCGCAGCGCACGCTGGGATGTGAATTCGGCCTGTCTGTTTCGCCGAAAACTCGACCCGGGCCTTGATTCATATCAGCGGTGAGCGTTAGGTTGAGCCACGATGGCGCTCATGAGCCGATTCGACACGCCGGCGGGATTACGAGACGTCGATGCCGGCTCACCGTTCTACGACAGATGGCACGAGGTGGTGAACGGCATCATCAAGCCGTTTACCCGCGGCGCCGGTAGCGGCGGATATCTCTAATCCCTCCGCGGGGAGTTTCAGATCCAGCGGGGAGCCCACGTACTCATGGATCGGTTTCCCTAGACCCCATTTGGTGGTCAACCATCGCGATGACCGAGGAGCCGCGTTCCGGAGCGGTGAGGATCGCGACGATCAACACGAGTACCTCGAATGGCACGTGACAAAAGTGGATTCGAAGATCACCAAGGTCGTCTTTGTCACCGAGACACCGGAGTATTGGAGCACGCTCGCCGCTGTCGCTCCTGAACGTGTCCTCGCGCTGTACCGAGAGCTCGTCGATCCCGCAGTCAGGACGCGGGACCTGTTTACGAGCGACGGCGACTACATCCGCAGGAATCCCTGGAATCACACACGCGGCATCGTCCACTACATCATGGATATCAACTCGCTGGCAGCGCTGATCAACGCTCAGCAGGTGAGTGTGGTCAGCCGGGCCGCCCTGGACAACTACGACACGCTGCCGCTCAGCTTCGACGCAGCCAACGAAATCGCGACGGCATCCGATGCGCGGTTCAGCCTTGACATCGGGGCCTTCTCGCGCAAGGGCCTCTCCACGACTGCGCGCGCGCCCATCGGGCTGTACATGATCGACTGGGACGACACGGGCTGGACGAAGCCGGATGGGACTCCAGTGGGAAATTATTGGCACATCAGGCGAGGGAAGCCGGGAGCTGTATTGCGGCTCGAGTACGAAGTGCCGGTGTCCGAGGGCTTCGTGGTCGGGGACATCAAGATCGGCGGTCGGCCGATCGAACACGGAGGACAACTCGCCGAGCACATCGCAGTCATGGCAGGCGGGGTAGTGGGAAGGCGGCGGGGATGAAGGAGGAGGTAGCCGACGTACTGAGAAGCTTGGGCGACACCGAGACCGCCCTGCTCCGCAACGTTCGCGTGCCGGCGCTTGGCGGTGCGGTTGGCAGCGCGTCGCCCGCCGGGGAGCGCAACGAGCCCATCTACGAGTTCGAGGCGCGCGACGACGTGCAGGGCAACGTCATTCCGGGATTCAACAAGGATCACCAGCACTTCCTGTTCCTGCGGATCCGAGATCTCAGGCTGACCAGGCGGTGGCTTCGAGATCTCGCGCCGCGGCTTGCGTCCATGGATGACGTCCTTGCCTTCGTTCGAGCGCACCGTTCCCAGCGACTCCGACTCGGCACGCAGGAACCTCGCCTCGACGCAACCTGGATCAACCTGGCCTTCTCCCACCGAGCCATCGAGCGACTGGCGGGCACCGAACAGGCGAACGGCTTCGGCGAGCTGAGCTTCCGGCAGGGCCTGGCCGCGCGCTCGGCCTACCTGGGCGATCCTGTCAGCGTTGCACACCCCGGTCACCAGTCGAACTGGCTGGTCGGTGGCTCGACGAATCCCGCGGACATCCTTGTCATCGCTGCCGCGGACAATCCCTCTCATCTGGAGGCGGTTCTCCGAGAGTTGAGGACGGAGGCTGCGACTGCGCGGGCCGAGATCATCTTCGAGCAACCCGGTGACACGCTGCCCGCGAACCTTCGTGGACACGAGCACTTCGGCTTCAAGGACGGTATCTCCCAGCCCGGGGTCCGAGGGAAGGTGTCGACGGCCCCGGGCGACTTCATCACGCCGCGGTACCTCGACAGCAGCGACCCGCACGCGCGCTTGTTCGCCAAACCCGGGCAACCGCTCGCGTGGCCCGGGCAGTTTCTACTCGGCGAGCCTCGGCAGGATCCCCAGGATCTGTACAGGCCGGCGGCGCCGGCCAACAACTTCCCTGGTTGGGCCAGGCGAGGGTCCTACCTGGTTTGTCGGCGCCTGCAACAGGACGTCGTGGCGTTCTGGGACTTCGTCGTCTCCGCAGCGAAGCAACTCGAACTGCCGGTGAAGCATTTCGCGGCGATGCTCGTCGGACGCTGGCCCAGCGGCGCGCCGATCATGCGCGCGCCGCGAGCGGACAACCCGGCGCTGGCAGGAGACGAGTTCGCGAACAACCACTTCGTGTTCGACGACGATACGCGGCCATCGGTACTCCCTCCGTTGCCGGGATATTCCGGCGATCGCCACGCCCGAGCGCGGGCCGATCTCATGGGAGCCGTCTGTCCACACTTCGCACACATACGCAAGGTCAACCCGCGCGACAGCGGGACGGATCTCGGAACACCCACCGACTCGATGCTCCGGCTGATACTGCGGCGCGGGATCCCGTTTGGTCCGCCGCTCGTAGGTGTCGACGGTCCGACGCCCGAGCTCATCGAGCAGGAACGCGGGCTCATGTTCATCTCGTATGCCAGCACGATCGAGGATCAGTTCGAGTTCATCACCCGGCGCTGGGTGAACTCGGCCATCCATCCGGGCTTCGGCGGCCATGATCCGATCCTGGGTCAACATGACAAGGCCGGCGACCGCAAGCGATTCGTCGACTTCCCGACCAGGAACGGGCTGACCAGAATCGAGCTTGAGCGTGAGTGGGTCGTCGCTACCGGGGGCGGCTACTTCTTCGTTCCCCCGATCAGCGCAGTGGGAGCCGTTCTCGCGCGCTCGTGAGCCGTCTTGCGATGCGAGCAGCTGCGCTCACAAGCCGACGACATCGCCGATGTCCGCGTCCGCGAAGCACGCACACGCCTCCGCAGCGGCGCGTTTGATGCTCATCCCCTGCCCCTGCCGCCACTCGGCAGCGAAGACGTACGCATCCACCGCGTGGCGAGTCGCGGCGAGACTACCCTCGTGGATCGGACGCTCGCAGGCCGGGATCGGCGTTCCGATCTTCTCCCGCAGGCTGGCGCTGGCCCCGAAGATGCGCGCCGCGCAGTGATGGTCACCGTGCTCACCGATGAGACCCGCCAGCGCCTCTAGGACGCTGGCAACGCGCCAGCTGTCACCGAACTCCACGTGCCCGGCAAGACTCTCGGCCAGGTGTGTGGCGGCGCGCTCGAGGTTGCCTTCCCGCTGCGCGACGACGCCCAGGAGATTCAGGGACCATGCGACACCCTCCTTGTAGCCGATGTCGCGTGACAGGCTGAGTGCGTCCTCGCACAGCGGCCCCGCGGCCGCCAGGTCCCCGCTGTAGAGCGCTGTCGCTGCGAGGTTCAGGAGGGACCACGCCATTCCCTCCGTGTCGCCCAGCTTGCGAAATCGTTCCAGCGTTTCCGCGGAAAGTGCACGGGCCCTGTCGTGATCTCTCACGAGCCATGCGACGAAGCCCAGGTAGTTGAGCGACCGGGCGATACCCTGCGGATCCTCAAGATCGCTACACAAGGAAAGACTCTCCTCGTGGAGTGCGGTCGCCGTGTCGTAATCGGCCTGCTCGCGAGCGACGCTGCCCAGGACCTGCAGGGAAGACGCGATTCCGCGTTTGTCATCGAGCTCTCGGTAGAGCGTCAAGCCGGCGCCGAGCATCTCCGTCGCACGCCCGTAATCACACATGAGAAAGGCAAGCGTGCCGGCCCCCTTGAGTCCCTTGGCGCGGGCCGAGGCAGGGGCCGCATGTCCTGAGGCGAGCGCTCGAGCGAGCATCTTGCGGCCCACGCCGTAGTGCCCGTGCAGGTACCAGAACCACGACAACGCATCTGAAAGACGCAGGCTCGTCAGTGCATCACCAAAGGTCAGAGACGACTCCAAGGCGGCCAGCAGGTTCTTGTGCTCTCCCTCCAGGCACTCGAGCCATTCGGCCTGGTCACGGCTGGTGAGATGAGGTTCGGCCCGCTCCGCCAGCGCAAGGTAGTACGCCGTATGCCGCCGCTTGACCTGCTCCTCCTCCCCAGATGCCGAGAGACGCTCGTCCGCGTACTCTCGGACCGTCTCGAGCAACCCGTAGCGCGTCTTTCCGTCCTGCTCCTGGCACTGGACGAGCGAAAACTCGATCAGCCGCGTAAGTGTCTCGAGTGCGCGGTCGGTGTCGCCGTCGTGACAGACCGCAGCTACCGACTCGAGCACGAAGCCCCCGGCAAAGCACGAGAGCTGAACGAAGGCGCGTTGATCCTCGCGGTCCAGGAGGTTAAAGCTCCAGTCCAACATCACCCGAAGCGTCCGATGACGTTTGGGCGCGTCGCGCGCAGCTGAGCCGAGCGCCGGAAGGATCCGATCCAGTCGACCGGCGATCTCTTCGGGCGAAAGAACCCCACAGCGAGTGGCCGCCAGCTCGACCGCCAACGGTAAGCCATCCAGTCTTGTGCAGACCGTCGCGATGGCCTCGGCGCTTGACCGCGTGAGGCGCAATCGTGGTCCGTGCGCCGCTGCGCGCGCAATGAACAGCGCCGTCGCCGGAGCGGTGCTCACGGCGCTCGGATCGTGGTTGCCAGGCAAATCGAGCGGAGCGAGCAGATAGCACTGCTCTGCTCGCAGATGAAGCGCTGCGCGAGTGGTCACCAGCAGCGTCAGGCGCGGCGCAGCTTCGAGCATCGTGACGAGCAGCTGCACGCCGGCCATGAGGTGCTCGAAGTTGTCGAGCACCAGTAGCTGCTCTTTGTCCGCGATCACGCGAGCGAGCGTCTCCTCCGCCGTCATGTCCGGATCGGGCGTGGTGGCGAGGGCGCGCAGTACCCCGTCCGCAGCGTCGTCCGGATGAGACAGCACGGATAGATCGACGAAGGACGTGCCGTCTGCGAAGTCGCCGGCCAGCCGGTGAGCGATCTCGATCGCGAGGCTCGTCTTCCCCACGCCGCCAACCCCGACCACGGAGACCAGACGACTATGGCTGCAACGCAGCAGCTCGATCACGGCCACGACATCCGCCTCGCGTCCCAGGAGATTCGTGGTTCGCGCGGGCAATCGTGACGCACTCCGCGACGATCGACGTTCGGCCGTAGCCGTGGCCGTTTCGATCACGGGAGGCTCCAGCGACGCTGAGTGCTTCAGTATCCGGTTCTGCAGCGACTTGAGGGTCGTCCCAGGCTCGAGACCCAACTCAGCGCCCAGGAGCGTGCGGGTGTGCTGGTAGGCATCAAGGGCGTCGACCTGGCGTCCGGCTCCATACAGGGCAGTCATCAGCTGACCCACCAGGCGCTCGCGGGTCGGATTGCGGGCAACGAGTCCCTCCAGCTCACCGATGAGCAGGGCGTGGCGCCCGAGCTGAAGGTCGGCATCGACCCGAGCCTCGATCGTCCCGAGCCTGAGTTCGTCGAGTAGGCGGATCGCTTCCTGCGCAAACTCCTCGTACGCGACCTCGGCCAGTGCGGGACCCCGCCACATCGCCAGCGCCTCGCGGAGGATGTCCGCGGCGTATGCGGGGTCGCCCTCCCTGAGGATCCGGCGGCCATCATCAGAACGTGCCTCGAACGCCTCGGCATCCAGCTCCCCGGCATCGACGATCAGCAGATAACCGCTGCCCGTCGTCCGCAGCCGCGATCGCGTCGTGCCCTCGTCCTGAATGGCCTTGCGCAGCCGCGCGACGACGACGTACAGCGTCTTGACCCCGGTCGCCGGAAGGTGTGAGCCCCAAAGCGCTTGCACCAATTCCTCGCTTGGTACCGCCCGGTTTGGATGCAGCAACACGTATGCCAGCAGTGCTAGCTGCCGACGCCCCTCGACAGCCAAGCGTCGCCCGGCGCTGTCGTAGACCTCAACTGGTCCGAGTATGCGAAATTCCATTGTGCGGGCAAAACGCTACTCGGTCACGTTCCTGCCTGGAAAAGGCTGGTGAACCGTTTAAAAGGCTTGAGACTCTCGAGTCCCTCATTCTGGAGGCGCAGGCCCTCGTGAACGAGGATCTCGCCGACGCGCGTGAACGAGGATCTCGCCGACTGAAAGCTGTCTGTCATCGCCTGAAACCTGGTTGTAAGCCGCCACCGGAACACTCCGTCACGCGATGAGCACCATCCATGACACGGACATCAAGGCACATCCCGAACGCCGCAGCGACCATGTCGCGCTGCTCGTCGCGCGAGCGGCAGACGGCGAGCAGGCTGCGTGGAACACGCTCGTCGACGAGTTCGGCGGCGTGGTGCGGGCCACGACCCGCGCGCACCGGCTCAGCGACGCCGACGCGGCCGACGTCTTCCAGACAACGTGGATGCGCCTCTTCGAAAAGCTCGACCGCATCGAGGATCCGGCACGTCTTGGTGGATGGCTGGCGACAACCGCGCGGCACGAGAGCGTGAACGTCATCCGCCGAGCGGTGCGCCTGATCCCGTGTTCAGACGATCTGCCCGATCTACCGAGCGACGAGCCGCATCCCAGCGAGCGGCTGAGCATCCAGCAGAACGCAATCGACATGCAGACCGCCGTCGAGCGGCTTGGTCCGCGCGACCACGCGCTGCTGCGAATGCTCGCCACGGAGCCCACCCCGAGCTACGCCGAGATCAGCGCATCCCTCGGAATAGCCATCGGGAGCATCGGGCCCATGCGAGCGCGTGCGCTCACTCGCCTGCGCCGTGAGGCAACGCGCGTCGGCTTGACCGCGCAGGGCTGCGAGCGAGCGGCCTGATGACCTGATGTCCCGGTGGTCCTCCCGATCGGGAAAACACACAAATTGCACCCCGACGAGCCACGGCTCCAGCGACCTGCCAGCGTTGCCGGCCAACACAGACTCTCACTGACTCTGGGTAGACACGCAGCAGCCTGGCGCGTCGGTCGCTGCCCGACCACGGACACTATCTGGCCCCGCCACGGGGTATAGAGAGCATTGCCTGGTTGTCTCCAACAGGCCCGTGGTCTACGTCAGAATGGACCGATCCCTACTACAGGGCGGCACCCGAGTCAGATGCGCGAAGTAGCGAAGGAGTGACAGTCATGAACGCCGGTTCCACCGAGCCTGCCCGCCGCATCATCGTCGAGCCCCTCCGTCGGCCTGCCGTCGCGCCGGCCGAGCCGGCGCCGCCGCCGGAGCCAGCGAAGGAGCCTGCCAAGGCTGCGTCATGACCGAGGACGTCCCGTTCCTCGCGGAGGAGGTCCTCGGTTACCGAGCCTGGCGGATGAGCGACGCGGAGTTGATGTCCTATGTGGCCGTGCATCCGGACGCCCGGACGGTCTGGGCCCCAGGAGTCGTCGTCGCCCGATGCCGTCACGGCCATGCGGCCCCGTACGAGGGTTGTTCATGCGGCCTACATGCCTGCTATGAGCCGCCCGACCCCTGCTGCGACGGTGGCTTTGGCAACAACAACGCCGTCTACGGCGCCGTCGTCGCGTGGGGCGCGATCGACACGACGTCGACGGACTTTCGGGCGCAGTATGCGCGGATCGTCTGCCTCTCGTTCTGGCGTATGCAGACGTGGCATCACACCGAGAAGCTCCGCGCGCTCGCTCGACGCTACGGCGTGCGGTGTGTCGAGCTCGACGAGCTCGTCGACGTCGCGCGCGAATATGCGAGCGAGATCCCACCCCAGCTGCGCGGACGATCGCCGATTCACCTGCCGGCTTCGTAGTCCGCGACGACGCGAAGGGGGCCCGTCCGTGGACGGGCCCCTTCGATGCCTGTTGCTGTGCTAGGCACCAATCGGCCTGAGCACGTGGTCGTAGATGTATTTCCCTGTGGCGGTACCCGCGAGACGTCCCTCGACGCCGTCGAAATCGAAATGCACGCCCAGGTACACCCGACTGCGAGCCTCCTCGACCGCCATCTCCGTGAAGCTCTTGAACGTCCGCGTGACGGCTGAGGGGTTGGGCAGGTTCGGATCCTCGGTGCCGGCGGTGAACAACACGATGTCTGTGGCGAAGTACCCGCGCATGACGCCCGCGAAGGCGCCGCCGAACGTGGCGTGCCCCGACACGTATGCCGGAAACGGAGGCGAGAAATGCATTCCCGACGTCGGACTGCCCGTGGTCGGATCGAACGACAGCGGCTTCCAGCCCGGGTCCGGCGCCGTCGCGGGGTTACCGTCGGATCCGGCCAGCTTGATCGCCGTCTCGGGACGCCACAGGTCCAGCGGCGTCGCGAACTTCGCGTCCCACGCAACGATCGCGGCGTCAGCCATGGCCAGCGCCACGAGCGCGAACAGGCGGGCGTTCTCGACGAGACCCAGGCCCTTCTGGTTGGAGATCCGCTGCGTGATGTCGAAGAGCTGACCGGGCGGCTTGTACGTGCCGTCCAGGTCGTTGCCCCAGAACTTCGCGATCTCCTCCTGCTCGGCCGTCCTGTTCCCGGTCGCCAGCGCGTCGAACCTGCCAACCCGCTTGACCTCGTTGAGGTTCGCCGTGTACTCGGCGCTGGTGAGCAGCTCGCTCTTGGATGCGTAACCGCCCGGCCGCGGCGGGCGGAAGGCGTTGCCGGCCGGGATGCCGAATGGCGTCACATCCGGCCAGTTCGCCCCCAGGGGAGGCCCCGAATTCGTCGGCCGCCAATCGCCGGGTTGGGTGCCAGGCGTGTACGGCATCGGGATGTTGGCGCCGTCATTGGCGCGAGCGCGGATCATCGCCTTCGCGGCCGCTTTGCCGACGACCTCGCCGCGCGTGACGTTCGCCGACGGCGGGATCGCCGCGATCTCGGTGTTGCGCTCCGCCGTGATCGACGCGGCCTGCGACGGGAATGCCGCGACGAGCGTGTCGTGTGCCGCGTGTGCAATGGCGGCCCTGACGGACGTTCCTGGCACCGACGGCACCGAAACGAGATACGGACGGTGCGTCGAGGGCTCGATCGAGTTGACCGCGTCATAGATCGCCCCATGCATCATCGCGCCGCCGCGCGACACCGTCGTCGGGCCGGCGTCGTCGCCGCGCAGGTTCCGGATGACCTTGAGCAGCACGTCATTCCAATGGGTGACGGCATCAGCCATCGTGGTCCCCCTTTTGATCGGATCGAGGTCACCCAGAGCGACCTCGCTACCACATAGACGCCGGCCGACACGAGTTTGATGCAGGAAATTTGCCTCGGCGCGATGTCACATATTCGTCATGGATCTGCGCCTTCATCCGGGCAGTATGACTTCAACGATGTATCAGACGTCGTTGACGTGACGTCTTCATAGGTAGCCGATTTGCTGCACATCCACTTCTCGAGGGACCTTCATGCTCGATCCGAGGAACAACCGTTCCGGTCATACCGACGGGGAGTTCGCGCAGGTTGACAGCGCCTGCGACGAGCGCGGCCGTGACCAGCAACGACCCGCGCGGCGCGTGCTGTCACGTCTTGCGCAGCGCCTCGACGCGATCGAGTTGGCAGTGCATGACTGGCTCGTGTCTCACAGCATCAACATCCTGCGCGTCAGCCTCGGCTGCGTGTTCCTGGGCTTCGGATTCTTGAAGTTCTTCCCGATGGTCAGCCCAGCCGAGCAGCTGGTGATGGACACAACGTCGATCCTGACGTTCGACCTCGTCCCAGGCTCGGTTTCGATCATCGCCATCGCCGTGCTGGAGTGCGTGATCGGTCTGTGGCTCCTCAGCGGGCGCGCACTTCGCGGCGTGATGTATCTGCTTGCCATAGAGCTTGTCGGGATCCTTGCGCCGGTCGTCGTGCTGGGCCACAGGCTGTTCAGCGGGCCGCACAACGCGCCGACCCTCCAGGGCCAGTACGTCCTCAAGGACGTGATCCTCGTAGCCGCGGTTCTCGTCCTTGCAGCAACCGTGCGCGGGGCCAGCCTGAAGGACGGCAGGCGCCGCCAGCGTCGGCGCCGGGGCGACGATCAAGCGCGAGACCGACCAGCGAACAAGAAGGCCCTTGAGCCAGGCAAATGCGACGACGTGGTCTGACGATTTGCTGAACTCGGGTTCCGAACGCTAGCGCCGTCAGATGCGTTCCAGGATCGTGCGGACGCAGTGACGCGCTTATCACAAAGTGCCGTACGTGGCCCGTTCCGGCGCGAGTCCTGGCGCAGCCCGTTGCGTGGGCCGTGGCTGACGTCGGTGCTCGGGGCCGCGCTGCTCGCCGGGATCCCTGTCGTAGCGGTGACCGGTCTGCTGTCGTACGCGGCGTACGAACCCGCGCTGGAAGCAAACAACCTCATCGGTGAGCCGGGGCCGTTGGACTTCTATGTCTTCTCGTGGCCCACGAACCCGGGCTGGCTGTACGCCGTGACGCAGGGCCTGCACGTGACGGTCGGGATCGCGCTCGTGCCGATCGTGCTCGTGAAGCTGTGGTCGGCGATGCCAAAGCTCTTCGAATGGCCGCCTCTGCGATCACCGGCCCACGCACTCGAGCGCGTGAGCCTGGCGCTGCTCGTGAGCTCGACGCTGTTTCAGTTCGCCACCGGCATCTTCAACGTGCAGCTCTACTATCCCTGGCACTTCTCGTTCCTCGCAGCGCATTTCTACGGCGCCTGGGTGTTCATCGCCGCGTTCGTGCTTCACGCGGCGCTCAAGATGCCGACGATGCGTCGCTCGCTGCGAGAGCGCCGGCTGCTCGATGAGCTGCACCGCGGCCTTGAGGAGACGAAGCCCGAGAGCGGAGAGTCCGCGCTCATCGCGGCTTCGCCGAGCGCGCCGACGATCTCGCGCCGTGGCGTCCTTGGCCTGACCGGCGGGGCGTCGCTGGGGCTGCTCGCGCTCACCGCCGGCCAATCCATCGGCGGCCCTCTGCGCGAGATCGCGCTGCTCGCGCCGCACGGCCGCGATCTGGGCAACGGGCCGAACGACTTCCAGGTCAACAAGACGGCCGCGTCGCTGGGAATCACCTCCGCGCAGACCGGTGACGCGTGGCGGCTGCGAGTCACCGGTGGCGACGCCCCCATGCAGCTGTCGCGCGCGCAGCTGCTGGCGCTGCCACAGAGCACGTACGAGCTGACGATCGCCTGCGTCGAGGGCTGGTCGACGACGCAGTCCTGGAGCGGCGTGCGACTGCGCGACCTGGCGGCGCTCGTGAGCGTCGAAGCATTCGACGAGCTCTACGTCGAGTCCCTGCAGCGGGGCGGAAGCTTCCGCCACGCGTCACTGAGCGAACGCCAGGCACATGACCGCCGCGCGCTGCTCGCGTTGCGCGTCAATGGCGCCGACCTCTCCCCCGACCACGGCTATCCGGCACGCATCGTCGTACCCGCGCTTCCAGGCGTGCACTGCACGAAATGGGTGACGCTCCTCGAGTTTCGGCGCACACGCGCATGAGCCTGCGCGACCTCTACGGCGCGGGAGCGCTGCACCTGCTGAGCACGCTCGCTGCGCTCGCCCTCGCGGCCTATGCGTTCTCCCGGATCTTCGCCGGGCCGCAGCCGACGAACGTCGTCGCGTGGTTCGCGGGCGCGATCGTCGCGCACGACCTGGTTGCTTTTCCGCTCTACACGGCGCTCGACCGGCTCGCGCGCGGGCGGCGTACGCGGGGGGTCAACTACGTGCGCGTGCCGGCGCTGCTCGCCGGGCTGACCTTCATCGTGTTCGCTCCGCTGATCCTCGGCCTCGGCGACGGACGCTACGAACGCTCCACGACGTTGTCGCAGGACGTCTACCTCGGGCGATGGCTGCTGCTCTGCGGCGCGCTGTTCGCGGCCTCGGCGCTTCTGTATGCCGTGCGGGCGCGGCACCGGTAGCCATCAGCACGCGGCGACGAGGCGCGCGAACCAGCGCCGCTCGTGCTGCCAGCGCTCGAGGACGGCGAAGCCCGCCATGCGTGCCACCGCGTCGATCGCATCGGTCCCGACGTAGGCCCAGGCGAACGAGCGGCTGCGGCGGCCGTCGACCTCGAGTCGGATGCGCTCGCTCGTCGCGACCACGCCGGGGCGCGCGAGCTCGACGAGCACCTCGCCCGCCGGGCGCAGAAGCTGGCGTAGCCGCGCGAGCAGCGCGTCGGGCTCGCCGCCGATGCCGATGTTGCCGTCGAGCAGCAAAGCGCTGCCCCACGTCCCCGCACCCGGAATACGCGCGAATACCGAGGCCTCGATCACTCGGGCGCCGCGCAGCCGGGCGAGGCGGACGGCGGTGGGCGCGATGTCGACGCCAAGCGCGAGATGTCCCCGTCGCGCAAGTGCCAGCACGTGTCGACCCGGACCGCAGCCGACGTCGAGCACCGGCGCCCGCGCGCGGTCCAGCACGGCGCCGTCGGCCGCCGTCAACGATCCCAGCCAGCGCTCGAGCGCAAGCGGGATGATCGTGCCGTCGGGGCGGCGTGCACACAGCGTCGTCGTCGTATCCTCGAGCGCGAGGCCGTAGAGGTCGCTGGCCGACGAGGTCATGCGACGACCTCGTCAGGCAGGCTCAGCGCCGCGAGGCAGCGCGCGAAGCGTGTGTGTGGCGCGAGCGCGGCGACCGCGCGGGCGTCGGCGATCACGTCGACATCGCGCAGCACGGGCAGCTCGTGCGTCGTCAGATCGAGTGCATGCAGGCGCTCTCGCTGGACGCGGCACGTCGCTGGATCGCTCATCGGGACACCCGCGAACACGCCATCCTCGGCCCGGCACAGCCCGATCGCCCAGTAGCCACCGTCGTACGCGGCTCCCAGGACGGCATCCGCGCACCGCAGGCGGTCGAGCGCATGCGCCAACAGCCGCGGCGTGATCTGCGGCGTGTCCATCCCGACGATGACGGCCGGTTCGCCGATGTCGACGAACGCTGCCGCGAGGCGCTGGCCGAGATCGGCCCCGCGCTGGGGGATGACATCGAAGCCCGAACCCAGCCACGGCCCGGGCGACCCGTCGAGCACGACCACGCGCCGGCGCGCCGGCGTAGCGGCGACCGCCGCGAGCGTGTCCACGAGCGCCGCCGCGGCGAGCGCGGCTGCCTGTTCGGGCGTGCAGGGTGGGCACAGGCGCGTCTTGCTGCGGCCGGCCACCGGAGCCTTGGCGATGACGGCGATCGTCGTCAAGACAGCGTCCCGTCGCTCGTCGAGCAGTGGAGGGCGGGGCTCATCGCTCGCCCGCTAGGCCAGCACGGCGGCCATGTCGCGGATCGCACGCGCCGTCCCGCGCACGGTGCCGGTCACCTTCGAGCGGCCGGCGCGCTTGCAGTAGGGAACGTCGACCTCGACGATCCGCCAGCCCTCGGCCGCCGCGCGCATGACCATCTCCAGCGGCCAGCCGAAGCGGCGGTCTGCGATCTCCAGCTCGAGCAGCGCCTCGCGCCGAGCTGCACGCATCGGACCGAGGTCGCGCAGCACGACCCCGCTGCGGCGGCGCAGTTCGTGCATCAGAATGCGATTGGCGAGCCGGACGTGCGGCGCCATCGCGCCGCGCTCGGCGCAGCGTGCCCCGAGCACGAGGTCGGCGCGCCCCGCGGCGACGGGCTCGGCGATGCGCGGCAAGTCGCGCGGATCAAGCGAAGCGTCGCAGTCCATGAAGCACACGACGTCGTCGAGGGCGGCGAGCAGGCCGGTGTAGCAGGCCGCACCGAAGCCCCGCTGCGGCTCGGGTACGACGCGCGCGCCGAGGGCCACGGCGATCTGCGCCGAGCCGTCGCTCGAGCCATTGTCGACAACGAGCGGGAGATAGCCACGCGGCATGCGCGACAGCACCCAAGGCAGCGCCTGCGCCTCGTCCAGCACCGGGAGCACGACCGTCGGCGACATGAGGGCGACACTACGAAGACCGGGCACGAGGCTCGATTACGAACTGCGAAACACGGCCCGCAGGGGTTCGCTTACCGTGCTTACGTCCGTAGCGTGCGGCAGCGTGGAACTCGTCCCCATGCGCGCCGGCGCGGTCAGCGTGCACCCCTCCGTCGCCGGGCCCGCCACTGTCGCGGGCTGGGTGTTCCTCGTCGTGGCCGGACATCTGCTCGGCGCGGCGCTGTACGCCCGCGATCCGCTCGTGCACATCGGTGCGCCGCCGCTCGTCGGCAGCTTCGATCTGCGCCTGTCGGCGCGTGTCTTGCCGGCGCTGGCGCTCGCCGCCGCCGCGGTCGCGTGGGCGCCGGCGCTAGCGGCATGCATGCGCTGGCGCGACCTCCTGGCAACGAGCTGGGCTGCGGCCGCCGCCTGGGCGGTTGCGCTCGCGACGACCGACGGATGGAGAACGCTGGCCGCCCCGCTACAGAGCCGGTACGAGGCTCTCACCGCCGTATCGCTGGTCGGCTCGCCTGCCCGCTTCCTGGAGACGTTCATCGACATGCTGCCCGGCTACGCAACGCACGTCCAGGGCCACCCCCCGGGCGGGGTGCTGCTGCTGTGGTCGCTCGACCGCGCCGGACTCGGCGGTGGCGCGCCGGCCGCCGCGCTGGCGATCGCCTGCGGCGCGATCACGGCACCCGCCGCGCTTGTCGCCGTACGCGCCCTGGCAGGCGAGACGCGAGCCCGCGTCGCCGCGCCGTATCTTGCCTTCACGCCCGCCGCCATCTGGATGGCGACATCGCTCGACGCGCTCTATGCCGGCGTCAGCGCGACCGGGATCGCGCTCATGGCGCTCGCCTGCACCGCGCGACGCCGCCGGCGCGCTGTGCTGTTCGCGCTGACCGCAGGTCTCGTGCTCGGCGCCGCATTGCAGCTCAGCTACGGAGTCGCGACGCTCGGCGCGGTCGTCATGGCGGTCGGGCTGGGTCGCCGCAGACCCGCCGTCGTCGCTTTCGTAGGGACAGGCGTCGCGCTCGTCCTCGCAGCGTTCCTCGCCGCGCGGTTCAACTGGCTCGAGGGGCTGCAGGCGACCCGCGAGCAGTACCTGACGGGCGTATCCCAGCGGCGCCCCTATGGAGCGTTCGTCGTCATCTCGCTCGCCGCATGCGCGCTTGCCGTCGGCCCCGCCGCCGCGGCGGGGCTCGCGCGGCTGCGCGATCCCGGCGTCTGGTTGCTCGCGGGTGGCGCGCTGGTCGCGCTCGCCGCGGCCGATCTCTCGGGCATGTCGAAGGGTGAGACGGAACGCATCTGGCTGCCCTTCGTGCCGTGGCTACTCGTCGCGACGGCGTCGCTCACGTCGTCGCGCGCGTGGCTCGCTGCGCAGGTCGGCCTCGGCCTCGTACTGCAGGTGGGGGTGCGCTCGCCATGGTGAGGCACACTGCGCGATGAGCCGCGTGCTCGTCACCGGCGGCGCTGGCTTCATCGGCTCCCATGTCGTCGACGCGCTGATCGCCCGTGGCCATGGCGTGCGGATCCTGGACATGCTGCATCCCGCCGCACACGCCAAGCAGCCGGAGTACATCGATCATGCCGCCGAGTTCGTGCATGGCGACGTTCGCGATGGCGCCACCGTCGCTGCGTCACTGGCGGGCATCGATCACGTCTGCCACCAGGCGGCGATGGTCGGCCTCGGCACCGACATCGGCGACATCCCAGACTTCGTCTCGCACAACGACCTCGGCACGGCAGTCCTGCTGCGCGAGATCGCCCGCCAGCGCTTCCGCGGCCGGCTCGTGCTCGCGTCCAGCATGGTCGTCTACGGCGAGGGTCGCTACGTCTGCGCCGAGCACGGCTTCGTGCGAGCCGGAGCGCGCCGCGAGGACGACCTCGCGGCCGGTCGCTTCGAGCCCCTGTGCCCCGTGTGCCGCGAGGCGCTCGAGCCGCGCAGCATCCCCGAGGATGCGCGCCCCGATCCGCGCAACGTATACGCCGCGACCAAGCTGCACCAGGAGCACCTCGCGGCAGCCTTCAACCGCGAGACCGCAGTGCCCGTGACGGCCCTGCGCTACCACAACGTGTATGGCCCGCGAATGCCGCGCGACACGCACTACGCCGGCGTCGCGTCGATCTTCGCGAGCGCGCTCGCAGGCGGGCGCGCACCGCGCGTCTTCGAGGACGGTCGCCAGCTGCGCGACTTCGTCCATGTGCGCGACGTGGCACGAGCGAACGTCCTCGCACTCATCGCGCCAGAGCCGGTGCCCGGCACCTTCAACGTCGCCAGCGGCATCCCTCGCACGATCGGCGCGATGGCCGCCGCGCTGCACGCCGCGAGCGAAGCCGGCGCTCCTGTCCCGATGACGACAGGCGAGTACCGGCTCGGTGATGTCCGTCACGTGTACGCCAGCACACGGCTGGCGGGCGAGCGGCTGGGCTTCGCCACCCGCGAGACCTTCGAGGCCGGCATGGCGGAGTTCGCCGCGGCGGCGCTGCGCGCACCGCTATGACAGCCGATGAACAGCACCGAGGCTCACACAACGGAAGATGTCTCGCTGCGAGACTGAGGCAGCCCATGGCGACCGTCGATCACGCTCGCGGCGACATCCTGGTCGTCGACGACGAGGCGACGATCGCCGAGGTCCTGTGCCGGTATCTGCAGCGCGCCGGCTACCGCACGCGGATCGCTGACGACGGCCCCGCGGCGATCGCCGCCGTCCACGAGCAGGCACCCGACCTCATCATCCTGGACCTCATGCTGCCAGGCCTCGACGGCCTGGAGGTCATGCGGCGCGTTCGCGAGCGCGACCGCGACCACACGGCGATCATCCTGCTCACCGCACGCGGGGAGGAGTCCGAACGCGTCATCGGGCTGCGCCTCGGTGCCGACGACTACGTCGTCAAGCCGTTCTCGCCCGCCGAGCTCGTCGCGCGCGTCGACGCCGTGCTTCGCCGCGTTGACACCGCCCCCGGCACCGAGGCGCCGCTGGAGTTCGGCGATCTCGTGATCGACCCGACCGCGCGGCGCGCGACCATAGGCGGTGACGAGGCAGCGCTCACGCAGCGCGAGTTTGAGCTGCTGCTCTTCCTCGCCCGTCACCCAGGGCAGGCATTCACCCGCAACCAGCTCATGGATCTCGTGTGGCGCTACTCCTTCTACACCGACACGTCGACGGTCACCGTCCACATCCGCCGCCTTCGCGCGAAAATCGAGCCGGACCCGGCGCGGCCGCGCTATATCGACACCGTCTGGGGCGTCGGCTACAGGTTCTCGCCGTGACGAGGAGCCTCGCGTTCGCCGGCATGTCGGCGGCGGTTGCAGCCGGATTCGCCACCGCGGCGTACGGCGGGGCCGCAGGCCGCAGCACCCTGCTGATCCTCGTTCCACTGGGTCTCGCGACGGTCCTCGCCGCGCATGCGATCGTGTCCGCGCGAACGCGCATCGGCGGGCTGCGGCGCCAGTTCGTGCTGCTCGCCGCCGTCGCCGCGACGCAAATAGCGATCGGCGTCGGCGTGTTCGTCGAGCTCATGTTCGTCTCCGGGCACGACGCGTTCTTCACGGTGCTGGTGGCTGGCTACGCCGTCGCGCTCGGCCTGTGGGCCGGGCGGCTGCTCGGGGGCCAGGCGCTGGCCGACGTCGACGCCGTCCGAGCGACGCTCGACGCCGTCGGCCGTGGCCGGCGCGACGTACGCACGAACCTCGCCGGACGTGACGAGCTCGCGGGCCTGGGCGCCGACGTCGACGCGATGATCGCCACGCTCACGACAGAGGAGCAGGCACGGCGGGGGCTGATCGCCGCCATCTCGCATGACCTGCGCACCCCGCTGACCTCGCTGCGGCTGCTCGTCGACGCGATCGACGACGACATCGTCACCGACCGGGCGACGCGCCGCGAGTACCTCCAGCGGATCTCCACCAACGTGCACGTGCTGAGCGCGCTGATCGACGACCTCTTCGAGCTGTCGCGGCTGGAGTCCGGTGACATCCACTGGACGATGGAGCGCGTCATGCTCGACGAGCTCGTCCAGGACACGATCGACGCGATGCGACCGCACGCCGAGGCCGGTGCGGTCGCTGTCCACGCTGAGCTGTCGCCCCGCCTCGCCGCCGCGCAGGCCAATCCAGAGCAGATCCAGCGGGTGCTGTTCAACCTCATCCAGAACGCGATCCGCCACACGCCAGCTGACGGCAGCGTCGTCGTCCGCGCCAGCCCAGCGACCGAGGACGCGATCGAGATCGAGGTCCTCGACTCGGGGCCTGGTATCGCGCCCGACGACCGCGAGCGTGTCTTCGAGCCGTTCTTCCAAGGCGCCGATCGCAGTGCGCGCTCCGATGATGGCGCCGGCCTCGGCCTCGCGATCTCGCGCGCGATCATCGAGGCCCACGGCGGCCAGATCTGGCTCAGCGACGCCAACTTCGGAACCTGCGTGCGCATCCGGCTGCCGGCAGCGTGACAGAGCCGGTCGGCAGGAGCACGCCAGCCCGTGCCGCCGCCATGACCTCAGCGGACCACGACGTCAGGTCGCCGGTGTAGATCCGGCTGCCCGCATATTGATCGTCGGACTCAGTTGTGCGTCCGTGGCACACCCGCGTCGCGCATGGCGGCTGCGAAGCCGACGAACTCCTCCTGGAAGTCGCTCAGCACCAATGGGTGTCCGGCACCGTCGGGTGCCACGGACGGCTCGCCGCGGTCGGGCGAAAGCCGAGCTTCGCGGGCCTCATCTTGCCATTGCCGGAGGCGGAGGCGAGTGTCGCTCGCCTCCCGTGGGATGTCGGTTCGCGGCTCGTCGTGGAGCATCAATCCGAGGTGTGCATGGCGGTCCTTGATGCGCCCGCCCATCGCGTCGATTGCGCGTTGGGCCTTATCTCCGAGGCACAACTTCAGGATCGAACGAATGAGGGCTGTGTGGTCCCAGGCCTCCTCGGGATGCCCACTGCCGGTCTCGTCGCTGAAGGCCTCGTGGCATACGAAGTTGCGGACTCGGGGCCCGACGACGAGCGCGGGGACGCGGACCCCGAGCGTCTTGTGGCCGGAGTCGTCTGAGACGGCCGGCGGAAGCACGTGGTCGTAGAAGCCCCCGTGCTCGTCATACGTCACGACAAGCACCGTGTCAGCCCAGTTGGGCGATTTCATCAGCGCGTCATAAATGTCGAAGACGAGTTGCTGCCCGGCGAGAATGTCGGATGGCGGGTGGTCGTCGTTGGAATGAGGATCAAGGATCTTGAGGTCGATGAAGTTTGGATCGATCCAGGAGACCGTGCGTAGCTGTCCCTTGACCGCATCGTCCAGAAAGCTGTCGGATGCGACGATCTCGAGGATGCGCTCCTCGGCCAGGCGTGTCTTGAAGCTCATCTGCCTTCGGTCGAACCACGCAAAGTTGTCCTGGCGAAGATTGCCGAAGTCTCGGTACTCGCTGTCTGCCGCACGAAGGGTCGCCGGGTCATGCGAGTACCAGCGCCAGTCCTCGTCGCCGAGCTGTCGCGTGAAGGCCGGGACATCGTAGATCGGAAGGCTGCTCAGCTGGGCGAGGGGAGAGCCCTTCCTGGTCAGGCGCCTGAAGAGCTCTGAGTCATTCCACGCGGGGCGGCCTTCTCGTCCGGCGAGGGCGTACAGCCGGTTTGGCCAGGTGTCGCCGGCGACGGAGCTATGCCAGGCGTCGCACACGCAGTACGTGCGCGCCAGATGATCGTAGGTCGGCAGATCCTTGCCTGTGTAGTACCCCATGGGAACGTTCCAAAGGTCCCGCGGGAAGTCCTTGTCGTGCTCTCCGCCGTCTGTCGTACGCGAGGCGATGTAGTCCTTCACGAAGCCGTCCATGTTCGTCCCGATCTGCGTTTGAACGCTGTTCTTGGAGTGGGACGGGTCCAGGCGCTTCGAAAGCGCCTCTCCCCGTCGCTGGACGTCGGTGAGGCTGGCGTCGAACTGATGAACCGGATGCGCCCCGCCCTCCTGGTCGAGGTTGATCTCATCTCGGTTCAGGCCTCTGACCTGCGGCATACCGTCCCTTGTGAGGTACCCCAGCATGTGGTCGAAGGACCGGTTCTCCATCATCAGCACGACGAGGTGCTTGACCGGCTCGAGACTCTCGTCGGGCCCCCGTGATCGGGACTGCACCGGGCGGCCTCCTAGACGGCGGCTGGCAGGCCGGATTGCTGGAGGGTCCGTTCGAGATCGCTCAGCGCGGAGGTCACGCTGGAAGCGATGCCAGTCACAGGCTCGGTACTGCCACCATGCAGACCCGCCTGCGCAAGCAGGGTCTCCAGCTCAGAGAAGTCCACGACGCCACTGTCGCCGCCGGAGGCGGCTGGCCGTGGTACGGCCCTGCGGCCGAGTGCGATGAGGGCGTTGGGCAGGCCCGCACCGGTTCGCGTGCGGTCGCCGAGCTCCACTGGGATCACGGACGACTTGATGATCTGAAAGAGCCGCTCGACACGTGCCGCGTCGCGCTTGCGATACCTGGTCTGAAAGTCTGGATGGTGCGCAAGCACGAGCGCCGCAAGTCCTGTCACATGCGGTGTTGCCATCGAGGTGCCGTCCCACGCGGCGTAGTTGTCGGGTGGAACGCTCGAAACGATCGCTACTCCTGGCCCGCAGACGTCCACCTCGGGCCCATGGCAGGTGAACTTCGCTGAGAAGAAGCCCTCAGCAGAGACCTTCCCCTGGTCGAGGATCTGCGCGCTGTGATAGCTGCCGGGTGGGAACTGGCCACGCTGGCCGATCGCGGCGACGGTCAGGACCTCCTCGTAGGCGGCTGGGTACTGCACGGGCCCCGACGAATTGCCGGCCGCAACGATGCAGGCGACGCCGGCTTCGCGGGCAAGTTGAATGCGCTGGCGCAGCAATTGCGACGGCTGCCCGCTGCCGAGGCTGAGGTTCACGACGTCGATCTCATTCTGGACGCAGTAATCCAGCGAGTCGATCAGGCTGCTGGTACGACCCCCGGGGAAGATCTTGCAGACGTGGATCTCCGCGTCGGGCGCAAACCCGCGGATGCCGGCCTTGTCACTGATCCCGGCGATGATCCCGAGGCAGTGCGTGCCATGCGAGACGGTATCGACATTCCATGTGTCGGCAGTGTCGCCCGTCGTATCGATCCCCGACTTGACGCGATTAAGGAGATCGCGGTGCGTCGTGGCTGCGGCGCCGGAGTCGATGACGGCGACGCGCACGCCCTGCCCTCGCCAATCGGTGGGCAGATCGTTCACTCCCATGATCTGTTCGCCCCAGCCAAGTAGCTGTTGGTCAGGGAAGCCCGCGAATGTCGCCGACAGCGGCTGTACGGCGATCACGTTGACGGCGCCGGGTATGAGGTCGGGCTGCTCGACATAGACGTTCCAATAGTCAGCCTTGGGATTGACGTACACGGCCCTGATCGTGGCTCGAGACTCGCCGCGCATGGTGATCGTGACGCTCCCGTCGGCATCGGTCGTGCCCTGTCCCGGCAGAAAGCTGCCGAAGATGAAGACCTCGGCCGCAGGCAGACCCCGGCCCTCCGGATCGGTCACCGCGATCGTCGTCGTGAAGGTCGTGCCGAACGACAGCACGACGCCGGGGTCACGACCGATGACCTGGGGCTGACCGATCGTGAGCGCCTCGTCGAGCTCGACAAGCAGCTGCGGGAGACTCTGCAGCTGACGAACGCGATCGGCGGGCATCGACGCCACCACTATCGACTGCGCGGGGGAAATCTGCTCGGAGAGAGCACCGACGAGGCCCCCAGGCGTCAGCGTGCGATGCAGTTCGACCTCGGGATCGCCGTCGAGCAGCTCGGCGACGCGGCGCATGTCGATCGGCGCCACGCCCTGCACGGCGAGGTTCGGATCATTGCCCACGAGATAGGTCTCGGCCCGCCGCTGGAGCGCTACGACAGCGCCCGAATCTGTCCCTGATTGCTCCGGTGCTTCTTTTGATCGAGCGTTGGGCGATGTGGGTTTGTCAGACAAGGATTCGTCTCCGGTATCAAAGGGTTGGATTCGGTGGGGCGTGCGGGCCTTCAGCGACAAACGGCTGCAGAGGCGCGTCGGACTCAATGGTCAGGCGGCCTTCGAATGCCTGCCGGAGGTGCTCCGCCACGTCCTGCGGGATGTCCACGAGGAGCAGCGGTGGCGCCGTTGGATTCTCCTTCAGGTCGATCACCACGATCCCGGGAACGGCAGCCAGCGCCGCTGCGAGATCTCGCAGCGACACCGGCTCGACATTCCCGGGACTATTCGCGATGAGGTGCGGCGCCACGCCTGGCCCTACTCAGCTACGAGCTTCACGTTCGGCAGGTCGGGCTGCTGCGTTCGCACGATGGCGATGTGGCGGTACACGGTGTATGCCAACCAGAACGCGTTGCCGTAGTCGCCCGCTGTGTGTCGCTGGGTTGCTTGGGTGAGCTGGGCGACGGCCGGCACGAGCAGCTCGTGCGTAGGGGCATGCGTCTTCAGATAGCCGTAGAGCGCTGGGATGACAAGCGTGCAGATGTCTCGCACGTAGCTGCCCAGCAGCTGACTCTCCTGAATTGGCGCGGCCCCCACAGTCGAGCCGAACGATGCTTGCGTCGCATCGATCCCGGCTGGCTGCCCCATTCCACCCAGCGTGGGAGTGAATGCCATGAACCGATCCTCCTTGGGCGCTAGTTCCACTGGGCAGACGCCGACGGCATCTGCGGCCGCAGCAGCTCCCAGCCTTGCGGCCCGGCCTGGAACGGAAGCTGCTGACCGAGCTGACCAGCAAAGCCACCGATCTGGTTACCGAGCTGCGGATTGCCAAACGCACCACCGATCGCCTGACCCAACGGCCGCCCGATCGTGCCGAGAAAGTCCCCGAACCACCCCTGCGGCGCAAACTGCGGCCCGGCCTGGAACGGAAGCTGCTGACCGAGCTGACCAGCAAAGCCACCGATCTGGTTACCGAGCTGCGGATTGCCAAACGCACCACCGATCGCCTGACCCAACGGCCGCCCGATCGTGCCGAGAAAGTCCCCGAACCACCCCTGCGGCGCAAACTGCGGCCCGGCCTGGAACGGAAGCTGCTGACCGAGCTGACCAGCAAAGCCACCGATCTGGTTACCGAGCTGCGGATTGCCAAACGCACCACCGATCGCCTGACCCAACGGCCGCCCGATCGTGCCGAGAAAGTCCCCGAACCACCCCTGCGGCGCAAACTGCGGCCCGGCCTGGAACGGAAGCTGCTGACCGAGCTGACCAGCAAAGCCACCGATCTGGTTACCGAGCTGCGGATTGCCAAACGCACCACCGATCGCCTGACCCAACGGCCGCCCGATCGTGCCGAGAAAGTCCCCGAACCACCCCTGCGGCGCGAACTGCGGCGCGAACTGCGGCGCGAACTGCGGCGCGAACTGCGGCGCGAACTGCGGTCCCGCCTGGAACGGCAGGAACCCGCCGAGCAGGCCGCCGGCCGAACTGCCGATCTGACTGCCGAGATCACGATTGCCGAACAGGTTGCCGAGCGCCCCTCCGCCCAGATTCCCGCCGAGGCTGCCCAGGATGCTGCCAAAGATCCCTTGAGGGTCGAACTGCGGCCCCCACACGTCGTTGCCCATGCCACCACCAAAACCAGGCTGCTGCTGCCAAGGCTGTGTTGCACCCATGGTTGTCACATCGCCCTCCTTCGCTGCTCGATGGTTGTCATCCGTGATCAGGCTCTCGGCGCTCAGCGCATTTGGCAATGGTTCTCGAGGCTCAGCTTTGATCCAACTCAGGTACCGGTCTGTGGATTCACGGTCGGTGGCGCGGCGGGCGTAGGGCACAGCTCGAGGTTCACGGCCGGGACTACTGTTCTGCTGCGCGGCATGGACCGACGAGCCCGGGCGTCCGACAGCCGACGACCGCTTCAGCACGCGACGCGCGGCCACAACGGCCTCCATGCGCCCGCGGACGTTGAGCTTGTCAAGGATGTGGTGGACGTGGTTCTTGACAGTGGGCAATGCGATGACGAGTCGGGCAGCGATCTCCTTGTTGCTTAATCCCTCCTCGATCAACCCGAGAATCTCGCGCTCCCGGGTCGTCAGCGCCGGATCCGGCACCGGCGGCTTGCGCTCGTCTGAGAGCGGCTTCGGTGGACGCGCGAGCGCAGCGCCTGGTTGCGTCGTGCAGCGCTGCTCCCCGCCGGCGGCCGCACGAATGGCGGCTACGAGATCGGCAGAGGACGCGTCGCGAGCCAGGTAACCCGCAATGCCGAGCTCCGCGTGTGTCCCCGCCAAGGTCTCGTCGCCGATGGCGGCGAGCCCGAGAATCTGCAGTCCCGGCACGCGGTTACGCAGCGAAGCGGCCTCATGTGAGGTACCGAGCAACGCCAGTTCAACGAGGGCAACGTCGCAGGAGAGGTGCGCGACGACGTCGTGTAGCTCGTCCTTGCTCCCGGCGTCACCCAGCACAGTGAGGCCGGGACAGCGTCCGAGCAGACCCGCCAAGATCTCACGATATAGGCGTACCTCGGTGGCGATGACGACTCGGATGCTTATCGCGTTCGGCTCACAACCGGCCACACGTTGAGAGCGGGTGTTGTTGTTCGTCGGGTCCGCTACCAACTCGATCGAACCCGTAGCCTGCACCAGAGATCGGGACGGCCCGAGAACCAGGCGCACGTAGCTATCACTGATAGTCCCCGCCGAGCGCTTGTCATGATGGTCCCAACCTCACCTATAGCCGCTTGGTAGAGCATTTCCCACAACGGCACGCCAGTCAACCGAAGTCCGGTCCATTTAATACAATGCCGTCTGGTTGAAAAATCGGACGGTCACGCGGCGACAGCCGCGGGGCCTACCGCGTCGCAGACGGCGAGGCCCCCAGCCGAACCTCGGTCAGTCCGCGCGCCGTCGCATCCGCGGCCGCGTCTGACAGCGCTCGCACGCGTACGTGCCCCGCCCAGCCGCGACGAACTTGCGCACCGGGTCGCCGCAGACGGTGCACGGCTCGCCCTCGCGGCTGTGGACGAGGAACTCGTTCTGGAACGCTCCCTTCACCCCGTCGGGGTGGCGGAAGTCGTCGATCGACGCGCCGCCCGCACACAGACCGGCCTCCAGCGACGCGACGACGGCGTCGCGCAGCGCCGCGACCTGCCCGCGCCGCAGCGTGCCGGCGGCGCGCAGCGGATGGATGCGCGCGCGGAACAGCGCCTCGTTTGCGTAGATGTTGCCGACGCCCGCGACACGCCGCTGGTCGAGCAGCAGCGCCTTGATCGGCGTGCGCCGCTTGCGCGTCTGCAGATAGAGGTGCTCCGTCGTGAAGTCCGGGCCGAGCGGCTCGACCCCGAGCCGCTCGTCGAGGAACTCGTCCAATGCGTCGCCGCCGAGCGCGAGCTCGCCGGTGCCGAAGCGGCGCGGATCGCAGAAGCTCAGGACGTGGCCGTCGTCGAGTTCGATACGCACGCGCGTGTACGGCGTGCCCGGCGGCGCGTCGTACAGCACCGTGCCCGTCATCCGCAGGTGCATGAGCAGGTAGACCTCGTCCTGCGCCTCCCAGATGAGGTACTTGCCGCGCCGCGACAGGCGCTCGACGACGCGTCCCTCGAGCGCGTCGCGCAGCTCGAACGGCGCCAGCGGGGCACACCACTTCGCATCGAGCACCTCGAGCGTGCGCAGCGTGCGTCCCTCGACGAGCGGCGCGAGCCGGCGGCGGATCGTCTCGACCTCGGGAAGCTCGGGCATGGAGCTTGAGCGTAGTTCCTCCTCAGCCGTTGCCAACGGGAACGGCGTCTCTGCACGGACCGACCGCGTCAGCCATGGCCACCCACGAACGACGTCCCCGGCAGCGCCGGCGCGTCCGCCGCCGCCAGCCACTGCAGCACGCTCGCTCCCACGTCGGCGAGCGCTCCGTCGTGGCGCCGTCCGCCGTGGCCGTCGAAGCATGCGAGCAGCGGCACGTGCTCGCGCGTGTGGTCGCTGTGCGCCGCGGCCGGGTCGCAGCCGTGGTCGGCGGTGACGACGAGCATGTCGCCGGGGCGCAGCGCCCCGAGCCACTCCCCCACGCTCGCATCGATTGCGCGCAGCGCGGCGTGAAACCCGTAGACGTCCTTGCGGTGCCCGTAGACCTGGTCGGTCTCGACGAGGTTCGTGAAGACGAGCCCGGCTTCGAGCTCGCGCACGAGCCGCGTCGTCTCGCGCAGCGCGCGCTCGTTCGTGGCGCCCGCATGCGCCGCCGAGATCCCGCGTCCGGCGAAGAGGTCGGCGACCTTGCCGACGGCGTGCACCGGCACGCCGGCCGCGGACAGCTCGTCGAGGTACGTGCGGCCCGGCGGCGGAACCGAGAAGTCGTGGCGCCCCTCCGTGCGCGCGAACGCGCCCGGCTCGCCGGCGAACGGGCGCGCGATGATCCGGCCGACGGCGTGCTCGCCGGTCATCACCGCCCGCGCCGCCGCGCAGACCTCGTGCAGCTCGTCCTCGCCGAGCAGCGAGACGTGCGCGGCGATCTGCAGGACGGAGTCCTGCGACGTATAGAGGATCAGCGGGCCGTCGCGCAGGTGCTCGGCGCCGAAGTCGTCGATCGCCGCGATCCCGTTGTACGGGCGGTTGCAGATGAAGCGCCGCCCGGTCGCCGCTTCGAGCGCCCGCATGACGCCGTCGGGAAAGCCCGCCGGGTAGGTCGGCAGCGGCGCGGGCGCGATCGCGCCCATGAGCTCCCAGTGGCCGGTCGTCGACTCCTTGCCCGGGCCCTGCGCCGCCAGGCGTCCATGCAGCACGGGCGCGGCGGACGGCGCGACGCCCTCCAGCGCGTGGATCGACCCCAGCCCGAGCCCTTCGAGCACGGGCAGCCGCAGGCCGCCGACCGCCCGCGCGACATGCGCAAGCGTGTTGGATCCCGCGTCGCCGTAGGCCGCGGCGTCGGGCAGCGCGCCGATGCCGCAGGCGTCGGCGACCACGACGAATGCCCGCCGGCTCATCGCGAGCGCGGACCTTCGCAATCAGCCCCGGCCACGGTCGAGCAATGGCGCGCTGTCACGTGGCCTTGGGCTTGCGCAGCTTCAGCGAGCGGGTCATCGGGCCGAAGGTCTGCCGGTCGACGCGCGAGAACTGCTTCGGCGGGGCGAGCGCGTCCATGACCACCTCGACGCCGTGGCCGTAGGCGTGCAGCGAGCGCACCGAGCGCCGGACGCGCGGGTTCGTGAGGTTCGTGCCGGCGCCGAGCACCACGACCGCGCGGAGCCCGGGCTTCAGCACGAGCCGCGTCGACTTGAGCCTGAACGACGGGTCGCGGTTCTTGATCTGCGCGACGACCGCCCGCCGCGCGGCGTCGAGCTGTGCGCGCGTCTCGGGCAGCGGCTCGGTGCGCGGGTAGCGCCAGATGCCGACCTGCGCCTTGCCGATCGCGACCGTCGCGACGTGCGGCTCCTCGCCCGGCACGATCCGCCAGTTCGTCGGCGCGCGGAAGCGCACGCCCTGCTTCTCGTAGAACGCGGTCCGGAACGCCTTCGGCGCGGGGATGACGCCGAGATCGGGGACCGGCGTGCGGTCGTTGCCGCAACCGGCGAGCAGCGCCGCCAGCACGGCGGCTGCGGGAAGGATCAGGGTGCGTCGCACCCCGGCATCCTCTCAAGCGGGCGGCGAGGAGCCCGCACCGGCGCGCGGGTGCGCCCGGAAATAGACGTCCTTCAGGCGGTCGGCGGAGAGGTGCGTGTAAATCTGCGTCGTCGCGACGTCGGCGTGGCCGAGCATCTCCTGCAGCGAGCGCAGGTCGCAGCCGCCGGCCAGCAGGTGCGTGGCGAACGTGTGGCGCAGCGTGTGCGGGCTCATCCGGCCGGCGAGGCCGGCGCTCGCCGCGTGGCGCTGGACGATCTTGTAGAGCCCCTGGCGCGTCAGCCCGCCGCCGCGGTGGTTGACGAACAGGTGGCGCTCCTCGCGCAGCCCGACGAGCTTCGGCCGCCCGTGCTCGAGGTACGCGCGGGCGGCGATGACCGCCTGGCGGCCGACCGGGATCAGGCGCTCCTTGGAGCCCTTGCCGCGCGCGCGGACGACCCCGGTACGCAGGTCGACTCCGCCGACCGTCAGGTCGACGGCCTCGCTCGCGCGCAGGCCGCAGGCGTACATGATCTCCAGCAGGGCGCGGTCGCGCAGCGCGGCGGGCGCGGCGCCGCGCGGCGCCGCGAGCAGCTTGGCGACCTCGTCGCGGGTCAGCACCTGGGGCAGCTTCTGGCTCTTGCGCGGCGCGCGCAGCTCGGCCGTCGGGTCGTGGGCGATGATCTCCTCGCGCCGCAGGTGGCGGTAGAACGAGCGCAGGCAGGCGGTCTTGCGCTGGATCGTCGCCGGCGCCACGGGCGGCCCCTGCGGCCCCCCGGTCGTCAGCTCGGAGAGAAAGCGCGTGAGCTCGGTGTGGCCGAGCGTCGCCGCATCGAGGCCGTCGCGCGTGAGGAAGTGACCGAACTGCAGCAGGTCCGAGCGGTAGGCCTCCAGCGTGTTGCGCGACAGCCCGCGCTCGAACTCCAGGTAGGCGAGGAAGTCGAGCACGTGGTGCTCGAACGGGCGCGTGGCGGGTGCTGTCCGGGCGACGGCCATGGGCTCTGAGTTCGCCGCGAACGTCGCTGTCCATTCCGGTGCAACGCACCGTGCGCGGCGGGCGTCACAGGCGTTCGCGAAGCCACTGCAGCCCGATGACGGTCTTGGCGTCGTTCGTCGCCGCGAGCGCGGCATCGAGATCGGCGAGCGGCCAGCGCACGATCTCGATCCGCTCGCCGGGGTCGGGCTCGACGTCGCTCGGGCGCAGCCCGGTCGCCGCGAAGAGGTGGACGACCTCGTCGGTGTAGCCGCTGGACGGACAGTAGGAGCGCACCTGCTCCCAGTGCTCGGCCTCGCAACCGATCTCCTCGGCGAGCTCGCGCTGCGCCGTCTGCAGCGGCGACTCGCCCTCGACGTCGAGCTTGCCGGCGGGCAGCTCGAGCGTGTACTGGAGGATCGCCTCGCGCGGCTGGCGCACGAGCCAGACGTGCTCGCCGTCGTAGGCGACGACGGCCGCGGCGTCCATCCGGCGCACGAGCTCGCGCTCGACCTCCTCGCCGTCGGCGTAGCGGAAGCGCTCGACGCGGACCGTGAACTGGCTGCCCTCGAAGACGGTCTCGCCGCCGAGCGGCTGGATCGGTGGGTCCTTGCTCATCGAGAGGACATGCCTTTGGGTTCGAAGCCGGCCAAGATCGATCGATGGCGCGCTGTCATGTCATCTGCGCACAGCGCCGTGCCGGACGCGAGCGCCGCGGCGAAGAACAGCGGATCCTCGCGGCCCATCGAGCGGATCGGCAGGCCACTGGCCAGGTATCCGTCGAGGTCGGTCGGGAACGCGCGCCATTCGTGGCGCTCGTCGGCGGGCTTCTCGCCGTCGGGGATCGCGACGACGACCGGCGCGAGCAGCAGGTCGAGCACCGTGCGCGTGTGGTGGCTGAGGCCGCGATGGCGCGCGCGCAGGTCGGTCGACGACATCCGTGGCGCGAGCAGCGCCTGGCAGCCGAGCGCGAGCGCGGTGTGCGCCGAGTCGAGCGCGTGCAGCCCGCCGTGGCCGAGCGCCGAGCCCGAGCCGAGGATCCCGGGCCCGGGCCCGGCGGCGGCGGCGTCCCAGCCCAGCGCGGTGAGGCCGTGGTGCAGCGCCGCGGCGGTCGTGATCGACTCGCCGTCGGCGCCGCCGAAGGCGGGGCCGGCGGTGACGTGGCCGGCGAGCAGCCCGCCGTCGCGCAGCTCGCGCACGACGCAGGAGTGGCCGCCGGGCAGCGCGCCGCCGGCGGTCTGGACGTAGCCGAGCCGGCCCTTGCCGCCGGTCGCCTGCGCGAACGCCCACGCGAGCGGCGCGAGCTGGCCGTGCAGCGCGAACACCGCGACCGGCTTGCCGAGCGGCAGCTGCAGCGCGGCGGGCGTCGCCTCGGCGTCGCCCTCCTCGACGGGCAGGACGGCGTGCTGCAGGCTCGTGTAGTTGAGCTTCATGACGTGCGCGCGCGGCGTTCCCTGCCCGTCGAGGCCGCGCGTGAGGTTCGCGTGGACGATGTCGAAGCCGCCCGAGCCGAGAGCGAGCTCGACGGCCTCGACGTTGACGATGACCTCGTCGCCGGGCTGCGCCGCGCCGACGAGGCCGACGTCGGCGATCGCCGTGCGCCGCTCCTCGCCGATCTGGATCGCGAGCCGCTGCTCCATCGGCTCCGCGGGCCCGGCCGCGACCACCGTCGCGCGCCTCAGGCGGAGCATGCGTCCAGCAGCGCGTAGGTCACGTCGAGCATCCCCTCCAGCGCGGCGACGCTGACGCGCTCGTCGGGCTCGTGGTTGCGCTCGGTCCCGTTGGCGACGTTCGTGCAGTGAAAGCCCGCCGCCTCGAACGCGTTGGCGTCCGAGCCGCCGCCGGTCGCCCGCCGCTTCGGCGCGTACCCGCACGCCCGCAGCGCCTCCTCGGCGGCGAGCACGGCCGGGGCGTCGGGCGCGTGGCGGTAGCCGTCGAACAGCCGCTGCGTCGTGACGTCGACGTCGCAGAAGCAGGCGGGCGTGTTGGCGGCGTCGTGGATGTGGCCGATGAGCCCGGCGACGACGTCCTCGGCCTTCCGCGGGTCCAGCGAGCGCACCTCGCCCACGACCCTGCAGCGCGCGGCGACGATGTTCGTGCCGCCGCGCTGGCCGCCCTCGATCCCGCCGATGTTCGCCGTCGTCTCCTCGTCGATGCGCCCGAGCGTCATCGCGCCGATCGCGCGCGCGGCGGCCTCGATCGCGCTGCGCCCGTCCTCGGGGCGGATCCCGGCGTGCGCGGGCGTGCCGCGGAAGTCGGCCTCGAAGCGGTAGTACGTCGGCGACGCGACGATGATCTCGCCGATCGCCGACGCGTGGTCGAAGACGTAGCCCCAGTCGCTGCGCAGCGTCTTGACGTCGAACGCCTTCGCGCCCTCCAGGCCGACCTCCTCGCAGACCGTGAAGAGCAGTTCGAGGCCGACCGGCGAGCCCTCGACCGCGCAGCGCCGCGCGACCTCGAGGATCACGGCGACCGCGGCCTTGTTGTCGGCGCCGAGGATCGTGTCGCCGGCGCTCACCCAGCCGTCGTCGACGAGCACCGGCTCGATGACGCCCGGCTCGGGGACCGTGTCGAGGTGCGCGCAGAGCATGATCGTGCGCTCGCCGCGGCCGGGGATGCGGGCCAGCAGGTTGCCGCACTCGGCGCCCGCCTCGGCGGCGGCGCCGTCCTCCTCGACGTCGATGCCCATCGCGCCGAGCTCGCGCGCGACCGCCTCGGCGCATCGCCAGCTCGGAGCCGAACGGGCTCGGGATCGCGCACAGCCGCGCGAACGTGTCGTTCAGGCGGCGGCGCTCGACGTCGGAGGCGGGGCGCATGGCTGTGCAGTGTGACGCGCGCCCGCGCCGACCGGCGCGCGGCGGCGCGCGCGGGTTCGCCGCGGTCGTCCTCGACGCCCTACGTGCGCGAGGCGCGGTACTCGCCCGGCGCGGGCGCATGCCTGCGCGCCCGCTCGAGCGCCGCCCCGACGAAGTCGCGAAACAGCGGCGCGGGCCGCTCGGGGCGCGACTTGAACTCCGGGTGAAACTGCGAGGCGACGAAGAACGGGTGGTCGTCGAGCTCGATCATCTCGACGAGGCGCTCGTCGGGCGACGTGCCGCTGACGCCCAGCCCCGCCGCCTCCAGGCGCTTGCGCAGGAAGAGGTTGACCTCGTAGCGATGGCGGTGGCGCTCGTAGATGACGGCCTCGCCGTAGAGCTCGCGGGCACGGGTCGCGGGGTGGATCTTCACCGGATCGGCGCCGAGGCGCATCGTGCCGCCGAGGTCGGAGACCTCCTTCTGCTCGGGCAGCAGGTCGATGACCGGATGCGGCGTCTCGGGATCGAACTCCGTCGAGTTCGCGCCCTCCATGCCGGCGACGTGGCGGGCGAACTCCATGACGGCGACCTGCATGCCGAGGCAGACGCCGAGGTACGGGATGCGCTGCTCGCGGGCGACGCGGGCGGCGCGGATCTTGCCCTCGATCCCGCGCCCGCCGAAGCCGCCGGGGATGAGGATGGCGTCGGCGCCGCCGAGCCGCTCCATCGCGGCGGCGTCGCTGTCGAGCGACTCGGAGTCGACCCAGTCGATCTCGACGCGGCAGTCGTGATGAAAGCCGGAGTGGCGCAGCGCCTCGGAGACCGACAGGTAGGCGTCCTTCAGCGCGACGTACTTGCCGACGAGCGCGACGTTCACCGTGTCGCTCGCCTCGGTCGCGCGGCGCGTGATCTCCGTCCACTCCGAGAGGTCCGGCGGCGGCGCCTCCATGACGAAGTGGTCGCAGATGAGGTCGTCGACGCCCTCGTCGGCGAACCACAGCGGCACCTTGTAGATGTTGTCGACGTCCTTGGCGCTCACGACCGCGCCGACCGGCAGCGAGGCGAACAGCGCGATCTTCTTGCGGATGTCGGCGCCGAGCTCGCTCTCGGAGCGGCACAGCAGCATGTCGGGCTGGATGCCGATGCGCCGCAGCTCGTTGACCGAGTGCTGCGTGGGCTTCGTCTTCAGCTCGCCGGCGTGGCTGATGTACGGCACGAGCGTGAGGTGGATGAACATGCAGTCGCGGCGGCCGACGTCGACCTGGAACTGGCGGATCGCCTCGAGGAACGGCAGCGACTCGATGTCGCCGACGGTGCCGCCGATCTCGGTGATGCAGATGTCGACGTCCTGCGTCTCGGCGAGCAGCTTGACGCGCTGCTTGATCTCGTCGGTGATGTGCGGGACGACCTGCACGGTGCCGCCGAGGTAGTCGCCGCGCCGCTCGCGGCGGATGACGGTGTTGTAGATGCCGCCCGCCGTGACGTTCGACGCCCGCGAGGTGTTGGAGTCCGTGTAGCGCTCGTAGTGGCCGAGGTCGAGATCGGTCTCGGCGCCGTCCTCCGTCACGAAGACCTCGCCGTGCTGGTAGGGCGACATCGTGCCGGGATCGACGTTGATGTACGGGTCGAACTTCTGCAGGCCGACCGACAGCCCGCGGGCGACGAGCAGGCGCCCGATCGACGCCGCCGCGATGCCCTTGCCGAGCGACGAGACGACGCCACCGGTGATGAAGATGAAGCGCGTCTTGCGCTGTTGTGGCGACGGCATGGTCATGTGGGCCTCCCGAGCGAGTCTAGGTGCCGTAGTCCCGGAAGCCGCTCGATCAGCTGTGGAGATCGACCGAAATTCCCCGTAGATGTTCATGAGCAACAGGATCAGCAGCGCGATCAGCTGGCCGCTGGAGTCGAGCGTCAGCACGATCCAGAGGCCGGCGAGCGCGCCGATCGCGTTGGAGCCGGTGTCGCCGAGCATCGCCTTCTCGCGCAGGTCGAAGAAGCCCGCGACGAGCACCGGCGCGACGAAGATGCCCAGGCCGGCGAGCGCCGCGGTGTTCTGCGTGCTGATCGTCAGCGCGAGGCCGAGCAGGACGAACGCCTTGACGCTGCGGCCGGGCCGCAGGTCGAGCAGGTTGAAGGAGTTCGTCGCGAGCACGAGGACGGCGGCCGCGAGCAGGAACTCCGCGTCGGAGCCCGGCAGCGACGAGGCGACGACGAGCGCCAGGCCGAGCGTGCCGCCCGCCTTCAGCAGCCCGGTCGACAGGCCGCCGCTGAGGACGTCCTTGCCGTGGCCGCGCCAGCCGCGCCCGGGGCCCGACAGCGCGTCGTCGATCAGCCCCAGCAGCGCGATCCCCGGCACGAAGACGATCGCGAAGCCGAGGTTGTCGGGGTAGATGTCGAGGTCCGTCAGGCGCGCGAGCAGCGCGACGGGGATCAGCGCGATGAGCGCCGCCGGCACGATGACGATGCCGATCGGGACCGGCAGCAGCCGGCCGCGGTAGTTCTCGCGCGTCGCTCCGCCTTCGGAGAGCCGGTTGAGCGCCGGGGGCGTGAGCACCAGGGCAACCAGCAGCGAGAAGACGAACGGCAGGGCTTGCACCGGGACGAGAACCTAGCGTGACGGCCGGACGAGCGCCGCACCCGTGCTCACTTCGCGCGCCCGACGACCGGCGGCAGCAGCGCCTGCGCGCTGTCCCTGCGCCCGTACGCGCCCTGGTTGCCGGCGAGGACGAAGACGAGCGCGGCGCGGCCCGCCTGCTCGTCGACGTTGTCGACGCTCGACAGCTCGCGGTCGCGGAACCAGCCGATGTGCGACGGGTCGCTGGCGCGCCGCTCGACGCCGACGACCTTCACCCCGGTCTGGACGAGCCCGCGGGCGATGCCGTCCTGCAGGTCGTCCGAGCGCTTGGCGTCGTCCTCGTCGGACGGCTCGTGCGACGAGCGCAGGACGACCACGCCGTCGAGGTTGCCGAAGCGCCCGCTGAGCGACTGCAGCAGCGCCGTGCGGACCTGGCCGACGAGCCGCCCGCCGAGCACCATCTGGATCCCCGCCCGCTTGCCGAGGTCGTCGATCAGCGTCGGGTCGCGGTCGATCTTGGCGTAGCGCGTCCCGCGAGCGCCGTCGGCGAGCGCCTTGAGGTCGAGGTTCGTGCGCACGACGGCGACGAACGCGAGATCCGCGCCGGTCGGCTCGAGCGCCTTGCGGACGATGTCCGGCGCGCCGTCGTCGTCGCCGAGCAGCACGAGCCCGATGCGCCGGCCGGGCAGCTGGCCGCCGGTGAGGATCGGGTAGGCGGCGGCGCCGAACTCGTCCAGCTCGCGCACCCGCGCCTGCGCGTCGTCGCGCTCCTGATCGGCCTTGCGCACGTCCTCCCGCAGCGACTGGCGCAGGTCCTGACGCGCGCCGGAGACGAGCTCCTTGTCGCCGATCGCGACGCCGAGCAGCAGCCCGACGACGAGCGCGATGAAGACGGCTGCCAGCGACAGCGCGTGATAGCGGAAGTCGAACACTTCAGGGGCGAACTTGCTCATTCGAGCCCGAGCACGACCTCGAGCTTGAGCCACATGAGATCGGCGACGTCGCGCAGGGCCGGGGTGAGCACGACGATAGCCAGCAGGCACAGCAGGCCTGCGAGCGCGATGAAGACGAGCGGGCTGGGGCCGGGCAGCGGGCGGTAGAGGCGGCTCACGCCCTTGGCGTCGACGAGGATCTCGCCGAGCCGCAGGCGCGTGAGGAACGTCGACGCCATCCCGCGGCGGTTCTTGTCGAGGAACTCGACGAGGTTGAACTGCGAGCCGACGGAGATGATGAGCTCCGCGCCCTTCTCGGCCGCGATGATCATCGCGACGTCCTGGCTCGTGCCGGGCGCGGGCACGAGCTTGAACGGCAGCTCGAGCGCCTCGAGGTGCTCGCGGCCGGGCGCGCGCCCGTTCGGGTAGGCGTGCACGACGAGCTCGGCGCCGCAGCGCAGCGCGTCCTCGGTCGCCGAGTCCATGTCGCCGACGATCATGTCGGGGACGAAGCCCTCGTCGAGCAGCGCGTTGGCTCCGCCGTCGACGGCGATGATCCGCGGCTTGACGTCGCGGATGTACGGGCGCAGCATGCGCAGGTCCTTGTGGTGGTCGACCCCGCGCACGACGATCAGCGCAGGGCGGTCGCGAAAGTCGGTGTCGAAGCGCGGCAGCTCGATGCGGCCCGAGAGCAGCTCGCGCTCCTCGAGCATGTGCTCGATCGTGTTCTTCGCGAAGGCCTCGAGCGCGTCGCCGATCTCGCGCCGGCGCTCGTCGGTCGCGGCGCGCACGGCGGCGGGCTCCTGGACGTCGCCGCTGACGAGCGCCTTCGTCCCGCGGATGACCGTGCCGTCGCTGATCGTGATCCGGTCGCCGTCCTTGAGCTGTTTGAAGAGCGTCGCGTCGGGAAGATCGACCAGATGGATTCCCGCTTGAACGAGGAGCAGCGGCCCCATGTTCGGATAGGCGCCCGTCGACGATGGGCTGCAGTTCAGCACCGCCAGGACGCCCGCCGCGATGAGGTCCTCGGCCGAGACGCGGTCGAGGTCGCGATGGTCGACGACGGCGATGTCGCCGGGCGCGAGGGTCTTGACGAGCAGCTTCGTGCGCCTGCCCAGGCGGGCAGGTCCGGTCAGCTCGCGGGCGACGGCGACGGCCATCGGCGGAGTCTAGATGGGCGTTGTTAACAGCTTGCGACGATCCCCCTGGGCGGTTGCGAGCATGTCCGGTGCCGTGTTCCTACCGCTCTCAGCCGTTTCGAACGCTCGAATGCGACGATGTCTGCGGCACGGACCCGGGCTTCATCTGCCGCGAGGTCCTCAACCGCACGAACGACCGCGGGCTGGCCGAGCTCGCCGACAAGCTCCTGGGCACGACGCTGACGATCGTCGCGATCCTCGTCGTGGCGCTCGTCGTCAACCGGCTCCTGAGCCGCAGCATCAAGCGCGCCCTGCGCACGCTGCACTCCGGCGCGGTGCGCGAGCGCCTGGGCGCGCTGCGCCGCCGCGCGCCGAGCGCGCTGCTGGAGACCGACGAGATCAGCCTGCGCGCCGAGCAGCGCATCACGGCGCTGACGAGCGTGCTGCGCAGCGTCACGAGCGTCGTGATCTTCGCGATCGCGGGCTTCATGATCCTCGGCGAGGTCGGCGTGGACGTCGCGCCGCTGCTCGCCGGCGCCGGGGTCATCGGGCTCGCCCTCGGCTTCGGCGCGCAGTCGCTCGTCAAGGACTTCCTGTCGGGGCTGTTCATCCTCGTCGAGGACCAGTTCGGCGTCGGCGACATCGTCGACCTCGACCAGCAGACCACCGGCACCGTCGAGGCCGTGTCGCTGCGCACGACGCGCCTGCGCTCGGTCGACGGGACGGTCTGGCACGTGCCCAACGGCGACATCCGCCGCGTCGGCAACAAGAGCCAGCACTGGTCGCGGGCGCTGCTGGACATCGAGGTCGCCTACGACACCGACATCGACCACGCCTCGGCCGTCATCAAGCGCGTCGCCGACGGGCTGTGGCACGAGCGCGAGGACATCCTCGAGGAGCCCGAGGTCTGGGGCGTCGAGCGGCTCGGGATCAACTCCGTCGTGATCCGCCTCGTCGTCAAGACCCGGCCCGCCGACCAGTACGACGTCAGCCGCAAGCTGCGCCAGCGCCTGAAGGAGGCCTTCGACGCCGAGGGGATCGAGATCCCGTTCGCGCAGCAGGTCGTGTGGAACCGCGGCGACCCGGCGCCGTAGCGAGCAGCGTCGATCATCAGGCCGCCCGCAGCAGCTCCTCCGCGTGCCTGCGCGCGGCCTCGTCGGCGTCCCCGTCGGCGCCGAGCATCCGCACGATCTCGCTGACGACCTCGCCGTCGCGCAGCTCGCTGACCGTCGTCTGGGCCGGGGTGCGCGTCGCGTCCTTGGAGATCGAGAAGTGCCTCGCGGCGAGCGATGCGACCTGCGGCAGGTGGGTGATGCAGATGACCTGGCGCTCCGCGGCGAGGTCGCGGAGCTGGTCGCCGACGGCGCGCGCGGTCTGGCCGCCGATGCCCGCGTCGACCTCGTCGAAGACGAGCGTCCCGCCGCCGCCCGCGCCCGCGGCTGCGACGCCCATCAGGGCGAGCATGACGCGCGACAGCTCGCCGCCGGACGCCGTCTCGCGCAGCGGGCCGGCCGGCACGCCGGGGTTCGGCGCGATGAGGAACTCGACGGCGTCGGCGCCCGTCGGCCCGTGCTCGCGGTCGCTCAGCTCGATCTCGAACGCCGCGCCCTTCATCGCAAGCTCGTCCAGGCGCGCGCGCACGGCGGCCGCGAGCTTCGGCGCCGCGGCGGCGCGGGCCTTGCGCAGCGCGCCGCTGCCCGCCGCCAGCGCCGCGTGCGCCCGCTCCAGGCGCGCCGTCGCGGCCTCGATCGCGACCTCGGCGCCGGCCAGCTCCGCGCGCCGCGCGCGGCAGACCTCGGCATGCGCGAGCACCGCGGCGATCGTGCCCCCGTGCTTGCGCTCCAGGCGATCGAGCACGGTCAGCCGCTCCTCGACGCCGTCCAGCCGGCCGGGCTCGGCGCCGAGCCCGTCGGCATAGCCGCGCAGCTCGCGTGCGAGGTCGCCGGTCTCGTACGCCAGCGCGCGCCAGCGCTCGCCGAGCGCGTCGAGCACGGGATCGATCCCGCGCGCGGAGACGAAGCCGCGCCCGGCGGTCGCCAGCAGGCTCGCGATCCCGGACTCGTCGGCGCCCGCGGCCTCGGCGGCGGCGAGCGCCGCGCCGCGCAGGGCCTCGACGTGGCGCAGGCGCTCGCGCTCGGCGCGCAGCGCCTCGGCCTCCTCCTCGCTCGGCTCGGCGGCGTCGATCTCGGCGAGCTCGAAGTCCAGCAGGTCGAGCTCGCGCTCGCGCGCTCCGGCGAGCTCGCGCAGCTGCGCGAGCGCGTCCTGCGCCTCGCGCGCCGCCGCGTGCGCCGCCGCGACCTTCGCCCGCCGTGCGAGCTGAGCGTCGCCGCAGAAGCCGTCGAGGATGTCGAGCTGGGCGCCGGCGAGCGTCAGCTTGCGGTGCTCGTGCTGGCCGTAGAACGTGATCAGCGGCGCCGCCAGCTCGCGCAGGTCGGTCACCGTCGCCGAGCGGCCGTTGACGAGCGCGCGCGTGCGGCCGTCGGCGCCGATCCGCCGCGCGAGCACGACCTCCTCGGCGTCCGCGGGCAGGCGCTCGCCGAGCTCGCCGTGCAGCGCCGCCGGCAGCTCGAAGACGCCCTCGACGTAGGCCTCGGCGGCGCCGGGACGGACGATCCCCGGCTTCGCGCGGCCGCCGAGCAGCAGGTCGAGCGCGTGGGCCAGCACGGTCTTGCCCGCGCCCGTCTCGCCCGTCAGCACGTTCAGGCCGGGCGCAAGGCGCAGCTCGGCCCGCTCGATGAGCAGGAGGTTCTCGACGCGCAGCTCGCAGAGCATCGCCACGGTGTACCAGCGCGCCCCGACGGATCGGCCTCCTGCAGCAGTTTCGTGACTGAGACGGCGCGGGGACGGCGCAGTACTACGAGGCCAGGCGACCGAACTTCGCCCGCAGCCGCCGGTAGAACGACGATCCGGGCAGCTGCGCGAGCGACGCGAGGCGCGGCTCGAAGGTCGCGGTGATGTCCTCGCCGGGCGCGATCTCGCAGACCGGGCGCCCGTCGACGGAGACGTCGACCGCCGCGCGGCCCCGGTTGGAGACCGTCAGCGGATCGGCGGGCGCGACGACGAGCGCCCGCGCCGTCAGCGAGTGCGGCGCGATGAACGAGACGCCGAAGCCCTCCACCCCCCACGCCAGCACCGGGCCGCCGTTGGCGAGGTTGTAGCCCGTCGACCCGGCCGGCGTGCAGACGACGAGCCCGTCGCAGCGGACCGAGCCGACCTCCTCGCCCTGCACGCCGTAGGCGAGCTGCGCGACGCGGCCGCCGACCTTGCGGTGAAACGAGATGTCGTTGAAGGCCTTGTGCCGGCCGCTGCCGCTCTCGAACGCGATCGCCGGCAGCAGCAGCACGTCGAAGTCGCCCGCGAACGCGCGCTCGAAGCCGTACTCGTCGAGCTCCTCGGGCTCGATCGTCGCGAGGAAGCCGACCTCGCCGAAGTTCACCGAGAAGACCGGCACGCCGGTGCCGGCGTAGAAGCGCAGGCCCTTGAGGATCGTCCCGTCGCCGCCGAGGACGATGCACAGGTCGACGTCGTCGGCCGCGACCGTGTCCGCGACGACGAGGCCGTTCTCGCCGGGGCGCAGGCCGTGCTTCTCGGTCTCCACCGGGTCGCAGAGCAGCGTCACGCCGCACGCGCGGGCGGCGTCGATCAGCCGTGTCAGCGTCGGGGCGACCTGGTCCGGGCGCCCGTGCGTCATGACCATCGCGGCGCGCGCCTTCGTCACGGCTCGACCTCGCGCGCGGCGGCGTCGAGGTCCTCGACGTCGCCCGCGCGGCCGGCCTCGGCGAGCCAGGCGAAGCTCTCGCGGTTGCCCTTCGGCCCGGGCAGCCCGGAGGAGGCGAAGCCGAGCACCGACGCGCCCAGCCCGCGCGCGCTCTGCGCGACCGCCACGAGCGCCGCCCGCCGCTGGTCCGGATCGCGCACGACGCCGCCCTTGCCGACGTTCCCGCGGCCGGCCTCGAACTGCGGCTTGACCATCGCGAGCACGTCGTAGGCCGGCGCGGCGCAGCCGAGCACGGCCGGCAGGACCTTCGCCAGCGAGATGAAGGACACGTCGATCACGACGAGGTCGGGCGCGTAGGGCAGGCCGGCGGGGGTGATCGAGCGCGCGTTCGTGCGCTCGAGCACCGTCACGCGCTCGTCGTTGCGCAGCCGCCAGTCGAGCTCCCCGTAGGCGACGTCGAGCGCGATCACGTGGGCCGCGCCGCCCTGCAGCAGGCAGTCCGTGAAGCCCCCGGTCGAGGCGCCGACGTCCAGGCAGCGCCGGCCGCCGACGTCGATCGCGAAGCGCTCCAGCGCGTTGGCGAGCTTGATGCCGCCGCGCGAGACGAAGCGCGGCGCCTCGTCGACGGCGAGCTCGACGTCGGGGTCGACGAGCTGGCCGGGCTTCTGCGCCCGCTGGCCGTTGCCGCCCAGGCGCACCTCCCCGGCCATCACCGATGCCGCGGCGCGGGTGCGCGACGCGAACAGGCCTCGTTCGGTCAGGAGGGTGTCCAGGCGCACGCGGGCCACGGGGGCCCAACGGTACCCGCAGCGGCTTGTGTGACCCTCCTCACCCATGACTGGCTGGTCAGCCAGCACACTGTTCCTGGGCGACGAGCACCCGGCCTCTCCCGAAAAGGCCGATTCGTACACCGCTCGTCGCCTGTCAGACCCACAATCACATAGCAGTGTCTCTCCTCCCTGAAGCGGCCCGTCCTCCCCGGCGGGCCGTTTCGTCATGGCAGGCGGGGCCGCTGCCGCCGGCGCGCGCGACGGGCCGCTACGCACCGGCGACGGCGCGCTCCGCGACGGCCGCCTCGATGCGCTCCGCGATCCGCTTGCCGGTGAAGCCGACCTCGGCATGCAGGATCTGCGGCGTGCCGTGCGTGACGTAGCGGTCGGGCAGCCCGATGCGCAGGATCCGCGGGATCGGCGTGCCGGCGTCGTTGAGCGACTCCCACACCGCGGTGCCGAAGCCGCCCGCCAGGACGCCCTCCTCGACCGTCACGAGCAGCTCGTGCTCGGCGGCGAGCTGGGCCACGAGCGCGACGTCGATCGGCTTGGCGAAGCGTGCATCGGCGACCGTGACGTCGAGGCCGCGGGCGCTGAGCCGGTCCGCCGCCTCGAGGCCCTTCGTGACGCCGGTGCCGTAGCCGATGATCGCGACCTTGCCGTCCCCCTCGCGCAGGATCTCGCCGGTGCCGATCTCGAGCGGCACGGGACGGATCGGCAGCGGCACGCCGAGCGCCTCGCCGCGCGGGTAGCGCAGCGCGATCGGCCCGTCGTCGTAGACGAGCGCGGTGCGCAGCATATGGACGAGCATCGCCTCGTCGCGCGGAGCCATGAGCACGATGTTCGGCAGCGCGCGCAGGTAGGCGATGTCGAATACGCCGTGGTGCGTCGGGCCGTCGTCGCCGACGAGGCCGGCGCGGTCGAGCGCGAACACGACGTTGAGCTTCTGCAGGCAGACGTCGTGGACGATCTGGTCGTAGGCGCGCTGCAGGAACGTCGAGTAGATCGCGGCGACCGGCTTGACGCCCTCCAGGGCGAGGCCGGCGGCGAAGAGGACCGCCTGCTGCTCGGCGATGCCGACGTCGAAGTAGCGGTCGGGCAGGGCCTTCTGGAGGATGTTCAGGCCCGTGCCCGTGTTCATCGCGGCGGTGATCCCGACGATGCGCCGGTCGCGCCGGCACTCCTTCACAAGCGCCTCGCCGAAGACCGTCGTGAACTGCGGCGGCGGCGTGGGCAGCACCGGCTTGGCGGGAGCGGCGACGACGCCGTTGGCGATCGACTTCGGCTTGGCGGCGTGCCAGCGCTCCATCCCCTCCAAGCCACCCTCCTCGGCGGGCGCGAAGCCCTTGCCCTTCACGGTGGCGATGTGGACGACGACCGGCCGCTCGGCGGCGAGCGCGCTGCGCAGCGCGACGCGCAGCTCGTGGACGTCGTGGCCGTCGATGACGCCCGTGTACGCCCAGCCGAGCTCCTCCCAGAAGAGGCCCGGTGCCCAGAAGGCCTTGATCGACTCCTTCATCTGGGGGCCGAAGCGCTCGATCTGGCGCCCGACGCCGGGCAGCTCGCTGAGGCGCGACTCGACGTTCTCGCGCGTGTGCCAGAGCTTGGGGTGCAGGCGGACGCGGTTGAAGTAGCGCGACAGCGCGCCGACGTTCGGCGCGATCGACATTCCGTTGTCGTTGAGCACGACGACCATCGGGGTGCCCGCGCCGCCGGCCTGATGGATCGCCTCGAACGCGACGCCGCCCGTCATCGCGCCGTCGCCGATGACCGCGACGACGCGGCCGGGATTGCGCGGCTTGAGCGCCCGCATCCCCTCCTTGAGCCCGACGGCGTAGCCGATCGAGGTCGAGGCGTGGCCGGCGCCCATGATGTCGTGCTCGGACTCGCCGATCGAGCAGAACGGGGCCAGGCCCTCGTACTGGCGGATCGTCGCGAGCTGGTCGCGGCGGCCGGTCAGGACCTTGTGCGGATAGGCCTGGTGGCCGACGTCCCAGAGGATCTTGTCGCGCGGCGAGTCCATCAGCGAATGCAGCGCGACGGCCAGCTCGCAGGTGCCGAGGTTGGCGCCGAAGTGCCCGCCGATCTCCCCCACGGTGGCGATGATGTGCTCGCGCACCTCCTGGGCGACGCGGACGAGCTCGTCCTCGCTGAGGCCGTGCAGGTCTTGCGGGCGGTTGATCCGCTCCAGGAGTGTCGGCGTCATGTCAGGAGGTTCGGGTGGCGATGAAGTCGGTGATCTGCTCGAGCTCGGGGGCGCCGTCCGGCGCCGCCGTCGCGAGCGACTCCCGCGCCTGGCGGTGCGACCGCGCGGCGAGCTCACGCGCGCCGTCGAGGCCGAATTCACTGACGTAGGTCCGCTTGCCGTGGCGCTCGTCGCTGCCGTGCGGCTTGCCGAGCGCGTCGTCGGTGCCGGTCACGTCGAGGATGTCGTCGACGATCTGGAACAGCACACCGAGCTCGGAGGCGAACTCGCGGTAGGCGGATGTATTGGATGGCGTCATGCCGGCAATAAGCAATACGCACTCTACCGACGCGCAGATGAGCCTCCCGGTCTTCAATCCGTGCAGGCGCCGCAGATCCTCGGCTGTCTGCTGCTCGCCGGCGATGTCGATGAACTGGCCGCCGACCATGCCGTCGACGCCCGTCGCCGCGGCGAGCTCGGCCATCGCGCGGAGGATCCGGGCCGGGTCGCCCTCCTGGTGGTTGAGCACGTGGCGGAACGCCTCGGCGTAGAGCGCGTCGCCGGCGAGGATCGCGACGTCCTCGCCGTAGACGATGTGCGCCGTCGGCCGGCCGCGGCGCATGTCGTCGTCGTCCATCGCCGGCAGGTCGTCGTGGATGAGCGAGTAGGTGTGGATGAGCTCCAGCGCGGTCGCGAGCGGCAGGAAGTCGTGCTCGTCGCGGCCGATCGCCCGTGCCGTGGCGAGGGCGAGCACGGGGCGGATGCGCTTGCCGCCGGCGAGCAGGCTGTAGCGCATCGACTCGACGAGGCGGGCGGTGTCGGGCTCGCCGCGGAACGTCAGCGTGTCGAGCTCGTGCTCGACGAGCCGCCGCAGCTGCTCCGGATAGGGCACGACCAGCCGCGGCAGTTCCTCCGAGTAGGCCACTACAACAGGGTGTCCTGGCCGGGCAGCGGCTCGCGCTCGGCCTCGCGGGCGCGCCGCTCGAGCTCCGCCGACGCCTGCGAGGCAAGCGACGCGCAGTCCTCGACGACGGTCGCGGCCGCGTCGGCGCTGAGGTCGCCGGAGCGCAGCTGCTCGGCAGCTCGTTCGAGCCGGCCGACGAGTTCGTCGAGGGTCGCGTCCGCTTCGGCGGTCATGGTGCCGGCGGATTGTGGCTCATCTCGCGATGGACCGCTGCCAGGATGCCGTTGACGAACTTCGGGGCGTCGGCGCCGGAGTACGTCTTGGCCAGCTCGACGGCCTCGTCGATCGCGCCCTCGGGCGGGATCGGGGTGTCCGCGGGGGCGGCGTCGGGATGCAGCATCTCCAGCAGCGCGACGCGCATGATGGCCTTCTCCAGCGGGGCGATGCGGTCGATCGTCCAGCCCTTCGCGTGGCGCGCGACGTGCGCGTCGAGCTCGTCCTCGCGGTCCTGCGCGGCGTGGGCGAGGGCCCGCGTGAACAGCGTCGCGTTGCGCTCGAAGACGTCCTCGAGCTCGCGCTCGGTGAGCTCGGCCTGGTAGATGGCGAAGACGGCGTCCCGGCGCTGGTCGGTTCTGCGGGACACGGCCGCGGGCGCGAGGCGCTGGCTACGCGCGCGACATGTAGTCGCCGGTCGCGGTCTGGACCTTGATGCGGTCGCCGATGTTGACGAACAGCGGGACGCGGACCGTCGCGCCGGTCTCCAGCGTGGCGGGCTTGTCGCCCCCGCCCGAGGCGGTGTCGCCGCGCAGGCCGGGCTCGGTCTCGGTGACCTCGAGCTCGACGGAGGACGGCAGCTGCAGGTCGCCCGGGTCGCCGTCGATGAACAGCACGTCGACCGAGTCGTTGGCCTTCGTCCAGCGCAGCGCGCCGGCGACCGAGGCCTCGGGGACCGCGATCTGCTCGTACGTCTCGGCGTCCATGAAGTGCGCGTCGGTCCCGTCGCTGTAGAGGTACTGCATCTTGCGCGCCTCGGTGTGCACCGCGCGGAACTTCTCGCCCGCCCGGAACGTCCGGTCGATGACGTTGCCGTCGCTCGCCCGGCGCAGCTTCGTGCGCACGAACGCGCCGCCCTTGCCGGGCTTGACGTGCTGAAAATCGAGGACCTTGAAGATCGTCCCGTCGACCTCGATGTGGTTTCCGTTCTTGAGCTGGTTGGTACTGATCATGGCTGCCGGTCAGTGTAGGGCGCACCTGCGGCGGCAAGCCGCTGGACGAGCTGGCGCGGATGGAGGATCGCCTGCTCCAGCGTGGTCCGCAGGACGCGCTCGCCGGCGGCATCCATGTCGGCCTGGCGTGCGGCGTCGCTTTCTTGTGCAAGGCGGCCGTCGTGCCACGCGCTGTCGATCTCGAGGATGAGACGCTGGTCGGGCCAGCGCATGTCGGGGCGGTACGGCGTGGGACCGACGACGAGCAGTTCGTTGACCGCGGGGTGCTCGATCCCAGCATCGAGGATGAGGTCGAGCACGACGTCCTCGTGGCCGCTGTATGTCGGCGCGGGGCCGGTGGCGATGACGGCTGCGAGCCTGCGGGTAGCCCGCTGGCCGTTGGCGCGGCGCAGGACATCGGCGATCTGGCGGACGCTTGCGGCGCGCTCGGCCTGCGCCTGGCGGACCGCGCGCTTCAGGCGGCGGTCGGAGAGCTGGGGAGCAATCTCGAGCAGCGCGCGGGCCGCGGTGGTGACCGGGATCCCGTGGTGGCGCGTCGTATCGCGCGGGTCGAGCAAACGCGGGCGATGGAATCGGATGCCGCGGCGATCGCGGCCGCCCGACCCGGCGACGGTCACGTCGATGCGGCGCCCGTCCCAGCGCACGAACCCGTGCAACGACGCCGCCGTCCAATGGCTCGCGACCGCGCCTTCACCACCGGCGAGCACGGCGGCCATGACCTGCGCGTGAAACGTCGCGCCGGCGTGGCCGACAGCGTAGACGCCTGTGTGCACGCGGTGCAGGTATCCCTTGTGGACGCGTCGGGCAACGGCGGCGCGATCCAGACCGCAACTCGCGAGCTGGTCCAATCGGATCCGTCCGTGCTGTCGCGCCGCGAGCTCGGCCACGCGTGCATCGGGGGGTGCGTCGAATCGTGCACGGGGAGCGACACTCATTCGACACCCGCTCGCGGAACTGCCACCCGATGCATCGGCCAAGCGTGCTTCGTCAGCCGTCACGACACAAGACGCGCGTGCGTCAACGTTGCGCAATGAATGCAACAACTTCCCACAAGCCCGCACACGGCCACCGTGTGCCGAATGGTGCACGCGGAGCGACACATATTCGCCGCACCCCGGTGCCAGCGACTTCCCCAGGCCCTCTCGGAACCACCGGCCTCCCAGGCGTGACGGGACCACCGGCCCCCGCCCTGACGTCCCGGACAACCTACCCCGCCCCCTGCTCGGCCTCCCACGCCGCCACGACCCGCTTCGCGGCGAACACGCGCCACGCCTCCTCGAGCAGCTCGCCGAGCTCCACGGGGTCCACCGCCTCCAGCCGCACGAGCACGTACGGATAGCCGTCGTAGTGCGGCGTGGTGAAGAACACACCGGGCTGGCCCTGCAGGAGCGCCTCGCGCTCACCGAGGTCGGTCACGCGGAGCACGAGCGCGTCGGGGTTCGTGCGCAGGCGGCACATGCCCTTGCCGCGCACGCGCAGCGCGGGAGTCCGAAACGAGGTCCCGACCTCGACGCCCGGCAGCCGCGTCCCGATCTCGACGACGTCCTCCCAGCTCGGCATGGCGACACGGTACCGTCCTGAAGCCATGGACCGCGACGCGCTGCGAGCCCTCCAGGCTCCGCTGAAGGAGCGCTACCGCGAGGCGCCCGACGACGCCCTCGTGACGCTCACCGCGACCGCAACGCTGGACGACGAGGTCGCCTGCAACGTCCAGACCGGGCGGGCGCTGGCGAAGGCCGGCCTGCACCCGGCCACGGGCGGCGACGGCAGCCTGCTCTGCTCGGGCGACATGCTGCTCGAGGCGCTCGTGGCCTGCGCCGGCGTCACCCTCCGAGCCGTCGCGACCGCGCTCGAGATCCCGATCGTGGCCGGCACGATCACGGCCCAGGGCGACCTCGACTTCCGCGGCACGCTCGGGGTGGACAGGAGCGCGCCCGTCGGGTTCGCCAGCGTCGCCGTGCGCTTCGACCTCGACGCGCCAGACGCCGACGAGGAGCAGCTCGCAACGCTGATGAAGCTCACCGAACGCTACTGCGTCGTGCTGCAGACGCTGCGCACCACCCCCAGCCTCACGACCGAGCTCGTGACGACGGGGTAGCGGCCAGGTCGCTCAGCGGCAGGGCGTCGCGCGCGGCTGCTGGCGCGATCTTTCGCCCGGGGCTCTCATTGCTCTTGGTGTTGCGGCGCGCTTTGCGAACTGCATCGATGAGGGAGTGGAGGTCTGGGCCTCGTGGCGCTCGGTTCCGGCGTTCTTCGCGGGCGCTCGCGGCCGGGGGTGTGTCGAATCGTCGTCGCATGCCGACGCATGTTCGACACACCCCTTTGGCACGCGCCGGCCGTGGCGTTTTGTGCTCGGCATACGCGGCAAATCCGCCACGACCGCCCGACCGGAACGTTCCGCGCTACACGCCACGGGGTCCGGGCACCCACCCTTTATCGATGCCGTCGCCCACGCGCCGTGCCCGGACGGGCCGCGGGCTCGACCAGCAGGCCGAACACGAGCCATCCGCCCTGCCGCCGCCCCCCGCCGAGCAGCCAGAACTACCGCCGCACGCGATAGCGCAGGTGCGTGACGCCGGTGCCGTCGACGACCGAGATCGGCCCCTCGAGCTCGACGGGGGCGACCTGCAGCTCGTCGAAGAAGGCGGTCCCGCCGCCGAGCAGGACCGGCACGAGATCGATCCAGATCTCGTCGAGCAGGCCGGCGTCGAGGCACTGCCGCGCGATCGTGCCGCCGTTGACCCCGACCACCTTGTCCCCCGCAAGCGCCTTGGCCCGCTCGATCGCGCTCGCGATGCCGTCGGTGACGAACTCAAACGGCGCGCCCTCGCGCGGCCAGCCGTCCGGCACGCTGTGGCTGACCACGACGGTCGGCACGCCCATCGGATGCTCGCCGCCCCAGCCGTCCATGGCATCGAACAGCTTGCGGCCGACGACGAGCGCTCCGGTGCCCTCCAGGATCGCGCGAAAGTGCTCGGCGCTTGGCGGGGTCAGGTGCATCGTGAGCTCCGGGTGCGTCGTCGTGACCTCGACCTCGCCGTTGTCGTACCACTTGAAGAGGTACTCGAAGCCGGTCTCGCCCGGACCCGAGATGTAGCCGTCCAGCGACATGCTGGCCCCCGTGAACACCTTCGTCATCGTCGTCGTGCTCCTCGCGGTCGCGCTGCCTGCAAAGTGGTGGTTGGACGGCGCGGCGGCGCGAAACTCATCGGCAACGGCACGCGCCGCGAGCCACGCGGGCTACTCCGGCACGATCTCCGGCTTCGTCTCGCCGATGCGGCGCCGGTGTGACTCCCAGTAGGCCTCCGAACGGAAGTGCAGGAGCGGATCGGCCGACAGCGCGATGCCCGGCGGCATGCGGGTCGGGTCGAACACCCAGCCGTCGACGAGCTCCTGATCGTCGTGCAGGCGGTCGATCACGAGCTCCCCGGCGACGACCAGCGGCCGGCTCTCCGGCCACAGCCGCCGCAGGTCGTCGATCTCGTCGCCGTCCTGCGCCATCTGGAACACGAGCTTCCACGCCACCGGGCCGCGCGCGACGCGCTGCCTGATCTCGCTCAGGACGTACTGCGGCGGCAGCACGGTGTCGTCCTTGGGATCGATGTTCGCGATCCCGGCGACCGGCATCCAGCGGAAGCGAAACGGCCGCCTGCGGCCGCCGGCGTCGACGAGGTAGTACGAGTGAAAGCCGTTGAAGCGCGCCGTCGCGAAGCTCAGCGGCGGCGCGAGCTGCGCGGCCGCCTTGAGCCCCGGCAGCACCCACGGCAGCCGCGGCGCGACGAACGCGAGCATCCGCAGCGGGTGCGGCGCCCCGCCGGGCAGGGCGGCGCGCGTGTTCGTCACCATCGCGTGGAAGTCGTCCGGCGTGCGCGGTGGGAACGCCGCGAGGTTCAGCGCCGTCCACGTCGAGTGGTCGCCGGACGGAAGCTCGAAGCGCACGCTCAGCCCGAGCGGGTTGCCGCGCTTGCCCGAGACGCGGTCGGCCAGGTACGGGCTCGCGCCGCCGTTGGACAGCCGCACGACGGCGTCGATCCGGTCGCCGCCGAACAGCTCGGCGGTCGTCAGCGCCGCGACCTCCGCGGTCGGCGTGAAGTGCCCGTGGAACCCGACGCCGCGGGCGTGCCCGCGGCGGTAGCCCGGCACGTGGTTCATGTAGCGCTCCATCGCGCCCAGCACCTTCACGACGCGCTCGGGGCCGCCGAGCTCCTGCGGGTCGTGGCTCATCGTGCGCTCCTGCCTGGGGTGAACATTCGTCCGCTAGCCCGCCGCGCCGTCGGCGATCGCCTGCAACGCCGAGAGCCCGGGCACGAAGAGGTACTCGCCGCCGCGTGTCACGACGAACGCCTCCTGCGGCGTGAGGAAGAAGGGCTTGGAGCCCTGGATCGTCATCTTGCCGCTGCCCGAGTGATCGCCGAGCAGGAAGTCCTTGTCGGCGCCCAGGCCGAAGATGTTGCCGTCGTTGATCCACGGCGTCTGGACACCCTCGAACTGGCGGAAGATGCTCGCCTGGAAGCTCACGAAGACGAGGCCGCGATCGGCGCCGTCGTCGTCGAGCCGGCCGTCGGGCAGCGGCGGGCCGTACGGCATCCCGCGCCGGATCATGCGGTGGCGGAAGCTCAGCTTGCCCTCGTTGCCGAGCGCGTCGCGCGGGTTCGAGCGGCGGATGTGCGCGCCGAGCGGGCAGCGCCGGCCGTCGGGATCGTCGCCGTAGCGAAAGTCGTTGGCGCCGTACGCGGACGCGTCGAAGGACGGGTCGGGCCCGTCGGGGTGCGTCTCCAGCGGCGTCCCGTCGTGCCAGCGGCCGACGACCTTCGCGGCGAGCTTCTCCGCGTCGCCGAGCGGGTAGCGCTCGGCGGCGGCGCGGATCGTGCGCCGCCACAGCGCGACGTCCTGGTGCAGCTTGCGCCACACCATGTACGTGCCGTTGCGCCCGAGCGGCGCGCGGGGCGCGGACGGCAGCCGCCGGTGGCGATCGACGTTGGAGTCCTCGTCCGGGTAGCCGAGGATGAACTCGCCCGCGGCGAGCGGGCGCCAGCGGCCGCGCTTCTCCGGCACCCCGCCGCCGGGCACCTTGTCCTCGGTCGCCCCGGCGATCGCCGGCTGCGCGAATCCGTCGGCGAAGCCGAAGTGCTCGCGCGCGCCGGGCAGGAGCTGGGCGTCGACCTGGGAGACGACCCGCACCCCGCCCGCATGCCGCATCGCCGCCTTCATCCTGCCGAGCGCGCGGCGGTGGTCCTCGGCCTCCTGCGCGTTGATCGTGAGCAGCACGTGCGCCGCGCCGGTGCCGAGTCCGGGCTCCCACTCCTGCGGCGCGCTCGGGCCGGCGTCGCCGAGCAGCTGCGCCCGTGCGGCCATGCCCTGGCGAAACTCGTCCGCGAACGAGCCGATCGCCGCGTCCGAGACGCCGAGCGCCGCCAGCCCGCTCGCCGTCAGCGCGACGTTCAGCGTCGTCAGCGGCTTCTGCGCCCAGGGCTCGGCCGTCGTGACGTGGCCGAGCAGGCCCGAGAACCAGGCCCGCGCCTGCTCGGGCTCACACTCGATGTGCACGAACGCGTAGGACGTGTGGTCGTACGCCTTGCCGTAGGCGCGCAGGATGTCGCCCTGGATGTCGGCGAGCTCGAGCTGCCGATCCTCGCTCATGCCGAGCCGAACTCCTGCAGGAACGCCGTGCGGCGCGTGGCGGGCTCCATGTCCTGCGCGCGGACGGCGAAGTCGATGAGGCGCTCGCGCTTGTCGAGCGCCGTCCTGACCTGCTGCACCGACGCGTCCCGGTAGGCCGCGAACGTGAAGCCGGCGTCGACCTGGTTGCGGTGCAGGTAGGCCTTCAGCGCAGCGCCCTCGGGCGGTTGCGGGCAGCCGACGCAGTGGCTCCAGATCGCCGCCGCCTCGTCGGCCATGAGCTCGCACAGCTCGCGCAGGTAGCTGTCGACGTCGCCGTCGAAGTTGCTCGTGAAGAGCAGGAACGGGCCGCCGAGCGAGTCGTGCGCCGTCGTGCCCGGCGGCACCGGCATGCCGGCAACGATGAGCCAGCGCGCCATGTGCGTGCGCGGCAGCTTCATGAGCGGGCTCCGTGTCCTGTCGAGCCCGTCGAGGACGCTGCGCAGATCCTCCTCGCGGCCCGGGAGGATCGGCGTCCAGACCATCAGCGTGTACGTCCTGCCCGCGATGTTCGGCGATCTCACAGGAACCTCTGGGCGTCCTCGAGGAACGCGTCCCAGGCGCCGTCGAACGCCTCATCGGGGATGTTCTGGGCGCGGTGGGCGAACATGTCCAGACGCTCCTCGAGCGCGAGCGCCGAGCGGACGATCGTGACCGTCGCCTCCGGATAGGCGCAGTAGTAGTGGCTCGTGTCGATCTCGTGGGATTTGAAGAAGCGCTGGAACGGGCTCGCCGGCAGCGGGCCTGGGAACGTCCGCGAGCTGCTCCAGAAGGAGAACATCCCGGTCGTGAGCACGCGGACCGAGGAGTCGATGTACTGCGCCCAGCTTCCGTTGAAGCTCACCTCGAAGAAGAGGTGCGGGTAGCGCAGCCGGCGCACCGTCTGCGGCGGCCCGTTGTAGGGCAGGTCGCGGATGAGCGTCCAGCTCGCGAAGCTGATGAACGACAGCCTGTCCATCGCCTCCAGCGTCTTCGGGACGGCGCGCGAGGCCGTGAACATGAACGGCATGAAGAAGCGCCCCCACCACTTCTGGGTGGTGAACAGCGTGATCGACGTCGTGCGGCCGGCGACGTTGCTCGGCGGCGCGTCGGGCGCGACGGCGGGGAGGTTCATCCGGCCCTGGCCAGCTCGCCGAGGATGATCGGATGCCAGTCGCGGTCCGCCCGCTCGCCGACGAAGACGTCGAGGTGGCCGTAGCCCGGGACGATGTGCAGCGTGTGGCGCCCCGGGTCCCGGCGCTCGAACCACTCGAACGTCCGCATCTGGCTCTCGGGTAGGAAGCAGTTGTTGCGCCCGCCGGTGATGAACGAGAAGCGCGCGTCGGTCTTCGGCGCCTGCGCGACGAAGCTCTCGGGCAGCTCGGGGCGGCCCTCGACGCTGAGCAGGTGGCCGGCGTCGATGCAGCGTCCGATCTGCTTGAAGAACGACAGCGGCGCGGGCCCGAACTCGCCCTTGGTCCACTCGTGCGTGGCGGGGCTGAGCTGCTCGTGGGTCCACAGCGTCGGGTTGCCCGAGCCGAACATGAAGCTCGACACCTTGCAGACGCCGTTGTCGCACGCGCGCCGCGACGCCTTGCAGTACGCCGTCAGCACCCGGGGCAGCATCCACGGCCCGCCCGTGTTGCCCCACTGCGGGTCGAGGTAGCCGAGCACGCGCGAGACCGGCGGGACGACGTAGTCGAGCTTGAACTTCGTCGTCTTCGTCACGATCGGGTGCAGTGCGACCGCGCTCGCGACGATCGTGCGCACCTGCGGCAGCAGCCCCGCGCAGGCGGACATGATGAAGCTCGTCGAGCCCTGGCAGTGCGTGATCGCCTGCACCGAGTCGGCGCCGGTCAGCTCGACGACCTTCTGCACGGCGACGGGGTGGTCGAGCACCGCGGCCTGGTCGAGCGTCCACGTGTTGTTCGGCACGTCCATGCTCGCCCGCCAGGTCTCCATCCAGACGTCGTAGCCCTCGTCGACGAGCGCCTCGACGATCGTGCGCGGCGTCGGCGGGCGCCAGATCTCCGTGCGCACCCCGACGCCGTGGACGAGCAGGACCGGTCCCTTCGTCGGCTCCCGCTCGCCGCGCACGTGGACGAGATTGCACGGAACGCCGTCCGCGATGTCGAGCGGGATGAGCTCGTCCGTGTGAGCGGCGGCGGTCGTCACTTCGCGCCGGGTCCGTAGACCTCCCAGAGGTCGCCCGCGAAGAGCGCGCCGAAGCGGGCGATCGCGTCGACGCGGTGCGCGGGGTGCACGCGCAGCGTGGTCATCTGCACGGCGAAGTCCGTCGGGCGGATGTGCAGGATGCCGGTCGCGACGATCTCGGCGGTCTCGTCGCCGTCGGGCGGGACGTGGCCCTTGTAGATGTGCGTGAAGAGCGTCGACGTGTCGGGCCACAGGTCGAGGCCAGGGTCGTTCTCGACCTCCTTGTAGCCGCGCAGCGTGATGGGGTGCCCCTCGCCGTCCTCCATGAACAGGCGGTACTTCATGAGCTTGCGCTCGCCGTGCTCGCCGGCCTCGACGAAGAGGTTGAACCATCCCTCCTGGATCTCCAGGCGGCCGCCGAGCGCGGGGCACTCCACGTGGCCCGTGATCGTCCCGGGGTGCTGCTCGTCCTCGACGAAGCGCTCGATGTCCTCCATCAGCACCGTCAGGTGGAACATCAGCGCGGTGCGGTCCTTCTTGCCCTGGCGAAAGCCCTTGTCGAAGTCGTCCTCGCCGAAGGTGACGAAGCCGCGCATCTTCTCGGTGAACTCCAGCGAGGCGGGGTGCTCGCTGGCGGGCGGAGCGGCGGTGGCCGCAGGCTCGCCGCCCTCGTCGGCCGGCGGAGGTGGCGGTGGGGCGGTCACGGCTGCTCCCTTCATGTCTTCCAGGATGGCGTCGGCGAAGCGGTCGGCGAGCCCCGCGATCGTGAGGCTCGGGTTCGGGCCGACGGGACCGGGCATCACGGAGCCGTCGGCGATGTGCAGGCCGGGGTGGTTGTAGACGCGGCCCCAGGGATCGACGACGCCCTCCTCGTCGTTGCGGCCCATCGGGCAGCCACCGAGCGCGTGCACGGTGACGACGCGGCTCAGCAGCCAGATCGGGTTGTCGAGGAACGTCCCGCCGAGCTCCTCGGCGACGGCCTTGGAGACCTTGCGCAGGCGCTCGAAGTACGGCTTCGAGGCGCCGTTCTTCTTCCAATCGATCGCCAGGCCGCCGTTGTCGTGCAGCGACATGATCCCCTCGGGGATGTCGCGGCCCATGCCGAGCAGCGGCAGGAAGCCGGCCGACTCCGCGCAGTCGCCGATGAGCTCGGCGACCTCGTCGCCGATGTCGGTATCCCTGTGGGAGAGGAAGTTGCCGCCGAACTTCACGAGCTTGGGCAGGTCGTGGAAGATCGAGCGCGGCGCGTCGAGCAGCTGCAGCATCCAGCTGACGAACTCCGGCTGGCCGGCGTCCTCGAGGTAGAACCCGCGCCCCTGGCCGCCGTCGAGCTCGTCCGCCACGCGGATCGCGCTCGTGATGACCGGCGCGTGCGCGGAGTCCAGGACGTTGGGGACCTTCTCGCCGTTGGGGCCTTCGGTCTTGCACTGGCGGGCGAACGTCAGCAGGTCGCCGTTGCCGCCGAAGCGCGTGCCGAGCGCGGCGCTCAGGCCGGGGAACGCCGCGCGGTTTCGCAGCAGCAGGTAGGTCGTGCCCATCGTGCCCGCCGACAGGATCAGCCGGTCACAGGTGACCGTGTGGCGGTCGAGCGCCTTCGTGTCGGTCTTGACGCCCTCGGCGGCGGCGTCGTGGATGACGTACTCGAGCCGGTAGCCGCCGCCCTCGCGCGGCTCGAAGGAGCGCACCTCGTGACGCGTGCGGATGTCGGCCCCGGCGTGCCAGGCCGCCGTGATGTACGTGTAGTCCAGGGAGTTCTTGGAGCCGTGGTTGCAGCCCAGGTCGCACTCGCCGGTCAGCTTGCAGGTCAGGCGCGTGCGGCCGTGGATGTTCGGCCGCTCCTCCTTGATCGGCTCGCCGGGGATCGCCGGGTCGCCGGCGTTGGCGAACGTCACGGCGAGGTTGACCAGGCGCCAGTCCAGCCCCAGCTTCTGCGCCGCGTCGCGAAACGCGAGCACCTTCAGCGTCTTGTCGTAGGGATCCTGGTCGAGCGGGTACTTCTGGACGTTCATCATCCGCTCGACGCGGTCGTAGTGCGGGTCGAGGTCGGCACGCGTGACGGGCCAGTGCTCGTAGCCGCCCTTCCAGGAGCCGTGGCCGGGCTCCTCGCGGACGAACCACTCCTCGTCCTTGCGCAGCAGGACGTTGGCGTAGATGAGCGAGCCGCCGCCCAGGCCGCTCGCGCAGACCGCGTCGATGTTGTCGAAGCTCCAGAGGTTGAACATCCCGTGCAGGCCCTCGCTGGGATCCCAGAACTGGTGCTTCATCCCCAGCGGCGAGCGCGGGAAGGAGTTCGGCGGAAACGGCTTTCCGCGTTCGAGCAGGCAGACGCTGTGCCCGGCCTCGGCCAGGCGATACGCCGTGACGGATCCTCCGAACCCGGAGCCGACCACGACGGCGTCGAAATGTTCGGCAGCTGCTGGCATTCCCACCTCGGGCGCTAGCTATAGCCGATGCCCGACCCCGCTGCAATCGACGAACGGGCAGGTATTCGGGCTAGTGGGTCTTCTCGTGACGTTGCGCGTGAAACGGCGAGGCGGCGGCGCCGTCAGGCAAGGACGCAGGGAGGAAGGTGTGCCTCTGGCACATCGACGACCGAGGACGCCGCCTGGCGGTGATCGCCGTCCGCCGTTTCGCGTGGAACGTCACGAGAAGGCCCACTACATGTGCTGGGGTGCGGCAGAGATCGCGCGGGGCCCGGGATCGAGCGCGGCGCGGGGCGAGATGCGCGCCGCCGTCGATCCGAACGCCGTTCGCGCCATCCATGCGACGAACGGCAGCGCCCAGGCGACGAAGAGCAGCGACTGCATGTCGGGGCTCAGCCACTTCGGCGCCGTCTCGAACGTGAACCAGACGAGCGCGCTCGCGGCGAGCGCGCCGACCGGCAGGCGATCGGGCCGGCAGAGCGCCTCCCAGGACAGCAGCGCCAGGATGAACGGCAGCTCGTAGTAGATCGTGTTCCAGGGGTCCAGGACGCAGCGCAGGAGCAGCAGGAGCGCGAGCAGCAGGAGCGCGTGCTCGCTGCCGAGGCGCGCCGCGGCGCGGTGCACGCGGGCCCAGGCGAGCGACAGCGGCACGACGAGGAAGGCGATCAGCGGATGGGTCAGCGGCGACAGCCACTCGGGCGGCGTGCGGTAGCCGAACGGCTTCGCGATGCCGTAGCCACCCATGACGATGTGGTGGTTGTCGCCGAGAAACCAGAAGAGCTGCCACGGGACGAAGATGTAGCTGGTCGTCGTCGCGCTCCTGACGAGCGCGCCGTGCGACGCCGGCGGGACGGCGAGCACGATCGGGGCGAGCACCGCGAGCGTCAGCGTGCCGGCGATGCCGAGCGCGAGCAGGCGGCGCGCCGGTAGCGCGAGCAGGACGGGGCCGATCGCGAGCACGGCCCAGGACTTCGTGGCGATCGCGAGGCCGAGCAGGACGGCGGCGAGGATCGTGCGGCGGTCGACAGCGGCGAGCACGGCGCCGATCGCGAAGGCCGCGCAGAGCAGCTCCTCGGGGTGGCCGAGCTCCAGCGCGCGCAGCGTGACGGGGTTGACGAGGCAGAGGCCGAAGACGAGCGCCCGGGCGCCGGTGCTGCGCCCCCGCGCGTCCATGCGGTGCACGAGCACGAGGCCGAGCAGCGCGACCGCCACCAGGCAGGGGATCGAGACAGCGCGGTAGACGGCGAGCTCGCCGCCGCCGAGCGCCGCGACGACGGCCGCGAACGGCGCGCGCACCACGAGCGAGCCGCCGTAGACCGGAACCTGGGCGAGGAAGCCGTGGACGTCGCCGACGATCAGCGCCCGCATGGCCGCGGAGGCCTCTTCGTCGTAGTCGTTCCAGGCGAAGCCCTGCAGGCGCAGCCAGGTCATGACGGCGATGCCGGCCAGCGCGGCGGCCCACCATGGCCATTGCGTTCTGGCACGTGCGCGCACACGCAGGCAATCGGCCGCCGCGGCGGCATGCTTGACCGGGGCGCGCGGCTAGTGGACGGTCCGCAGCGCCTTCGGCAGCCCGTTGAGCACCTCGTGGCCGTCGGCGGTGACGGCGACGAGGTCCTCGATCCGGACGCCGACCGCGCCCGGCATGTAGATCCCGGGCTCGACGGTGACGATGTTGCCGGCGGCGAGCGGGTCCGTGCCCTGCTTGGACAGGCGCGGCCCCTCGTGGACCTCCATGCCGACGCCGTGGCCGAGGCCGTGGCCGAAGTGCTCGGCGTGGCCGGCCTCGTCGATGATCCCGCGCGCGATCGCGTCGACCTCCTTGCCGGTCGGGCCGGGGCGGACCGCCGCGAGCGCGGCCTCCTGAGCGACGAGCACGGTCTCGTAGATCGCCCGGTCGCGCGGATCGAGCTCGCCGGTCGCGACGGTGCGCGTGCAGTCCGACGCGTAGCCGTCGAGCTGGGCGCCCCAGTCGATGACGACGAGCGTGCCGGCCGGGATCGGCATGTCGCGCGGCATCGCGTGCGGCAGGGCGCCGTGCTCGCCGGCGGCGACGATCGGCGGGAAGGAGGCGGCCTCGGCGCCGCGGCGGCGCATCGCCACCTCGAGGTCGAGCGCGACGTCGCGCTCCGTGCGCCCGACGATCCCGGCGCCGACGACCTCCTCGAAGGCCGCATCGGCGAGGTGCGCGGCAGCGCGGATCCTGTCGATCTCGGCGGCGTCCTTGACCGCTCGCAGCGCCTCGACGATCCCGCCCGCCGCGACGAGCTCGACGTCGCGGCCGGCGACGAGCTGCATGAGCTGGGCGTGCTGCTTGACGGTCAGATGGGCGTCGTCGAAGCCGACCTTCAGCGGTTGTGCGGGCAGGCCCTCGACGACGCGTCTGAGCAGGTCGGTCGCGATCTCCCGCTCCCATTCGGGATCGAGCTGCTCGGCGGACTGCGTGAGGTAGCGAAAGTCGGTGACGAAGCGGGGCGCCGCGGCGGTGCTGACGACGGCCGCGGCGTTCGAGCCCGTGAAGCCGGTCAGCCAGCGGACGTTGACGAGGTTGGAGACGAGCAGCGCATCGAGCTCGCGCTCGGCGACCTTCGCCAGCAGCGTTTGAAGCCGAGCGCTCACGACGGCCGCAGCGCCTGCCGGAGCGTGACGAGCGCCTCGCGGTAGCCCTCGACGCCCTTGCCGGAGACGCTCGCGAGACAGTTGTCGGCGAGTACGGAGACGTGGCGCCACGGCTCGCGGGACATGACGTCGGAGAGGTGGACCTCGACGGCGGGCACGCCGGCGAACTGCAGCGCGTCGCCGATCGCCCGCGAGTAGTGCGACCAGGCGCCGGCGTTGACGATGACCGCGTCGGCGAGGTTCTCCACGCGGTGCAGCTCCTCGACGAACTGGCCCTCGTGGTTGGTCTGGAAGTACCGGGCGTCGAGCCCGAGCTCGCGGGCGTACCCGTCGATCGCCTGCTCGAGCTGCAGGAACGTCATGCCGCCGTAGTGCGCGGGGTCGCGCCGCCCGATCTGGTCGAGGTTGACGCCGTGCATGACGTGGATGCGGTTGTGGGCGGTGGGCATGTGATCGTGGACTCTGGCATGGCGGTCGGTGGGGCGTCGTGGCGGCGTCGAGGTGGCGCCGACGTGGCGCGGCGTTCAGCCGTGCCGCCGCGGCAGTATGAGTCGCTTGTGAACAGCAATCACTGAAAAGGAGGGGATCGGGCGTGTGCGGCACTCCCGCAGGAGTGTGCGACTGACGCGTCGTCGCCTGTGGCCCGCTCCCCGGGCGTGCACGGCTGACGAGCGAAGGGGTGAATCCGGGACCGTGGCGCCAATCTGTTCTCTGACAACACATTCGCGCCACGCTCCCCGAAACGCAGCGGCGAACCCCGAACCGTGGCGGCAATCTGTTCTCTGACAACACATTCGCGCCACGCTCCCCGAAACGCAGCGGCGAACCCCGAACCGTGGCGGCAATCTGTTCTCTCACAACGCATTCGCGCCACGCTCCCCCGCGCGGGCGACCGCCACTCCCCGTCCCGCTCCTCATCGATGCAGTTCACCAGCGTGAGCGGTACCACCCGCAAACGCTCCTCACCCCGCCGACGCCAGCTCCGCCACCGCAGCCAGCACGTCAGCAGATCGCACGCGCTGCCCGAACCGCACGTCCCCCGGCGCGCGGACGAGGACGAACGGCACCTCGTCGCCCACGCGCTTCTTGTCCAGCCGCGTCGCCGCGACGACGGCCTCCGGATCGGCGCCCTCCAAAGAGGTCGGCAGCCCGGCGCCGGCCAGCAGCTCGGACACCTGCGCGCGCAGCGCATCCGTCCCGCTCAGGCGCAGCGCCGCCAGGAGCCCGAGCCCCACCGCCTCGCCGTGGCGGTAGCGCCGGTAGCCGGTGACGGTCTCGATCGCATGCCCGATGGTGTGACCGAGGTTCAGGAGCTGGCGCGCGCCGCCATCGCGCTCGTCGGCCGCCACGACCGCGATCTTCGTGCGCGCGCAGTCGAGCACGACGCGCTCGTCGACCGGACCGCCCGCCGCGACGCGCTCCCACAGCGAGCCGCCGGCGATCAGCGCGGTCTTCACGACCTCCGCGTACCCGGCGGCCACCTCCTCCGCCGGCAGCGTCTCCAGCGTCGAGACGTCGGTGATGACCGCCGCCGGCTGGTGATAGGCGCCGACGTAGTTCTTCGCCTCCGGCAGGTCGACGCCGGTCTTGCCGCCGTACGCCGAGTCGACCTGGGCGACGATCGTCGTCGGCACCTGCACGACCGGCACGCCGCGCTGGTAAGTGGCGGCGCAGAAGCCCGCGAGATCGCCGACGACGCCCCCGCCCAGCGCGACGAGGTGGTCGTCGCGGCCCATCCCCTGCGCGGCGAGCTCGCGCCAGACCGCCTCGGCGACGGCGAGCGTCTTGTGCTCCTCGCCCGCGCGGATCGTGATCGTGTGATGGGTGTCGCGCAGCGCCGCCCCGAACAGCTCGCCGACGTGCTCGTCGGTGACGACGAACGCCCGCCGCCCCGGCCGCGGCAGCCCGCCGACGAGCCCGCGCCCGACGTAGACCGGGTACTCGGCGCCGCCCGCCACGGCCCACACGAGCTTCGTCCCCGCCGGCGCCTCAGCCAGCGCCTCGAGCGCGGGCAGCGCCCGGCGCACGAGCCGGTCTCCCTCGGGCAGGAACGCGTCGGCGATCGACTCGTAGAGCGGCCGGCGCTCGGCGTGCAGCGCCTCGAACGCCGCGCGGTCGGCTGCCAGCGGGCGGTCGTCGCCGGCCGCGCGCGCCCAGGCCGTCTCGTCGGAGATGTCCATCCAGACGACCGTGTGATCGCGCAGCGCCGCGCGCACCGTCTCGGAGAGCACGCTGCCGCCGCCGAGCGCGATCGCGGGCGCGCCCGAGCGCAGCGCGCGCAGGACGACCGGCTCCTCGCGCTGGCGGAACCTGCGCTCGCCATAGGCGGCGAAGAACGACGCGATCGGCATCTCGAGCTGGTCCTCGACGAGGGCGTCCGTGTCGAGCACCTCGTCGAGCGCCGAGGACTTCCCGGCTCCCATGAACCCTACGAAGACAAGCGCCACGCCAACCGACCCGCCTACGAGGAGGTGCGCCAGCCGATGCGCTCGCGGTAGGCGTCGAGCGCGGCGATCGCGTCGTTGAGATGGTCGCCGCCGAACTTCGCGCGGTAGGCGTCGGCGAGGACGAACGCGACCATCGCCTCACCGACGACGCCGGCCGCCGGGACCGTGCAGGAGTCGGTGCGCTCGCGCAGCGCCGCCGCGGGTTGCTTCGTCGCGATGTCGACCGAGCGCAGCGGCTTGGTCAGCGTCGGCAGCGGCTTCATCGCGGCGCGCGCGTAGAGCGGATCGCCCGTCGTCATGCCGCCCTCGAGGCCGCCGGCGTGGTTGGTCTCGCGATAGAACCCGCGCTCCTGCGACCAGAAGATCTCGTCGTGCGCCAGCGAGCCCGGCTTGCCGGCGAGGTCGAAGCCCTCCCCCAGCCCGACGCCCTTGATCGCCTGGATCGAGCACAGCGCGCCGGCCAGCTTGCCGTCGAGCCGCTCGTCCCAGGAGACGTGCGAGCCGAGCCCGGGCACGAGGCCGAAGACGATGACCTCGAAGACGCCTCCGAGCGACTCGTTGGCCTTGCGCTGCACGTTGATGTGCTGGACCATCGCGCGGCTGGCGTCGGGGTCCAGGCAGCGCACCGGGTCCTCGTCGACCCCGTCGAAGTCGGCCACGCGTGAGCGGCTCCGAGCGCGCCGGCGCGACGACGCTGCCGATCTGGATGACGTGCGAGCGGATCTCCACGCCGAGCGCGCGCAGGAAGCTGCGCGCGACCGCACCGCCGGCGACGCGCGCCGCGGTCTCCCGCGCGCTCGCTCGCTCGAGCACGTTGCGCACGTCGCTGAGGTCGAACTTCTGGGTCCCGACGAGGTCGGCGTGGCCGGGCCGCGGGAGGTGCACCTCGGGCACGACCGCCTCGACCGGCCACGGGTTCATCCGCTCCTCCCAGTTGGCGTAGTCGCGGTTGGCGATCTGCAGCGCGATCGGGCCGCCGAGCGTCAGCCCGTGGCGCACGCCGCCGGTCACGTCGGCGCGGTCGCGCTCGATCTTCATGCGCCCGCCGCGGCCGTGGCCGAGCTGGCGGCGGGCCATGTCGCGGTTGAGCGTCTCCTCGTCGAGGGGAAGCCCGGCGGGCAGGCCCTCGACGATGCAGGTGAGGCCGGGGCCGTGCGATTCGCCGGCTGTGATGAAGCGCAGGGCCATTGGGGCCCTGAGTGTATGGAGCGCTACCCGGTGACCTTGTCGGCCTTGGAGCCGGCCTTCGACGCCGCGGACACGAGCAGGCCGGTCGCGCTGTCGTACCTGATCGGCGCCGATCGCCGTCGCGGCGGTGCGGTTGCGCAGCATCGCGGTCAGGGCGCTGCGCCCGTCGGGATGGACGCGTGCATACATCTTCTTGGCGTAGTCGGCGCTCGCGTCGACCTCGTCGATGCTCGTGACCTCGAGCGAGAACCGGCGCGTGCTGCCCTCTCCCGGCGTGGCATCGACGACCAGCGACTCGCCCTGTTTGAGCGACGATGATGCGACAGCGCGAGTCGACGCACTTGCCGTCGCCGGACGCGGCCGCCGTGGTTCCGGCGCCGAGCAGGAAGTTCGCGCCGCCCGAGGACACGCCGAGGTAGATCAGGGCCGGGTTCGCGGAGCCGGGCAGCGGGGTCAGGCGGGAGATCGCGTGCGACCGTGCCGAGGCGCTCGCCGAAGCGGATCTCGGTGCGCCGGTAGGTCGCGCTGACGGGGGCGTCCTCCGTGTCGGCGTCGCCGGCGCCGCCGAGCGCAACAGCGAGGATCTCGATCTCGTAGCGCACCCCGTCGACGACGAAGGTCTGACGGTCGCCGGCCTGCATGTCCAGCGCGTAGCACTGGTCGTTGCGCCGATAACACGTAGCGTCGCCGTCGGTCTTGCCGACCGTCTCGTTGACCGCGACGAAGCGCGCGCGGCGCGTCTTGGCGACGACGCCTGCGTAGCGGATGACGGCGGCCGTCCCGGACGGAAGGTCCGCGCCGGACTTCAAGCTCGCGTTACGGCGCAGGCTGCCCGACCTGCCGAACCGCACGTCGATCGTCTTCGTCGTGTCGATGCGGTTCGTCGGCGTCTGCGTGTCCGACCCGCCGCCGGACGGCGTCGTGGTCGTGGGCGTGGTCTCGGTCGCGCCGGCGCCGGCGGGCACGTCGGCAGGCTGGGCGGCGGGCGCGTCGGCGGGCGCGGCTGCCGTCGTCTCGGTCGCGGCGACGGGCGGGCGGCGGAACGGGTTGCGGCCGGCGCCCGGTCGGGAGCGGACCGACGGCGGGCCTGCGAGCTCGACGGCGGCGACCTTCGCCGCATCGGCGTCGGCGGGCGCGCGCGATGGCCGGCGGCGCGTCGTCGGCGGTGCTCTCGCCACCGCCGCTCAGGATGAGCGGCAGCGCGACGAGCGCGGCGACGAGGACGACGGCGATCGGCCACAGCCGCTTGTCGACGAGGTCGCGAATCAGGGCGCGGGCGAAGTTCATGGGGTCACCTGGGAGGCGGCGGGCGCGGTCTGACCCGGCAGCGTGGACGGGATCGGTGCGACGTAGGCGTTGGCGGTGATGTCGGCCTTCACGCTCGGCAGGCCGTCGCGGCCGGCGCTCAGCTTGACCTGGTCGAGCGTGAGCAGGCGACCGCTGACGGACACCTTCGTTCCCTTCACGCGGGAGAAGCGGCCGATCTCGCGCAGCATCCGCTGCAGGCCGTAGAAGCTGCCTTCGAAGGCGAAGGTGAACGGCGTCGACGAGATGCCCGACGTCGTGCTCGGTCGCGCCGGGCGCGGCCGCCGGCTGGTTCTCGACGGTGACCTTGCGGAAGTCGACCTTCGCGGCACGCGCCGCGCTCTCGATCTGGAACACGAGCGACGGTACGTCGGCCTTCGGCGGCAGGGCCTTGCCGAGCCGGGCGACCGTCGCGTAGTCGGTGGCGTAGCGCGCCTTGGCCTGCTCGGCGTTGGCGGCCTTCGCCGACGCCGCGTCGCGGCGCACCTGCGCCTGCGTCACCTTCGCGGCGAGCGCGCTCGCCTGCTCGCGCTTGGGCGCGAGCGCGAGGAACCAGAAGGCTGCGGCGAGGCCGGCGACGCCGAGGATCGCGAGGATCAGTCGATCGCGAGATTTCATCGGTCGGCCGCTCCCGCCGTGGATGAGCTGGTCGGCGCCGCGGTCGGCGTCGCCGCCGTGTCCTTGGCTCCGGAGGTCGCGGGTGCGGCGGCGGTGTCCGTGACGGCCTGGCCTGCCGCGTCGACCGCGTCGTGTGCCGGCGCCGGGCACCTTGAACGCGATCGCGATGGTGAACTTCGGATCGCTCACGGCGTTCGCGGGACAGTCCTCGCCGCCGGCGCCGTCGGGCTTCTCGGACGTCTTCAGGCTGACGTCGCGGACGCCGTCGACGGCGCGCAGGCGCGCCATCAGCCGGGCGACCCTGGCCTGCGTGCCGGTGCAGCCGACGAACTCGAAGGTCGGGTTGGGAGCGGCGCTGGCGGTCGTCGACGGCGACGCGCCGGTCGCGCCGGAGTTGCCGTCCAGGGACGTGAGCCAGACGTCGGCCGGCAGCACGCGGCTGAGCTCGTGCAGGCTGTGGGCCCAGTCGAAGCGCGTCGTCGACAGCGAGGTGACGGTCGAGACGCGGGCGTCCGCAAGCGCGGCGAACGCCTCGTAGGGCGCCGCCTTGGCGGCGCGGGCCTCGGCTGCATCGGCCTCGGCGTTGACCTGAGCCGAGCGTCGCCTGACGGGATGAGATCTGGCTGGTTCGAGCTCGCCCACAGGCAGGCCAGCGCGACCATGACGGCGAGGCCGCCGAGCAGGACGTAGACGACGCCGCCGGAGTCGCCCGAGCGGGCGGCGCGCGAGGCGCGGTCCTCGCCGGGGATGAGGTTGACGGCTCTCATGCCGGCACCTGCTCGACCGCGAGGCCGGCGGCGACGGTGACGCCGGCGAGCGGGGTGTCGCCGGAGAAGCCCTTGGCGGCGCAGACGCTGCGCGCATCGACGGGCATCCCGAGCTCGGTGGACAGCGTCTCGGCGAAGCCCGCCACGTTGACGGCGGGACCGGTGAGGATGGCGCGCTCGACGGCGGTGCCGGCGACCGCCTGCGTGCGCTGGAACTCCATCGACGCGCGCACCTCGGCGGCGAGACGGCGGGTGCCGTCGGCGAGGACCTTCCGCGCGTCGGCGACGATCTGCTCGTCGCCCTCGATGTCCTGCACCGGGCGCGCGAGGCCGACGTGGCGCAGCCACATGCGGGCATGCTCGAGCGTCAGCGTGCGGCGCTCGGCGAGCTCGATGCCCATCGCCTCCAGGCCGGCGCCCGTGACCCGCGTGAACTGGCAGATGCCGTCGACGACGACGGCGAGGTTCGCCATCCCGCCGATCGAGAGATAGAGCCCCGACTCGGGGTGGCCGCCGCCGAGGGCGCGGATCATCGCGAAGGCGGAGAGGTCGACGCCGCGCGGCCGCAGGCCGGCGCCCGTCACTGCGGCCAGCACCGCTTCGACCATGTCGCGGCGCGCGGCGATGAGCACGACGCGCTGGCGCGGTCCGGCGGGCGTCTCGACGATGCCGAGCGGCTCGAAGTCCAGTACGGCGGACTGCATCGGCATCGGCAGCTCGTGGGCCGCGACCTGACGCACGACGGCGTCGATGTCGGCCGGATCGGTGACCGGCGGGACGTCGACCGTGCGCACGACGATCTTCGTGTTCGCGACCCCGATGCGCACGTCGCGGCCGAAGCCGTGCTGCGCCCAGAGCTGCCTCAGGGCCGTCGCGACGACCTCGACGTCGACGACCTCGCCGTCGCGGACGACGCCGGCCGGAAGCTCGACGGTGGCTGCGCGCACGAGCTGGACGGTCCCGTTGACGGAGACCTCGGCTGCGGCGATGCGGCCCGGCTCGATGTCGAGTCCGACGATCGTGCGGCCGCGGGAGATTGTCGTAGGGAGCGTCCCATGCCGGTCGAGTCATCGGCTCAGCGCTGCGTGACCCTGAACGGGACCTTGGATTGACCCGCCATCCGTCCAGCACGACGCTGGGCAACCCGGGCGGCCGGGGTCAGAGAGCCGCCACGTAGGCGTCGACGAGGACGTCGCCGACAAGCACCGCGGCGACCCCGCCGAGGGCGAGGAACGGGCCGAACGCCACCGCCGTCCTGCGGCCCTCGGCGACGCCCTTGCGCGCGATGACCACCGCCCCCAGCGAGGACCGCGGCGAGCGAGCGCGACGAGCACCGCGAGCGCGACCTCGCGGCCGAGGAAGAGCCCGAGCACCGCGGCGAGCTTCACGTCGCCCATCCCCATCCCGCGCGGGCTGGCGAGCGCGGCGGCGAGGAAGAACCCGCCCGCGGCGGCGCCCGCGACGAGCCGCTCGACCTCGCCGCCCGGGTCCAGCGCCGTGCCCAGCACGACCGCGAGGACCGCCGCCGGCGCCGTCAGCGCATTGGGCAGCAGCCGCGTGGCGAGGTCGATCAGCGCCAGCGGCACGAGGAACGCGACGAGCACGAGCCCGAGCACGAGCTCCGGGGTGTCGTCGTGGCGGACGGCGACCACCGCCGCGACGAGGATCGCGATCGCCGGCGCGACGACCGCGGGGCGCGGCGCTGCCATGAGCGCCCGGGAGGCTAGCGGCGCGCCCGTGCCGGGACGCCGTCGAGCGTCGGTCCGGTCCGAGCGGGCGCGCTCAGCGCGCCGGCACCTGCTCGTTGTAGGTCTGGATCCGCCACGCGGCCTGGACCGGGTCCAGGAACTTCGGCGGCGAGCGGTAGCGAAAGCGCGTGTCGTAGCTGTAGTTCTTGATGTAGCCGGAGCTCCCGCGGCCGACGGGGCCGCGGAACTTCTGCACGATCGCGCCACGCACCGTCAGCGTCCCGAGGTTCTGGCCGCAGAAGTAGTTGTCGGTGATGAACGAGTGGTTCAGCGAGAGGATCGCCGCGTCGATCGTGATCGAGCCGGGCGCGGTGAGCTTGACCGGCTTGAGCGGGACCGGCGGGGGCACGGGAAGCGGGAGCGGGCAGGGGGAGCGCGGGCGGATCGTCCGAGCCGCTGGCGTTGGTGCAGGCGTCGCGGTAGTTGCAGCCGAGCGCCCCGCAGTCGACCGGGTGGTACACGCGGATGAAGTTGTTGGAGATGAGCCCGAGCAGGACGTCCGGATTCGGTGGATTGCCCGACGGACGCGTGAGGTCGCCCGTGACGATGATGTCGTTCTCGGCCGTGAACGTGACGTTGACGCTGTAGTTGCCCTGCACCTCGAGGTTGCCGCAGGCGTTGCTGGCGGCCGTCCGGTAGGCGTACGCCTGGACGGGGTCATACCCGCCGCACGGGTACCCGGTGGGCGTCCCGGCCGGCTTGTCCGGCGCCGAGTTGAGACGTACACGACGCCGTCGGCGGGGATCGGCATGCTGACGCCGTTGAGCACCTGACCGTTCTCGCGCGTGCCCGTGACCGTCATGTCCGTGCCGTTGAGCTTGATGTTCGTGTACCCGACGAAGCGGTAGTCCGCCGCGGTGTCGCGGTGAGCGCATCGTTCGTCGGCGGCAGGACGAGTGGCGGCGCGTTCTTGACGTGGGTGCCGATGAAGTGCGGGGTGCAACCGCGATAGCCCGTTGCCGGATTGGCGGTCTGGCCCAGCGTCGACGTCTCGATCCGGTCGGCGGCCGTCGTGCCGAAGTCCGGCGTGCCGGCGCAGAGGAACTCGTCGTTGGTGTGGAACGGTCCGGCGACGACGTCGGGATCGATGAAGGTGATGACGTTGCACGACACCGACAGCGGCGACCACGGGCCGGTCGTCCCCGCGTCCCGGTACTCGCCCTTGAAGGTCTGGTTCTGGCGCTGCCCGTCGGTGTCGTCGCCGTAGTAGCGGTCGCATGAGTCAAGCGCCCACTGCTTCAGCGTCCGGCAGCCCGCGGGGGTGCAGGTGCGCGTGTCGCGGTTGCCGACCTCGGCCGGGTAGAGGAGCGGGCTGCTCGTCTCCTTGTCGGTGAAGTAGATGTAGTCCAGCAGGCTCTGGCGCTTGAGGTTCGTGACGATCGAGCGCTTCACGCCGTTCGTCGCCGACGCGTCCCGTCGTACGGATGCGGAACGTCCCCGTCGTCTTGTCGATCATCGACGCCTCGGCGTTCGTGGCGCTCGCACTCCGTCTTGCCGTTGGCCGGCAGCAGCTCGATCGTGTACCACGCGTTGCGCGAGTCCGGCACCTTCACCCACCTGCGCGTGTCCGTGCCGGTGCCGTCCCAGCGCTGGTTGATCTGCGGCGTCTTGGAGCCGACGCTGAGTCGTCGACGCACTTGGCCCAGAAGTTGGGGTCCTGGGAGAGGTAGTAGAGGTAGTTCTGCGCGCCCGCCTCGGCTGCGGCATAGGCGATCTTGCGGTCGCGGTCGTGCGCCCCGTGGGGCAGGTCGTCCGTCGCGTAGGACAGCGCGGTGACGGCCAGCAGGGTGACGATCAGCAGCGCGCCGATGACGGTCACCATCGTGAACCCGCGCTCGTCGCGGCTCAGCCGAAATAGCATCCGGGACTCCGATCGAGGATCTCGTTCTGCAGGGGCGTGCCCACGCCGGCGACCCTGCCGCCGGCCGAGAAGCCGATGTCGATCCGCGCGACCTTCGTCAGGTCCGCGACGGGCAGCGGCGGCGCCGGCAGCGCCGGCTCGCCGGCCTTCGCGAAGTACTGAAAGAAGGGCACCTTGTCGGTCAGCGAGACGTTCGTGAGCAGCGTTCGCGTGCGCGTCGCGTCCGCCGGCGGCCCAGGCGGCAGCGCCGGTGCCGCCGCGGTCCCGACCCAGACCTCCTCGAGGACGTCGTTGTCCGGCGCCGGGCGGTAGGTCAGGCGCCGGCGCTGGAGCACGAGGCGCTCGCTCTGCGTCGCGGTGTCGCGCGTCAGGCCGAGGCTCGCGAAGAACTCGATCTCGGTTCGCGGACGCCGACACGAGCGAGCCCTGCGCGCCGCCGATGCAGACGCGCGACCGCAGCTGCGAGCTGATCGTGTCCATCGCGGAGCGCCCGCGGTCGTTGGCCTCGATGCGGTCGGTGGCGACGGATTGCCGGCGGGTCGCGTTGTCGACGAGGCCGAACAGCGCGAACAGGACGATCATCGAGATGACGATCGTCGCCATGAGCTCGGCGATCGTGAAGCCGCCTTCGTCTGCGAGGCGCGCGCTCATGGGCAGGCGCTCAGATTCGTCTTCGGCCCGCCGTTGAGTTGGATCGTTACGGTCGGTGCCGGTCGTGAGGTTCGTGTTCTGACTGTCCGGAGACGACGCGCTTGCGCGTCACGCCGTCCGTCGCGCAGACCGTGAGGCCCGTGCCGTAGGGGAAGCCGGGGTCGTCGAGCTGCCCTTGGCCGTTGGTCCTGCGGACGATCGTGTTCCCGCAGCCCGTGGCGACGCCACGGTCGCGCCGGCGACGGGCGCCGAGCCGTCCAGCACGGTGATGTGCAGCGCCGGCAGGACGGTGTCCGCCGCCTGGATCGCGCCGCCCGGGCGTCAGCGCGGCCGCGGTCGGCGCCGGCGGCCGGTTGCTCGCGCAGCCGGCGTAGATCGCGTAGGGGTTGGTGAACGGGAACAGCAGGCCCTGCGACGCGGTGTCGAGGCTGCTCGACGTGCCGAGGTCGTAGGTCTTCGACAGCCCGGCGCCCGTGCCGTTCTCGACGGTCGCGAGCTTCGGGCTCGTCGCGATCAGGGCGCCGGTGGCGTCCCTGACCTTGAAGCTCGTGCGGATCGAGGCGCCGCGGTCGTACTGATAGCTCACGTTCGACGTCGCGTCGCCGACGACGCTCGCCGGGCCGCCGGCCGTCGCGACGCCGCTCGGCGTGACGTAGCCCGCCTTGGAGACGGAGACCGCATAGCCGCTCCCGGCCGGCACGTAGCCCCACAGGATGCAGCCGCTGGCGCTCGTCGTGTCGTCGAACGTCGCCGGGCCGGCGAGGCTCACCGTCGCCCCGCTCACGGGGTTGCCCGCGTGATCTGCGACGAGCAGGGCGAGCGATCCCTGGTTGGCCTCGAAGGCGCGCACGGGCGGGGTGATGAGCGTGTCGAGCACCGCCGGGCGGTTCGTACCGATGCCCGGATGCGTCACGGACGTCTGGACCTTGAGGTAGTCGGCCTTCGCGCCGGGGGTCGCGCAGCTGGGGTCGACCGCCTTGTCGTCCATCCAGTCCGCGCGCGTCGTGATGTCGTACACGACGTCGGCCACGGTCTCATGGCGCACGCTGCGCAGGTTGGACAGCTCGGACAGCGGACAGGCCCTTGACCCGGTCGATCTCGACCTGCGCGAGGTTGCCGGCGATCGCCTGCGTGCGCTGCTCGCCGCTGAGCTGGGTCGTACGGTCGACCATCGCGAGCACGCCGAAGCCGACGACGAGGACGATCGTGGCGCTGACCATCACCTCGATCAGCAGCGAGCCGCGCTCGGCGCGCAGGCGGCGCGCGATCCGCTGCCGTGATGTCCATGCGCGACGCATGACCGCTAGAACGTGCCGAGGTACAGCGAGACGAGCTCGCTGCCCGCGAGGACGCCGACGACGCCGCCGAGTGCGAGGAAGGGGCCGAAGGGGATCTTCGTGCGGCGGCCCTCGGACATGCCCTTGCGCAGGATGACCGCGATGCCGAGCGCCGTGCCGGCGACGAACGCGATGAAGAAGGCGGGCACGATCGCCGGCCGAGGAACAGGCCCAGCACGCCGACGAGCTTCGCGTCGCCCATCCCCATTCCGCTGGGGTGCAGCAGCGAGGGCAGCGCGAGCGCCGTCGCGGCCGCGAGGCCGGCGATGAGGCGCTCGACCTCGCCGCCCGGGTCCAGCGCCGTGCCGAGCACGATCGCGAGGACCGCGGCGGGTGCGGTGAGCCGGTTCGGGATGAGCTTGTGGTCGAGGTCGATGAGCGCGATCGGGACGAGGAAGGCGACGAGCACGATCCCGAGCACGAGGCGCGGGGTGTCGTGGAGGTGCACGAGCGCGACGGCGCCGAACAGGACGGCGGTCGTCGCCTCGACGAGCGGATAGCGCTTGGCGATCGGCTCCTTGCAGCCGCGGCAGCGCCCGCTCAGCAGCAGCCACGAGAGGACCGGGATGTTGTCCCACGGCTTGAGCGGCATGTCACAGGAGGGGCAGTGCGAGCCCGGCGTGACGAGCGACTCGCGGCGCGGCACGCGATACGCGACGACGTTCAGGAACGAGCCGATCAGCAGCCCGAAGAAGGCGACGGCGGGAAACAGGACGATGGGCATGCAGGCGGTTCCTCGGGTCTCGGTGATCGGGCTGGGTTACCAGCTGCTGTCGGAGCGACAGCCGGCCTCGCCGGGTCGGTCGCACGTGTGCGCGTCGCCGCCTGCGAGGGCGACAAGCGTGAGGCCGCGCTCGTCATGCGGTGCTCATCGGCGCCGTCCGGGCAACCCGGAAGGTCGGCGCGGGGTGTTCGTACGTGCGTCCAGCGCCGCCGGCGGGCGGCCCGGCGGACCGCCGTCGCACGGCACGCTCGACGACGAGGGGCGGATCCGAAGACCCGCCCCCTCACGTCAGATGCCGGTGCTCGGGTTGCTACCAGGTGTTGTTGTTGCAGCCGTCCGAGCCGGTGCAGGTGCGGTGATAGCCCGATCTGTCGCGCGGATCGTGAACGTGTTGTTCGGCCTTCGAGGTCGCCAGGATCGTGTAGCCGACCGTGCCGTTCTCGGTGATGGTCGTGATCGTCGGGCCCTTCTCGAGCGTGGCTCGCAGCTGGCGTAGGTCTCCGTGCTCGTGAAGCACGACTCCATCTGCGTGACGGCGTTGCGAGCATCGGACTTCGCCGAGGCATCCTGCGCCTTGGAGCGCTGACCGAGGAACGTCGGCAGGGCGATCGCGGCAAGAATGCCGATGATGAGGACGACGACGAGCAGCTCGATCAACGTGAAGCCCGACTCGTCAGAAGCGCGGTTGCGCAGGTGCTGCAGCATTGTGATCTCTCCGGATCCGAATTTTGATGTATCGGCGAGCGTTCTCGCGTAATGCGTGGTTGACGCCGCACCCGTGGCTGCAGATCCGAGTCCGCATCGGGTGAAACGTGCTCATCCGTTCGGCCTCATCGGCGTCCGTCCGGCGACGCTCGATCAGCGGCACGGCACGTCGTATGTGCGTCCAGCAACGACGAGGGGCGGGTCCGAAGACCCGCCCCTCGCAGCAATGCTGGTGTGCTCTGGCGGTTACCAGGTGCCGCCGTTGCAGCCATCCGTGCCGGTGCAGCTGCGCGCGTAGCCGCTCGCCGTGCTGCGCGTGATGATGAACGTGTTCTTCGTCGGCGTGCCGGCCTTCGACGTCGCGGTGACCGTGTAGCCGGTGGTCGACGTGGCGGTGATGGCCGACGCGTTGCCCGAGCCGGCAGTGCAGCCGACATAGGTCTCGGTGCTCGTGAAGCAGGACTCCATCTCCGAGACGGCGTTGCGAGCATCGGACTTGGCCGAGGCATCCTGCGCCTTGGAGCGCTGACCGAGGAACGTCGGCAGGGCGATCGCGGCAAGAATGCCGATGATGAGGACGACGACGAGCAGCTCGATCAACGTGAAGCCCGACTCGTCAGAAGCGCGGTTGCGCAGGTTCTGCAGCATGTAAATCCCTCCGGATCCGAATTTGATGTATCGGCGAGCTGTTTGCTGCGGCGCAGAGCGCTGTTGTGGTGGGCGGGCATCCATGCCTGCAGATCCGAATCCGAGTCAGGATGATCGCGCTCGTCGTTCGGCCTCATCGACGACCCTCCCGCGACCCTCGATCAACGCCGCTCCGGGTTCATATGTGCGTCCAGCGACGACGAAGGGCGGATCCGCGGACCCGCCCTCACCGCCCGTGCCGGGCGGCGCGCTCGCTACGGGTGTCGATGCAGCCCCGGAGGGTGCTACGCGGTCTCGCGCGCGACGCGCGCGGCTTGCGCGTCGTGCTCGGGCAGCTGGACGCCGCCGCCCTCGCACCACGGGCACGTGACCTGCGACGGACTGCCGCCGAGGTTGGAGATCACCTGTCCGGTGCCCCGGCAGGGTGCGCAGGGCAGCGGGCCGGCGACCTGCTGTTCATCGCTCGTGGCCATGCGCCCGCTCACGCTAGTCGATCGGTCGTGAAGCGGCGCGCGGGCCGATTGCAGGATCACGCAACACGAGTGCGCGTTTGCGCAGCAAACTCCTGCGTGAAGCCGGGTTCTCACGCTGGACTTGCAAGCGTGCCGACGGCACAATGCGGGAGATGCCGGGGGGAAAGGATGCCAACGGGAAGGTCGCTGCGTTCGCGCTGCGAACGTGATCTCACACATATGAACCGTCGCCGATCGCACCTCGAGATGCTGGCGTGTGCCCTGCTCGTCACGGCGCTCGCCGTCCAGCCTGCCCTCGGTGAGGGCAAGCCCAAGGCCAAGCGCGCTCCCGCGACGGCCGCCGCGCTCATGCGCGCCACGCAGACCGGCCAGACGGCGAAGGCCGGCGTCCGGATCGCGGTCCGCGCCGCCCAGGTCACGGCGCCGTCCGCGCTGCCCACCGATCCTGCCCCGCCGCCGGCGGAGACGGCGCCGCCGACTCCGGATCCCGGCGAGACCGCACCGGTCGACCAGGTCCTGGGCGTCGCGCCCCCCGAGCAGGGCGGTTCGGAGACGACGCCGGCGCTGCAGCTGCCTGCGCCCACGGACCTGCTGGTCGCGCCGGCGCCACCGAGCGCCGAGGACACGAGCGGCGATCGCGGTCCCGCCATCCCGGACACCGCCCGCAGCGGCCCGAGCAACGGCGGGACGACCCAGGCCCCCACGCCGACCGCCGAGTCGCCGCAGAACGGCGCCCTGGCCGTCGCCGCCACGGCCCCGCCCGACAACGTGCCGGACACGCTGGAGCTCGGAACCGGCACCGTCGGGGCGCCGCCGGACGCGACCGGCGCCTCGCCGCGCCCGCCCGACACGCGCCCCGGCACGACGAACGCGCCATCGCCGGCGTCCAACCCGGCAGCGCCCCGCGGCACGACGGCCCAGGCGTCGCCGCGCTCTCGCACCGCGATCCCCACTTCCGCGCTCGCATCGGCGCTCGTCACCCCGGCGACCGAGGCGATCACGCGCGTGCGCTCGGGCAACCGCAGCGAGACATCGCAGCCGCGCCCGTCGGCCGGCGACACGGTCCCCGCGCTGGAGGGCGTCGCGAAGGCCGGCGCCAGCGACTCCTCCGTCGGCGAGGTCCTCGTCTCATGGGCGAAGTACGCGCTCGCGGTGCTCGCCCTGCTCGTCCTCGCGCTCGGCGCGAACACGATCGTCGCCGCGGCGCGCACGCGCCGCCTGGAGCGCCAGCGCGAGCGGCTCATGGAGGACATCGGCCTGCTGCAGGCGGCGCTGCTGCCCGCCGTGCCGGCCCGGCTCGGCGCGCTGCTGACGACGGTCGCCTACCGCCCCGCCGACGGTCCGGCTGCCGGCGGCGACTTCTATGACGCGTTCGCGCTGCCCGACGGGCGCGTCGGCCTGCTGCTCGGCGACGTCTCCGGCCACGGCCGCCAGGCGCTCGCCAAGACGACGCTCGTGCGCTTCACCGTGCGCGCGCACCTCGAGGCCGGCCTCTCCCCGCGCGAGGCGCTCGCGATCTCCGGCCGCTCGCTCGACGGGCGCCTGTCGGACGACTTCGCGACGGTCATCGCCGCGATCCACGATCCCGTCGAGGGGACGCTGACATACGCCAGCGCCGGCCATCCGCCGCCGATCGTCGTCGGCCCGTCCCGCCACCGCCCGGTCACCGTGTCCTCGGCACCGCCGATCGGCGTCGGCTTCCCGACCGGTCAGCGCCAGACGGTGCTGCCGATGCCCGAGGGCGCGTCGGTGATGATCTACTCCGACGGCCTGCTCGAGGCGCGCGTCGACGGTGTGGCGCTCGGTCCCGAGCGACTTGGCGAGTGGCTGCGTGAGTTCGGCCCCGACGCAACCGCCAAGCAGATGCTCGACCGCGTCGTCGAGCATGCCGACCGCGTCCCCGACGACCTCGCCGCCGTCGTGCTGCACGCGGCGCCGGGCGCGACCGCGCCGGCCGCGCGGATCGAGCAGGTCAAGCTCGACGTGCTCGACGTCGACGGCCCCGACCTCGAGGCGTTCCTCTCCGCTGCCGGCGTCTCGGATGTCCACCGGCTGATCGCGGGCCGCCGCGTGAGCGAGCTGCTTGCGACCACGAGCGGCGTCATCGTCGAGGTCCGCACCGGCGAGCACCCGACGGTCGGCGTCGTGCCGATCGGCGACGACACCGGGATCTCGTCCGTGCGCTCGAGCGCACGCGCGCGCTGACCCTGCCGGCCACGGATCGCACCGGTCGCTACGCGCCGTCCCCGACGGGGACGCTGCACCTCGGCAACCTGCGCACCGCCCTGCTGGCGTGGCTGTTCGCACGCTCGCAGGGCGCGCGCTTCGTCATGCGCATCGACGACCTCGACAGCGGCCGGGTGCGGCCCGGCGTCGCCGAGCAGCAGCTCGCCGACCTCGCGGCGCTCGGCCTGGACTGGGACGGGCCGGTCGTACGCCAGTCCGAGCGCGGCGAGCTCTACGACGACGCGCTCGCGCAGCTCGACGCCGGCGGCCATCTCTACCCCTGCTACTGCACGCGCGCCGAGATCCGCGCGGCTGCGTCCGCGCCGCACGGCGCGCCGGCGGAGGGCGCATATCCCGGCACATGCCGTGAGCTGACGGCGGCGCAGCGCGCCGCGCGCGAGCGTGCCGGGCGCCCGCCGGCGCTGCGCCTGCGCGCCCGCGCGGGGACCGTGGCGTTCACCGATCGCCTGCTCGGACGGCAGGCCGGCGTCGTCGACGATCTGGTCGTACGTCGTAATGACGGCGCGCCCGCATACAATCTCGCCGTGGTCGTCGACGACACAGCGCAGGGAGTGGCCGAGGTCGTGCGTGGCGCGGACCTCGTCGAGACGACGCCGCGCCAGCTGCACGTCGCCGAGAGGCTCGGCCTGCCGGTCCCGGACTACGCCCATGTCCCGCTCGTCCTCGGCGCCGACGGCACCCGGCTGGCCAAGCGTCACGGCGCAGTGACGCTCGCCGATCGCGCCGCTGCGGGTGCGTCACCGCAGGAGGTTCGCGCCGAGCTCGCGCGCTCGGTGGGGCTCGCCGCCGCCGGTGAGACGCCGACCCTCGACGAGCTGCTGCGCCGCTTCGACCCCGCCGCGCTGCCGGCGCAACCGACCGTGCTCGCCGCATGATCAAGTGGTTGGTCCCGGGCTCGATCGGCGCGCTCGTGATCGTGGCGATCATCGCGATCGCCTTCAACCCGAGCCTCTCGGGCGTCCTCTTCGCGCTCATCGTCCTCGTCGGTGCCGGCTGCGTCTGGCTGGTGCACCAGCTCTACCTCGCTGAGAGCGACCGGCGCGACGACTCATGATCAGCAGTTGAGCGACCTCGCCGGCAGCAGCGCCGTCGCCGCGCTGGCTGAGCTGGCACACGCCTCCGGGCGGCTGGGGATCGACACGGAGTTCATGGGCGAAGGCCGCTACCGGACGTTGCTGTGCCTCGTCCAGGTCGCCGCCCAGACCGCGGACGGCGAGGTGCGCATCGAGGTCCTCGACCCGCTCGACACCGCGGTCGACCCGGCACCGCTCGCGGCCGTGCTCGCCGACCCCGCCGTCGAGATCGTCATGCACGCCGGCCGCCAGGATGTCGCGCTCCTGCGCCGCGTCTGGGACACGGACATCACGAACCTCTTCGACACGCAGCTTGCCGCCGGCTTCGCCGGCCTGCGCGCCCAGCTCGGCTACGAGCCGCTGCTGCACGAGCTGCTCGGCGTGCGGCTGAAGAAGAGCGCGAGCTTCACACGCTGGGACGCCAGGCCGCTGAGCGCCGAGCAGATCGACTACGCGCGCGACGACGTGCGCCACATCCTGCAGGCCGCGAGCGCGCTGCAGGAGCGACTGCAGGCGCGCGGGCGGCTGGACTGGGCGCGCGAGGAGTGCGTCGCGCTCGCAAGCGTCACCGACGAGCGCGACCCCGACACGATCTTCGCGCGGCTGCCGCGCGTGAACTCGCTGGACCCGAAGCTGCGCGCGATCGCCCGCGAGCTCGTCGTGTGGCGGGAGGAGACGGCCTGCTCGCAGGACCGGCCGATCCCCTCCGTGCTCTCCGACGCGGCGCTCATCGAGGTCGCCAAGCGCCGGCCGAGCGAGATACGCCAGCTCGAGCAGATCCGCGGGATCAACGAGCCGACGCTGCGCCGCCGCGGGCGCGCGATCCTCGAGGCGGTCGAGCGCGGCCGCAGCCGTCCGCCGATCCCCGTCGAGGGCGAGCGCCCGGCGCAGCCCGACGCGCTCGACGCGCCCGTGATCGCGCTCGCCGAGGCGCTCGTGCGCACCCGCGCGCTGGAGGAGGAGCTCGCCTACGAGCTCATCGCCGCGCGCGCCGACCTGCAGCGGATCGTGCTCGCCATGCGCGACGGGTCACCCCCGCCGGAGGTCCGGACGCTGCAGGGCTGGCGCCGTGAGGTCGTCGGCGACGAGCTGCTGGAGCTCCTGGACGGCAAGCGCGCGCTGACGGTCGGGCCCGACCGTCACGTCGCCGTCGCCAAGCGCTGAGGGCCGGCCGCCCCCGCTACCCCGCGGCTGCGCGCGTCGCCTCGCGCACGGCCTCGCGCAGCTGCGCGGGCTTGGCGGCCTTCGGCATCCAGCCGTCGGCGGCCAGGCGCTCGGCCTCCTTCTCCAGGCTGAACGGCGGCAGGTTCGAGATCAGGAGGATCGCCGTCTCGGGCGAACGCTCGCGGACGCGGGCGACGAGCGCGGAGGGATCCGGGACGTCCGGCAGGACGAGATCGAGCAGCAGCACGTCGGTCGGGCAGCCTGCGAGCTTCTCGAGCGCCTCCTCCCCCGTGCTCGACGCCGCGACGACCTCGATGTCGCCTTCCTCCTCGAGCACCTGCCGCAGGAAGAACTTCACCGCCCGAGCGTCGTCACACACCGCCACCCGGATCGTCGCGACCATGCGTCGGCAGGCTAGCGGTTCACCCGGCAACCTTCGACACGCGTGTCGTTTTCTGATCCATATCCGATCACTATTCGCCACGACCGACCTGACCGCACGTTCGCAGGAACGCCGCGGCGCTCGAACACCCACTTCTTCATCGATGCTGTTCACACGCAGTGGCGCTACCCCCAGCACACATGCGAACCGCTAGCTCAGCCGGTGCGAGCGCAGGAACTCGCGCGCGACCGCCGCCGGCTTGCGCTTGGTGAGGTCGACGGCGGCGTTCATCATCCGCATCGCGGGCGTCGTCAGGATCCGCGTGACGGCGTCGATCGCGGCCTGCAGGCCGGGTCCGTGCGCCGCGAGCACCTCGTCGCTGATGATCGGCGCGACGTGGCCGGAGGCGAACAGCCCGCGCGGATCGTCGAGCACGACGTAGCTGTCGCCGGCGAGCTGGCCCTCGGTCGTGAACACCGAGGCGACGTCGACGTCGCCGCTCTCAAGCGCCGGGTAGCGGCCGTCGCTGGCGACGGGGCTGATCCGCAGGTGGCGCAGGCCGTACACGTCGCGCAGGCCGACGAGCCCCTCGTAGCGGGTGCCGAACTCCGACAGCGCGCTGATCTTCACGGTCCCCGGCAGCCGCCGCAGGTCGGCGATCGTGCGCAGCCGGTGGCGCTTGGCGAACTGCGGCTTGACGCCGAGCGCGTTGGAGTCCGAGAACGGCGTCTGGGCGAGCATCGTGAAGTGGCGCTTGCGCTCGAATGCCTTCGCGAGCTCGTAGGCGGCAGCGGCGCTGCGCGGCCGCGCGCGCAGCTCGGCGACCTCCGACAGGAGCACGCCGACGTATTCGGGGTACATGTCCAGCGCGCCGCGCTGCAGCGCGCGGTGGATGATCTCCGTGCTGCCGACGGCGGGCTTGAGCACGACGTCGTAGCCCTTGGCCTCGAGCGCCTGGCGATACAGCTCGCCGAGGATCGCCTGCTCGGTGAAGTTCTTGGCGCCGATCCGGATCGGCGGGCCCTCGGACGGCGGCGGCACCGCGCCCGTCGACGGCTTGTCGTCGCTGCCGCCGCCGCAGCCCGCGAGCGCGACGAGGAGGACGAGGACGAGCGCCGCGAGCGCGCAACGGGTCCGCTGCATCGGGCTACGCGCCCGCCCGCACGCGCGGCGGCTCGGTGCCGGACGGCAGGGCCGCCGGCAGCGTGAAGTGAAAGACGCTGCCCTCGCCGGGGCTGCTCGACACCCAGATGCGCCCGCCGAACTGGTCGACGATGCGCTCGCAGACCGCCAGCCCGATGCCGGTGCCGGGATAGTCCTCCTCGCCGTGCAGGCGCTGGAAGGGCTCGAAGATGCGCTGGGCCTGCTCTGGGTTCATGCCGATTCCGTTGTCGCTCACCGAGAAGCGCCAGTCGCCGTTTTCGCGGTCGGCGTCGATGCGCACGCGCGGAGTCTCCTCTGCCGTGAACTTCACCGCGTTTCCGACGAGGTTCTGAAAGACGCGGCAGAGGCTCGCGCGATCGGCGCACACCACCGGCAGGTCGCCGACCGTGACCTGCGCCCCGCTCTCCTCGATCGCCCCCGCGAGGGCCTCGAGCGCCTGCTCGACGACGATTCCCACCGGTACCTCCTCCACGCTCAGGCTGCCGCGGCCTGCGCGCGAGTACTCAAGCAGGTCGCGGATCAGCGTGCGTGCCTGCTGCGTCGCGCCGCGGATCCCCTCGACGAGGTCCAGATCGCCGTCGGCCGGCTCGCCGCGGCGGCGCTCGAGCAGCTCGGCGTACATCGAGATCGTCGTCAGCGGCGCCTGCAGGTCGTGCGAGGTGACCGACGCGAACTGCTCCAGCTCGGCGTTGGAGCGCGTCAGCTCGGCGTTTGAGTGCTCGAGCTCCTCGCGGCCGCGCTCGAGCGAGTCGGCCATCGAGTTGAAGCTGCGGGCGAGCTCGCCGAGCTCGTCCTCGCGCTCGGCGGGCACGCGCGTCGTGAGGTCGCCCGCCGCCAGCCGGCCGGTCGCCTCGGCGACGGTGCGCACCGGGCGCAGGACCGAGCGGCGCAGGTACAGCGTGAACCCGAGCGCGGTCGCGATGACGAGCGCGAGGCCGCCGATGCCCAGGCCGATCGCCCGCGCCGAGCGCGACTCCGCGCTGCTCTCGCGCGCCCGGATCACCGCGCGCTCGCGATCGAAGAGGCGCGCGAACTGCGTGCGGATCGCGTCGAGCCGCTGCCGGCCGCCGTCCGTCTGGACCTGGCTGCGGGCCTTCGCGAAGCCGAACTGGCGCGCGACGTCGGGCAGCACGGATGCCCAGAGCATGTCGTAGTCCGTGATCGCGCCGCCGATCGCGCGCGCCCGCCGCTGCTGGCCGGGATCGTCGGAGACGAGGTTCGCGAGACGGCTGCGTCTCGGCCGGATAGGCGGCGAGCTCGCGCCGGACCGGCACGAGGTAGCCCGCGTTCTCCGTGGCGATGTAGCGGTTCAGGCCGCTCTCGATCGACAGCAGCGACTTCTCGAGCTGGTCGGCGAGGCTCAGCGCCTGCTGCGAGCGAAACGCCGTGCGGGCGGCGTCGCGCTGGCCCGTGACGGCGACGATGAGGACGACGAGCGCCGTGCCGAGCAGCACCGCCGCGGTCGCGCTCAGCGCCACCACTCTGGTCGTGATCTGAGTCCTGAGGCTCCGTCGCAGCACGAATCGCCCGCTTCCCGAGGGGCCGGGAGAACTGTACTGCGGCACCCCGCGCGCAAACAAAGGCGGTGGTTCGGTTCTCCGCACGTGGGGTAGTGCTTGCCCCTATTGAGGGCACGACGGCTCAGGCCGAGAATCATGGTGTGTCCCCCACCGTTCTGATCGTCGACGACCACGCCGCCTTTCGCGCCCTGGCGCGGGAGCTGCTGGAGGCCGACGGCTACGACGTCATCGGCGAGGCGAGGGACGGGCAGGCGGGACTCGACGCGGCGGACTCGCTGCGGCCCGACGTCGTGCTGCTCGACGTGCGCCTGCCCGACATGGACGGCTTTGCGCTCGCCGGCCACCTCGCGGCGGGCGGCTGCACGGCCGCCGTCGTCGTGACGTCGAGCTCCGACGATCCGCTGTATCCCGAGCGCGCGGCGAGCAACGGCGCGCGCGGCTTCGTCGCAAAGCACGACGTCTGCGGCGCTGCGCTCGACCGCCTGCTCACCTGAGCGCGAACCGGCCTGCGCGGCCGATCGCGGCCGCCAGGGCCCCGCCTGACCGGCGAGGATGCGAGGCTACGCGGATGCGCGTGGTCATCGCCGACGATTCCGTCCTGCTGCGCGCCGGCCTCGCGCGCCTGCTCGAGGACGCCGGCTTCGAGATCGTCGGGCAGGCCGCCGACGGCGAGGATCTGCTGCGCAAGGTCCGCGCGCACAAGCCCGACGTCGCGGTGACCGACATCCGGATGCCGCCCACGCAGACCGACGAGGGGCTGCGCGCCGCCCAGCAGATCCGCGCCGAGATGCCGCGAAGTCGGTGTCATGGTGCTGTCGCAGTTCATCGACGAGGGCTACGCGCTCGAGCTGCTGCAGGGCAGCGCCGAGGGGGTCGGCTACCTGCTCAAGGACCGCGTCGCCGACATCGATGCGTTCGTCGACGCGCTGCGCCGCGTCGGCGCGCGCGGCTCGGTGCTCGATCCCGAGGTCGTCGCCCAGCTGCTCGGCCGGCGCCGCGGCGACGATCCGCTGGACCGCCTGACGCCGCGCGAGCGCGAGGTCCTCGGCCAGATGGCGCAGGGACGCTCGAACAACGCGATCGCGCGCGAGCTCGTCGTCACGGAGCGCGCGATCGAGAAGCACGTGACGAGCATCTTCGCCAAGCTCAAGCTGTCGGCCGCCGAGGACGGCCACCGGCGGGTGCTCGCGGTGCTGCAGTACCTCAACGCGTAGACCCGCTAGGGCCTTCTGGTCGCGATGAACCGGTTCGCGGGGTTCGGCTAGCCCCACCATCGAACACGTGCAGCCCCCATCGTCGCCGGCCCGCCCGGCTGGGAGTCTGCACCCATGCAATCGGACCTGTGTTCCAGCTACGTCGAGGGGCCGACGACCGCCATCACGGTCGATCCCGGCGAGCTCTTCCGAACCGTCAGATTGCGGGGCGTAACACTTGCCCGCGTCCACGGGACCCCTCCCCGTGTCCACGTACGCAGTTGACGAGCCGGCGGCGGCCGACCTCCTCCCCGACCGCCGCCGGCTCGCACTGCGCCTCGCGCTCGTCGCGGGCGTGCTCGCCGCCCTCGCCGTCGCGATCGCCTCGCTGCCCGGCCTGGACGAGGTGCGCACGCGCCTGTCCACCGCGTCGCCCGGCTGGCTGATCGCCGCCGGCCTGCTGCAGATCGCGTCGTGCCTGGCGTTCGTCGCCGCCTTCCGCGGCGTCTTCTGCCGCCGCCTGCCGTGGCGCCTGAGCTACGAGGTCGGGATGGCGGCGCAGGGCACGAACGTGCTGCTGCCCTCCGGCGGCGCGGGCGGTCTCGCGCTCGCCGCCTGGGCGCTGCGCAAGACCGGCATGCCGACGGAGCGCCTCGCGCGGCGGACCGTCGCCTTCTACGTCCTGACGAGCTCGGTGAACTTCTTCACCGCGGTGATCGCCGGCGTCGCGCTCGCGTTCGGCGGCGGCGCGCTGCTGTGGACCGCCGGGCCCGCGGCCGCCGCGGCGCTCGTGATCTGCGCCGTGCTCGCGCTTCCGCGGCTCGTGTCGCGGCCGCGCGCCGGGCGCGCCGGGCGCGTGCTCGCCGCGCTGAGCGCGGGGATCCGCGACGCGGTGCTGCTCTCGCGCGTCGGCAATCCCTTCATCCTCGCCGGCGCGATCGGCTTCATGGCCTTCGACCTCCTCGCGCTCGGCGCCGCGTTCGCCGCGATCGGCGCGCTGCCGTCGCTCGGCACGCTCGCGCTCGCATACGTCGTCGGGCAGCTCGGCGGCCTCATCCCGCTGCCCGGCGGGGTCGGCGGCGCCGACGGCGGGCTCATCGCCGCGCTCGTGCTGTACGGCACCCCGCTCGGCACGGCCGCCGCCGCGGTGCTCGCGTACCGCGCCTTCCAGCTCGGGCTGCCCGCGCTGCTCGGCGCGCTCGCGGTCGTGCGGCTGCCGCAGGTGCTCGAGCGCGCGCCGGACGTCGGCGCGCTGTGCGAGCCGCGCCGCGTCGCGATGCCCGCCTGAAGGCCCGCCTGTGCGAGTTTCGGGGGTGAGCCCCCGAAGATCGCAGACGCAGCGACCGGTGCGGGGGCTGCGGTCGCCCGGCAGCGACCGGCTTCAGGCCGCGGTCGCGGCTGCCGGCGCGCCCCGCCGTCGCGAGCGCTCGGCGAACAGCGACGCCGCGATCACGCCGCCGATCGCGCCGAACAGGTGCGCCTGCCAGGAGATCCGGTCCTGCGGCAGCAGCCCCTGGAGCATCCCGAAGCCCCAGACGGCGACGACGACCGCGCCGACCGCGAGCTCCGTCAGGCGCCGGCTGAGCAGGCCGCGCGTGACGAGGTAGGCGGCGTAGCCGAACACGACGCCGCTCGCGCCGAGGTGGACGGAGTTCGAGCGACGCCACGAGCCACGTCCCGAAGCCGCTGACGAGCGCGACGATCAGCGTGACGAGCGCCACGCGCACGAGCCCGCCGAGCGCGATCGCGGCGCCCATCACCGCGAACGGCACGGTGTTGGAGATCAGGTGGCCGAAGCCGGCGTGCAGAAACGGCGCCGAGAGGATCTCCGGCAGCCCGTCGACGTCGCGGGGATGGATGCCGTAGCTGTCCAGCCGGCCGCCCGCGATGACGTCGACGACCTCGGTTCCCCACATGAGGGCGACCATCGCGGCGACGAGCAGCAGCGCGTTCGTGCGGTCGGGGCCCAGCCGGTCTGACATGCACAGGACGCTACCGGGCGCGCGCCGTCGACCCGCAGGCGCTTCGACGCGAGCACCGCCGCCACGGTCACGATCGCCCACTTGAGCTGGTTGAGCGTCGCGGCGTAGGCGTGCAGCGCGCGGCCGATCCCGACACGCAGCACCGCCAAGGTCCCGAGGCCGGAGATGAGCAGCAGCGTGCCGGCCGCGGCGAGCCAGTTGAACTTGAAGGTGGCGTCATAGGGCTCGCCGGCGGGCTTCTCGATGTCGATCCCGGGCCATGCGAACTCCGGACGTCACGCTGTCCAGCGCCTCCTTGACGGCGCCGATCTGCGCGATCGAGAACACCGCGATGATCATCAGGTACGGCGCGTACGCTCCGGCCACGTCGGCGCGTGAGTCGCCGCCCGGGCGCACGCCATGGCGCCGTTCGAGCGCCGGGTCATGCCCGTCCGCTCCGGCGAGCGCCGGCATGGCGGGTTCGCCCAGGAGCGGCTCGGAGGGACGCCACACGCGCAGCAGCAGCACGATCGCGGTCACCGAGACGAGCGCAGCGATGATGTCCGTCAGCTCGATCGAGATGTAGTTCGACGCGACGAACTGGGCGACCGCGAACGACAGGCCGCCGACCACTGCGGCCGGCCAGGTCTGGCGAATGCCGCGGGGGCCGTCGACCATGCCGACGAGGATCAGCGGGACGATCAGCGCGAGCACGGGCGTCTGGCGGCCGACCAGCGCGCCGAGGACGTCGGGCGAGATCTTCGTGACTTCACCGAGCGTGATGATCGGCGTCGCGATCGCCCCGAAGGCGACCGGCGCCGTGTTGGCCACCAGGGCGACCGAGGCCGCCTTGAGCGGCTGCAAGCCGAGCGCGATCAGCATGACCGACGTGATCGCCACCGGCGTGCCGAACCCCGCCAGCGCCTCGATCAGCGCGCCGAAGCAGAAGGCGACGATGATCGCCTGGATGCGCTGGTCGTCGCTGATGGATGCGAACGAGCGCCGCAGCACCTGAAAGTGGCCGGTCTCGACCGTCACCCGGTAGATCCAGATCGCGTTGACGACGATCCACATGATGCGCGCTCGCGCGGCGGCCGACGACGCTGGAGCGCTGGCCGAAGGGCGTGCACCCGGGCATCGTCCTGTCGACGCGCGAGAAGGGCGGCGGCGACGCCTTCTTTCAGAAGCGGATCCCGCGCGGAGCGCCGGAGTACGTGCAGACCGCCCGGATCGCGTTCCCGTCGGGCCGCGTTGCCGATGAGGTCTGCCCCACCGAGATCGCCGTCGTCGCCTGGGCGCGCAGATGGGCACGATCACGTTCCATCCGTGGCCGGTTCGCAGCGGGGACGTCGACCATCCGGACGAGCTGCGCCTCGACCTCGACCCGCAGCCCGGCACGGACTTCGCCGACGCCGTGCGCGTCGCGCGGAGGCGCGCGTGCTGCTCGGCGACCTGGGCTACGTCGGGTTCCCCAAGACCTCCGGCGGCCGGGGGATTCACATCTACATCCGGATCGAGCCGCGGTGGTCGTTCACGGACGTCCGCCACGCCGCGATCGCCTTCGGCCGTGAGCTGGAGCGGCGCCTGCCGGGTGAGGTGACGACGAAGTGGTGGAAGGAGGAGCGCGGCGAGCGGATCTTCGTCGACTACAACCAGAACGCACGCGATCGCACGATCGCCTCCGCCTACAGCATCCGCCCCAAGCCCGGTGCGCCGGTCTCCGCGCCCGTGACCTGGGACGAGCTTGCGGACGTCGTCCCCGAGGACTTCACGGTCGCGACGATGCCCGCGCGCTTCGCGGACGTCGGCGATCGCCATGCCGCGATCGATGACGTCGCACACTCCCTGCAGCCGCTGCTGGACCTGTACGAGCGCGACGAGGCGGAGGGCCGGGGCGACATGCCCTATCCACCCGACTATCCGAAGATGCCGGGAGAGCCCAAGCGCGTGCAGCCCTCGCGCGATCGCGATCGCAAGCAGTAGCGACGGCGCGCGGCGCGGTGACCGCGGCCTCACGGGGCCTGCGGAAGCCGCTTCGCGCCGCGCCTGGCCCGCGGAGCGGAGGGCGGCGGCACGACGGGCCCGATGTCCCCGTCGGGGGCCTCGTCGAGATCGACGATCACCGGCGCGTGATCGCTCGGTCCGGGACCCTTGCGGGCGTGCCGGTCGATCCATGCCGCCTGCACGCGGGCCGCGATCGGCTCGCCGGCCAGGATGAGGTCGATCCGCATCCCGAGATCCTGGTGGAACATGCCGGCGCGGTAGTCCCAGTAGGTGAACACCCGCTCGCGGTCCGGCCACTTGTCGCGCACGACGTCGCGCAGGCCGAGCGCCTGGAGCTCGGCGAGCGCGGCGCGCTCGGGCGCCGTCACGTGGGTCTCGCCGATGTAGGCATCGGGGTCGAACACGTCGTGCGTCGGTCGGCGCGATGTTCATGTCGCCGCAGACGACGGACCCCTCCGGGTCGGCGGCGACCATCTCCCGCAGCGCGGCGAGCCACGCGAGCTTGTAGTGGTAGTGCTCGGAGTCCGGCGAGCGGCCGTTGGGCACGTAGACCGAGGTCACCCGGATCCCGCCACAGGTGCGCAACGGCGACACGATCAACGCGGCTCGCGGGCTTGCTCGCGCTGTCTACTTGATGTTGTCGTACACGCTGAACAGCGGCAGGTACATCGAGATGACGATGAAGCCGACGATGCCGCCGACGATCACGATCATCACGGGCTCGAGGATCGAGGTGAGCGCCTTGACGGAGGCGTCGACCTGGTCCTCGTAGAAGTCGCCGATCTTCGAGAGCATCGTCGTCAGCGCGCCGGTCTCCTCGCCGACCTTGACCATGTGCCCGACCATCGAGGGGAAGACCGGGGAGTCCATGAGCGGCTGGGCGATCGTGCCGCCCGCCTTGACGCTCGTCGTGACCTTCGCCATCGCCTCTTCGATGACGATGCTGCCCGCCGTCTGCGAGGTGATGTCGATCGCCTGCAGCAGCGGCACGCCGGCGCCCATGAGCGCGGAGAACGTGCGCGACCAGCGCGCGAGCGCGACCTTGTGGAAGATGTCGCCGATCTTGAAGGGGATCCGCAGCAGGAAGCGCTGGAACAGCGCCCGGCCCTTGGGCGTCTTCTTGAACTTCATGAAGACGAACACGATCACCGCCGACGCCGAGGATGAGGAAGTACCACTGGCCGGTGACGAGCTTGGAGATCGCCATCACGAATCGCGTCATCGCCGGCATCTGCGCGTCGCCGCCGATCTCCTTGAACACGCCCGCGAACACCGGGACGATGAAGGCGACCATGCCGAGCATGACGACCATCGCGAAGCTGAGGATGACGATCGGGTAGGCCATCGCCGACTTGACCTGGCGGCGCAGCGACTCCTCCTTCTCGAGCTGGTCGGAGATCCGCAGCAGCGACTCCTCGAGCACGCCGCCCATCTCGCCGGCGCGCGTCATCGCCACGTACAGGGGGTTGAAGGTCTTGGGGTGGCGCTCGAGGGAGTCCGACAGCGGCAGGCCCGCCTCGACGTCCTTGCGCACCGCGACGAGCTGGTCGGCGAGCCGCTTGTTCTCCGTCTGCGCCTCGAGCACGTAGAGCGCGCGCAGGATCGTCATGCCGCTGGAGACCATCGTCGCGAGCTGGCGCGTCATGACCGACAGGTCGCCGAGCTTGATCCGGTTGGCCCAGGGCAGCTCGATGTCCTTCGACTGGCGCTTGTCGGCGATGTCGAGGACGATCAGGCCCTTCTGCTTGAGCTGATCGGCGACGGACTGCTTGGACTCGGCCTCGACCTCGCCCTTGGCCTGCCGGCCGGCGAGGTCGATCGCCTTGAAGACGTACGTGCTCATCGGGCCGGGGCGAAGGACTCCGCGCCGAGCAGGCGGCGCAGCTCATCCGGGGTCGAGGAACGGGATTCGGCGAGCTGCTGGGTGATCTTGCCGAGGCGCACGAGCGTCACGAGCGCCGCGTCCATCGTCTGCATGCCGACGTTCGCGCCGGTCTGCAGCGAGGAGTAGATCTGGTGCGTCTTGCCCTCGCGGATGAGGTTGCGGATCGCCGGGGTGGCGAGCAGCACCTCGCATGCCGCGATGCGGCCGGCGCCGTCGGCGGTCGGCAGCAGCTGCTGGGTGATGATCCCCTGCAGCGCGACGGACAGCTGCACGCGGACCTGCTGCTGCTGCTCGGCCGGGAAGACGTCGATGATGCGGTCGATCGTCTGCGGCGTGTCCTGCGTGTGCAGCGTGGCGAAGACGAGGTGGCCGGTCTCAGCGGCCGTCAGGGCGGTGTGGATCGTCTCGAGGTCGCGCATCTCGCCGACGAGGATCACGTCGGGGTCCTGGCGCAGCGCGGCCTTCAGGCCATCGGCGAAGGAGTGCGCGTCGGAGCCGATCTCGCGCTGGTTGACGATGCACTTCTTGTGGCCGTGGAGGAACTCGATCGGGTCCTCGATGGTCATGATGTGCTCTTGGCGCGTCGCGTTGATCTCGTCGACGACGGCGGCCAGCGACGTCGACTTGCCCGAGCCGGTCGGGCCGGTCACGAGGACGAAGCCGCGCGGCCGCTTGGCCAGCTCGTGCAGCACGGACGGCAGGCCGAGCTCGTCGACGGTCTTGATCGAGAACGGGATGAGCCGGAACGCCGCGCCGATCGCCGCGCGCTGGTAGTACGCGTTGACGCGAAAGCGTGCCCGCCCCGGGATGGCGTAGGCGAAGTCCAGCTGCCAGTCCGTCTCCAGGCGCTGACGCTGGTCGTTGGTGAGGATCGAGTAGATGATCTCGCGCGTCTGCTCGGTCGTGAGGATGGGGTAGTCCTCGAGCGGCTGGAGCTGCCCGCGGACGCGCACGGTCGGACGGGCCCCCGCCGCGAGATGCAGGTCGGAGGCGTTGCGCTCGATGACCTCGAGCAGCAGATCGGCGAAGTCAAGGTCCATTACGGCGGGCTATCGACCCGGTGGCGCCAGCCGCAACGGCGTACGGGACGAAATTGGACGACCGTATGATCCGAGACATGCAATGGCTGAGCCACAGACGCGCACGCGCCCCGACGAACCCGCCGAGCGCCGGCCGTGGCGGGTCGAAGGCGAGCGCGACGACGGCAGCGAGCACGATCCGCCGGCGGATCGTCGCGGGCGGCTGCCGCGGCCGCCCGGCTCGCGGCGGTTCTGGCAGTTCCTGCTCGTCCTGCTGGCGCTGAACATCCTCCTCGGCCAGCTGATCCCCTCCAGCAAGGATCGCCGCCTCGACGTGCCGTACACGTTCTTTCGCGAGCAGGTGATCGCCGGCAACGTCAAGGAGGTCAACGCCCGCGCCGACGTCATCCAGGGCGAGTTCCGCAAGGCCGTGAAGTTCGAGAAGAAGGGCCCGGAGGCGTCGTTTGAGACCGTCCGGCCGGTCTTCGCCCAGGACGACGAGCTGCTCAAGCTCCTGCTCCAGAAGCGCGTCGAGGTCAACGCGCGGCCGATCGACGAGGGCCGCTCGTTCCTCGCGACGCTGCTGATCTCGTTCGGCCCGACGCTGCTGATCGTCGCCCTGTTCGTCTACTTCCTGCGCCGCAGCGCCGCCGCGGCGGGCGGCGGACCGCTCGCGCTCGGACGCTCGAAGGCCAAGCGCTACGACGCCTCGGCGCAGCGCGTCACGTTCGACGACGTCGCCGGCATCGACGAGGTCGAGGACGAGCTCAAGGAGATCGTCGACTTCCTGAAGAACCCGGACCGCTTCCGAAGACTCGGCGCCACGTTCCCGAAGGGCGTCCTGCTGTCGGGCCCGCCCGGCACGGGCAAGACGCTGCTCGCGCGCGCCGTCGCCGGCGAGGCCGACGTGCCGTTCTTCTCGCTCAGCGCCTCGGAGTTCGTCGAGATGGTCGTCGGCGTCGGCGCGAGCCGCGTCCGCGACCTCTTCGAGCAGGCCAAGAAGGCGGCTCCGGCGATCATCTTCATCGACGAGCTCGACGCGATCGGCCGCGCGCGCGGCGGTGGCGGCGGCTTCGGCGGCCACGACGAGCGCGAGCAGACGCTCAACCAGATCCTCACCGAGATGGACGGCTTCACCGGCTCGGAGGGCGTCATCGTGCTCGCCGCGACGAACCGCCCGGAGATCCTCGACCCGGCGCTGCTGCGTCCGGGCCGCTTCGACCGGCGCCTGACGGTGAACCCGCCCGACAAGGACGGGCGCGTCGAGATCCTGAAGATCCACACGCGCTCGGTGCCGCTGGACGACGACGTCGACCTCGAGCGGATCGCCGCCTCCACGCCCGGGATGGTCGGCGCCGACCTGCGCAACCTCGTCAACGAGGCGGCGCTGATCGCCGCGCGGCGCGACCACACGACGGTCTCCGCGGCCGACTTCGCCGACGCGCTCGAGCGGATCGTGCTCGGCGCCGAGCGCCGGATCACGCTCTCCCGGGAGGAGCGCGAGCGGACCGCCTACCACGAGGCCGGCCACGCGGTGCTCGGGATGCTCGAGCCGGGCGCCGACCCGGTGCGCAAGGTTTCGATCGTCCCGCGCGGCCGCGCCCTCGGCGTGACGTTCCAGTCCCCGGCCAACGACCGCTACGGCTACGACGCGCGCTACCTCCAGGGCCGGATCGTCGGCGCGCTCGGCGGCCGCGCGGCGGAGGAGCTCATCTACGGCAACGTGACGACGGGCGCCGAGTCCGACCTCGAGCAGGTGACGCACATCGCCCGCCAGATGGTCGGCCGCTGGGGCATGTCCGATGTCATCGGCCTCGTCTCGGTCCTCCCCGCGCCCGGCGAGGAGCAGTACTACGGGCCCGGCGGGCCGGTCCAGGTCTCCGACGAGACGCGCGAGCTCGTCGATCGCGAGGTACGGCGGATCGTCGAGGGCTGCTACGACCGTGCGCGCCGCACGCTGGATGCCAACCGCGAGCGCCTGGAATCGCTCGCGCGGACGCTGCTGGAGAAGGAGACGCTCGACCAGGACGACGCCTATCGCGCCGCGGGCTTCGAGCCCGGCGCGGCGCCGGGCGACGAGGCGCCCGGCAAGCCGGCCGCCGAGCTGCCGGCCGGGTCGCCCTAGCCGGACGCCTCGGGCAGCGGCGAGCCGCTGCCGGTCACGCGCGTGACCTCGGCGATCGACGTCAGGCCGTTGCGGACCTTCTCGATCCCGTCGTCGCGCAGCAGGCGCATCCCCTGGCGCACGGCGACGTCGGCGATCTCCGGCCCGGTGGCGCGAGCGAGCGCGAGTTTGCGGATCTCGTCGGTGACGGTCATGACCTCGTACAGCCCGACGCGGCCCTTGTAGCCGGACTGGCCGCAGCGCGGGCAGCCGTGCGGACCGTAGGCCTCCATGTCGAACTGGCTGCGGATGCCGTTGTTGCGCAGCTCCTCGGCCGTGATGATCTGGCGCTCCTTGCAGTGCTGGCAGAGCTTGCGGGCGAGCCGCTGCGCGACGATGCAGTCGATCGCCGACGCGACGAGGAAGGGCTCGATGCCCATCTCGACGAGCCGCGCGATCGCGCTCGCGGCGTCGTTGGTGTGCAGCGTGGAGAGCACGAGGTGGCCGGTCAGCGCGGACTCGATCGCGATCTGGGCCGTCTCGCGGTCGCGGATCTCGCCGACCATGATGATGTCGGGGTCCGCGCGCATCATCGAGCGCAGGCCGCTGTGGAAGTGCAGGCCGGCCTTCGCGTTGACCTGGATCTGCGTGATGCCGTCGAGCTGGTACTCGACCGGGTCCTCGATCGTGATGATGTTCTTCTCGACCGTGTTGAGCTGGCCCAGCGCGGCGTAGAGCGTCGTCGACTTGCCCGAGCCGGTCGGGCCCGTGACGAGGACCGCGCCGTAGGCCTGGTTGAACGCGCGCTGGAAGCGCTCGCGCTCCTGGCCGGACATGCCGAGCTTGTCGAGGTCCATCACGACGTTGCTCTTGTCGAGGATGCGCATGACGACCGACTCGCCGTGCACGGTCGGCAGCGTCACGACGCGCAGGTCGATGTGATGACCGTCGATCGTCAGGCCGACGCGGCCGTCCTGCGGGATGCGCCGCTCGGAGATGTCGAGGTCGCTCATGATCTTCACGCGGCTGATGACGCCGAGCACCATCCGCCGCTGGACCTGCGCGGTCTCCACGAGCACGCCGTCGATCCGGAAGCGCACGCGCAGCTCGTTGCCGCTGGGCTCCAGGTGGACGTCGGAGGCGCCCTGCTCGACCGCCTGCGCGACGATCTGGTTGACGAGCCTGATGACCGGCGCGTCGTCGGCCGACTCGCGCAGCTCGACGACCTCCGCCGGGATCTGCTCCATCTCGTCTGCGAGCAGGTCGTCGGCGATGACCTGGTCCAGGCGCGTGAGGCGCGAGATGAGGTTGAGGATGTCCTCGCGGCTCGTGACGGCCGGGCGGATCTCCTTGCCGGTCAGCAGCGCGATGTCGTCGACGGCGAGCACGTTGGCCGGGTCGGCCATCGCGACGAGCAGCGTGCGGTCGTCGATGAACCCGACCGGCACGGCCTCGTAGCGCTTTGCGGCGGGGATCGAGATGAGGTTCGCCGCCGTCATGTCGGGCTGGAAGGTCCCGAGGTCGAGGTGGTCCAGGCCATGGCGCTCGGCGACGGCGCGCGACAGCCCCTCGGCGGTCAGCACGCCGTGCTCGATGAGCACGTCCTCGGGCATCTTGCCCAGGCGCCGTCCCTCGTCGATGGCGACGTCCACGCGGTCGCGCTCGGCGAGCCCGAGATCGACGATGACGTCCGTCAGGAATCGCGCGGGCCCGCCGGGATGGCGTGGCTTCGTGACCCCGTCCGGGGCCGTATCAGCTGGCGGCGGTGGTTTCAGAGGGATGGGTTCGGAGAGCATCGGGGCTTCAGGTACTGGATCGGCGTGCTGCTGCTCGCATGGCGTCGAGCGGTGCTGCATGACCGGTCCAGAAGGTGAAGCTCAGCGCGCCCTGGCAAACCAGGATCTCAAGGCCGTCGACGGTTTCGATTCCGCGATGAGCAGCCTCTCGAATCAGCGTCGTTTCGCTCGCCTTGTAGACCAGGTCCACCACGGTTGTGTATTCCAGAAGCCCATCGGCCTCCAGCGGAAGGTCCTTGAAGGGGCTGGACGAACGGTCGAGGCCCGACGCTGGTGCAGTTCACGAGCACATCTGCGGCGATCGCGCGCGCTCACGACGCGCGCGCCGAGGCCCTGCGCGCGCTCCGGCGTGCGGTTCCAGACCGACACGTCGGCGCCGGCGCGCTGCAGCGCCCAGACCACCGCCCGCGCGCTGCCGCCCGCGCCGAGCACGAGCGCGGAGCGCAGCGGGCGGTCGCCGAGCGCCGCGATGAGCCCCGGCGCGTCGGTGTTCTCCGCCGCGATCTCGCCGCCGTCGGCGAAGCGCAGCGTGTTCGCGGCGCCGATCTCGCGCGCGGCCTCGCTGGCGGTCGTCGCGAGCGCGAGCGCCGCCTCCTTGTGCGGGATCGTCACGTTCGCGCCGCGAAAGCCGGCGCCGTGCAGCGCGCGCACGGTGTCGTCGAACGCCGCGGGCGCGACGGGCAGGCGCTGGTAGCGCTCCAGCCCGGCGGCGCGCATCATCGCCGGCGAGCGGCTGTGGCCGACCGGCCAGCCGAGGACCCCGTAGCGGGGCTCGGCCCGCTAGCACGTCGTCGGCGACTTGCCGCCGGCCTCGGCGCGCGCTGCGCTGTAGCGCGCGGCGTCGCGCTGGAACTGCTCGTTGGTGGTGGAGAACGCGTGCTCGCCGCAGGTGCCGGGCTTGACGACGAAGTAGAGGGCCTTCGTGTTCGCGGGCGCCGCGGCCGCGCGGATCGACGACAGCCCGGGATTGCCGATCGGCGTCGGCGGCAGCCCGGCGCGCTTGCGCGTGTTGTACGGCGAGTCGAGCGCGAGCTCGGACTCCGTCAGCGCGCCGCTGGGCTTGTGCAGCGCGTAGCGCGTGGTCGCGTCGATGCCGAGCGGCATGCCGTCCTTCAGGCGGTTGTAGATGACCGCCGCGATCAGCGGGCGCTCGCGGGCGAGCTTGGCCTCGCGCTCGACCATCGAGGCGATGATCAGCACGTCGTAGGCGGTCAGGTTCTTGCGCCGCGCGCGGCTGAGGTCGACGCGCGCGAAGTTCTCGCGAAACGCGGCGAGCTGGCGCTCGACGAGGTCGCGCGCGGGCGCGCCGACCTTCAGCTCGTAGGTCGCCGGGAAGAGGAAGCCCTCGAGCGAGCGCGTGCCCGGCGGGGCGTCGTAGCGGTAGGGGTTCAGCGCGCCCCTGAAGCGCTTGGACGCCTCGAGGTAGCTGCCGTTCAGCCCGGCCGCCTTGGCGATCGGGACGATCTCGCGCCGCGAGCGGCCTTCCGGGATCGTGACGTTCACGGTCGGCGGCTTCGTGCTGACGTCCTTCTCGCTGAGCGCCGCGATCGCGTTGCCGTACGTCATGTCCCGGTGCAGCGTGTAGGACCCCGAGCGCAGGCTGTTGCGCTTGCCCGAGAGCGTCGCGCGGACGCTGAACAGCAGCGCGGAGTCGACGACGCCGGCGTCCGCGAGCCGGTCGCCGATGTCGCGCGCGCTCGAGCCCGACGGGATCGTGACCCTCACCCGCGAGCCCTCGGCGCTGCCGAACGGCTGGAAGAGGACGAGCGAGCCGATGACGACGACCGCGAGGACGGCGAGCGCGAGCAGCGGGACCATCCGGCCGCGCAGCGAGTGGCGCCGGCGGCGGCCGCCTCCGGGCGTGTCGCCGGGCGGGGTCACGATCGGGCTGCCCGGTGCGGCGCACGCGGCGGATGCCGATCGGCCGCTCGGTCTCGTCGTCGAGCGCGCCCGCGGGCGCGGCGGGCGGCGCCGGCGGCTTGGGCTGGATGCGGCGGATCGCCGCGTCGGTCCCGGCGTCCGAGCCGCCGAACCGGTGACGGCCGCCGGTCCGGGGCTGCTCCGCGGGTGCCGGGCGGCCAGCGCGCGCTCGGCCGGTGGGAGCGGCTGCCCGGCGCGCCGGGCGCTCGGCCGGCTCGGCGGGCGACGGCGCCTGGCGGGGCGGGCGGGCGCGCTCGGCCGGAGCCTGGCGGGCGGCTGCAGGCTTGGACGCTCGTGGTTGACGACGGATCGGTGTGGGGTCTGCATGCTCTGGCTTGGGTGCTGCATCGGCAGGTGCCGCGGGCGGCGCGGCGGGCGACCGCTGGCCGGCCCGGCGCGCCTCGCGCTCCAGGCGGGCGCGCTCGCGTTCCTCAGCCGACCGCTCGCGGCTTGGACCGGTGTCGTCTCGCCGTGCCCTGCTCATCTAGCCGTGGTCTTCGTCATGAACGCTACCCGGCCTCCCGCGAACCGTGCGCCGCGAGCCAGCCCGTCAGCAGATGCGCGGCGGCGCGCGAGTCCTCCGACGCCGCGGGATCGCCGGGATCGCGGCTGGCGATCAGCGTCGTGAAGCGCTCGTCGTACAGCTCGACGGGAACGCCGACGCGCTCGGCGAGACGCGCCGCCCACGCGCGCGTCTCCGCGGTCTGGGCGGAGTCGGCGCCCGACAGCGACAGCGGCAGGCCGACGACGACGCGGCCCACCTCGCGCTCGCGGACGAGGTCGCAGATCCGCGCGAGGCCCTTGCGGGTCGCGGGCCGCAGGACGGGCTCGATCGGGGTCGCGAGCGTCCGCGTCGGATCGCTCAGCGCGCAGCCGCAGCGGGCGACGCCGTAGTCCAGGGCGAGGACTCGCACCAGTGGGGCCTTCTCCAAACGTTCCACCGACGTTCCGAGAAGACCCACTACGTGGACGCGAGCGCCGCCTCGATCGCCGCCCGCGCGGCGGCGATCGCCTCGGGGAGCTTCGCGGGGTCGCGACCGCCGGCCTGCGCCATCGTGTCGCGGCCCCCTCCCCCGCCGCCGGCGGCCACCGCGGCCGCCTTGACGACCGCGCCGGCCTTCACGCCGCGCGCGACGAGCGCGGGCGTGACCGCCGCGACGAGGTGCACGCGGCCGTCGACGGCCGCGCCGAGGACGGTCACCGACTCGTCGCCGAGCTTGCCCTTGATCCGGTCCGCGACGTCCATGAGCTCCTTCGCGCCGCCCGCGCCGCTGACGATCTCCGCGACGACGTCGGCACCCGCGATCTGCGTCGCTCCGGCGGCCAGCGCGTCGGCGTCGACGGCCGTCGACGCGCCGTTGGACGACGACGCCTTCGCCGCCTGCCTGGCGCGGTCGCGCAGCTCGGCGACCGCCTCGGGCAGGCGCTCGACGCCGGTCTTCAGCAGCGTTGCCGCAGCGTGCGCCTTCGCGTCGGTGGCGCGCAGCTCGGCGACCGCGGCCGTGCCGGTGATCGCCTCGATGCGGCGCACGTTCGCCGCGCTCGAGCTCTCGCTGAGCAGCTTGAACACGCCGATCTCCGCCGTCGAGCGCACGTGCGTGCCGCCGCACAGCTCGCGGGAGTACGTCCCGTCGCCGATCTGCACCATCCGCACGACGTCGCCGTACTTCTCGCCGAAGAGCGCCATCGCGCCGAGCGCGCGCGCCTCCTCGAGCGTCGTCGTGATCGGGCGCACCGGGTCGTTGCGCAGCACCCACTCGTTGACGCGGTCCTCGATCGCCTGCAGGTCCTCGCCCGAGATCCGCTCGCCGTGGGCGAAGTCGAAGCGCAGCTTGTCGGGTCCGACGTAGGAGCCCGCCTGGCGCACGTGCGTGCCGAGGCGCTCGCGCAGCGCGGCGTGCAGGAGGTGCGTCGCGGTGTGGTTGGCGGCCGTCGCGGTGCGCGCCGCGCGGTCGACGCGCGCGACGACGCGCTCGCCCGGCTGCAGCGCGCCACGCTCGATCTCGACGACGACGGCCTGGTCGTCGCCGACGCGCACGACGTCGACGACGCGGGTCGCGCAGTCGCCGCGCTCGCACTCGATCGTGCCGCTGTCGGCGACCTGGCCGCCGCCGGTCGCGTAGAACGGCGACTCGGCGAGCTTGACGAGCACGCGGTCGCCGTCGTCCTGCAGCGCGCCGACGGTCGTGTGCTGCTCGAGCGTCTCGTAGCCGGTGAAGTCGGTCTCGAAGCCCGCGGCGCGCGACAGCTCGCGGGCCTGCTCGCGCAGGTCCTCTCCCGCGATCGCCCCGCCGCGGGTCCGCGAGCGGGCCCGGTCGCGCTGCTGCTCCATGAGCGCGTCGAAGCCGGTCGTGTCGACCTCGAGGCCCTGCTCCAGCGCCAGCTCGCGCGTGACCTCGAAGGGAAAGCCGTACGTGTCGTGCAGCTTGAAGGCGTCGAGCGCCGGGATCGTGCCGCTCTGTCGCGAGACCGGGCGACGACCTCCTCGAGCAGCTTGGAGCCCTGCTCGAGCGTGCGCCCGAAGCCCTCCTCCTCGGCGCGCACCCAGCGCATGATCGGGTCGCGCTCGCGCTCGAGCTCGGGATAGGCCCGGCCCATGATCTCGATGACCTTCTCGGCGTAGCGCGGCATGAAGCCCGGCGCGATCCCGATCCGGTGGCCCTGCTGGATCGCGCGGCGCATGATCCGCCGCAGGATGTAGCCGCGATCCTCGTTGGAGGGCACGACGCCGTCGGCGATGAGGAACGTCATCGCGCGCGCGTGGTCGGCGAGGATCCGCAGCGCGCGCTCGTCGGGGTCCTTGGAGGCGAGCGCGCGGCCGAGCGCCATCAGCGGCGCGAACGTGTCGGTCTCGAAGATCGTCTCGACGCCCTGCTGGATGAGCGCCATCCGCTCCAGGCCCAGGCCGGTGTCGATGTTGTTCGCCGGCAGCGGCGCGAGCGTCGGGCGGCCGTCGGCGTCGCGCCCGAGGTCGTACTGCGTGAAGACGAGGTTCCAGTACTCCAGGAAGCGCTCGTTCTCGCCGCCGGGCAGGTCGTCCTCGCTGCCGTACTCCAGGCCGCGGTCGATGTACAGCTCGCTGCACGGTCCGCACGGCCCGCTGTCGCCGGCCTGCCAGAAGTTCTCCGAGCGCGGGCACAGGACGATCCGCTCGCGCGGCACGCCGACCGACAGCCAGGCCTCGATCGCCTCCTCGTCCGGGCCGAGCCCGAGCTCGTCGTCGCCCTCGAAGACCGTGATCCAGATGTCGTCGGGGTCGAAGCCGAAGCCGTCCTGCGACAGCTCCCAGGCCATCTCGACGGCCTCCTGCTTGAAGTAGTCGCCGATCGAGAAGTTGCCGAGCATCTCGAAGAAGGTGAGGTGCCGCGCGGTGTTGCCGACGTTCTCGATGTCGGTCGTGCGGAAGCACTTCTGGACCGTCGTCAGGCGCGGGTGCGGCGGCGTCTCCTCGCCGCGGAAGTACGGGACGAGCGGGTGCATGCCGGCCGTCGTGAGCAGCACGGAGGCGTCGTGGGAGGAGGGCACGAGCGACGCCGACGGCAGGCGCTTGTGGTCGCGCTGCTCGAAGTACGACAGGAACGTCTCGCGGATCTCGTCGGTCGTCATCGCCATGGGAGAAGGCACATTAGGCGGCGATTGTGGCGCATCCGACGATCGCGTCACCCCGCAGGAAGACCGCGGTCTGCCCGGGCGCCGCGCCGTCGAACGGCTCGTCGAGGTGGATTCGATTCCCCTCGAGGTGGCAGCGCAGCGCGGGCGCGTGGTAGCGCAGGCGCACCGCGTCGGGCTCTTCGCCGTGCAGGCGCAGCCCGCGCACGTGGACGGTGCTCGTCGCGAGCTCCTCGCGCGGGCCGACCGTGACGGTGTTCGCGCGCGCGTCCGTCGCCAGGACGTAGAGCGGCTCGGTGGCGGCGATCCCCAGGCCCTTGCGCTGGCCGACGGTGAAGCCGTGGTGGCCGCGGTGGCGGCCGAGCACGGTGCCGCGCGCGGTCGACGATGTCGCCGGGGCGCTCGCGCAGGCCGCCGTGGCGGGCGAGGAACGCCGCGCGCCCGGTGCCGGCGAGGAAGCAGAGGTCCTGCGACTCGGGCTTGCGCGGCGACGGCGAGCCCGGCCTGCTCGGCGAGCGTGCGCACATGCGCCTTCGTGTGCTCGCCGAGCGGGAAGCGCAGCCGCGCGAGCGCGTCGCGATGCAGCGCGGCGAGCATGTAGGTCTGATCCTTCGCGGGGTCGACGGCGAGCCGCAGCAGGCCGTCGTCGGTGCGGCGCGCGTAGTGGCCGGTCGTCAGCGTCGCGGCGCCGAGCCGGTCGGCGAAGTCGAGCATCGCGTCCAGGCGGACGTGGCCGTTGCAGCGCACGCACGGGTTCGGCGTCAGCCCGTCGGCGTGCTCGCGCAGCCACGGATCGACGACGCCGTCGCGAAACTCGTCGCGCAGGTCGAGCGTGAAATGCGCCAGGCCGAGGTCGTGCGCGAGGCGCCGCGCGCCGCGCACCGCGGCGGCCGAGCAGCACGAGCGCTCGCCGTCGTTGTCGACGTCGGCCCACAGCTCGAGCGTCACGGCCACCGCGTCGCCGTCGCAGAGCAGCGCCGCGACCGCGCTGTCGACACCGCCGGACATCGCGACGAGCGTGCGCTGCGGGTCCTCCGGCAGCGTCCCGGACGCGCGCACCGCGGCGCCGAGCGCGCGATGCAGCGCGTCGGAGGTGAGGTCGGCGGCGTGCAGCTTGCCCGCGCTGAGGCCGCCGAGCGCGCGCGGCGATCTGCGGCGAGCCGATTCGCGCGGCATCGAGCAGGCCGGCGCCCTCGACGAGCTCCACCGCCGCGCTGCCCGCGGCGATCATCGACCCGCAGCCGGAGGCCTCGAAGCCGGCAGCCCGCACGGATTCGCCCTCGACGGCGATCGAGAACCGCACGAGATCGCCGCAGGCCGCGCCACCCGCCGCGCCATGACACGCGGCGTCGACCGTGCGACCGCGGCCGCGCGGGTGTAGCAGATGGTCCTCGAAGCGCTCGTCGGGCATCCGAACGAGTCTAGATCGGGCGCTTGCGCCATCAGCGCTCCGAGGCCGGGCAGGCACGCGACGCTCAGCGCCAGGCCACCAGCCGGTGGGTGCCGGTACGTCGAGAACATCCAGCTCGCGGCAGTCACCGTTCCGTTCGGTCACGGCGGCGTCACGCGCGCTCCGCTCACCGCCTACTACGCCCGCGAACGCCTGCTCGCCGAGACGGTCGGCGGCGGTAGGCCCTAGTTGCGGCTGAGCAGGGCGTCGTCGACGGCCTGGGTGAGCTCGCCCGTCTCGGTGAGCCCGACGATCGAGCGGACGCGGCGGTTGCGGTCGATGACGAGCGTCGTCGGCGACTGGCTGATCGTGACGCCCTTCGTGATCGACTCGTACTCGACCCACCCGGCTGAGCGGGATGACGTAGACGGCGACCTTGCCGTGGTGACGGCTGAGGTCGCGGACGACGCCGCGGGTCGCGATGTCGTCGGCCCCCGTGGCGCTCCAGAAGAGCATGACGACGACCTTGCCGCGGCGGATGTCGCGTAGGACGGGAACCTCGCGCTTGGTCGCGGCCTTGATCGGCAGGCTTGATCTGGGCTTGGCGGGCGCGGCAGCCTTGGCGGGCGCGGCAGCCTTGGCGGGCGTGGCGGCCTTGGCAGGTGCGGCAGCCGCGGCGGGCGTGGAGGTCACGCCGGCGGCGGGCGTGGTGGCCTGGTCGCCGGCGGTCGCGTCCTGGACCTTCGCGTTCGCAGCGTCCGACGCGGCGGACGCATCCTTCGCGGGCGCGATGGCCGTCACCGGGGCGGCCGGGGTGTCGGCGACGTCGGCGGGCTTGGGCCGTAGCGCGACCAGCCAGATCGCCGCAAGAGCGATCGTGGCCGCGAGGGCGATGAGCATGGGGCGCGAAACCTGGTCCATGGCCCGCTATTCGGCATTGCCGCGCAGGCGCGCGAGGTCCCCGCGCGCGGAGTAGAACACGTGTCCGCCAGAGCTGGCGCCGACCGGCGCGGCGCGCGCCACCATGGCCATCCGGGTAGACCACTGCAATGGCGCGCACCCGAAAACGAGCTGGACCTCGACGCGGTGCGCACGCTGCTCGAGCAGCGTCGCGACCGCAACCGCGAGCGCGTGGCGGCGCTCGCCAAGCGTCCCGAGCTCGGCACCGCGCAGGGCTTCGGCAAGCGCATCGGCGACGGCACGACGGAGGCGATCAGCCGCCTGACCGACATCGGCGTCGGCAGCTCGCTGGAGAGCACGGTCGATCGCACGGAGCGGGCGCTCGCCAAGCTCGACGAGGGAACGTACGGATGCTGCGACGCGTGCGGCGAGCCGATCGCCGCCGCGCGGCTGCAGGCGATGCCCGACAGCGTGCTCTGCCTCGCGTGCGCAGGCGCCCAGCACCGCGCCCGCCCGCCCCGGCGCCGCTGACCGCCCCGGAGCTACTGGCCCGGCGCCGCGGCCGGCCGCAGCCCGAGCTCGCGCAGCTGCTTGGCGTCGACCGGCGCCGGCGCGCCCGTCAGCGGATCGGAGCCGCTCGCCGTCTTCGGGAACGCGATGACGTCGCGGATCGAGTCGCGGCCGGCGAGCAGCGCGACGATGCGATCGATGCCGAACGCGATCCCGCCGTGCGGCGGGGCGCCGTAGCGCAGCGCCTCGAGCAGGAAGCCGAAGCGCTTCTCGGCCTCCTCGTCGTCGAGGCCGATCGCCGCGAAGACCTTGCGCTGGACGGCGGGGTCGTGGATGCGGATCGAGCCACCGCCGAGCTCCCAGCCGTCGACGACGAGGTCGTACGCGCGCGAGAGCCACGAACCCGGCCCATCCGCGGCATCGAGGTCCGCGGCGGTGTTGCCGGCCGGCGCGGTCGGCGCCGTGAAGGGATGGTGCAGGGCGTCCCAGCGATCCTCGTCCTCGTTGTAGTCGAACATCGGGAAGTCGACGACCCACAGCACGTCGTGGCGTCCTTCGGGGATGAGGTCCCAGCGGGCGGCGAGGTCCATCCGCAGCGCCCCGAGCGCGTTCGCCGCGACCGCTTCCTCGTCGGCGACCGCGAGCAGCAGGTCGCCGGGCGCGGCGCCGAGCGCGCCGCCGACGGCGGCGATCTCCTCGTCCGACAGGAACTTCGCGATCGGCGAGCGCCACGTGCCGTCCTCCTGGACGAATGCCCACACAAGGCCGCCCGCGCCATGGCGCTTGGCGACCTCGGTCAGCTCGTCGAGCTCCTTGCGCGGAACCTCGCGCTGCCCGGCGTTGATCGCGCGCACGACCCCGGGTGGGTGGGACCGATTGAGCACGGACGAGAAGACCTTGAACTCCGACGCGCGCAGGTGCTCGGAGACGTCGCGGATCTCGAGGCCGAAGCGCGTGTCGGGGCGGTCCGAGCCAAAGCGCAGCATCGCCTCGGCGTAGGACATGCGCGGATAGGGCGGCTCCTGGACGTCGAGCCCGCCGAGCGCGAAGACCTTCGCCATGAGCCGCTCGTTGACGTCGATGACGTCGTCCTCGTCGACGAACGACATCTCGAGGTCGAGCTGCGTGAACTCCGGCTGGCGGTCGGCGCGCAGGTCCTCGTCGCGAAAGCAGCGCGCGATCTGGAAGTAGCGCTCGTAGCCGGCGATCATGAGCAGCTGCTTGAACAGCTGCGGCGACTGCGGCAGCGCGTAGAAGTTCCCCGGCGAGAGGCGCGCGGGCACGAGGAAGTCGCGCGCGCCCTCGGGCGTGGAGCGCGTGAGGATCGGCGTCTCGACCTCGAGGAAGTCCTCGTCGGAGAGCGTCTCGCGGATCGTGCGCACGACCTCGTGGCGCAGGACGAGCGCGTCGACCATGAAGCCGCGGCGCAGGTCCAGCGTGCGGTGGCGCAGGCGCAGCAGCTCGTCGACCTCGGCGTCGCCGTCGAGCGGAAACGGCGGCGTCAGCGACTCCGCGAGCACCGTCATCTGCTTGACCTGGATCTCGATCTCGCCCGTCGCGAGCTCCGGGTTGACGTTGGCCGGGTCGCGCGCAACGACGTCGCCCTCGACGCTGATGACGTACTCGCTGCGCAGCCGCCCGGCGGCGGCGAACAGGTCGGCGCCGTTCTCCGGATGAAAGACGAGCTGGACGATCCCCGCGCGGTCGCGCAGGTCGATGAAGATCAGGCCGCCGTGGTCGCGGCGGTTGTGCACCCAGCCCGACACGCGCGCGCTGGTGCCCGCGCGCGACGCGTCGAGGTCGCCGCCCCAGGTGTCGCGGTACGGATTGGCGCGCGGCGCCTGCCTCATCGCATGCCCCGTTCGCGCAGGATCCGCGCGACGACCTCGCCCGCGGCGACGTCGCGCTGCTCGCCCGCCAGCATGTCCTTCAGCGCCGTCGTCTCGTCGCCCACGACCGCAACGTAGCGAGCGCCGATCCGATCGGCGTGCTTGAGCTGTCCCTTGCGCGAGCGCCCGGCGAGCTCGACCTGCGCGTTGAGGCGCGCGCGGCGGGCCTCGTCGGCGATCGCGAACGCGGCGGCGCGCTGCGCGGGCGCGTCGAACGCGACGTAGAGATCGACCGGCGGCGGCGCCACCGGCAGCCCCTCGGACGAGAGCAGGATCCGCTCGATCCCCGCCGCCCACCCGCAGCCCGGCGCCGGCGGGCCGCCGAGCATCTCGACGAGGCCGTCGTAGCGCCCGCCACCGCCGACGCCGCTCTGCGCCCCGAGCGCGTCGGAGGTGAACTCGAAGACCGTGCGCGTGTAGTAGTCCAGACCGCGCACGAGCGTCGGATCGATCTCGTAGGCCACGCCGGCGCGGTCGAGCATCGTGCGCACCTCGAGGAAGTGCTCAGCGTCATCGGCGTCGAGGTGGTCGAGCAGGCGCGGAGCGCTCTCCATGACGGCGCGGGTTCCGGGGTGATCGGAATCGAAGGCGCGCAGCGGGTTGAGCTCGATGCGCTCGCGCACCTCGCCGCTGAGCTCGTCGATGTGGCGCGTGAGGTGGTCCTGCAGCTCCAGGCGGTAGGCCGCCCGCGCCGCGGGCGTGCCGAGGCTCGCGATCCGCAGCCGCGTGCCGGTCACCTCGAGCTCGTCGAGCAGCGTCGCGAGCAGCACGATCAGCTCGGCGTCGACCGCCGGGTCCTCGGAGCCGATCGCCTCGGCGCCGACCTGCCAGAACTGGCGGAAGCGCCCCTGCTGCGGCTTCTCGGAGCGAAAGAAGCTCGACAGGTACCAGAGCTTCACCGGCTGGGGCAGCTTGTGCATGCCGTGCTCGGCGTACGCGCGGCAGATCGGCGCCGTCCCCTCCGGGCGCAGCGTCACGGAGCGCCCGCCGCCGTCGTCGAAGGTGTACATCTCCTTCTGGACGATGTCCGTCGACGCGCCGACGCCGCGCGAGAACACCTCGGTGTGCTCGAACGTCGGCGTCTCGATGCGGCGGTAGCCGGCGCCCTCGAGGATCCTGCGCGCCGTCGCCTCGAGCGCCGCGCGCGCGTCGGCGTCCTGCGGCAGCACGTCGAACGTGCCGCGCGGAACCTGCAGGCGCTCGCTCACCAGTTGGCGGGCTGCGTGAGGAAGGGGTTCGTCGCGCGCTCGCGGCCGAGCGTCGTGATGCCCATGTGGCCCGGGTAGACGGCGGTCTCGTCGTCGAAGCGATCCAGCAGCGTCGCGATCGAGCGCATGAGCGTCGGGCCGTCGCCGCCGGGCAGGTCGATCCGCCCGACGGAGCCCTGGAAGAGCACGTCGCCGGAGAAGAGCGCGCCCTCGCCGCGGACGGCGTAGGTCACGTGGCCGGGGCTGTGGCCGGGCGTGAAGACGACGTCGAGCGTCAGGCCGGCGAGCTCGAGCGTCTCACCGCCGGCGACGGTGTGCTCGGGATCCCACGACTCGTACGGGCCGAAGCCGGGCCACGGCACGAAGGCCATGACGTCCTGCAGCACCGGGACCTCGAGCTGCGGGCAGTACACCGGGGCGCCGGTCGCGCGCGCCACGGGCGCCACCGCGCCGACGTGGTCGAAGTGCGTGTGCGTGAGCAGGATCGCGTCGAGCTGGACGCCGGCGTCCTCGATCGCCTGCAGGAGGCGCGGCGCCTCCTCCCCCGGGTCGACGAGCACCGCCCGGTCGCCGCCCTTCGGGCGCACGAGGAAGCAGTTCTCCTGCACCATCCCGACCGTGAACATCTCGACGTCGATTGCCACTACGTCTTGGCCTTCGCCTGCTTCTTCGCCTCCTGCGTGAGGCGGCGGCGGTAGATGAACTGGTCGGTGTAGAAGCCGAGCGGGATGTAGAAGAGAAAGACGAGCGCCGTCAGCGAGATCGCCTGGACGACGGGCGTCTTGAACGCGACCGCCAGCAGCACGCCGAAGACGATCGCGGCGAGCGCGGCGCGCTGGGCGGCGCCCTTCCACGAGGGCTCGCGCATCATGCGGTCGCGGCGGCGCTGGGCGGCGGTCTCGCGCTCTGACGCCTTGCGTTCCTCGGCGGTCGGCGGCCGGCCGGTGCGGCCGCGGGCCTCGATCATCCCCGCCGCGTTGCCGCGGTGCTTGCTGCGGCGCTTCTTCTTCGTCTGGGCCATGGTGTGCCTACGAGCTTAGAGCGTCCTCGAGGGTGCGGCGGTTGCGCACGGGCACGTCGCCGGGAAAGCCCCGAAAGGCGGCTTCGGGCGCGAGGCCGACGAGCTCGCAGGCCGCCACTGCGGCGTGGCGCGCGACCGCCGCCACGACCTCCGCGAGCGCCACGGCGAGGTGGTCCTCGACGTTCGTGGAGACCTGCGCGATCCCGCCGCGGGCCGGCAGCTGCAGGCCGATCGCGCGCACGCCCCGCAGTCCCTCCGCCCCGCCCTCGCGAACCAGCGCGGCGATCGCGCGCGCCTCCTCGACCGTCGCCGGCGCGGCCAGCTCGACGTTGAAGGCGACGAGCGGCGGGCGCGCGGCGACGAGCACCGCGCCCGAGCGCGGGTCGATCTGCGCCGGGCCGAAGTCCGGCGCGATCTCGCCGGCGGCGACGCGCTCGGCGAGCGCGCGCAGCCCGCCGCGGCGAAGCTGCGCGCGCGAGCGCCCGTCCGCGAGCACGCCGTAGAGGAAGACCGGCAGGCCTGCGCGGCCGAGCTCCTCCCCCGCGACGAGCGCCGCCGCGCAGGCGGCGCCGCGCCGCGCCGCGTCGAGGAACACGACCGGCGCGACGTCGAGCGCGCCGACGTGCGGGTGGCTGCCGCGGTCCTCGCGCAGGTCGATGCGCGCCACACACGCGCGCGCGCCCGCGAGGAGCGCGGCCACGAGCTCGTCGGTGCTGCCCGCGAGCGTGTAGACGGTGCGGTGGTGGTCGGGGTCGGAGTGCACGTCCAGCAGGCGCGCGCCCGCCCCGCCGAACGCCTCGCCGATCGCCGCGATCACGCCCGCGTCGCGGCCCTCGGAGACGTTGGGGATCGTCAGCAGGGTGTCGTCGAGCGCGGGCGGCGGGTGCGGCGCATGCGCGCGCGCTAGCCATCGAGCAGCCAGCGGCCGGCGTCGAGCACCTGCGTATCGCCGATCCGCAGGGTCGGCTCCAGCACGACGACGTCGAGGTGGACGGGGACGGTCACCGTCCCGCCGATCCCGGCGCTGGCGCCGAAGGCGATGTGCGCGGTGCCGAGGATCTTCTCGTCCTCGAGGATGTTGCCGGTCAGCGTGGCCCGGTCGTTCGTACCGACGCCCAGTTCGGCGAGGTTGCGGCCGAGCGGGCCGTGCGCGTCGAGCATGGCGAGGAACTCCTGGGCGCCGTCGCCGGTCCCGCCGCCGGCGGCGCTCGCGAGCGCGCCGTCGCGGACGGTCAGCAGGACCGGTTCGTCGATCAGGCCGACGAGGCCGAGCGAGGTCGTGGCGATCGTGCCTTCGCCGCCCGCCGGCGACATGAAGCCCTCGCCGCAGGGCAGGTTGCCGAACGCGCCGGGCGCCGCGAGGTCGCCCTCGTCGGAGATGCCGGCGCGGCCGCGCAGGTCGAGTCGCAGGTCGGTGCCGAGCGGGCAGGTCAGATGCGCGTCGCCGGCGTCGGTCAGCAGCGTGGCGACCGCGCGGCAGCGCGTGGCGAGGGCGTCGAAGTCCGTGCTCATGAGCCGCGCGAGCATCTCCGCCGTGACGCCTGGGAGCGTCGCGCCGCGGTGACCGGCCTCGCACGCGCGCTTGCGCGCGCTCGTGTGCGACAGGGACGGCAGGCAGGGCGCGATGAACACGTCGGCGGCCGCGAGGGCGGCGGCGACCGGCGCGGGCGGCTCGGTCCCGCGGCTGGGGTTCGGCGGCAGGATCGTCAGGACGGCGTCGCCGCCCGCGGTGCGCGCGGCGGCGAGCAGCGCCTCGCCGATCACGGTGCTGCCGGGATCGGCGACGACGAGCACCGTCTCCCCCTCGCGCACGCGCAGGCAGCGTTCGACGACGGTGGTGACGGCCTGCTCGAGCTCGCTCACGATGGCGGGGCGGGTCGTCAGCCGGCGATGACGGCGACCCGGATGCGGCCGCTGCCGGAGTTCTTCGTGAGCTGCGCGCTGGCGGTCGCGATGCAGCTCTTCGCGCCCTGGGTCGGCAGCTTGATCTCGCGCGTGTCCGGCGGGCGTGTCTTGTAGGAGTCCCTGCCGACGACGGCGCGGCGATCCTTGAAGCAGCCGAGTTGCCAGTTGACCGTGACGTACTGCTTCGGCGCCGCGCTGACCTGGATCCGCACGCGCGTCGGCGACACGATCGTGCCGCGCGCCTGCGCGACGGCGAGCCGCCCCTCGCGGCGGGCCTCGTCGAGCCGGCCGGTCCGCACGACCGGTGCCTGCTTGGATCCCCTGTGCCGCTGGCCGGGAAGCTGCGACGGATCGCCCTCGGCGATGCCGAGCGGGACATCGGCCTGCTTCTTGCCCTTGTCCTCGCCGCCACCGCTGAAGATGAGGATCGCAGCGATGATCAGCACGGCGACCACCGCGGCCGGGACGAGATACAGCGGCTTCATCAGCTTCTCCACGCAGTTCCTTCCGTCGTCTCAGGGCCGGCCACGAAGCGCACCTTACGTCGTGGCGCGCGCGCACGCTGCCGCAGGCGCATCTCGACGTCCTCGTGCCCGAAGGCCCCGGCTACACTTCGCGCCCCCGCCGGAGTAGCTCAGTCGGTTAGAGCAGCGGAATCATAATCCGCGTGTCGGGGGTTCGAGTCCCTCCTCCGGCATGCGCGAAAGCCCTGGAGACATGCCAGGATGACGCTCGCAGGCGGGATCCCGCCCGGCGCTCACGCTTCTTGTCAGTCGATCAGCCCGTGGCGTAGCGCCGCAGCGACCGCGGCCGCCTTGTCGGCAACGCCGAGCTTGCGGTAGATGTTGCGCAGGTGCGTCTTGACGGTGCCGGCGCTCAGCACGAGCTGCGCGGCGATCTCGCACGCCGTCAGGCCGTGCGAGGCGAGTTGGAGCACCTCGATCTCGCGCGGCGTGACCGGTCGGAGCTTCGCCGCGCCCGGTGACTCGCGCGAATGCAGCCGCAGTGCGTGCGTGGTGGCGCGTTCGGCCGCAGCGCGCGCCCTCGCCGCCGCCTGTCGCTCGGCGCGCTCCTCGTCGTCGCGGCCCACGCGGCGGTGCGTGTCGGCGCGCCGCTCGGCCTCGTCGGCAAAGCTGTCCAGGCGCGCCGCCGTCTGCTCGTACGCGGTGGCCGCGGCGGTGTGAGACGGCGCCGGGATCGCGATTGCCAGCACGTTGTCGATGCGTCCGCGGTCGCCGTAAACGGGCACAGCGTCGACCCAGTAGGCATGCCCGTAGCTGATGAACGAGAAGCGGCCGCGCTCGCCGGCGAGCGCGGCGGTGTAGTGCTTGACGCAGCGTGTTCGGATCGGCGTCGGCATCTCTGAGATGTCGGGCAGCTGGCGGCCGACGAACAGGCCGTCCTCGAACCACGGCAGGCGCATGACGGATTCACCTTCGGCGCCCTGCACGACGAGGTCGCGATCCATGACGAACGAGGTCGGATCTGCGGCCCTCTTGGCGCGTGGGCGCACGGCCAGTTGTCCGGCGAGGTAGCCCAGTGCAAGCGCCTCACCGACCACCTCGTCGCTCGGCGAGCGGCCGACGACGGCTGCGAACTCGTCGGTCAGGCCCGCGAACCGCTCGTGCTGCGGCAGCTCCACGCCGGTCGCGCGCAGCGCGGCGCCGGCGCCGCCGTGCTCGCCAGCCAACCGCAGCGCTGCAAGCACGCCGGCCGCGGTCGATGCGTGCAGGGGTGAGGATCGGCGTCGGGCCATTGGTGCGATTGTGCCAACAACGCTATTGCAAGTGACGCCTGGGCGTCAGGCGGCGCCGGCAGGAGTGCCGCTCTGTCCGCGCAGACATATATCTGTCCCATCGGCATCTGAGCGGGGTTGGGCGTCCATCAAAAGCAGCATCTCGAGATATCTGACCCGCTCGCCCGTGCGAACCCGCGGAGTCACAGACACGTCAGTTTCTGTGTATCAGGTCAGATATCTGGACCGGCCGCTGCTACGAAGGGCGAAGCTCTCCCGGTTGCGTCGATCAAGGCTCCGGCACCCGCACGGCGCTGAGGCTCACGCTGTGAAGCGGCTGAGGACCGGGCGCTGGCGGCCGCAGCAGGAGGTGGCCCTCGATGATCGCCGCCGCCACTTCGGCGAGCTTCCTGCCGTGATGCTGCGAGTGGTCGCGCAGCATTGCGAACGCCTTGTCGGCATCGATCGCGTGGCAGGCCATGAGGATCCCCTTGGCCTGCTCGATCACCGCGCGGCGTCCGAGGGCTCCCTGGAGGTTGTGGTATTCCGTGAAGCGCTCCAAGGTGATGTCGATCGCGCTCTGCAGCTCCTCGGGGCCGGTGTCGACGACGTACGCGAACACGCCGCGTCTCGCCGCCTCGCGGACGTAGTCGGGCCGCTCGGCTGAGAGCAGCGCGATTACTGGGCAGGAACCGTGGGCGATCTGCTCGATCAGCCGGAGCGCGCATTGCGAGGAGCGGCCGACCCCGACCAGCGCGACGTCGGGACGTTCCTGCGCTGTCACCGCGTCGACTGCTTCGACGTCGACGTCGCGGGCGATCACCTCGCATCCCAGTCCGGCGACGACCTGCGCGAGTAGCTCCAGCCGCTCGGGCTGCTCGTTGGTGATCAGGACGCGCAGGGCTGACCCCGTTTCTCCGGCGACGGCATGACGCCGACGTTGTATTTCAGTGCGCCGCCTGCGCACATCGGCCAAATGGGGGATCCGCTTGTTGAGGTGTGACGATCGGCCTGGCTGCCACGTCGCCGGGGCGCGCCAGGTCGTCGTGCTGCGTTGACCGCCCAGCCACGCGGCCTACAACGTGGATGACCGAGCGACAGGGGGCAGCAGCAGATGGACCAGATGGGCGCACCGGCATATCGCGGTATTGCTGAAGCTCCAGTTGGGAGCGAGCGGACCAACGTCCTCGCATTGAATGAGCGGGCGCTCTGGGAGCGCCATGCCGAGCTGGGGGAGCCGTGGACACGCGGCGCCCTGGTCGAGCGCTTCCTGCCGCTGGCCCGATCGATCGCGCGTCGCTACGAGAATCTCGGCGAGCCGATCGAGGATCTCAACCAGGTCGCCTCGCTGGCGCTCATCAACGCCGTTGATCGCTTCGACACTAGCCGCGGCTACGCCTTCACGAGCTTCGCGGTACCGACGATCGTCGGCGAGCTCAAACGCCATTTCCGCGACCGAGGCTGGGCGGTGCGCCCTCCGCGCAGCCTGCAGGAGCTGTCGCTGCGGGTGGACCGTGCCACGAGATCGCTGACGCAGCAGCTCGATCGCCCGCCGACGATCCCGGAGATAGCGCAAGCGCTCGACCGCGACGTGGAGCACATCCTCGAGGCCCAGCGCGCACGCGTCGGGCGCAGCGCGTTGTCGCTTCAGGCGCCCAGAGGCGCAGAGCTGGGATCGGCGCTCGAGGACGAGTGCGGCCGGGAGGACGACGGCTACCACCGGGCCGAGTCCCGCGCGCTGCTCGAGCGCCTCATGACATTGCTCCCGGCACGCGACCGCGAGGTCATACGCCTGCGCTTCGGCGCCGACATGACGCAGGCGGAGATCAGCGCCGCGCTCGGGATCAGCCAGATGCAGGTCTCACGGATCCTGCGCCAGGCGATCGACCGGCTCCGCGAGATCGTGCACCAGCAGGAGCGACTGCAGCAGGCCCGTCGCTGCGCGTAGAGCGACGCGGCCTCCCCGTCGGCCGGCGTCGCCACCACGAGCCCCGCAGGCGGGTCGTGCGCGCGAACCTGCGCGAGCACGACCCGCCGTGCGTGTCATGCGCGCTGGGCGCTCACCATCCAGAGCTGCTCCTCGAGCGTGTTCACCACGTCGATGAGCAGGTCGTTGCTGACGTCGTCGAGCTCGCCGCTCTGCTCCATGGACTTGCGCGCCAGCGCGACCGCCTCCGCCAGCACACCGGTGAGGTAGTCGACGACGAGCGCGTCCTCGAGCGGCCCAGCGATCTCGGTCGCGTCAAACGGCGTGTGCTCGGCGATCGTCGCCACGCGCCCGTCGGGCGAGACGCCGAGCATGACCGCCCGCTCGGCAACGCGGTCGCCCAGGGCGCGCCAGGCGTCCACGAGCTCGTCGAGCTGAAGGTGCAGCGAACGGAAATGGAGTCCCTGGACGTTCCAGTGCAGCTGCTTGCCGATCAACGCAAGATCGGTGAGCTCCACCAGCGTGCGCTGGAGGATCACACCGAGCGCATGGCGCTCCTCGTGGCGAAGCGTGGGGTGTCCATCCTGCACGACGAGTTCGGTCGTCATGCCGCTGTGCCCGCCAGCGCGCAGATGCTGTGCGCATCGCCTGTCGTCAACAGTGCCTTCGTGACCATCGGTCTCGTCCTCTCACGGTCGTCGGTTGTCGGTCGGGCGCGGAGCCGCGCCTCGCCGGCGCCGCACGTGGATCGCCTGGGCCGCCAGGTAGGCCGCGCGGCCTGCGGATCAAGGGCCGGGAAGCTGCGGCAGCTGCGCGCTGGGACGGGCGTTCGCGCATGACTCAGACCTCCCGCGTCGTGTCGCCCTCGACGGAGGTCTGGCGCTCGAGCCGCCTCGCGCACGCGGGTCTTGCGCCGCGCGGTGGCGTACGTGAGCGCGGTCGCGGTCGCCGGCACCGTCCCGGCGAGCAGCGCCGCGAGCGCGTACTGGGGCCCGAGCACCGCGGCCGCCGCTGCCGAGACGAGGTAGAACGCGAGCGCCCCGAATGTCCTCGCGCTCACCGCGCGAGCCGGGGGCGGCGTTGCGCCTGACGCCTATGGGCGAGGCAGCGGGCGGGACCCTCAGAGCATTGCCAGCGGCTGAGGACCGCGCGGCGGCGCAAATGCCTGGTCGAGCACTGCCAGGTCCGCCGCAGTGAGACGCAGGTCCAGCGCCCGCGGTTCTCCATGACGTGCTGCGGCGTGCCGGCCTTGGGAATCGCCGCCACACCGCCGAGCCGCAGCACCCACGCCAGCGCTACCTGCCCGGTCGTCGCGCCGAGCCGCTCGGCGATCGCCTGCAGGACGGGATGGTGCAGGAGGCGGCCCTGCTCGATCGGCGAGTAGGCCATGATCGGGCGGCCGTGCTCCAGGCACCACGGCAGCAGGTCCCATTCGATGCCGCGGCGCGAGAGGTTGTAGAGAACCTGGTCGGTCTGGACGCCGCTGCCACCGGCTACGCGCGACAGCTCCTGCATGTCGGACAGGTCGAAGTTGCTGACGCCCCAGTCGCGGATCGAGCCCCAGGCGCTGGAGCTGCTCGAAGCCCGCGACGGTCTCGGCGAGCGGCACGGGGCCACGCCAGTGCAGGAGGTAGAGATCGAGGTGGTCGACGCCCAGGCGCCGCAGGCTGCGCTCGCAGGCGGCGACGGTCCCGGTGCGGGTGGCGTGATTCGGCAGGACCTTGCTCACCAGGAAGACCTCATCGCGGCGGTCGCCGATCGCCGCGCCGACCAGCTGCTCGCTCGCGCCGTCGCCGTACATCTCGGCAGTGTCGATGAGCGTCATGCCGAGATCGAGGCCGAGGCGCAACGCCGCGATCTCCTCGCGCGCCGGGTGCTGCCCCTCCCCCATGTGCCACGTGCCCTGTCCGAGCACGGGCATGGTGGCGGCGGACGGCAGCTGGATCGTGGGCATGGCGACGGTCGACATTGCCGAACAGGGAAATAGGCCGCCGCCCGGCAGGGGCCAGGGTGATCTGCGTATCAGCTTGATGTCACGCTGCGATTGTCGATGCGCGCCGGAGGACTACCTATCGCGATGTCCTCGGCCCCGCGCGGAAGCGATACGGATGCACGCCTTGACGATTGCTGCAGAGTCGTTCTCCGGAGCGCTCGGCAGGCCCGACCAGCGACAGCTGCTGCTCGTGCGCGAGCTGCAGACGCTCTCGTTCGCCTTCCACATCCCGCTCGTGTGCTTCGGGATCGCGTTCCCGGCGCTCGTCCTGTTCGTCGAAGGGCTGTGGCTGCGAACCGGCGACCCGCTCTACAAGGCGATCGCCAAGCGCTGGTCGAAGGTCATGCTGATCCTGTTCGCCGTCGGCGTCGTGAGCGGAACGATCCTGTCCTTCGAGATGGGCCTGCTGTGGCCGAACTTCATGGCCACGTTCGGCGACGTCTTCGGCGTGGCATTCGGGATCGAGGGCTTCTCCTTCTTCGCCGAGGCGATCTTCATCGCGATGTACGTCTACGGCTGGGAGCGCTTCAGCCCGCGCCGTCACCTGCTCCTCGGCGTGCCGATCGTCTTCGCCGGCCTCAGCGGCTCGCTCATGGTCATCTCGGTCAACGGCTGGATGAACCACCCGACCGGCTTCGACCTCGTACACGGACAGGTCGCGAACATCGACCCGCTGGCAGCGCTGTTCAACGCCCACCTCTGGCACGAATTCGTCCACATGTACGTCGCCGGCTACCTCGTCGCCGGCAGCATCGTCGCCGCCGTCTACGCGCGCTCCTGGTTGCGCGGCAACCGCGATCGCTACGTGCGCGCATGCCTGATCGTCGCTCTGACGGTCATGGCACTGTCGGCGCCGGTGCAGATCGTCGTCGGCGACTGGGCTGGACGGGCGGTGGCGAAGGACCAGCCGACGAAGCTCGCGTCCTTCGAGGGCCTCGGCCACACGACGGCCGGCGCCCCGATCCACATCGGCGGCGTCTACGAGAACGGCGCGGTGCGCGGCGGGATCGAGCTGCCCCGCATGCTGTCGCTGCTGGCCCGGCACGATGCCAACGCCCCGATCCAGGGACTCAGCGCCGTGCCGCCAGCCGACCGCCCGCCGGTCAACGTCGTGCGCTTCGCCTTCCAGGCGATGGTCGCGATCGGGACGCTGCTTGCGTCGATGGGCGTCGCCTACGTCGCCGTCTGGTGGCGCCGCGGACGGCTGCCGCGCTCGCGCTGGTTCTACCGGCTCCTCGTCGCCGCCGGGCCGCTGTCGCTGATCGCCCTGCTCGCCGGCTGGACGACGACCGAGGTCGGGCGCCAGCCATGGGTCGTCTACGGCGTCATGCGCACGTCGACCGGCGTCACCGCTGCGCGGGGGATCGGGATCGCGCTCGTCGTGCTGCTGGGCGTGTACGCCGCGCTGGCGGCGGGGATCTTCTGGCTGCTGCGACGGCTCGCGCGCCGCTCGCCGCAGAGCGACGTGCGCGAGGAGCTGAGGTTGCGACCGGCATGAGCCTCGCGGACGCCTGCCTGGCGGGGATCGCACTCGGGATGACGGCCTACGTCGTGCTCGGCGGCGCCGACTTCGGCGGCGGGTTCTGGGACCTGACGGCTGGCGGCGCCGAGCGCGGCAGGGCGCTGCGCGCCCTCGTCCGCCATTCGATGGGCCCGGTCTGGGAGACGAATCACGTCTGGCTCATCTTCGTGCTCGTGCTGGCGTGGACGGCGTTTCCGGTCGCCTTCGGCTCGGCGATGTCGACGCTGTACGTCGCAGGCTTCCTCGCCGTCGCCGGGATCGTCCTGCGCGGGACGGCGTTCGCGCTTCGCGGGCAGGCATCGTCGCTGCCCGAGGCGCGGCTGCTCGGCGCGGCCTTCGCGCTCTCGTCTGTGCTCGTGCCGTTCTGCCTCGGCGCGGCGGCTGGTGGGATTGCGTCCGGACGGGTGCCGGTCGGCAACGCCGCAGGCGATCCGTGGGCATCGTGGCTGAACCCGACGAGCCTGCTCATCGGCGTGCTGGCGGTGCTGCTCAGCGCATACCTGGCAGCCGTCTTCCTGGCCGCCGACGCGGAGCGCGCCGGGCTGCTCGAGTTGCGGCGAGCGTTCCGCGCGCGGGCGCTGGCGACCGGATGCGTCGCGGGGGCGATCGCGATCGGCGGGCTGCTCGTGCTCCGCGCCGACGCCCGGGCGCTGTTCGACGGCCTGACCTCCGGGCGCGGCCTGATCTGCATCGTGCTGTCGGCCCTGGCCGGGCTGGCGACACTGGTGCTCGTCTGGCGCGACCGCTTCGCGGCGGCGCGCTACGTAGGGGCGATGGCGGTCGCCGCGATCACCGCCGGCTGGGCGCTCGCGCAGTATCCGCAGCTGCTGCCGGGCGAGCTGACCGTCGCGCAGGCCGCCGCGCCGGACGCGACGCTCGTCGCGCTGCTCGTCAGCGCCGTGCTCGGCGCGCTGACGATCGCGCCGGCGCAGCTGGCGCTCTACCGGATGGCCGTGACCGGCCGCCTGGCCGGCCCCGTGGAGACGTCGTGAGCCGGCGGGCGCTGAGTTGGGGCTTCGTGGCGAGCCTGGTGGCAGGGCTCGTGCTCATGCTCGGCTTCGACCGGCCGGCGACCCGTCTGCTGGGCGTCGTGAGCCTGTTCGTATTCGTCGTCGCCGGCCTGTTCCTCATCGCTGACGAGAACTTCCTCGCGGGCGACCGGTAGCGGTGGATCGCCGCCGCCCGCCGTCAGCGGTGTCGGGGGTGACGGTTGACACGAGCGTCCTGCGGGCTACAGCCTGGACCATGGACCACGACGCCTTCGTCGACGCTGTCATGAACGCCGCCGCGATCGCCCGCGACGACGCCGAGCGCGCCGTGCGGGCGACGCTGACCGAGGCCGTCGACGACGGCGAGTTCTTCGACGTGACGGTGCAGCTGCCGCAGGACTACGTCAGCGCGCTGATCCCGGCGCGGACGTAGCTCCTCGTCGCGTCGCTGCCGATCGGGAGCGGCCGCAGAACCGCGGAATCCCACGGCCGGCGGCTCTCTACGTCTTGTTCTTCTTCTTCTCGGGCGGCATCCGCGCGACGAGGACCGGGCACGGCCCGTGGCGGATGATGTCGCGCGACGTGCTGCCGAGGAGGACCTCGCCGAGCCTGCCGCGGCCTTCGATGCCGACCACGATCGCCTCCGAGTCGTTCTCGACGGCGATGCGCAGGATCGTCTCGGCGATCGTGATCTCGACCTCCTCGGCGACCGCGAGGCCCTCGACCTCGAAGCCCGCCTCGCGCGCCAGCGCCGCGCCCCGCTCGGCTATCCGCTGCGCGGCCTCGTAGAGCTGGCGGTCGATCTCCAGCGCGGTACGGATGTCCAGCTGCGCGGGCGGCAGGCCGAGCGTCGCCGTCGGCAGCTCCATGAGCTCGAACGCGAGCCCCGGCTTCCACACGGTGACGACGAGGGCCCGCCGGCGACCGAGCAGCATGCCCGCCTCCCGGAGCGCGTACTCGGAGGCCGGCGTGCCGTCGTAGGCGATGAGGACCGGCCCGGTCCGCAACGGCGGCGGACGGACGGCGGACTCGACGGTGGCGGTGGCGTCGTCGGGCGGGTTCATGTCGCGGCAGGTAGATCGCGGGCGCCGGCGGTCAAGGTCGCGGCAGGCAGTGGACCGGCGCCTGCGCGCGGACCGTGCCTCACGCCCCTCGCCGCAGCCGCCGCAGCGCCGGCACATCTCGCGGGCCCGCGGCGGCGGCCCAGCCCGGCCGGCCGATCCCCTCCGGACGACCCCAGAGCCGCGCGTGCGTCTCCATCGCAGCCACGACGCCGAGGATGCCGTAGACGAGCATCCAGGTCGCGAGCACAGGCAGCACCGACGCCGCGGGCGCCAGGGCCAGGACGGCCAGCGCGGCGATGAAGCGCTGGAGCGGCAACGCGCCCGTCAGCCGCAGCTCAAATGCCACGTGCCCGAGCAGGTACAGCGCCGGGCCCGCCACGAGCGCGACGATCTGCTCGCCGTGCAGCGGGTCCAGCGGGTGGGCGATGACGAGCTCGTCGCCGACGGCCGTGACGAGCATCCCGGCGACGATCGGGATGTGCAGGTACGTGAACGCGTCGCGCGCGAGCCTGCCGCGCTCGGGCCCCGCGTCGGCGAGCCGCTCACCCGCACGGTCGGCGACCTCGTCGAAGTACAGCCAGAAGAACACCGTCGTCCCGAGGAATGCCACGACCAGCGCCGCCGCGCGCGCGGGCGTCAGGCCGAGGTGCGAGGCCGCCGCCCCGGTCACGACGATCGACTCGCCGAGCACGATCATCACGAACGTCTCGAAGCGCTCGACGAAGTGGCCGTGCTCGAGCTCCCACTCGGTCGCCTCGGTGCGCCCCAGCCCGGGCGCCCAGAAGCCGGCCAGCGGGCCGCCGTAGTCGAGCACCAGCGCCGCTGTCCAGATCGCCATCCGCGCCCCCTCGTCGGGCACGACCGCGCCCGCGATCCAGATCAGCCCGACCCACAGCGAGCCGATCCACATCCGCACCCACGAGGCGTGCATGGGCTCGCTGTCGTCGGTCGCCAGCACGACGAACGTGTTGCGGACCCACTGCAGCGCGACGTAGCCGCCGGCGAACAGGCCCGCCCGCTCGCCGAACGCGTCGGGGATCGCGATCGCCATCAGGAACGCCGCCAGCATGCAGGCGATCAGCACGAGCCGGACCGACAGGTGCGCCGGGTCAAACCAGTTCGTCATCCACGTCGTGTAGATCCACGCCCACCACACGACGAGCAGCAGGAAGAGGACCCGCGCCGCGCCCTCGAACGAGATGTCTGAGATGAGCAGCGCCGAGAGCTGCGTGATCGCGAACACGAAGACGAGGTCGAAGAACAGCTCGACCCTCGTGGCGCGCTGCTCGCCCCCGCGGAAACGCAGCATCTGGCTTGCTCTCAGAACCGCAGAATGGCGGCGATGTGGCCGTACTGGTCCAGCGCGTCGGGTGCGTGGCGGACCGGGAGGATCGCAGCCGACTGGACCACGGCCTCCTCGATCGCGTTCTCCAAGGCCGACTTCGACAGCACCTCGCGCTCGTCGTAGAGCAGCGTCTCGACGCGTCGCTGGACGAGCGCGTCGCGCACGTCGTCGAGGCCCGCCACGGCGCCCTCGCCGTGCGCCAGGCGCGCTGCCAGTCGGTCGAGCAGCTCGTGCTCGTGGCGAAGCTCGTCCTCCTCGAAGACCGGGGTCGCGGCGCGGCGGACCTCGTCGGCCACCGCTGTCCGAACCTCGATCTCGATGTGACCGGCAATGTGCTCCCGGGCCAGCTTGCTCATGTGCGACGACTCCAAGCGCGGCAGGATCTCGGGCGGCCCGCCGAGGATCACGCGCTCGTGGACGCCGGTCGCGAGCTGGGCGTCGAGTTCGTGGGCGACATGCTCGAGGTGGACGTCGACCGCCTTCTCGACGTGGCGCTGGTGGTCGCTCGGTCCGGCTCGTTCATGCCTGCCCGGGACGCTGTCCTTGACGCGCTCGATCTCCTCGATGTGATCGGTGTTGCCGTGCATGAGCCGCGCGTGGCGGGTGTCGACGAGCACGATCAGCCAGTCGCGCAGGTCCGTCGCTCGCACGAGCGCAGAGATGAACGGCGAATCGTCGATGACGACGCGCGTGGGGGTCGGGCGAGGCAGCAGGTACGACCGGAAGACATCCGCCGCGCTGGCGGCGAAGATCGCCGCGCCACGGGATCGCTTGGGCGAGAACTCGTCGAAGAACGCCGTCGCCCGCTCGAGATCGGCACGTAGGGACACGCGTCCGCGGTGGTCGGTGTCGTACTCCTCGATCCGCTTGTGCGCCGTGTCGAGCAGCGACGTGACCGCGCTACGGCGCGCCGGTTGCGTGCCGAACTCGCGGGGATCGAGATCGAGGTACAGGCTCAGCACGGGCACGGGCGGCCGCAGGGTGGCCAGCTCCTTCAGCACGCCGGCGATGACCGGTCCCGCGTCGACGTATCCCGCGGTCTGCCCACTCACGCGATTGGCTCCATCGGGCAAGCCAATAGACCGCGGTCCACGCGCCACAACCCCCGACATCGCGTGTTTATCGGAGATCGCCCGCGGCTACCTGAGCCATACCGTGGCGGATCTCAGCAGCCAGCCCGGGAAGGGTCCGCGCACCCTGCGGGTCGGGCTTCACGCCGAGCCGCAGCTGCGCAACCTCGCCGAGCGCATCGTCGACGATCTCCGCGAGGAGCTCGAGCGTCGCTTCCCCGGGATCGAGTGGCGGGTCGAGCTCGGCGAGGGCGGGCCGAAGAACCCTCAGGCGAGGATCGCGGAGCTCGTTCAGGACGCGCGTCGGTTGCTGCTCGACAACCGCTGGGACCTCGTCGTCTGCCTGACCGACATCCCCCTGCGCTCTGAGGACCACCGGCCTCTGACGGCGATCGCGAGCGCGACCGACGGGGTCGGCCTGATCTCGGTGCCCGCGCTCGGCGCGATCGCGCTCGAGGAGCGGGTCCGGGAGGCGACGCTCGATCTCATCGCCAGTCTGGTCGGCTGGAACGACGAGGACCGCGAGAGCGTTCGCAACCGCCTGCACGAGCTCGCGTCACCGATTGGAATGGCGCAGGTCGACGACCACACGATCCGCTTCTCGACCGCGGTGATACGGGGCAACCTGCGCCTGCTCATCGGCATGGTGCGGGCCAACCATCCGTGGCGGGTCGCCGCCAAGCTCTCGCGGGCGCTCGTGGCGGCCCTCGGCACCGCGGCGTACGTGCTCGCTTCGTCAGGCTTCTGGGTGCTCGCCAGCTACATGACGTGGCCGCGGCTGCTCGGCCTCGCGCTCACCGCGCTGGCGACGACGTCGGTCGCGCTGATCTCCGCCCACAACCTCTGGGAGCACAGCGCGGACTCGCACACGCGCGAGCGGGTGGTGCTCTTCAATGCGGTCACCGCGTTGACGATCGCGATCGGTGTCGTGACGCTGTACCTCGCGCTCCTGGCGTTCAGCGTGGTCGGCTCGTTCAGCCTCATCCCGGAAGGCGCCCTGAGCGCACAGATCCACCGGGCCGCCGCGGCGGACTACCTTCGGCTTGCGTGGCTGGCGACCTCGCTCGCGACGCTTGCAGGCGCGCTGGGCTCGCTGGTGGAGAGCGATCTCGCGGTCCGTGAGGCCGCCTACGGCTACCGGCCCTCGCAGGAGGCCGGCGACGACGGGACGGCCGTCGGCGAGCAGGGTGGCTAGAGGTGCGCGCGCCGTCAGCCGCGGTCGTCGCCGCCCCCCGTCGCGCCCGCCTCCCGAGACTGACGCGCCGTGTAGGGCGCGATCGCCTCGAGTACCTCGCTGGCGAGGTTCCGTCCCTCGCTGGGGCGCACCGGCGTCGCCGCGATGCGAACGACCAGCTCGTCGGCATCGAGCTCCTCGAGCGTGACACGCGGCGAGCCGCGTATGGGCGTCCTGATGTGCTCGCTCAGCACCCGCTCGAGCTCCAGGGGGGTGATCCCCGCGCGCAGTCGCGCGCGAATGTCGACGGCGGTCGGCTCGCGCAACGGCACGACCGCGACGTTCATCACGAGCGAGTTGGGGATCATGATCGCGTCCTCGCCCCTGGAGAGGACCGTGTACAGCAGCCCCAGCGAGCTGACCGTTCCCTCGACGGTGCCGGCAAGTCCGCCACCCTGCAGGCGCACCCGGTCGCCGACGCGGAACGGCTGCGCGCTGGCGAGCACCGTTCCGGCGATCACGTTGCCAAGCGTCTGCTGCGCGGCGAGACCCACCAGGACCGCTGTGAGCGCACCGCCGACGGCGAGCTCCTGCGATCCGAGGCCGGCGACGCGTAGCGCGATCATGGCCACGACGAGCATCGTCCACAGGCGGATGAGGAAGCCGACGGTGCCCGCGGCCGCGGGCTCGAGGTGCTTGGTGAGCATCGGCCGCATGGCACGTCCGACCTCGCGCGCGAGCTGCCAGCCAAGCGCGATGAACGCGACAGCGAGCAGGATTCGCACGACCCCGTCCCAGCCGCTCGGGAAGAGGCGATGGCGGTACACGTAGAGGGCGAGCACGCCGCCGAGCAGCGGCGTGAGGACGACGATCTGGACCCGCGCGCGCTTGGCCGCACGGCGACTGAGCTCGCGGGCCGCGCCGAGGTCGAACCACGGCTTGTCCGGTGACGCGTGGCGGCGCCTCATGGCAGCGAGGGACCGTCGCCGGCGGTGCGGCCGATCCGCGGAATCAGGTACCCGGCCGAACAGGCTCATCGCGTCGCGGCGGGGCCGGGGTGCCACTGCGAGGTGGCCCGTAAGACCCGCGGCCGGTGCGCTCGCAGCGACCCTCGTCGATCGCGGTGCGCAGTGCCCGCCGCAGCCGTCCCGGGCCCCAGTGGCGCGCGGAGAGGATCCGTTCGAGCTCCGCGCGGTCGGACGGGCCGTGCTCGTCGAGCGCGCGCGCCACCCGATCGATCTCGCGATCGAGCTCCCGATCGGAGGCGGCATCGGTGCGCGAGGCCGTGCCCGCGGTCCCGAGCATCCCGGGCGAGTGATAGCCGCTGCCGCCGCCGGGCCCCGGGCGCAGACGGCGCGCGCCCTGACGCTCGCGCGCCCTGCGCCGGGCGATGCGCTCGCGCAGCTCGTCCTCGTGCGCGCGCTGGCTCTCGGGTAGCTCGGGCGGGCCGCTGTCGAGCTCCGTTGCGGTGAGCGGCGTCGCGATCGCCTCCAGCGACCGGCGCTCGGCGCGAACGCCCCACAGGAGCTCGGCGACTCCGCCGAGCGCCATCGCGCCGGCGCCGATGAGAAAGCCGGTCGCGACCTGCGCCGGATCGCCGCTGTGGACGAAGTGGCCGAACAGCAGCGGGCCGGAGATGCCGCCGATCGCCGTCCCGACCGCGTAGAAGAAGGCGATCGCGAGCGCGCGCGTCTCCATCGGGAACACCTCGGACACCGTGAGGTACGCCGAGCTCGCGCCGGCGGAGGCGAGGAAGAACGTCGCCATGATGAGCGCCATGAACGAGGTCGTGTCCAGCGAGCCCTCCCGCAACAGCACCGCGAGTACGACGACAAGCGTCGCCGACCCCAGATAGGTGCCGGCGATCATCGGCACGCGGCCGACCGTGTCGAACAATCTCCCCAGCAGCAGCGGCCCGAGGAAGTTGCTCAGCGCGAAGAGCACCATGAACCGCGGCACGCTGCCTGAGCCGACATCGAAGAACCCGTTCAGGATCGTCCCGAGGTCGAACGTCACGGCGTTGTAGAGGAAGGCCTGCCCGACGAACAGTGAGAGCCCGAGCGCGGCACGGCGCGGATAGCGCTTCGTGGCGACGGCGGCGATCTCGCGAAACGGGATCGCATCGCGCTGGCGCACGGCGATGTACTGGTCGGGCGGGGGCACGTCGGCGCCGGTCTGCGCGCGCACCTCGGCCTCGATCTGCTCGACGATTCGCTCGGCCTCCTCCTCGCGGCCGTGGATGAACAGCCAGCGCGGGCTCTCGGGCACGTGCCGGCGCACGACGAGGATGCCGAGGCCGAGCAGCGCGCCGGCGCCGAACGCGATCCGCCAGCCGAGGTCGGTGGCGAACAGCGCCGTGTCGAGCAGGGCCAGCGAGACGACGGCGCCGATCGCCGCGCCGATCCAGAAGCTGCCGTTGATCGCGAGGTCGACCTGGCCCCGGTTGCGCGCGGGGATCAGCTCGTCGATCGCCGAGTTGATCGCGGCGTACTCGCCCCCGATCCCCATCCCGGTGAAGAAGCGGCAGAGAAAGAAGAACCACGGCGTGAGGGCGAAGGCCGTCGCGACGGTGGCGAGGATGTACAGCGCCATCGTGAGCATGAAGAGCTTCTTGCGGCCGTAGCGGTCGGTGAGCTGACCGAAGAAGAGGGCGCCGAGACAGGCGCCGGCGACGTAGAGCGCGGCCGCGATGCCGATATCGGCCGAGCTCATGCCGATGCCGCTGCCGGCCTCGGTCAGGCGCGGCGCGATCGAGCCGACGATCGTGACCTCGAGCCCGTCGAGGATCCACACGGTTCCGAGCCCGATGACGATGCGCCAGTGAAAGCGCGACCACGGCAGCCGGTCCAGGCGGGCGGGGATGTTCGTGCGGACGGTCCTGAGCGCAGCCTCGGGGCTGGTCATGTCCCGCCTCCGGCGTAGGTTGAGGGCCTATGGAGCTGCGTTGCCGTCTGCTCGGTCATCGCTTCCGCTTCACGAGCGAGGACGACACCATGCGCTGGACCTGCGAGCGCGAGGGCTGCGGCGCGCGCGGGGCCAAGCGCTACCCGTCTGCCGAGCAGGCCGCGCGGTTTGCCGGCGCGTTCGACGTCGACGATCGCCGGGAGCTCGGCCGGCGCGTGCCCTTCGGGCTGCTGCCACTGCGGCTCTGGCACGCGTGGCGGCGGCGGAAGAGCGGATCCGCCGGACGCTGAACCTGAACCCTCGCCCTCCACGGCGAGCCTCCTAGGCCGGATGGAGCAGCGAACAAGGCACGGGATGGCATCTGGCTTGCTGCTCACACGTAGGTGGCCAGGACGGCAGGGCCGTGGCGGCGACGAGCAAGATCGGCCCGGCGCGACGCCTTTTCAGCCGCGGTGAAGCTCGCGCGCGGCCGCCCGCGCGACGTCCAGCAGCTCCTTCATGCGTTTCGGTGCCGCGGCGCGCCAGGCGAGCACGGTGGCCGGCATCCGCACCGGCGGATCGGTCGGGCAGGGCGTGACGATCGTCGCGAGCTCGCCGAGCGTGGCGAGCAGCGGCGCCGGGGCCAGCGCGACGCCGTTGCAATTGGCGACCGCCGTCAGGACGTCGCGCGGGTCACCTCCGCCCCACTCGCGCACGCGGCGAAACTCGTGGCCGGATTCCCGGACGCGCGCGATCAGCGCATCGTGCACCTCGGGATCGACCCGGCGCGGAACCGTCAGAAGCTCCTCCTCGCGCAGGTCCCCCGGCGTCACCACCGCGCGCTGCGCGAGGCGATGGCCGATCGGCACGATCGCCGCGAGCCGCTCGCCCGGGAAGATCGGCACCGCTTCGATGCCGTCGAGATCGCCGACGCCATAGAGCAGGCCGAGGTGCAGCTCGCCCGACCGCAACGCGTGCACCTGTGCGGCGCTCGGCAGGTGCCGCAGCTCGGTCTCGAGGTGCGGATCGAACGCGTACAGCGCGCCCACGAGGGACTGCACCCGCTGAAGCGCGAGCTCCGCGATGCAGCCGATGCGCAGCGTCCCGCCTGGGCCGTGGAGAGGATCGGTATCGCCAAGCACGCTCCGGATTCTCAATGTCCGATGACGGGCCCGACCATGCATCGTCGGCTGATCCTGTCGCGCTGGCGTTCGCGTGGCAATGGCCTATTGAACCTGCACGACCCCGTCACTCACAGGAGGCACCCGGCGATGGCCCAGCCCTGGACTGAACGCTCTGCCCACGTCGACGTCGCGCCCGCGGGCATCATGACCGCGTGGTTCAACGACCTGCGTTTGTCCGACGACGACGTCAGGAAAGCACGCAGGTGGCTCGTCGTAACCGCGATCCTCGCCCTCCTCGGCGGCGCGGCGGCGATCGTCGTCCCACCGATCGCAACGCTGACGATGACGCTCTTCATCGGATGGATCCTCGTCTACGCGGGTGTCGTCATGGCAATTCATTCCTGGACGCAACGGGCCGCCGGCCGCACGTGGGGGCGCGCTCTGAACGCGCTCCTGGCGCTCGTCATCGGCATGTACATGGTCCTGTTCCCGGGTGCCGGCGCGCTCTCGCTCACGCTCCTGCTCGTCATCTGGTTCGTCGTCAGCGGTGGCCTGCAGCTTGCCGCCGCCCGCCAGCTGCGCGGCCTCCCGGGAGCCGGCTGGATGCTCTTCGGCGGCGTGCTCGCGATCGTGCTCGCCGTGCTCATCGCACTCGATCTGCCAAGCTCCGCGGCATGGGCGATCGGCTTGATCGTCGGTGTGAACCTCATCTTCTGGGGCACGCGCGCGCTCGTCGCGGCAAGCCTGCTCAAGCGCGTCTTCGAGCGTTGACGGCGGCGACGCGATGCTCGTAGCCATCGCCGGCGGCCATGGCAAGATCGCCCGCCGGCTGACGCACCTGCTCGTCGCGCACGGAGACCAGGTGCGCGGCCTGATCCGCAACCCCGACCACGCAGCGGACCTGCGCGCCGATGGCGCCGAGCCCGTCGTCTGCGACCTCGAGCACGAGGGCGTCACCGAGATCGCCCGCGCGATCTCGGGCGCGGACGCCGTCGTCTTCGCCGCCGGCGCGGGACCGGGCAGCGGTCCGCAGCGCAAGTGGACGATCGACCGTGACGGTGCGATCAAGCTGCTGGAGGCGGCCCGCGGCGCGCGCGTCGACCGCTACCTCATGATCAGCTCGACCGGCGCCGAGAACCCGCCCGACGGCGAGGACACCTTCAGCGTCTACCTGCGTGCCAAGGCACAGGCCGACGAGGCGCTGATGGCATCCGATCGCGAGTGGACGATCGTCCGGCCCGGGCTCCTGACCGACGACCCGGGCACCGGCCGCGTGCGGATCGACTCGGAGCCGTTTCGCGAGCGCGTCCCGCGCGAGGACGTCGCGGCGGTTCTGAACGCCGTCCTGCACGAGCCGCGCTCGGCGCGTCGCATCCTCTACGTCGGCAGCGGCGAGGACGAGATCGAGGCGGCGGTCGAGAAGGTCCTCGGCAGGACCGGCGCCGGCGCGCGCGAGCTGGCGTGAGCGCGGTCACGCCGCGCTGGACGCAGGCGCTCGCCCGGCCTCGCCGTCCGCGTCGATGACAGCGCTCGTCTTGGCTGCCAGCCGCAGCTCGGCCTCGGTCAGCCCGGCGTGGTGTGCGTTGACAATCGTCAGCCGGACGCGGTTGAACTCCGAGATGCACATGTCGGGCCGGCGCAGGTAGTCGACCGCGAGCTGGCCGACGCGCTCGACGAGCGCCAACGCCTCGTCGAAATCGCGCATCGACAGATCGCGGACGAGCGTCTTGCCGACGCGTCGCCAGCCGGGGTGCCCGGCAAGCGCCCGGTCGACCTCGCTCGGGCTGAGGGCCACGGCTGGGGCCGCCCGGGCTACGTCGTCGCGGCGGGCTCGGCCGGGGCGCCGTTGCCCGAGGGGGTCTGGATCTGCACGCGGCGCGGGCGGGCCTGCTCGGGCTTGGGCACGGTCACGCGAAGGATGCCGTCGTCGAGCGACGCATCGATGCTGTCGGGGTCGATCGGGCCGGGCAGCGTGACGCGGTACTCGAAGCGGCCGAACCGGCGCGTGCGCCGGCGGAGGATCCCGGTGCGCTCCTTCTCGGCGATCTCGCCGGTGATCTGGATCTCGTTGTCGTGGGCCTCGATGTCGATGTCGTCGCTCTTGGCGCCCGGAAGCTCGGCCTCGAGGATCCACGAGTCCTCGGTCTCCTCGATGTCGACGGCCGGCACCCAGGTGCCGACGCCGGCGAACGGGCTCGCGCCGAGCATGCTCTGCAGCAGCTGGAAGGTCTGCTGCTGGATCTGGTCGAGCTCGCGCATCGGCTCACCGTCGGGTGCCTGACGTGCGTGATGGGTGTGTCGGTGAAGGACTGGGACGGCCATGGGGCTCCTCTCGTCGTGCCTCTACGAACAGTTCAGGTGTGCGGCGACGCGGTCGGCGCATCGACGGGATGGGTCACGTCGCCGGCGTCGGTCGCGGCGGACGCACGGCGGACTCGACGGCCGACGACGGCTCGACCTTCACGCGCGACGGCAGCGGGAAGCCGAGCAGCATCCGCGCCGCGTCATCGGCGTACAACTCGTCGACGGAGATGTCGAAGTACTCGGGCCGCATCATCGAGACGGCATCGAAGCGGCGCCGCGACTTCGTGATCAGGTACATGACAAGACCCATCACGAAGCCGACGAGCGTGCCGAACCAGAGCCCGTCGATGATCACCCAGCCTGAGGCGATCCTCGGATCGAACCACGTGAAGACCGCGAAGAGCCAGCCGATCAGCAGGCCGGTCACGGCGCCGGTGAGCGCGCCGCGGGCAGCGGCGTCGAGCGCCGTCAGCCTGCCCGTCACCTGCTGGACGAGCTCGAGCTCGCGCCCGACGACCGCGACGTGCTCGACCGGGAACCTGTTGTCGGCCAGGTAGTTGACCGCCTTCTCGGCGTCGCGATAGTCGGCGTATGAGGCGACGACCCGCCGCGCCGGCTGGGGCCTGTCGTCGTGCGTGGGCGTCGGGCTGCTGTTCATGGCTCACCTCTGTCGCTGTCGATGTCCCTGGGACGCCGAGATTGCGGGTGGCACGTGCGGTAGGACGTGCCACCAACGCGACAAGCGCCCGTAACAGCCGCTCAACCTGGCGAGCCGGCGCCGACCGTCTCGGCGTCCTCGACCGCCGCGGCCGCGTCGCCGTCCGCACTGGGCCCGGCGCTGGGGTTGCGCCACCTGACGCTGAGCTCCTCGCCGTCGGCGTCGAGCCGGATCGTCGCGCCGTCGAGGATCCGGCCGGACAGCAGCGCGCGGCCGATCTGCGTCTCGACGACCCGCTGGATGTAGCGCCGCAACGGGCGGGCGCCGTAGACCGGGTCATAGCCCTGGCGGGCGATCAGCTCGCGCGCCGGCTCGCTCAGCTCGATCGTGATCTGGCGGTCGGCCAGGCGCTTGCGCAGATCCTCCATCTGCAGATCCACGATCCGCTCGATCTCGGCCAGCGTCAGCGGCTTGAAGAGGATCGTCTCGTCGACGCGGTTGAGGAACTCGGGACGGAAGTGCCCGCGTAGCTCCGCCATGACGCGGTCGCGGACGTCCTCCATGATCTCGCCGCTCGCGTCGATCCCGTCCAGGAGGTACAGCGAGCCGATGTTCGAGGTCATGATGACGACGGTGTTACGGAAATTCACCGTCCGCCCCTGCGCGTCGGTCAGGCGCCCGTCATCCAATATCTGCAACAGCGCGTTGAAGACGTCGGGGTGGGCCTTCTCGATCTCGTCGAAGAGGACGACCGCGTAGGGCTTGCGCCGCACGGCCTCGGTCAGCTGGCCGCCCTCCTCGTAGCCGACGTAGCCGGGGGGCGCTCCCATCAGGCGCGAGACGGTGTGGCGCTCCTGGTACTCGGACATGTCCAGGCGCACGATCGCCTCCTCGGAGTCGAACAGCGAGGCGGCGAGCGCCTTTGAGAGCTCCGTCTTGCCGACGCCGGTCGGGCCGAGGAAGATGAACGAGCCGATCGGGCGGCGCGGGTCCTTGATCCCCGCCCGCGCGCGGATGACCGCGTCGGCGACGAGGCGCACCGCCTCGTCCTGGCCGATGACGCGCTCGTGCAGCACCTCGTCCAGGCGCAGCAGCTTGTCGCGCTCGGTCTCCAGCAGGCGGTTGACCGGGATGCCCGTCCAGCGCGCGACGACGGCGGCGATCTCGTCCTCGGTGACCTCCTCGCGCAGCAGCCGCGACGCGCTCTGCTTGTCGGCCAGCCGCTCCTCCTCGGCGCGCAGCCGGCGCTCGAGCTCGGGCAGGCGCCCGTGGCGCAGCTCGGCGGCGCGGTTGAGGTCGTAGGCGCGCTCGGCCTGCTCGATCTCGCGGCGCAGCTGCTCGAGCTCCTCGCGCATTCCCTGCAGGCGGCGGATCGCCTGGCGCTCGGCCTCCCACTGGGCGGTCATCGCGTCGGCCTGCGAGCGCAGCTCCGCGAGCTCCTTGCGCAGGATCTCCAGGCGCTTCTTGGAGGCGGGGTCGTCCTCCTTGCGCAGCGCGGTCTCCTCGATCTCCAGGCGCGTGATCCGGCGCGTGATCTCGTCGAGCTCGGCCGGCATCGAGTCGATCTCGGTGCGGATGACGGCGCAGGCCTCGTCGACGAGGTCGATCGCCTTGTCGGGCAGGAAACGGTCGGAGATGTAGCGCGTCGACAGCGTCGCCGCCGCGACGAGCGCCGTGTCCTGGATCTTCACCCCGTGGTGGACCTCGAAGCGCTCGCGCAGCCCGCGCAGGATCGAGATCGTGTCCTCCAGCGACGGCTCGTCGACGACGACGGGCTGGAAGCGGCGCTCAAGCGCGGCGTCCTTCTCGATCGTGCGGTACTCGGCCAGCGTCGTCGCGCCGATGCAGTGCAGCTCGCCGCGGGCGAGCATCGGCTTGAGCATGTTGCCGGCGTCCATCGCGCCCTCGGCCGCGCCGGCACCGACGACGGTGTGCAGCTCGTCGATGAACAGCAGGATCCGGCCCTCGGCTGCCTTGACCTCGGCGAGCACCGCCTTCAGGCGCTCCTCGAACTCGCCGCGGTACTTCGCGCCTGCGACGAGCGAGCCCATGTCGAGCGCGAAGATCGTCTTGTCCTTCAGGCCCTCGGGGACGTCCTGGCGCACGATCCGCTGGGCGAGGCCCTCGACGATCGCGGTCTTGCCGACGCCGGGATCGCCGACGAGCACGGGATTGTTCTTCGTCTTGCGCGACAGGATCTGGATGACGCGGCGGATCTCGGCGTCGCGCCCGATGACGGGGTCCAGCCGGCCGCTGGCGGCCTCGGCGACGAGGTCGCGGCCGTACTTCTCCAGCGCCTCGTAGGCCGCCTCGGGCATCGCGCTCGTCACGCGCTGAGCGCCGCGGACCTCGGTCAGCACCTCGAGGAAGCGGTCCGCCGACAGTCCGCGGTCCTTGAGCACCTTGCCTGCGGGCGCGCGCGAGCGCAGCATCGCCAGGACGAGGTGCTCGACGGAGACGTACTCGTCCTTCAGGCGCCCGGCCTCCTTCTCGGCGTCCTCGAGCAGCAGCGCGAGCCCGCGCGCGACGCGCACGTCACCGCTCGCGCCCGACCCCGACACGCGCGGCCGCGACTCGAGCGCCTTCGTGACGTCGGCGCGGACCGCGTCGACGTCGACGCCGGCGCGCTCGAGCAGGCGCGGGATCAGGCCGTCGGCCTGGTCGAGCAGCGCGAGCAGCAGGTGCTCGACGTCGACCTCGGTGTGGCCGAAGCGCATCGCCTTGGTCTGCGCGTCGTGGATGGCCTCCTGGGACTTCTGGGTCAGACGGTTGATGTCCATCACTGGCTCCTCGGGCGAGGTACGGGTTGCGCTCGTAGCGACGCGAGTTGCCGCTCGAGGACTTCGATGCGGGCGAGCAGCTCGCTCGCCAGGACGGCGCCCGCGTAGCCGATGCCGAGGTCGCGTCGCAGCCTGGCGGCGCGAGCGAGAGCGGCAGCGTCGCTGCGCGTGAACAGGGGCGCCGCGGCGGTTCCGCCGGCGGGGTCGACGAGCCCGAGCGCGACGAAGCGCCGCACGAGCTCGGGGTGCAGGCCGGTCTCGCGCGCCAGCGCGTCGAGCGAGAGCAGCGGTCCTGTCACGCCCGGACGGAAGACGAGCGCGAGCGTCGTCGCCTGCGTGCGCCTGCGCTGTGGCGTCACCGCCATCAGCCCGCCGCTCTCGGGTTGAACTTCGACGCCTTGCTCAGCTGCTCGAACAGGTCGCGCTCCTTTCGCGTCGGCTTCTTGGGCACCTTGATCGAGACGACGGCGTAGAGGTCGCCCTTGCCGCCGCCCTCCTTCGGAAGGCCCTCGCCGCGCAGGCGCAGCCTGCGCCCGCTCGACGAGCCCGGCGGAACCGTGACCTGCGCGGTGCCGGTCAGCGTCTGCACCGGGACCTTCGCGCCGAGCGCGCCCTCCCAGGGCGCGATCGGCAGATCGACCTGGAGGTCGTCGCCCTTGACGCGCAGGCGCGGGTGCGGCCGCAGGCGGATGCGCAGGATGAGATCGCCGTCGCTGTCGCTGGAAGCGCCCCCGCGCACGCGCACGCGCAGGCGCTGGCCATCGCGCACCCCGGGCGGGATGTCGACCTCGAGCTCGCGGCCGTCGATCGACAGGCGCCTCGTGCCGCCGGCGGCGGCCTCCTCGAGCGACAGCTCGAGGATCGCCTCCTGATCGGCGCCGCGGCGTGTCCGGCCGCTGCTGCTGGCGAAGCTGTCGAAGATGCTCGAGCGACCGCCACCGCCGAACAGATCGCCGAAGAACTCGCTGAAGTCCGCGCCGTCGAGGTCGCCGCCGAACTCGACGCGCACGCCGTCACCGAACCCGCCGCTCGGACCTCCCCCACCGCCGCCGCCGGCACCGGCACTGGCGCCGCCGCGCTGCCGGCCGCGGCGGAAGACGTCCTCCCAGCCGGGCGCGCCGGAGACATCCTGGCCGGCCTTCCAGTTGGCGCCGAGCTGGTCGTAGCGCTTGCGCTTGTCGGGATCGCGCAGGACCTCGTAGGCCTCGGAGATCTCCTTGAAGCGGTCGTCGGCGCCTGGATCCTTGTTGACGTCGGGATGGTTCTCGCGCGCGAGCTTGCGGTAGGCCTTGCGGATGTCCTCGGTGCTCGCGTCGCGCGGAACGCCGAGCGTCTCGTAGTAGTCACGAAACGCGACGGCCATCAGCCGGCGGCGGGCTCAGGGCGCCGTGCGACGATCACGAGCGCGGGCCGCAGGACACGGTCACCGATCGCCCAGCCCGAGCGCACCGCCTCGAGGATCGTGCGATCCGGCGCCTCGTTCGTCACGCGGGCCTCGATCGCCTCGTGGCGCTCGGGATCGAACTGCTCGCCGGCGGCGCCGATCCGCTGCACGCCGTGGCGCGCCAGGATCGACTCCATCTGCTCGAGCAGCGCTCGCAGCCCTTCGGCGCCGGGCGTGCCGTGGCTCATCTGCAGCGCCCGCTCGACGCTGTCGACGGCCTCCAGCCAGTCGCGCAGCAACGACTCGCGGCTCTGCTCGACGCCCGCCTGCAGGTCGCGCGCGGAGCGCTTGCGGTAGTTGTCGAGGTCGGCCAGCGCACGCTTGTAGCGATCCTCCATGCGCGCCAGCTCGGCGCTCTGGTCGGCCGCGCCGTTGCCTGGCGGCGTGGGCGCGGACGCCGGTCCCCCCGGCTGGGGCGCAGCGCCGTCCGGCACCGCCCGCGTGTCCGCGGGCGGTTGCTGGGTCGCCGCGGTGCGGCCCCCGGTGGCGTAGGGACGATCGTGGGGGTCAATCACGGGTGAACTCCGCGTCGACGACCTCCTCGTCCTCCTCGGCCGCGGCCTCCTCGGCGCCCGCGCCGTTGCCGCCGGCGGTCGCGCCGGCCGCCGCAGCCGCCGACGGGAGGCTGCTGGCGAGCTGCTGCAGATCGGAGATCAGCGGGCGCACGCGATCCAGCCCGGCCTCCTCGGAGATCGCGGCGCGCGCATCGGCGATCGCCTGCTCGGCGCGCGCCTTGTCGTGCACGGGCAGCCTGTCGGCGAGCTCGCCCAGCTGGCGCTCGACCTGATAGGCCAGCGAGTCCAGCTCGTTGCGAGCGTCGATCTCCTCGCGCCGCCGGCGATCGGCCGCCGAGTTCTGCTCGGCCTCGCGGATCATCCGGTCGATGTCGCCCTGGTCGAGGCTCGTCGATTCCTCGATCGTCACCTGCTGCTCGGCCCCGGTGTCCTTGTCGCGCGCCGACACGTTGAGGATGCCGTTGGCGTCCGTGTCGAACGTGACCTCGACCTGCGGCGTGCCGCGCGGTGCCGGACGGATGCCCTCCAGGCGAAAGCGCGCGAGCTGGCGGTTGTCCTGCGCCATCTCACGCTCGCCCTGGAGGACCACGACGTCGACCGCGGTCTGGTCGTCGGCGGCGGTCGAGAACGTCTCGGTACGCCGCGCCGGGATCGTCGTGTTGCGCTCGATGACCTTCGTCATGACGCCGCCGAGCGTCTCCAGCCCGACCGACAGCGGCGTGACGTCGAGCAGGACGACATCCTCGACCTCGCCCTTCAGCACGCCCGCCTGCAGCGCGGCGCCGAGCGCGACGACCTCGTCGGGGTTGACCGACATGTTCGGGTCCTTGCCGCCCGTCAGGCTGCGCACGAGCTTCTGCACGGCCGGGATCCGCGTCGAGCCGCCGACGAGGATCACCTCGTCGATGTCGCCGGCGGTCAGCTTGGCGTCCGACAGCGCCTGCTCGACGGGACCGCGGGTGCGCTCGATGAGGTCGTTGACGAGCTCCTCGAACCTCGCCCGCGCAAGCGTCATGTTCAGGTGCTTGGGGCCGTTTGCGTCGGCGGTGATGAACGGCAGGTTGACCTGCGTCTGCGTCGTCGAGGACAGCTCGATCTTCGCCCGCTCGGCCGCCTCGTAGAGGCGCTGCAGCGCCTGCGGGTCGCTGCGCAGGTCGATGCCCTGGTCGCGCTTGAACTCCTCGGCCATCCAGTCGACGATCCGCTTGTCGAAGTCATCGCCGCCGAGATGCCCGTCACCGCTCGTGGAGCGCACCTCGACGACGCCGTCGCCGACGTCGAGGATCGAGACGTCGAAGGTGCCGCCGCCGAGGTCGAACACGAGGACCGTCTCCGAGCCCTTCTTGTCGATGCCGTAGGCGAGCGCCGCGGCGGTCGGCTCGTTGATGATCCGCAGGACGTTCAGGCCGGCGATCCTGCCGGCGTCCTTGGTCGCCTGGCGCTGGGCGTCGTTGAAGTACGCCGGGACCGTGATGACGGCCTCGTTTACCTTCTCGCCCAGGCCCTTGGCACCGTCCTCGGCGAGCTTGCGCAGGATGATCGCCGAGATCTCCTCGGGCGAGTACTGCTTGCCGCGGACCTCGATGCGGACGGCATCGTTGGGGCCCTTGACGACCTTGTAGGAGACCATCTTGGCCTCCTCCTCGACCTCCTGCCACTTGCGTCCGATGAACCGCTTGATCGAGTAGATCGTGTTCTCGGCGTTGAGGATCATCTGGCGCTTGGCGACCTGGCCGACAAGCCGCTGCCCGTCCTCGGTGAACGCGACGACCGACGGCGTCGTGCGCTGGCCCTCGGCGTTGGGGATGACCTCCGCCTGGCCGCCCTCCATCGTTGCTGCCACGACCGAGTTGGTCGTGCCGAGATCGATTCCAACCGCCTTGGCCATTACCGCTCCTCCTCAGTCGCGAGTGAAGGTGATCGGCGCGTCAGGACTCGTGGCCCACGCGCCCGCATAGATGCAGGTAGGGCACACCACGGAGGTGTCAAGGTCGACGGTCAGCGAACCCAGCGGCTCGACGGTCAACGACTGGGCGGTCAGCGCACCGCGATCGCCGGTCGCGCGTTCACGATGCCGCCCACGTGCTCCTCGCGCCCGGCCCGCACGACGTCGCCGAGCAGCCTGCTCCAGCCGAGCTCCTCGTCCCAGGGCGGGTCGCCGGCGGCGGTCTTCTGCTCCTTCGCGGCGACCGCGTCGGCGCCGGGAATGAACGCGGCGACGCCGGACTGCACCAGCCCGCCGGGCAGCGGGGTGCTCCAGCTCGTCACGTAGGCGTCGATCGGCGGCTTGATAGGCCAAGGCCGGACACCGGCAAGCCTCAGGACAACCCTTGCTGATGCAGGGAAGCGCCCTACAGAAGGGCTGCGTGAGCGTCACGCCAGCAATCCCCCAGACGGTCGTCTGCCCGCACGTCACGATGATCCGGCCGGTCACTCCGCGCACGCCCCAGGGCTGCGAGGAATGCCTGCGAACGGGATCGCCGTGGGTGCACCTGCGGTTGTGCCTGACCTGCGGCCACGTCGGCTGCTGCGATAGCTCGCCCAACCGCCATGCCCGCCGCCATGCCCACGCCCTCGGACACCCGATCGTGCAGTCGTTCGAGCCTGGCGAGGACTGGCGCTGGTGCTACGTGGATGCGGCGTTCGTCTGACGGCCCGGACGACCGCGCAGCGCGGCGCGCGCGGCGTGCTCGCGTCCCGCGAGGTGCTCGTGGACGAGGCGCACCGCCATCGATCCCTCGCCGACCGCGGTCGCGACGCGCTTGACCGAGCCGCTGCGCACGTCGCCCACGGCGAACACGCCCGGCTGTGAGCTCTCCAGCAGCAGCGGCTCGCGCCCGGGCCCCGCGCCGTTGCCGGCGGCGGCGACATCGCGACCGGTACGGATGTAGCCGCCGTCATCGAGCTCGACGAGCCCGCCGAGCCAGTCCGTATGCGGCGCAGCTCCGATGAAGATGAACATCGAACGCGCCTCGAGCGTGTCGTACTCCCCGGTCGCGTTGTTCTCCACGACCACCGCATCGAGCGCCTTGGAGCCCAGCAGCCTGCGCGCCTCGGTGCTCGTGTGGATCCTGACGTTGGGCGTGCGCTCGATGCGATCGGCGAGGTAGCGCGACATGCCCACGCTCAGGTCGGGCTCCCGGACGACGAGGTGGATCAGCGGCACGTACTCAGCCAGGAACAGCGTCGCCTGCCCGGCCGAGTTGCCGCCGCCGACGACGACGACGGGATCGCCGGCGCACATGTTCGCCTCGGCGATCGTCGCGGCGTAGTAGATGCTGACGCCCTCGAACTCCTCGAGGCGCTCGATCGGCAGCCGCCGGTAGCGCACGCCCGCCGCGATGACGACGCTGCGCGCCTGGATGTGGTCGCCCTCACCATCGCCGAAGATCACGGCGTACCCGCCGTCGCGCGGCTCGATCGCCGTCGCCTCGGCCGACACCTCGAGGCGCGCGCCGAACTTCCGGGCCTGGATCTCGGCGCGCTCGGCGAGCTCCGCGCCCGAGATCCCCGCGGGGAAGCCAAGGTAGTTCTCGATCCGCGACGATGTGCCCGCCTGCCCGCCGACCGCGAGCCGCTCCAGCGCGATCGTGCTCAGGCCCTCCGAGGCGCCGTAGACGGAGGCGGCCAGCCCCGCGGGTCCGGCGCCGACGACGAGCAGGTCGCAGCTGATCTCGCCTTCGGCCGAGTCGAGCAGCCCCAGCGCGCGGGCCAGCTCCTGGTTGGACGGATTGCGCAGGACCTGCGAGCCGCCCAGGATGACGACCGGCGTCTCGTCGGGCCCGATCCCCAGCATCCGCAACAGCCGCTCCGCGCCCGGATCCTCCTCGAGATCGATCCAGCGGTGCGGCAGCCGGTTGCGCGCCGCGAACTCGCGCAGGCGGCGCGTGTCGGGCGAGTAGCGCGAGCCGACGATGCGAAAGCCGGTGCCGAGGCCGACGAGGATCGACCGGCGCAGCAGCAGCGCGCGCAGGATGAGGTCGCCGAGCGCGGGGTCGCTGGCGACGAGCTCGCGCAACCGCTCGCTCGGGATGCACACGACGGCGCCCGGCTCGCGCACGACCGCCGTCAGGAATACCGGCTGGCCGGTGAGCAGCCCGAGCTCGCCGACGAAGCGGCCCGGGCCATGGACGGCGACGACGCCACCCGAGCTCTCGACGACCGCCACCTTTCCCTCGAGGATCACGAAGAAGTCACAGCTCGTGTCGTCCTCCGCGTAGAGGACCTCGCCGGCACGCACCTCGTGGCGCTCGCCGAGCGCTGCGAGCGTCCGGATCTGCTCGGGACTCAGTCGCGGATAGGCGCCGTAGATGTCGGGCGTCTCCTCGAGCGGCGCGGGCTCAGGCGTCGTGGGCATGCGGCACCTCTTCCTCTCGCGGGTAGGAAACCGAGCGGTAGGTCGTCGCCGCCCCGCGTTCAAGTCGGGTTGTCCGGTCCAGCCCGCGTCCTACGTCGGCATCTACGAGGCTCGTACAGGAGCCTGATGCGACGACAGTCAAAGGAGGATCGATCGCGATGGCGACGATTTTGCAGCCGTTCGCGCCCTGGATGCGAGATCTCAGCCGTTTCATGAACACGCCCGGCGCAGCCGGCGCGTTCCTGCCCCCCGCAGACGTCCTCGTCAGCGAGGACGGTGTCACGGTCTACATGGACGTCCCCGGTATCACGGCCGAGGACCTCGACATCCAGCTGGAGAACGACATGCTGACCGTGCGCGGCGAGCGCCGCCCTCCGTGGGAGAGCCTGGGGGGCTGCACGGCCCGGGTCGAGCGCTCGTTCGGCGCCTTCGAGCGGACCCTGCGCGTGACCGACGGCCTGGACCCCGACGCGATCGAGGCCTCGATGAGCGACGGTGTCCTGATGATGCGGCTGCCCCAGCCCGCGCAGACACAGCCGCGACGGATCCAGATCCGCCCGACCACGGCGACCGGCAACGGCGCGGGCATGCAGGCCGAGACGGAAGGCGGTCCCGGGGATTCCGCGCCGGCACCGACGGCGCCGTCAGGAGCGGCCGCCTGACCGCAGGCTTCGAGGGCCGCCCGCTGCCGTGTCTCCCCCCCTCACACAACGCGCGGGCGGCCCCGAGGATCGCGTCTGAGCGCTCACATCATGGCTGCCAAACCGACGATCGTCACCTGCCTGAACTGCGGCACGAAGAACCGCGTACGCCCGCGCGCCGAGGGCATCCCGCGCTGCAGCGTCTGTCATGCCCCGCTGCCGTGGATCGTCGAGACCGATGCCGGCGGCTTCGACGAGGAGATCGTCGCGTCGGTCCCCGTGCTCGTCGACTTCTGGGCACCCTGGTGTGGACCATGCCGGATGGTCTCGCCCGTCGTCGAGCAGATGGGACGCGAATACGCCGGCCGCCTGAAGGTCGTCAAGCTCAACATCGACGAAGCACCGGCCATCGCCGCACGCTACGGCGTCCAGGGCATCCCACTGCTCATCGTGATCAAGAACGGCCAGGAGGCCGACCGACTCGTCGGCGCCGCCCCTCCCGCACAGCTGCGCGAGATGATCGAGCGCCACGTCACCGCCGTCGCGGAGCCACCCGGCGTCAGCGGCTGACGAGCGCCGTGGTGCCGCGGTCCGGCGCTGTCTCGGCTGCTGACGCTAGGCATATGGGCCGAACCCGGCGTGCTCGGTGGGCTCCTCGACGAGCCTGCGAAGCGCGGCCTTGCCGCGGTTGGCGACCGGCGCGCCGTGCGCAAGCAGCAGTACGTCGAAGTCGCGTAGCAACAGCCCGCGGAACGCCTCCTTGTAGCGCCGCCGCAGCCGGTCCGGGTGGCTGCCGAGCAGGTCGTCCGGAGGCAGGCCGATCGGCGCGCCGGCCGGGTGCACCAGTGTGTCGCCGAACACCGCGCTCCGTCGCCGTGAGCGACGTGGAAGAGCGTCTCCTCGGGAAGCGCGTGCCCGATCGTGATCGCGGTGATTCCCCACGCGACCTCGTCGCCGTCCTCGAACGGCTCGGCCTCGAGCCCGTCCATCTCGGACACCGCCCTGGCGCCGATGCGGACGGCGCAGTCGAACGCGTCCTGGAACCGCTCGGCGTCGCGGCGGTGCCGGCGATTCGTCAGGAGGATCTGCTGGGGCCGGACGCCGAGCCTGTCGAACGCCGTCATCCCGTGCTCCGGCACGACCGGGTCGACGAGCACGCCGGCGGGCTCGACGTAATGCGAGTGCACCGGCGCGCGCACCTCCGCGTCGTGACCCGTCCAGTGGTAGATGCCGGGCCGCACCTGCTCCATCGTCAGCCGGCCCGAACGGGTGAGCCGCCGCGCGACCTTGCCGTGGGCTCCGACGATGACAACATCCATGCGCTCCGGTCTCAGCCGGCGAACCCGCCGACTGGGGCGTCGGGCGCGACCGCGCAGATCAGCTTGCGGTTGGCGAACTCTTCGATGCCCGCTGCTCCGAGTCCCCGCCCGTACCCGGACCGCTTGATGCCACCGAAGGGAAGCTCCGGCCGCGACGCCGCCGGGCGATTGATCCACACCATCCCGGCATCGAGGCGAGCGGCCACGCGTTGCGAGCGACCGAAGTCGGCGGCGAAGACCGACCCGCCGAGGCCGAACGGCGTGTCGTTCGCGAGTGCGACGGCCTCGTCTCGCCGGCGACGCGGTGGACGACGGCGACCGGCCCGAACAGCTCCTCGTGGTAGGCGCGCATCGCCGGCGAGACACCGGTCAGGATGGTCGGCTCCACGAACGCGCCCGGAAGGTCGGGGCGCCCGCCGCCGATGATGACCGTCGCGCCCTTGGCGGCTGCCGCGAGCACCGGGCCGTGACGACCGTAGTAGTCGAGGATCTGCGAGGACAGGTCCGCCTCCTCACGCGCCTCGACGATCCGCTTGCCCATCTCCAGCGTGACGAGCGCCGCGAGCCGGTCGCGCTGCTCGGCCAGCAGTTCCCCCGCGCGATGGACGATCGCGGCACGCTCCTCGATGGGCCGGTCACGCCAGGCGCCGAAGGCCTGGTGCGCGGTGTCGACGGCGCGGTCGACGGCAGCCGCGTCGAGGCTGTCGAACTCCCGCACGACCTCCCCGGTGTAGGGATTCACTGTCGCGTAGTGATGGGTCGTCGCTGTCGCCATGGACGGGCCAGTAGTTCGGCGCGCGCCTCGCGCAAGTGGGGCGTGGACCGCCCGCGGGGGCGGAGCGTCGGCACGGTCCACGCGTACCAGGGGTCGAGGCGACGTACTGAGGCCTGGCACCCGCACGATCGCTCCCCCTGACACCGGGCATCGCCAAGGCCCTCGGCACGACCAGCATCGACGCCACCTCTCGTGCTACGCCATCGTCTCGCGCAGCTTGCCGAGCGCGACCTCTTCGATCTGCCGCACGCGCTCGGCGCTGATCCCAAGCTGCTCGCCCAGCTCGCGTAGCGTCGACTCGGGCCTCTTCAGACCGAAGCGCGCGCAGACGATCGTCCGCTCACGCTCGTTGAGAACCGCGAG
>CAVSHS010000004.1:0-48670 GCA_963727785.1 uncultured Solirubrobacteraceae bacterium
GGCCGCTGGACCGTGCCGGCGCGGCAGCCGCGGCGCGCGAGCGAGGGATGAACCGCCTCGCCGAGCGGCTGGAGGGCTAGGCCACGCTTTCCCTCGCCCTGCCGCCGACCGTCCATCGCCCACGCCGATTCGTGCATGATGTCGCGCCGGTGCGCCTACTTTTCGCATTCGCGGTCGCCGCCGTGCTCGTGTTCGTCGTGCTGCCGCACGCTGCGCTTGCTGCCGACCCGCCCGGGCCGGTCCCGCTTGCCCAGGGCTGGCAGGTCGCCATCGACCCGACCGACCAGGGCCTGGTGCAGGACTGGCAGGGCGGCGTGCGCGGCTTCGGCTGGGAGCCGGTGCGAGTCCCGCACGTCATCGACTCGCGCACCGACCCAAGCGTCTTCTACGGCTCGATCGGCTGGTACCGGCTGACGTTCACGGGCCCCGCGACCGCCGCGGGGATGGGCTGGGCCGTGCGCTTCGAGCAGGTGCGGCGGATCGCGCGCGTGTGGCTCAACGGCGTCGAGATCGGCGTGCACCACGATCCGTACACGCCGTTCGAGCTGCCCGCGACCGGCCTGCGCCCGGACGAGCCGAACACGCTCGTCGTGCGCGTCGACTACCGCCGCCCCAAGGCGCTGCGCGAGGGCTGGTGGAACTGGGGCGGGATCACGCGCCCGGTGTCGCTCGTCGCACGCGGGCCGGTCGTCATGCACGACGTGGGCCTGCTGCCGCGCCGCGTCTGCGCCGCCTCGCACTGCGGGTGGAACGTGCTCGTCGACGGTTGGCTTGAGAACACGAGCGGCGTGACCCGACGGCCCTCCGTCGCCGTGCGGCTGCGCTCGCCCGACGGGACGATCTCTCAGGGCAGTGCCGCCGCACGCGCGTTGCAGCCCGGCGAGCGCGTGCGCGTGCGCTTCGCGGTACCCGTGCGCGGCGCGGCGAAGGTGTGGTCCCCCGAGCACCCGAGCCTCTACGACGGCAGGGTCGTGACGCGCGCAGGCGGGCATGCGGTGCAGCTCGACCGGCGCCACATCGGGCTGCGGACGGTCGCGGTCGTCGACGGCATGCTGCGCCTCAACGGCCGCGTGCTGGACCTGCGCGGCGCGTCGGTCCAGGAGGACATCCCCGGCCGCGGGCCGGCGCTGACCGACGCCGACATCGACAACACGGTCGACGAGCTCAAGGCGCTCGGGGCGAACGTCACGCGCGCCCACTACCTCCTCGACCAGCGCCTGCTCGACCGCCTCGACAAGGCCGGGATCCTCGTCTGGAGCCAGGCGCCGGTCTACCACCGCGACCGCCAGCTCAAGACGCCGGGCCAGCGCTCCTACGAGCTCGACGTCGTGCGCGACACGATCCTGCAGGCCCGCAACCACCCGTCGGTCATCACCCACTCCGTCGCCAACGAGCTGACGACGATCCCCGACGAGCGCCGCACGTCACAGGTGTGGATGCGCAACGCGGCCGCGCTCGCGCACGATCTCGATCCGACGCTGCCGGTGTCGATGGACATCCTGTCCTACCCGGGCATCCCGCGGCAGAAGACGTACGACGCCTTCGACATGCTCGGGATCAACTCGTACTACGGCTGGTACGACGGCAAGGTCGACCGCTCGACGGCCGACATCGACGACCTCGCGCCCTACCTGCGCGCCATGCGCGACAAGTACCCGGGCAAGGCGCTCGTGATGACGGAGTTCGGTGCCGAGGCGACCGAGCCCGGCCCCGCGAACGTCAAGCAGACCTATGCGTTCCAGACGAAGTACCTCGAGCGCAACCTCGACATCGTCGACCGGCTCGGCTTCATGGGCGGCGCGATCTACTGGACCACGCGCGAGTTCGCCGTCAAGCCGCACTGGGACGGGGGCGCGCACCCGCAGGCACGCGACTCGATCCACAACAAGGCGCTCATCACGTACGACGGCAAGATCAAGCCCGCCTTCACCGCCGCTCAGGAGGCCTTCAAGGCCACGCCGATGTACCGCGCCGACCCCGGCGCGGTCGCGCGCGCGCAGCTCTCGGCGCCGGGATCGATCATCGCCCGGACGCTGCTGCTGCTGGGCACGCTCGCCTTCGTCCTCGCGCTGCTCGCGCTCGACGCCTGGTGCCTGCGCGACATCTGGCTGGCCTGGCGACCGCACGGTCAGGGGCAGGTCGTGGAGCTGCAGACCCGGCGCGTGGCGTAGCGCGCTACGGCGTGAACTTCACCGTCATCACGTCGCCGTCGCGCATCGGGTAGTCGCGGCCCTCCAGCCGCAGCGTGCCGCGATCGCGTGCGCCGGCGTAGCCGCCGGCGGCGACGAGCTCCTGCCAGCCGATGACCTCCGCGCGCACGAAGCCGCGCTGGATGTCGGAGTGGATCTCGCCCGCCGCGTGCCACGCGGTGCGGCCGCGCTCGAGGTGCCACGACTGGGCCGGCTTGTCCTCGCCGGCCGTGAAGAACGCGATGAGGTCGAGCAGGCTGAAGGCGCCGCCGACGACCCGCTGCAGCCCGGTCTCCGACAGGCCGAGGTCGGCGCGCATCGCCGCCGCGTCCTCGTCCTCGAGCTCGGACAGCTCGGCCTCGATGCGGCTGGAGATCGCGACCGCGAGCGCGCCCTGGGCGGCGGCGTGCTCGGCGACCGCGGCGGGCACCTCGTCGGAGCCCTCGTCGACGTTCGCGACGAACAGGACCGGCTTGGCCGTGAGCGGGCCGAGATCGCGCAGCGCGTGCGGCGCGTCGGCGGGCGGCGGCACGGTGCGCGCGGGCCGCCCGGACTGCAGCGCGCCGATCAGCTCGCGCAGCCACGCCTCCTCGGCGATCGCGGAGCGGTCGCCCGAGCGCGCCGTGCGCACCACGCGGTCGTGGCGGCGCTCGGCCTGCTCGAGGTCGGCGTAGACGAGCTCGGTCTCGATCGTCTCGATGTCGGCGAGCGGGTCGACGCGGCCCTCGGGATGGATGATCGAGTCGTCGTGATGGGCGCGCACGACGTGGACGATCGCGTCGGTCTCGCGGATGTTCGCGAGGAAGCGGTTGCCGAGCCCCTCGCCGCTGTGCGCGCCCGAGACGAGCCCGGCGATGTCGTGGAAGTCGATCGTGTCCGGCACGATCTCCGAGGCGCCGACGAGCTCGGCCACCGCGTCGAGCCGCTCGTCGGCGACGGCCACCACGGCGACGTTCGGCTCGATCGTCGTGAACGGGTAGTTCGCCGCATCGACGCCGGCGCGCGTGAGCGCGTTGAAGAGCGACGACTTGCCGGCGTTCGGCATCCCGACGATCCCGACCTTCATCGCGCGGGCCGGCCGTTCGAATTGGCGACGAGCGTCCCCAGCAGCGCGCCCGCCGCGATGTCCGACGGGTAGTGCACGCCGAGGTAGACGCGCGACAGCGCCATCGCCGTGGCGCCCGCGTACAGCGGCGCCCCGGGTAGCAGTGCGGAGAACGCGCGCGCCGCGGCGAACGACGACGACGCGTGCGCGGAGGGAAAGCTCAGCGAGGTCGGCGTCGAGATGAGCGCGGGCAGCTTCGCGAGCTGCGGCCGGCGACGGCGCACGATCGTCTTGAGCACCGTGTTGAGCGCGTAGGCGACGAGCACCGAGCGCGTCGCCCGCAACCAGCTCGCGCGTCGCGGCCGGTCGAGCGCGGCGCCCGCCAGCCCGAGCACGACCCACACCGCCGCGTGCTCGCCGAGGTGCGAGAAGCGCCGGATCGGCAGCTCGAGCGCCGGATCGTGGCCGTGCTCGCGCAGCAGGCGGTAGAGGCGGACGTCGACCGTCGCGATCGCCCGGGCGAGCGGCCCGGCACGCAGCCGGGCGCGCAGCGAGCGGCGCGCGCCGGGATCGGCGACGGGTGGCGCGGGGGCGGAGATCACGGCGTGGAGCGTAGCCACGGGCGCCGCGCCGCCCGGCGCCGCGGCGGCTCAGTCGCGCGGCGCGTAGCGGTTGTGCAGCATGAGGTCGTTGCCGTCGGGGTCGCAGAAGAGCGCCATGTGGCACACCCCGGTGTCGAACGTCTCGCCGTTGAACTCGACGCCCTTTGCCTCCAGGTCGGCGCGGACCGCCGCGACGTCGTCGACATGGAGCGCCGGATGGGCGTTCTTCTGCGGCGCGAACGGCATGCCCAGCTTCTCTGGCTCCCAGATGCCGAAGCACGTGTCGCCAACCCAGACCTCGAAGCGCGAGCGGTCGTCGGGTCGCAGGCCGAGCGTGTCGACGTAGAAGGCGCGGCTTCGCTCGGCGTCCTGCGACGGGATTCCAACGAAGTCGAGCTTGCTGATCATGGTCTCTCCTGTTCGAGGCTTCCGCGGTCGACCGATGATCCCCCATTCGGCCAGTCCGCCCGTCGCGGCCGCACGGATGCGGCAGACTGCCCGCGTGCGGCTGGCCCTGATCGCGAATCCCCGCTCGGGGACGGCGCCCGATCCCGATGAGCTGACCGCACTGCTGGCCGCCGACGGCGCGGACGTGTCCTGCACACCGATCGAGCGGATCGCCGACGAGGACGGCGGCGACCTCGAATCCGGCGCGCTCGACGCCATCTCCGCCACCGGACGGCCGGACAGGATCGTCGCCGCCGGCGGCGACGGCTCGATCGGCCCCGCCGCCCTGTGCGCGGCGCAGCTCGGCGTCCCGCTCGCCGTCGTCGCGGTCGGGACGGCGAACGACTTCGCCCGCGCGAAGGCGCTGCCGCTCGACCTCGAGGATGCTTGCGCGCTCGCGCGCCACGAGCGCGCCGCCACAGCGCGCGCCGAGCTCGGCATGGCGGGCTCGAGGCCGTTCGTCAACGCCGCCGCGGCCGGGCTGTCGGTCGCCGCCGCACGCGCCGCCGCGCCGCACAAGTCGCTCCTCGGCCCGCTCGCCTACGCCGTAGGCGCCGTGCGCGCGGCGATCACCGCGACGCCATTGCGCTGCGTGGTCGCCTGCGACGAACGGCGCTGCTTCGAGGGCCGCGCGTGGCAGGTCGTCGTCGGCGTCACCGGGGCGTTCGGCGGCGGCAGCGAGATCGGCGCCACGCGCACCGGCGACGGGCTGCTCGACGTCGCGGTGGTGCCGGCCGGCTCGCGCGCAGGGCTTGCCCGCCGCGCCTACGGGATGCGAAGCGGGCGCCTGACCGCGCAGGCGAACGTCGCCCACGAGCGCGCGGCCGTCGTCGAGGTCGAGCTCACCGGGCATCCGGCGTTCAACGTCGACGGCGAGACGTGCCGCTGCGAGCCGGCGCGCTTCACCCTGCGTCCGGGAGGCTTCGTCCTCGTGACGCCGTCATGAACAAGCGCTGGCCGGCGGCGATCGCCGCCGGGGCGGTCGCCTGGTACGCCAGCGACTCGCTGCGTCACCGCCGCGAGCAGGGCCAGGGCTACACGCTGCGCGGCGAGGAGCTCGAGGTGGGCTCAGACGACTTCCTGCGCGCGACCGAGGCGATCACGATGGCCCCGATCGCGCGCGGCAACGACATCGAGCTGTTCGTCAACGGCGACGAGATCTTCCCGGCGATGCTCGAGACGATGCGCGGCGCGCAGCGCACGCTGAACTTCTTGTCGTACCTGTACTGGAGCGGCGAGATCGCGGGCACGGTCGCCGCCGCGCTGTGCGAGCGCGCGCAGGCGGGCGTCGAGGTCAACGTCCTGCTCGACGCCGTCGGCAGCGCGAAGATGGACCGCGAGCTCATCAGCGACATGGACGAGGCGGGCGTGACGTTCGCGTACTTCCGCCCGCCGAAGCCGTACGCGGTCCGGCGCCTGAACAACCGTACGCACCGCAAGCTGCTGATCGCCGACGGCGAGGTCGGCATGACCGGCGGCGTCGGGATCGCCGATCAGTGGACGGGCGACGCACAGGACCCCGACCACTGGCGCGACACCCACGTGCGCGTCCGCGGCCCGATCGTGCGCGGGCTGCAGGGCGCCTTCGCCGAGAACTGGCTCGAGGCGACGGGCGACGTCCTCGTCGGCCCGGACTACCTGCCCGACCTGCAGCCAGTGTCCGATGGCGCGCCGATGCAGGTCGTCCGCTCGACCGCCGACGTGGGCGACACGAACGTCGAGGCGCTCTACTTCCTCGCGATCGCCAGCGCGCGCGAGAGCCTGCACCTCACGTCGGCCTACTTCGCGCCGCGGCCGGCGTTCGTCGAGGCGCTGACCGACGCCGCCGCGCGCGGCGTCGACGTGCGCGTGCTCGTTCCGGGCCCGCACATCGACAAGGAGTTCGTCCGCCAGGCGGGGCGCGCCGTCTACGAGCAGCTGCTCGCGGGCGGCGTGCGGATCTTCGAGTTCTGCCCGACGATGATCCACGCCAAGACGCTCACGATCGACGGCGTCTGGTCCTCGGTGGGATCGGTGAACTTCGACAATCGCTCGTTCCAGCTGCAGGACGAGATCACGCTCTGCGTCTGCTCGACGGCGTTCGCCGGACGGCTCGACGAGCAGTTCGCGCGCGATCTCGAGCGCTCCGAGGAGATCGAGCCCGGGCGCTGGAACGGCCGCCCGCTGCCCGCACGGGTGAGCGAGGGGCTGACGAAGCTCGCGCGGCGCGAGCTGTAGCGCAGACCGCCAGCAGTTTCCATACTCCTCCGCGCGACGGCGGCGGGGCGCAAGGCGCTCGAGGAGGAGGTCGCGGTCCTGCAGTCGATCGTCTCGCGCGTCAACGGGTCGCGATCGCCGACGAACACGACCGACTGAACCGACCGCGCGGCCGGGGACCAAGGTGTCGGCGACGACGTCCGGCGTCGAGCTCACCTCCAACCCGCCGGCAATCTCGCGGTTGCGGGCCGCGTTCCACCGCTACCGGCTACCGCACGCGGTATTTCACGTGCGTCACGATGGGCGAGGCGACGACCTCGATCGGCTCGAGTTTCGGATCGCCGACGTCCTCGAGCAGCCGCTCGCCCGCGCCGAGCACGACCGGCGCGATGTGGAGGTGCAGCTGGTCGAGCAGCCCGGCCGCGAGGTACTGCCGCACGCAGCTCGCGCCGCCGGCGATCGACACGTCGCCGTCTCCGGCCGCGGCTCGGGCCTGCTTCAGCGCGGACTCGATCCCGTCGGTGACGAAGTGAAACGTCGTGCCGCCCTGCATCGTCAGCGGTTCGCGCGGATGGTGCGTGAGCACGAAGACCGGTACGTGGAAGGGCGGGTCCTCGCCCCACCAGCCGCTCCACGTCTCGTCCCACGGCCCGTCGCCGCCGCCGAACATCTTGCGGCCCATGATGTAGGCGCCGATCCCTTTGGTCATCTCCGCGGCGACCTTCGAGTCGGGCGATTGCTCGCCGCCCTCCATCCCGTGCTGGCTGCGCCAGCTGTCGGTCTGGAACGCCCATTCGTGCAGGCGCATGCCGCCCTCGCCGATGGGGTTGTCAAGGCTCTGGTTCGGCCCGGCGACGAAGCCGTCGAGCGATATCGAGATCTGGCAGGTAACGGAGCTCATGGCCGTAAGACTGGCGCGGACCGCCGGAATCATCGCTCGCCGTGCGGAACCCGTCGCGTGGCTCATCGAGCGAAACCCGGAGCAAGCGGGGAAGAGGGAGGACGACCGACCTCAGCGAGGCATTCCACCGATGGCGGTGCTATTCTGGAATCAGGCGACGTGCGTTTCGCCCACCGGAGCGAGCGTTGCAAAAGGCCTTGGCGATCGCGGTCCAGGACTCAACGGGACTGGCGGCGAGCGCAGGACGGAGCGCTCATGTACATGCGGTCGGCCGAACCGACCGAAGGTCCAGCAGCCGCCGCCAAGCGGCGGCGGACACGTGCTCGCCGCGCAGCCAAAGCCGATCCGGCCGCGGTAGGTCGCTCATCCCCCCTTATGCGAGCGGCGCTCGCATTCGCCGTGCGCTCCCACGCCGGGCAGCAGCGCACCAGCGATGGTGCAGCGTTCGTCGAGCATTCCCTGGAGGTCGCGCGCCTGCTTCGTGATGCCGGCTGCTCGGAGGTCCTCGTTGCCGCCGGCCTGCTGCACGACGTCCTCGAGGACAGCCACGTCAGCGTCGCCGAGCTGACCGAGCGCTTCGGCGCAGACGTCGCGGGCCTCGTGCAGGCCGTCAGCGACGACACATGCGTGCGCAGCTACCGCCAGCGCAAGCAGATGCTGTGCGAGCAGGTCCGCAACACGGGTGGCGACGCAGCCCTGCTGTTCTGCGCCGACAAGATCTCCAAGCTGCGCGAGCTTCCCGACCAGGTCACACGGGACCGTGGACGCTTCCATGCGACGGCGCACGAACACCGCGCGAGCAGCCACCTCGAGCACTACCAGCAGATGCGCCTTGAGCACTACCAGCAGAGCCTGGCGATGCTCCAGCGCGTCGCGCCCCGCCACCCGCTCGTCAGGCAGCTGGCACACGAGCTCAACGCGTGCCCGATCAGGACCCGCAACGACCCGTTCGCCGGGCGGGCGGCACGTTGATCGGCCACGACCTCCCCCACTTCGCCGCACGGCTGCCCGGCCGTCTTGTCCTCCTCCAGGCAAGCGCGGCGAAGAACGCCCCACGTCACCCGGGTCTGCCTCTCCCTGCATCGCCCGGGTGACTGTGGGGCTCGTCTCGCGCGATCAGTCAGGCGTCCCCGTGAGGACGCGCGGAAGGTCCTGACGGCGCGTGACGCCGAGCTTGCGATAGGCGTTCTGCAGGTGGTTGTCGACCGTGCGCACCGAGACCACGAGACGGTCGGCGATCTCGCGGCTGCTCGATCCGGCCGCTGCGAGGAGGGCGATCTCGCGCTCACGCGGCGTCAGGTCGGCGGCATCCGGTGTCGCGAGCATCGTCGGCGGGCGTGCTCCCTCGCACTCCGTCAGCCAGAGACCGGCGCGCGCGGCCGCGGCGCCGGCGCTGGCCTGGCGGCCGGCGGCGCGATGGGCGGTGGCTGCGGCGTCCGCCACCTCGACGGCGACGAGCAGCGCGCCCTGGCCGGCGAAGCGCTCGGCGACCGCCATCAGCGCGGTCCCGTCACCGGCGAGGAGCGCCGCGGCGTGCGCAGCCGCGATGGTGGCGAACGGGCCATCGACCTTGCCGGCGAGGGCCGCGAGCTCCGGCGCGGCGGCGGCCGGGTCGCCCAGCCGGCAGAGGTCGTGCGCCGCGCGGACCACGTAGGCGTCCTGGCCGCACGCGCGTGCGAGCGCGCCCCCTTCGCGCGCGAGCTCACGGGCGCGCGTCGTCTCGCCGCTCGCAGCGGCGCTCCATGCTCGGGCCAGCTCCAGCTCGACCGCGAAGCCCTTGTGGCCCAGGGGCGTGCGCTCCATCTCCGCGATCGCCGCGCGCGCCGTGGCCGGCTCGCCGGCCTGCGCTGCGGCCTGACCGATGCCCGCCAGGGCGAAGGCGAGCATCCCGGGGCCGTCGCCGTCGCGCAGCAGCGCGGCGCTCTCGCGGCACAAGCGCAGCGCCGTCCGGACCCTGCCTCGCGCAAGCCAGATCAGGCCGAGCATGTTCGCCTCGACGGCCGTTGCCGGCGCCGACCTCCGCGCGAGGAGCACCTCGTAGGCACGCTGCGACAACCTCGTCGCCTCGACGAGGCGGCCGGCGAGCCGCAGCGCCAGCGGGCCCATGCCGAGCAGCACGGGCTCGGCGGACGGCACCTCGTGACGGAGCCGGCGAGCGACCGGCAGCCAGGTCTCGGCCATTGCGACCGCCTCCTCGGTCCGCCCGGACGTCAGCGACGCCTCCACCGCGCCCAGGGCGGCGATCATCCGCGCCCGCTCGTGGACACCGCTGCCGTGCAGCAGCGGTCCGGCAGCGGCGAGCGCCGCCTGCGGGCGGCCGTGCGCAGCCGTCAGCCTCACCCGCTGTGCCATCAGCTCATGGCGCAGGCCGCCGTCGCGCACACGGTGCTCGGCGTCCTGCAGCACGCCGTCGGCGTCGTCGGCGCGGTCCAGTGCCCAGAAGAGGTTGCGCGCCCTGGCCATGGCGACCGCCACTCGCGCGCCGTCGTCGCACGCCTGCGCCGCCAGGCCGGCGAGCAGCCGTTCGGCCTCACCGCCACGCCCTGACGCGGCGAGCGCTCGTCCGAGCGCCAGCTCTGCTCCGAAGCCCGCGCCCTCCTGCACCGCAGCTCGGGCGAGGCGCTCGGCCAGCACCGGGTCCATCGCGGCCAGCGCTTGAAGGGCCGCCCGTGCGAACAGCGCGCCGTCCTCGGTCGCACCCGACTCCAGCCGCCACGTCGCGATCCGCAGCAGGTCCCCGCCGCGACGTGCGCCGCGCGCTGCGACGGCGTCAGCGAGCTGCGTGAGGATCGCCTCCAGGCGCGTGGGCGTCAGCCGCGCGCGCGCCGCCTCGCCGTGAAGGGGATGGCCGATGTCGACGAACTTCCGGCGTCCGTCCGTGCGGCGCTCGACGAGCTCGCTGCGCTCCAGCGCCTCCAGAGCGGCCGGCGTGCCGCGGGCGAGCAGCCCCAGCTCCAGCGGGCCGCCGACCGCCACGAGCTCCAGCAGGTCGCGCGCGCCTGGGCCGAGGCCGTCGATGCGCAGGTCGACGAGCCCAGCCAGGCGCGTCCCCGCCTCGACCTTGCCGCGCCAGCGCCACACGCCGCCGTCGTCGGTCAGCAGGCCGCGGTCGACGCCGTGGCGCACCAACTCGCGCAGGAAGAGAGCGTTGCCGCGCGTCAGCTCCCATATCGTGTTGACGCTGGCGCCGTCGACCGGACCGCCCAACCCGGCCGCGAGCAGGCCGCCGACCTCTTCGCGCGACAGCCCGCCCAGCTCCAGGAGCGCACACAGCTCGTCCTTCCACAACGCCCGCAGCGCATCCGGCACAGCCTGGTCTCGCCGCACGGTGACCGTCGCGAAGACCTCGCCGGCGGCGACGAGCTGGTGCACGAGCGCCGCCGACGCGTCGTCGAGGAGCTGTCCGTCGTCGACGCACAGCACCAGCCGGCGCCCCGCGGCGCGCTGCGCCAGCGCGTGACGCGCGTGGGCCAGCAGCTCGACGCCGTCCGGGACGGGCAGGCCCGTGGCGGGCAGCAGCGCGGCGAAGGCGCCAAGCGGGATGGATGCCGCGGAGCGGGTCGCTCGAACCCACGCCACCGTGCAGCCCCGGGCCGCTGCGAGCTGCGAGACCTCGACCGCCAGCCGCGTCTTGCCGACCCCGGCCGGGCCGGCGATGACGACCCCGCCCGCCGAGCCCTCCGACAGCGCCTCGACGACGGACCGCAGCTCAGCTTCGCGCCCTGCGAGCGGCCACCCCATGCACGGAGTCTGATCGACCTCGCAGCAGCGGCCAACCCCGGCGGCTGGTGCGATTCTCCGAATGAGTAGCCGTTGCTCAGGCGGCCGGGGACCGGCGCGGCGACGATGGCGTCCATGCTTTCCGCCAACGACGACATCGAAGACACCGCCGTGCTGGTGGTCGGCGGCGGCCCGGCCGGGCTGGCCGCCGCGATCGAGCTGGCGCGCCACGACGTCCCGGCGCTGCTCGTCGAGCGCCGGACGGCGCTCTCCTCGCATCCTCGCGCCACCGTGCTCAGCCTCCGCTCGATGGAGCTGATGCGGGCCTGGGGGCTCGAGGCAGGCGTGCGGGCGCAGAGCGTCGACGTGGACATGCGGATGCTGCTGGCCGAGAGCCTCGCCGACGCCGGCAGCGGCGGCGGCTCGGCTGTTGCGGTCGGCTACCCGAGCCGGGAGCAGAGCCGCGTGCTCAGCCCCGTCGAGCCCGCCTGCGTGGCGCAGGACGACGTCGAGCCGCTGCTGCTGGCGCATCTGCGCGACCAGCACACCGCCCGCGTCGAGCTCGGCGCAGAGCTCACCGGAGTCTGTGTGAAGCCGGACGGCGTGCGGGCCGCGCTGCGCGAGGTCCGTACGGGGGCGGTGCGCACGGTGCAGGCGCGCTACGTCGTGGCGGCCGACGGCGCGCGCAGCGCGGTGCGCCGCGCGCTCGGGATCCCCGTGCGCGGCGCCGAGAACGTGCTGGCGAGCTTCACCACCCTGTTCCGCGCGCCGCTCTGGGACGTCGTCGGCCCGCATCGCCACCTGCTCTATTCGGTGACGAACGGCGAGTCGCCGACCAACTTCTACCCCGCCGGCCCGTCGGACCGCTGGCTCGCCGGCCTGCGGGCCGAGGGCGCGGAGGCATTCGACGAGCGGCGGGTCGCCGATCTCATCCGCCTCGGCGCGGGCGTCCCCGGGCTGCCGGTGCGGATCGAACGGTCCCGCGGCTTCTCCTCCGCTGTGCAGCTCGCCGCGCACTTCCGCCGCGGTCCCGTCTTCCTCGCCGGCGATGCCGCGCACCAGGTGACGCCGCGGGGCGGGACGGGCCTCAACCTCGCGCTGCACGACGGCTTCGACCTCGGCTGGAAGCTCGCCTGGGTGCTGCGGGGGTGGGCGAGGCCGGCGCTGCTGGACAGCTACGAGGCCGAGCGCCGTCCCGTCGCCGAGCACACCGCCGCGCGGTCGGCCGACCCCAACGGCTCGATCCGCGCGCCGGAGGAGGAGGTGCACGCGGACCTCGGCGGACGGATCCCCCATGTCTGGTCTGGCGGGCGCTCGACGCTCGACCTGCTGGGCACCGGGTTGACCCTGTTCGCCGGCCGCGACGCCCCGGCGTGGGATGGCGCCGCCGCCTCCCTCACAGCCCGGGTGCCGGTCGACGTCCGGCACCTCGACGCGGTCGCGGCCCGCGCGGTCGGCGCGGCCGGGTGCTCCGCGCTCCTCGTCAGGCCCGACGGGAGACCGGCGGGCGTGCTGCCCGCCGGCGCCGACCGGGCGTCCGCGCTGCGGGCCGCGGTTGCCGCGGTCGCCGCCTGACGTTGCGCCGGCGGCGACGTGGCCAAATCGAGTACGCGGCGCCCTGGGGTTCGAGCACGAGCGGCCCGCCCGCGCCGCTCGTGACGCGTCAGCCGAACGTGACCTTGATCGACTTGGCGCTGCTCATGCTCACGTTGCATGTGGCGACGCTCGAGGCTTGGCCCGCGACCGGCGCGTGCACCGCCGAGCAGCCACCGCTGATGGTCACGGTCGCGGTCGGGGCCCCGGTCGCCGTCACGGTCACGTAGGTGTTGGGGGAGAAGGACCCGATGCAGTTGCCGGTGAGGCCCGCCGCCGCGACGTGGCAGGCGATGCCGCCCTCCGGCGAGGTGGTCACGTCGCCCGCGGTGGGGCCGCCGCCGGCCGTGACGCTCAAGGGCACCTCGCCGATCTTCGCGGTCCGCTTCACGCCGTCGTGCGTCCAGCTGACGTCCTTGCCGCTGAGCCTGATCGACCTCGCGCTGAGCTTCGAGCTGGGCCCGCTGTCGAGCAGCTGCTCGTTGTAGTTGTTGTCGAACGCGTAGACGTAGACGGTCGAGTCGGTGGTGCTGCCGTCGCCCAGGCCGATGTAGGACACCGCGAGCTCACCCTTGGTGTTGACGCGCGCGGCACCGATCTGCGGCGTCCGGGGATCGATGTCGAACTCGATGTCGTTGGGCGGATAGAGGCCGTGGCGCTTCTTGCCGGTACGAGCGTCGACGACGGCGATCGTGTCGCGGCCGGAGATCGTCCGCGTGAAGGCGACGTACGCGCCCCTCGCCGCGACGAGCTTGACCTGGCTGCCGCGGAACGGCTGGGTCAGCGCGACGACCGGGCCGCGCGGCCTGGCGCAGCCGTAGAAGCGATAGGCGGCGCCGGTCTTGACCTTGTAGACCTTCACGACGGCGCTGTGGGCGAGCTCCGCCCCGTGGGTCCTGTTGCACCGCGTGGGGCCGGCGGCTCCGGCGTCGGCGGTGGGCAGGAGCATCGCGCCGGCGAGCGCGACGAGCAACGCGCGGCGCATCTGAGGACCGCGGGAGCGGGGCGGTCCGCCGGGCGCCGCCTGCGTGTGACGAGAATTCGATCGCTTGCTCATGAGACATGCACCCACCTGTCTGGAGATCTTTTGAGCTGCAACGAGATCTGAAGACGCAGGATGCGCGGCGTGATCGTCATCCATCCGCCGCCGCACCAGGGCGACGTCCTGGCATCGCGATGCTCGCAATTGTCTAGTCTCCGGCGAGATGACCAGGGAGGAGGCGACGAACGCGGTACAGCGCGCGATGCGCGAGCAGGGACTGACGTTCGCCGCGCTCGCCGACCAGCTCGGGCGCCCGAAGGTCTGGGTCGCCGCGGCCGCCCTCGGACAGCATCCGTTCAGCGCAGAGGAGGCCGCGCAGCTCGTCTCCACGCTCGGCCTCCGCGACGAGGCCGGCGCCGCGCTTCAGCAGATCCCGATGCGCGGCGGCCTCGATGCCGCGGTGCCGGTCGATCCGACGATCTACCGCTTCTACGAGCTCATCCAGGTCTACGGCCCTGCGCTGAAGGCGCTCATCCACGAGGAGTTCGGCGACGGGATCATGAGCGCGATCAACTTCCGCGCCGACATCGCGCGAGTCGCCGACCCCGCCGGCGACCGCGTGCGCATCACGCTCGACGGCAAGTTCCTGCCTTACCAGTTCGACGACATCTAGCCGCGCGCGACGTCGCGACAGCGTCTGGGGGAGCGCGTTCGTCTGCGCGCTCGACGATGAGTTTCTCCGGCCCGAGCGGTCCTAACGCCACGAGTCAACTCTTCGACGAGTACGTGAAGGGAGAAGGTCCACGATGAAGATGCCGCCGATGGTGTCGCTGCCCGAGTGGGAGGCTGCCCGCCAGGAGTTGCTGGTCAAGGAGAAGGAGCACACGCGCGCCGGCGATGCGCTGGCCGCCGAGCGCCGCCGGATGCCGAGGATGGCCGTGGAGAAGGAGTATGCGTTCGACGGCCCGAGCGGCCCGGCGAGCCTGCACGACCTGTTCGAGGGGCGCCGCCAGCTGATCGTCTACCGCTTCTTCTACGAGCCCGGCGTGGACGGCTGGCCCGAGCACGGCTGCGGCGGCTGCTCGTTCCTCGCCGACCAGGTCGCGCACCTGGCCCATCTGAACGCCCGCGACACCACGCTCGCGTTCGTCTCGCGCGCTCCGCAGCCCGACATCGAGCGCTGGAAGGCGCGGATGGGATGGGAGATCCCGTGGTACACGCTCACCGACGACTTCGACGCGGACTTCGGCGTGGACGAGTGGCATGGCACCAACGCCTTCCTGCGGGAGGGCGACGAGATCTCGCGGACGTACTTCATCAGCGACCGCGGCGACGAGGCGATGGGGAGCACCTGGAGCTACCTCGACATGACCGCGCTCGGCCGTCAGGAGCAGTGGGAGGACTCGCCGGAGGGCTATCCGCAGACCGCGCCCTACCAGTGGTGGAACCTCCACGACGCGTACGGCGACGACGCGTGACGGCTCACGCGGGGGGCGCGGGCGAGCGCGGATGCGCAGCAGTCGCGTGAGCCCGGTCGGCATCCACCAGTCCCGCGGGCCCATCGCCGCCTAAAGAATTTCGTCACCGACCAACCCGGGGCCAGGTAGCGCGTTTCAGCTATCGGACAGGGACGACAGAGGTGGCCACGGAGGGCCCCACGGAAGGCTTCACTGCGGCCGCACAAGGACGACAGCCAGTGGCCACGGACGGCCCCACGGAAGGGCTCCACCCCAGCCGCACAAGGACGACAGCCAGTGGCCACGGACGGCCCCACGGAAGGGCTCCACCCCAGCCGCACAAGGACGACAGCCAGTGGCCACGGACGGCCCCACGGAAGGGCTCCACCCCAGCCCGCTATGTCTTGACATGCAGGTCGCTGACCCACGCGGCCAAGCGCCGCGGTCATTCCATTCGTTCACCACGTACTCGTCACCCCCACGATTTCGTCTGAAGCCCAGGTGTGTGGGGGCGTCGCTGGTTCTACGCAACTGTGCCAGAAAACCCGGGCATGACTCTACGCTCAGCCCCGATGGCTGGCCGCCCGCCAAAGCCCATAGCTGCCGACGCTCTGCCGCAAGCCGCGCGGATAGGCGCCGAAGTCCGCCGGCGTCGCCTGGCACAAGGGCTGACGTTGGCGCAACTCGGCCTGCGCGCGGGCTATTCGCCACAGCACCTCAGCAGCCTTGAGCTGGCCACCGGCACGGTCACCCGGCAGTGTCTCGCCGCCATCGACGCCGCGCTTGACGCGGACGGAGGGCTGCTGGAGCAACTACCGGCCCTCGTGTGCGAACGCGCGCTCGCGAACCATGCTCGGGCGGGTGCCCGCCGTTACGATGACGACGTGGAGCCGACCAATCGCCGTGGGCTGCTGGGTGGTGCCGCCGGAGTTGCACTGACCGCTACCGCTGTCGGTCCAGCGCCCGTGGCTGCTCGCGAGGTGGACCCGCTGCTGCCCGGCCACTGGACGTCACTCCTGGCGCTGCTGGGCAGCCACGATGCAATGCACGGGCCGCATGACGTGCTCAGCGTCGTCGAACGGGAGTTGCGGGTCATCGGCGAGCATCGCGCCGCTGCCCGCGGCGAACTGCGAACGGAGTTGATGCGCGTGGAGGCGCGCTGGGCACAGTTCGCAGCGTGGCTGAGCAACGACGCGGGCAACGCGCGGGCCCGCCACGCATGGGCCGACCGCGCCCGCCGGCTCGCCCAACAGGCCCGCTACCCGGACATGCTCGCGTTCATCAACGTGCGGGAAAGTCAATGGGCCGCGCAGAAAGCCGACGCGCGGCATGCGATCGCCTTCGCGAAGGCCGCCCTTCGCGTCCCCGGCATCAGTGAGCAGACACAAGCGCGCAGCGCTTTGCGCGCTGCCTACGGACATGCGCTCGCCAAGGACTCCGACGCCTGCGTGCGCAGCCTGGCCGACGCTGAGGCGATGATGGAGCACGCTGATCGGCTGCCTGTGCCGCCCTGGGTCGGGCGCGTCACCATCGACAGCCACGTTCGCCCTGACGAGGCGCGCTGCTGGCTGGCGATGCAGCCGCACAGGGCGATCGGGCTCTACGAGGGCGTCCTGCACAACTGGCCACGCCACCGCGTGCGGGACCGTGGCCTGCACCAAGCGCGCCTGGCAGTGGCGTGTGCCGCCGCGGGCGAACTGGACCGCGCACACGTCGAGGGGCGCAAGGCGCTCGCGATCACGCGCACGACGAAATCCAGCGGGGCGGCGCGGGAGCTCAAGCGGCTGGGCGCAGCGCTCAGCGTGAGTTGACGCCCCGAAGGGTCCTTGCATCCGCCGCCCGTCGCCAACGACCGGCGGCGCGTGTCAGGAGGTGTACTCGCCCGACACTCGCATCGTGGAGGAGAGCACGTCCAATGCTCTCCCGGACAAGTGAAGGGTACGTGCGCGCAACCGGCGGTAGGCACCGGTTCCTCGGTTGAGGCTCACCGTTCCATCAACGATGGCGGTCGGACCACGGAACGTCACGACGGCCCTGCCGACTCCGCGCATGGTGCCGCGGCTGGTGGACAAGGTGAACTTGACGTCGGCGTTGCCGGCTCCGCTCATCTTCGCCTGTACGTCCACCCTGCCGCGGCCGAACGGGGCGCCGGTGAACGTACCGCGGTAGTGCAGTGTCGCGGCGGCGGCGGGAACGAGGCGCGCGTTCACGTTCAGGTTCATTCGCTGGGTGCGGGCATGGGCGGCGGTTTCGCTCACGCCCAGCAGGCACACGCCGAGCGAGACCGCGGCGGCGAGGCGGGCGGCGATCCTTGGGGTGAGCGTGCGCATCCTGACGTCATCGGCTCCGCACGGGTGATCTTGAATCGGGTGCAGATCGCGGGGATCGAAAGATCGGAAGGGCTCCACCCAGTGTCAGGAGGTGTACGCGCCCGTCAGCCGCATCTTGGAGAGCAGGTCCGCTGCCCCGGTGCTCCCGGACAAGCGAAGGGAACGTGCGCGGAACCGGCGGTAGGCACCGGTTCCTCGGGAGAGGCTCACCGTTCCGACAACGTTGGCGGTCGAGCCACGGTAGGTCACGACGGCCCTGCCCACTCCGCGCATGGTGCCGCGGCTGGTGGTCAAGCTGAATGTGATGTCAGCATCGCCGGCTCCGCTCATCTTCGCCTGCACGTCCACCCTGCCGCGGCCGAACGGGGCGCCGGTGAACGTACCGCGGTAGTGCAGTGTCGCGGCGGCGGCGGGAACGAGGCGCGCCGTCACGTTCAGGTTCACTGCCTTGTTGCGGGCACCGGCCGCAGCCTCGCCCACGCCCAGCAGGCACACGCCGAGTGAGACTGTGGCGGCGAGGCGGGCGGCGATCTTCGGGGTGGGCGTGCGCATCCTGACGTCATCGGCTCCGCGCCTGTGATCTTGAATCGGTGATCGAAGCCTCCGACCGCCGATCACGCGGTGGAGACCGCGGGGATCGCAAGATCGCCCGACAGCAGCCGATCGATCGTCGCCGGATCGCCGGGGCGCGCGAACCAGTAGCCCTGGCCGTAGTCGGACCGCAGCTCGCGCGCCAGCGCGGCTTCGGCCGGGTTCTCGATCCCCTCGGTGACGACGGCGAGGCCCAGATTGTGCGCCATCTCGATGATGCCGCGCACGAGCGACGCCTTCTCGTGATCCTCGTCGATGCCCGCCACGAAGGAGCGGTCGACCTTGAGGACGTCGAGCGGGAACAACCGCAGGTAGCTCAGGGCCGAATAGCCGGTGCCGAAGTCGTCGACGGCCAGGCGGATACCGATGTCCTTCAGCTTGCGCAGCTCGTGCTGCATCCGTTCGTCGTCCTTGAGCAGCAGGGCCTCGGTGATCTCGAGCGTGAGTTGCTCGGGTGCGAGCCGCGCCGCCTGCAGCGCGTCGCGCACGTGTTCCGGCAGCGAGCCGTCGGAGACCTGGCGGGCGGATACGTTCACGCTGACGCCCAGTGGCCCGAGTGCCGGGTGGCGGTCCAGCCAGTCGCGCAGCTGTGCGCACGCGGTCCGCACGACCCAGGCGCCGATCGGGACGATCTGGCCGTTGGACTCGGCAAGGCTGATGAAGCGCTCCGGGCCCAGGCGCCCGCGACTCGGGTGCTCCCAGCGCAGCAGCGCCTCGAATCCCACGATCGTTGCGCCCTCGAGCGCGACGAGGGGCTGGTAGTCGAGGACGAGCTCGCCGCGGGCGAGCACCGTGGTGAGCTCGCCGCTGAGCTCGAGGCGCTCGAGCGCGTCCCGATGCATGGCCGGCGTGAAGGCCGCGACGCGCGCCTTTCCCTGGTTCTTGGCCGCGTACATCGCAACGTCGGCGTTGCGCAGCAGCTCGTCGACGTCGTCGCCGGGCGCCGCGCAGGTGACGCCGATGCTCATGGAGACCGTGATCTCGCGCCCGGCGAGCGCGACCGGCATCTCGAGCGCGCGCCGCACGCGTTCGGCGACCTGAAGTGCCTCGGACTCGCCGGCGAGGTCCTCGAGCACGACGGCGAACTCGTCGCCGCCAAGTCGCGCCGCGGTGTCCTGGGAGCGCAGCGCGGCCTCGAGGCGGCAGGCGGTCGTTCGCAGCAGCTCGTCGCCGATCATGTGACCAAGGCCGTCGTTGACGGTCTTGAAGTCGTCGAGATCCATGAAGATCACCGCCAGGCAGCCTCCGTGGCGTCGCAGCCGGGCGAGCGCGTGCGTAAGGCGATCTCGCAACAGCCCGCGGTTCGCGAGGCCGGTGAGGTCGTCGTGAAAGGCCTGATGATGCAACTGCGCCAGCAGCGACAGGCGCTCGGACACGTCGCGGATGTTCAGCAGGATCCCGTCGATGAGCGGATCGGACAGGCGGTTGTCGGCGACCAGTTCGAGATGGCGATATTCGCCGTCATGGTTGCGCAGGCGCAGGCTGATCGTGCGCACGCCGCTGTCCACCTCGTCGGCGGATCCCAGGAAGTGTTCGGCGCGAGGCGCGTCCTCCGGGTGGATCAGCTCGCTGAGCCTGCGCCCGGCGAGCGTGTCGGGCTCGTACCCCAGCATCGTGCGTACCGAATCGGCCACCCAGCGAACCCGCCAGAACGGGTCGATGACCGCTACCACGTCGGACGAGTGACGGACGAGGGCGCCAAGCCGCTCGTCGCCCTCGCGCTCCGCGGCGCGGGCCTGCTCGGCGAGCGCCGAGTCGCGCTGCTGGCGGTGCAGCCACCATCCCAGCAGGATGAGCAGGGCAAGGCCGACCGCGAGTGCGGACCTGGTGGCGATCCGTGCGCGCGACAACGCGGCGCGCGCGACGTCGTCCTGGCGAGTGGCCGCTTGGCCGGTGGCCTCGGCCAGACGGTCCAGCGTCGGGACGACGACCGCGAGTGCCATGTGCCGGCCGGCCTGCGGATCGACCCGCGAGATGGCCATCGCGTTGAGGAGAACTCCGTAGGCCTCGCCGACGCGGCGCTCGATCCCTCGCATCTGCTCAGGAGGTACGCCCAGGGCGCGCAGTCGGCGGACGCTGCTGACCGCCTCGGCGTTCCCGTCGAATCCTCCCTTGACGGCAGCCCTCAGGCCCGTATCCGACGTGGCGCGGCTGCGCAGCGTGGCGAGGTTGGCCTGCTGGGTGATGTTGCGGACACGTTCCATCAGCACCTGCGCCTGCCGTGCGCGGTCGGCCTGCTCACGGGCGCGATCCGTCACGACCAGCATGCCGGCGACGATCGCAACCGCACACGCCAGCAGCACAGGGACCCGCAATGAGCGCGCGAAACCCCCTGCGCCGCGTCGGCGCGCACGGGGGATCCTTGCAATACGAAGTCGCATTGCTCGTGTAGTCGGTTCACCCGCGCACGCGCTTTAGCCAGACTGCCGCACGCTACGCGTTTCAGCGAGAGGGGAACATCGTGGAGTTCTTGGTGGAGTTCGAGATCGAGGTGCCGGACGGAACGCCGGAGTCCGAGGTCAGCGATCGCGAGCGAGCCGAGGCCGTCGCCGCAGCCAGGCTGGTGGAGGACGGCCATCTTGTACGCGTCTGGACGCGCCGCGTCCCGAGCGGAGGGACCACGGTCCTCGGCCTGTACCGCGCCGAGGGCGAAACCGAGCTGGACCGTCTGCTGGGTGCACTTCCCCTCTCCGAGTGGATGAATGTCACGGTCACGCCGCTCGGCCCGCATCCCAACGACCCGGCGAACCCGCCGCCGGTTCCTGCAGCGATGACCGGCCGGCTTCCTGCGCCGCGGCTGACGCCGGTCTACCGCCTGGAGGCGGCCCTCGGCGAACCGCTCGTTCTGGGTGAGACGCCCCAGGGCCAGCGGCGGATCGTGCCGCTGGCGGGCGGCACGTTCACCGGGCCGCAACTGAGCGGCACCCTCGTCCCGGGCGCAAGCGCGGACTGGCAGACCGTCCTGCCCGACGGCACGGCGCTGGGCGACATCCGCTACACCCTGCGGACGGACAGCGGCGACCTGCTCTACGTCCAATCGCGAGGCGTGCGCCACGGGCCGGCTGCAGTCCTCGCCCGCCTAAGCCGTGGCGAGGACGTCAACGCCAGCGAATACACCTTTCGCACCTCGACACGGATCGAGACCGCGGCCCGCGACCTCGACTGGCTCAACAAGGGCGTCTTCATCGCCGTCGCCGCCCGCGCTGCGGCGGGCGTGATCTACGACACCTACCTCGTCGAGTGAAGATGCGTCCCGGGGGATGCGTTCAGACAGTTCCCTTTGGGCGCCACGCCCCGCTGGGCAGGTCGTGCCCTTGGTTCAGGGCGCTCTGCGCGGCCGGCGCCGACTTCATGTGCGTGGCCAGCGCCTCGGCATACATGACGTCGCGCCGCTTGCCCAAGCGCTTGGCGAGCTTCTCGGCGCGCTGGAACAGCTCCTCCGGGATCTCGATGATGAGCTGCGGCGACGCGCGTGGTATGCCGGAGCGGCTGCGCAGCGAGCCCGCGGACGCGTTCTTGTTGACCTCGACGTAGCGGTCGATCGCCTCGGCATAGAGCTCGTCGATGTGCTTGCCGAGCTCCTGGGCCCTTGTGGCGGCCCGTTGCAGCAGCTCGTCGGGCAGGATGACACGGACCCGTGGCATGACGCATGAGCTTATATGGAGCCGCGCCAGGGCGCGACGCCCGAATCGGGCGCATCTGCCTCGTCGCCGTCAGACTGCCGGGCTCCGCAAGGCATGGGTCTCAGGGTGGCGTCGGGAACGCACTGGAGGCCAGGAGTGCGGCTGCGATGGCGATCGGCGCGAGCACGATGCCGCGACGCGAGAAGGCGACGATCGACGGCCGCGCGTCGATCTGTCGTGCCGCGCGGAACCACAGATAGGCCGACAGCGAACCGGTCACGGCGAGGTTCGGGCCGAGGTTCAAGCCGATCAGCAGCGAGCGCGGGTGCGGCAGCGACTGCGCGCTCAACAGGACCGTGGCCGGCAGGTTGTTCAGCCCGACCGATCCCAGCGCGCCGATCACCGCGGTCTCCCAGCGCCCGGCGCCCGCCAGCAGTCGCGCGGGTCCATCCCACGCGCGTGCAAGGACGCCGAGCGCGACGCTCGCCATGAACAGCAGCGTCAGCACCCCGGGCCCGAGCGCTCTGAGCGCGCTGCGCGCGTCGATGCGGCCACGGGCGCACTGGACCGCGATCGCGACGACCCCAACCGCGAGGACGGGCAGCGCCGGATGTGTCAGCGCGAGCGTCAACACCACGGCCGCGGCCACGGCGGACAGCCCGACGCTGCTCGCGCCGCGCAGCGGCGCGACAGCGGTCCGCGTCCCTGGTGTCGCAGGGCCGCGTAGGCGGCGGCAAAACAGCAGCCACACGCCGATCGACGTCACGACCGTCGCGGTCACGGCCGGCGCGAGCAGGCGAGCGGCGAACGTCCCGCCCGGCAGCGGATCGTGCGCGAGCACGAGCAGATTGGTGAGGTTGGACCCGGGCAGGTACAGCGACGAGGCGTTGGCGACGTAGACGCTCGCATACAGAAACGGCGCCTCGTCGATCCCTCGAGCGCGCGCGGCAACCACGAGGACCGGCGTCAGGAAGACGACGGCCGTGTCGAGATTCAGCACTGCAGTCACGCCCGCCACGAGCACCATCGCCGCCGCGAGCAGCGCGACCGGCGGCCCGGGCAGCCGCTCGAGCAGCCTGCCAGCCCGCGCGAACAGCCCGTCGACGTGCGCGGTCAGCCCGATCAGCAACAGCCCGCAGACGAGCACGAACGGCGGCCACGCCTGCTGTGCCGCATCGCTCAGAGCCACCCGCCCAGACTGCCCGACATCTGACGAGCGTGCCTCCGCGGCATGTTTCTTGCGGCTGACTTGCAATCAGTCAGGAGATCTGGTTATTGTCGCGCTACCCAGGCATCGCATAGGTATGACCTAGGTACGAGGACTGCCGTGCTGCGTAGATGCGGGATTACCGCATCGTCGCGGCGAATGTCAACAGCACCACGACGGGGACCGTCGGGACGTTCACGACGCCGGCCGGAAGCTGACCGGTGCGAGGCGCGCGCCGACGCACGGGCGTGCGCCCCGCCTGCGGACACCAGCCCGGCGTCGTCAGCCGGGCAGGTCGTCGGGCAGCGGGATCTCGATCGGCGGGCGACCGGGGGAGTGGTCGTCCCAGGACTCCCACGCCAGTCCGTCGCGACCGGCATGCTCGCCGGAGCCACCGAGCGCGAGCAGCACCAGCCGCCCGTCGCCGGCGTTCATGAGCTGGCGCCGCGCGGCAGGCCCGACGCGGACGAGCCGATCGGGGCCGAGCACGTGCTCGACGCCCTCGACGAGCAGCGTCAGCTCGCCCTCGAGCACGAGGAAGACCTCCTCCTGATGCTCATGCGCATGGATGCGCCCGCGCGCGCGGGGCGCGAGCACGATGAGGTTGCAGCCAAACGAGCTGACGCCGAGCTCGCGGCGCAGCAGCTGAAAGCGCTTGGGCGTGTCGCGGTCGAGGGTGGCGAAGGCAAGCGCGTCGTCGGTCACGGCGCCGCAGGGTAGTCGAGCGCCGCTCAGCTGGGCTGGATCGCGCTTGCGCGATCGCTGCACAGCAGGTCGCGGACGAACCGGCCGGCCTGTGCCAGGGCATCGGCCGCTTCGGGGAGAAACGACCAGAAGACGTGAAAGACGTGCACGTCGCTCGGGTAGAGCGCGAGCCGCGCATGGACGCCGTGCTCACGTGCGTGCGCGGCGAGCGCCTCCCCCTGTGGCGCCATGGCGTCGCCGGTGGCGCACTGGATGAGCAGCGGCGGGAGCCCGCTCAGGTCCGCGCGGAGGGGGCTGACGAGGGGATCGTCGATCGGATGCCCGTTGAGATACGCGGCGGCCGTGTGGCCCATCTCGTCCATCAACTGGGGCGTTCTGCGTGCCGTGAGCAGGGCACCCGAGGGATCAATGCTGGGGCACAGCAACGCGGCACCCGCAGGCATCGGCTCGCCCATCTGTTTGAGCGTGAGCAGGACTGCGAGGGCAAGCCCGGCACCGGATGAGTCTGCGGCGAGGACCACCCCCGGCGGGTTTCCGCGACGCGCGGCCAGCCAGCGGTAGGCGGCGAGCGCGTCGTCGATCGCGACTGGAAACGGGTGCTCGGGCGCGAGCCGGAAGTCCGGGACGAGCGCACCCGTTGCCGCCGCCTCGACGAGCGCGCCGACGAGCGGGCGATAGCCGTACGCGGAGCCAAGGAGGTTGCCGCCGCCGTGGAGGTAGAGGATCGCCGGGTCGTCACCGAGCGCGAGCGCCGGGACGCCGCCCGCCGTCACGGGGCGGACCGCGACCTCCGGCGGCATCGGCATCTGTGCGAGGAAGCGTTCGAACACGTCGCGGATCGCCTCGATCGAGGTCTCGCTCGTGGCCACCGCGAGCACGGGCGCCCAGAGACGCATGATGCGGGCGCTGAGCTCACCGCCCACGGACTGAGCGGCGGCAACAGCCTCGTCGAGCGCCGCCAGCACGGCGTGGGCGCGATCGAGCAAGGCCTGCCCCGCGAGGGTGAGCTCGACGCGATGGGTGGAGCGGCGCAGGAGCTCGCAGCCGACGACCCGCTCGAGCACGCGGATCTGCCGGCTCAACGCCGGCTGGGAGAGATACAGCCGCTCTGCCGCGCGGCTGAAGTTCAGCTCTTGCGCAACCGCGACGAACGCGCGCAGGTGGCGGACCTCGACGCCGTCGGGTGCGGCGCGAAGGGCAATGACATCCCCCGGCTCGTCCATCCGCCGAAGTATGGCTCCAGCCCAGCGTGCCGGTGATGCAGATCGTGCACGACAGCCATGCGCGATCGGCCTTTCCGTTTGCGCGGCTCCGGCGAGAGCATCGCTGCACATCGATCCACGCCGGGCGACCGGCACGAAAGGAGACAGCAATGGGACAGCCGGTGGTGCATTTCGAGGTCATCGGGAAGGATGGGCCGACGCTCCAGCGCTACTACGCCGAGCTCTTCGGCTGGGAGGTCGACGCCGACAACCCGCTGCAGTACGGATACGTCGCCCGGGAGGGCATCACGAATGCCGACGGCGCCGGGATCGCCGGCGGGATCGCGGCGGCGCCCTTGAACTCCGCGGGCCATGTCACGTTCTACGTCGAGGTCCCAGACGTCGAGACGTCGCTCGCCGCGGCCGAGAGCCTCGGCGGCACCCGCGTCTTCGGCCCGGACAAGGTCCCGGGGACGCCGCTGGAGATCGGCCAGTTCACCGATCCGGAGGGACACCTCATCGGTCTCGTCAGGGCCGCGGCCTGACCACGCTCCGGCGATCGCGACGCCCCGCCATCGCCGACCGGCAGTCACGCCCCGGCGCCGCGCGGCTCTCCGGACCGGAGAGCCGCGCGGGTACGTTGAGCTCGTGCCTGCGCAGCACTCGCGAGGCTCGCCGCAGCGCGGCTACCACGCCGACGCCGGGTGCGCCGGCCCGTGGTCCGTCCCCGGAATGTCTGGCGGCTACACAAGCGCGGCGCACGACAAGAGCACGCCCACGTGCAATTCCGGGGGCGGATCCGCGGGCCGGCGCACCCGGCCCACCAGCGACGGCAGCGACGGCAGCGAGACGACGACGACGCCGCCGCCCCACAACCCTCAGCTCGCGCCGAAGCCCACCCGATGCTCGTCGCGCGACGTGCGCACGTACACCACCTGGCTGAGGTTCAGCCGGATCGTGCCGTCATCGACCGTCAGGTCGTGCCAATCGCCGCCCTTGACGGCCTGCAGCAACCCGTCGAGCGCATCGTCCTCGATCCGCACCGCCAGCACCTCGGTCCCGCCCTCGAAGCCGATCGTCACGCGCTGAAGGGCCATCAGTGCACCTCCGCCGGCTGGACGATCTCGGTCAGCAGCCCGCCCGCGGTCTTCGGATGCAGGAACGCGACGCGCGAGTTGCGGATGCCGATCCGCGGCGTCTCGTCGATGAGCCGCAGACCCGACTCCTTCAGCGCCGCCAGCGTCGCCTCGATGTCGTCCACCTGATAGGCGACGTGATGCATGCCCGGTCCCTTCTTGGCGATGAACTTGCCGACCGGCGTGTCCGGCCCGGTCGCCGCGAGCAGCTCGATGTGGTTCTCGCCGACGTCGAGCAGCGCCGCCTCGACGCCCTGCTCGGCGATCGTCTCACGGTGGACGAGCGTCATGCCGTAGTCGCGCTCGTAGAGCTCCAGCGACGCGTCGAGGTCCTCGACCGCGACGCCGATGTGATCGACGCGGTTGAACATTGCCCGCATCCTATTGGCCGCGACCGCGCGGGCGCCGCGGGGGCTCAGCCACCCAGCGGGGGCGCCAGCGTCCGCGCGTTGCCAGCGGCGTCCTGCGCCACCGCACGAGACCCCGGCTCCGGACCAGGCACGGGCACCGCCGCCGTCGCCGCCGCCGCGACACGCAGCCCCTGGTGACCCGCGCTGCGCTGCATGCGCGGAACGCCCCGCATGATCGTGTCGATGTCGTCGCGCTCCAGCACCTCCCGCTCGAGCAGCGCGAGCGCGAGCTCCTCGAGCTTGCCGCGCTGCCTGGTCAGCAGCTCGTGCGCCGCGCGCTGGGCCTCGAAGGCGAGTTCCTGCTGCTCCTCGTCGCGCACGCGGCGAAACTGCTCGGAGCCCGTGTCGCCCTCGGCGATCGCGCGCTGCGCCGTCCCCGGGGTCCCCATCGCGTAGTCGTAGACCATCGCGTGCGCGACCTCGGAGACGCGCTTGAGGTCGTCCGACGCGCCGGTCGTCACCTCGCCGAAGACGATCTGCTCGGCGATCCGGCCGCCGAGCAGCACGGTCATGTGGTCGATGAGCTCCTCGCGCGTCTTGAGGTAGCGATCCTCGTCGGGCAGGTTGAGCGTGTAGCCGAGCGCGCGGCCGCGCGGGACGATCGAGATCTTGTGGACGCGGTCGACGGCCGGCAGCAGCTCGGCGCAGAGCGCGTGGCCGGCCTCGTGGTAGGCGACCACCCGCTTCTCGTGCGCGTTGAGGACGCGCCGCGACTGCACGCCCGGCGATGACCCGCTCGAGCGCCTGGTCGAAGTCCTCGCGGCCGAGCGCGAGGCCCTTGCGCCGCGCGCAGCGGATCGCCGCCTCGTTGCAGAGGTTCGCCAGGTCGGCGCCGGTCAGGCCGCTCGTCTGCGCCGCGACGATGCCGAGGTCGACGCCGTCGCGCAGCGGCTTGTCGCGCGTGTGCACGCCGAGGATCCGCTCGCGGCCGATGATGTCGGGCGGCGAGACGAACACCTGGCGGTCGAAGCGGCCCGGGCGCAGCAGCGCGGGATCGAGCTTCTCCAGGAGGTTCGAGGCCGCCATCACGACGACGTCGCCGGTCGAGTCGAAGCCGTCCATCTCGACGAGCAGCTGGTTGAGCGTCTGCTCGCGCTCGCCCGAGAAGTCCGAGCCGCGACGCCCGCCGACGGCGTCGAGCTCGTCGATGAAGATGATCGCCGGCGCGTTCTTGCGCGCCTCGCCGAACAGCCGCCGGATGCGCGCCGCGCCGAGGCCCGCGAACATCTCGACGAACGACGCCGCCGACTGCGAGAAGAACTGCGCGCCGGACTCATGCGCGACGGCCTTGGCGAGCAGCGTCTTGCCGGTGCCGGGCGGGCCGTGCAGCAGCACGCCGGCGGGCACGCGCGCACCGAGCTTCGTGAACTCCTTCGGGTCGCGCAGGAACTCGACGACCTCGCGCAGCTCGTCCTTGGCGTCGTCGACGCCGGCGATGTCGTCCCAGCCGATCGAGGTCTTCACCTCGGGCTTGATCTGCATCGGCTTGGTCCGCGGCATGAGCTTCAGCGTCCGCCACAGGAAGAAGGCGATGAGGAACATGAAGAGGATCGTGGCCACGCCCGACCACTCCAGCCCGAAGTCCTTGACGCTGTCCAGAAAGCTCTGGTGTGGGGCGGCATCCATGCCTTGTCCTTCCGTGCTCTAGCCGGTTGGCGGTGTCTCGACCCGCAGGATCTCGGCGAGCGCGGCGCGCCCGACCTCGAGCTGGTGCTCGCTCGGCTCGCGCGTACCGAGCAGACGCTGCAGCTCATGGCCCGGACGGCGCAGGGCGCGCGCGGCGGCGCTGCCGGCGTGGCGCTCGGTCCAGACGAAGATCTCCACGGCGATGCCGAGCGAGGCGAGGCCGACCGCGAGCTGCGCGCCCGGGCCCGGGTGGCCGAGCGTGCGGCGCAGCAGCGCTGCGCCCGCGAGGTTGGACGCCAGCAGCGGCGTCATGAGGTGCGAGCCGCAGCGATCGTGCTCCTTGGCGGCGCCGGCCGCGTCGGGCGAGCCGCTCTCGTAGGCGGCGATCGACTTGTGCTCGACGCCGTGGTACTCGGCGAGCTCGCCGCCGCGCAGGGCGACGACGCTCGGCAGCAGCGAGACGGCGGCGAGCACGGCCTCGGCGCCGGTGCCGGCCTTCAGGCGGCTGCGCAGCAGGCGCCCGCCGCCCGCGGCGGCGAGCATCGAGCCGAGCACCCGCACGTCCTGGAAGGGCAGCTTCGCCTCGGGCAGCGCGCGCTTGACGAGCGGGATGACGACCATCGCCTCGCCGAGCCGCACGACCCCGCGCACCCCGGCGAGCTTCTCGACGCCGCGCACGCGCGGCTTGCGACCCGATGCGGTCGCGATCGTCCCGTCGCCGCGGCGCACCGCGGCGGCCCAGTGCGTCGGCCCGTGCACGAGCAGCCCGTTGCGCAGGGCCATCCCGCCGAGGCGCAGCTTGTCAGCCACCGAGCACCTCCTTGCACACGTCGCGGAAGAACGTCGTCGCGAAGCCGAGGTCGCGCACGTCGATGCGCTCGTCGGCGGAGTGGATGAGCGGCGATGTCTCGTAGAGGCTCATATGGCGCTGCGGGAAGAATCCGTACGCGACGCAATCCGGGAACGCATCGCGGAACGTGCGCGAGTCGGTGAACCCGGGCAGGATCGTCGGAACAACGTGCGCGCCGGGGTCATTCACCCGCACCCACTCGACGATCGCGTCCATCAGCGGCGAGTCGACCGGCGACGCGTTGCCCATGACCTGCTCGGTGAACTCCAGCCGGTAGCCGTCCTCGCCGAGCACCTCGCGGATGCGCGCGAGCGCGTGCTCGGCGCCCAGGCCCGGCGGCACGCGGCAGTCGACGCGCAACTCGGCGCTCGCCGGGATGACGTTGATCTTCTCCGAGCCCCAGATCCGCGTCGGCGCGAGCGTCACGCCGAGCATCGGCTCGACGAGCAGCGCGAGGCCGGCGTCGGTTGCGCGCAGGCGCTCGAGCGCCGGGGTCGGGTCGGGTTCGGTGTCCCCGTTGACCTCGAGGCCGAGCCCCTCCAGCAGCGCGCGCGGCGCGTCGGTGAGGTCGTAGCCGGGCTGGCGCTCGGCCATCCGTGCCAGCAGCGGCGCCATCTTCAGCAGCGCGTTGTCGCCGATCTTCGGGATCGAGGCGTGGCCGGCGATGCCGTCGGTCAGCACGCGGAAGCGAAAGACGCCCTTCTCGGCGACGCAGACGCCGTAGTAGCGGTCGCCGTCGTAGGGGAAGACCGCGCCGGCGCCCTCGTTGAGCAGGTAGTCGCAGCGGACCTTGTCGGGGTGGTTCTCGCACAGCCAGATCGCGCCGAGCTCGCCGCCGACCTCCTCGTCGACGACCACGACGACGAGCAGGTCGCCGTGCGCCGGCCGCCAGCCGGAGCGGGCGAGCGACAGCGCGGCCGTCAGCTCCGCGGCGGTCTGGGACTTCATGTCCAGCGCGCCGCGGCCCCAGACGCAGCCGCCGTCGAGATCGCCCGACCAGGGGTCGTGCGTCCAGTCCGCCGCCGTCGCGAGCACGGTGTCGACGTGCGACAGCAGGCAGAGCGTGGGGCCATCGAGCGGCGCCGCGCAGGCGCGCGACGAGGTTCGGCCGCTCGGGCTGCGGCGCCGAGCAGGTCGACCTCGAAGCCCGCGTCGCGCAGGTCGGCGGCGAGCCCCTCCTGGGCGACCCGCTCGTTACCGGGCGGGTTGACCGTGTTGCAGCGGATCAGCCGCTGGAGCAGCTCGGTCGTGTCCTGCTGAAGGTCGGCGGCCACGATCGCATGGATGGTAGAGATCGGCGACGGCCGTCTCGATCGGGTCGCGGCCCCATGTTCGCGAGCGGGGGCTACGAGACGAGGCCGGCGCCGCGCAGGCAGCCGCGCGCGTAGCGCCCGCTGACCGTCGCGCAGGTCGCGCGCAGCGCCGTGGGAGTCGGCTCGAGCGACGCGAGCACCGACCCGACGCCCTCGTAGCAGTGCACGCGGTAGCGCGACGGGGCGCGCGCGCAGAAGCGGCCGCCGCGCCCGCCGGCGGCGTCGGAGTTGACGATCTCGCGCGACACGCCGTACAGGCAGTCGCCCTCGTTGCGCTTCGCCAGGCGGCAGCTCGCCAGCGCCTTGCTCGCGCTCTTGCCGGCGATGCCCGAGGCGTCGCGGCCGAAGGACTCGTAGCACGTCTTCACCCAGGCGGGCTCGCTGAGGCGGCAGGCGTCGGCGGTCTTGCGCAGGTCGCCGTTCTCGACGCGCAGGATGTTCGCGGTGACGAGCAGGTAGCAGTAGAGCTTGTGGCGCTCGGCGACGTCGTTGCAGGGATAGATCGGGTCGCCCTTGCGCAGGTACTTCGACGTCACGCCGTAGGAGGAGTTGAAGTTCTCCATGAACACGCCGCCGCTGCAGGAGACGCGATCGAAGCCGGTGCGCAGCTCGTCGCAGGTCTTCAGCGAGCCCGGCAGGTCGTAGCCGGTGTAGATCATCAGCCCGTGCCCGAGGCCGTGGATGCACTGGTAGTCGAGGAAGCGCTGGGCGGTGATCTTCGGGTCGCTGCAGAGCTGGCGCGCGACGACGGCGAGCTTGTCCGTCGGCTGGCCGAGGAACGCCCGCTCGATGATCCCGTGGTAGTAGCCCGAGGCGCAGACCGGGCTGCCCGCGATGAACGCCGGCGCGACCTTGTCCTTGAAGCGCGTCAGCGCCGCGGAGCCCATCCGGTGCGCGATCCGGTGACAGTCGGCGGCGACCGCGGTGTTCGTCGCGAGCATCCGCTGCAGCGTGTCGAGCGCCGGCTTGGGCCCCTCGTTGAAGACGAGGTTGCCGAAGGCCTGCTCGAGGCACTCCGTGCTGGCGGCGCGGCAGTCGGCGATCCGCTTGCCGTCCGGCGCGAACGGCGCGGCGACGGCCTTGCCCGACGCCCTGCCCGCGCCGACGAAGGCCGCGATGTCGGCCTTCTGGCGGTCCGACAGCCTGCTCGCGAAGCTCGGCATGATCCCGCCGGGCTTGCGCAGCTGCGCGAGCACGCGGCCCGGGCTCGCGGCGACGCTGTCGAGGTCGGGCCCGACCGTGCCCTTCGACGCGGCGGCCTTGAACGTGTGGCAGCCGGCGCAGCCCTGCGCGGCGAAGAGGCGCTTGCCGGCGACCGGATCGCCCTTGCCCGCGGTGTCGTCGCTCGCGCACGAGGTGAGCACGAGCGCTGTCAGGACGGCGAGGGCCGGGCCCGATATACCGCGTCCATGCTTCATCTCCAGGCGAAGATAGCCGCGCGCGGGCGCGCGGGGTCGCGCTTGATCGCGTGATACTTGGCCGATGACCGACCAGCTCTTCGACACCGGCGGCGAGGAGCCACCGCAGACCGCGACGCCGGTGCCGCCCGCCGATGCGCCGCTGGCGGTCCGCATGCGCCCGCGCACGATCGACGAGCTCGTCGGCCAGGAGCACCTGCTCGGCACGCCCGAGGCGCCGACGACGCTGCGCCGCGCGATCGCCGAGGGACGGCCGCACTCGATGGTCCTGCACGGCCCGCCGGGCAGCGGCAAGACGACGCTCGCGCGGATCGTCGCGGGCTCGGCGCGCGCCGCCTTCGAGGAGCTCAGCGCGGTGCAGGCCGGGCGTGCCGAGGTGCGCGGCGTCATCGACCGCGCCGCCCACCGGCGCAAGGCGCGCGGCGAGCCGACGGTCTTCTTCCTCGACGAGATCCACCGCTTCAACAAGGCCCAGCAGGACGCGCTGCTGCCGGCCGTCGAGGAGGGCCTCGTGACGCTCATCGGGGCGACGACGGAGAACCCGTACTTCGAGGTCAACTCGGCGTTGCTGAGCCGCACGCAGGTCTACGAGCTGCACGAGCTGAGCGCGCAGGACATCGAGCTGCTGCTGCGCCGGGCGATCGAGCGCGGCGAATGCGCCGCGGCGCAGGTGCCCGACGAGGTGCTCGAGTTCCTCGCCGCGCGCGCGGGCGGCGACGCGCGCACGGCGCTCGCCGCGCTGGAGCTCGCATGCGAGACGGCAGGCGCGGGCGCGAGCGTCACGCAGGAGGGAGCCGAGGAGGCGCTGCAGCGCAAGGCGCTGCGCTTCGACCGCGCCGGCGACCAGCACTACGACTACATCTCGGCCTGGATCAAGGCCACGCGCGCGTCCGATCCCGACGCCGCGCTCTACTACCTCGCGGTCATGCTCGAGGGCGGCGAGGACGCGCGCTTCATCGTGCGGCGGATGGTGATCCTCGCCTCGGAGGACATCGGCAACGCCGACCCGCAGGCGCTCGTCGTCGCGACCGCGGCGGCCGCGGCCGTCGAGCACGTCGGCCTGCCGGAGTGCATCCACGCGCTCTCGCAGGCGACGATCTACCTCGCGCTCGCGCCGAAGTCCAAGGCCGCGACGCGCTCGATCGGTGCCGCGATGCACCACGTCCGCACGCACGGCGCGGCCGCGCCGCCGCCGCAGATCCGCTCGCAGGCCGTCGGCTACGACAGCCCGCACGACCACCCCGGCCACCTCGGCCCGCAGGAGGTCGCGCCCGACGAGGTCGTCGGCGTGCGCTTCTACGAGCCCGACGATGCCGAGGCGGCGCAGCGCGACCGCCTGGAGGAGATCCGGCGCGGCCGCGGGCGCGCCTGAACGCCGCGCGGCGATGCGCGAGCGGCCCGGCGGCGGCCGGCGCGCGCCTGCGCTTCCCGGGCTCGGCTGGCCACTTGGGCGGCGCACGGACAGCGCCTGACACAATCGTCCGGATGTCGGCGCGAGCCACGGCGGCCACGACGTTCGAGTCGATCAGCCCGATCGACGGCACCCGCCTCGGGACGACGGTCGCGACCGCGCCGGACGACGTCGCGACCGCGGTCGCCGAGGCCGACGAGGTCCAGCAGCTGTGGGCGCAGCTGCGCCACGCCGACCGCGCGCGCTACCTCGCGCGTGCCGCCCAGGCCGTCATCGACGAGTGGGACGAGCTCGTGCGGATCATCGTCGCCGAGCAGGGCCGCCCGGTCGCGGAGGCGCAGACGATGGAGCTGCTGCCGGCCGTCGAGACGCTGCTCTGGCTGGCCGAGCACGGGCCGCGCATCCTCGGCCCCGAGCGCGTCGGCCTGTCGCGCTCGCTGCAGCCGGCCAAGCGCGCGCGGCTGACGTTCGAGCCGCTCGGCGTCGTCGCCGTCCTGACGCCGGGCGCCGAGCCGTTCGCGACGCCGCTGGGCGACATCGCGATCGCGCTCATGGGCGGAAACGGCGTCGTCCTGCATCCGTCGCCGCTGGCGGCGCTCGCGGGTGAGCGGATCGCCCGGGTGTTCATGCGCGCCGGGCTGCCCGAGGGCCTTCTGCAGGTCGTCCACGGCGACCCGGAGACGGCTCGCGCGCTCGTCTCCGCGCCGCACATCGCGCACGTGCGCTTCACCGGCTCCTCGCAGGCCGGCCGCGACGTCAGCGAGGCGTGCGCGCGCGAGCTCAAGCGCGCGACGATCGAGGTCGGCGGCAAGGATCCGATGCTCGTGCTCGCCGACGCGAACGTCCCGCGCGCGGTCGCGGGCGCGGTCTGGGGCGCGTTCGCGAACGCCGGCCAGTCGGGCGGCAGCCTGGCGCGCGTGTACGTGCTGCGCGAGCGCCACGACCGCTTCCTGTCGGGCGTCGTCGCCCATGCGCGCGCGCTGCACGTCGGGCATCCGGGCCACGCGACGACGGAGATCGGGCCGCTGCTCGCCGCCGATCGCGTCGAGCGCCTCGTCGCGTTCGTCGACGAGGCCGTCGCCGGCGGCGCGACGCTGCACTGCGGCGGGCCGGTGACCGTCGCCGGGCGCGAGGGCGCGTTCTTCGCTCCCGCGGTGCTGACGGGCGTGCCGCAGGACGCGCAGCTGCTGCGCAAGGACGCGCCCGGGCCGTGGCTCGCGATCGAGGCGGTCGACAGCGAGCAGGACGGGATCGCGCGTTGCAACGAGGGCATCGGCGGGCTCGGCGCATCGGTCTGGACGGCCGACCAGTACAAGGGCGCGCGCGTCGCAGCCGAGATCCGCGCCGGGATGGTGTGGATGAACGACCACGTCGTCTCCCGTACCGAGCCGCAGCTTCCGTGGGGCGCCGTGCACGGCTCGGGGATCGGCCGCGCGCGCGGCACCGTCGCGCTGCGCGCGATGGTCGAGCCCAAGCTCGTGACCTGGGATCCGTCCGCCGGGCGGATGCCGTGGTGGCAGCCCTACGACGGCTCGCTCGTCGCGGCCTGGCGCGCGCTGGCCCGGCTGCGCTCGGCGCGCGACGCCGACCGCGAGCGCGGCTGGCGCAACGGGGCGCTGCCGCTCGCCCGCGTCGCGTGCCGCTCGCTGCGGGCGGTGCGGCGGCGGTGACGATCCGCGAGCTCGAGGCGGGCGAGACGGCGCGCGCCTACGACGCGATGCAGGCGCTGCGCACGCACCTCAGCGACGAGGCGGAGTTCGCGCGGCGCGTCGACGAGCTGCAGCGCCCACAGGGCTACCGCCTCGCGGCGGCCGTGGAGGACGACGGGCGCGTTACCGCGGTCGCCGGCTTTCGCGTGCTGGAGATGCTCGCCCACGGGCGCGTGCTGTACATCGACGACCTCTCCACGCATCCCGCCGCGCGCCGCCGTGGCCATGCGCGCGCCCTGCTCGAATGGTGCGCGGAGGAGGCGCGGCGCCTCGGCTGCCTCGAGCTGCAGCTGGACTCCGGCGTCGGCGAGAACCGGCGCGACGCACACCGGCTGTACTTCAACTGCGGCATGCGGATCGGCGCGCACCACTTCGAGCGCGAGCTGTAGCGGTTGGCGCCCGTGGACCGGCCCCCGCTGGCCCGGCTGTTACGGCCCGTCCGGGCGCGGATCGCTTGGGAACGGCATCGATGAAGGAGGGGTGGGACCGGCCCAGCGTTGGTCGTGTGCACCGGCCTGGGGGCCATCCCGATGGGGGGTGTGGGGCCTTATGAACGCTGTGGGACCGAAAGGCCCCACGCCGCCCCCAAAGCTGAGCACCGCATGGTGTGTTCTGCTCGGATAGACGACCCCGAGCAGACCGCCGCGATCGACCATCAGTCCTCGAAGCGCATCTCGCGGACGATCGCCGCCCGCTGCTCGTTGTACTCCCGCCCCATGCGATGGAAGTCGCGCAGCAGCTCGAGCTGCTCGACCGTGTAGCCCGCGAGGACGTCGTGGAACAGCGCGAACGGGCCCCAGATCGCCTCAGCGCGCTCGCGCAGGCGCGGCGTGAGCTCGACGAGCACGCGGCGGCGGTCGTGCGGGTCGCCGATCCGGCGCGCGTAGCCGGCCTTCTCGAGGCGGTCGATGACGGCCGTCACGGCAGCGGTCGTGAGGCCGCTGGCCTCGGCGAGGCGGCCCGCCGCGACCGGGCCCTCGCGATCGATGACGTCCAGGCAGCGCCCGTCCGTGCGGTTGACGCCCAGCGCGCGGCACGCGGCGTCGTCCATCTGGTCGACGGCGCCCTGCGCCGCGCGGACCTCGCGCGTCAGCTCGTCGATGAGTTCGTCCTTCGTTTGTCTTGACATGTGAGTAGTTAGAAAACTAAGATATTCGCCTGTCGAGCCATTCTAGGAGACCATGATGATCCAAGCAACCGACCTCAGGAAGAACTACGGCGACGTCCGCGCCCTCGACGGCCTGACGTTCGACGTGCCTGCCGGGACGATCTTCGGCCTGCTCGGACCCAACGGCGCGGGCAAGTCGACGGCGGTGAAGGTGCTGACGACGCTTGCCCGAGCCGACGGCGGCACGGCGCGCGTCGCCGGCTTCGACGTCACGAGCGAGGCGGCCGCACGTGCGGCGCGCGATCGGCGTCGTCGCGCAGCGCTCGGGCGTCGACATCGACCTGACGGGGCGGGAGAACGTCGTCCTGCAGGGGCGGCTGCAGGGCATGCGCGGCCGCGAGCTGGGCCGGCGCGCGGACGAGCTGCTGTCCGAGTTCGGGCTCGCCGACGCCGCCAACCGCGTCGCGCGCGGCTACTCGGGCGGGATGCAGCGCCGCCTCGACATCGCGATGGGCCTCGTGCACCGGCCGCAGGTGCTGTTCCTCGACGAGCCGACGACCGGGCTGGATCCCGAGGTGCGCGTCGCGATGTGGAAGGAGATCGCGCGCCTGCGCGACGACGACGGGCCTGACGATCCTCCTGACGACCCACTACCTCGAGGAGGCCGACCAGCTGGCCTCGAACCTCGCGATCGTCGACCGCGGGCGGGTCGTCGCCGAGGGCACGCCCGAGGCGCTGAAGGCCGGCCTGGAGGGCGACGCGCTGCACGTCGAGCTCGACGCCGGCGTGAGCGTCAACGGCAACGTCGACGCCGCCCTCGCGCACGTGCAGGACCTGCGCGAGGTGCAGGTCGAGGGTCGCAGCCTGCGCGCCCGCGCCGCCGACGGCGCCCGCGCCGTTCCCGCCGTACTGGCCGCGCTCGACGCGCACGCGATCGCGGTCGCGTCCGTGACCGTCGCGCGGCCCTCGCTGGACGACGTCTACCTGCGCTTCGCGGGCCGCTCCTTCGCGGCCGCCGAGGCGACGAGCTCCGAGACCAAGGAGGACAACCGATGACCGCCATCTCCGACACCTGGGCCCTGACGATCCGCGATCTCCTGCGGCTCTGGCGCCAGCCCTGGTTCATCGCCATCGTGCTCGTGCAGCCGGTGATCTGGCTGCTGCTGTTCGGCGCGCTGTTTCAAAAGGTCGTCGAGATCCCGGGCTTCGAGGGCGGCGACTACAAGCAGTACCTCGTGCCCGGCGTGCTCGTCATGACGGCGTTCTTCTCGAGCGGCTGGAACGGCATGACGACGATCGAGGACCTCGATCGCGGCGTGACCGACCGGCTGCTCGTGACGCCGGTGCGGCGCTTGCCGCTCATCGCGGGACGCGTCGGGCAGAACCTCGTGCAGGTGCTGCTGCAGTCGGTCGTCATCGTCGGGCTGGCGCTGGCGATCGGCGTGTCGGTTCGAGGGCGGGGTGCTCGGCGTCGCCGTGCTCCTGCTGATCGCCGGCCTGCTCGGGACGGCGTTCGCGGCGCTCTCCAACGCGCTGGCGCTCGTCGCCCGCAAGGAGGAGAGCCTGATCGGCGCCGTGACGTTCCTGCAGCTGCCGCTCGTGTTCCTCTCGACGGCGTTCATGCAGCCGAGCCTGCTGCCGGACTGGATCGGCACGGTGTCGGACTTCAACCCCGTCGACTGGGCGATCGTCGCGGGCCGCGAGGCGGTCGGATGCGAGCACCGACTGGGCGAGCGTCGCCGGCTACTGCGGCCTGCTCGTCGCGTTCGCGGTGGTCTGCCTGGCGCTTGCGACGAAGGCGTTCGGGGCGTACCAGAAGCAGGTCTGACGGCGCGCGACTGCGCCGCCGCCCGTGGCGTGAATGCGGCTGCGGCGGCGCAGTCGTACCCTGCATGCATGCCGGGTATCGACGCTCCCGATGAGATCGACGTCATCGCCGAGGATGTCGATGGGAACGCACTGCTGTCGATCGTGCAGACCGGCCCGTGGTCGGGCTCCGGCTCGGAGCGCGGCCGCCTGAAGCGCAAGCTCGCGGTCTACCTGCGCTACGCGCTCGAGGGCCAGATGGTGGCGACGTACCCGAGCCTGAAGGACCGGCCGGTCGTCATCGCGCTGATGTACGAGGAGCCGCCCCCGCAGGCGGTGCTCGACTACTGGCGCCGCCGCGGCCAGACCGCGGCGCGCGACGGGGTGACGCTCACGACGCAGGCGCTCGGCGACACCGTGTGGCGCGCCTGACGGCCGCACGAGCGGCCACTCCGCAGCCATACGTCGGCGCGTTCCGAAATCTGCCGGCTGCACCGTCCATCTTGACCGCTGCCGCGCGAGCGGCTCCGGCCGTTCAGCCCTTCCCGCAGCAACACTTGTACTTGCGCCCGCGATCGACACCAGCATGCATCGTTGCGGCCAGGCGGCCAGGCGAGCGAGTGGCCGGCGCGGGCAAGCTCGGCCGCGAACCGGCTACGTGACGAGCCGGTGTCGGGGTCATGACCGTTGCGGGCCGCCCAGGCGGCGAGATCGTCGACGTCCAGCGGCGCGATGCTGGGGCGGCGACCGGTCTCGCGGTGCAGCTGGCGCAGGTGATCTTCCAGCCGACCGTTGTAGGCGGCCGGATCGGCGAAGTCCTCGCGGAGCGACGGCCAGCGAGCCAGCGCGGCGGCGTGCTGGTCGGGGGAAACCACGCCAGCGCCCAAGCGATCTGCTCGTTGATGATGATGAGCGGCCGCGGCGGCGGAGCCAGGTGGTCGTCCTCGTCGAGCGGCAGGCCGACGTGCTCGCGCTCGGAACGACGCTCGATGCGAGCGTGATCCAGATCGTCCGCGGGGCCCACCCGCTTGCCGACCTCCACTGCCTCTCGAACGCGGCCAGCGCGGCGTCCTGCAGTCCGGCGTCTGATCTTGCATGCCCGAGCGTGATGAGGAGATGGACATCGTCGGGCCACTCGGTCCGCAGAGCCGCGAACGCCGCCTCACCGTCGAGCGTCGAGCCGACCTTGAGGAGATACCAGCCGAGCATCTCCCGCGCGATCTTCGGATGGCGGCACCCGAGCTGCACAGCGCGTCGCTGCAATCGCGCCGCCAGCGCGTACTCGTCATCGTTCGCCGCCGCCTCAGCGAGGTCGTCATAGCAGTCGCCGAGAACGTGCGCGGGGAGCTCGTCGCTCGGCACGAGCTCATCGAGGGCCGCCGCGGCTTCCCGGAGGCCGGAAGCGTCGACGTAGGACTGCAGGAGCTCATCGACAGCGGACACGGGCTCAGGATAAGTCCCGGGCCAGTCGAACGTCTCCGTGGCACGACGTCTCCGCGCGACCTCGCCGACGTGATCGCAAACCGCTTGCGTCCGCGGCCCCTACCCCGCCCGCGCGCTCGACACGAACCGCAGCCGCCCCGGCGCGAGCGGCACGAGCACGCGCTTGGCGTACTCCGCCCCGCCGCGCAGCATGAGCGCGCGCAGCGGATCCCAGGACAGGCCGAACTGGCGGCGCAGCTCGACGGGCAGCAGCCCGACGGTGATGAAGTTCACGACCTCGAGCACCGGGCGCCTGGCGAGCGGCACCGGCGGGCGCATGACGATCTGCAGCGCGAGCTCGCGGGCGGCGGACGTCACGAACAGCTCGCTGCCGGTGATCATGTCGCGCATGTAGTCGTCGAAGTCGCGGATGTCGACGGGCATCTCGTGGTCCTTCAGGCCGAAGAGGGTGCCGATGACGCGATAGTCCTGCCAGTACGCGTCGCGCTCGGCCTGCGACAGCGACGCGACGTACTTGTCGTAGAAGACGAGCGCGGAGTCGACGAGCGTCGCGAGCACCCACAGCAGCAGGTCCGGGTCGTCGGCGGCGAAGGGCGTGCCGGCGGGGAAGCGGCCGGCGGGGCGCTCGAGCTGGCCGCGGACCTTGCCGTGCATCGCCCGCACGCGGCGCGCCGCGCGGTCGGCGTCGGCGCGCGAGCCGAACGCGATCGTGTCCATCACCTCGGCCGTCCGGCGCAGGCGCTTGTACGGCTCGTCCAAGGCGCCTGTGTGGGCGAAGAAGCCCTCGAACGCGACCGGGTGCGCGGCCTGCATGAGCAGCGCCCGCGGGCCGGACAGCGCCACCGCGAACTCGCGGTGCACCCGGCGCAGCATCGAGCTGTCGTCGAAGTAGGAGTCCATACCGGAGCCCTGAAACGGTAGTGCAGCCGGGTCGTCGCGTGAGCGCGTTGCACACGCGGAGGCGGGCGGGTGCCGGCGCACGGCGGTGGCGCCACCGCTTGCGAACTGCATCGATCAAGGAGGGGTGGACCGGGTGGTCGTGGCCGGGCGATCGATGCGTACGAGCGCGCCGCACCCTCCGCGGGTACGGCGTATTACCCTTGGACGGATGCCTGCACAGGCCTATGCCGGAAAAGACTGCGTCTGCCAGCTGCGCAAGGGCGTCTGCGACCAGTCCTGCGTGCAGGGGATGCTCGACACCCCCTTCTACATCGCCTGCCTGAAGCTCACGGGCCGGCGCTGCCTCGTCGTCGGCGGCGGCGAGATCGGCCTGGAGAAGGTCGAGGGCCTGCTCGCCTGCGACGCCGACGTGACGCTCGTCTCGCCCGGCGCGGTGGCGGAGCTCGAGGCGCTCGCCGCCGAGGGCTCGATCGCCTGGGAGCAGCGCGCCTACGAGCCGGCCGACCTCGAGGGCACGTTCATGGTCATCGCCTGCACCGACGACTCGGAGATCAACATCCGCGTCTTCGACGATGCCGAGCGGCGCGCGATGCTCGTGAACATCGTCGACGTCCCGCCGCTGTGCAACTTCATCCTGCCGGCGATCGTCCGCACCGGCCCGCTCGCGATCGCGATCTCGACGGCGGGCGCGTCGCCGGCGCTCGCCAAGCGCATGAAGGCCGAGGTCAGCGAGCTGTTCGGCGAGGAGTACGCCCGGCTGGCGATCATCCTCAACGACGCGCGCGGCTGGGCGAAGGGCACGCTGCCGACCTACCAGGACCGCAAGCTCTTCTTCGAGTCGATCGTCAACGGCGATCCGGACCCGATCGCGCTGCTGCGCGCCGGCGACGAGCGCGCCGTGCGCGACCTCATCGCCGCCGCGCAGCGAACGCACGCCTGAGCCTGCGCTCACGCGCGGCCATCACGGCGGTCTTCGCCGCCAACGGGGCCGCGTTCGCGAGCCTCTTCTCGCGCCTGCCCGACCTGCAGCGCGAGCACGATCTCGGCGACGGGGAGCTCGGCCTCGTGCTGCTCGCCGGCGCCGCTCGGGCTGATGATCACGCAGCCGCTGGCCGGCGCGCTGGCGGTCCGCACCGGCAGCCGGCCGGTCACGGTCGCCAGCGGCCTCGCGCTCATGACGGCGCTCGCGCTCGCCGGGCTCGCGCCGGCCCCGGCGCTCTTCGCCGCGGCGGTCGTCGCGCTGGCCGCCGCCAACGGCGCGATGGACGTGAGCATGAACGCGCAGGGCATCGCGCTCGCCCAGCGCGCGCCGCGCCCGATCTTCGCCTCGTTTCACGCGGCGTTCTCGTTCGGCGCGCTGGCCGGCGCAGGGGCGGGCAGCCTTGCCGCCGCGGCCGGCCTGAAGCCGGCCGCGCACCTCGCGCTCGCCGCCGCGCTGCTCGCCGGCGCCGTGCTCGCCGCGCGGCCCGGCCTGCTGCCCGCGGTCGCCGACGCGCGCGCCGAGGGACCGCTGTTCGCGCGGCCGTCGCGGGCGCTGGCCGCGCTCGGCCTGCTCGCGTTCTGCACGCTGCTGGCGGAGGGATCGGTGAACGACTGGAGCGCGATCCTGCTCGACCGCGAGACCTCCGCCGGGCCGTCGCTGGCGGCGCTCGGGCTCGCCGCGTTCTCGCTGACGATGGGCTTCGGGCGGCTCGCCGCCGACCCGCTCGCCGGGCGCTTCGGACGCGTCGCCGTCGTCCGCGCGGGCGGGCTGCTCGCCTTCGCCGGGCTCGCGCTGGCGCTGGCCGGCGGCGAGCGTGGCGACCGGGATCGCCGGCTTCGCGATCATGGGCGCGGGGCTCGCGGGCCTGTTCCCGCTCGCGCTGAGCGCCGCGGGCCAGGCCGGCGGGCCGGCGGCGCCCGCGCTCGCCGCCGTCGCGACGAGCGGCTACGCGGCCTTCATCGCCGGGCCGGCGCTGATCGGGCTGCTCTCGGACGCCACGAGCCTGCCCACCGCCCTGTCGCTCGTCGGCGTCCTGTGCCTCGCCGCCGCCGCGCTCGCACCGGCGGCGCGCTGAGCGCGACCGCGCCTGATACAACCACCCAGGCGTGGCCGACGATCCGAACATCAACCGGCCGGAGTGGGATCGCGAGTTCGCCGAACCCGTTCCGGTTCCGCGCGATGCACGTCGCGGCACGCGCCGGATCGGATGAGCTCGGCGCGACGCTCTTCGAGATCGACCCCGGTGGAGCGGTCTCGCCGTACCACCTGCATCACGGCAACGAGGAGCTGCTGATCGTCCTCTCCGGCACGCCGCAGCTGCGCACGCCCGACGGCGTGCGCGAGCTCGAGGCGGGCGCGGTGGTCGCGTTCCCGCGCGGTCCGGCCGGCGCCCACCAGATCACGAACCCCACCGGCGCCGCCGCGCCGGCGCGGCTGCTGATCGTGTCGACGATGAACTTCCCCGACGTGGCCGAGCATCTGGACGCCGGCACGTGCCTGGCGGTCACCGGGCCACGGGAGGCCCGGGTGTTCCCGGCCAGCAGCGAGATCACGCTGCTGGAGTCCCGCACGCGTGCGATGGAGGCGGGGGCCGCACACAGGCCGGACGAGTGACGTGCGGCCGCCCGGCCGGCGGCCGTCGCTGAAGTAGCGTCCTGCGGCGTGCCGGACACCCCGACCGACCTCGCCGTCGCGCTGCGCGGCGCCGGGCGCCGCTACGGCGAGCGCGCCGCGCTGCGCGACGTCTCGCTCGAGCTCGAGGCCGGCCGCACGCTCGTCGTCTTCGGCCCCAACGGCGCCGGCAAGACGACGCTGCTGCGGATGCTCGCGACGCTGCTGCGCCCGCACGCCGGCGAGGTCCGCGTGCTCGGCCACGCGCTGCCCGACGAGGGCTGGGAGGTGCGCGGGCGGATCGGGTTCCTCGGCCACGAGCCGCTGCTGTACCGCGAGCTGAGCGGGCGCGAGAACCTGCGCTTCTACGCCCGGCTGCACCGCGTCCCCGGCGCGCGCGTCGGCGAGGTGCTCGACGCCGTCGGCATGACGGCGCGCAGCGGCGACCCCGTCGCCGAGCTGTCGCGCGGCATGATCCAGCGCCTGGCGATCGCGCGCGCGGTCCTGCACGAGCCCGACCTGCTGCTGCTCGACGAGCCGCTGGCGAACCTCGACCCGGCCGCCGCCGCGCAGGTCGCGCCGCTGATCGGGCCGGGCAGCGGGCGCACGCGCGTCGTCACGAGCCACGACCCGGCCGGCGGCCTGCGCGGCGCCGACCTCGCGCTCGGCCTGAAGTCCGGCCGCGTCGCGCTGCTGGCGCCCGCGGCCGAGATCGCGCCCGAGCAGATCGCCGAGCTCTACGCATGAGGGCGACGGTCGCCGCGCTGCTGTCCAAGGAGCTCACGCTCGAGTGGCGCACGCGCGAGTCCGTGCCGGCGATGGTGCTCTTCAGCATCGCGACGTACGTCGTCTTTCACTTCGGCCTGGACCGCGACCGGATCGCGGGCGACCTCGCGTCGGGCGTGCTCTGGGTGACGCTGCTGTTCGCGGCGATCCTCGGCGTCAACCGGCTGTTCGTCGCCGAGTACGAGCAGGGCGGCTTCGACGGCTTCCTGCTCGCGCCGGTCGACCGCACGGCGCTGCTCGTCGCCAAGGCGGTCGCGCTGTTCGTGTTCCTCTGCCTCGTCGAGGTCGTCGCCGTGCCGGCGTTCGCGCTGCTGCTGCTCGGCCCGCCGCTCGGCCAGGCGCTGCCGCAGCTCGTGCTCGTGCTCGCGCTCGCCAACGTCGGGATCGCGGTCGTCGGGACGCTCGTCGCGGGCCTCGCGATCCAGACGCGCGCGCGCGATCTCATCGTCCCGCTGCTCGCGCTGCCGCTGCTCGTACCGGTCCTGCTCGCCGCCGCGCGCTGCGCCACGCCGCTGCTGCAGGACGGTGGCGCGGGGGCGCTGCCCGGTAACTGGATGGCAATCCTTGCCATCTATGATCTCCTGTTCGCGCTGATCGCCTATGCGGTCTTCGACTTTCTGTTGGAGGATTGACCCCATCGTCTACGGCAAGGGCCTGCGCCCCCTCTCGATCGCCACCGCCCTCGTGCTGACGGGCGCCTTCACGCTCGTCTTCTTCTACGCGCCGCTGGAGGCCGACCAGGGCTTCATCCAGAAGATCTTCTACCTCCACGTGCCGATGGCGATCGTCGCGCTGTGCGGCTTCGTCGCGGGCGGCGTGTTCGCCGTCATGCACCTGCGCACGCGCGAGTCCAAGTGGGACATGCGCTCCTACGTGACGATCCACATCTCCGTGATCCTCGCCGTCGGCGTGCTCGTCACGGGCTCGATCTGGGCGCGCGCGTCATGGGGCCACTGGTGGGTCTGGGACGAGCCGATGCTCGTCTCCTTCCTCATCGTCTTCCTGCTCTACGCGACGTACTGGCCGCTGCGCTTCTCGATCGAGGACCGCGAGAAGCAGAGCCGCTACGCGTCGGTCTTCGCGGTCGTCGCGGGCGCGTTCGTGCCGCTGAACTTCGCCGCGGTGCGGATGGCCCAGCAGTACGTCCACCCGCAGACGTTCGACACGACGACCGGCGGCCTGCCGGGGAAGATGGCGCTGACGTTCGTCGTCGCGCTCGCCGGCATGACGCTGCTGTTCGTCACGCTGTGCAAGTACGAGATGGCCTCCAAGCACGCGACCTTCCGGCTGCGAGCGCTGCGCCGCCGGCTCGCCGGCGACGACGACGAGCTCGCGCTTCCCGGCCGCAGCGCGGCGCCACAGCTCTGATGCTCCCCGCGCTCCCGCTCGACGAGGCCGGAAAATATGTGGCCGCGGCGTATCTCGTGTTCGTCGCGCTGCTCCTCATCTACGTGGCGATCATGGCAAGCAAGCTGAGCAGGATCGAACGGGAGGTGGTCGAGCTGGCGGAGCTCGTCGAGGGCAGGCAGGACGCAGCGGCACCGCAGCGCGCGAAGGAGCCGGTCGCATGACGTCCGAGCTGATCATGCTCGGGATCTCGCACAAGACCGCGCCCGTCCAGCTGCGCGAGCGGCTCGCGCTGACGCAGAGCGACGTCACCGCGCTTCCTGCAGGAGGTCGTCGGGCACCCCGAGGTGCACGAGGCCGTCGTCATCTCGACCTGCAACCGCACCGAGCTGACGCTCGTCGTCGGCGACGCCGTCACCGCCGAGAGCGGCGTGCTCGGCATGCTCGCCAAGCGCGCGCACGTGCGCCCGACCGAGCTCGCCGAGCGGATCTACTCGCCGCGCAACTGCGACGCCGCGCGCCAGCTCTTCCGCGTCTGCGCGGGCCTGGAGTCGATGATCGTCGGCGAGGCGGAGATCCAGGGCCAGGTCAAGCGCGCCTACGAGATCGCGCTCGCCGCCGGCACGACGGGGCCGCTGACGAACCGCCTGTTCACCGCCGCCCTGCAGACCGGCAAGCGCGTGCGCTCGGAGACGTCGATCGGGCTCGGGCGGGCGTCGATCTCGTCGACCGCCGTCGAGCTCGCGCGCGACGTGCTCGGCGACAACCCCGACCCGAAGGTCGTGATCATCGGCGCCGGCGAGACGAGCGAGCTGACGGCCCGCGCGCTCGCCGGCCCACGGCGTCTCGACGATCTTCGTCGCCAACCGCCACGCCGACCGCGCGCGCTCGCTCGCCGACCGCTTCGGCGGCGAGGTCGTGGCGCTCGACGACCTGCCGCGCCAGCTCGCGACCGCCGACGTCGTCGTCGCCTCGACGGCGTCGCCGCATCCGATCGTCGGCGTCGAGGAGCTCGAGGTCGTCATGCGCGCGCGCAACGGCCGGCCGCTGCTGCTCGTCGACATCGCCGTGCCGCGCGACATCGACCCCGCCTGCGCCGACCTGGAGGGCGTCTCGCTGTTCGACATGGACGACCTGCAGGCGCGCGTCGCGCACACGGTCTCCGTCCGCGAGGCCGAGGCGCTGCGCGCCGAGCGGATCGTCGAGGAGGAGATCTCGCGCTTCGCCGAGTGGCTCGGGACGCTCGCCGTGCAGCCGACGATCCGCGCGCTGCGCGAGTACGGCGACGCGATCGTCGAGCAGGTCCTGGCGGAGAACGCCAGGCGCTGGGAGCGTGCGTCCGAGCGCGACATCGCCCGCGCCGAGGCGATCGCGCGGTCGGTGATGAACCGGCTGCTGCACGAGCCGACGCTGCGGCTGCGCACGCTGGCCGAGGAGCGCTCGCACGGGCGCCTGCAGATCATGCGCGAGCTGTTCGGGCTCGAGGGCGCGCCGGATGCGCCCGAGACGGCCGAGGACACCGCCGCTGCCGCTGCGGCCGCCGCCGCGGCCGCGGGTGTCCGCAGCAACGTCCGCCCGCTGCCGCGCCGCGCGTCGTAGCGACGGCGTCACGCGGTGCGTTGATGCGGATCGGGACGCGCGGAAGTGCCCTGGCCCTCGCCCAGGCGGGGACCGTCGCCGCGCTGCTCGGACCGGATGCCGAGCTCGTGCACGGTGACGACGAGCGGCGACCGCAACCGCGGGCGCAACGGCTCCGACAAGGACAAGGAGCGCTGGGTCAAGGAGCTCGAGCTCGGGCTGCTCGCCGGCGAGATCGACCTCGCGGTGCACAGCGCCAAGGACGTGCCGAGCGAGCTGCCCGAGGGGTTGCAGCTCGCGGGCGCGCCGCCGCGCGGCGACCCGTACGACGCGCTGGTCGGCGCCGCCTCGCTGGGCGAGCTCGCCCCGGGCGCGCGCGTCGGGACCGCGTCGCTGCGCCGCGCCGCGCAGCTGCTGGCGCTGCGCGAGGACCTCGAGATCGTCGTCCTGCACGGCAACGTCGACACGCGCCTGCGGCGGCTCGCAGAGGGCGACGTCGACGCGCTCGTGCTCGCCGCCGCCGGGCTGCAGCGGCTCGGCCGCGCCGACGAGATCGGCTGCCGGCTGACCGAGCTCGTGCCGTCCCCCGGGCAGGGCACGCTCGTGCTCGAGGCGCGGGCGGACGACGAGCGCGCGGCCGCCGCGGTGCGCGCGATCACCGACGCGGCGGCGTGGGACGCGCTGCGCGCCGAGCGCGCCCTCGTGGCTGCACTCGACGCGACCTGCAACACGCCGCTCGGCGCGCACGCGACGATCGGCGACGACGGGATCGTCCTGCGCACGTTCGTCGGCCTGCCCGACGGCTCGGCCTGGCTGCGCGACGAGACGCCGCCGGCCGCGACGCCCGACGAGGCCGGCGCGCTCGCGGCCGAGCGCGTGCTGGCGGCGGGCGGCGGCGACCTGCTCGCGCGCGCCGAGCAGCTCGCGGCGCGGTAGCGAGACGAGCGATGAGGCGCGCCGACCACGTCCCGCCGAGCCGCGGCGCGCCGTCGTGACCGTCCATCTCGTCGGCGCAGGCCCGGGCGACGCCGGGCTCATGACCGTGCGCGCGCGCGAGCTGATCGCGCGCGCCGACGTGATCCTCTACGACCGCCTGATCCCCGACGGCGCGCTGGACGGCGCCCGCGCCGACGCCCTGCTCATCGACGTCGGCAAGGTCGGCGGCGGCGAGCAGGTGCCGCAGGAGGCGACGAACGACCTGCTGCTCGAGCACGGCCGCGCCGGGCGCGAGGTCGTGCGGCTGAAGGGCGGCGACCCGTTCGTCTTCGGCCGCGGCGGCGAGGAGGCGCAGCTGCTGCGCGGCGCGGGGATCGCGGTCGAGGTCGTGCCCGGCGTCACCGCGGGCGTCGCCGCGCCGGCCTACGCCGGGATCCCCGTCACGCAGCGCGGGATGGCGGCGGCGGTCGCGTTCGTCACCGGCCACGAGGATCCCGGCAAGGACGAGACGCAGGTCGACTGGCCGGCGCTCGCCGCCTTCCCGGGAACGCTCGTCTTCTACATGGGCGTGCGCAAGCTCGACCGGATCGCGGCGCAGCTCGTCGCGGGCGGGCGCCCGGCGAGCGAGCCCGTCGCGGTCGTCCAGCGCGGGACGTTCGCCGACCAGCGCACGGTGACCGGCACGCTCGCCGACATCGCGCGTGCGCGCCCGCGAGGCGGGCGTGCGGGCGCCGGCGATCACCGTCGTCGGGCGCGGTCGCGGCGCTGCACGAGGAGCTCGCGTGGTTCGCGAGCCGGGCCGCTCGCGGGGCGCAGCATCGCCGTGACGCGCGCCCGGGCGCAGGCGAGCGCGCTCGCCGGGCGGCTGCGCGCGCTCGGCGCCCGCGTCGTCGAGGCGCCGGCGATCCGGATCGAGCCGCTCGACGCGCGGCTGCCCGACCTCGCGGGCTTCGACCTGCTGTGCGTGACGAGCCCGAACGGCGCCCGCCGCCTGCTCGAGATCGCGCGCGACGCGCGCGCCCTCGCGGGTCCCGCGATCGCCGCGATCGGGCCGGGCACGGCCGAGGCGCTGCGGGCGGGCGGGATCGAGCCGGACATCGTGCCGCCGCGGGCGATCGCGGAGTCGCTCGTCGAGGAGCTCGCCGGGCGCGCCGCTGACGCGCGCGCTCATCGCGCGCGCCGAGCAGGCGCGCGACGTCCTGCCCGACGCGCTGCGCGAGCGCGGCGTCGACGTCGAGATCCTGGCGCTGTACCGCACCGTCCCCGAGCCGCTCGACGGCGCCGCGCGCGAGGCCGCGCTCGGCGCCGACTACGTCACGTTCACGTCGGCGTCGTCGGTGCGCTTCTTCGTCGAGGCCGCGGGCGCGCCGGCCGCCGGCCAGCGGATCGTCTCGATCGGGCCGGTGACGAGCACCGCGCTGCGCGAGCACGGGCTCGAGCCGCGACGTCGAGGCGGCCGAGCACACGCCCGACGGACTGGTCGCCGCGCTCGTCGCCGACGCGGGGCGCG
>CAVSHS010000005.1:0-470166 GCA_963727785.1 uncultured Solirubrobacteraceae bacterium
AACGCTTCGAGATCCGGCGGGAGATCGGGCTCGTCCACGATTGCCTGCACGGGACACTCCCAGACGCAGGCGGCGCAGTCGATGCACTCCGACGGGGCGATCACAAACATGCGCCCGATGTCGTAGATGCAGTCAACCGGACAGACCTCGAGACACGAGGCATCGTGCACGTCCACACAGGCATCGGTGATGATGTAGGTCATGTTGCTGGAAATCCGCGACGCTCTCGGTCTTGGCGATAGGCAGCGCCTTTTCTGTCACGGTAGGCGAATCGCCGGGCGGGCTCAAGCGCGGAGATATCGGAGTCATGCGGCGCCGGACCGGCCAGCGGGTGCGCGAGCTCATACGCCGCTCAAGAGCTCTTGGCTGAGCTCGACGGCAAGAGCGTCGTCGCGGCAGCCGGCGCGGATCGCGAGCACCTCGTCGACGCGCACGTGACGGAGGAACTCACGGTCGTGTGAGACGACGAGCAGCAGCCCGCGATAGTGGCGAAGCGCGTCCATCGACGACGTCGAGTGAGTCGAAGTCGAGGTGATTCGTCGGCTCGTCGAGAAGTCACAGCTCGGCGTCGGAGCACACGAGCATTGCGAGCATGAGGCGCATACGCTCGCCGCTTGACAGCGAGCGCAACGGTTGTCGCATCTGGAACTGCTCGAAGAGGAACCGGTCCAGCAACGCACGCGCCTCGTCTTCGTCCATGACGATCTGTGCACGGAAGCACCCGAGCACGCTCTCGTTGAGCGGTCGCTGCCGATGGTCCTGCGGCAGGTATCCGATTCGCAAGCCCGTGTCGTCAGCGCGCTCGTAGACCGCTCGCAGCAGCGACGACTTGCCGCTGCCGTTCGGGCCCACCACGGCGATTGGATCTTGGCCCCGCGCGTCGATGTCGACGCCATGAAGTACCTCACGGCCGGCGTGGGAGTAGCGCAGGTCCGTCAACCCGGGAACGCCGGCGCCCGTTGGCGTCGATCTCCGAAAGCGCAATTCGATGCTCGGCCGCATCTCGGGACGGGCGACCCAGGTCGCCAGCTTCATCTGGCGCCCGAGGATGCGCTCGCGGGCCTTGGCCTTCTTGGCCACCTTTGCCGCAAGTCGCCGCGCGTGGTCGTTGCGCGTGCCGGACTCGACGGACTGCGCGAAGCGCTCGTCCTCGCGATGTCCGCCTCGAGACGCTTGCGATGCTTCTCTTGCGCTTCGTACTCCAGCAGCCGCCGTTGCCACCGGCGCTGCTTCTCGCGCTTGTAGTCGCTGTAGTTTCCCTCGTAGACGTGCAGCTCCTCGCTGATCCCGTCGAGTTCGAACACCCGGCGGACGCAGCGGTCGAGGAGCCGGCGATCGTGGCTGACGAGGAGGATCGGCCTGGAAATGCGCGATGAACTCCTCGAGCCACAGCACCCCCTCGAGGTCGAGATGGTTGGTCGGCTCGTCGAGCAGGAGGACCGTCGGATCGCGCATCAGCGCGGCGGCCATCAGCACGCGCGCCTGTTCGCCGCCGGACAGATCGCGCAGCGTCGTGTCGAGCGGGACGCTGTCGACGCCGAGCCGGTCGCGCACCGTGGATCCGCGTCGATCGTCCAGCCACCGAGCTGGTGATAGCGCTCTTGAAGCTGCCCATAGCGGTCCAGCTGAGCGGCATCGGCGTCGGCCAGACGGCCCTCGAGGCCCGCATCTCGAGCTCCACCTCGTGCACCTCGCCAAGCGAGCCACGGAGCAGCGACTCGACCGTTTGATCGACGGCGAAGGCGTCCTGCTGCAGATACCCGATGCGATCCTCCACGCCGATCTGGACCGACCCGACATCCGGAGGCACATCCTCAGCGATGATCTTGAGCAGGGTGCTCTTGCCGACCCCGTTCGGTCCGACGAGCCGACGTGGTCACGTCGTTGAGCACGAAGTCCACATCGACGAAGAGGGGGTCCACGTCGACTGCCTTGAGCAGGTTGGAGACCCGCAGCATCATCCTGCAAGCTAGCCGATGGTGTGACGTGAGCGTTGAACCACCACACCGTTATGGTCCCATCAGAGCGATGGACGACGTGGATGACATCCTGAGCGCGGTCGCGTCGAGGTTCGGTATGCAGACGGCCTGGAACGAGTCGAAGGCATGCTTCGAATCCGGGCCGGTGAGATCGATGTACCGCGCCCTCCACTGCAATGGGGCGCCGGCTTGTACATGCCGGGTCTCACCGAAAGCCGTGGCATGAGGCCGACGATCTGCCGTGGGTGCATCACGTCGAGTCGTCGTTTGCCCTCATACGCGCGGAATTCGAGGCGCTGCCGGGCAGGGACGGCGAAGAGCCGTACCTCCGGGGGTTCGACCTCGAGCTGCAGAACCACCCGACGCTGAAGGCGCACGAGGCGCTCTCCGAGCCAGCGAGCGATGGTGCCGCTTGGACCATCTACTTCTTGACCCGCTTCGGCAAGTGGGTGGAGGCCAACGCGCAGCGCTGCCGCACACCTGCATGGCCATCGCGTCGACACCGCTCAGCCTCGGTGAGTCATTGTTCTCGGTGCTGGCGCCGCAATCGGAGATCACGCTGCACAACGGCAGCTGGAACATGGTCCTCACGTGTCACATCGGCCTTGCGATCCCGGAGGGCTGTGGCATCCGCGTCGGCACCGAGGAGCGAAGCTGGCAGGCCGGCAAGGTCCTCGTCTTCGACGACACATTCGCCCACTCCGCGTGGAATACGTCGGACGAAACCCGTTCGTGCTTGATCTGGGACGTATGGCATCCCGACATGACGCCACTCGAGATCGAGGCGATGCACGTGGTGCTCCCGCTACTTTCGAGCTGAGGCCGGTCTCCGCCCCCGTACTGGGCGGATGTGGGACCAGCGGCAGGGACCGGCGGGAGAGACACCGCGGGGAACGGCCCGCCCCGCAGCGACTGCTCACGCAGCGCACGTTGCTCGTTGTCGCGCATCCGCGGCTCCACGACCTCGCCTACCTCGCCGATCCATGGCGCGTGCTGCAGGCGTGAGCGCCACGGCGACCCGCCGACGTCTGGGAATGGCCGTCGCGACGGCCGCGCGCCGCCGACCTTCATGTCGAGTCGAGCGAGCCGGGTTCGACGCTTGAGTGTCGCACCTACGGCCCCGCCGACCACGACGCGCCGGACCCCAATCGCCGCTTCGAGCGCTGCAGCTCGCCTCACATCCGCGCCGACCTGACGCCGGCCATCGCGCTTGGCGAGCAGAGCGTGTTCGAGGTGCGCGCGATCGGCGCGACCGGCAATGCCGACCCAGCCCCGCCACCCGCAGCTACAGGAAACACGGCACGTGCGGCCAGAAGCCCGTCGCGTCGAAGTGCGACCCGGTGATCATCGAGGCCACGCACGGGAAGGGCATCCTCCAACTGCCGCATCGTGCGGATCCGCAACGGCAGGGTCCCCTGCGTACACATCGACACCATCAAGCCGGCAAGCTGCACGTTCAAGCACAGCAGCGGCCGCTGGCTCGAGAGCAAGGCCGGGCAGAGGTTCGCCCTGGTGGGCGAGTCGATCTCACAGGACGGCGGCCGTGGCGGGCCGTATGTCGTGGCCGCCCCGGTCGGCGACAAGGCACATCTCTGTGCGGAAAGCTTCCAGAGCGCGACACCCTGAGGAGGCTCGACGTCGCTGGAACACCCGCCGATACGAGGTCTTCGTCGGAAAACGGCGGTTCAGGAGCTACCCGCCGCCCGCCACGGTGGATCCCAAGACGCCCCTCGTCTGGCGGCCCGTAACGAACGTGAGAATCGCGAACTAGAGGCGCCGCAGCTTGTCCGGGTTGCGGATCGCGTCGATGCGCGCGATGCGACCGTCGCTGACGACGAACGAGAGCGCCGCGCGATGGCCGTCGCCGCTCGAGAGCACCAGCCCGAGCTGCCCGTTGAGCTTGATCTCGATCGGTTCGTGCGCGGACCTGCGGCTGAGCGCCACCCACGCGCGCGCGACCCGCGCTCCGCCGAGCAGCGGCTTGCGCGCGGCGGTCGCGCGCCCGCCGCCGTCCGACGTCCAGACGACATCCGGGTCGAGCACCGCGACAAGGCCCTCGAGGTTGCCCTCGGCGATCGCCTGCGCGAACGCTCGCACGGCGCGGTCGTGCTCGTCGCGCGAGGCCGCGAAGCGCGGGCGCTCGCGCTTGACGTGGCGGCGGGCGCGCGAGGCGAGCTGTCGCACCGCCTCGGGCGTGCGGCCGACCACCTCGGCCACGTCGCCGAACGGCACGTCGAACACGTCGTGCAGCACGAACGCCGTGCGCTCCGCGGGCGAGAGCTGCTCGAGCACGGTCAGCAGCGCGTAGCTGACCGACTCGTCGAGCGTGACGCGGTCCACCGGGTCATCCGACACGAGCGGCTCCGGGAGCCACGGACCGACATAGGTCTCGCGGCGTGCGCGAGCGGACCGCAGGCGATCGAGCGCGAGCCGGGCGACGACCGTCGTCAGCCAGCCGTCGAGGTTCTCGATCGCGTCCGCGTCCGCGCGCTCCAGCCGCAGCCACGCCTCCTGCACGGTGTCCTCCGCCTCGCCGATGTCGCCGAGCTCGCTGTACGCGAGCCGCAGGAGCCGCGGGCGTGCCTGCGCGAAGCGCTCCGCAGCGGTCATGCGGCGATCCGGCCCCAGCTCTCCGTGCCCGCGCGCATGCGCGACGTCCAGCCGCTCGCCTCGCGCAGCCGGCGGCTCGACACGCGCTGCGAGCGCGCCAGCGGCCCGTCCTGCGGCGCCCGCGAGCGCAGGGCTTGCACCCCGACGGCGGCGGCCAGCGCGGCATCGATCTCGGCGTTCGTCGGCGGGTCGGCGTCGGCGACGTTGTACGTCCCGGCCGGGACGCGCAGCGCCGCGGCGATGGCCGCCGCCGCGTCATCCAGCCAGAGCGTCGGCCGGTAGGCGCCGGGCGGTCCGGCCGCGATCGAGGCGCCGCCGCGCGCGGCCTCCAGCGCGGCCAGCGTGGACCCGCTGTCGGGTCCGATGAACAGCCCGAAGCGCAGCACGACGGTGTCGGCCTCGAACAGCTCGCGCGCGTTGCGCTCGGCCGTCAGCGCGGTCGTCGTCACGCCGCCGCCGGCGACCGGCGCATCCTCTTCGAGCCACGCGTCGCCGCCGTCGGCGTACACGAACGCGATCGACTCCTGCACGAGCCGTTGCACGCCGGCGGCCTGGGCGGCGCGCGCGATCACCGCCGACGCCTCGGTGCGCATACGGTCGTTCTCCTCCCAGGCGGACGGATCGGCCATGCGATCGGCACGCGGGACATGTGTCAGCAGGTTGACGACGGCGTCCGCCCCGTCGAACGCGCGGCGCAGCGACGCCTCGTCGAACACGTCGGCCTCGACGGCGCGCGCCCCGAGGCTCTCGAGCCGCTCGCGCCCGCGCGCGGACCGCGTCACGCCCGTGACGCGGTGGCCGGCGGCGAGCAGCTCACGCACGGCGCGCCGACCGATGACGCCCGTGGATCCGGTGATAACGATCTCGTTCATACCGAACTGACGACGTACCCCGCTCGATCGTGACATTGCGATGCGTCATCGGCATCAGTGCTGCACGAAGTCCCAGACGACGGCGCCTACGCGCCGATGCTCACCGGCCCGCCCACGACGACTTCAAGGCTCCAGTCCATGGCGGCTCCTTTCGGGCGGGACGTCACATGCAACCAGCTCGCCGACGTCGCTGGGACTGCTCCGAGGCCGCGGCTCGGCGGCGGTACGCTGCGAGCCAGCCGGGCGCACGATGGCACGCGACATCCATTACTTCGCCTACGGAACCCTGCAGCAGGGGCTGTCCAACTATGCCGACATGGGCGCGGTGCTCGGCGAGCCGAGAGGTCGCTTTCGCACGTTTGGCCCGTTCGCCGTCGTCGTCCCGCACGAGCCGGGCTGCGCCAACCCGGGGTGCAACCTGCTGCACCGCATGGCGACGTTGGTTCCAGACGTCGGCTCGCTGCACGTCGAGGGCGACGTCTATCTCGTCGACGCCGACGGGTTGGGCGTCATCGATCGGCTCGAGAACTACGACGGCGAGGATGCAACGGGCCCGTATGTGCGGCGCGAGATCGACGTCGTCTCGATTGACGGTCTGACGCAGCTGCGCGCGCAGGCCTATCGCGTGCGCGATCCGGCGCCATGGCGAGCGCTCGTCAAGCGCGGCCGCGCCGACGCGGTCAGGCGCTACACCGCCGACATGGCAACCTCGACGCCCAAGGACTGCTGCGTGCGCGCACCCGGACACGCCGGAGCGCACGACACGATCGACCCGCTGAGCCTGGACATCTAAGGCATCCCGCTACGTCAGCTCGCCACCGCGGGGTAGGCCGACGTCGCCAGCAACTCGAGATCCTCGGCTGCCAGCGGCTCCGCCCGATCGGCGCGTGACAGCGACGCGTACGCCTCGGTCCAGGCCCGCCGCGCATAGGACCCGCGGCCCCGTTCGATGTGGTCGACGCCATCCACGACGCTCGCGAGTCAGTGGCCGGCGGCGGCTGTCTCGCGGCCCAACGGATCAGAACGCAACGGCGCCCTTGCCCTTCCAGCCGGCGAGCTTGCCCAGGGTCTCGGGGTCCGCCGTTCCGGACAGCACGCAGGTATGGCCGCCGCGCTGCCACGTCACGAGTGCCGGCTGTCGCGCTCGGACGAGCCGTACGCGGGTGCCCTCCACGACGCGGTCGCTTCCGCCGGGCTCGTCGAGCGCGGCGCCGCCGACGATCGTGTAGGCGATCCGTCGCGCTCCCTTGGCGTAGAAGACGGTCGTCGTGCGCCGCCCGCCGAGGGTGTCGGTGCGCGCGCCGGTCGCGCGCCAGCCGAACTTCTCCGCCCAGTCGGGGAACGGCAGTCCGGCTGCCCGGCGGTCGAGCAGCTTGGCCGTCGCGGGGTGCGGCGCCGGCTCGACCGCGGGGCGCTGGCCGAGCGCCGCCGCCTCGACGACGCTCGGAGCGCCCGGAGTGCCGCTGGGCAGCACGAGCACCGCCGCGAGTGCCGCCACGGCGAGCGCAGCGACCGCCGGCACGAGCGCCCGGCGGCGGCGGGCGGAAGCACGCGCCCTCGGCGCCGCGTCAACGCGTTCGCGCAGGGACGAAGGCGCACTGATTCCCGCGGCGGCATTCCGCGTGATCGTGCTCGCACCCCGCTGACGCGCCAGCGCGGCCGCCAGCGCCGGTTCGCTTACGACCCGCGCCTCGAGCGCCGCCGCGCGCCTGCCGGTGAGCCGCCCGTCGGCGAGCGCGGCCAGGTCGCGGCGGTCGCGTTCTGAGAGCTCGTCTGACGTGTGGGTCTTCATCTAGATCTAGGACGTTCGCTGGGCCGGTTCTATTCCCGACAGCCTAAGCGTGTCCGCGACGCGCTCGCGGGCGCGATACAGGCGGCTCATGACCGTTCCGGTGCGAATGCGCAGCGCTGCGGCCGTCTCCTTGTAGCTGAGCCCGGCCACGTCGACCGCGACGAGCACGTCACGAAAGTCCGGTGGCAGCGCGGCGATGACGGCGAACAGCTCGTGCGTCTCGACGGCGTGTTCGGGGCGCAGGTCCTCGCGCGTGTCGACGAGCTCGATGTCCTCCAGTGCGACGTGCGCCGCGACGGGCCGGCGGCCGCGCTGGCGCACCTGGTCCAGGAACGTGTTGCGCAGCGTGCGCAGCAGGTAGCCGAGGTCGTCGCGCTCGCGCAGCAGCCGCGAGCGCGACAGGACCCGGGCATAGGTCTCCTGCACGAGGTCCTCGGCGTCCTCCCGCGATCCGCACAGTGCCCACGCCGCGCGGTACAGGCGATCAAGATGATCGCCGACCGCCTCCGGATCGAGCTCGCGCCCCACGCAGCCACGCTAACCGCTCGGCCCACCGCCGAACAACGCACGGGCGCTCCCGTGACCACAATCACGGAAGCGCCCGGGGTGCGTCGACGTTCGAGCGCGGGCTCAGGCCTTGAGCGCGCTCCTGCCGGCGAACCGGACGCCGACCACGACGTTGCAGCCGCGGACGCGGTCACGGCGATCCACGATCGCGAGGTCCAGACCGGCGCCGCAGTCCACGAGGTCGGCGGACCTGTCGCGCGAGCGGATCACGTCCCTGCCCGGGCCGCCGACCAGCTCATCGGCGCCGTCGGTGCCGGTGATCCGGTCGTTGCCGTCCTGTCCGTCGAACGAGCTCGAGATCAGCCGGGCCAGGCCCTTGCTGCCGACGATCCGGTCGTCACCGCCACCGGCGTTCACGTCGAGATGCTCGCTCGTGCCGATGTCGAGGGTGAACGGGACGAGGTTGATCCGCTCGAACCGCACGCGGTTGCGGTTCGGCCTGACGCGGAAGTCGTCTCCCGCCGCGGCGGCGCCGTTGACCTCGACGGTGTCGTCGCCGGCCTCGCCGTTCATCACGTCGGACCCGTCGCCGTTGTTCCACACCATCGTGTCGTCGCCGTCGTTGCCGGCCATCGAGTCGCGGCCCTGCGCGCCCACGAGGCGGTCGTTGCCGGTGCCGCCGGTCATGACGTCGTCGCCGTTGCCGCCGGTCAGCGTGTCGTTGCCGTCGCCGCCGTTCATCGTGAGCTTGATGAGCGTCGCGAGGCCGGGCGCGCCGGCGATCGTGTCGTCTCCGCCGCCGCCGTTGACCTCAAGCGTCTCGCTCGTTCCGATGTCGAGGTTGAACGGGACGAGGTTGATGCGGTCGAACTGCACGCGCTGGCCGTTGGGGTTGACCGTGAAGCTGTCGCCGGCCGCGCCCGCACCGTTGACCTCGACGGTGTCGTCACCGGCTTCACCGTCCATCGTGTCACTGCCGTCGCCGTTGTTCCACACGAGCGTGTCGTTGCCCTCGCCGCCGAGGACCTCGTCGCGACCCGAAGCCGGGTTGCGGAAGCCGGCGACGCGGTCGTTGCCCTCGTCGCCGCTGATGGCGTCGGGGAGCTCGCTGCCGTTGATGACGTCGTCGTCGCCGCCGCCGGAGATCTCCGTGCCGGTCAGCGCCACGAACAGCTCGTCGGTCACGCCGGTGAGATCGATCGCGTTGGCGCCCGGGCCGCCGTTGACGATGATCTTCGTGACGGCGTCACAGTTCACGGCGCCGCCGCCCGGAGCGAGGCCGTTCACGATGACCTGCCCGGGACCGGAGCCCTGACAGGCGATCGCGATGGCGTCGCCGGCGTTGCTGCTGACGGTGAGCGTCTTTGAACCGGCGTCGAACGCCGAGTTGACGCTGGCCTGGGCGGGCCCTGCGACGCCGAGCAGCGCGAGCATCCCGCCCGCGACGCCGGCCGCCAGCGAGACCTGGCGCTTGCGTGTGTTGGATCGAGTGGACATGGGGTGGTGCCTCCTTGAGATTGCGTTCAGCAACCAAGGACTCCGCCCTCAGGCGGTTTATTCCGCGGCCCGATTCCTTGGAGTGCCCGCCTCACGCTCAGCGTGCAAGGGCCCGGGTAGCCTGAGGTCGATGAGCATTTCCGCCCCGCCGCTGTTCGCGTTCGACAACTCCTATGTGCGCGAGCTGGAAGGCCTGTACGTGCCATGGCAGGCGACGCCGTCGCCGGCGCCGCGGCTGTTGGCGCTCAACGACGAGTTGGCCACGGAGCTGGGCGTCGATCCCGACGCGCTGAGAGCACCTGACGGCGTCGCCGCTCTCGTCGGCAACGCCACGCCCGCCGGGGCGTCGCCGGTGGCGCAGGCCTACGCCGGCCATCAGTTCGGCGGGTTCTCACCCCGCCTCGGCGATGGCCGCGCGCTCCTGCTCGGCGAGGTGCTCGACGTCCACGGGCGCCGCCGCGACCTGCACCTGAAGGGCTCGGGCGCCACGCCGTTTGCGCGCGGAGGGGACGGGAAGGCCGCGGTCGGTCCGATGCTGCGCGAGTACGCGATCAGCGAGGCGATGCACGCGCTGGGCATTCCGACGACCCGCGCGCTCGCTGTGATGGCGACCGGCGATCACGTCGCGCGGGAGACGCTGCTGCCCGGTGCGGTGCTCGTCCGGGTCGCTGCGAGCCACGTTCGCGTCGGCACGTTCCAGTACGCGGCAGCGCACGGTGACCCTGCGCTCGCGCGACGCCTGGCCGACCACGCGATCGCCCGTCACCATGCGCACGCGCTCGAGGCGGAGAATCCGTACCTCGCGTTCTTTGAGGCCGTCGTCGACGCACAGGCGTCGCTGATCGCCCGCTGGATGCTCGTCGGGTTCATCCACGGCGTCATGAACACCGACAACATGACGATCTCCGGCGAGACCATCGACTACGGCCCGTGCGCGTTCATGGACGCCTTCGACCCCGCCACCGTGTTCAGCTCGATCGACCACGGCGGCCGCTACGCCTACGGCAACCAGCCGGCCATCGCGCAGTGGAACCTCGCGCGCTTGGGCGAGACATTGCTGCCCCTGCTCGGTGCCGAACCCGGGACGGCGCTTGCGACAGCCAACGATGTGCTGCAGTCCTTCCCCGACCGCTACGACACGTACTGGAGCCGCGGGATGCACGCCAAGCTGGGTCTGGCGAACGGCGCGGGAGAGGACGACGCGCTGATCGGCGACCTGCTGGCGCTGCTGCACGCTCAGAAGGTCGACTTCACCTCGTGCTTGCGGGCGCTCTCCTCGCCGCTGCTCGCAGATGCGCAACCCGCGCGGTCGCTCTTCACGGAACCCCGGGCGTTCGACGCGTGGTCAGAGCGCTGGCGGGCACAGCTGTCCTCCCAAGCGCGTGACCCGCGCGCGCTCGCCGCGGCGATGGACCGCGTCAATCCCATCTACATCCCGCGAAACCACCTCGTGGAGGAGGCGCTGGCCGCGGCCAGCGCCGGCGACCTGCAGCCGTTTGGGCGGCTGCTCGACGTGCTCGCCCAGCCGTTTGACCAGCGGCCCGGCCTGGAGCGATACAGCACACCTGCCCCGCCGAGCTTCGGCGAATACCGCACGTTCTGCGGTACGTGATCGGCGCGACCCGGCTTTCACCTGTCGATCACGATCGCCCCGTCGACCCGATCCGCGGCCGCCTGAACCAGATGGATCGCCCGACCGCGGGGACGCGGCGCGAGCGCGCGACTCGTGCGCTTCGAACGCACGCGCCGCAGATGCTGCACACCGAGCTGTCCACGCTCGGCCAAGGGGTCGACCACGGCCTACGTCGCTGGCAGCCTCGTGCTCCGCGTCGCCGACGACCGCGACGCCGAACGCGAGGCTCGCCTGCTCGACACCCTGGCGCCACAGCTGTCGATTGCGATCCCGGAGCCGCGATTCGCCGACGCCGAGGCCGGAGTTCTGGCCTACGAGCTCATCGCAGGTCGACCGCTGCTCGGCCGACTCGCGCCTGCCGGCGCCGGCCGTCGACTCGGACGTTTCCTGCGCGAGCTGCACGCCGTCGAGCCGGCGACGGTGGAGGGTCTCATCCAGACCGAAGACGCCGATCCGAGCGAGTGGCTCGAGAACCTCAGCGGCCCGAGCGACCTCGTCGACATCGTGCGTGCAAGCCGTCCGCAGCGTGCGCGTCAGCGCGTGGTCGCTCACGCCGACCTCGGCGCCGAGCACATCCTCGAGCTCGGCGGGACGCTGACGGGGATCATCGACTGGTCCGACGCAGCCATCACGGACCCGGCGCTCGACTTCGCACGCGTGTACCGCGACTTCGGCCCGGCCTTTCTCCAGGACGCGATCGAGGCCTACGGCGCGCTCCCACCCGCAATGGCTCGCATCGAGTTCTTCGCGCGCTGCGGCGCGCTGGAGGATCTCGCGTTCGGCATCCAGACGGGTCGTCACGAATACGTGACGAACGCCGAACGCAGCTTCGGCTGGCTCTTCCCGCAGCGCGCGAGGGCCGCTCAGCGTCCCTGATCTCACTCCGGTTCGGCACACGCGAGCAGGGCCGCGATGTCGATGGTCACGGTTGCGTCGGCGTCGGGGTCGAGGTACACGCCGGTGGCTTGGATCTCCGCCAGCAGCGCGAGCAGCGGCTGGAAGTCCAGTACGACGGCGCCGAGGTTGGCGTGCAGCGGCCAGGCCTGATGGCGTTCGGCATCGCTGAAGATCGGCAGGATCCGGCTCCCCGTGTCGGGGTCGTCGATGAACTTGACCTCCGAGTCGCCGCCGGTGGAGGCGGGCACCAGCACGCTGCTGAAGCGCAGCGCGGCGAGCACCGCGGTCGCCGCGAGGACGGAGTCCGGCTCGGCTCGCAACGCCGCGGCAGCGACGCGCAACGCCGGGTTAGCGGCGGGCGGCTGCTCGGAGGTCGTGCTCACGGGCTCGCCAGCGTTCGTGCTCGCTCGCGTTCGAGGGCGTGCTTGAGCGGTACCACGATGCGCTGCGCCGACAGCGGATCGCCGCGGATTCCGAAGTTCGATACCGCGAGCGCGATCTCGCTGTCATCGGTCTTGACGATTCGCGCGTAGCCACCGACGCCAGTGAGCTGGTCGACGCCTTCGACGTCCTTGATTTCGTCCCAGCGCAGGTCGTAGGTGTGCAGCGGGTTGAAGACGCGCACGCCGTCCGACGTGACGCGGACGTGAAGCAACGCCGCCCGCGCGAACAGCCACACCGGGATCCCGAACACGAGCATGAGCGGCACGGTGGCGGGGATGCCGAAGTCGGACGCGCGGAGCAGGAGCACGACCTCGACACCGGCGCTGGCGGCCGCGCCCCAGAGCGTCAGGAGTCGCGCCCACGGTTGCGCCCACAGCCGAAACGGCAGATCGGGTGCGCGCGACTCGATGGTCACTCGTGCTCTGCGGAGATCTTGGCCTGCTCGAGGCCTTGGCTCACGCCGAACCCCGGCAACTCGAGATACGCCTTCACTGGAATCTCAACGGGGATCTTGTGCCCGCCGATGACGATCTTGGAGCTCTTGAGGCCGTCCTCGACGATCTTGGCCGTCGCCCGGCCTGCGGCGACACGCGCGGCAAGAGGCCCGCTGACTTGGATCGCCTTCGCGACGCCCGGCAACATTCCCAGGGCGCCACCGGGCGCGGCGCTCAGACCCGTCTTGACGGTGTTGAACAGCTCATCCTTCGCCGCCGTCTTGAGGTTTGGCGAGTCGATGCCGATGCCAATGCTGCGGGTCGAGAACAAGCCGCCGGCGACCGCTGCGCAGGTGCCGGCACTGGCGATGACGCATGTAGTGCCGAGCGCCACGTCGGTCGCGATGCTGCCCAGGCGATCGCCCGTCCGGTAGCCGCCGGTCTCGGGATTGCCGAACACGTGGATCCCGACCAGGCCGTGGATCTCGCCGCCGAAGCGATCGGCCATGCTGCCCCACGGCCGCGGCCCCTCCTCGGCCTGCTTCTCGCGCACGTCCTCCGTGAACTGCTGGATCGCCCCCGGCGTCAGCGGCCGGCCAAGAAGACGCTCAAGCTGCGTCCCGTCGAACGGGTCAACATCCTCCAGGCCGAGCGCCTCCGCGGCCTCCATCAGCTCGCCGGCCAGCCGCACGTCCTCCGCGGTCACGCTGACCGGGACCGGCGGCCGCCCCGACAGCTCGGGCGCCCGATCCAACTCGCCGCGGGCCGCCTGCAGCTGCCGGCCGATCGCGTGCGCCGCGTGCGCATAGGCGTCTGCCGCGTGACGCCCACGGCGCTTGGCAGCCTCCAACTCATGCTCGGCCGCGTCGGCGGCGGCATGCGCGCTGCCCTGACGCGCCAGCTCCTCGGCCGCCTGGCGCTGATAGTCCGACGCCAGCGCGGGATGCGGCGCGGAGATCGCCTGATTGGTCGCCGCAAGCGACGCCTGCGCGGCAGCAGCCGCCACCCCGCGCTGGACGCTCATCTGCTGCTGCAGTCGCACGCAATCGGCGAGCGCGGCGCGCGTGATCTTCTGCGCGTGCTCCAGGTCATGCGCGAAGCCGCGCAGCGCCGACGCCGCCGACGCAAGCGCCGACCCGTTCGCGGAGGCGCCGCGGGCCAGGCGTCCCGAATAGGCCGCGTACGCATTGGCCGCCGCCCCGGCCCAGCATTCGTCGCCACGCGCCTGACGCTCGGCGCGCGCGACGTCGTGGCCGTACCGCGACAGCGCGGCGCCGAGCTTGCCCAGCGCCCGCGCCGCATCCGAGACGCCTCCCGGATCACCGGCCGGCACCTCAAAACCGAACTCCGTCAGACCCGTCGCGAGCGCCGTGACGCCGAGGCTGCTGAACCCGCCACCACCCGTCACCCCGGTCAACCGCGCTTCTGCTTCACATTGGCCTCCACGGACTGGTCAGCGATCATGTACGCACTCGACGCCTGCTTCAACGCACCCGACAAGGCTGTCGAGGCCTTCGCGAAGCTCGCAGACGCCGACACCGCAGCGCTGCCCAACGCCTGGAAGGCGCCATCCACCGGCGTCCCCGCCAGCGCCCCCTCCGCACCGCCCAGCATCGATCGCGCGCGATCGATCTCGACACCACTCGATCCGACCGCCATGCTCGCGGTCTCCAGCGCCAGCCAATCGACCTCGAAGCTAGACACGGCGCCGGACTCCTCTCCGACCAGGTTGCATCAACACCAGCAAGCACGCAAAGCACGGGGAGGGTATCGCTGGCCAGGAAGGCCACCAAAACGGCCGCCGGAAGCATTCCCCGGCGCTCAGGCAGCACCGCCCCAATCCGGCGCGCTGTCCCAGCTGCGGGTGCGCGTGACGGGCGTCAGGCCGGTGCCGTCGATCGCGATCCTGAAGACGTCCGCCTGCCGGTCGACTCCGGTCAGGCCCAGCGTGATCGCGGTCCCGTCGGGCGAGAAGGACGCGGAGTACACCTTCGTCGAACCCGCGGCGTGGGTCACCTGCCGTAGCCCCTTCCCGTCGGGATGGATGGTGAAGATGTTCGAGTTCAGGAAGTTCTCTGTCTCCGGACTGCGAAAGAGGATCTGCGAGCCGTCGGGCGACCAGTCCGGCCCATCGCCCGCGCGCAGCTTCCAGGGCGTGACACGACGCAGCCCGCCGCCGTCGGCGTTGACGACGAACACGGCCTGGCCTCCGGCTGGGCGCGCCGTCACGTTCTTGTGAACGAAGACCAGCCGGCGGCCGTCGGGTGACCACTGCGGGTCGATGTCCGCCGCTGTCGCCGTCCTCGGCAGCGTCACGCGGCGCAGATGCGATCCGTCGACGCGCATCGCGTAGATCCCGACGTGCTCGAGCTCGTCGTTGCGAATGCGCCCGAACGCGCGGACGAACGCGATGTTCCTGCCGTCCGGCGAGATCGCGGGATAGGAGTTGTCGGCGCACCTCGGCGGCGTCTGCGCTCCTGTGCAACCGGTGCCTACGCGCCTCAAGCCGGTTGCGTCAGCGCGCACCGTGTAGATCCGGCAGGCCGCTGCGCAGCGCTGAAACGCGACGAAGCTGCCGTCCGGCGCGTAGTCGGGGTAGTCGTCGCTCGTCTTCGCCGGCGGTCTCGTGAGCCGGCGCTCGCCGGTCCCGTCAGGCGCGACCGTGAAGATCGTGCCCTTCGTCCGATCCGGTCCCAGGTAGCGCCGGAACACGATCTGCCCGTTCTGCCCGGGCGCGGTGGCGAGAGCCGCCGCGACCGCGAGACCGCTGGCGGCGACCGCCACCGCCACCGCGACCGCAGCTGATGCCGCCAGCGGTGCGGGCTGATGCGACACGCAGGCCGCCTACCGCACGTCCAAGGGCCGCGTGTGCGGCGCCACGACGACCTTCGGCGTCGACGTGCCCGGCCCCCTCGCTCCGGGTGGCAGCGCTGCCGGGAACGCGGGCTGATCCTGCGCGCACTCCGTGCCCGGTGCGGGCAACACGAGCTCGAACAGGTACGCCTCGATGGCCTTGTCCGCGCACTCCGAGTTGTAGCCGTCGCTCGGGTCGCCGTCGTAGGCCGTGTGGCCGTCACCGTTCATCGTCAGCAGGCGGGCGTTGCCCAGCTCCCGGACGAGTCGCTGAGCCTGCTTGTACGGCGTGGCGGGGTCATATCGCGTGCCGACGACGAGTGTGGTCGGATCCGCATCCGTCGTGCGGAATGGGCCGTCGAACGCGTCGAGGACCCGGACGGGGTACAGCCCCCAGTTCAGCTCTGCGTAGCCGTGGTTCCAGAAGGCATGGTCGTAGTCGAAGTACGACTGGCGCCCTGTCGCGAGGAAGGGCTGCGTGTCGCTGGGATAGTGCTGCTCGCCGGCGCTGAGCAGGAAGTAGCGGTCGGTGCCCGGGTCGTAGCTGCCATCGGCCGGCGGCCGTAGAAGGCGTCCGCGATCTGCCGGATCCCCGAGCCGTCGCCCTGCGACAGCAGCGCGAGTGCATCGGCCAGGTCGCGCCACAGGCGACTTCGCGTACACGTACTGCGCGAGCGCGGCCCGGATGTCGTCGCCGTCCACGGGACGATCGGGTGCGCTGGAGGCCGCGATCGGCGTCGCGTCGGCCCGATCGATGAGCGAGTCCGTCGTCCCGAGCGGATCGCCGCCGCCGAAGCCGCAGCCGGCCCGGTCGGCCGCGCAGGCGCTCATGAAGCGGCTGATCGCGCGCTCGAAGCCGGCAGTCTGCTCGTCGAGATTGCTGAGCGGATCGTTGATGTACTGGTCGGCATCCAGCGCACCGTCGAGCACGACCGCGCGGGTCTTGCCGGGAAACAGGCTCTGGAGCGTGGCGCCGAGGAACGTCCCGTACGAGAAGCCCAGGTACGTCATCTTCTCGTCCCCGACCGCCTCGCGGATCGCGTTGAGATCGCGGGCGACGTTCGCGGTCGACAGGTACGGCAGGACGTCGCCGTTGAGCTCCACGCAGCGCGCGATGTAGCCCTGGTCCTTGGCCACCAGCGCCGAGACGTCGACCGTGAACGGTGTCGTGAACGGCTGTGAGTAGACGCCCTGGGTCTCCTGGTTGGCCTTGCAGTCGACCGGGACGCTGCCCCCGGTGCCCCGCGGGTCGACGCCGACGATGTCGAAGCGGGCGTTGAGCACCGGGAACAGCCCGGCGCCGAACGCCTTGATGTAGTTGGCTGCGCCCGCGCCCGGGCCGCCGAGGTTGAAGAACAGCGAGCCGATCCGCTTGGACGGATCCGTCGCCGGTGACCTGGCGACCGCGAGATCGAGCGTTCCGGCGCCCGCATCGTCGTAGTCCTTGGAAACGGTGGCCGTGGCGCATTGCGCCCCGGCGGCGCCGCACGCGGCCCATTGCAGTTGCACGGCGGGCGCGGCGGCCACGGGCGCGGCGCCCGCTAGGCATGCGAAGACCGCGCCCAGCGCGGCAACAGATCCGCGCGTGCGGCGAAACATCGAAGTCATGGTTCCTCCCTCTGCGTCACGGTCCCTCCCCTGGGAACGCGGAGATGATACCGGTGCCCGCGCACACCGCTCTGCTGCATGCGCCCCTCGCGCGACCTCACACATCAATTCGATCGATCAATCTGTGATCGAACGTCGCGCTCGAAGGCAATTAACCTCAACGTCGGAGACACGGAGCACGTGGGCTAGTGTGACTTGTCACTATGCACGCGAACCCTCGCCTGTCCATCGTGGGCGCACGTCCATGACCACTGTCACCAGCGCTCCGCCGATGTCCCGCATCGATCCGGCCGCGGCGATCCCGATGGCCGACTGGGGCAGCCTCGTGCTGCGCGCGGGACGGTTCGGTCCGATCCTGCCGCACATCGCCTGGTTGCTGCGCTTTCCCGACGCCGTCCAGCGCGACGCGCTCGAGCAGGAGGCACGGCGCCTCGCGGCGACGCCCTACGGCTTCGGCCGGCGCGTCGCGCCCCCGCGACTGCCCGGCGGACGGCCGCGCTGGCACCCGGACTGCGAGCCGCCGCCCCTCGCGCTCGCCGAGACGGCCGCGACCGGGCCCGCCGGCCTCGCCGCATGGGTCGACCGCCAGCTCGGCGTCCCGCTGGACCCCGAGTACGACGCCGGCTGGCACATCGCGGCCACCCCGACCGACGACGGTGGCACGGCCGTGCTCATCGCCTGCCACCACCTGTTCGGCACGGGACGCGGCATTCTCGGTGCGCTCTACGGCGCCGACGACGAAGACCCGACCGTCGGCACGACGGAGACGTCGTTCACGAGCGCCAGCACGTTCACCGCCTGGGAGGAGGCGCGCAACGTCGGCGAGCGCCTCAAGCTCGGGCTGCACGGCGCGGCACAGGTGCCCGGCGAGGTGACGGCGGCGCTCCGTGCCCGTCGCCGCGATGTCCCGCAGCACGCCCACGCGTTGTTGAAGGCGCCCCGCCGCCGTGACCGCACCCGCCGGCCGCCCTCGATCCTGCGCGTGGCCGCGAGCGCCACCATGGCCGGCGCGGACTGGGACGAGGCCGCCACGCGGTGGGGCGGCAGCGGCAACACGCTGCTTGCTGCGGTCTCCGCGAACCTCCTGCGACGCGCGCGGATCGCCCGCGGCGGGCAAGCCGAGCGAAACCTGCGGGTCCTGCTGCCCATCGACCTGCGCGATCGCGACGTCGGCGACACAGCCGCGAGCTCATCCGGCCCAACCGCGCAGATGACGACGGCCGCCGTCGTCCTGCCCGGTGGCCCGCCTGCGCAGGGCGACCTGCGGGAGCTGCGCGCGCGCATGAAGGCCGCGTTCGTCGCCGACACCGGGACCGCGCCCGTGGTGCGCGGAGCGGGCGACGTGATGCGGCTCCTTCCCGAGGCGCTCACGTTCAAGGTCGCCGCCCACGCGGCGAAGCAGTTCGACGGCTGCGCATCCAACGTCGGTCCGGTGCCCGAGCGCATGCTGCAGCATCGGGCCGCACCGAGCAGACGACGTGGTGCTGCTCGGCTTCCCGATCGGCAACGAGGCACTGACCGCCCTCATCCGCTACCGCGATCGCGTCGCGGTGAGCGTGGTCACCGACCCGCTGCGGCTCGGTCCTGCCGCAGACCTGCGCGCGTGGCTCACGGAGGAGCTCGATGCCTGGGGCCTCACCGACGTGGTGTGGTGAGCCCCAGAACGCCGCCGCGCGTCACCCGGCCGGTCGCTATGCGGCGATCCGCTCCTGGGGGACGCCGCCTGCGAGGGCGTAGCTGCCGCTCGTGGCGACGGAGCGCAGGACGTCGCGCGTGTTCTCGATGAAGCTCGTGACGTTCTTGCGCGCCAATTCGGTGTCGGGGTAGCGACAGGTCAGGTAGACCCCCTCGCGGGTGCGGTTGATCCACAGGTAGACCTCGTCGCCGTAGGCGACCTTGCCGAACGCGTGCGCGTTCCACTCCGTCCAGCTGGCGGCACCGGGAACCATCCGCGCGTCGATGTACGAGATCACCGAGGCGGGGCGCAGCACGGTGTCAAGCAGCGAGCAGACCTTCGCGAACGGCACCTGCGCGATCGGCTTGGCGGCCTGCGAGGCGTGGCGCGCCATCCGGATGACCTCGTCGAAGTCCTGCGCCTGGGCCGTGGCGATCTCCAGCGGCGCAAGCCCGATGTACCACCCCAGCGACGCCGACCACTGCGGCTCGGAGCGGGTGTGGAACGGAAGGACCGTCCGGTAGACCGACTGATCGCCCTGCTCGTACGCCACGATGCTCGCGGCTGCGAGCACGCCGGAGGCGAAATTGCCGCCGGCCGACTTGCAGGCGATGTTGAACGCCTCAGCGTCGTCCGGGTCCAGCAGCCACTCGCATCCGCCGGTCTGCCGGGGATACTCGCCCGGCGCGACCCGAGGTCGAGCGGGAAGCGGGGCAGCTCTCCGCCGCAGGTGTCGACGAACTCGCCCCAGCGCACCACTGACTCGTTGCTGGCGTCGATGTCGTCGGCCGCCTCGCGCTCGTTGGTGGCGAAGTCGATGTAGCTGCCGACGTTGCTGAGCGCCGCGGCGCGGCCGGTGAGCGCGGCCGCATAGAGCTCGTGGATCTCCTGTGCGATCACGGCGATCGAGTAGCCGTCGACGTTGCTGTGGTCAAAGGCGAGGTAGATCGTGAACGCGTCTTCGCGGCCGACGGTCACGACGATGTAGGGCGGCCACGTGAGCGGGTTGGCGGCCTCGTCGAAGCGGCTCTTCCAGAAAGCGGGTCACGTCGGCTCCGTGAGAGAACTCGTCGACCACGGTGCGATCACAGCGACACCGTCTCCGCGTCGAGCGTGAAGCGCTCCAGGTCCTGCCCTGTGAACCGCAGCCCGCTGCGGAGCGTCTCGTGCCGCGTGATCCACTGCAGCAACGTCGCTTCCATCGCGTCGTGGTCCAGCGCGCCGGGGATGTCGAACGCCGTGGCCAGCCACGTCGGGGCCTCGACGTCGACGTCACGGAGCAGCGCAGCCATCTTGACGTGCGCTTCCTGCATGTAGGACGCCGGTCGCGGGTCCTGCGCCGCCTGGGCGGCTGCGGCGATCGTGTCCGGGTGCAGACCCCACTCGATCATCTGTCCAGGCTGCGCGTCGTAATGCGAAATCTCGGTCAGCTTCATGCGGTCCCTCGCTTCAAAGGAATAGGGCTTGCATTCCGAACCTGTGCAGGCAGCGTTCAGAACGCACGAACGACCTCGTCAGCTGGCGAGCGAGTACGTCTTCCAACAGCGCTCTCTCGACCATGCAGATGAATCTCTTGGCAACCCGGTGAACTCCTGTGGAGGTCTCCGGCTTGCCATTCCCTCAGCTGAGTGCCTCGTCCTTCGAGGCTCAGTCCGTGGGCTAGGTATCCATCGGGCGGACCGCGGCAGGTGCTTACCGAGGTTTAGGTAACCGGACGATCGTTGTAGCGCCGACCCCGCGCCGGTGGACATTCGGGTGCAGGCCGTCCGCCGGCGTCGGAACGATGCTTTCGGCGACCGCTGGACGACACGCGCAAGCGGACGTCTCTCGAGCTGCGCTGGAGTCAGCGGTAGCGAGCCGCTACCATCAGATTACTTTCGTACCCCAATAGATTTCCTTGGGACGATGCGGAAGCACGTGCTCCACTCCACCCCCGGAGGCGCATCGATGAGAGTTCTCAAGCACACCGATCAGTTCGGCCTGGACACGCGGATCGTCGGATTCATCCACCGCCACACCGGCGAGGTCCTGTGCCCGGAGCACGGCGAGCACGACATCGATTCGCCGCGCAGCCCGTGGGCCGCCGTGCGCCTGGTCGATCAAGTCCACGCCCGCTATGAGGCCACGGCACCGGTGATCTGCCATGCGTGCGGCGCCTGGCTGAACAACGAGTCGACGTCCTACGCGATCGTGTCACCGCACGACGACTACTGGAAGCGCTGGCTGCGCAGCCCGCGCGGACATCGCATCGGCTGATCGCGGATCCGCCTCGGGGCTGCGGCAGCAGCCATCTGTCGCGGCCGGATGCTCGGCCGGGTCGCGGTCAGATCGCTACGCCGCCGCCTGCGCGCACAACGCCGGCGCTACCGCTGGTCGGCGTGAGACCCACGATGTCGTCGGTGAGGTCATAGCTTCCTGAAAGCGACATCAGGAGCCCCTGGAGAGGGATGCGATAGGACCGCTTCGGGCCGGTGCGGGGCAGCTCGACGTACGGGATGGCGTCCTTCTCGATCCAGGTGTGGATCGTACGGACGCTGACGTTCAGGAGCTCGGCGGCGTCGCTCGCTGACAGCAACTGCGCACGGAGCTGGGGCTTGGTAGCCATCGGCAGATTCCTCTCGATTCGGTCTTGGGAAGCCCAACATGCAGTTGGTCTACGGACTTCCACTCGCGCAGATTACCAGAGATGGCCTGTATAGCCAACCTCTCTATAGAACGAGGTATTTGCTGTTATAGCGCCTTTTGCTGATCTTGCGGATATTGCGTGTTCCGTGCTACATTGCGCCCACCAGCTCACCCGGCCGCCTCCCCTCGGCCTCATCGAAAGGAGCCCCTCCCCGCCGCCACCCAGGGACGACCGACGGCGCCCTGACACCCCGCGCAGTCACGGCTCGACCCAGCCACCTTCGCCCGGACCTCTGACCACTGGTCCTTTCTCACTTGACCCCTCGCAAGGAGAGACCATGCACGTCGAGCCCGACGTTCCCGACCCCGCCTCCCCGTCCCCCCCGGCGTTGCAGCGGGTGGTCCGCTGCCTGCCGGCTGACATCGAAGCGACGCAGAAGACGCGCGACCGCGCCCGAGCCCGGCCCCGGCAGCGCGGACCTCAGCTACCTCGACCGGCTGATCCGCAAGCCGTGGGGCTCGGAGTTTCGCCTCTACGAGGACGACCTCGCCGAGATCTGGTGCCTGCACATCAGGCCCGAGCACCGTACGTCGCTGCACTGCCACCCGCACAAGGTCGCCGCCCTGCTGTGCCTGGAGGGCAAGGGCACGCTGAGCACCTGCAGCGGCGTGCAGTACGCGCTCGAGCCCGGCGTGGTGCTGCAGATCGAGCCCGGCGCGTACCACCGCAGCGCCGCCGCGAAGCACGGGATTGACGCTCATCGAGGTCGAGACGCCGAAGGACAAGTTCGACCTGCTGCGCATCGAGGACGACTACCGCGCGGTCACCGACCCCTACGAGGACGAGCGCCACGCCCCGCTGCAGCACGTCGAACGCGAGCACGCGGTCGCGCTGCCGGCGGCGGTGCCCCTCGCGCTGCAGCCGTTCGTCGAGCAGCCGCTCGGCGTCGGCCGCTGGGCGCGACTGCGGGCGCCGTCGCCGACGGGCCGCCACCGCTACGCCGTGCAGACCGGCGAGCAGATCCGCACGGCGGTCGACCTCGTCTTCGCGATCGCGCTCGAGCCGCGCGACGTGCCGCCCCGCGAGGTCGCCGTCCTGGGCCCGGAGGCGGTCTTCGCCGCCGCGCCCCAGACGGTCTACCTGACCATCCGATCCCGCTGAGGAGGACCTCATGCCGCACGCTGTGATCATCACCGGCCCTGGCTTTCAGGACCACGACGTCATCTACACGTACTACCGCCTCAAGGAGGCGCGCTTCGACGTCGACATCGCCACCAAGGAGGACCCGGTCACGGGACACGGGCTCCACGTCACCGGCAAGTACGGCGTCCCCATCCCGCTGGACAAGACCGCCGGCGAGCCGATCGCGTTCGGCGCGCTCGCCGCGCCGGAGGCCGTGCGAAGTACGACCTCGTCGTGCTCACCGGCGGCCACGAAGCACCCGACCGCGTGCGCCAGGAGCGCGTCGTCAAGGACTTCGTCCGGGCGATGGACGAGGCCGGCAAGGTCGTCGCCGGCCTCTGCCACGGGCCGTGGATCATGATCTCCGCCGGCATCATGCGCGGCCGCCGAGCCTGCGCGTACGTCGGCCTGCGCGACGACATGATCAACGCCGGCGCCGACGTCATCGACGCCAGCGTCGTCGTCGACGAAAACATCGTGACCTGCTCCTACTATGGCGAGGTCGGAGCGTTCATGGAGACCGTCATCGCCCTCGTCCGAGCACGAGCCCACGCCACCGCCGACGCTCGCCGCGTGAACGCTCGCTCGCAGCTGACGAGGGTTCAACGAGCCTACTATCAGAATTACTGGGTGCCCATGTAAGATCTTCTGGAACGAGGGGACCGCCATGCTCCGCTCCGGCTCGCCGGACACCGGCTGCAGCGCAGCGCGCGCTGCAGCCGCTCACGAGGTAACAGCTACGAGGTGCTCGCGCTGGACTTCGACGGCGTCATCTGCGACTCGCTGGAGGAAGGGCTGCTCATCTCCTGGAACGCCCACACGCGTGCACCGGTCCAGGCGTTCGTCGAGCCTGGCCTGGCCGGCGTGCCGCCCGAAGTGGCAGCTCCGCTTCACCGGCTGCCGGCCCTTCGCCCGCCACCTCGGCCATTGGCTCGTCCCCTTCGCCATCGGCTCGGTGCCCGCCAGCCACGCGGAGTTCGCTGCACGCTACGACGAGCTGCCCGGCCAGGCGATCGAGACCTTCACTGGCCGCGGCCACCCGCTATCGCGCTGCCGTGCGTCGCACCTACCCGGACCAGTGGCTGTCTCACCACGTCGTCCACCCGGGGCTGGCCGACGTGCTCACCGAGCGCCTACATCGTCACGGCGCGCGACAGCGAGTCGGTCAGCCGGATCCTGGACGCCCACGACGTCGCCGTCGACGACGCACGCATCTTCGGCTCCAGCACCGACAAGCCGGATGCGCTGAAGACGATCGCGATCAGAGAGGGCGTGCGGCCGGCCGACGTGACGCTCGTCGACGACAGCATCGAGAACTGCCTCGCCGCCCAAGCCGGCGGCTACGGCTCCTGGTGGGCCACGTGGGGCTACAGCACCCCCACCGATCACGCGCGTGCGATCAGCCACGGCATCCGCGGCCATCCCGATCGACGCCCTGCTCGCACCCCCATCCTCGAGGCTCCGCTAGAGTCATGGCCGTTGCCAAGCCATCCCAGCCGCAGCAGGACCAGAAGAACGAGAAGCCCGAGCGCCTCGCTCGGCCGAAGCTCGCGCATCTGCGCAGCTTCATCTACCTCGCGCGGCTCGGGTCGATGACGGCCGCCGCGGAAGAGCTCGGCGTGTCCCAGCCGACGATGAGCGATCACATCGACCAGCTGGAACGAGGGTTCGACGACAAGCTGTTCACCCGCGGACCGACGGGCGTGAGCCTGACCGCCAGCGGCGAGGCGCTCTGCCGCACGATCGAGCCGTCCATCAACCAGCTCGACAACCTGACCTTCAGGGGGCTGGCGCGTCCGCTCATCGTCGGCGGTCCCCGGGACCTCCTCGGCGAGCGGGTCCTGCCGACCCTCGCCCCGCTCCTGTCGCCCGACGGCATCCGCATCCAGATCCAGCCCGGCATCGCCGAGGAGCTCCTGGAGCACCTCCGCGCCCGGACCATCGACCTCTTCATCGCGACGCGCCGGCTCAATCCCCTCGACATCACGGTCAAGTACCACCGGCTCTTCCAGGAGCAGTACGTGCTCGTCGGCAACGCGGACTGGAGCAAGCGCATCCCGCCGCGTGCCTCCGCGGAGCAGGCCGTGCGCGCCCTGGCGCAGGCGCCGTTCCTTGCGTACGACCAGGAGCTGCCGCTCATCCGCGACCACCCGCTCATCGCCGAGCACGAGGAGACCATCTTCGGCGCGGATCCGCTTGCGCGCGTCTCGCTCGTCATGTCGCACTTCGGCGCGCTTCGAAACGCTGCCATCGCGGGTGCCGGCGTGACGGTGCTCCCGCTCTACGTCGCCGAGGCGGCGATCAAGGCCAAGCAGCTGTACGTGCTCTACGAGCCGGAGGACAGGAAGTTCAACCAGATCTACCTGGCCCACCGCGACGAGCCCCAGAGCACGTCCGCGCAGCGGATCATCGACGAGCTCCGCGCGAAGGCGCCGAACTGGGAGACCAAGGAGGCCAAGGCGGCCGCGGCGGCGGAGCAGGCCGAGCGCTTACGCGGGACGTCGGCGAAGACGCCCTTTTATGACCAATAGCACCGCGTTTGCTCCTGGCGGCGTTTCACCGTGGCGGCGGCCGGTCGCGACGAAGCGTGACGCTCGCCACGAGCACGCTCCCCGGCTTGGGATCGCGTAGTGTTGTCACCGTTGCGCCGATCGGTGACCGGGGTGGCTTGTGGTGCTCGTCAACGTCGTGTCGAGAACCGGTGAGGTTAATCGTCATGCAGCTGCTGACCGCTCTCGTCGGGCGGCGCGGCCTCGATCACACGACGATCCACCGTGTGCCTGGTCGTAGTTGATCCCCGTCTGCTGGTACGAGCGCTCGAGCATGAGTACAGCCGCGCAGCGAAGCTCCTCAGCCTCCTGATCTACGGCTTGGCGTCCGTGCGAGCGCGGGCGCTCAGCGACGAGTACGACGCGCTGGAGCAGACCTATCGTGGATACGTCGATGCGGAGAAGCTCGCGCAGGTACGTAAACAGATCGAGTACCAGGCTGTGACAGCACTTCGTCAGAAGATGCTCATCGAGGATGCGCTGGAGCAACTCGTGTCCATCGAGCTGCTGCTCGTCACCTCGCCGCCGCTGCGCGAGGAACTGCGTGAGATCGCACGGATAGCTCAGGCCAACGGCAGTCCGCGCATCGATCCGCAGCGGGTCAACCGTGAGATCGCTCGCTGCACGTGGCTGCCCCTCAACGCGCTGAGTCCGGCGCCGTTCTACCTCGGTCACGATCGCGTGTCACGGCGGGAGTACCTCATCCACACGGCGGTCGTCGCCGAGTCGCAGATTCTCATCACCGAGGATGCTGATCTTGCGCTCCCCGGCAACGCATCGCACCGTGACCCGAGGACGCGTCGCACGGCGCGCCCGTACACGATCGACGAGTTCTTCCGGGACGAGTTGCCGTTTCAGCTCGAGTTCGAGGCGATCGACGCGCCTGCCGTCTTTCGCGCCGCCAGGAGCCCGGGAATCTGAGACGCGGCGCCGGCGGGATCGGCAGCACCGGGGTGCAATTCGCCAGCCGATGCCCGGCGGTTAACGACCGAGGCCCGGCGACCAACCGGGCCCCAGCCTTCGAGATGAGTTCTGCCGGAACTCACAACTGCCGCGCAGCGGAGGATGGTACCCATTGGCGCGAGACTGTCAAGTCAACTCCCAACTCTGTAACCAATCCTCTAGCAAGATGTATTAGGAGCGGAATTGTCCGCTCGGTAAGTTTAGATCTAGGACACACGCAGATGGCCACGAGAAAGATCCACGGCGGCTCCCCGCAGGCGCTTCGCGAGAGCAACAAGCGCCTGCTTCTCGAGCGGCTCCTCGACGCCGGCGACAACGGCCTCACGCGCCCGGAGCTCGCGCGTTCCCTGGACCTCACCGTCACCGCCATCACCAACCTCGTGTCCGGCGGCGGCGAGAGCCTGGCGGCGGTGCTCGACGAGTCGCCTGCCCGCGCCCATTCCTATCGCGCCGCCAACAGCGGCCCGATCCCGAAGGTCGTCCGGCTCAAGGAGCGCCTGGGGTACGTCATCGGGATCGCGCTCACCCACACCGGCGTCCAGGTCGCCATCGCGGATCTCTTCGGCAACTTCGATCCAGCGGGCGACACGCGCACGACGACGTGGGACATCGAGAAGGATCTGCACGGCGCCCTCGCGTACGCGGCACGCGCGGTGCATGAGCTGGCGCGTGCCCGCGGGATCCAGGCCGAAGACGTCGCGGCGATCGGTCTCGCGATCCCCGCTCCCGTCGACATCCTCAGCGGCCCGGATCGGAGCGAGCGCCGCGGCCGCCTGCGCGGCAACCTCGGGATGGGCGCTCCCCTGCCCTGGTTGAACATCGACCCTGTCGCAGCGCTCAGCAACCACCTGGCCGCCCTGCCCGATGGTGAACGCTGGAGCGCGATCCAGCTTCACGTCGACAACGACGCAAACCTGGGCGCGCTGGCCGAGCTCAAGGCGGGGGCAGGCCGCGGGAAGGAGAACATCTTCTACATCCAGATCGACGACGGCGGCATCAACGGCGGCCTCGTGTTCAACGGGCTCAACTACCGTGGCGCCGGCGGCATCGCCGGCGAGTTCGGGCACGTCGTCATCGACCACGATCGCCAGGAGCGGTGCGCGCGCTGCGGTCACGCGTGCATCGAGGCGATCGTCTTCGCAAAGCTGGGATGCCGGCGCGCCGGCGCGCCCGACCGGCCTCTGGACCAGATCGTGCGGGCGGCGCTGGAGAACGACGACGAGGCGATCGCCGCCATCCGCGATGCCGCCGGTTACCTGGGCCGCGTGCTCGCCCCGTTCGTGACGCTGCTGAACTTCGACCGTGTCCTGATCGGCGGCCCGTTCCCAGCCCGGGCCTACAGCCTCGTGATCCCGCCCATTCAGGCCGCGGTTCGCCGGCTGACATCCGGGCCTGCCGTGAGGGACTACGTCGTCGAGCTGGGCGCCCTCCACGAGGGCGCAAGCCTGAAAGGCGCGGTGTGGCTCGGGCTCGATCGGACGCGATTGGACTATCTGCTCTCGCGTGCCTCGCGTCCGGCGAGGACGATCACCGGGCTCGCCGTCGCCGACGTCTAGTCACGCGCCGGCGTCTTGCCGATGCGTGATGGAAAGCAGACCGAGCGCTACACGCCGTCGCTGCCACTCGCCATCGCGCTGGCACGGTTCTTCGCGACCCCGGTACACGCATCTCATGGCTGCCGGCGGCGCCTCGTACGTCATCAGCCTGCTCGTCCTGCGCCGCCGCTCCTGAGGCGCACCCGAGACCGCCGGAGATTGCGAGGCCGCTGTCAAAATCGCTGACTCAAAGGCCTTGACTTCGCGGCGAATGTGAGGACAGTTCGTGACTGACTTTGGGAGTGCCGCGGTCGAACCGGCCACGCTCACGCCCAGGAGATGGCACTGCTTGAACCCCATTTTTTCAGTATGTCTGGGACAGGCGCTCTGGTCGAGGTGTCAGTGAGCGCGCGATGCCGGCGCCCATGCTCGTCAGGCGACCCCGGTGCCTGCCCGGACACAGGTCTTCGCCGCACAGGCCAGGCAGGCCACTTGTCGTCCTCCTCGCGACGAGCGCGGCGAAGACCGCCCACGGTCAACCGGGTCCGCCTCCCCCTGAACGACCTGGCTTGACCGTGGGCTACCTTTCCGCGCTGCAGTGAACCGCTGACTGCCGGTGACCGCAGACCCGGTATGGGTCTACGCAACCGGTTCGTCGCCATCGAGGGCGTACTGCACGGCATGCTCGTGCGTCACAGCATCACGGCGCTGCGTGTCACTGTCGGCGCAGTATTCCTGTGCTTCGGTTTCCTGAAGTTCTTTCCGGATGTGAGCCCAGCGCAGGACCTGGCGATCACGACCGTCGAGCTGCTGACGTTCGGCGTCGTGCCCGGCGCGGTCGGGCTCGTCGCGATCGCGATGCTGGAGTGCTTCATCGGGATCTGCCTGCTCGCCAACCGTTGGATGCGTCTGGCGGTCTGGTTGCTGGCGGTGCAGCTCGTAGGGATCCTGGCCCCCCTGGCGTTGCTGACCGGGCGCCTGTTCAGCGGCCCGCATCACGCTCCGACGCTTGAAGGCCAGTATGTGCTGAAGGACATCATCCTCGTGGCGGCGGGCATGGTGATCGCGGCCGGGACCTTCAGAGGCGGACGTCTCGTGCGCGACGAGCCACAGCCCGCGCGGGCGCCGGAGGGGTCGCCGGAACGTTCGACGCCGATACGTATGCGAACATGTGTTCGTGTCGTGGAAGCCCGTGATCCTCCACGCCGACATCGACGCGTTCTATGCGTCGGTCGAGCAGCGCGATGACCCAGGCCTGAGGGGCCGCCCCATCGTCGTCGGGGCGGGAGTGGTGATGGCCGCCAGCTACGAGGCCCGCGCCTTCGGCGTGTGCGGAGGGATGGGCGGAGGGCGTGCGCGGCGGCTCTGCCCGCAGGCGATCGTGGCGACACCGCGCTGGTCGGCCTACGTCGAGGCGAGCAAGGCCGTCTTCGCCGTGTTCGCACAGACGGCGCCGCTGGTCGAGCGGCTGTCGATCGACGAGGCGTTCCTCGACGTCAGCGGCGTGCCGGGATCCCCGCGCGACATCGCCGTGCGGCTGCGCGAGGAGGTCCGCGAGCAGGTCGGCCTGCCGATCACGGTGGGTGCCGCGCGAACGAAGATCGTCGCGAAGATGGCCAGCCGTGCCGCGAAGCCCGACGGGCTGCTCGTCGTGGCGCCCGACGCGGAGCGCGCGTTCCTGCACCCGCTGCGGGTCGAGGAGCTCTGGGGCGTCGGCCCCGCTACCGCGAAGAAGCTCCACGACCGCGACCTGCGGACCGTCGGTCAGCTGGCCGGGCTCACGGAGGCGGCGCTGATGTCGATCCTCGGGAAGGCATCGGGCCGCCACGTCCACGCCCTCGTGCAGAACCGCGATCGCGGCCCGGTGCAGGCCAATCGCCCGCCGCGCTCGTTCGGGGCCCAGCGCGCGCTCGGCCGTTCAGCGGGTCTGCCGGAGCCGGAGGTCCTCGACGCGGCGATCTCCGGCCTGGTCGACCGCGTCGTCGGCCGGATGCTGCCGTCCGGCCACACCGCCCGCACCGTGCTGCTGCGCCTGCGCTTCGACGACTTCTCGCGGGCGACGCGATCGCACACCCTTCCGGCGGCGACGGCCGCCGCCCCGCCGATCCTCGCCGCAGCCAGGATGCTGCTCGCCGCGGCCATGCCGATGATCGAGCGCCGCGGCCTGACGCTCCTCGGCGTGACGGTCGCCAACCTCGCCGACGTCGGCGGCCAGATGGAGCTGGAGCTCGGTCAGGCGCCGTCGGCGCCCGGGACGAGCGACCGGCCGAGCGCGGCCGCCACGATGACGAGCAGCGGCACGACGCGCTCGGCGGGTATCGCGTAGTGGTTGCGGCGCTGCGAGACCACGAGGCCCGCCGCGCGCAGCTCGCGCAGGTGGTGGTGGACCTGGCCGCTGGTGCCCGTGCTCGGGATCTCCTGCAGCTCGGCGAGCGAGCGAGCGCCGAGCAGCAGCCGGCGCAGGATCTCCAGCCGAAGCGGGTGGCCGAGCGCGCCGAGGACGGCGGAGGCCGCTCCCAGGTCGGCCTCCAGGACCTCCGGCACGGCGTGCTCGAGCTGCCACACGAGCTCGCCGGCTCCCGGCGCGCGCACGCGCCCCCCGTAGGCGATGCTGCCGGCGACCTCGCCGCGCGCAAACGCCGGGCCCGTGTTGCGTGCCAGGCGGTCGAGCAACCAGAACGGATCGGGCGCGACGTCGGGACCCGGCGGCCTCGCCGAGTCGCGTCGGCGCCCGCGCCGGCTGCCGCCTCCAGCGCCTCCAGCCGTTGCTGCATCTGCTCGATCGCAGCTGCCAGCTCGGCGGTCGACTTCGGCACGGGAGGCAGTGTAGATGAAGATCGAGCAGGACGATTCTTTACGTTGTTTATACGTAGAAGCGTACTTACGTTGTTACCATGCGTTCATGTCACCGCACGATTGCCTCCATCGCCGCGGCGCTCGCGGCATCACCTCTGCCCGCGCGCTCGTCGCGCCGGCCGGTCGCGGCATTGCCACCGCCCTCGCGCTCGTCGCGTCCGGCGTCGTCGCCCTCGCGCTCACAGCCGCAGCGCCGGCGCGGCCCGCGCCGATCCGGACGCTCCTCGCTCCGCGGCCGCCGCCGTCGGGACCCCGGACGGTCTGCTGACCTGGATCGGCCGCCACCGGTCCAACGCCGGCGTCGCGGTCCTGCCCGATCGCGGGCCCGCCGCGATCTCGTTCGGCGCCGGGCGCCGCTACCCGCTGGGCTCGACGCGCAAGATTCTCATCGCGGGCGCGCTGACGGCCTCCGCGAGGGACCTCTCGCAGCGCGTGCCCAGAAGCGAGGTCGAGCGCTTCTACGTACCCGGCACGGACGGCGGAGCGCACGAGCACGCGCAGCTCGACCCCACGCGGCCGACGCTGCGCCAGTTGCTGCGCGCCGCGATCGAGGTCTCCGACAACGCCTCGGCCGACGCGCTCCTCGATCGCATCGGCGCCGGGGCCGTCGACGCGTGGGCGCGCCGCCAGGGCATGGCCCGCCAGGACCCGATCTTCCCGGTGCTCGGCGAGTTCGCCGCCTGGACCCGCGACTCCGCCTGGACGCGACGCTCGCCGAGCGGGCGCGCCCGGATCGCGCTCGCACTTGCGCGCACGGTACCTGCGGCGCAGGTGCACCTCCCGGAGATCGCGGCGCAGCGCCGCCTGGCGGCCAGCTCGGTGGCGGGAGCGCCGGCGGAGTGGGCGCAGCTCATGCGGCGCATCGGGCGCGACGGCGATCGCGAGCTCGTCGCCGCGCTCGACTGGCCGCGCAGGCAGACCGAGCAGAGCGCGCGCAAGTTCGACCGCTTCCTGACGAAGGGCGGGAACCTGGCGGGCGTCATCACCGAGGCCTCCTACGTGCGGCCCGCCGGCCGTGCGGGCACCGCGGTCGCACTGTTCCTGCGCGACCTGCCGCCCGACGTCGAGCAGGTGCTGCGAGAGACGTTCGCCCACCAGCAGCTCATCGTCCGCCTGGCGACCGACCCGGCGTTTCTGACGCGCGCCGGTCACGTGCTCGGCAGCCGGTGAGCAGCGAAGGCGCCCCGGTGGCCGTGCGTGGCTGACGGATACCTACGCGGGCTCGGGCAGGCCGTGGTGGTCGATCGCGCGGTCGTAGTTCAGGCGCAGCAGCGCGATCACGTCGCGGACGTCGTCGTCGCTCTCGATCCTGCGCGCGGCGTAGCCCGGCTTGCCCGGGAACACCGGGTGGTAGTCGATCCGGCCCGCGTCGTAGAGCTCCTGCCACACCGCCCGCGGAAAGCCGGCGTGCATGACGCGGTCGCCGTGCAGGTGACCGATCTCGCGGCGCCCGAGCTTGAAGGCGAACTCGCCGCGGCTCCCGTGGCCCGCCTCGACGCCCGGCCACGACGTGACCTCCGCGGTGATCTGCTCGCTCGCTGTCTGCGTCGTCGTCATGCCTGCCTCCTGGGGGATCCCTCACGGTCGAGCGACACACACTAGAAGTTCAAGTCAACTTGAAGTCAAGCGCGAACTGTGCTGTCGTTTGCCCTCGTGTCGACGCTGCTGACGATCGGCGAGGTGTCACGGCGCAGCGGCGTCGCCTCGTCCGCCCTGCGCTTCTACGAAGAGCGCGGGCTGATCACCTCCGAGCGGGCCGGCTCGGGCCACCGCCGGTTCCCGCGCACGGTGCTGCGACGGATCGCCTTCGTCGTGTTCGCCCAGCGGGTCGGGCTGACGCTCGACGAGATCGGCGTCGAGCTCTCCAAGCTCCCACCCGATCGCGCGCCGACCCGCCGCGACTGGTCGCGGCTGTCGAGCACGTGGACGGCGCGGATCGATCAGCGCATCGCGGAGCTCGAGCGCCTCAAGGTCGGCCTGACCGAATGCATCGGGTGCGGCTGCCTGTCGCTCGAGCGCTGCCAGCTGGCGAACCCCGGCGACCGGGCCGCGAGCCTCGGCCCGGGCGCGCGCTACTGGGTCGGCGACCGGCCCGCGGGCTGACGACCATCTAGGCCGCGACGCGCTCGGCCTCGGCCGCCACCGCCCAGCGCGGCACCGGCTTCTTGCCCCAGCGCGCGCGATCCGCGTACTCCATCAGCGCCGCCGAAGTAGGACTTCAGCGGCGGCGGGCGGAACCCGAGCGCGCGGCCGCGGCGCGCGTCGAACATCAGCTGCGACCGGAAGTACGGGCCGAACACGCCGGCGGTCTCCTCGGACTTGGGATCCACACCGGAGGCCACGAAGCGCGGGGGCTCGCGGCCGAACGCGTCGGCGGCCATCGTGGCGAGGTCGATGTTCTTGATGGCGTCGTCGCCGGCGACGGCATGGATCGTGCCGCGCTGGACCGGTCCGTCCAGCAGCCTGTAGAGCGCGTCGGCGACGGTGTCGACGCAGACGATGTCGACGTGCCCGTCAGGGTCGGCGGTCACCGTCGGCAGCAGGTTGCGCGCGAAGGCCATCAGCGGCCAGTAGATGACGTTGAAGGTCGGCGTCCAGCCCGTGCGGCTGTCGCCGACGACGATGCTCGGACGCAGGATCGCGGTCGGCAGATCGCTGTCGTTGACGAGCGACTCGGCCTCGAGCTTCGTCTGCTCGTACGTGTTGCGAAAGCTCTGGCCGACGTAGTCCTGGGACTCGCGGACGCGTCCGACGCGCTCGCCGGCGACGTACGCCGTCGAGACGTGCACGACCCGCTCCAGCGCGCCGCGCAGCGTACGCCTCCTTCGCGAGGCCCATCACGTGGTGCGTCCCGGCGACGTTGATCCGGCGCGCCTCCTCGAGCTCCAGCGAGAAGCTGACCGACGCGGCGCAGTGCGCCACGGCGGAGATCTCGCTCGTCAGCCGATCGCGCGTCGCGGGGGACAGGCCGAGGCCGCGGGTCTCGAGGTCGCCTGCCACCGCGCGCACGCGTCCGCGGACGGCGCGGTAGTCCTCGGGCGCGAACAGCGTGTTCAGCACGCCGCTCATGCGCCCCTCGGCCTCGCGGTCGTCGGCGGCGCGGACGACGGTCACGACGTCGCGATCGCCGCGCTCGAGCAGGCGCACGAGCAGCTCCATGCCGAGAAATCCGGTCGCGCCGGTCAGGAGGACTGGTCCCTGGGCGCTCATAGCGGGATGTTCCGCATGAGCGGGACGGGGACGGTCGGCACACGCCGCGGCCAGCATCTGCATCGCATCGGCAAGGCGCCGGCGCGTGCCGGACGGCGGGACGATCTCGTCGACGACGCCCTCGCGGGCGGCGGTCTCGGCCGACAGCCAGTCGCGCTCGTACTCGCGCGGCGAACTCCGAGCGTGCCTGCGCCGGATCGTCGGCCGCGGCGATCGCGCGCCGGTGGACGAGGTCGACGGCCTGCTTGCCGCCCATGACGCCGAGCTGCGCCTGCGGCCAGGCGAGCACGAGGTCGGCGCCGAGGTCGCGGCTGTTCATCGCGATGAACGCGCCGCCGAACGCCTTGCGCAGCACGACGGTGACGCGCGGGACGGTCGCGGCGGCGAAGGCATGGACGAGCTTGGCGCCATGGCGGATGACGCCGATCTTCTCCTGGCCCCTGCCGGGCAGGAAGCCGGGCGTGTCGACGAGGACGATCGAGCGGGATGCCGTACAGGTCGCAGGTGCGCACGAAGCGCGCGCCCTTCGTCGCCGCGTCGGCGTCGAGCACGCCGCCGAGGTACCTGGGCTGGTTGGCGACGATGCCGACGGCGCGGCCGTCGAGGCGCGCGAAGCCGGTCAGCATGTTGCGCGCCCAGCGCGGGCTGATCTCCAGCAGGCGCCCGCCGTCGACGAGCGTGCGCACGACGTCGCGCACGTCGTAGACCTTGCGCGCTGGACTCGGGCACGGCGTCGTCGGACGCACCCTCGAAGGGATCCATGCTCGGCCAGCGCCGCGGGACCTCGCATGGCGTGCTGGGGCAGGTAGTCGAGCAGGTCGCGCACGAGCCACGCGGCGTCGAGGTCGCCCTCGGCGACGAGCTGGCAGACGCCGTTTCGGTCGTGCACCTTCGGGCCGCCGAGCGTCGTCGCATCGACGTCCTCGCCCATGACCTCCTTCACGACGCCCGGGCCGGTGAGGAACATCGACGCCTGCCGCGTCATCACGACGAAGTCCGTCAGCGCCGGCGAGTACGAGCCGCCGCCCGCCGACGCTCCGCAGATCACGGAGATCTGCGGGACCTGGCCGGACAGCGCGACGTGCTCCTTGAAGATCCGGCGCGTAGCCCGCCAGGGCCGCGACGCCCTCCTGCAGGCGCGCGCCCGCGGACTCGATGAAGCCGACGACCGGCATCTTCGCGCGGCCGGCGGTGCGCAGGACGCGGCAGATCGTCTCGGCGTGGACCTCGCCCAGCGAGCCGCCCATGTAGGACGGATCCTGCGCGTAGCAGCCGATCGGGCGCCCGTCGACCCTGCCGGTGGCGGCGATGACGCCGTCGCCCGGGCTCGTGCGGTCGCCCATGCGCAGCGAGCGGACCTCGCCGCGCAGCATCTGCAGCGAGCCCGGATCGCACAGCACCTGCAGGCGCTCGAGCGGGCTGAGCTTCTCGTCGACCTGGGGAACCAGTGCGAGGTTGGATGTCATGCGGCCTCCAGGCACAGCGTCACGTTGTGGCCGCCGAACCCGAAGCTGTTGGACAGCGCGACAGCGCGCTCGTCGCTCGCGGTCTGCATCGGCCGCGCGGTGTTCGGGCACGTAGTCGAGGTCCATGCCGTCCTCGGGCTCCTCGTAGCCGAGCGTCGGCGGCGCGATCCGGTCGCGCAGCGCCTGAGATCGTCGCGACGGCCTCGACGGCGCCGGCGGCACCCAGCAGGTGGCCGATCGCCGACTTCGTCGACGACACCGGGATCTTGTGCGCGTAGTCGCCGAGCGCGGTCTTCAGCGCCGCCGTCTCGGACGCGGTCGTTGAGCTGCGTCGACGTGCCGTGCGCGTTGACGTAGTCGATGTCGGCCGCGGTCAGGCCGGCGTCGGACATCGCGAGCATGATCGCGCGCGCGCCGCCGTCGCCGTCCGCGTCGGGCGCGGTGATGTGGTGGGCGTCGCCGGTCGCGCCGTAGCCGCGCACCGTCGCGAGGATGTTGGCGCCGCGCGCACGCGCGGACTCGCCGTCCTCGAGCACGAGCACCGCAGCGCCCTCGCCCATGACGAAGCCGTCGCGGCGGTTGTCGAACGGACGCGAGACGCCGGTCGGCGACAGCGCGCTCATCGAAGCGAACGACGCGCGCGAGAGCGGCGTGAGCGCCGCCTCCGAGCCGCCGGTGACGACCGCCTGTGCGTCGCCGCACTGGATCGCGCGCAGCGCGGTGCCGATCGCGTGGCCGCCGGCGGCGCAGGCCGACACGACGCTGAAGACGGGTCCCTTCAGACCGTGGCGCAGCGACAGCGCGGCCGAGCCGGCGTTGCTCATCATGAGCGGGATCGCCAGCGGCGAGACGTCGCGCGCGCCCTTGTCGCGCAGCGTGTCGTGGTTGCCCTCGAGCGTGCCGATGCCGCCGATGCCGGTGCCGAGCACGCAGCCGATCCGAAACGGGTCGTAGGGCAGCTCGTCGTCCCAGCCGGCCATCGCCAGCGCCTCGTCGGAGGCGACGACGCCGAACTGCGTGAAGCGGTCCGCGCGGCGTGCCTCCTTCTTGGAGAGATGGTCGGTCGGCTCGAAGTCCGCGCAGGGCGCCTCTCCGTCACGGAAGGCGCTCGTGCCCGCGGTCCAACGGTCGTGCAGCGTGCGTGCACCGACCCCGAGCGGGGTGACGGCGCCGATGCCGGTGACGACGACGTCGGGCAGTTCGCGCCGCTGCATTACGCCGCCTTCTTCTCGGTGATGAAGTCGATCGCGTCGCCGACCGTCTTGATCTGCTTCATGTCGTCGCCTTCCATCTTCACGCCGTGCTCGTCCTCGACGACCTGAGCGAGCTCAGCGAGGTCGAGCGAGTCGACGTCGATGGACTCCCACGTGGCGTCGCGGGTGATGTCCTCTTCCTTGGCGCCGAAGGTCTTCAGCGACTCGATGACGGTGTTCTCGATCTCGGTGGGGGTGGTGGTGCTCATGTGTGTTTCTCCTTGTGTTGAGGTGCGAACGGGTCGGGAAGGTCAGGCGCTCATGCCGCCGTCGACGAAGAGCGTCGTGGCGGTCACGTAGCTGGCGGCGTCGGAGGCGAGGAAGCGCACGGCGGCGGCGACCTCCTCGGGGCGCCCGGGCCGGCGCGCGGGCACGGCCTCGAGCAGCTCGCGCGGCAGGTCGGCGGTCATCTCGGTGTCGATGAAGCCGGGGGCGACGGCGTTGACCGTGACGCCGCGGCGCGCGATCTCGACGCCGATCGTCTTCGTCATGCCGATGAGCCCGGCCTTCGCGGCGGCGTAGTTGGCCTGTCCCACGTTGGCGCGCGGGCCGACGACGGACGCGACGTTGATGATGCGCCCGTAGCGGGCCTTGATCATCGGCCGCAGGACCTGGCGCGTGAGCTTGAAGGCCGCGCTGAGGTTCGTGTCGATGACGCTGTCCCACTGGTCGTCGTCGAGCTGGATCGCCAGGCCGTCGGCGCGCACGCCGGCGTTGTTGACGAGCCCGAGGACGGGCCCGAGGCGCTCCTGCGCCTGCGCGAGGATGTCCTGCATCGAGTCCGGGTCGCAGACGTCGCCGCCGATCGCGACGGCGGAGCCGCCGTCCTGCTGGATCGCGTCGACCGTTGCGGCCGCGCCCTCGGCGTCGGAGCGGTAGCCCGCGGCGACGGCCCAGCCGTCGGCGGCGAGCTCGCGCGCGATCGCGGCGCCGATGCCCTTCGACGCGCCGGTGACGAGCACGACCGCGCCGTCGGGGCGCCGTCCGTCGTTGCTCGCCCGCGCGGTCTCGGGGCGATGTCCGTTGGTCGTCGTGGCGCTCATGAGGTTGCTCCTCCGTACGTCAGCAGTGCGGCGCCCCATGAGAAGCCGGCGCCGAATGCGGTGAGCAGGACGTGGCCGCCGTCGGTCGTGGGCAGGCGCCCGTCGTCCTCGGCCAGCGAGAGCGCGAGCGGGATCGAGGCGGCCGAGGTGTTGCCGAGGTCGGCGACGTAGTCGGCGACGCGGTCGGTCTCGAGGCCGAAGCGCTCGCGCACCGCGTTGATGATCCGCCCGTTGGCCTGGTGGGCGATGACGAGGTCGATGTCGTCGATGCCGAGCTCGGCGAGCTGGAGCAGGTCGCGGCACGAGCGCTCCATGTGGTCGACGGCCTCCTGGTAGACGAGCCGGCCCTCCATCCGCACGACCTGCTCGGTGCGGTCGATGTAGAGGACGTCGCGCTGGGAGTTGACGCCGAGCACGACCGGGCCGATGCTGGCCGGGCCGCCGGGTGCGAGCACCGCGGCGCCGGCGCCGTCGCCGAAGAGCGCGGCGGTCTGGCGGTCGTCGTCGTCGGTGTAGCGGCTGCCCAGCACGTCGCCGCCGATGAGCAGGACGGTGTTGGCGCGGCCGCTCTCGATCAGCGCGGCGCCCTGCTGCAGGCCGGCGAGAAAGCCGGTGCAGGCCAGGCCGACGTCCCAGGCCATGGCGCGGTCGGCGCCGAGCGCGCCCGCGACGATCGGGGCCGCCTGGGGGACGAGGTCGTCGGCCGAGGAGGTCGCGACGAGCACGGCGTCGACGTAGGACGGGTTGAGCCCGGCGGCGTCGAGCGCCCTGCGGCCGGCCTCGATGGCGAGGTCGGACAGACCCTCGCCGTCGGCGGCGCGGCGGCGCGCGGAGATGCCCGTGCGCTTCGTGATCCAGTGCGGCTCGACGCCGATGCGCTCGGCGATCGGCGCGTTCTCGACGATGTTCGTCGGGCACCGCGCGGCCGAAGCCGATGATGCCGGCGGTGCGCAGCCGTGAGCGGATGCGCGGCGCGACGGGTGCCGGAGCCAGCGCGAGGTCAGACGGGTGCACTGATGTCCTCCAGGAGGGTCTCGGCGGTGACGGCGCTCGCGCCCCTGATGTTGCGCGGGGCGAGCTTGGAGAGCACGCGGCCGGGGCCGACGTCGACGTACGCCTGGACGCCCATCGCATCCAGGGCGGTCATCGTGTCGCGCCAGCGCACGGGCGAGATGAGCGCCTCGGCGAGCTCCATGGCGGGATCGGAGAACGGCTCGGCCGTCGCGCAGCTGAGACGGGGATCTGCGGTGTCTCGAAGACGACCTCGCTGAGCGCGGCGCGAAACGGCGTGACGGCGCCGTGCATCTGCGGGGAGTGGAAGGCGCCGGCGACGCCGAGCGGCAGCGCGCGCAGGCCGGCGGTCGTGGCGTCCTTGCGGGCGGCGCCGAGCGCGTCGGGCGAGCCCGAGAGCACGACCTGGCCGGGGGCGTTGTCGTTGGCGAGGGCCACGCCGTGGCGCGCGGCGAGCGCCGACGCCTGCGCCGGCGAAGCGCCCATCAGGGCGAGCATCGTGCCGCCGCCGGAGGCCTCGCCGGACGCGGCCATGTGGTCGCCGCGCATGACGACGAGGCGCAGGGCGTCGAGGTCGGAGATGGCGCCGCCGGCTGCCAGCGCGGAGAACTCGCCGAGCGAGTGGCCCGCCAGCGCGACGGGATCGATGTGGTCTCGCAGGCGTGTCCAGCCGGCGAGCGAAGCGCAGAGGATGGCCGGTTGCGCGAAGCGGGTGGATTCGTCGACGCGCGGGAAGGGGTCCTCGCCGATGAGCTCGATTGCTGCATCGAGCAGATCGGGGCGCACTGCGGCCACGAGGGCACGCATGTCCGGTGTCTGGCTGCCCTGTCCTGGGAACAGGACCGCGGTTGGATGAGAATCAAGCACAATCACACCGTGACGGCTCGAGATATAGAAGAACAGCTGTTCCCCCCGTGTGGGGGGGACATCGCATTAGGTCGGGGGGGTGCAAACGGGGGTTGTCCTCACCTCGGGCACACCGACAGGCGTCATTGCGACCGCGCAGCGCTGCCGCGATGCTCCTGTTCGTGTCCACCGCCGAGCCCAGCCGCGCCCACCCCCACCGCCACACGCTGGTCGCGCGATCTGCTCTTCCATCTCGCCGGCGTGCTGACGACGAACATCGGCGTGGCGCTGTGGGTGACCGGCGTCGCGGTGAGCCTGTCGCTCGCGATCACGTACTTCGGGCTCGTCGTCGCGCTCGGGACGCTGCTCGCCTGCCGCTGGTTTGCGCGCGTCGAGCGCCGGCGCGCGGGCATCGTGCTCGGCGCGCCGATCCCCGAGCGCTACGCGCCGCTGCAGGACGGCCGCTGGACCGCGCGCCTGCACACGCTGATCGGCGATCCGACGACGTGGCGCGACTTCGCGTGGACGGGGCTGTCGGGCGTCGTCGGGATGACGCTGTCCAGCCTCGCGCTGACGCTGTGGGGCCTGGTGCTCGGGCTCGTCACGCTGCCCGCGTGGTACTGGGCGCTGCCGGATGGAGCGGAGTTCGGGATCGTCACCGTCGACACGCTGCCGCTCGCGCTCGCGACGGCGGTGATCGGGCTCGCGCTCGTCCCGCTCGTGGGCTGGCTCGTGCGCGGGCTGACGGTTGCGGAGATCGCGGTGATGCGGGGGTTGCTGGCGCCGCGGCGCGGCGCGGAGGTGCGAGCGCAGACGCAGGCGGTTCGCCGCCGCCGGCGCAGCGCGCGGCGGCGCCGCCGCGCTCCGCCCGCGCTCCGGAGCCGGCGACGACGAGATCCGGGCGACGCCCGATCCACCGCTCGCGCTCCCGCTCCCCCTGCACGTCGCCTTCTCGCTGCTCATCGCGCTCGTCGTCACGATCATCTGGGCGGCGACGGGGCTTCGGGTACTTCTGGCCGGTCTGGGTCTGGCTCGGCCTCGGGCTGTCGGTGGCGCTCGACCTCGTCATCCTGCGCGCGCAGGCCCACGAGCCGGGACCCGAGCGCTGGCTGCACCTCGACGGCGAGCTGCTGACGACGCTCGCGACGCTGCTCGTGGCCATCTGGCTCATCACGGGAGCCGGGACGTTCTGGCCGTTCTTCTCGATCCTCGGCTTCGGCATCGTGTACGCCGTGCACGCCCTCATCGTCTATCGCGACCGGCTGCCGCTGCGCGCCCGCGAGCAGGCGCTCGTCAAGCGCGTCGACGTGCTGACGCGCACGCGCAAGGGCGCGCTCGACGTCCAGGCCGCCGAGCTGCGCCGCATCGAGCGCGACCTGCACGACGGCGCCCAGGCGCGGCTGGTCTCGCTGACGATGCAGCTCGGCCGCGCGGAGGAGCGCGTCTCCGACCAGCCCGAGGTCGCCGCGCTGCTGCGCCGCGCCCGCGAGGACGCCGGCGCGGCGATCGCGGAGCTGCGCGACCTCGCCCGCGGGATCGCGCCGCCGATCCTCGCCGACCGCGGGCTCGCCGCGGCGATCGAGGCGCTCGGGCGGCGCGCGCCGATGCCGGTGACGGTCGACGCCGATCCCGACCAGCGGCCGCTGCCGGTCGTCGAGACGGCCGCCTACTTCGTCGTCGCCGAGTCGCTGACGAACGTCGCCAAGCACGGCGGCGGCGCGGCGGCGCGGGTACGCGTGCAGCGCGTCGGCGACGATCTCGTCCTCACGATCGCCGACGACGGCCCGGGCGGCGCCGATCCGAACGGCGGCGGGCTGACGGGGCTGCGCCATCGCGTCGAGGCGCTGGACGGCACCCTGACCGTGTCGAGCACCGCCCGGCGGCGGGACGACCGTGCACGCGGAGCTGCCATGCGGTGCCGTGATCGTCGAGGACCTCGCGCTCCTGCGCGAGGGGATCGTCGCGCTCCTGCGCGAGAACGGGATCGACGTCGTCGCCCAGGCCGAGGACGGGCCCGGCCTCGAGCGGATCGTCTCCGGCCACAAGCCCGACGTCGCGATCGTCGACGTCCGCCTGCCGCCGACGTTCAGCGACGAGGGGCTGCGCGCCGCGATCGAGGCCCGCAAGCGCCACCCCGGCCTCGGCGTGCTGATCGTGTCGCAGTACGTCGAGCCGGTCTACACCGCCGAGCTGCTCGCCTCAGGCGAGGCCGGCGTCGGCTACCTGCTCAAGGAGCGCGTCGGCGAGGTGCGGGCGTTCATCGACGCCGTCGAGCGCGTCGCGGCCGGCGGCACGGCGCTCGACCGCGAGGTCGTCGCCGAGCTCATGCGCGCGCGGACCGCGGGCGGCACGGACGACGGCGCGCTGGGGTCGCTGACGCCGCGCGAGCGCGAGGTGCTCGAGCTCATGGCCGAGGGCCGGTCCAACGCCGCGGTCGCGCGCGCGCTCGTCGTCAGCGGCGGCGCGGTGGAGAAGCACGTGCGCAACATCTTCGCGAAGCTCGACCTGCCGTCGAGCAACGACGACCACCGGCGGGTGCTGGCGGTGCTGAAGTTCCTGCGCGCGGGGGCTGCGTAGGTCGCTGCCTGCCGGGCGCGCGCAAGCGCCTGCTTCGAGCCGCGGCGCCCTACGAAGCGCGCTTGAGGGCGCGTCGCTCGGCGGCCTCGCGCTTGAGGTCGACCTGGGCGGCGAGCGCCGCCGCCGACTGCCGCGCGCGGCGTTCGTCGACGGTCTCACGCTGCGGGCGTGGCGCGTACTTCGCCGCAGGGTGGGCTGCTTGAGTGCGGGGCTGCGTTGGTGGCCGGAGATCGGCCATGAAGTCCTCCGTGCTGCGACCACTGTCGCGTCAGAGAAATGAAGAATTCAGGATGGCGCTGCGCGCTGCGCGGCGTCAGCCTCAATACTCCCTGACCATTGACGGTAGCAGGGCCGCCGAAACCCGCGGCGGGTTCGCGGACGTTCAGCGGTCGGAGAGCTCGCGGTCCTGGACGATCCAGGCGACGCCGTCCGGCGTGAGCGCCCAGCGTCCTTCGGCGAGCGCCGCGACGAGCCCGTCGGCCGCGAGCGATTGCAGGTTCAGCGGCGTGCGCATGTCGTTGCGCCCGCGCCCGATCGCGTCGTCGACGGCGCCGACATCGACGGCGACGTCCGGCGCGCCGCCCGAGAGGTTCCACAGCGCGTTCATGACGTGGGCGAGATCGCGGCGACTCATGGAGAGATCGTCACAGACGCCGCACGGACTCCGGCTCGCGCAGCGACTCGGAGTCCATCTCGTGCGCGTGCGCCCGCGGGCGCACGAGACGCGACCAGAGCTGGTCGGCGCCCGCCCACGCCGCGAAGCACAGGCCGCCGGCCGTTCCCGTCACGGTCATCAGCACGCCGGCCGCCGCTGCCGCGGCCACCCCGTCGCTGCCGAGGATCAGCACCGCGGCGGCGGCGCCGACGCTGGGGCCGACCGGAAGCTGGCTGAGCGTCACCAGGCCGATCAGCACGGCGATCGCGTCGAAGATCGAGGCATCGACGCCGACCTCGTGCAGCAGCAGCCAGTTGCGGGCGATCTGCGCGAACACCGCGACGAGCACGAAGGCGATCACGAGCCCGCCGCCGCGCAGGCTGCGCAGCACAGCGAGCCCACCCCACAGGTCACGCCCCTTGCGCAGGGCGAGATGGCGCAGGCCGGCGCTGATCGTCGCGATCAGCGCGACGGCGACGAGCGGCAGCCACCACGGCAGGCCGAGCGGCCCGACGAGCGTGAACGACGTCAGCGCGGCGAGCGTCGCCTCGACGGCGATGATCGGAAACTCAGCGGCGACGAGCGTCGGCACCTGCGGGCTGACCTTCGGCGATGAGCGCCGCAGCGCGGCGATCCGCGCCGCGACCCCGAGGTGCCCGTTGATGACGCCGCCGAGGACCTGCATGCTCGACGCGCGGTAGAGGATCCGGCGCTCGACCGTTCCGCCCGCCGCCCCGATCGTCAGATGCCACGCCTCGCTGCGACTGACGAGCGCGACGATCTGCAGCAGCGTGGCCAGGGCGAGCACCGACAGCGTCGCGTCCGACAGCGCAGCTGCGAACTCGTGGCGGCGCCCGGCGAGGAGGAACACGAGGATCGCGGCGGTCGCCAGCGAGCCCAGCACCGTGATGAGCACGCGGTGGCGGCGTCCGGCCTCGCGCACGCGCGCGCTCAGCTCGGCTGGCCGGCGCATGCCGCCCGGCCGCGGAGCCAGTCCAATCGGCTTACGACCCCCGACCGGAACGGCGGCTGCCGATCCGCGAGCTGATGAGGTCCATCGAGGACGACGCTACTGAAGCGCCGGCCCGCGCGCCAGACCTGCCGGCGCCCGCGACGACGGGTTCAGCCGTGCGCCGCACCGGCCAGCGACCCGCGCAGGACGGCGATCTCCAGCACCGCGCTCGTGACGTAGTCCGCGCGCGCGTCCTCGATCGCGGCCTCGAGCCGCGTCAGGTACGGCGACGGGCTCTCGATGCCGAGCTCGAGCGCCTCGAAGCGCTCGGCCCGGAGGCGGATGAGACGGGCTTGTGCGGCGGTGACGTCCATGGCGGCGAGCCTCTCCGACACGCCCGCGCCGGCCAATGGGGTATGCATGAACGTCATGGTTCGGATAACCCCCGTAAGCCATTGTTTGATCCGCCGGGTTCTTGTATTCTCGCGCGTTACGCGGGGTGGCTTCCCCGCTGTCCGCCTGTCGTCGCGATGTCGTTGTAGGTGGACATAAACGGGGCTCGTTCTTCCAGGGGGAAGGGCGGATCCCCAGATACGTATCAATGCGGGTCTATCCGCTTCGACTACGGAGGAATTCACGTGCTGGCTAAGTCTTTCGGAGCTGATATCGAGTTCTACCTCGCGCCGGACCAGCCGTCGGCACCGGCAGGCGGATACGCGACGCTGGGGCAGTTCGCGCCCATCGCATGGCCGTCAGGTTCGGCCAAGGTCCCCGTGACGGGCCAGCTGTCGCCGCACGCTGCCGCTGCGCTCGAGCGCATGGGCATCACGAAGTCGACCGCCAAGTAGCGACTCGGGACACTCGGGGCCGGGTCTCGTCGGAGGCCCGGCCCCGGCTGTACCTAGGCGCCGTCGACGCGCGCGAGCGCCGCGACCGTCGCTCCGCCTGACACCGCCGCCACCTCGCCCGGAACGTCGGCGAGCCGCACGCTGCGCACGAAGCCCAGCCGCCGGCCGAGCGGCGCGAAGAAGTCGTCGTAGTGCGTCGGCACGACGACGCGGGGATCCAGCCGCGGCAGGATCCGCTCCCAGTAGCGCGGCGTGAAGCTGCGCCCGGCGACGCCCGCGAGGAAGACGTCGACCGGCTCCTCGCCAAGCTCGCCGTCGTCGAGGTCCGCCGAGCCCTGGTGGTAGAGGCTCACCCCCGCGACGTCGATCCGGATCCCCCACACCTGCCCGCAGCGGTAGGCCCTGGGGTGCAGGCCATGCAGGTGGTCGCACGTCAGCTCGCCGTCCATCGGCACCTTGCGCCCGAACAGGAGCTTGGAGTGGCGGCTGGGCACGAAGCGCACGACGAACGGGCCGAGCTCGTAGGGCTTGTGCGGGAGCACGTCCACCGCGAGGTCGCCGAGGCCGTGCAGGCGCATGAGATGCGCGAGCGACTCCGAGCCGTAGGCCTTCGCGCCGTAGCGCCGCGCGATCGCGGGCGCGTCGATCGCGTGGTCGAAGTGCGTGTGGCCGACGAGCACGCCCGCGACGGGACCGGGCGCCGACACGTAGCGCTCGATCAGCGCCGCGTCGGGCATCGCCAGGCGGCCGAGCAGCAGCGCGCGCAGCGGCACGCGCGACACGTACGGATCGATGAACAGCGAGACGCCCTCGTACGTGATGCGGTAGCCGGACACCCCGAGCCATTGCAGCTCGAGACCGGGCGGCAGGCCGAGCGGCACGGCCTCCAGATCGCGCAGCGCGGTGGCGTCGTCGATGGCGCCTTGCGGCATCGCCAGAGGGTCGCAGACTGCGTGTCGCCCGTCTAAACGTCGCCGTGAAGATTGGGTTTCGATTCGCATGGGGCTTCCATCGAGGGGTACCGTGTTGTGAGATGCCCGATCACGGCCACGGGGAACGGCTGTCTGCGATCGACGCCTCGTTCTTGCAGCTCGAGTCCGCAAGCGCGCACATGCACATCGCTTGGAGCTCGTTCCTCTCGCTCCCAGAAGACGGTGCACCGCCCTCCATCGAGGCGATGCGAGCGCGCGTCTCCTCGCGCCTGGCGTGGGTGCCGCGCTGCCGCCAGCGGCTGCTGCCCGCGGCGCTCGGGCTCGGCGAGCCACGCTGGGTCGACGACCCGCACTTCGACATCGCCGAGCACGTCGTGCAGCTCAGCGATCGCGACGACGCGATGGACCTCGCGCGCTTCGCCGCGATCCGCGACACGCTGCTCTCCACGCCGCTGGACCGCTCGCGGCCGCTCTGGCAGCTCGCGCTCGTCCCGAGCCTGAGCGACGGTCGCATGGCCCTCATCGGACGCGTGCACCACGCGATGGCCGACGGCACGGCGGCGCTGCAGGTCGCGATGCTCATGCTCGACGTCGACGACTCTCCCGACGCGCCGCCGGCGCCGTGGCGCGCCGCGCCGGCGCCGAGCCCGCTGCAGCGCGCGCTCGACCCGTTCGTGCACAGCGCCGAGGTGACGAGCCGCGCCGCGCGCGATGTCGCCCGCGCCTGCGAGCACCCGCGCGCCACCGCCCGCGGCGCGCTGCGCGAGGTCGGCCGCATGGCCCAGGCGCTCGCCGAGGACCTGCTTCCGAGCGCGCCCGGCTCGCACCTCAACGGCTCGCTCGGCCCGCGGCGGACGCTCGTGGAGCACCGCGTCTCGCTCGACCATCTCAGCAACATCACGCGCGGCACCGCGGCGACGCGCAACGACGCCGGCCTCGCCGCGGTCGCCGGCGCGCTGCGTGCGCTCGCGCTCGAGCGCGGCGTCGCCGCTGAGCCGCTGAAGGCGCTCGTGCCGGTCAACATGCGCCGCGCGCACGAATACGGCTCGCTCGGAAACCGCGTGTCGATGACGTCCGTCTGGCTGCCGCTCGAGCTCACCACGCCCGGCGCGCGGCTGGACCAGGTGCGCCGCCAGACCGCGCGCTTCAAGCGCAGCGCGCGCTCGGAGGGGACGCAGAGCGTCCTGTCGGGGCTCAGCCTGCTGCCCAACCCGCTGCGCGCACCGGTCATCCGTGCGGTCGCGCCCGGTCGCTTCAACCTGACGATCTCCAGCGTGCCGGGCCCGCGCACCGCGCTGTTCATGCACGGCGCGCGCCTGGAGGAGATCTATCCCGTGATCCCGATGGCCGAGGCCCAGTCGCTCTCGATCGGGATGCTCGCCTACAACGGGTACCTGCATTTCGGCCTGTTCTCCGATCCGGATGGGCTGCCGCAGGCGACGCGCCTGGCCGAGCTCATCGACGCCGAGCTGGGCGCGCTGCTGCGCGCCCGCCGCCCCAGCCCGCCGCTGCCCGTCGTGGCGCCCGTCGCCGCGGGCCCGGTCGGGACCTACGAGAACCGATCGGCCGTGCTGAGCACGGCCGGACGAGGAGGAGACGCATGACACCCGCCACATCGACCCGGCGCCTGTCGCCGCTCGACGGCTCGTTCCTGCGACTGGACACCCAGCAGTCGCCGATGCACGTGGGGTGGAGTGCGGTCTTCGGCGCGCCCGGCGACCGGCCGCGGCCGACCGCCGAGGCGATGCGCGAGCTGGCGGCCGGGCGGCTGCACGAGGTTCCGTGGTGTCGCTGGCGGCTCGCCGGCGCGCCGCTCGGCCTGTCCGAGCCGCGCTGGATCGACGACGCGAACTTCGATCTCAGCGCCCACATCGTGCAGCTCACCGGACTCGACGACGCCGTGAGCAACGAGACCTTCGAGACGCTGCGCTCCACGGTGCTGTCCGCGCCGCTGGATCGGTCCCGGCCGCTGTGGCAGGTCTTCCTCGTCCCGCGCCTGGAGGACGGCCGCGTCGGGATGATCGGGAAGATCCACCACGCGCTCGTCGACGGGATCGCGGCGCTGCAGATCGTGCGCCTGTTCGTCGACTCCGAGCCCGACGTGCAGGCGCGGACGCCGGTGCGCTGGCGCCCCGAGGGCCAGGCGGGTCCCGCCGGCTGGGCGCTCAACGCGGCGCGCTACGCCGTCAACGACGGCATCGGCGCGCTGCGCGCCGGCACGGAGGCCGTCACCCATCCGCGCAGCAGCGTCGCCGCGGCCGCGCGCGGGGCCAAGCTCATCGCGACCGCCATCGCCGAGGACGTGCTGCCGCCGGCGCCGTCCTCCCAGCTCAACGGGCACATCGGATCGCGCCGCGTGCTGATCGGCTACCACGCGCCGCGCAAGCTGCTGCGTGCCGCCCGCGGTCGTGGGGGCACGCTCAACGACGTCGGCCTGACCGCGGTCGCGGGCGCGTTGCGGACGCTCGCGCTGCGCGACGGCGACGCGCCGGACGAGCCGCTGAAGACGATGGTCCCGGTCAGCATGCGCCGCATCGGCGAGGACGAGGCCGGCAACCAGATCGCGATGGTCTACATGCCGCTGCCGATCCACCTGCCGACGTCGGGGCAGCGGCTGGAGTTCGTGCGCGAGCAGACCGCGCGCCTGAAGCACACCGACCGTCCGGCCGCCACGCAGGCGTTCGTGCAGGCCGCGGGTCTCGTGCCGCCGCCGCTGCGCACGCCGCTCGTGCGCGCGCTGGGCGCGCCGCGCCAGTTCAACCTCACCGTGTCGCAGTCGCCGGCGCCGCGCGGATCGCTGTACCTGCTCGGCTGCGAGATGGAGGAGGTCTACTCGGTCGTGCCGATCGCCCAGGGCCACTCGCTCGCGATCGGCATGGTCCGCTACCGGCAGGAGCTGTTCTTCGGCTGCTACGCCGACCCGCACGCGCTGCCCGAGGTCCGCGAGCTGCCGGCGCTGCTGGCGGCGGAGCTCGAGGAGCTCGCGAGCGCGGCCGCGGCGGAACGTGGTGTGGAGCGCACGAACCGCGCGGAGAAGGCGGACAGCGGTGACCGCGCCAACCGGCCGTCGCGTCCGGACCGCAACGGGCGGGCGAAGGCGAACGGGCGGCCGCTGGTGCCTGTGGGCTGAGGCTCCGGCCTCTCTGGACGCCGCGAGCGTCCGCGAACAGCATCGATGAGAGACGGGCTCCCACGTGTGGGGCTGCGCGGCGATGGTTTGGCTTGGGCGCGTTCTCCATCGGTGTCGGTGAGAACGCGCCCGGCCTCGTGTCGGAATGTCCGCCATATCGAGGCTGTCGCGTAAACCCCCGGTCTGTCCGGCGGGTTTAAGAGGATCTGGGGATGAGTCAGAACTTCATCGCGTGTGATCGTGAGCAGGCCTGGTTGTTGCCGCCGAGCTTGCGTGAGTGGCTGCCGGCCGAGCACCTCGCGTGGTTTGTGCTTGACGCTGTTGAGCAGATGGATCTGGCCGCGTTCGTGACGGTCTATCGGGCTGATGGGCATGGCCGTCCGGCGCATGATCCGGCGATGATGGTGGCGTTGGTGCTCTACGCCTATGCGAAGGGTGTGCGGTCGGCGCGCGAGATCGAGCGTCGCTGCGTGGAGGACATCGCCTATCGGGTGATCGCGGCGAATCTGGCGCCCGATCACTCGACGATCTCGCGCTTTTTGGAACGCCATCAGGACTCGCTGGGCGGCCTGTTTGGTCAGGTCTTGGCGCTCTGCGCCCGCGCCGGGCTGGTTCGTGCCGGGACGATCGCGTTGGACTCCACCAAGATGCACGCCAACGCTTCGGGGCAGGCCAACCGCAGTTATGAGCAGATCGCGCGGGAGATCCTTGCCGAGGCGGCCGCTGTCGACGCCGCCGAGAACGAGCTTTACGGCGATCGGCGCGGCGACGAACTACCGCCCGAGCTGGCCGACCCCAAGACCCGCAAGGCGCGGCTGCAAGCGGCCAAGGCCGAGCTTGAGGCCGAGTGGGAAGCCGAGCGCCAGCAGCGCCAAGCGATGCTTGATCGCCGCGGCGAACACGAGCAGCGCACGGGACGCAAGGCGCGCGGGCGCCCGCCCGTCGTGCGTGACATGAGCGGCGATCCGCCCGGCCGCGTGAACATCACCGACCGCGACTCCAGGCCGGTCAAGACACCACGCGGATTCATCCAGGGCTACAACGCGCACGCCGTCGCGACCGCCGATCAGATCATCATCGCCGCCGACGTCACAATCGGAACGCGCGACCAAGGCCAGCTAGGACCGATGATCACCGCGGCGCATGACGAGCTTGCAGCCGCCGGCCTCAAAGACCCGCCAAACGCCGTCTTGGCCGACGCGGGTTACTGGGCCGGTGGGCAGATCCAAGAACTGATGGCAGACGGCATCACGGTCTTGATCCCACCCGACGCATACTCGCGTACTGACCCCAACGCGAGCAGGCGCGGCGGACTCTATGACCACATGCGGCGCGTGCTCGCCCGCAACGACGGCCAAGCGCTCTACCGACGACGAATGGCAACGATCGAGCCGATCTTCGGCCAAACGAAGTTCAACCGCCGCGCCGACCGCTTCCGACGACGAGGCCACGCAGCCTGCCAAACCGAATGGCGACTGATCACCGCCACCCACAACCTCCTCAAGCTCTTCCGCGCAGCCCCCGCCACCGCCTGACCCAGCCGACGGCCGGCCCCCGACCACCCGCCGGCGACCACCCGCCGCCAACACTCGACGCACCCCACGCCACGACCAGCGCAAGCATTACGCGACAGCCTCTATCCGAGGAAAAGGCGACACGACCAACACAACCGCCCCCTCGTTCCCAAGCGTTCCCGGCCCGGCGACGACGCCGCGCAGGCTCCGAGTTCGGCGCTTTCTCCATCGGTGTCAATGACAACGCGCCCATCCCCGGGGTGGGATCGCGCCGCACACTGCGGGCCCGCGCTTTTGAACGGCGCATGCCCCACGCGCCGTTGAAGCACCGCATTAGAGTGGAGGCGCGATGCGCCAGCTCACGAGCCTCGACTCGCAGTTCCTCGCGCTCGAGACGCGTCGCCAGAGCGGGCATGTCGCGAGCGTCGCGATCCTCGACCCGTCGACGACGCCGTCCGGCACGCTCACGATCGCCGACATCGAGGCGCTCATCACCGAGCGGCTGCCGCTGCTGCCGCCGCTGCGCTGGCGGCTGCTCGAGGTGCCGCTCGGCCTCGACTACCCGTACTGGATCGACGACGAGGACTTCGACCTGAACTTCCACGTGCGCGAGATCGGGCTCCCCGCGCCGGGCAGCGACGAGCAGCTCGCCGAGCAGGTGGCGCGGATCGTGTCGCGGCCGCTGGACCGCGCGCGGCCGCTGTGGGAGCTGTACCTCGTCAGCGGCCTGCAGTCCGGGCACGTCGCGCTGCTGACGAAGATCCACCACGCCGTCATCGACGGCATGTCGGGCGCGGAGATCATGGGGCTGCTGCTCGACCTCACGCCCGAGGGCCGCGTCGTCGATACGCACGGTCCGTGGGGCGACAACGAGGCCGTTCCCGGCGATCTCGGGATGCTCCTGCGCGGGCTGGCCGGTGCGGCGCGCTACCCGCTGCGCGCGCTGCGGGCGCTGCCGTCGGCGGCGCCCAACCTCCAGGAGACGCAGTTCGCCGTGATCCCCGGCGTCGCGACGCTCGGCCGGCTCGTCAACCGCGCGCAGCGGGCGGTCCTGCGACTCGACGCCCCGCCCGCAGAGCGCGGGCAGCTCGTGGCGCCGAAGACGACCTTCAGCGGGCGCATCTCCGCGCACCGGCGCTTCACGTTCGGCCAGCTCTCGCTCGACGACGTCAAGGCGGTCAAGAACGCGCACGGCTGCACGGTCAACGACGTCATCGTCTCGATCTGCGCGGGCGCGGTGCGGCGCTGGCTGATCGCGCACGACGAGCTGCCCGACACGCCGCTCGTCGCCCAGATCCCGATATCGGTGCGCACCGAGGAGCAGATCGGGACGTACGGCAACCGGATCATGCTCATGAGCGCGCCGCTGCACACCGAGATCGCCGACCCCGTCGCAGCGCCTGCTCGCCACGCACGATTCGCTCGGCGACATGAAGACGCGCCACCGCGCGCTGCCCGCGAGCCTGCTCGCCGACGCCAACCACTTCATCCCGCCGGCCGTCTTCTCGCGCGCGGCGCGGCTGACGTTCGGACTGTCGACGAGCCAGGCCGGACGGCCGGTCTGGAACCTCGTGATCTCCAACGTCCCCGGCCCGCAGTTCCCGCTGTACTGCGCGGGCGCGAAGCTCGTCGCGAACTACCCGGTGTCGGTCATCACCCACGGGATGGGCCTGAACATCACGGTGATGAGCTACATGGGCCATCTCGACTTCGGGATCGTCGCCGACCGCGAGCAGATGCCCGACGTCGCGCTGCTGATCGGGTTGCTCCGCGAGGAGCTCGCGCTGCTGATGCCCCCGCCCCCCAAGCCTGCGAAGCCGGCACCGCCGGCGAAGCCCAGGCGCGCGAAGCCGAAGGCCAGGCCCGCGCCGGCGTAGCCGGGAGCCGCTCGCGGCTGACGCGTTGAGACGCCGCACGGGGCAGACTCGTCCGCAATGTCCGACCAGCTCCTGCGCGACGGCCTCGCCGACAAGCCATGATCCCCGACGACGTCTTCGCGGTCGACCCTGGTCGATCCCCGAGCACAAGCTCGAGCTCGACCTGCTCGCCGTCACGGAGTCGATCTTCGCGCTCTCCAACGGGCACATCGGCCTGCGCGGCAACCTCGACGAGGGCGAGCCGGCCGGCCATCCCGGCACGTACCTCAACGGCTTCTACGAAACGCGCCCGCTGCCCTACGCCGAGCCCGCCTACGGCAACCCGGAGTCCGGCGAGTCGATGATCAACGTCACGAACGGCAAGGTCCTGCGGCTGCTCGTCGACGACGAGCCGTTCGACCTGCGCTACGGGCACGTCGAGCGCCACGAGCGCACGCTGGACCTGCGCGCCGGCGTCCTGCGCCGCGAGGTGCACTGGATCTCGCCGGCCGGGCAGGGCGTGATCCTGCGCACGACGCGCATCGTCTCCTTCGTCCAGCGCTCCGTCGCGGCGATCCTCTACGAGGTCGAGCCCTACCGCGGGACGGCGCGGATCGTCGTGCAATCCGAGCTCGTCGCCAACGAGCCGGTGCCGGAGAAGGCCAGCGATCCGCGTGCCGCCGCCGCTCTGCGCCGGCCGCTGCGCGGCGAGTCCAACGGGCACAACGGGCTGCGCGCGGGGCTCGTGCACACCACGCGGGCGTCGCGGCTGCGGGTCGCGGCCGGAATGGACCACATCGTCGAGGGGCCCGAGCAGACCGTGACGGAGGCCGAGAGCGAGCGCGATCTCGCGCGGGTGACGATCTCGACCGGCCTGCGGTCCGGCGAGCGGCTGCGGATCGTGAAGTTCCTCGCGTACGGATGGTCGAGCAGCCGGTCCCTGCCGGCGATGCGCGACCAGGTCGACGCCGCGCTGGCGGCCGCCGTGCACACCGGCTGGGACGGGCTGTGCGCGTCCCAGCGCGAGTACCTCGACGACTTCTGGGCGCGCGCCGACGTCGAGGTCGAGGGCGACCCGGCGCTGCAGCAGGCGATCCGCTTCGCGCTCTTCCACGTCCTGCAGTCCGCCGCGCGCGCCGAGGGGCGCGCGATCCCGGCGAAGGGCCTGACCGGCCGCGGCTACGACGGCCACACGTTCTGGGACATGGAGACCTACACGCTCCCGGTGCTGACGTACGTGGCGCCGACCGCGGCCCGCGACGCGCTGCTGTGGCGCCACTCGACGCTCGGCCTGGCGCGTGCCCGCGCGCGCGAGCTGAGCCTCGAGGGCGCGGCGTTCCCGTGGCGCACGATCAGCGGCCAGGAGTGCTCGGGCTACTGGCCCGCCGGCACCGCGGCGGTGCACATCAACGCCGACATCGCCGACGCGACGCGGCGCTATCTCGCCGCGACCGGGGACGACCGGTTCGGGCAGGAGATCGCGCTCGAGCTGCTCGTCGAGACCGCGCGGCTGTGGCGCTCGGTCGGACACCACGACGCGCAGGGCGGCTTTCGCATCGACGGCGTCACCGGGCCGGACGAGTACTCGGCGCTCGCCGACAACAACGTCTACACGAACGTCATGGCGGCGCGCAACCTGCGTCATGCCGCGCACCTGGCGGCCCACTACCCGGTGCGCGCCGAGCAGCTCGGCGTCAGCGAGGAGGAGATCGCCGGGTGGCGCGACGCCGCCGGCGCGATCGTCCTGCCCTACGACGAGGAGCTGCAGGTGACGCCGCAGTCCGAGGGCTTCACGCGCTACCGCCGCTGGGACTTCGAGCACACGCCGCCAGACGGCTACCCGCTGCTCCTGCACTACCCCTACGCCCTGCTGTACTCCAGCCAGGTCGTCAAGCAGGCCGATCTCGTCTTCGCGCTGTACGTCTGCGGCGACTGCTTCTCCGACGAGCAGCGCGCGCGAGACTTCGACTACTACGAGCGCATCACCGTCCGCGACTCGTCGCTGTCGGCCTGCATCCAGGCGATCATGGCCGTGGAGGTCGGCCACACCGAGCTCGCCTACGACTACCTCGCCGAGACGGCGTTCATCGACCTGCGCGACCTCGCGTTCAACACGCGCGACGGCATCCACCTCGCCGCGCTGGCGGGCTCCTGGCTGGTCGCCGTCGCGGGCTTCGGCGGGATGCGCGACCACGGCGACACGCTGTACTTCTCACCGCGCCTGCCGGCGCGGCTGTCGCGGCTGAGCTTCCGGCTCGTGTACCGGGGGCGGCGCCTGCGCGTCACCGTCACCGCGCGATCAGGCGAGCTACGAGCTGCTCGACGGCGAGGCGCTCGAGTTGCGCCACCACGGCGAGGACGTGCTGCTGAGCCCCGGCGTGCCCGAGACGCGCGAGGTGCCGCCGGCGCCGCAGCGGCCGCGCCCGCCGCAGCCGCCCGGGCGCTCGCCGCCGCTCGGCGCGTGAGCGGCGTCCTAGTCGCCGTGCCTGCCGAACCAGTCGAGCACGCGGTGCCAGGCCTCCTCGGCGGCCGGCGCGTCGAAGCGCGGGCCGGTGTCGTTGAAGAACGCGTGGTCGGCCTCGGTGAACGTCACGATCCGGAAGTCCAGCCCGGCCGCCTCGAGCGCGGCGCGAGCCGCGTCGCGCGTCGCGTTGACGCGGTCGTCGAGGCCGCCGTACACGCCCAGCACGGCGGCCTTCGCCCCGCCGAGATCGGCGCCCTCCGGAAACGGGCCATAGAACGGCGCCGCGGCGTCGAGCCGCCGCTCGCCGGCCGCGAGCAGCCGCCAGACCATGCCGCCGCCGAAGCAGAAGCCGATCGCCGCGAGCGGCGTGCGCGGCGCGCGCCTGCGCAGCTCGCCGACCGCTGCCTGCATGTCGGCGTCGAAGCGCTCGGGCGGCGCGGCGCTCAGCGCGGCGGCGACCTCGGCCTCGCCCGGGAACGCGGCGGTGCCGCCCTCCTCGGAGAGCAGGTCGAGCGCCAGCGCCGCGTAGCCGCTGGCGGCGAGGCGGCCCGCGACGCTGCGGATGTGGTCGGTCAGGCCGCGGTTCTCGTGGATGACGAGCACCGCGCCGCGCGTCTTCGGTCCCGCGGCCGGGGCCCAGGCCGCCTGCAGCGTGCCGTTCGGGCCGGGGAACGTGATCGCCTCGGTCGCGACGGGCGCCCAGTCGGCGGCGGACGTGCCGTGGGCGCCATGGCCGCGCGGGCGATCGTGGTGGCGATCGGCCTTGCCGCGCTTCGCGGCGGCGTCGCTCGCGGCGGCCCCGAGCAGCCCGGCGGCCGCGCTGCCGCTCACCCCGAGCAGCGCGAGCCGCCGCGCCGCCTCGCGTCTCGTGATGATCCCGTCGACGTGGTCCTCGGCGACCTCTTCGGCCAGGTAGCGCTGCAGCTCGGTCATCGTGTCCCCCTGTCGGCGCGGGTCGGGTGGGTACGCATACGTGTATCCGAGCCGGCACGCACGATGCGCCGGTTGCGCCGGGCCTACGCGGCGGGCGGCTCGGCCGGCACGGGCGCCGGCTGGGTGATCCGCAGCGGGTTGCCGAACGGGTCGCGCAGGCCGACGTCGATGCCGTAGAAGCGCTCGACGGGCTCCTCGGTGAACTCGACGCCCTTCGCTCGCAGCGTCTCGTAGGTCCCGCGGCAGTCGTCGGTCGTGATGATGACCGCCCCGCCGACGCCCTTGCCGAGCAGACCGCGGACGACCTCGGCGGTGTCGGGATCGAGCGCCGGCGGCCCCGGGACCATGAGGATGAGCTCGCGCTCGGGGTGCCCGGGCAGGTTGATCGTCAGCCAGCGCATGAAGTCCAGCTGGGCGTCGGTGTGAACCTCGAAGCCGAGCTTGCCGACGTAGAAGTCGAGCGCCTCGTCCTGGTCGAGGACCCAGATCTGTGAGTGGGTGATGGCGTTGAACATGGGCGGCACGCTAATCGCGTCCGGCGCGTCCGGCTTCTCCGAACGTGCTCGATGGCCGGTCCCACAGCCGCGCGTAGCAGCCCGGCACGCCGGCCCGGATCGCGGCCCGCGGCGCCGCCTGCTCGCGGTCGCGGTAGGCGCTCGGCGACGTGCCGACGATCGCGCGGAACGTGCGGCTGAACGTGCCGAGGCTCGCGAAGCCGACGTCGAAGCAGATGTCCGTCACGGGCCGGTCGGTCTCGCGCAGGAGCGCCATCGCGCGCTCCAGCCGCCGCCGCTGGAGGTAGCGGTGCGGCGGCTCGCCGAACGTCGCGCGGAAGCTGCGGATGAAGTGCGCGCGCGACAGGTGCACGGAGTTCGCCAGCGCCTCGATGTCCAGCGCGTCGGCGTAGCTGCGATCCATCGCGTCGCGAGCGCGCAGCAGGCGGCGGTTGACGTCGTGGCGCGGCTCAGCGCTCATGCCGGGCGGCAGACCTACGCGTCACCGACGCGCCCGATCGTCTCGAGGTACTCCTAGTCGGCCGCCAGCGTGCCGTCGTCGGCGCGGTTGGTCGAGCTGAAGAACGCGACGACCGCGGCGCGCGCGGCGGGCCACTCGTCGCCGAGCATCGCCTTCGCGCTGACCATCGGACCGAAGTTGTCCTCGTAGAGCCGGGCCTGGTCCTCGGGCGAGCGAAGCGCATGGTCACGACATCGCGGCGCACGTCGAGCGCGACGCCGAGCGGCTCGAGCAGCGCCCGGACATGCGGCTCCGATCCCCACAGCAGCGGCGACTGGAAGCCGGGCGGCGGAGGCGGCATGTGCTCGGCGATGCTGGCGAACAGGCCGGCGCTGTGGCCCTCGGGCGTCCAGCAGCACAGGCCGATCGTGCCGCCCGGGCGGCAGACCCGGACGAGCTCGCGTGCGGCGGCGGCCTGGTCGGGCGCGAACATGTGTCCGAACGTCGACGTGACGACGTCGAAGCTGTGCTCCTCGAACGGCAGCTCGGCGGCATCGCCGACGACCCACTCGATGTCGACGCCGGCCTGGGACGCGCGCCTGCGCCCCGCCGCGAACCACGCATCGGTGAGGTCGCAGGCGACGACCTCCGCGCCGCGGACGGCGGCCGGGATCGCGACCGCGCCACCGCTGCCGGCGCCGACGTCCAGCAGCCGCACGCCGGACCCGATGCCGGCGATGCCCGCGACCAGCCGTACGCCGGCCGCCTCGATGTGAGGAGCGATCTGATCCCAGTCGCCGGCCGCCCAGACGATCCGGTCGCGCGCGCGGGCAGGGTCCGAACGTGCCGACATGGCGCCACGCTAACGCCTTCGCGCGCACCCGTGTGTGATGCTCGCCTCCGTCGATGCTGTTTGCCTTCCTCGAGATCAGCGCCCGTACGGCGTACGTCGCGCTGTTCGTCCTCATCGCCGCCGAGTCGAGCGGCGCCCCTGTTCCCGGCGAGACGGCGCTCATCACCGCGGGTGTGCTCGCAAGCCACGGCGACGTGCGGATCGAGCTCGCGATCGCGATCGCCGCGGTGGCGGCGATCGTCGGCGACAACATCGGCTACGCGATCGGCCGCACGGGCGGCCGCCGGCTGCTCGAGCGACCGGGCTTCCTGGAGCACCATCGCCACCGGATCCTCGAGCATGGCGAGCCGTTCTTCGAGCGTCACGGGGCGAAGGCCGTGTTCCTCGGGCGCTGGGTCGCGGGCCTGCGGATCGCCGCCGCGTGGCTTGCCGGGATCAACCGGATGCCGTGGCGGCGCTTCCTCTTCTGGAACGCGCTCGGCGGCATCGCGTGGGCGATCTCCGTCGGGCTGCTCGCGTACTGGCTCGGTCCGCCGGCGGAGAAGATCTTCCGCACCGTCGGCATCGTCGGCGTCTCGCTCGCAGCGGTCGCGGTGCTCGGCTTCGTGCTGTGGCGCCGGCTGCGCCGCCGCGGCGAGATCGGCGATCATCCGCCGCGATGAACGCCCTCTCCGACCACCTGCGCGAGCAGGCCGCAGCGTACCACGCGAGCGCCGCCGAGCGGCCCGACGACCCGCGCTACGCGCGCAGCGCCGAGGCGCTCGAGGCGCTCGCCGGCTACGCCGACGCAGGCGCCGACCAGGGCGTGTTCCAGATGCGCTACCTGCTCGAGCACCACGTCGTCGACGGTCGGTTCGCATGGCCCGACGGCCAGTGCGGACGCTCGATCGCGCATTTCGGCTTCGACGTGCCGGTGCGCAGCGAATGGGATCTCGAGCAGTTCCTCATGGACCTCTGCGACCTCGCGAAGTCCGACGCGGCACGCCACATCGGCGAGCACGAGAGCGAGTTCGATCGCGACGACGCAGCGGCGATCGCCGAGCGCTACGGGCTCAGCGTCGAGCGCGTGCACGATGCGCTGGACACCGGCCGGCGCTACAAGCAGCTCTTCGTCGTCGGCATCCCCGACTGGCATGACGTCGACGCCGCGGCCCGTGCGCAGCTCGAGGCGCTCGACGGCGTGATCGTCGCTCCCGGTGCGAAGGAGGTCTACGGCGACCCGCCGCCGCTGCTCGTGAAGAACCTGTCGGCACCGAGCCCCGACGAGGCGCGCGAGCGCGTGGCGCAGATCGTCGCGATCGATACCGACGCGCTCGGCGTCACGGCCTCGCCGCGCGTGATCTGACGAGCGGCCGCACGGCGCGAGCCGCGGCGCAGCAGCGCGAGCCTGAGCCCAAGTCTCAGCGTCCTCCCAGGGTCCTCCCAGGCGGCTGCCCGATCGTGGTCGCACAGTCACCGACCCCCTGGAGGACCAATGTCCCGCATTCGCACGACCGCCGCCGCCCTCTCCGCCGCCGCCCTGATCGGAACCGGCGGCATGACGGCCGCGCAGGCCGCCACGTCGAACAGCAGCTCGAGCCCGGCCCGGCCCGCGCACCGCCACGGCGGTCCGCTCTCGAGCGCCCAGCTCGGCGCGATCGCCACCCAGCTCGGCGTCACGACCGCGCAGCTCAAGGCCGCGATGCAGGCCGGCAGGCCGGCCAAGCCCGCCGGCGGCGCCGGCCCCGGCGGTCCCGGCGGCCCCGACGGCATGGCCACCGATCTCGCCAAGGCGCTCGGCGCCGACGCCACGAAGGTCAAGGCGATCCTCGACGCCAACCGGCCCGACCGGCCCGCACGCGGCACGACGCCCGGCACGCGGCCGGCGAAGCCCGACAACACGAAGCTCGTCGCCGCGCTCGCGAGCGGGCTGAACATCGACGACGCGACGGTGAAGGCCGCGTTCGCCAAGCTCGACGCCGCCCACAAGGACGACCATGGCGACCGCCAGGCCGCGATGTACGCCGCCGTCGCCAAGCAGCTCGGCGTGAGCGCCGATGCCGTGCAGGCCGCGTTCGAGGCCAACCGGCCGGCGCGCCCCGCCGCGTAGCACGCAGCACACGCGGCGGGCGCCCGGCCTGTCCGGGCGCCCGCCGCGTGCTATGACTGACACCGTGCGGCTGTACTCGCTCGCGGAGGCCGACCGGCGCCAGGTGCCGTGAGCACGGCCGTCCGGACCGCGCCGGCCAACAGGCTGCCCGACGGCGCGCGCTCGATGTGGCTGTGCGAGGCGCTGCTCCGCGCGGCCGTCCTCGCCGGCATCGCGGTCGGGATCGCGACAGCCGTGGACGCGCTCATGCCGTGGCTGCCGCTGGCGATCGCCGCCGCCGGGCTGGCCTACGCCGCCGTCGTGCCGCGCACGGCGTACCTGCGCTGGCGCTGGGAGCTGCACGAGGAGGAGCTCGACCTCCTCCACGGCGTGTGGAGCGTCACGCGCACGATCGTGCCGATCACGCGCATCCAGCACGTGTCGGTCGAGCGCACCGGTTGGACCGACGTCTTCGGGCTCGTGCGCCTGCACGTGCACACGGCCGCGGGGAAGACGACGATCCCGGGGCTCGAGCGGGCGCAGGCCGACGACGCGCGCGACCGCATCCTCGCTCGCCTGCGCACGCCCGATGACCTCTGAGGCGCCGCGCCACCTGCACTACGCCGCGATCGCCGTCGAGGCGGTCAGCTCGGCGCTGCAGCTCGTCGGCGGATTGGTGCTCGTCGCGCTCGTCCGCGGCGGCACGCCGGGAACGGCCGCCGCGCTGGCGGCCGCCGGCATCGCCGTGAGCGCCGGCATCGGGTACAGGCGCTGGCGCGCGACGACGTACTGGCTCGACGACGTCGCGCTGCACTACCGCTCGGGCGTGTTCACGCCGGACGAGAAGGTCGTCCCGCGCGCCCGCGTGCAGGCCGTCGACACCGCGACGGGACCGCTGCAGCGGCTGTTCGGCGTCGTCGAGCTGCGCGTGCAGGTACCGGGCGCGTCGGAGTCCGACGAGATCGTGCTCAGGGCGATCACGCACGAGGAGGCCGCGCGGCTGCGGCGCGAGCTCGGCCAGCCCGAGCCGGCGGCGCCCGACGAGCGCGTGCGGCTCGGCCTGCGCGGGCTGCTCGTGGCCGCGCTGACCGGGCCGCAGATCAGCGTCGCGGTCTCGGCCGTCGCGGGCTTCTACGCGCTGCTGGACAACGTCGTCGACGTGCAGAAGGACGGCGAAGGGCTGCTCTCCCGCCTGGACTCGGCGAGCGCGATCCTGCTCGCCGCCGCGATCGTCCTCGGCGCCGCCTACCTCCTGTCGTTCCTCGCCGCGATCGTCGTCTTCGCCGGCTTCGAGGTCGAGCGCGACGCGCAGGTGCTGCGCATCCGCCGCGGCCTGCTCGAACGGCGCGCGCTGAGCATCCCGCTCGAGCGCGTCGACGGCGTCGTGATCGTCGAGGGACTCGCGCGCGGGCCGCTCGGGCTCGCCGCGCTGCGACTCGAGAGCGCCGCGCACGGCGACGAGCACGCCGCAGGCCGCACGCTGCTGCCGCTCGTGCGCCGCCGCGACGCCGAGGCGGTCATCGCGCGGCTCGTGCCGGGGCTGGCGGTCGCGCCGGGTGAGCTGGAGCGCCCGCCGCGGCGCGCGCTGCGGCGCTTCCTGACCGTGCCGGTGGTCGCGGGCGCGGTCGCCGGCGCCGTGCCCGCGATCGTGCTGGCGCCGGCGGCGTGGCCGGCGGCGCCCGCGCTGGCGCTCGCCGGCGCGATCGCCGGGCTGCGCGCGTACCGCGCCGCCGGCGTGCGGCTGGCGGGCACCGTCGTCGTCGTGCGCGAGGCGCGGCTCGCGCGCCGCACGCTGCTCGCGCGCCGCCACCGCCTGCAGGAGCACGCGCTCGAGCGCACGCTGCTGCAGGCACGCGCGTCGCTCGCCGACCTGCGCGTCACCGTCGGGTCAGGCGGCAACGGCCGCGCGCGCCACCTCGAGTCGGCGACCGCCGAGGCGGCGTTCGCGGCGCTGCGCCGGTAGCGCCCGGACCTCCGACCGAACCCGGCCGACGCGGCGCCGCAGCTACCGCCGGACGCTCTCGCAGTCCTTGGCGACCTTGTCGCGCGGGTCGGCGAAGACGACGTCGTTGCCGGGTCCGCAGACGACGCTGTCGGCCGTTCCGTCGACGAGGTTGATGCGGTCGTTGCCGGGGCCGCCGTCGATCCGGTCCGAGCCGATGTTGCCGAAGATCGTGTCGTCGCCGGGACCGCCGAGGATCGCGTCGTTGCCGCGATCGCCGGTGATGCGGTCGGCGCCCTCGTCGCCGTAGATCGTGTCGTTGCCCTGCCGGCCGGGCAGGACGTCGTCGCCCGGACCGCCGTGGAGCTGGTCGTCGCCCTGGTCGCCGTCGACGTAGTCGTCGCCGGCCATCCCGAAGATCTTGTCGGCGCCGCCGCGGCCGAAGATCGAGTCGTCGCCGGGCGTCCCGTTGATGACGTCGGCGTGGCGGGTGCCGCGGGTCGTCACCGCGGTGGTCGTGTCGGAGTCGGGCTCGGCGGCGGTCGGGATCACCGTCTCGCAATCGCTGAGCACGTCCCGCGAGGGCGCGTCGGCCTCGACGTAGACGGTGTCGTTGCCGTCGCCGCAGTTGACCGTGTCGGCGCTGTCGTCGGCGGCGCGGATCGTGTCGTTGCCGGGCCCGCCGTCGAGCGTGTCGGGGCCGTTGCCGCCGATGAGCGTGTCGTTGTCCTCGAAGCCGAACAGCTCGTCGGCGCCCGAGCCGCCGTCGAGCGTGTCGTTGCCCTGGTGGCCGTAGAGGTGATCGTTGCCCGCGTCGCCCTTGATCGTGTCGTCGCCCTCGTCGCCCTCGAGCCGGTCGCCGGCGCGGCCGCCGTCGATGAAGTCCTTGCCGGGCCCGCCGATGATGCGCTCCGCGCCGCTCTCGCCGTAGAGCTGGTCGTCGCCCTCCTCGCCGAGGATCAGACGATCCGAGCCGCGGCCGCCCTTGATCGTGTCGTTGCCGGGGCCGCCGTTGAGCTCCTTGTCGTCGCCGAAGCCCTTCTCGACGATCGTGTCGTCGCCGGGACCGCCGAGGATCGTGTCGTCGCCGTCGCCGCCGTCGAGGGTGTCGTTGCCGTCCTCGCCCTGGATCGTGTCGTTGCCCGTGCCGCCGTCGGCGCCGTCGTCGCCGGGCCCGCCGCGCAGCTCGTCGTCGCCGGTGCCGCCGGCCATGTAGTCGATGCCGTCCCCGCCGAGGAGCGTGTCGCTCGACGGGCCGCCGGAGAGCTTGTCGTTGCCGGGCCCGCCGTCGAGCACGTCGTGGTCGCGCCCGCCGCGCAGCACGTCGTCTCCGCCGAGCCCGTCGATCCGGTCCGCGCCGCGCGTCCCGGTGATCGAGTCGGGCCCGTCGCCGCCGCTGATGAGCGCGATGCCGGGCTGCACGACGAGGTCGCTCGGCGCCGTGTCCGGCAGCGTCACGAGCCCGACCCGCCCGCGTGAGAACGGGCTGACGAGCGACACGCTCGCCGAGCCGCCGTCGGCGAGCAGGATCCGGCTGCCGTCCGGATACCAGGCGGCCCGGCCCGGCCCGGCCCCGGCGACGAGCCGCCGGACGGAGGAGGTGCGCACGTTGACGAGCGCCGCCGCCCGGCCGCCGGGCGCCGCCCCCACGACGAGCCGCGAGCGCCCCGGCGAGAGCGTCAGGCCGCCGCCGGCGCCGGCGGGCAGCCTGATCGGCGCGCTTGCGGACCTTGTGCTGGCCGGGCGAGATGACGCGCAGGCGCCCGCGCGCCGTGACGTACGTGACGCCGTTGTCGGCGATCGCCACGCCGAGCGCGCCCTTCAGCGCGCACGTGGCGCAGCAGCACGTTCGTGCCGAGCTCGACGATCGCCACGCGCCCGCTGGTCAGGACGACGGCGGCGCGCCCGCCGTCGTTGGCGACCGCGAGCGCGCCGCCCTCGCCGCGCAGCTCGATCGCCGCCCGCTGCACGAGCGTCTGCGCGTCGAGCACGAGCAGCTGCGTCCCGCGCACGGCGTAGAGCGTCTCGCCGCCCGGCGACAGCTTGATGTCCGAGACCTCCGGCGGGCCGGGCCCGAGCGCGCTGCGCAGCGTCTCCTGGCGGGTGTTGACGTCGACCGCGACGACCTCGCCGCCGGCTGTGACGAACCCGCGCGTCCCGTCGCGCGTGACGGCGACGGCGCGCGACGAGCCCGGCAGGGCCTGCCGGGCGACGACCTCGTTGCGCGGGATGCCGAGGTAGACGAGCTCCGGCGTCCCCGTCGCGACGAGCGTGACGCGGGCGCCGGCGGCAGGCGCGAGGACGAACGCGAGCAGCGCCACGGCCCCCGGCAGGAACCTGCGCACGATCCTCCTCCTGCCGTCACGACCCCCCATCTCCGACACAGGATTACCGCAAACGACGGTCGCGAGTCGCCGGTTGGCACGTTTGACATCCTGGATGGATCGCCGCCGCCACCGTTGACGCGCTCCAGATGACCGCAGTGAAGGGCCTGCGCGTCGTCGCGCACGAGGCCATCGAGCTGACGCGCCACGGCGCCGCCGGGGACCGCCTCTTCTACCTCGTCGACGAGCGCGGGCGGGTGGTCAACGGCAAGCAGCTCGCCAACCTCAACGAGGTCGTCGCCTCCTACGACGACGCCGAGCGACGGCTCGAGCTGCGCTTCCCGGAGGGCCGGCAGGTCGCCGGGACGATCGAGCTCGGCCCACCCCTGCAGACCACCTTCCACTCCCGCCCGGCGCAGGCGCGCGAGCTGCGCGGCGCGTTCGGCGAGGCCCTGTCGGACCACATCGGGCGGCCCGTGCGGATCGTCGAGGGGCTGGACCGCAGGGGTATCGACCGCGGCCGTGCCGGCGCCGTCAGCCTCGTCTCGCGCGCATCGCTCGGGGCGCTCGCGCGAATCGCCGGCACGGGCGAGGTCGATGCGCGCCGGTTTCGCATGCTCGTCGTGATCGACGGCCTCGACGAGCCGCACGAGGAGGATACCTGGGTGGGCGAGCGGATCCACGTCGGCAGCGCCGTCGTGCGCGTGCGCGGCCATGTCGGGCGCTGCAACATCACCCACCGCGATCCGGAGACCGGCAGCGCGGACCTGCCGACGCTCGACCTGCTGCGCTCCTACCGCGCCGGCCTGGACACGACCGAGCCGCTCGCGTTCGGCGTCTACGGCGAGGTGCTCGAGCCTGGTCGCGTCGCCGTCGGCGACGCGATCATCGCTTGATGAGCGCGCTCAGCTCAGCCGGTGGCGCTGCCCGCCTGCGGCGCGGGCTCCTGCTCGCCGGGGGCCTCCTCGAGGAAGGACCGCACGTCGTCGTTGAAGCGGGCCGGGCGCTCCATCATCGAGACATGGCCGGTGTCCTTGTAGACGACCTTGCGCGAGTCGGGGATGAGCTTCTCGAAGATCGACGCGTCCTTCAGCGGCACGAGACGGTCCTTGTCGCCCCAGATGATGAGCGTCGGGCAGGCGATCTTCTCGAGCCGGTCGCGCAGCGGGTAGCGGCACATCGCCTCCAGCGCGTCGGAGAAGCCGGGCTTGCCGGAGCCCAGCACCTGCTGTGCGGCGAGCGGCCCGGGCAACTGCGCCGGGTGCGCGGCGACGAGCAGCAGGAGCGCGTGGCGCAGCCGCGGGCGCAGCGCGACCTGGTGCGAGCGCGAGGCGAGGTGACCGAGCGAGAAGAACGCGATGTTCTCGGCGCGATGGCGCAGGCCCTGCTTGCGCTCCGTGCGGATCGACTCGATGCTCAGCCCCGCCGCGGCGACGAGCACGAGCCGCTCGACGCGCGCCGGGTGCTGGATCGCGAGCTCCGCGCCGATGAAGCCGCCCATCGAGTTGCCGATGATCTGCGCGCTGTCGATCCCGAGCTCGGTCATGAGCGTCGTCGATGGCGTCCGCGTAGCCGCTGATCGAGATCTCCTCGGCCGGCATCTCGGACTGGCCGAAGCCGGGCAGGTCGACGGCGATCACGCGATGGTCGCGGGCGAAGTGGGGGATCTGCTCGAGCCAGTTCTGCCAGCAGCCCGACAGCCCGTGGATGAAGATCAGCGGCGGCTCATCGGGGTCGGGCGCGTGATCTGACCCGATGTCGACGATGTTCATCCAGCGATCCTGGACGCGCACCCAGCGCAGGTGCTCCTGCCAGTCGACGTCCATCCATTCCGACCGGCCGACCGCCCCGTACGGCTCTCCCTGGCGCCTTGCCACGCGGCTGAGCTTACCCAGGCACTCCCCCGAGCATGAGCGGCAACGTCAGCGATGAGCTCGAGCGCTGGCTCGGCGGCGATCAGCCCAAGACGCTCGGCAGCCTCGTCGACGTGTTCGTCGAGCGAAGCTTCGCGATCGTCTTCGTGCTGCTCATGGCACTCCCGGCGCTGCCGCTGCCGACAGGCGGCGTCACGCATGTGCTGGAGGTCATCACGATGCTGCTCGCACTGGAGCTGATCGCCGGGCGGCGGGACATCTGGCTGCCCGCGCGGTTCAAGCGGCTGGAGCTGGCCGGCGGCAAGCGCGAGCAGGCGCTCGGGGTGCTGCTGCGACGCATCCGCTGGCTGGAGCGCTTCTCGCGCCCGCGCGGGCGCTGGCTGTTCGGCCATCGCGTGAGCGGGATGGTGTTCGGCCTGGCGACGTTCGGCCTGACGCTGCCGGCGTTCCTTGCTCCCCCGTTCTCGGGCCTGGACACGCTGCCCTCGATCGGCGTCGTCGTGCTCGCCCTCGGGGTGCTCCTGACGGACGCCGTCCTCGCCGCGGCCGGCCTCCTCATCGGGACGCTCGGCGTCGTCGCCGTGATCGGGTTCGGCAACCTCGTCCTGACGGGGATCCGCCAGCTCGTGTGACCCGCGCCGCCGCCACACAACGCAGAACGGCCCGCCGAGGCGGGCCGTTGGATGCGACTGACGAGTGCGGCTCTAGATCGTCTGCACGTTCCCGGCGCTCGGGCCCTTGGGGCCCTGCTCGGGGTCGTAGGAGACCTTCGCGCCCTCGGCGAGCGACTTGAAGCCGGAGCCGGCGATCGCGGAGTGATGGACGAACAGGTCCTTCGTCTGGTCGTCGGGCGTGATGAAGCCAAAGCCCTTGTCGTCGTTGAACCATTTGACGGTTCCAGTTGCCATGTGTTCCCTCCCGGGTGTTGTGTGCTGCGAAACGCGGGAGATGCTGAAGGCAACAACTACGAACGCTGGCACTACGTCGCCGGGCCGAATGCCCGACGTTGAGCACTCAGTCTAGTCCGAATCGCGTTTTGGGGGCGGACGACGGCGCCGGCCTGCCGCCGTCCGTGCAACATTCGCCCTCGGTCTGTCCTCCGGGGCGGCGTCTGCCGATACGCACGACGTGCCCCGGGCTCATCACGATCGCCCGCCGTACCGGCTGGCGATCACGCTGGTCGGCTACGGCGTGATCGCCGCGGCGCTTGCCGTGATCCTCGTCGGCTGGATGCTCGACGTCGCGGCGGTTCGCTCGATCATCCCCGGGGCGGTCGCCATGAAGCCGCAGACCGCGGCCGCGCTCGGCGTGGGCGCCGTCGCGATGCTCCTGCTCGCTACGCCGGCGCGCGGCCGGCGCCGGGCGGTGGGCCTCCTGCTCGCGAGCGTTCCCGGCCTGCTCGCGCTCGCCGTGCTGTCGGAGTACGTGTTCGGGGTCTCGCTCGGCATCGACGAGATCCTGTTCACCGACCACGTCGGTCGCGCCGCCGGCATCGCGTATCCGGGCCGCTTTGCGCCCACCACCGGCGTCTGCTTCCTGCTGCTGACCGGCGCCCTGCTGTCGCTCGACCGCGGCACGAGCTGGCGCTGGCGCCCGTCGGAGCTGTTCGCGATCCCGATGGGCATCGTGGCGCTCATGAGCCTGATCGGCTACGCCTACTCGATCCCGGCCTTCTACGGCCCCGCCTCCGCAGCGAAGATGGCGGTCAACACGTCCTTCTGCTTCGTCGCGCTCGCGTCGGCGCTGCTCATCGCCCGCCCGCGTGGACGGTTCTTCGAGCTGGCCACCACGACGGACCCGGGCGGGGTCATGGTCCGGCGGATGATCCCGCTGTGCCTCGTGGGTCCGCTCGTCCTCGGCTGGCTGCACCTGCGCACGGTCGAATGGGGCCTGTTCGACGACGAGGTCGGGTCCTGGTGGATGGCCGCCGCAACGATCGGGGGGCTCGTGGCGATGATGTGGTGGTGTGCCGGCACGCTGAGCGGCGCCGACCGCAAGCGCCGCACGCTCGAGGCGCAGCTCGTCGAGCTCGCCAACCACGACGCCCTGACCGGGCTGTTCAACCGCCGCCGCTTCGAAGAGGAGCTCGATCGCTTTCTCGCCCGCGCGCGCCGCTACGGGGACACCGGATCGCTGCTGCTGCTGGATCTCGACCGGCTGAAGCCGACGAACGACACGCTCGGCCACGAAGGCGGCGACCTGCTCCTGCGCGCCGTCGCCCGCGTGCTCACCGGGCTCGTTCGAGACAGCGACGTGGTCGGCCGCATCGGCGGCGACGAGTTCGCGGTCCTGCTGCTCGGCGCGTCGCCCGCGGACTCCGTCGTCAAGGCCGACGCCCTGCGCGTCGCGATCGCCGACGTCCGGATCGAGACGCAGGCCGGCAGCGCCTGGACCTCGGTGAGCATCGGCGTGGCGGCGGTCCAGGTGACCGACGGGCTGAGGTCCTCCGAGATCCTCAGCCGCGCCGACGTCGCCATGTACCGCGCGAAGCGGGCCGGCGGCAACCAGGTGGCGCTCGCCGGGCTCCCCGCCGGCCTGCCGGCCTGACACGCCGAAAACGCCCTGGCGCCCGCGCCTGGGCGCGCGTACCCGAATGTCCGTCCGCTAAACGGGCGGATGGGCTCAAGGTTCGTGGCCGGGGGTCGATAGGGCCCTCACGCCATTCCTTCCATGTGAAGGTCCATCCACTTCCAGAAAGGAGTTGGTCTCCTTGATGCATCACCGTTCACGCCGGGCCCTCGCGGTCGTCGCTGCCGGCGCCGCGCTTGCGGGCGGGTCCATCACGACGATGACCGCAGCAGCGAGCGCGTCCAGAGCTCCTGCCGCAGACCAGCACCTGCTCGGTGGCCTACTCGGCGGCCTGCTGGGAGGCATCCTCGGCCTGCTCGCCGGCTCGACGGTCCAGACCGTCCAGGATCAGATCGCCGGGCTCACGCCGACACAGGTCGGCGACCTCATCCAGTCCTCCGACGCCGCACAGCTCGCGACGCTGCTTCCGGCCGCGGAGCACAATCATCAGCTCATCCCCGCCCTCGGCACGCTGACCGCGGCCGAGACCGGCGACGTGATCGCCCCCGTCAGCGGCGCCAACCTCACCTCGCTGCTCGGCGCGCTCACCACCCCCCAGCTCACAAGCGCGCTCGCCACGCTGACCGCCGCGGAGAACGGCGGGCTGCTCGCCGTCGCGAACACCAGCCAGCTCACGACCCTGCTCGGCGCGCTCACCGACAGGCCAGCTCACGAGCGCCCTGGGCACGCTGACCCCGACGGCGGCCGGCGACCTGCTCGCCCCGCTCACCGGCACCAACCTCAGCACGCTGCTCGCCGCCCTGAACACCACCCAGCTCACCAACATCCTCGCCACACTCACCCCCGGCGAACTCGCCACAGTCGTCGACGGCCTCACCGCCACACAGACCGGCGCCCTACTCGCCGCCGCCAACACCACGCAGCTCACAAACCTCCTCGCCGCGCTCACCACCGGCCAGCTCACGAGCGCCCTGGGCACGCTGACCCCGACCGCCGCCGGCGACCTGCTCGCCCCGCTCACCGGCACCAACCTCAGCACGCTGCTCGCCGCCCTGAACACCACCCAGCTCACCAACATCCTCGCCACACTCACCACCGGCGAACTCGCCACAGTCGTCGACGGCCTCACCAGCACACAGACCGGCGCCCTACTCGCCGCCGCCAACACCACGCAGCTCACCAACCTCCTCGCCGCGCTCACCACCGGCCAGCTCACGAGCGCCCTGGGCACGCTGACCCCGACCGCCGCCGGCGACCTGCTCGCCCCCCTCACCGGCACCAACCTCAGCACGCTGCTCGCCGCCCTGAACACCACCCAGCTCACCAACATCCTCGCCACACTCACCACCGGCGAACTCGCCACAGTCGTCGACGGCCTCACCGCCACACAGACCGGCGCCCTGCTCGCCGCCGCCAACACCACGCAGCTCACCAACCTCCTCGCCGCCCTCACCACCGGCCAACTCACAAGCGCCCTCGCCACACTGACCGCCGCCCAGAACGGCGGGCTGCTCGCAATCGCCAGCCCCAGCCAGCTCACAAGCCTCCTCGGCGCACTCACCGGCGGGCAGCTCACAAGCGCCCTCGCCACGCTCACCCCCACTCAGGTCGGCGATCTGCTCGCCCCGCTCACCGGCACCAACCTCAGCACGCTGCTCGCCGCCCTGAACACCACCCAGCTCACCAACATCCTCGCCACACTCACCCCCGGCGAACTCGCCACAGTCGTCGACGGCCTCACCGCCACACAGACCGGCGCCCTCCTCGCCGCCGCCAACACCACGCCAGCTCACCAACCTCCTCGCCGCCCTCACCACCGGCCAACTCACAAGCGCCCTCGCCACACTGACCGCCGCCCAGAACGGCGGGCTGCTCGCAATCGCCAACGCCGGCCAGCTCACAAGCCTCCTCGCCGCGCTCACCGGCGGCCAGCTCACAAGCGCCCTCGCCACCCTGACCGCCGCGCAGAACGGCGGGCTGCTCGCGATCGCCAACGCCGCCCAGCTCACAAGCCTCCTCGCCGCGCTCACCGACGGCCAGCTCGCCAACGCCGTGGCCGCCCTGGATCCGGCGGCGCTGATCGCGCTGGTCGGCGGCCTCACGCCGGCGCAGATCAGCCAGCTGGTGTCCGCGGGCGCTAGCGCCAGCGTCATCACCGGCCTGCTCGGGAGCGCGACCGCGCTCGGCGGCGCGCCCGGCGCCGCCCAGGTCGACGTGCTCCTCGGCCAGCTCACGGCGCTGCTCGGCGGTGGCCTCCCGGGCGTCGGACAGCTCGGTCAGCTCGCCTCGCTGCTGGGGATCGTCAATCCGCTGCTCGGCACCGCAGGGCTTGACACCTCGCTGCTGGACTCGCTGCTGGGGACCGGAACCGGCCTGCTCGGGGGCACCGTGCCCGCGCCGCTCTCCGGCACGCTGCAGGGGTTCGTCACGACGATCGGCCAGGCGCTGACCCTGGCGCTCGGCAGCGCCACCGCCCCGGTCGGCAGCGTCGCCTCCAGTCCCGCGAAGGCCCGGCTCGCGACCGCGACGCGACCGCCACGTCACGATCGGCGCCGACGGTCATGCGCCCGAGCGACGACGTCGGCGGCCAACCGCGCGACGCTCGGCAAGCTCAAGCTCTCGAAGAAGCGCACGAGCGCGACGTTCACGCTCAGCTGCCCGGCGGGCGCGACGAAGGGCTGCCGTCGCCGCGGTCGGCACGAAGGTCGCCGGCCGGAAGGCATCTCGCGGCATGACGCTCACGCTGCCGAAGGGCGCGTCGACGCCCGTCACGGTGGCGCTCTCCAAGAGCGCCGCTACGCGCCTGCGCAAGAAGGGCGGGTCGCTGCAGGTCACCGTCCAGACCGCGCTCTCCTCGCCGACGCCGGTCACGCAGACCGTCATGGTCAAGCGGGGGTCCGCGAAGGGCGCCACGCGCACGACCGCGAAGCACTGACGGCCTGACCGAACGCCCGTCCGCGGGCCCGAGCGGGCTCGCTCCGCCGATCACGCACGCGGCGGTCGCCCATGCCGATAAGCGGGTCGCGGTCCGCAGAGACGTTTGTTGCCGCCTCCCGCCGTGGCTGACAAACTCGTCGCCTGCCGATCGGGGGATCGCTCGTGCCCAAGACCATCCGAAGAAGCTCATGGCCGTCAGTTCTCGCCTTCGTGGCCGGCGCACTGCCAACCTCGCCGGCCGAGGCCAAGCCCCGCACGCTCTCTTCGCTCTCGTGACCGCCCCGATCCTGGTCGGCGGAGAGGCGCTGTACGACCTCGTCATCGACGAGGCGGGCGCGCTCACCGGCCACCCCGGCGGCGGGCCGTTCAACACCGCCCGCACGATCGGCCGGCTTGGCCAGCCCGTCGCCTTCCTCGGGCGCCTGTCGACCGACCGGCTCGGGGCGCACGCACGAGCGGATGCTCGCCGACGACGGCGTCGACCTCGGCTGCGTCGTGCGCACCGCCGAGCCGACGACGCTCGCGCTCGCCAGCCTCGACGCGATCGGCGCGGCGAGCTGGAGCTTCTACACGACCGGCACCGCGGCCGCGGGGCTGACGCCACAGGACGCTCTCGCCGCGCTCCCGGCGCAGGTTGCGGCGCTGCACGTCGGCACGCTCGGCCTCGTGCTCGAGCCGCTGGCGACGGCGCTCGAGGCGGTCGTGCAGCGGCTGGCCGGGGAGACGATGGTCGTCGTGGACCCGAACTGCCGGCCGCAGGTGATCGACGATCCGCAGACCTTCCGCGCGCGGCTGGAGCGCGTGCTCGCATTCGCCGACCTCGTGAAGGTCAGCGAGGAGGACCTCGCCTGGCTGGATCCCGGCCGCTCGCGGCCGGCCGCCGCGCGGGACCTGCTCGAGCGCGGGCCGCGCGCCGTGCTGCTCACGCGCGGGCCGGACGGCGCGACCGTGATCACCGCCGGCGCGGACACGCCGATCGCGCCGGTGCCGACCGAGGTCGTCGACACGATCGGCGCCGGCGACGCGTTCGGCGGCGCCTTCCTCGCCTGGTGGACTCGCACGGCCTCGGGAGGGAGGACCTCGCGCAGGACGCGCTCGTCGTGGAGGCCGCGGAGTTCGCCGCGGTCGTCGCGGCGCGGACGGTGGCGCAGGCCGGCGCGTCGCCGCCCGGGTTGCTGGCGGAGGCCGCGGGCCGCCCGCTCGGGGTGGCGAGCGTGTAGGGCTCGTTTCGCCGTGCCGGGCGCTCGCGCTTGCGAACTGCATCGATGCAGGAGGGTGGGCCCGATCGGGCGGGCAAGTCGGATCACATGCGGGGGGTCGTGGCGGCCTTACGAACGCTGTGGGAGCGAAAGGCCCCACACCGCCCCAGGCTGAGCACCGCATGGCATGTCTGCTCGGATAGCGCGCGACAATCCGCCACCACCGGTGCGTGCCATATCAGCGCCGGACCGAGCGCCGGAAGGCCCAGACCCACTCCCTCATCGATGCTGTTCACAAGCGCCCGGCCCGTAACCTCCGCCCGGATCGACGCACCGCGAAACTGCCGCCACGCCGGCAGCGGGAAGCCAAGCGAGCGACGCGGCTCAGTACCCGCCGCGCCAGGTGCCGCCGACAGGCCTGGGCGGGAGCACGTCCCAGCCCTCCATCACGTGCTCGACGCGCCCGTGCTGGGCGAACGCCGTCTGCGCCTTGCCATTCCAGGTGAAGGTGATCTCCTCCATCCCGGACTCCTGCAGGTCGACGCTGTAGACGTGATCGACCTCGATCTCGTACTCCTGGAGCAGCTTGTGCGCCCGATCCTGGTCGGAGCCCTCCTCGTAGCGACCGGTCATTTCTTGATCGGCATGGGCGCGAGGGTACTCTGCCGCTGCGCGATTCGCCACCTCAAATGCGAAGATCAGACGAGGTCGCCGCGACGCAGGCGCGCGCCCGCAGCGACGAAGAACAGCGAGATCCAGCCGAACATCACGAGCACGGCGAGGCCGGGAGCGAGCAGGAGTGTCGTCCTTCCGGATCGCCGAACGGGTTGATGTCCTGGATCCCCGCCGGCGCGCCCTGCGTCGGCCCGAATCGCGCGACCTCGGGAAGGAGCCCGAACAGCACCGGCTCGAGCACGAAGCCGAAGATGAGCACGCCGATGATCGCCACGACCTGGTTGCGAACGACCGCGCCCACGCCGACGCCGAGCGCTCCGACGAGCGCCGCCACGAGGAGGTTGCGCCACAGCACGTCGACGAGATCGGACAGCGGGGCGGTCTCGAACCCGCGGACGGACAGGATGATCGTGCCGACGAGCATGATCGTCAGCGTCACGATGAGCGACAGCAGCGCGCCCGCGGCGGCATAGGCGAGCGACTTCGCCGCGAGCAGCCGCAGCCGGTCGGGCGCGGCGAGCACGGTGCCCGTGATCGTCTTGTGGCGCCACTCGCCCGCCATCCCCATCACGCCGAGCAGCATGATGAACAGGCCGGTGAAGTCGGCGGTGAAGAGGTCGCGCACGTCGCCGGGCTGGAACTCCTTGTTCAGCAGGGCCGTCAGCACGACGACGAGCAGCGAGAGCGCGAGCGCAGCGCCGACGAGCGCCGCGAACGTCCGCGTCGTGCGCAGCTTCAGCATCTCGGCGCGCAGCAGCGAGGTCATGTCATGACCTCCCCCGTCAGCGCGAAGAACGCCTGCTCGAGCGACCGCGCCTGCGGCGCGAGGTGGACGAGGTAGGCGCCCGCGTCGCCCGCCACGACGCCGACCTGCTCGGCGCTCACGCCGGGCACGAGCAGCCCCTCGCCGTCCGGCCGCACCGTGTGACCGGCCTCCTGCAGCGCCTTCGCGAGCTGGTCGTTGTCCTGCGCGCGCACGAACGTCGCGTGGCCCTCGTCGCCGCCGAGCACCTCCTCGAGCGTCCCCTGCCCGCGCATCTCGCCCTTGGCGATGACGACCACGTCGTCGACCGACTGGGCGACCTCGGCGAGCAGGTGGCTGGAGACGAGCACCGCGCGGCCGCGCGAGGCCTGCTCGCGCAGCATCCCGCGCATCCAGGCGATGCCGGGCGGGTCGAGGCCGTTCGTCGGCTCGTCGAGGATCAGGACCTCGGGGTCGCCGAGCAGCGCGGCGGCGATGCCGAGCCGCTGGCGCATGCCCATCGAGTACCCGCCGACGCGGCGGTCGGCGGCCTGCGTCAGGCCGACGGTCTCCAGCACGGTCTCGACGCGCGAGAACGGGTGATCGCCGGTCGTCGCGAGCACGCGCAGGTGGTTGCGCCCCGTGCGGCCGGGATGGAAGGCCGCATCCTCGAGCACGGCGCCGACCTGCGTGCTCGGCTGATCGAGCTGCTCGTAGCGGCGGCCGGCGAACGTCGCGGTTCCCGCGGTCGGGCGCACGAGGCCCAGCAGCGCCCGCAGCGTCGTGCTCTTGCCGGCGCCGTTGGGGCCGAGGAAGCCCGTCACGCGCCCGGCTTGCACGTCGAAGCTCAGGTCGTTGACGGCGCGGACGTGGCGGAACTTCTTGGAGAGCCCGCGGATTTCGACTGGCGCCATTGGCGGCCCATGATGGCGCATGCGGAGGCGTGACGCTGCATCGGAGCGCTCTGCTTTGTGGTGAAGCCACCCGCCGTCACGGGATCGTCACAGGATCACGCAGGGGTTGAACGGCAGGTATCGGTCGAGCTTCGCCCAGGGTCCATCGGCGAGAAACAGGCAATAGAAGGGATCGATCCGGAACCCCCGCTCGCCGACCAGCCAGTCCACCGCGGTGCGCGCGCTGAGCGGCAGCGTGAGGTCCAGGCGCTCCACGCCGGCGGCGTGGGCGGCGCGCTCGACATGCGCCAGCGCGGCGGGCAGATGCTCGGGCGCGAGCGCCCCGACCGGCCCCGCGTACCCGAACGCGTTGGGCTCGAAGGCGTAGGCGACCGGACGGCCGTCGTGGCGTAGCACCGCCGCCGGGCGGTCGGCGAGCATGAACCGCACGTCGGGTTCGCGCGCGTGGCCGAGCAGCTCGCCTTCGAGCGCGAGCATCTCCTCGAGCGTCGCCGGCGCCACGTCGTAGCCGTCGGGCGGCGCGACCTCGCGCGGGGTGCCGGTGACGTCGACGCCGGTGCTCTGGTGGGCGACGCCGAAGCGCAGGTACAGCGCGACCGCGGGTGCGTCGACGGTGGCGATGATCGCGCGGCGCTCACCGAGGCCCGGCGCGAAGGCGCGCTCCAGCAGCGCCCGGCCGAGGCCGGCCACGCGCGCGCCCGGCGCGACGAAGAACTCCGTCAGCTCGACGGTCTGGCCGCGCTGCACCGAGCGCGCGTAGCCCAGCGTCCTGCCGTCCGCCGCGTCCTCGGCGATCCACCACTGCGCGAACGTCGCCGCGAGGTGATCGAAGAGGCCCTCGTACGCGGGCCACAGCGCATCGACGTCTCCGGCGCGGAGCATCGCGCCGAGCGGTAGCCCAGCCGCGTCAGCAGATCGGTCAGCGAGCGCCGGAAGATCGCAAAGCACGCGCGGCTGTCGGCGGCGTCGGCGGGACGGATGACGGAGGCGGCGGGCATCGTGCACGGCCGACACTAATGTCGCGTGGCAGCACGCGCGCGCCGCCCGCTGCCCGGTCAGTCACATTAACTGCGACAGCTCACGATCCAGCGGCGTGCGAAAGCGCGGCGTCACGCGCGCGTCGCCGACCCAGTCCCGCAGCCGCTGCGCCTCCGCGAGCACCGCCGCCTCGGCTTCGGCGCCGATGTCCTCCAGCAGCCGCACGACGACCTCGCCGCTGTCCTTGCGCTGCGCCCAGCCGCCGACGATCCGGCCGTCGGACCACACCGTGGGGCCGATGTTGCCGCTGCGATCAAAGCACGCCGCCCGGTGCTCGCCGAGATACCAGGAGCGCTCCTGCCAGCCCATCGGCGCGGGATCGAGCGCGGGCAGCAACGCGACCCACGGATCGGGCTGCGCGACCGGCTCGGCGTCCTGCGCGAGCACGAGCCCGGTCGCGCCACCGGCGAGCGCGACCTCGGCGACGTCGAGCTGCGCGAGCGCGCGCTTGACGAGGCCCATCGTCCAGCCCGTCCACCACTTCAGGTCGGCCAGGGTGCCGGGGCCGAACGCCCCAGCCAGCGGCGCACGAGCTCGGCCGCGGCGGCATCGGTGTCGAGGTCGGCGATCGCGCCCGGCAGCCAGGCATCCAGCGGCGCCCAGCGATACAGCGTGCTCGTCCAGGAGCCGCGCGGCCGGCCGCGCACGATCCGCCCGTCGGCGGCGAGCAGGAACAGCACCTTCGTGGCGACGCCCTGCGACCGCACCGTAGGGCTTGTCCTGGGCGACGTGGATCTTCTCGCGCAGCGCCGGCACGTCCTGCCCGAGCTCCGCGGCCGTCGCCTCGCCGCGCGCCCGCAGGGCGCGCTCGACGGCGTCCTCGGTCTCGCGCATCCAGCGCGCGCCGTCCGTCGCGATCCCCGCCCCCTCCAGCAGCGCCGCGAAGCGCTTGCGCTCGCCGGGCACGAGCGCGCGCGTCGAGGATGCCTGCACGACCGGCACGAGCTCGGCCGGCACGACGAACATCGTGCGCCGCATCCCGAGGATCCGCACGAGCGTGCGCTGCTCGTAGAGCGCGTCCTCGATCGCCGCCACCGACGTGCCGGCGACGCGTGCGCGGGCGGCGAGGAAGACGCTCGCCGGATCCGTCGCGTGCAGGCCCGCGAGCGCTCCCGCGAGCGCCGTCACGTCGCTCGCACGGCTCGACGGCGCGAGCCCGTGGCGCAGCGCCAGCCGCGCGCGCCGCTCGTCGTCGCCGATCGTCCTCACGAGCGCCAGCGTACGCGGCGCGCAAGCGGCGCGGATCCGGCGTTTGCGATGGCCGCCGGCGGGGGCAACCTCCAGGCACATGCCAGCCGTCTCTCCCTCACGCCGTCAGCGAACGAATCGCGGCGATCGACGCGCTCGACGCACCGGCGAAGGCGATCGCGAAGCAGATCCGCAACGCTGCTGCCCGCCGGCGGCGGCGTGAAGGACGTCCTCAGCGGCACCTGGCTCGGCCACGCGCTGCATCCGCTGCTGACCGACGTCCCGATCGGGACGTGGACGAGCGCGACCCTGCTGGACCTCGTCGGCGGCCGCGCGAGCCGCCCCGCCGCGCAGCGGCTGATCGGCGTCGGGCTCGCCGCCGCGGCGCCGACCGCATGGACCGGCTGGTCGGACTGGGCCGACACCGAGCCCGGCAACGACGCGGTGCGCCGGATCGGCATCGTGCACGCGGCGGCCAACGGCACCGCGGTGCTGCTCTACGGCGCGTCGTTCGCCGCCCGCCGGCGCGGCGCCCACACGACCGGCGTCCTGCTCGGGCTCGCCGGGCGCCGGCGCGATGGGCGCCGGCGGCTGGCTCGGCGGCGACCTCGCGTTCGCCCGCGGCGTCGGCGTCAACGAGACGCTGTTCGTCGAGGCACCCGCCGACTGGACCCCCGCGCTCGACGCGAGCATGCTCGTCGAGAACCGCCCGACGCAGGCGACCGTCGGCGACCTCGAGGTCGTCATCGTCAGGCGCAACGGCACGATCCACGCGCTCGCCGACCGCTGCGCGCATCGCGGCGGGATGCTGCACGAGGGCGAGCTCGAGGGCGACTGCATCGCCTGCCCGCTGCACGGGACGCGCTTCCGGCTCGAGGACGGCTCGCTCGAGCGCGGCCCGTCGGCGTACCCGCAGCCGGTCTACGAGGCGCGCGTCAAGGACGGGCGCGTCGAGATCCGCGCGGCGGCGTCGTAGCCCGAGCGTCTCAGCGACGCCGATTGTGTGGTGGGTCGTGGCGAGCGCGCTGGTGAACAGCGGCGATGAGGCCGTCACCGGGGCTGGCGGCGGCGCGATCGCGCCGCCGCTCACGAAGCTCTGCGGTCCGCGGACGATGCGTGCCGCGAGTGACAGCATCGGTGAAGCAGTGATCGGGCGCGCCGGGCGCAGCGCGGTTCGCACTGCCTTGACGGAGGGGGGGTCGCGGGTTAGGGCCTATGTGGCGCATAAGCCGCAAGACCCCGGCGCCGCCGCGTGTCGCTGGATCCATCCGATCACTATCGACACGCCGCGATCCGCGCGACCGAGGGAACGCCTGGGCGCTCAACAACCCGTCATCGATGCTGTCCGCGCGACCACCGCGACACACGCCGACCCATACCTCCGCGGAAACCAGACGATCTAGCCGAAGTCGATCACGCTGCGGATGCCGTCCTGGGCCTCCATCAGCTCAAAGCCCGTGTTGACCTCGTCGAGCGTGATCCGGTGCGAGAGGAAGGCGTCGACGTCGATGTCGCCGTCGAGGTAGCGCTGCACGAGCTGCGGCACCTGGTCGCGTCCCTTGACGCCGCCGAACGAGGAGCCGGCGACGCGCCGGCCGGTGATGAGCAGGCGCGGCACGATGTCGAGCGTCTCGCCCTTGCCGGCGACGCCGCACATCGTCGCCAGGCCCCAGCCCATCCGCGCCGACTCGACCGCCTGGCGCATGACGGCGACGTTGCCGGTGGCCTCGATCGTGTAGTCCGCGCCGAAGCCGCCCGTCATGTCGAGGATCGCCTGCACGACCCCGTCCCCACCCACCCCGCCGACGAGCGTGTCCGTGGCGCCCTGGTGGCGCGCCATCTCCAGGCGCTCGTCGGAGAGGTCGACGCAGACGATCCGCTCGGCGCCCTGCAGGCGACAGCCGGCGACCGCGCCGAGGCCGACCATCCCGGCGCCGAACACGACGCACGTCGAGCCGGCCTCGACCTTCGCCGTGAACATCGCCGCGCCGAGCCCCGTCGACAGGCCGCAGGCGAACAGGCACGCGCGATCCAGCGGCGCCTCGGGCGAGACCTTCGCGAGCGCGATCTCGGGCATGACCGTGTACTCGGCGAACGTCGACGTGCCCATGAAGTGGCGGATCGGCTCGCCGTCGCGCGACAGCCGCGTCGTGCCGTCGGGCAGATAGCCCTTGCCCTGCTGGTCGCGGATCGCGAGGCAGATGTTCGTCTTCGGGCTCAGGCAGTGCACGCATTCGCGGCACTGCGGCGAGAAGAGCGTCACGACGTGGTCGCCGACCGCCAGCGAGCCGACGCCCTCGCCGACCGCCTCCACGACGCCCGCGCCCTCGTGGCCGAGGACGGTCGGCGCGTAGCCCGAGGGGTCCACGCCGGAGGCCGTGTACATGTCCGTGTGGCAGACGCCGCACGCCACGAGGCGCACGAGCACCTCGCCGGCGGCCGGCTCGGCCAGGTCGAGCTCCTGCACGACGAGGGGCTGTCCGAACTCCTCGAGGACCGCTGCACGCATCCGCATGCCCGAGAACCTATCGTCTGGAACATGGAGTGGCATTCCACCACGAAGCCGCTACGCGCCGAGCTCGACGCCGCCCTGCCGCAGCGGCCGTTCACAGCTGCGCTTCTGGGACGGCACCACGCTGCCGTCGACGTCCGGCAGCAACGGCCCGGTCTTCAGCGCCCGCTCGCCGCGCGCCGTCGCCCACGCGCTGCTTGCGCCGGGCCAGCTCGGGCTGAGCCGGGCCTACGTCTCGGGTGAGCTCGCGGTCGACGACATCGACGCGGTGCTCGCGCTGCTGCGCGACTGGCAGCCGCCCGCGATCGACGGCGCGACGCGGCGCCGGCTGCTCGTCGGCGCGCTTCGCGCGGCCGGGCCGATGCGCCCGCCGCGACCGCCGGCGATCGAGCTGCGCCCGCGCGGCCGGCGCCACAGCGTCGAGCGCGACGCGCGCGCCGTGCGCCACCACTACGACGTCTCCAACGAGTTCTTCGCGCTGTTCCTCGACGATTCGATGACGTACTCCTGCGCGGTCTTCGAGGACCCGTCCAGCGACGGCGAGCCGCTCGAGCGCGCCCAGGAGCGCAAGCTCGAGATGGTCTGCACGAAGCTCGCGCTGCGGGAGGGCGATCGCGTGCTCGACGTCGGCTGCGGCTGGGGCAGCTTCGCGCTGCACGCGGCGACGCGCCATGGCGCCTCGGTCGTCGGCATCACGCTGTCCGAGCCGCAGGCCGCGCGAGCGCGCGAGCGCGTGGCCGCGGCCGGTGTCGGCGACCGCGTCGAGATCCGCGTCGCGGACTACCGGGAGATGCGCGGCGAGCGCTTCGACGCGATCGCGAGCATCGGGATGGTCGAGCACGTCGGCTCGGCGCAGATCGATCGCTACGCGCAGACGCTGGCGGGGCTGCTCGAGCCCGGCGGGCGACTGCTGAACCACGGCATCGCGCGCCTGCGCCACGGCGAGGCCGAGGCCGGCGGGTTCTCCGAGCGCTACGTGTTCCCCGACGCCGCGCCGCTGCACCTCTCGCGCGTGCTGCTCGCGCTCGAGCGGGCGGGCTTCGTCTGCGAGCACGTCGAGGGCTTCGCCGAGCACTACGCGCGCACGCTCACGCACTGGGCGGCTCGCCTGGACGCCAATGCGACCGAGGCGCAGCGGCTCGCGGGCGCCGAGCGGATGCGGGTCTGGCGGCTGTACCTGCGCGCCGCCCGCAGCGGCTTCGAGACCGGCTTCACGTCGATCTACCAGGTGCGCTGCCGGCGGGCCTGAGCGCGCCGGCGCCTCAGGCGCCGAGCGGGGTGTCGGGCGCGGGGACGATCGCGACATGGCGCTGGCCGCCGGCGAGCGGGCGCCGCCACGGACCATGGCCGTCGAGCTCACCGCCGCGGTCGAGCAGCAGCGCGGCGAGGCAGCGGGCGTCCTCGATCGTCTGGGCGGGCGAGCGGTACGTACGGGCGGGACGGCCGGTCAGCGGCCCGCTGACCCGATCGTCGACGACGACGAGGTACAGCGGGCCGAGGGTGAGCTCGAGCTGCTCGCCGTCGCCGTCTGCCGCGTCCATTGCGCCAACGCTACGTGAACGCGATGCGCGAGTGGAAATCGGCGGGAGCGGCGAGTATGGTTCGCGCCTGAATTCGTGCGGATCGTCACGAACTCCGCTTTATGGGCCATCGTCCGACAGAGATCAAGCACGGGAGGGACGGGGCCGTGCGGCCGTCCAGCGCTGCCGTGCGGCCCGACGCGGGCGCAGATCCGTCCCGCCCGCGGCGCACGCTCGGGCTGTGCGCGCACTGCCACAAGCCCGTCGAGCTCCACGAGGAGCACGTGCGCCTGTACCGGCTCGCCTGGCACCTCGACTGCGCGCTGGCGGCGGGAGGCCCGGGACCGCCGGACCTGCCCCCGGCGGCCTGACGCAAGGCCCGACGCAGACGCCCTGCGCGGCCGCCTCAGGCGGCCGCTGTGGACTTCGCGGGCGCCTTCGCGCCGACGAGCTTCTCCTGCTGGCGCTCCGGGCGAGATCCGCACGACGTTCGTCGCCAGGCCGACCTTCTCGAGCGACCAGATGAACATCGCCGACGAGGTCGACCTCGAAGCGGCCGAGCCCCTGCCGCGCCGAGCGCGGGAAGGCGTGATGGTTGTGGTGCCAGGACTCGCCGAACGTCGGAAGCGCAAGCCAGGCGACGTTCGTCGACTTGTCCTCCACGTCGAAGCGGCGACGGCCGAAGAAGTGGCAGACGGAGTTGATCGACCACGTCACATGGTGGATGAAGAAGATCCGCACGAAGCCGGCCCACAGCAGCGTCCACAGGGCCGCTGTCAGCGAGAAGCCATGCAGGACGAAGCCCGCGACGAACGGGATCAGCAGGCCGAGGCCGACGAACCAGCAGGAAGTTGCGGCTGATCCAGCGCATGCCCTTGTCCTCGCAGAGATCGGGCGCGTACTTGCGAAACTCCGCGCCGCCCTGCGTCTTCATGAGCCAGCCCGTGTGCGCGTGCCAGAGGCCCTTCAGCCCCGAGCCCTCGCCGAGGTGCGGGCTGTGCGGGTCGCCCTCGACGTCCGTGTGGGCGTGGTGCAGGCGGTGGTCGGCGACCCAGGCGATCGGCGGACCCTCGACCGCCATGCAGCCAGCGATCGCGAAGGCGTACTCGACCGGCTTGCTCGTCGCAAACGCCCGATGCGTGAGCAGCCGGTGATAGCCCACCGTGATGCCCAGCCCGGTGATGGAGTACATGACGAACGAGGATCGCGAGGTCGGTCGCGCCGACGGCCTTGTTCCACAGAAGGACGATCGCGAGCAGGAACGCGACGAAGGGAACGACGACGGCGCCGAGGTTGGCGTAGCGAAGGAGCTTTGGCATGGGATTGAGGCTACGTGCTGACGTATCGCGTTTCTTGTCGGATTTCTGCGGCGTGCCGGGCCAAAATCTGTAGGTTGTGCACAGATGGAAGGGATCCCGCCAGCCGTTGCAGCCGTCCTGCGGCCCGTGCTCCCGGACCTCGCCGCCGAGACGATCCGCGCGATCGGCCGCGAGGTGCCCGACTACTCGCGCCCGCTCGAGGGACGCCTCGGCGTCACGCTGCGCTACGGCACCGAGCGCGCGCTGCGCCGCTTCGTCGACTCGATCGAGGCCCCGACGGCGGTGAGCGAGCGCGACCGCCGCATCTACTTCGAGCTCGGCCGCCTCGAGATGCGCGAGGGCCGCACGCTCAACGCGCTGCTCGCCGCCTACCGCGTCGGCGCGCAGATCGCCTGGCGGCGCTTCGTCGAGGCGGGCGTGCGCGCCGACCTGCAGCCGCCGACGCTGTACCGCCTCGGCGAGGCGATCTTCGCCTACATCGACGAGATCTCGGGCGAGTCGATCGCGGGCTATGCCGCCGAGCAGTCGGAGGCCGCCGGCGAGCGCCAGCGCCGCCGCGCGCGGCTCGTGTTCCTGCTCGCCGCCGATCCACCCGCTCCGGCCGAGGACGTGCGCGCGGCGGCCGTGCGCGCCGGCTGGCGGCCACCGCCGCGGATCGCGGCGCTCGTCGTGGAGGGGATCGACTCCGAGCGCCTCGCGAGCCGCCTCGGGCCGGGCGCGGTCGCGGCGCCACTGGAGCGCCCGGAGGGCGTCTTCGCCGCCGACACGCGCGCGCCGCGCGTGCTCGCGTTCGTCCCCGACCCGGAGGCGGGCCCGGCGGGCCGCCGCCGCGCGCAGATCGCCCAGGCGGTCGAGGGGCTGCGCGCCGCGCTCGGCCCGACGGTGGCTCTCGCGGGCTGCCCGCGCAGCGCCGAGCGCGCCCAGCGCGCGCTCGACCTGCGCGCGCTCGGGCTGCTGGGCGACGACGACCTCGTCGTCGCCGAGGAGCATGCGGCGGAGCTCGTGCTGCACGCCGACACCGTCCTCGCGAGCGAGCTGGCGGAGGCCCGGCTCGCGCCGCTGCTCGAGCTGCGTCCGAGCGTGCGCGCGCGCCTGACCGAGAGCCTGCGCGCGTGGCTGGACTGCCAGGGCCGCGTCGACGAGACCGCCCGCGCCCTCGGGGTCCACCCGCAGACCGTGCGCTACCGGCTCAACCAGCTGCGCGAGTCCTTCGGCGCGGCGCTGGACGACCCGCAGGCGCGCTTCGAGCTGTCGCTGGCGCTGCGGGTGCGGGACACGGCGGGCGGAGGGTAGCGGCGCGGCACACTCGCGTCCGTCCCGCCCGGGGTGTGCGGGGAACCCGCTTGGAGACACTCGAGGGTTCGGGCGCTGCAACCGCATGCGAACAGCATCGATGAAGGAAGTGGGGCCGGGCGCACCGGTGCGCAGCGCGGTTCGCACTGCCTTGACGGACGGGGGTCGTGCGGGTTATCGGCCTATGAGGCGCGTAAGCCGCAAGACCCCGGCGCCATCGCCCGTCGTGTCGCTTTCTGATCCATATCCGATCACAAGACGACACGACCGGCTCGGGCGAGCGTTTGCAGGAGCGCCCAGGCGCTCAAACCCTCACTCCTTCATCGATGCAGTTCACCAGCGCCGGCGCCACCCCAAGCCGCCAAGGCCGCCGTCGCGGACGTCATGCCAGCTCGGCGGTGGTGGCGTACGCGACGCTCACCCGCGCTTGACGAGCCGGCCGACAGCCGCCATGAGCTCGTCGGTGCGGTCGGCCTGCAGCTCGCCCTCGGCGCTGAGCACGCACGAGCGCGCGTGCTCGTCGAGCAGCCCGAGCGCGACCTTGTCGAGCGCGGCCTGCGCGGCGGAGATCTGGGTGAGGACGTCGATGCAGTAGCGGTCGTCGACGACCATGCGCTCGATCCCGCGGACCTGGCCCTCGATCCGGCGCAGTCGCGCGAGGAGCTGGTCCTTGCTCGCGGTGTAGCCTCGTTCGGTCACGTCAGGTAGCGTACCAGTACCCCGGAGGGGTATGCTAGTGTCCGCTGGAGTCCAATACCCCCTCCCCGTATCGATCGAGGAATACAGAGCGATGCTTCCAACTCGTAACTACACCGTCGACGGCATGACCTGCGGGCACTGCAGCGCATCCGTCATCGAGCAGGTCCTCCAGGTGCAGGGCGTCAAGGGCGCTGACGTCGACCTCGACAGCAAGCAGCTGACGGTCGCGGGTGAGTCCTTCGAGGACAGCGCGATCCAGGCGGCGGTGGACGAGGCGGGGTACACGCTGGTGTCATGACCGCGGGCGTCCGCGTCGCGGGGTTCGCGGCGCTGCTCGCCGCCGTCCTCCTGCTGTCCGCGATCGCGGGGCGCGCGATCGATCCCGGCGCCGACGCCGGCGAGTCGCCCTCCGTCCACCACGCCGCGGCCGCGGTACCCGCCGACGATCTGCACCTCGCCGCCGGCGCCACGACGCTCGCCGCCGGTACGCCCCGCACCTTCACGTTCCGCGTCGTAGACGGAGGCGGCGCCACGCTGCGCACGGGCGCGTTTCAGATCGAGCAGGGCCGCCGCATGCACCTCATCGTCGTGCGCCGGGACCTGCGCCACTTCCAGCACCTGCATCCCACGCAGGACGCCGACGGCGCCTGGACGGTGCCGATCAGGCTGCCCGCTCCGGGCGTCTACCAGGCCTACGCGGACTTCCAGACCGCCGGCACGCGCCAGGCGCTGGGCGTGGACCTCTTCGCCGCCGGCCGCTTCCAGCCGCAGGCGCTGCCGGCGCCGAGCACGACCGCGCAGCGTGGACGGCTACGTCGTCGCGCTCGCGCCCAGCCGCGACGCGGGCCGGCTGAGCTTCACGGTCAGCCGCAACGGCGCGCCGGTCACCGACCTACAGCCGTACCTCGGCGCGCGCGGGCACCTCGTCATGCTGCGGGTCGGCGACCTCGCCTACGAGCACGTCCACCCGCTGGCTCAGGACGCGCTCGCCTTCGACACCGGGCACGCCGGGCCGGGCACCTACCGGCTGTTCCTGCAGTTCCGTCACGACGACGCCGTCCACACAGCCGCGTTCACGCACGAGGTCGCCCGATGAGCGCGCACGTCGAGCTGCCGATCAGCGGCATGACCTGCGCCTCCTGCGCGGCGCGGATCGAGAAGCGCCTGAACCGGCTCGACGGCGTCGAGGCGACGGTGAACTACGCGACCGAGAAGGCATCGATCGCGTTCGCGCCGGACGGCGCGACGACGACGGAGGACGTCATCGTCGCCATCGCGCAGGCCGGCTACGAGGCCGTGCTGCCCGAGACCACGACGACCAGCGCCCAGCTTCAGCACGACCCGGTCGACGACCTGCGCCGGCGCCTCGTCTTCGCGGCGCTCGCCTCGCTGCCGCTGCTCGCGCTCGGGATGATGCCCGCGCTGCAGTTCGACTACTGGCAGTGGATCTCGCTGCAGCTCGCGACGCCGGTGCTCGTCTGGGCCGCCTATCCGTTTCACCGCGCGGCGTGGGTCAACCTGCGCCACGGCACGGCGACGATGGACACGCTCATCTCGATCGGCACGATCGCCGCGTGGTCGTGGTCGGTCGTCTCGCTGCTGTTCCTCGACGCGGGCGAGCCCGGGATGCGCCATCCGTTCACGCTGCTGCCCGAGCGCGGCGGGCCGGCCGGCGACATCTACTTCGAGGCCGTCGGCGTCGTCGTCACGTTCCTGCTCGCCGGTCGCTGGTTCGAGGCCCGCGCGAAGCGCAGCGCCGGCGCCGCGCTGCGCGCGCTGCTGGAGCTCGGCGCCAAGGACGTGTCGATCCTCGACGCCGACGGCGTGGAGCACCGCATCCCGATCGAGGAGCTGAAGGTCGACCACCGCTTCATCGTGCGCCCCGGCGAGAAGGTGGCGACGGACGGCATCGTCTACAAGGGGACGTCGGCGATCGACCGCTCCCTGCTGACCGGCGAGAGCGTGCCCGTCGACGTCCACCCCGGCGAGGCCGTCACCGGCGCGACGGTCAACGCGGGCGGTGGGCTGCTGATCGTGCGCGCCACGCGCGTCGGCGCGGACACGGCGCTCGCGCAGATCGGCCGGCTCGTCACCGACGCGCAGTCGGGCAAGGCGCCCGTGCAGCGGCTCGCCGACCGCATCGCGGGCGTCTTCGTGCCGGTCGTGCTGGCGATCGCGGCGGCGACGCTCGGCTTCTGGATCGGCGCCGGCGACAGCGGCCTCGCGTTCGCCGCGTCCGTCGCCGTGCTGATCATCGCCTGCCCGTGCGCGCTCGGGCTCGCCACGCCGACGGCGCTGCTCGTCGGGACCGGCCGCGGCGCGCAGCTCGGCGTGCTCATCCGCGGCCCGGAGATCCTCGAGTCGACCCGGCGCGTGGACACGATCGTCATCGACAAGACCGGCACGGCGACCACGGGCAGGATGAGCCTGCACAACATCGCGGTCGCCGAGGGCGTCAGCGAGGCACAGGCGCTGTGGCTCGTCGGCGCGCTGCAGAACGGCTCCGAGCATCCGATCGGGCGCGCCATCGCCGCCGCCGCGAGCACGCTCGAGTCCGCGCCGGCCACCGTCGAGGACTTCGCCAGCCACCCGGGCCTCGGCGTGCAGGGCACCGTCGCCGGGCGCGCGATCATCGCGGGCCGGCCGGCGCTGCTCGCGAGCGCCGACCCGTCGCTCGCGCTGCCGCCCGAGCTCGAGCGTGCGCGCAGCGCCGCCGAGGCCGAGGGCCGCACGGCGATCGCCGCGAGCTGGGACGGCGCGGCGCAGGCGCTGTTCGTCGTCGCCGACCGCGTCAAGCCGTGCTCGCGCGAGGCCGTGACGCAGCTGCACGCACTCGGGCTGCGCACGATCCTCCTGACGGGCGACAACGTGACGACGGCCCGCGCCGTGGCGGCGCGGATCGGCGTCGACGACGTCATCGCCGAGGTGCTGCCCGCCGAGAAGGCCGAGGTGATCAGGCGCCTGCAATCGCAGGGGCGCGTGGTCGCGATGGTCGGCGACGGCGTCAACGACGCGCCCGCGCTCGCGCAGGCCGATCTCGGGATGGCGATCGGGACCGGCACCGACGTCGCGATCGAGGCCTCCGACATCACGCTCGTGACCGGCGACCTGCGCCTCGCCGCCGACGCGCTGCGCCTCTCGAGGCGCACGCTGCGGACGATCAGGGTCAACCTCTTCTGGGCCTTCGCCTACAACATCGCGGCGCTGCCGCTCGCCGCCGCGGGCCTGCTGAGCCCGATGATCGCCGGCGTCGCGATGGCCGCCTCGAGCGTCTTCGTCGTCGTCAACTCGCTGCGCCTGCGCGGCTTTCGCGCGCAGCGCGACGCCGGTCGCAGCGACCGCGTCAGCCCTGCGGGCGCCCGCACCGCAGCGCCCGCGTGACGGCCATCTGCGTCACGGCCGCGCCCACCCAGGCGGCCTCGTAGATCTCCAGCTGCTGCTCGAGGTCGGCCATGTACTCCGGGTCGGCGTCAAGGCCGATCGCAACCGCGAGTTGATGCTCGATCCGCAGAAGCTCCAGGCGCTGACGAACTTCGGTGGGGTCGTCGCACTCCATCACGACCTGGTTTGCTCTCTCGTCCGTTCGGCCAAACCTGGATCACGAACACGGCGTCATCGGCATACTGCCCCGGGTGCGCTGTCGTGATTCTCTGCTTTGTGGGCTGTTGGCCATCGTCGCAATCGCGCTCGCGCTGTCTGCGTGCGGCGAGGCGGACAGCCCCGGCGGCGCGGGCGGTCGGCGCGAACGCGGTGATCGAGCCGCTGCCGACGCGCAACCCGCACGCCAAGGCGGTCGAGCCGGTCGCCGGCGAGAGCGCCGCCGACGCCGCCCTGCCGACCGCGGAGCCCGATGACCAGCCCGCGCCCCGCGGCGCCTCCGCCCAGCGGACGAAGAGCGCCGGGAAGCGCAGCAACGGGCCGACCTCCGACGCGGCGATCTCGAACGCCGAGGTCCTCAAGGAGGGCATCGCGCTGCCGCCGATCGAGGCCCCCCAGGCGGTGCACGACATCATCGAGGCCGGCAACCAGATCGCGCGCACGCCCTATCTCTGGGGCGGGGGCCACGGCAAATGGCTCGACAAGGGCTATGACTGCTCGGGCTCGGTCTCCTTCGCGCTGGCCAACGCCGGGCTGCTGAGCGGACCGCTGGACTCCGGGCGGCTCATGCACTGGGGCGCGGCCGGCCCGGGCAAGTGGGTGACGATCTACACGAACCCGGGCCACGTCTACCTCGTCGTCGCGGGCGTGCGCTTCGACACGAGCGGGACGCGCTCGACGGGCTCGCGCTGGCAGGCGAGCATGCGGCCGGGCGGCGGCTTCGTCGCCCGCCACCCCCCCGGGCTGTAGCCGTAGAATCGGCTGCAGCGATGACCATCCCGTCATTCGATCTGCGGATCGTTCGCAATGGCCGCTGCACGCGCATCGCGCCCTGCGGCGAGCTGGACATCGCCACCACGCCGGAGCTCGAGCAGGCGCTCGCCGATGCGACGGCGGACGCGGCGACCGAGATCGTGCTCGACCTGCGCGAGCTGACGTTCATGGACTCCTCCGGCCTGCGCGCGCTCGCGCAGGCGAACACGCACGCAGGCGAGTCCGGCGTCGACCTGTCGATCTGGCGCGGCCCGCGGCAGATCGAGCGCGTGCTCGAGATCTCCGGCCTCGGCGCGCTGCTGCCGCTCGTCGACCCGCCGCCCGACTGACGCGGCCGCGCGCTCAGCGCGAGTAGCTCGCGAGCTTCGCCTTGAAGAGGGCGAACACCGGCCGCGGCGTGCCGTCAGAGCGCACGAGCCCGGCGTCGAACGGGCATCCGGACGCGCAGTACGTCGCGTTCGTCACGCCGAAGAAGTTGTACTCGTACACGCGGTCCACGCCGCGCGAGTGGTAGCGGCTGGCGAGCGTGAACATGTTCTTGATCCGCGCCGCCTGGCGCGTCTCGGAGAACGGGAACGCGCCGCCGAAGCTCGCCACCGCGCCGGTCTCTGTGAACCAGAACCGCGCGCGGCGGTTGTAGCGGCGCACGGTGTTGATGATCTTCGCGGTGCCGGTCGAGCGGTTGCGGTTGACGTCGGAGTAGTTGTGGATCCCGACGACCTTCAGGCGCGCGCGCCACGTCCGGCTCAGGCGGGCGTAGAAGCTGCGGATGTAGCGGTCGACGCCGGCCTGGTCGAGCACGTCGAGTCCGACGACCGAGCACGTCGGGCAGCGGCGGCGGACCGCCGAGTACATGCTCTTGAAGTACGAGACGGCGTTGCCGATGTGGTTCCAGGTCTCCTGCGACTTGTGGTTGACCTCGTTCCAGGCGCCGAAGTCGCGCACGCCGAGCGCGCGGAAGTAGGCGACGATCCGGCCGACATTGCGGCGGTACTGGGCCGGAGAGACGATCGGGCCCCGCTTGTTGGCCAGGTCGTCGTCGAGATGTGCAGGAGCGTCGAGACGCCCGCGTTGCGGGCGGCCGTCACGAACGCCCGCGCCTTGGCGCGCTCGGCCGCGTCCTGCATGACGTCCGAGGGGACGAAGTAGCGCGTGCGCTTGACCTTGAGCTGCTTGAAGTACGGCGAGTCGAACATCGCCGGGCTCTGGTCGGAGACGCCCACGCGCACGGGGCTGCGGGCGACCGCCGGCGCGGCCGGGGCGAGGGTGAGGAGGGCCAGGAGCGAGATGAGGAGTGTTCGGCGCATGCCCCTGCAACCCGGGTACGCCGGTCAAGGTTGCGCGGCGACCTCGGGATCCAGGCGCGTGCGGCTGGCCTGCGCCTCCCCGTCGCCGGGGTCGATCTTCACGAGATCCGCCGCCCGGGGGATGAACGCCGGCACGCTGCTGTAGGTGACGCGGGCCAGCCCGACGGCGCCGCCGGCCTCGGTCAGGTTGCCGGTTCCGCCGCCGCCGATCGAGCCCGAGTTGAGCACCGTGACGGTGCCGAGCCGCTGCAGCGACTGCTTGTGCGTGTGCCCCTCGACGAGCAGCAGCGGCGTCGCCGGAGGTGCCTTCTCGAGCTCGTTCAGCGCTGGCAGGGCGAGCTGCGGCGCGTGGACCATGACAATGTCGACCTTGCCGCGCAGCGCCTCCAGCCAGGCCGCGAAGCGCTCCTGCTGCTCGGGCGTGTAGACCGCGCCGTTGTCGCGGTAGTGGTCGCGCGCCAGGCGCTTGAGCGGGTCGTCGTAGCCGGCGATCCGCAGGCCGCCGACGCGGGTGACGACGTTCCCGTCGGTCGAGCCGTCGCCGCGCATGCGCCCGCTGCGGGTCAGCACGATCGCGCCGGCCCGCGCGAGCTTGCGCTCGAGCACGTCGGAGTCGTGGTTGCCCGAGACGAACACGAGCCGGGTGCCGGCGCGCGCGACGCGCAGCACGAGCGTCTGCTCGACCGGCGAGCCGCGGTCGGTGAGGTCGCCGTCGAACAGCAGCAGGCCGCCGCGGGCGGCGCGCTCGAGCGCGGGCAGCGCGATGACGTTGTTGTGCAGGTCCGAGGCGATCGTCAGCCGCGGCAGGCTGTTCGCCAGCGGCGTGCGCCCGGCGGGGTCGCTGACGAAGCGGGCGATGCCGACGAGCTGCTCGTCGATCTCGTCGTCGAGCGTCTTCGAGGAGGCGCCGAGCGACTCGAGCGCCCGCAGCGCGGTCGGGACCTCGGGACCGTTGGCGTAGTACTGCGGGCTGTCGACGTTCGAGCGCGGCGGCAGGAGGAGGACGAGCGCGACCCCGATCCCGACCGACGTGACGGCGGCGAACGACAGCGTCACGCGCAGCCGCGGCCCGCGCCCGCCCCGTACCGCGAACGCGACGAGGATGCCGAACGCCAGGCCCGCGGCGACCGCCACGAGGATCGCCAGGCGCAGGTAGTAGGCGAGCGCGTCGCGTGCCTGGGTGCGCACGGTCGCCGCGGTGAGGCGGCCGGCATCCGCGAGCCTGACGACCGCCGTCGCGGTCGACGGCGCGCACGTCGACGTTGACGCGCGCGGGCAGCCGGATGACCGGGAATCGCACGCCCCAGTCGACGAGCGGGACGTAGAGGTCCAGCGCACCGTCGTGCCCGGGATCGATCGACAGGCGCACGGTGCCGACGTCGAGCCGGCGCTCCAGACCGAACGTGGCGAGCGCCATGACCGAGCCCGCAAGCGTGGCGATGACGACGATGGCGACGGTCAGGGCCCTGCGCATGCTCTCGTTGAGGCTAGAGGCCGTGCGGTGGCGCCCCGCGCGCTCAGCGCGCCGGCGCGGCCTCGCCGCTGCCGCCCGGCGCCCGCACCGGGCGCGCCTGGAGCCGGCCGGCGGAGACGACCGTCCAGAGGATCGCCAGCCAGGTCGTGGCGGCGAGCGTGACGTGCACCCAGACGATCTCGGCGGGCAGCTCGAGCTTGTACTGCACGCCGCCGATGACGCCCTGCAGCGCGAGCAGGACGCAGAGCCACGTCAGCGGAGTGCGGCCCTCGCTCGTCACGCCGCGGCGGCGCGCGAGGATCCACAGCACGACGGCGACGATGCCGAGCAGCGTCGCGAGGCGGGCGTGCTGCTCGACGACGAAGCGCAGCGTCTCAGAGCCCTTGAAGTCCAGCCGCTTGATGACGTCGCCGGTGCCCGCGCCGCCGGCGTGGGGGCCCGCCGCGGTCGCCGCGGTCCCGGCGAAGATCGTGATCGCGCCGAGCGGGATCAGCGCCCAGGCGCCGCGCGTGAGCAGCCGGTCGGCGGGCCCGGCGGCCGCCAGCTCGCCCGGCTCGTGGTGCGCGCGCCAGTCCAGCGCGACGCAGGCGACGAGGATCAGCATCGACAGCAGGTAGTGGCTCATGACGAAGCCCGGCGCGAGGTCGTAGAGGACGGTGAAGCCGCCGAGCACGGCCTGCGCGACGACGCCGAGCGGCAGCATCGCCGCCAGGACCACGAGGTCCTTGCGAAACGGGCGGCGGCGAATCGCGCCGACGAGCGCGGCGAGCGCGGCGAAGCCGACGAGCGACGTCAGCATGCGGTTGCCGAACTCGATGACGCCGTGGAGCTTGAGCTGCGTGTACAGCGAGGTGTCGGTGCACTTCGGCCACGTCGGGCAGCCCAGGCCGGAGCCCGTGACGCGCACGGCGGCGCCCGTCAGCACGATCAGCGTGAGCATGACGAGCGCGATGCGCGCGACGAGGGCGTAGCGCTCGGGGGTCAGGGTGAAGCGATCCTGCATCGGCGCCGGATCTTAGGGAGTGGCCTGCGGCGGCAGGCCCACAGCGACGCGGTTCCAGGTTCAGGCGGGCCGATCGGGTCGGGCGCGCCGATCGTCGTCGCCTGGCGGGGGGTATTCGACCCACGCCTATGGCATCGATGCCGGTTTGGCGGATTGCGCACGGCGCACGCAGGCAAATCCGCCACGACCGTCCGACCGCAGCGCCCCGCAGGAACGCCCCGACGCTCAGCTGGTACCGGTCGCCGGGACGGCCACCGGAAGCTCCTCGCGCCGCGGGTTCTCGATCCCGGCGGCGGCGAGCAGTCCTCCGAAGATCATCAGCAGGCCGGCCACGATCATCCCGGCGTGAAACGCCTTCACGTCGGCGGCGCGGACGGCCGCCCGGGCGCGCCGGTCGGCGCGGCCGTCGGGCACCGCCAGCGGCCGCTCGCGTGCCTTGTCGACGTAGGCGCGCACGGCCGCGTCGGACCGCGCCGGCGCGTCCAGGCGGCGGTCGATCTCCGCGCCGAACTGCGCCGACACGACCGCGCCGACGGCGGCGATCGCCAGCAGCCCGGCGACGCGCGCGATCGCGTTGTTGACGCCCGAGGCGATCCCGGCGTGGCGGCGGTCGGCGGCCTGCAGGACCGTCGCGGTCAGCGGCGCGACCGTCATCGCCAGGCCGAGGCCGAAGACGAGCGTCGCCGGCAGCACCTGCGTCACGTAGTCGCCGCTCGCATCCACGCGCGTGAACGCCAGCAGCCCGATCCCGCCCACGAGGGGCCCCGCCGTCATCAGCAGCCGCGGCCCGACCCGCGCCGCCAGCGCGCCGAAGCGGCGCGACAGCGCGATCAGCAGCAGCGAGATCGGCAGCAGCGCGAGGCCGGCGCCGAACGCGCTGTAGCCGGCGACCTGCTGCAGGAAGATCGCGATGAAGAACGAGGCCGCGCCGAGCCCGGCGTAGACGGTCAGCGTCACGGCGTTGCCGACGGCGAAGTTGCGCGAGCGGAAGATCGCCGGCGGCAGCATCGGGTCCGGCGCGCGGCGCTCGTAGGCGACGAACGCGCCCAGCGCGCCGATCCCGCCGACGAGCGGCATCCAGACCGCCGGGTCCGACCAGCCCAGCAGCGGCTGCTGGATGAGCGCGTACGTCGGCCCCGCGAGGCCGAGCACGCAGAGCACGGCGCCGGGGACGTCGATGCGGTGCTCGCCGTCGCCCGGGCAATCCGGCACCGCCCGCGCGATCAGCCACAGGCAGACGAGCACGAACGGCACGTTCATCGCGAAGATCACGCGCCAGGAGAGCAGGTCGACGAGCAGCCCGCCGAGCGGCGGGCCGACCGCGATCGCCGCGCTCGTGCCCGCCGTCCACGAGCCGATCGCGGCCGCCCGCTCGCCGGGCCCGAAGACCGTCGTGATGATCGCCAGCGAGCTCGGCACGAGCAGCGCGCCGAACGCGCCCTGCAGCGCACGCGCGCCGATCAGCACCTCGATCGACGGCGCGACGGCGCAGACGAGCGACGCGCCGCCGAAGCCCGCGACGCCGATCGCGAAGATCCTGCGGCGGCCGTAGAGGTCGCCGAGCGAGCCGCCGACGAGGATGAGCGACGCGAGCAGCAGCAGGTACGCCTCGACGACCCACTGCTGGCCCGCGAGCGACGCGCCGAGGTCCGCGCGCAGCGCCGGCAGCGCGACGTTCACGACGGTCTGGTCGACGAACACGATCGCCGAGCCGAGGATGCAGGCGATGAGCGTCAGCCGCTTGCGGCGGGCTTCGTCCATCCGCCACACCCTAGATCGCCGCTCCGGCAGGCCCATCCAGTGGGTCTTCTCGGGTGCGAAGCTTGGAGAAGGCCCACTACATTGTCTGCCGATGCGGCAGATCGAGACACGCCTCGACGGCCCGATCGTGCTCGAGCCCCCGATCCACGGCGATCCGCGCGGCTTCTTCGTCGAGAGCTACCGCGCCAACGTCTGGGCCGAGCACGGCGTCGGCGAGGTGTTCGTGCAGGACAACCACTCGCGCTCCGGCCGCGGCGTGCTGCGCGGGATGCACTACTCGATCGGCGACGGCCAGGCGAAGCTCGTGCGCTGCGCGCGGGGGACGATCTTCGACGTCGTCGTCGACCTGCGCAGGCAGTCGCCGACGTACGGCGAGTGGGAGGGCATCGAGCTCGACGACGCGAGCGCGCGCCAGATCTACATCCCGATCGGCTTCGCGCACGGCTTCTGCGTGCTGTCGGAGATCGCCGACGTGACGTACAAGTGCTCCACGTACTACGACCCCGCGGTCGAGCGCGGCTTCCGCTACGACGATCCCGAGGTCGGGATCGCGTGGCCGCAGGACCTGGCGCTGCTCGTCTCCCAGCGCGACGTCGACGCCCCGCCGCTGCGCGAGGTCGCCGGCGAGCTGCCGTTCTGAGCGATCAGGGCACCGGCAGCGACCAGGGGCGCGTGCCCCGCGGCAACCGCACGTCGATCCGCGCCCGCACGGCGCAGTCAAACCAGCGCACGTGCTCGTGGACGAGGTCGATCTCGAGCTCGTGGGGGCCCGGCGAAGGAGGACCAAGCACCTCCAGCGGCACGATCGCGCGCGCGCCCGGCGCGAGCGCGGCGCCGAAGCCCGTGCGCAAGCCCTCCACGATCGCGCCGCCGCCGTCGATCCAGCGGTACGCGAGCCGGATCTGCGGATGGGCTGCCATCCCGCCCGGCCAGCGCGCGCCACCGCGATTCTCGACCTCGACGTCGAACGTGCGCGGCTCGCCGCAGACGAGCCGCAGGTCGTCGTCGAGCAGCGCGATGCGCGCGCGATAGTCGGCCTCCTGCGGCGGACGGCCGACGTTGTGGCGCTCGATCTCCTGCGCCGTGTCGCAGTCAAGCGCCGCGGGCCGGCGCGTGCGGTCGACCTGCCCGGCGGCCTCGATGAACGTCGTGACCGCCACCGCGTCCTTCGCGTCGACCGGCAACGTGCGCAGGCCCGGGCTGTGCTCGGGCAGGTAGTACGCCTCGTTGAGCGAGCGCCCGTCGATGACGAGGTCGGGACGCCAGCGGTCATAGACGGCGCACTTCGCCTCGCGGGCGGCGCGGTCGTTGAGCAGCAGGTCGGCGTGGTAGATCGGCGCGCGCAGGTGGCGGTACGGTCCCGCGACCGTCGCCGGGCCGTGCAGGCGCGGCTCGAAGCTCACGAGCGCGGGCTCGTTGCGCAGCAGCCGCAGCGAGTAGTCCGGGCGCCAGGGCCACTGCGCCAGCCAGCGCGTGGCGTCCGGGTACAGCCAGCGGCGTGGGAGCCAGCAGTGGGTGACGTCGGCCGCCGCGATCGTCGCGGCCACCTCCCCGGCCACGCCCGGCGCAGGAACCTCGTCTCCGTCCAGTCGCAGGATCCAGCGGCCGCCGCACTGCGCGAGCAGCCAGGCGGCCATGCGCTCGATCGTGCCCGGGAAGGGAACGCGGATGACGCGGTCTGCGAGCTGGCGGTAGCCGTCGATCCGCGCCTCGTCGACACGATCGTCGGCGACGAGCACGATCTCGGGCTCCAGCGGGCGCAGCGGCGCGAGCGTGGCCGCGACACGCTCGGGCGGCACGTTGACGACGCAGCAGACCGTCAGCTGCGGCGTCACGGCCGGGCAGCGGTGCGCACGACGACCGAGTAGTCGCGGTTCTCGTAGACGTCGTCGTCGAAGACGCCGGTCTCGACGGGGAAGCGCACCTCGCCCGACTCGAAGCCCGCCAGGCGGCACAGCCCGAGCAGCACCTCGGGGAAGAGCGGGTGATGGTGGGTCGTGTCGGTCCAGAAGGCCTTCAGCGCGGCAGGGTTGTGCGGGTTGACCGTCTCGATGACCGCGACGCCGCCCGGCGCGAGCTTGCGCCGCATGAGCGCGAGCAGCTCGGTGAGCGGCTCGGCCCCGAGGTGCTCGACGACCTGCGCGGCGAACATGCCGGGCACCGTGCCGTCGTCCAGGCCGCGCAGGTACGTCGCGGCGTCGGCGAGCTCCACGTCGAGGCCCTTCTCCACGCAGCGCGCGACCATGCTCTCGTCCATGTCGGCGCCGCGCGCGCCGATGCCGCGCGCGACGAGCGCGTCGAGGAACTCGCCGCGGCCGCAGCCGAGGTCGAGCACCCAGTCCGCGGCGGCGAAGTGCGCCAGGTACTCGAGCTGCTGCTCGCGCACGGCGCGCTCGTCGCCGCGGAAGATGTCCTCGAAGCCGCGGTAGGTCGCGGCGTCGCTCGAGGCGCCGTCGAAGCGCAGCACGCGGCGGCCGTGCTCGTCGACCTGCGAGATCGCCGGGTGCGTCGAGGCCGGACGCGCGCGCATGCCCTCCAGGACGAGCTGCAGCTCGCGCGTGATCGCCGCCTCGGAGCGGTGCACGAGCGATTCCAGGCGGGCGACCTGCGCCTGCGTGTCGAGCACGAGGTCGTCGAGGCGCTCGTCGACCTCGCGCAGCCCGTGCACGGTGAGCCGGCTGAGCTCGTCCTGGTGGTGGGTGTACGGGCCGCATCGCCGTCAGCGCGGCGCGGCGCATCGCGCCCTTCGCGCCGCCTGTCTCACGCGCGTCGCTCAGCGGGTCGTACGTCAGCTTGAGCTCCGCGCGGCCGAGCCAGCTGTTCGCCAGGCCGTTCGCGGCGCCGTCGTCGGGCGCGCCCGGCGCCGGGCCTGCGCTGTGGCGCCGGTGCCCGGCCGCCAGCCGCTTGAGTCGCTCGCGCGCGACGTGCCCGACGGCTTCCAGCGAGAAGTGCTCCTCGATCTCGCGCTGGGCGCGCGCGCCGCGAGCGCGCGCTTCGCCCGGGTTCTCCCACACCTCGCGCATGAGCTGCGCCGCGTGGTCGATGTCGGGCTCCGCCCAGGTCCCGTGCGCGGGATAGTTCTCGCCCTCCTCGCCGACGAGCGTCTCGCGATGACGCACGAGGTAGGAGTTCTCGGCCGTCATGAAGTCGAGGTTCGCGCTGAAGCCGGTCGCGATGACCGGCTTGCCGAGCGCCATCGTCTCGCCGAGCGTCAGGCCAAAGCCCTCGGCGCGATGCAGCGAGACGTAGCAGTCGGCGCGTCGCATCAGCGTCGCCATCTCAGAGCCGGTCAGGAAGCGGTCGACGAGGTGGATGTCGGGCCGGTCGCCGGCGGCCTCGCGCAGCCGCGCCAGGCGCTCGGGCTTGTAGTCGCCGTTGTGGCTCTTGAGGATGAGGTGCGGGCCTTCACCGGGCTCGAACGCGCGCTCGAACGCCGCGATGAGCCCGAGCGGGTTCTTGCGTGCCAGCGTGGAGTAGAAGTCGAAGAGGAACAGGAACGCGAAGCCCTCGGGCAGGTGCAGGCCGGCGATCTCACCGCCGGGCGGCGGCGCGACGATCGGCAGCGGCATCCGCACGACCGGGACGGGCGAGGCGTTGGAGACGATCTCCTGCACGTAGCGCGAGTAGACCCAGATCTCGTCGACCAGGCCGAACGCGCGGTCCCAGCTCTGCGGCACGACGTCGACCTCCCAGGCCCAGACGCCGATCGTGTAGCGGTCCTCGAAGAACTCCGGGCCGAGGCTCGCGTGCAGCGCGGGCAGCTCGGGCGCGTTGACGCAGACGAGGTTGAACGGCAGCTCGCCGTCGACGTGCAGGTCCGCGAAGTCCGTCGTCTTGACGCGCGCGCGGCGCCCGTCGGGCCCGATGACGTCGGGCAGGTTGACGTCGACGGTCGTCGTGCGCACGGGCACGCCAGCGGCGTGCAGCGCCTGGACGTACAGCCGCGCGGCCTGGCCGAGGCCGAGGCCGCCGCGCAGGTACCCGACGGCGTTGACGCCGAGCGAGGCGAGCTGGGGGTTGCGTTTCATCGGCGCCGATGGTGCCACAGCCGCTCCCTAACGGCCGAAGGTGCGTCCGAGCGCCCGCGCCCGCTGCGGCACCTCGTCCACGAGCTCGCGCACCTTCGCCAGGCCGGCGCGCAGCTCGGCGTCGCCGACCTCGATCGGCATCATCGAGTCCTGCAGCGTCGCGAGCGTGGCGTCGGCGCTCGTCACCGCCGCAACCGTGTCGTCCAGGTATCCCTTCAGGCCGCCGGACGGCGCGCCGGGCGTCGCCGTCTCGAAGGTGCGGCCCGGCAGGCCGTGGCGGGCGGCGAACTCTGCGTGCGTGCGCCGTCCGCGGCCGTAGGCCGCTTGCACGGGACCGAACAGCGCCTCCTCGAGCTCGTCGGCCTTGTGCTCGTCGAGCAGCTCGTAGGCGGCACCGAGCGCGGCGAGCGCGCGGGCGAGATCGTCGATCGCGTCGGCGACGGCGTCGAGCAGGTCCTGGCGCGCCTCGGCGGAGGAGTAGGGCATCTACGCATCATCCCCGTCGGTCCGGCGCAGCCGCGCCAGCTCGGCGGCGAGCGCCTGCTGACCGGCGGCCAGGCCGCGCACGCGCTCGTCGAGCGAGGCCAGCGCTCGCAGGAGCTCCTCGTCGACGAGGCGCTGGTGGACGGTGTAGGGGCGCATCGCGCGCAGCGCGGCGTCCCGCAGCGCGCCGCGCGCGCCGCGCTCGCCGCCGGGCGCCGCCTGCGGTCCGGTCGCCATCCGCGCGCGGACGCCGTCGAGGTCCAGCGCCGTGCGGCGACCGTCGCCGTCGAGCGGGAGCATGAGGACGTGCGCGAGGCGATCGGCCATCGCGCGCCCGGCGACGGCCGGCGCGTGGCGCGCGAGGACGTCGGCGCGGGCCCGGGCCGCGCGGGCGCGGCCCGCCGTGGGGTCGGCGAAGGCATCGCGCAGCTGCGCGGCGGCGTGGTCGAGGTCGGGATCGGCCCACTCGCCGTCGGCCGGATAGGGGTCGTTGCCGTGCCCGATCGGCACCGGATGGGCGTCGACGAGCAGGCCGTTGAACGCCGTCACGAGGTCGCGCGAGCCGCCGTAGTCGGTCGCAACGACGGGCGTGCCGAGCAGCATCGCCTCGGCGAGCGTCAGCCCGAAGCCCTCGGAGCGATGCAGCGAGACGTAGCAGTCCAGCGCGCGGATGAGCGCGTTCTTGTCGGCCGCAGGGAGGTGCGCGTCGATCACCGTGACGTCGGGCCGGCCGGCCGCCGCGGCGAGCACGGCCTGGTGCTCGACGGGGTGGCGCTCGCCGCCGAGCGTCTTGACGACGAGGCCGGGACCGTTGCCGTCGCCGCCAGCGTCCGGGAACGCGCGCCTGAACGCCTCGATCAGGCCGAGCGGGTTCTTGCGCGCCGCGACGCTCGCGTAGTCGAAGACGAAGCCGAAGAGATAGCGCTCCTCGGGCAGGCCGAGCTGCGCGCGGCCCGCCTGGGAGCAGACCGGCTCCGGCACGGCCAGCGGCAGGTGGACGACCGGCACCGGCGCGACGGCGGCGAGCACGTCGGCGACGAAGCGCGAGCCGACCCAGACCTCGTCGACGAGGTCGAACGCGCGCAGCCAGCGCTGCGGCAACGCGGCCACCTCCCACCACCACATCCCGACGACGTGGCGGCCGTCGAAGGCCGCCGCGCCGACCTCGTCGCGCGCGCCGGTCATCCCGTCGGGGTTCGCGCAGACGATCGTCACGGGATGGACCGGCTCGGCGCGCCACACCGTCGCGGCGCGCTCCGTGGCGCGGCTGCTGAGCGGCAGCGGCGCGACCGCGACGCCCGCGGCCTGCAGCGCGGTCGCCACATGCCGCGCCGCCTCGCCCACGCCGGCGGTCGCGTCGAGGTAGCCGGCGAGATTGACGCCGAGCGGGAGAGCGGGCGCTAGCAGGGATTCCGCCATCCGAGCCGAGGCTACCCTTCCTCCCGTGAGCGGTGCGCCCGCAGACGACGTCGCGGTCTCGGTCGACGGCGTCTCGAAGTCCTTTCGGCTCCCGACCGAGCAGGTCAGCACGCTCAAGGAGCGCGTGCTGCACCCGACCCGCTCCCAGCGAGCCCAGACGCTGCACGCGCTCAACGACGTGAGCTTCGAGGTCGGCGTCGGCGAGGTCTTCGGGATCGTCGGGCGCAACGGCTCGGGCAAGAGCACGCTGATGAAGTGCCTGGCGGGCATCTACCGCGCCGACGGCGGCGAGATGTGGCTGCGCGGCAGGATGGCGCCGTTCATCGAGCTCGGCGTCGGCTTCAACCCCGATCTGACCGCGCACGACAACGTGCTCATCAACGCCGTCATGCTCGGCCTGACGCCCGACGAGGCACGCGCGAGATATGGCTCGATCATGGACTTCGCCGAGCTGCACGAGTTCGCCGAGCTGAAGCTCAAGAACTACTCGTCGGGGATGCAGGTGCGCCTCGCGTTCAGCGTCATGGTGCACGTCGACGCCGACCTGCTGCTCATCGACGAGGTGCTCGCCGTCGGCGATGCCGCCTTCCAGCAGAAGTGCTACGACGTGCTCAATCGCTCGCGCGACGAGGGCAAGACGATCCTGCTCGTCACCCACGACATGGATCAGGTCCAGCGCTTCTGCGATCGCGCGCTGCTGCTCGAGCGCGGCAGCGTCGTCGCGCTCGGCGACGCCGCGAACGTCGCGCAGCGTTACACGGAGCTGAACTTCGGGGTGCGCGAGCACGTCGTCGTCGGCCAGGAGCTGCCGGCCTCCGCGACCGACGACGGCGCGCACCTCATCGACGTGTGGGTGCAGGACGCCGCCGGCGAGCGCGGCGTCGCGATCGCGCAGGGCAGCCCGGTGGCGCTGGTCATGCGCGTGCGCTTCGAGCGCGCGGTGCGCGACCCCGTGTTCGCGCTGGCGCTCGAGGATGCCCAGCACCGGCGCGTCTTCCAGACCACCTCGGAGAGCGACGAGGCCGCGCGCGGGGACTTCGAGGCGGGCGACATCGCGAGCGTCGCCGTGAGCTTCGACAACTGGTTCGCCCCCGGCCGCTACTCGCTCACCGCGATGGTCCTGCACGCCGGGCCGGGCGGTCACGCCATGGCGCGGGCGGAGAACGCCGCCTCGGTCGTCGTCACGGGGACGACCGCCGGCGGCGGGATCGTCGACATCCCGCACGCGTTCGTGCTCGACCGCCTGGTCAGCGCGAGCGCGCCGGTGCAGCGGACCGCCGGCTGATGTCCGCGACGCCGCAGCAGGCATATCCGGTCCGTGGCCCGACGGCGCTCGGCGACGGCGACCTGCGGCGCTTCTGGAACCTCACGCGCACGCTGGCGGCGACCGACTGGAAGGTCCGCTTCTACGGCTCGGCGCTCGGCTACGTCTGGTCGCTGCTGCGCCCGCTGATGCTGTTCGGGATCGTCTACTTCGTCTTCTCCTACGTGGTGAAGGCGGGCGCCGGCGTCGAGGACTACGGCGTGATCCTGCTGCTCGCGATGATCCTGTACTTCTTCTTCTCGGAGGTCACGGGCGCGGGCGTGACCGCGATGGTCGACCGCGAGTCGCTGCTGCGCAAGGTCGGCTTCCCGCGCGCGGTGGTGCCCCTGTCGGTCGCGCTCGTCGCGGCGATGAACCTCGCCCTCAACGTCGTCGTGCTGGCGATCTTCGTCGCCGTCAGCGGCGTGCACCCGCGCTGGACCTGGCTGCTGCTGCCGATCCCGTTCGCGCTGCTGCTCGTGTTCGCGACCGGCGTCTCGATGCTGCTCAGCGCGCTCTACGTGCGCTACCGCGACATCCGCCCGATCTGGGAGGTCGTGATGCAGGCGCTGTTCTACGCGACGCCGATCCTCTATCCGATCGAGGCCGTCATCGGGCACTCCAAGACGCTCGCCACGATCGCCCTGTGCAACCCGATCGCGGCGATCATCCAGGAGTCGCGCCATCTGCTGACCGGTGCGATGCCGCTCAGCGAGGCGATCGGCTCGCCTGCGCTCGTGCTCGTCCCGCTGGCGCTGCTCGTCGCCGTGACATGGCTCGGCGTGCACGTGTTCGACCGCATGGCGCCGCGTGCGGCCGAGGAGCTGTGACCGGCCCTAGCGACCGGCACGTCGGGCGCGATGTCGGTCGCGTGGCCCGCGGCGGTGCGCAACGCCTGCGAACAGCATCGATGAAGGAGTGAGGGGCCGGGCGCGCCGGTGCGCAGCGCGGTTCGCACTGCCTTGACGGAGGGGGGGTCATGCGGGTTATGGGCCTATGTGGCGCACAACCCGCAAGACCCCCAGCGCGATCGCCCATCGTGTCGTTTTCTGATCCATATCCGATCACTATTCGACACGACTGCAGGCGGGGCGCTGCGGGGCAGCGGTCTTGGCGTTTGTGCTCGACATACGCAGCAACTCCGCCACGACCGCCCGACCACAGCGCCCCGCGCTGTGCGCCACAACCGCCTGGGCACCGACTCCTTCATCGATGCAGTTCACAAGCGCCGGCCCCACCCCAGCGCACATGCCGACCCCGGCGCGCCCCCCCACCAGGTCAGGGGTCGCGGACGACCTCCAGCCAGTCGGCGCGCCGGCCGACGAGCTCGCGCCAGCGTGACGCGTCGATCTCCCGCACCGGGAGGCGCTCGTCGGCGACCGGCTCGAAGTAGATCGGCCCGATGTGGCGCAGGCTGGAGATGTAGCCGCCGGTCCCCGGCTTCAGGTCGCCGCCGCCCTGGCGGATGCTCACGTCGTGGAGCCCGGGCCGCAGCGACACCGTCCCCAGCGACGCGTATGCGCCCGGGTTGTTCAGCCCCTCCGGCGTGCCGGGCAGGGGCCGGCCGTCGATGCCGATCACGATCCGGCGGGCGAACGAGCCCTCGACCCAGACGTGGTAGCGCCCGCTGCGCCGGATCCGCACCGGCGAGTGGATGTTCGACGGGCCTGCGGTGAGCAGCGCCTCGGGGAAGTTCCCGAAGCCGATCCAGCGCGGCGGGCGCGGGTGGTGCGTGGCGAAGAAGACCGCCGGACGCACGCGCGGTACGTAGGCGATCCGCCCGCCCAGCCGGCGCGCCCGTAGCGCCAGCCGCCGCGCGACCGGCTCGCTCACCCTCGCGGCCTGGTGCAGGACGTCGGGGCCGAGCGGGACGTGGGCGAGCACCGTCGGGCCGCTCGCGGAACGGCGCCAGACGTCGTAGTAGGTACCGCGGCTGGCGAGCCCGAAGTTCGCGGGCGGCCGGCTCGTCTGCGGGCCGCGGCGCAGGATGACGTAGGGCACCGACTCGATGAAGTCGAGCCTCAGGTCGTCGATGTCGACCGGCGTCTTCTCACTCGGCCGGCGGTCGATGTCCCGCAGCGCGTTGGGGTGATAGGGCGCCGCGCGGAACTGCAGCGGGTACTGCGGCGCGGCGTAGATCGGGACCTTGCGCAGGAAGTAGTCGGCGAACTCGTCGTACTCGCCGAAGATCGCCGGCCCGCGGCCGGCGAGCCGGTCGTCGATCTTCAGCAGCTCCCCGTAGCGCGCCCGCGGCGCCAGCGACACGTCGTGATAGGCCAGCGCGGTCGACCACAGGACGCCGCCGACGAGGACGGCGCTGACGACCGCGCTGAGCGCCCGCCAGCGCCCCGTCCACAGGCTCGCCGCGCCGAGCATCGCGAGCAGCAGCACCGCCGGCGAGGCGATCAGGAGGACCTTCGAGTCGGCGTACGTCGTCCCGCGGTGCAGCAGGTACACCGAGGCCGGGACGAACGTCGCGAAGAGCAGCAGCGGACCCCACCGCCGGCCGCGGATCGCCCACACGACGCCGGCGATCGCCGCGATCCCGGCGATCCACAGCGCGATCGCCTGCGGCGTCTGGACCGAGTCCGTCATGTAGCGAAAGTCGCCCGACAGCCAGATGCCCAACGCCTGCGTGGTGTGCAGGGGCGCCGCGAGGTGACCGAGATCGTCCTTGAGATCGACGAGCACCGACGTGCTGACGGTCACGGCGGTCTGCAGCGTGCGCAGCGCCGGCAGCGCGAAGATCCCCAGCAGCGCCGCCCCCGCCGCAATCCAGGCGAGGTCGGCGATCCGCCGCCGGCGCACGATCGCGACGCCCCAGACGCCGGCGACGGCGAGACCGGGGACGACGAGGTATGGCAGCACCGCCGGGCCGAGCGCAAGGAGCGCCGCCGCCGCGGCCAGCGCGACCGGCAGCAGCGACCGGACCGGCCGGCGCTCGGTGATCGCCAGCGCGACGAGCGCGACCAGCGTCATGAGCACCGCGATCGCCGTGATCTCCTTGATCGAGCCCAGCAGGTAGTTGCCGATCAGCAGCGCCGACTGCGATGCCGCGAACGTCACGAGCGCGACCTGCCAGCGACAGGCAAGCAGCGGCGCGCTCAGCGACCAGATCGCGAGGCTCAGCACGATCACGGCGAATGCCAGGAACGGCTGGTACAGCCAGGCGAGGTCGAGCGCCCCGAGCGGCGCCGTCACGCCCAGGGCCACCTGTCCGCCGATCGGGTAGGAGCTCGTGACGTACTTGAGGATCGTCGCCCTGTTGGAGCCGTCGGGCAGCCCCGCCCAGTCGGGTCCATGGTGCGGGAAGTGGGCGGCGAGGGCGAGCTGATGCGACGTGTCGGGCAGCGCGAGATAGCCGGCGAACGACGGCGTTCCCGACAGCACGACCGGCGCCGCGAGCAGCGCGAACACGCCGCCGACCGCGAGGATCGCCCAAGGATCGGGCCGCAGCGCGAGCAGGCGCCGCCGGCCGAGGCCCAGGCCAGCCAGCGCGAGGACGCCGATCACGGGCAGCGCCAGGGGCGCGGTGCTCTCGTAGAAGGTGATCAGGCGGGCGAGCACGATCAGCGCCACGAACCCGACCGGCAGCATGAGCGTGCCCGGCGTCCGCCAGTCCGTCAGCCGCTCGAGCGCTAGCGCGAGGCCGAGGCAGAGGCAGGCAAGGGTGAGCGGATACAGCAGCCAGGCTGCGAGCAGGTCCACGTCCGGCGGGTCGGTCAGTCGCGGCGGCGCAGACCGAGGATCGAAAGCAGGAACGAGGAGAAGAAGATCTGCAGTCCGATGATCACGAGCGCGGCGGCCGTGGCCGCGAGGCGCTCCTCCGACAGCGCGCCGAAGCCGCGGTTGATCCAGATGCCGACGATCACCGCTCGCCGCCACGAACCCGGCGAACACGATCACGCCGCCGAGCATCAGACCGTGCTCGAGCCGGTAGCGCGCGCGCATGCGATCGAACCACGGGTCCTTCTCGCCCATGAAGTACGTCCCGTACGCGTGCGCGCAGAGGCCCAGCGCGACGATCTGCACGCCGACGACGGACATGCAGCTCGCCGGCGATGAGCGAGTGGAGGTTCCAGTCGCGGCCGAAGATCGGCATCTGGCTGAGCGAGATCGCCGATGACGAGCACGCCGATCAGCAGGAGCACCGCGCCCGGCACGATGAACAGGTACGTCGGGCTGTGCACGAGCAGGAAGCGCAGGTGGCGCCAGCCGTCGCGGTAGCGCGAGAGCTTGGACTCGCCGCCGCGCGGCGCGTAGGAGATCGGGAACTCGCGGATGTCGAGGCTCTCCTTCGACGCCCGGATGACCATCTCGGAGGCGAACTCCATCCCGGTCGCGCGCAGGTCCAGCTGCGGCAGGATGTCGCGCCGGAAGCCGCGCATGCCGCAGTGCGCGTCGCGCACGCCGGTGCGGAAGAAGAGGTTCAGCGTGCCGCTCAGCAGCGGGTTGCCGATGTAGCGGTGCATCCAGTGCATCGCGCCGGGCTCGATGTTGTCCATCCGGTCGCCCATGACGAGCTGCGCGCCGGCGCGCAGCTCCTCGACGAAGCGCGGGATGTCCTTGAAGGGGTAGGTCATGTCGGCGTCGAGCATGACGATGTACTCGCCGCGCGCGCCCGCGAATCCGGCGAGATACGCCGAGCCGTAGCCGCGCCGCGGCTCGTGGACGACGCGAGCGCCGGCGGCGACCGCCAGCTCGGCGCTGCCGTCATCGGAGTCGTTGTCGGCGACCACGACCTCCCCGAGGATGCCCGCACCGTCCAGCGCGGCCTGTGAGCGGCGGACGCACTCCTGGATGTTCTCGGCCTCGTTGAGACACGGGATGACGACCGAGACCTCGACCGGCGGCGTGATCGCGACCCGCCTCGGTCGAACCGGCTGATGTGCTGTGGATCGAGGCCATGATGCGAGTTTGCGCGAGGCACCGGACACGCACTCCCGGATCGATCAGACGTGTCGGGGCGGGCAAAGGTTGCGCGGATGGGAGCCTAGTAGGTCCGGCCGGGCGCTGTTGCCCGCCTCGCGGCCGGTCGCCACCCGGCCGGGGCCCGCCGTGCTAGCCGCGTCTGACACGCTGCGGGGCGCATGCGGATCCTGATCGTCTACGACTGCCTGTTTCCCTACACGATCGGCGGCGGCGAGCGCTGGTATCGCAACCTCGCCGAGCGCCTGCACGCCGACGGCCACGAGGTCAGCTACCTCACGCTGCGCCAGTGGGACCGCGGGACGCGCCCCGACGTGCCGGGCATCGACGTACGCGCCGCCGGGCCGCGGATGGCGCTCTACGCGGGCGGGCGGCGCAGGATCGCGCCGCCGCTCGTGTTCGGCGCCGGCGTGCTGTGGCACCTGCTGCGCCACGGGCGCCGCTACGACATCGTGCACACCGCCTCGTTTCCGTTCTTCTCGCTGCTCGCGGCCGCGCTCGTGCGCCCGCTGCACCGCTACGGGCTCGTCGTCGACTGGTTCGAGCTGTGGTCGCGCGACTACTGGCGCGAGTACCTCGGGTCCGCCGGCGGGCGCGTCGGCTGGGCCGTGCAGCAGCTCTGCCTGCGCGTCCCGCAGCGGGCGTTCACGCTCGCGCAGTCGACCGCCGAGCGGCTGCGGGCCGAGGGCGTGCACGGCGACGTCGAGGTGCTGACCGGCCTGCAGGAGCGTCGCGCCGTCGGCCGCGCCGCCGGCCGCGGCGCAGCCCGTCGTCGTGTTCGCCGGTCGCCACATCCCCGAGAAGCGCGTGCCGGCGCTCGTGCACGGGTTCGCGGCGCTGCGCGAGCGGGCGCCCGATCTGCGGCTCGTGATCTACGGCGACGGCCCCGACCGCGCCGAGGTCCTGCGCCTGATCGACGCCCTCGGCCTCGGCGACGTCGCCGGCGCGCCGGGCTTCGTCGACCGCGAGCAGCTCGAGGCGTCGCTGGCGAGCGCGCTGTGCATGGTGCTGCCGTCGCGCCGCGAGGGCTACGGGCTCGTCGTCGTCGAGGCGTCGGCGCGCGGGGTGCCGAGCGTCGTCGTCGCGGCGCCCGACAACGCGGCGACCGAGCTCGTCGACGAGGGCGAGAACGGCTTCGTCGCCGCCTCGGCCGAGCCGCAGGACATCGCCGACGCGATCCTGCGCGTGCGCGCGGCGGGCGCGCCGCTGCGCGCGTCGACCGCGGCGTGGTTCGCGCGCAACCGCGACCGCCTGTCGCTGGCCGGCTCGCTGGACAGCGTCGCGGCCGCCTACGCCGACCCGCGCCGCGCCATCGCCCGCTCGTAGCTGTCGGCCGTCGCGCGCGCGGTCGCCGCCCATGTGAAGCGCGCGGCCTGCGCACGCCCGGCCGCGCGCAGCCGATCGGCGGCTCGGCCGGGTCGCCGAGCAGGCGCTCGATCGCGGCGGTGATCGCGCGCGGATCGTCGGGATCGAACAGCAGCGCCGCGTCGCCGGCGACCTCCGGCAGCGAGCTGCGATCCGAGCAGGCCACCGGCACGCCGCGCCGCATCGCCTCCAGCACCGGCAAGCCGAAGCCCTCGTACAGCGAGGGGAAGACGAACACGTCGGCGAGCGCGTAGAGGCCCTCGAGCTCGGGACCGGAGACCCAGTCCAGCAGCCGCAGGTCGGCGGCGATGCCCGAGCGCCGCGGCGCGCTCGCGCAGCGTGCGCTCGTACGGCGTCGGATAGCCGGGGACGACGAGCACCGGCCGGCGCTCGGGCGGGGATCGCGGCGAGCGCCTCGAGCAGCCGCACGAGGTTCTTGTGCGGGCGCTTGGCCGACACCGACAGCACGACGCGCCGAGCGCCGAGCGCATGGCGCTCGCGCAGCACTGCCGCGGGCTCGGGATCGCCGGCCGTCGTCGTACCGACCCCGAGCGGCACGACGTCGAGCTTGCGGTCGGGCACGTGCAGGTAGCGCCGAACGTCGGCGCGCGTGGACTGCGAATCGCAGATCACGCGGTGGGCGCGATGCGCCGCGGTCGGGATCAGCACGCGCATGCCGAGGCCGAGCACGCCGAAGTGCGCGTCCGGCACGACGCGGTAGAGCAGGTCGTGGATCGTCACGACGCGGCGAAAGCGCCCGCGTGCCGGCGAAGTGCTCGCAAGGCTGTGCAGGACATCGACGCCGGCGCGCCGCGCGAGCCCGGGCAGCAGCTGCTGCTCGCCGCGCACCCACTGCACGCGGCTGCGGGCGAAGACCGGCACCTCGACGACCTCGGCGAACTCGTCCCACTCGCCGCCCGCCGCACGCGCCTCACGGTTGACGAACGCCGTGATTCGCAGGTCGGGACGCTCGGCCGGCAGCGCGCGCAGCAGCTCGCGGGCATAGACCTCCATGCCGCCCTGCTCGCCCGGAACGAGGAATACGAGGTTCAGGCCAACGTGCACGTCGAGGAGTCTCGCAAGCCACCGGCTCACCACCGGCGCCGGGGCCCCACGTCAGCGCGGCAGAGCCCTGGGCGCGACGCCGCCCTCGCGGAGGGCTCCAGGCGGTGTGGCATAGTGCCGCCCCGGAACACTCGCGACGGAGGATCGACGTGACAACCCGCAAGCCCGTCCCACGCACCAGCCTGATCACGCGCAACACGTGCCGCATCTGCGGCTGCGAGCACCTCGCGCCTGTGCTCTCGCTCGGCGAGCAGCGCATCGCGGGCGCATTCGCCGATCCGGGCGGCGACCAGCCGGTCCAGCGCGCGATCCCGCTCGAGCTCGTGCGCTGCGACATGACGCGCGACCAGGAGGCCTGCGGCCTGATCCAGACCAAGCACACGGTCCCTGGCTCGATCCTCTACAGCTCCTACTGGTATCGCAGCGGCGTCAACCGCACGATGACGGAGAACCTGCACGGCATCGCCCGCGGCGTCGAGGCGATCATGCCGCTGGAGTCCGGCGACCTCGTCGTCGACATCGGCTGCAACGACGGCACCCTGCTCGACGGCTACGCGACCGAGGGGCTGCGCTACCTGGGCTTCGACCCCTCCGACATGGTGCGCTACGCCCGGGCCAAGGGCTACGACGTCGTCAACGACTTCTACTCCGTGCAGGCGCTGCACCAGCGCCGCCCGCACCAGAAGGCCAAGGCGGTCACGAGCATCGCGATGTTCTACGACCTCGAGCATCCGCGCACGTTCGTCGCCGACGTCGCGGAGGCGCTCGCCGACGACGGCATCTGGGTCATCGAGCTGCACTACCTGCCGCTGATGCTCGAGGCCAACGCCTTCGACGCGATCGTCCACGAGCACCTCGAGTACTACTCGCTGGCGGTCATCGAGCGGCTCGTCGGCGAGGAGGGCCTGGAGGTCGTCTCCGCGGAGCTCAACGACATGAACGGCGGCTCGATCCGGCTGTTCATCGGACATCAGGGCGTGCACAAGCGCACCGCCGAGCAGCAGGAGGCGCTGACGGCGCTGCGCGTCAGTGAGTTCGAGCTCGCGCTCGACGCGCCCGAGCCCTACGAGGCCTTCCGGCTCGGCGTCGAGCGCGTCCGCGACGACCTCGTCAGGACCTGCAGGGAGATCCGCGACGCCGGCAAGACGATCCACGTCTACGGCGCCTCGACGAAGGGCAACACGATCCTCCAGTACGCCGGCATCGACCACAACGACATCGAGGCCGCCGCCGACCGCAACCCCGACAAGTGGGGCTCGGAGACGATCGCGACGAGGATCCCGATCATCAGCGAGGAGCAGTCGCGCGCGATGAACCCCGACTACTACCTCGCGCTGCCCTGGCACTTCCTCGACGAGTTCATCGAGCGCGAGCAGGAGTTCCTGCAGCGCGGCGGCAAGTTCATCGTGCCGCTGCCCGAGGTCCGCGTGGTGGGCAAGCAGACGCCGGCGCTCAGCGGCGCTTGAGCGCCTTCAGCAGCGCGATGTAGGGGAGCGCCAGCACCTTGAAGAGCTTCACCGGCACGACCCGGTAGAGCGTTCGGTTGAAGCGGTTTCGCGGGGACGGGTCGCGGTAGACGGCCGACTCGAGGCGCGCGAGCATGCGCCGATCCTCCGCAGGCGCCTGGGCGGACATCATCTTCGCCCAGAGCATCGCGCGGACATGGAACTCGTTCGCCACGACGCGACGGATGTGACGGGCCTCGCTGCTGTCGTCGCCGAAGAACGTCGCGGCGAGCCGGTGGTAGCCGTCGATCGAGATCGCGTAGCGCCGGACCAGCCCCACCTCCATGAACGAGTCGTTGTCGGAGCGCTTGAGCAGGAAGGAGTCGGCCAGGTACTTGACCCGCAGCCCGTCGGGGATCATCCGGAAGATCCGGGCGACATGCGCCCAGCAGCTGCCGACGAAGTCCTCGTCGAGCGGGACGGCGTCCCAGCGCTCCTTCTTGAAGATCACGGACCCGAGGAAGCTGAAGAACGCCGTGGTGGTCTGCGCGCGCTCGAAGAACTCACGGCGATCGCCGTCGACGGCGAGGTCGAACGTCGAGCCCGCCGGCAGGCTCAGGACGCGATGGTCCCTGACCGGGTGCATGTCCCGGGTGCAGATCGTCAGACCGCACAGGTAGACGTCGAATCCGCTCTGGATCTGCTCCAGCATCCGGGCGATCGCGTCCGGCTTCATCAGGTCGTCGCTGCTGAACAGCCAGCAGTACCGGCCGCGCGCGAGGTCGACCGTCCGCGCCATGTCGCGATCGATCCCGCCGCGCTCGTCGCGCCGGTGGTAGCGCAGCGCCGGGCAGCGCGTCTGAAACTCGCTCACGACCGCGGTCGTGTCGTCGGTCGATCCGCCGTCGAGGATCACGACCTCGACGCCCTCGACGACCTGCGGCAGGATGCTCTCCAGCGTCTCTGCGATGAACTCGCCGAAGTTGTACGTCGGGATGCAGATCGACAGCCAGATCGGAGCCTGGGTGCTGCTGGCTTCGACGGTCATCTGCGGCGTAACTCTATGCGGCGCCCCGGGCGCCTGCGTCCCGTCCGGCGGCGCGGCGGGCCGTGCGCCCGCGCACGCAGCTACCCTCCGCCGCGTGAAGATCACGATCGACACCGACACCGGAACCCTGCAGCGCGACGGCGAGCAGCTGGGCCTGCTGACCCCCGAGGGCTTCGAGGCGCTGTCGCACCTGTGGACGACGGTCGGCTGGCAGCAGAAGTACTCCTACCGCTTCTCCTGGCTGGGCCGGCCGATCATCCAGCTGCCCTCGGACATCGTGCGCGTGCAGGAGGCGATCTACGAGATCAAGCCGGACCTCGTCATCGAGACGGGCGTCGCGCACGGCGGCTCGCTCGTCCTCTATGCCAGCGTCCTGCGAGCGATCGGCCGCGGCGGCCGGGTCATCGGCATCGACATCGACATCCGCCCGCACAACCGCACGGCGCTCGACGCGCACGAGCTCATCGACGACATCGACCTCGTCGTCGGCTCCTCGACGGATCCGCAGACGATCGCTCGGGTCCACGAGATGGCGGGCGGCGCCGAGCGGGTCATGGTCCTGCTGGACTCAGACCACACCGGCCGGCACGTCGCCGCCGAGCTGGACGGCTACGCCGACCTCGTCACGCCCGGCTCCTACCTCGTCGTCGCCGACGGGATCATGCGCGACGTCGCCGACGTGCCGCGGGGCAAGCCCGAGTGGAGCCACGACAACCCGCTCACGGCCGTCGAGGGATTCCTCGCCCGCCACCCGGAGTTCGTGCGCACCACGCCTCCGCTGCCGTTCGACGAGAGCCTGACGCGCTGGGACCCGACGCACTGGCCCGGCGGCTGGCTACGGCGCCTGGCCGACTGATTGCAGCACCTCGATCCGCGCGCCCTGGTTGATGAGCGGCCGCAGCAGGGCGAGATCGCCGCACAGCGGCACCGGCCTGGACTCGAGGTCGAGGATCGCGGCCTCGGTCGAGGGCGCGACGCGCGGCGCGCCGTACGTCCGCCCGGTCGCAGCGCGCAGCGCACGTGACAGCGCCATGCGCGGGCGCGGCGCGTAGAAGCGAAGCAGGCTCGCGATCTCCCGCGCCCGGCGCTGGCGCTCGTCGCGCTCCGTCCAGCCGAGCGCGCGCAGCTGGACGCGCGTGAGCTCGGCGAGCGCGGGCTCCTTCATGTCGTTGATGTCGCGGGCGATGCATCCGAGATAGTCACGCCGCATCAGCGGCGGGAACGCCTCGGGCGCCTCGGCGCGCACGAAGCAGTACTCGTTGAAGATCGCGTTGGACACCGTCCGAAGCTGCGGCGCGGGCGTGTGGGCGTACATCTGCTCACCCATGAGCCGTTCGAAGTCCGTGCTGTCGGGCGAGGCGATCCCGAGGATCTGGCTCATCCCGTTCGAGCGCGCCGTCGCGTGGTGAAACAGCACCGGCCGATCGAGGAAGGCGATCGTGTCCATCGTCGCCAGCGCGCGGAACCCGAACGCGTAGTCCGGCGCGACCGAGGCGAACACCGAGCCGAACCGCTCCCGAACGGCGTCGAGCACCGTGCGCGGCACGACCGAGTTGAGCATGCGCGGCAGCGCCATGAAGCGCGCGCCGCGGGCCGTCGCGTGGATCAGCTCGCGCGACGGCAGCGCGAGGAGCAGGCCGCTTGACTCGTTGACGACGATGCGAACGGGATCGTCGGCATCGTCGATGCTCTCCTGGTTGTAGGTGACGATCTGCCCCGGCACGGCGTCGACCGCTGCGAGGACGTGGCGAAGCTCTCCGCGGGCGAACAGGTTGCGGTCGGTGAGGTAGCTGACGTACGCGACCTGCGGGTCCTCCAGCGCTCTCTCCAGGGCCCACGACCAGTGGTCGGTCATCGTCAGCGAGGCCGGCGGGCGGACGTAGGCGACGCGCTCGTCGGCCAGTTCGGCGCACGCCGTCCGCAGCGTCTGGACGGCGGCGGGATCGGTCGAGTTGTCCGACACGATCACGCGCACGTCCGGCTCGTCGGCGGCCAGCACGGAGCGGACGGCGACCTGCGCGATGTCGGCGCGATTACGCGTCGGGATGACGATCACGAGCCGGCCGCGCACGGGCGTGAGGATATCGCCGGCCCGCGGGCGCCGATCTATCATGGCCCGCGATGCCGGCGGACTTCGAGGGCGCGATCCTGTGGGATCTGGACGGGACGCTGCTCTACACCGCGAAGGGCGGCCGGATCGCGCTCACCGCGTCGATCCTCGAGCACACCGGGCGCCACGCGGACCTCGAGGACCTCGCCACCGCCGGGCTGACCGACTTCGAGTCCGTCACCGCGGCGGTGGCATCGACCGGCGTGGAGCCCGAGATCGAGCTGCTGCGGCGGGTGCGCGAGGGCTACGAGCAGCGGCTGCCGGACGCGCTGCGCCAGCGCGAGGGGCTCGTGCTCCCGGGCATCGAGGACACGCTCGCCGGCCTGGCGCGCAGCGGGCGCGTCGCGAACCTGCTGCTGACCGGCAACACGCGGGCCGGCGCGGAGGCGAAGCTCGCCAGATACGGGCTGTCGCCGTGGTTCGTCCACGGTGGCGGGTTCAGCGACGGTCCCGGCGGCCGGGTGCCGATCGCCCGGCGCGCCCTGCAGGTCGCGACCGAGCTCGTGCGCGACCTGGACCCGTCGCGGGTGCTCGTCGTCGGCGACACGCCCCGCGACGTGGAGTGCGCGGATGCGATCGGCGTCCGCACGCTCGGCGTCGCGACCGGGGCCCACTCGGTCGACGCGCTGCTCGCGGCCGGGGCGTTCATGGCGGTCGAGCAGATCCCCGGCGCGCAGGTCCTCGAGGCGCTCGTCCTGGGCCCGCACGAGCGCGTCGCGCCGCGCATCGCCGGGGTCCTGCTGCTCGACGAGGACGGGTCCGCGCTCTTTCAGCACCGCGACGACAAGCCCGGGCTCAACCACGCCGGCCGCTGGGTCCCGCCGGGCGGTCATGCCGACCCCGGCGAGGACACCGAGGCCTGCGCGCGACGGGAGTTCCACGAGGAGACCGACTACGTCTGCGACGAGCTGCACTTCCTGACGCGATTCGACGACCGCGTCGGCGACAACATCATCGACCTCACGATGTTCTGGGGGCGCTACGACGGGCGCCAGGCGATCGTCTGCCGCGAGGGGCAGGCGCTGGAATTCGTCTCGCGAGAGGACTTCGAAGGCCGCGACATCCCGCCGTACATCGTCGACATCTGGGACGCGGCGCTCGCGGCGCAGCGACGTTCCGCCCGCAAAGCGGATTGATACCGTGCCCCGCGCAATCCGCGGCCCGTTGCGTCGCGCCGTCACTTCGCCAAAAGGAGCTTGATGCCAAGCCGCTACGCCGTGCTCGGGGGAGGTGGCTCCTTCGGGATCCACACATCCAAGTACCTCCTCGAGCAGGACGACATCGAGCGCGTCATCGCGGTCGGCCGCAACGCGGCCAAGCCGGAGCCGTTCACCCTCAACGTCGGCGACGGGGATCCCCGCTACTCCTACCACGCCTACCACATCACCCACGAGCTCGACCTCCTGCTCGAGCTGCTGGACCGCGAGCAGCCGCAGGTCATCGTCAACTACGCCGCCCAGGGCGAGGGCGCCGTGTCGTGGAAGCACTCGTGGCGCTTCTTCGAGACGAACTCGACCGCGCTGGCGCGGCTCTCCGAGGAGCTCATGAAGCGCGACTATCTCGAGCGCTTCATCCAGATCGGCACGTCGGAGCTGTACGGCTCGGTCGAGCACGCCGCCAAGGAGTCCGATCCGCTGCAGCCGACGAGCCCCTACGCCGCGTCGAAGGCGGCGTTCGACATGTACCTGCAGTCGGTCCATCGGGTGCTGGGCTTTCCGATGAACATCATCCGGCCCTCAAACGCCTACTGCCCCGGCCAGCTCCTGCACCGGGTCGTTCCCCGTGCGGTCATCAGCGGCCTCACCGGGCAGAAGCTGCCGCTCCACGGCGGGGGCCGTGCGGAGAAGTCCTACATCCACGCCCGCGACCTGGCCCGCGCGATCCTGCTCGTCGCCAACGACGCGCCGCTGGGCACCACGTACAACGCGGGCCCGCCGCTGCCGACCTCCATCCGCTCCCTCATCGAGCACGTCGCCGAGGCGCTCGAGATGCCCTTCGAGGAGCTCGTCGAGGAGACGCCCGACCGCCAGGGCCAGGACAGCCGCTACTGGCTGGACTCGAGCGCCATCAAGGCCGACGTCGGCTGGGAGCCCGAGATCGACCTGCCGGAGGGACTGCGCGACATGGTCCAGTGGGGCCGCCGGTACGTGGGCCAGCTCAACGGCTGGCCGATGGACTACACCCTGCGCGCCTAGTCCCGCAGCTTCGCGCATGCCCGAGGTCGACCTCCTGCGCCGCTACCCGCGGGCCAGGCGCAACATCGAGAAGCGCCACGCCGCGCAGACCGAGGAGAACATCCGGCTCGCCCGCCAGTACGGGCGCGAGTACTTCGACGCAAGCCGCGACACGGGGTACGGCGGGTACGTCTACGACGGGCGCTGGATACCGGTCGCGCACGACATCGTCGAGCACTTCGGCCTCACCGCGGGCTCGCGCGTGCTCGACATCGGCGCGGCGAAGGGCTTTCTCGTGAAGGACCTCGCGATCGTCTGTCCCGGCCTGGAGGCGTTCGGCCTGGACGTCTCCGAGTACGCGCTGCTGCACTGCGAGCCCGAGGTCGTCGGGCGCCTGCATCTCGGATCGGCCGACTCGCTGCCGTTTCCGGACGACAGCTTCGACGCGGTGATCTCGATCAACGCGCTGCACAACCTGGAGCGCGACCGCTGCATCGTCGCGCTGCAGGAGATCATGCGGGTCGCGCGCGGCGGCTGCTACGTGCAGGTGGACTCCTACAGGTCCGAGGAGGAGCGCGAGCTGTTTCTCAGCTGGGTCCTGACCGCGGTGACCCATTACTACCCCGACGGCTGGCGGCAGCTGTTCGCCGAGGCGGGCTACACCGGCGACTACGGCTGGACGGTCGTGGAGTGAGCGCGGTGCGCCCGGGAGCGCACCGCCGCCGTCTGGCAAGGGCTAGGAAGTTCCGGTAATTCATCGGAATGACCCAGCCTCCGCCGACGCGGCCGGTCAGGCGGTGCTCAGCATCGCGCCGAGCCGGCGCAGCTCGCGTGTTGCGCCGCTGGATTTCGTCGTGCGCGTGATTGCGAGTGCCTTGTGCCTCTCGGCCTCTGCGCGATCCAACTCGCCTGTGGCAGCGCACGCAACCGCCAAGCGTGCCTGGTGCAGCCCGCGATCGCGCAACCGGTGGCGCGGCCAGTTGTGCAGGACGTGCTCATAGAGTCCGATCGCCTTGCGCGGCTGCATCGCCAGCCAGCAGCGCGCTTCGTCCGGCCGGACGTGGCTGCGGATGCTGGCGCGCCCGACCCAGGGCGCGACGGGGAGATTCGTCCGCGTGCTCCATCATCGACTCGGCGTCGGCCAAGCTTCGCTCGCAGGCGTCAGCGTCATTGGCAAGCGCATGGCCGTACGCAGCCCGGAGCGCACTGCGGGCGCGCGTCTGCTCGGCGATGCCTGGTACGCGCAGCGCAGCCTGTGCGAACGCGATCGCGTTGTGCGCGTCGGCGTTCTGCGCAGCCCATTGACTCTGTCGCACGTAGATGAACGCCACCATGTCCCGATAGTCGACCTCGGCCGCCAGCTGTCGGGCACGGTCGGCCCACGTACGCCGGGCATCTGCTTTGCCTGCGTCGTTGCTCAGCCATGCCGCGAACTGCGCCCAGCGCGCCTCCACGCGCGTCAGCGCGGTGCGCATCTCGCCCCGCGCGACGGCGCGGTGCGCGGCGATCACCTGCAGCTCCCGTTCGACGACGGGCAAGACCTCATGCGGCCCGTAGGCCGCGTCAAGACGGCCGAGCAGCGCCAGCAGCGCCGTCCAGTGCTCCGGTAGCTCCGGGTCCACGTCGCCGGCACGCGCGGGCCGCGCGCCGAGCACGGCGACACCCAACGCAGCGGCTGCGCCGGCCTCCAGCAGTCCAAGGCGGGTTGTCGGCTCTACGTCCTCGTCTCCGGTGTCGCGCGGGCCGGCACAGCGTACCGACGCTTGGCGCGCGGCATGCCGTTCGCTTGCTCTCAGCGAGGCCTCCTCCAGTGCTGCGGGCAGCAGGGCCCGTAAAGCGCCCTCAGCGGCCAGCGCATCTTCGCAAGCGCGGACGAACGCGGCGGTCGCCCGCGCGCGAGCGCGCTCGACTTCGGAGACGTGCTGCGGCGTGCACCCAATCAACCCGGCGAGCTCGGCCTGCGTCAGATCGGCGCCCTCGCGCAGCTCACGCAGCTTGACGGCGAGCTTCGCGGCGGCCGGCGGCGCGTCAGACGCAGGCGGCTTCGATGGACGGCCACGATCAGGCACGCACGCAATCTACCCGCGCCGCGTTCTCCGGAAAGCCCGTGAAATACCGTCAGCAACCAGGCCCGACCACCACCGCAAAATGTCCCCGCTCCGAGCGTTGGGGGTGTTTCGCGACATGCCGAGTCTGGCGGCAACGCCCGAGCTGTGGCCAACGATCGAGCGGGGCGTTTGAGCGAGGGCGCTGCGGTGGTGTCAGCGACGATGCTTGTGCTCGCTTTGGTGTCGGATGAGCCGGCGCTCGAACTGCGTGACCGCTGCTATCACCCTCCACGGGCCGGGTTCAGCGAGGTGCAGGAATGCAGCCGATGATCTGCAGATGGTGGCAAGCGGCGTACACGTCGGCCTCGCAGCGGTTGCCGAACGTACGAACGGTGCCGTCGCTCATGAAGCACGTGACCGGGTCCCAGAGCGTTATGCACAGATCCGTACAGTTCGCGCTGGTGATATCCCGCGCCGGGCTCGGCGCGGCGCCCGCGAGGCCTGTGAGGCCTGTGAGGCCTGTGAGGCCCCAGCGGCGACCAGCATCGCGGTGGTCACGCCAATCCTGTTGGTCATCACGCCTGTCCCCTTAGCACTTGGACGCGGTTGCTCGGTTGACAAGCTTGATCCCCGGACGGTACGCCCGACAAACCTGGTCTGAACCGGTCGCCGCACACCGTTAAGCGGTGCGTCTGACGGTGACGGGAACGACGAAGGTGGGTGCCGGCGCGACACCGGGCGCGCATCAAATAGGCCCTCGAAGGGCAAGGCCGCGCGCAGATTCCATGAGGCCCGAGGGTCTGCGCTTCGCTACGAGATCGCAGGATCCAGCGATGCCCGGAGTCGAGGGTCAGCAGTTGTGAGTGGTCATCGGGGCAGTCGCGGACGGGCGAGATCAAGCGCACCGCGGGCGGCTGGGCGATCCGCTACCGCAACGGCCGCGGCGTCCGGCGCCAGCGCGGCGGCTTCCGCACGAAGGCCGAGGCCAAACAGGTCCTCGACGCACTACGCCAGGCGCGCCTCGGGCCGCTGAACCAACCCGCCGTCCAGCTGCGTGAGCTCATCGTCGTGTTCTTGGAGCAGTCCCAGGGCGCGCCCGCTTCCCGTGACTGGCTGCGCTATTGCCTCATCATGTCCACCGACGCGTTCGGCGACGCACCGATCGGCGACCTCGACGCGCCCACGATCGCCAGGTGGCGCGCTGGCATGGCCGAGACGATGCGCCAGGGCGCACACCGCGCGCTCAGACAGGTCCTCGCCGCGGCCGTACGCTGGCGCTGGATTGACCACAACGTCGCGACCAACGTCGCCGGTCCGATGCATGCGCGGGCGGAGTTCGATCCCGTTGCGTCCTGGGAGGAAGTCATGGCACTGGCGCATGAGCTGGGTCGTACGGCCCGCTGATCGTCTTCTGCGTCCGGACCGGTGTGCGGCCCGAGGAGGCCTTCGGCGCCGACGGCATGAGCATCTTCACCCTCGCCCGCCGCATAGGCACCAGCATCCAGATGATCGACTCCACCTACGGCCACCTCGCCCAAGACGCCGAAGACCGGGGCCGCGGCCTGCTCGACGCCTGCGACGCCGCCAGCGAGCCCGGCAGGATTTTGAACCTGCGACCTCTCGCTCCGGGAGGGGAGCCGGGGGGTGTTGCAAAGGGTGCGGGAGCGTGGTTCTACGAGCGTTTGGGGGCAGTGACGACCGCGCTTCGGCGGGCCTTCTGAGGATGCTGGACACATTGTTGGCACACTCGCCGTTCTATGTCGGAGGGACTTCCGCCGTTCTTGGCCATCGGGCTGAGGCGTTGCGAGCTGGTCGCGCGTCGGGACCGTCCGGGCAACGCTAGGGCCGACGCGCTCGTGATCGACTGACTGCGCCCCTCAGGGCGTGCTGTTTCTCCTTGCCCGGCCGTGCCGCGGTCGCCGGCCCGGAGGGCGAAGCCCGTAGGGGCAGGCTGGCCGCAGGCAGCGGCGCGGCCGGCGGCGGCGCGAAGCGCCGCCCTTGAAGGGGTGGAGAAAGTCTTCACGACATCCGCCGTCGTAGGTCGCGGCGAAGAGTCGGAGCTACAGGCTGGTGGCGGCGTCGTCGTAGAGTTCGAGGAGTGCTTCTCCGCGTGCTGTGCGGTCGACGAGTACGTTGCGTCCGTGGCGGTGGCGGTCGACGAGGCCGGCTGCTTGCAGTGCGTTGACGTGGTGGGTGGCGGCGCTGGGCACGGCGTGCAGGATGTCTGCGAGTGTGCCGATGCTGGTCGGACGTCTGAGTGCTTGCAGGATCTGGGTGCGTTGGATGCCGAGCAGTCCTTCCAGCGCGGCTGGGGGTGGTTGCGGTCCGCGTGCAAGTACAGAACGCACGGGATAGGACACGTATCCGAGGACGCCGTCGGCCCAAAGGAGGCCCTTGCTGACCTCGCTTGCCACCAGCGGAGTCAAGATGACGCCGCTGTCTGGAAAGCGCATCGGACCGTCGTAGCAGTTGCCATTGGGGTACCAGCGGTCGCACTTGACGACAGCAGATGGAAGCAAGTCATCGAGGAGTTCCAATTGCGCGTCGCGTGCCGTTGCGGTGCCGATTCGCTGCACTTCGCGATCAAGGGCCGGGCGTGCTTGCTCCCAGATCGGGCCAAAGCCCTTCCAGGCACGTAGAAGCGTCGCGGCGTAGCGGCGCAGCCAGCGGTCAGGATCGCGCGCGGCGACATCCCAAACGCCGTTGCCCATTACGGCGCTGGAGCGAGCGATCTCCTCGGCGAGCAGGTCGAACGGTGTGGCGATCATCCGCTCGATTGCGTCGTTGAATGACTCGCCGGGCGCCTCGGCGAGACCGAGCACTGGAGCGGGGATCGGCATCGGGCAGGGCCTCATGAACGGGGCAAGCGTCTCGTAGTCGGCGGCGCGCAGGTTGCTGCGGACGGCGTCGCACCACGCCCGGGGCGCGGGGTCGCTGCCGCCGCCGACCGTGCTGCGCAGGACCCGATACAGCGATGGTAGCGGCGTGACGGACACCCGAAACGGGCTGCGACGCACATCCTCCGCCTCGACGTAGATGCCCCAGCTCATGAGCTTCCCATGAGCCCCCGCGAGACGCGCCGGCCGCGCGCGCTGTCATCCCAGCCCAGCAGCCCCACGCACCACTGGAACCGTGTCCGCGCGGCTGCTCGGCGTGTAATGCGTCCTGTGCAGCGTCGTGCTGGTCGCTGACTGGTCAACGTTGTTCCGGCTACTACCTCGACCATCGGACGAAGTACAGCTCACGCACAAAGACGCCTCTGTGCGATACGTCACATCACGTACGCCCCAACGACGCCGCGACTTCATGCGTCTACTGAAGCCGTCCAGGCACCCCGCACCCGTCTCGCAGTCTGGACGCTTTCACGTTCGTGCAAATGAATGCATAACCGGTCGCCACCGCGCTGTTCTTCGAATTGAGCGCTGCAGTCTGCGGCGCTGCCACCCCAGGGGCCCGGCGATCGACGGGCCCCTGGACTACACGACCCCAAGAAAAGGACACCATGAACAACAATCCCAGCAGCCACGACTCACGCGCTAAGGGGACGCGTGAGTCTGCCACTGCTACTGCAGACAATGGCCCTCTTCGCCGCAGCGGCGGCGCTCGTCGTTCCGGCCGTAGAGCCGGCATATGCCCAAACCGTTAGCAACCGCGGGTCGGACATGAACACCAAGTTGACTCACGGCGACATGGACACCCTCGCCCCCGACGCCCCCGAGTGTGCCTCGACCGGACGCGTATGCCTGTGGAACGCTGCCGAATTCCAGGGGAAGTATAGTGCGTACTCAACGCAAGTACTCGAACTGCCCCCGGCCTCTCAGGATCAAGTGAGCTCGATCCGGAACCGCTACTCGCAGGCATGGGTATTCTACCGCGACAAGAACTTCCTCCACGCGCTCTTTTGCGTCCCTCCTGGTCGCAGGGTCCATGACCTCAGGGCCTATGGGTTCAACGACCAGATCACTTCGCTGCGTCGCACCGGGTCGACGTCCTGCCCATCAGGTATTCCCGCCTTGTCAGACTGACCGATCGGTCAGTCAGCCGCCGGGCTTCGGCATTATAGTCAATAGGGTAAACGTTCGAGACGAACTGGCTCTCGAGGACCCAGTGCGACCTTGCTGACCCGGTAAGGCCCGCGCAGCGTCAGCCGCACACACAGCTTGACCCTCGACGAGGGTCAAGCTGTGCGCTTGCGACGCCATATCATCGGATGTCGATCTCGTGGGCCCAGAGGCGGGCGGCGGCGTGCTCGAAGGCGGTGATGTGAGTGATGCCGTCGAGATCGGTGTGTTCGACGTCGATGCGAAGCGGCCGCTGGACGGTTCCGCGGACGTCGAAGAAGCTGAGGCAGCCTTCGTATTGCTCGTCGGTTTGCTCGGAGGCGTCGACGATGCGAGGGTTGAAGAGCACCAGGGGCGGCTGGTCGGGCGCTTGGACGACGGCGGCGCGACGGTTGATACCGATCTGTGGTGCCGCCAGGCCGATGCCTTTGCCGAAGGAGTGTGCGGCGCGGAGGGGGTGCAGGAACGCGGTGAGCAGGACTCGTACCGACGATCAGGAGCGGCGGCAGCGGGCGAGCTATCTAGCGAAGTACTCGACGAAGAGCACCGAGCAAGCCGGCGGGCTACAACACCGCGTTCATCGCGGCGAAGTCGAGCATGTTTATGTCCGCGAGCATGTCCGCGGCTTCCTGCGCGCCGCGTTTGAGCTGCACGACCAGGTGAGCGAGGCAATCGCCGCGGATGAACCCGTGGAGCGGGTGAGTGCGCTGTGGTCTGCGCCCGCGACATCGAGCGATCCCAACGGTCTGCTGCTGAGTGTCGTGGCGGCGATGAGCAGCGGCGAGCGCGTGCTCGTGCGCCTGCAGGATGGCACCGAGCATGTCGGGCAGATCACGCGGCGCACCTCGGACGGCCAGGATGTAAAGAAATCCTCACTTCGTACCAGCGGTTGACTTGATGACCTGAGCCGGGCGCGCGCTGACAGAGCGACGTGAGCCCCGAAGGTCACGCGGGTGTTACGAACCCGTGCAGCCAAAGGGCGCGAACCATTGGCGTGTGTGATTCGACCACGGCAGGCTGCCCGAGCCACTTTTCTCGTGTAATGATTGCCAGGATCTAGGCATGAGGTCCTGGTCTATTTAAACAGAAAGGTGGTAGGTACACGACCGTGGATCCCAGATGAGTTTAGGTTTAGCATGACCCGGCGGCGGTACCAATGGAATGGGCAGTGGCAGTCCACAGCTCCGTATCGTTGCCCGCAAGGATCCGCATGACACCGATACGCATCCACGTTTCACACCTCATCAACTCACGGGGAGATGCTAATAATGCGCGGATCCTTCCGGCGATCGCCTGCTAGTTACCACACCTCATATTCAGAAGTCAGCATGCGTAAGTTCAAGACAGGTCTTGTCACGCTCGCTGCGAGCGCCACGATTCTCTTGCCGGCCGGAAGCGCCGCAGCCACGACTCAGAGCACCTCCAATGCGCCCTCGTCATCGTCATCGGCATGCGTATTGCTGTGCTTCGATCTTCTCGAGGACGATGTCGTCGTAGCCCACGACGTGACCATCTTTGAGGCCGCCATGTGGTGCGGCCTTCCGGGCCCGATGCCGCTCCAGTCGCTCAGTATCAACGGGACGTGGGATTGCGGCAATCCCCACAGGAAGGTCAGGCGTATCCACTGATCGCAGGCGGCGCCCAGCCGCTCCGGGCCACCCTCTCGGGTGGGCGCGGGGTGGAGATGGGCAGTGAGAAGCACTTCACGACTCCTGCGCCACCATGCGCTCGATACCGTCGCGCAGCGACGTCCAGGCGAAGCCGGGGAACGCGGCCTGCGCCGCCGCGGTGTCGAAGTGCCGGTGGGTGATCGGGTTCTGACGCGGGCTGCCCTCGACGGCGCCTGAGCCCGCCAGCTCCACCGCGATCTGCGCCGCCGCGCGAAAGCTCGACGACGTACCGGTCGCGACGTTGAGCACGCCGGTCGACCCGCGTCCCAGGACCTCCGCGACGACGCGCGCGACGTCCTCGATGAAGACGTGGTCGCGCTGCTCCTCGCCCTCGCCGAAGAGCTTGATCGTGCTGCCGGAGAGCGCGGCGCGGACGTACCGGTTGGGGCCGTAGCCGTTGTGGGTGTCGCCGGGACCGAAGAGCAGCGACGGCCGCAGCAGCGCGAGCGGCACGCCCGCGGTCCGGCAGGCGTCGGCGAGCATGACCTCGCGCGTGAGGTGCATCGCGCCGTGCAGGCTCGACGGGCTCGCGCAGGAGCGCTCGCGAACAGGGTTGGCGTCGTCCTCGTAGACGGCGTCGGAGCCGATGTTCACGAGCTGCGCGAGGGGGCGCTCGATCAGCGCCTCGGCGACGTGGCGCGCCATGCGCACGTTGCGCTCGAGCGTCGCGGCGTCCTTGCCCCGGTCGGGCGTGAGCGCGGAGACGAGCACCACCGCGTCGTCTTCGCGCAACCGCGCCGCGAGGGCCGCGCCGGCGCCCTCGGCGGTCAGGTCGACGTCGGTCGACGAGACGCCGTCGGCCGGCCAGCCGAGCGCGCCGAGGTGCGCGAGGATCGCCGGCCCCGACGAACCCCCGGCAGCCGACGACGACGGTACGGGCGGGCGGGGTGGTGTCATGAGCATGGGTCAGCACAGTTGGGTCTCCGGGAGTGGGGCGCCCAGGCGGGCTCGGGACAGGCCGGCTGCGCGGCAGCCGTCGGCATCTAGGACGCCGTACGGATCGACGACGAGCCGGCCGCGCAGCGCTCCGGCGATCGCGGCGGGGTCGGCGTCGCGGAACGCCGGCCATGGCGTGGCGATGACGAGCGCGTCCGCGTCCGCGCACGCCTCCAGCGCGCCGGCGACGCGGCGTAGCAGCGCGGACGCGCCACGGACCGGCTCGGCCTCGGGGTCGTACGCGGTCAAGTCGACGCCGGCCCTGCCGAGGATCTCCGCCAGCCGCACGGCGGGCGAGTTGCGGGTCGACTGGGTGTGCTCCTTGTAGGCGAGCCCCCACACGCCAAGCGCGGCTCGGCGACGCGCGCGATGACGTGCGGTGAAGCGCGCCCAGCGGCCAGTCGCGCGACGGGCGGCGTGCGTCCGCCACGCGCCGACGAGCCCGGCGTCGCTGCCGTGCTCGCGCGCCAGGCGGTCGATCGTGGCCAGGTCACGCGACAGGTTCGACCCGCCGACGCCGAGGCCGGGGGTAAGGTAGGCACGGGCCGATGCGCGCGTCCAGCCGCAGGGCCGGCGCGATCTCGTCCCAGCCGGCGCCGACGCGCTCGCAGAGCTCGGCCAGCATGTTCGTCGTCGAGATCGGCGAGACGAGAAAGATGTTGATGGTGATCTTCGTCAGCTCCGCACTCTCGTAGCGCATCGGAAGGATCGGGCAGCCGAAGGCGTCGAGGAACGCCTGCAGCGCGGCCGGCAGCGGCGCGCCGGATCCGCGCAGCCCACGATGAATCGCTCGGGCTCCGCGTCGCTCGACGGCGCGGCCGAAGATCAGCGTCTCGACCTGGTAATAGCAGCGTGCGCCCCGCGCCCGAGGCGGCGCCGGCCGCGCGCGTGAAGCCGGGCTCACCTGGCTGAGGACGACGATGCACGCAGCGGGCGCCGCGCGCCGGCGGCGATCGCAGCAGGCGTGACCGGCGCCAGGTCGCTTGCGTCCAGCGCCGTCGGCACGTCGATGGCGACGTAGATCAGGTCGCATCCGCCAGGCGAGCGGCGTCGGCCGTGAAGGTCAGGCGCTCGCCGACTGCGCGAGCAGCTCGGGCAGCCCCGGCTCGAGGACCGGCAGATCGCCGGCGTCAAGGCGCTCCACGAGCGCGGCGTCCTCGTCGAAGCCGAGGACCGCGAAACCCTTGGCGGCGGCGGCCGCGGCGGACACGAGGCCGAGATGGGACATGCCGCGAAATCCGATCACGCTCGCGGCCTCGAGCTCGCACAGGACGCGGTTGATCCAGATGTCGTGTCCGATGTCGGTGCGCGGGTCGGCGCAGAGCTCCGGAAGTGCTCGTACTCGATCGCCCAGGTCGGATCGGTCTGCTCGAGCGTGTGCGCCGCTCGTCGGGCTTGCCGCTGGGCAGCACGCGACCGCGCACGGTGAGCGTGCTCGGCCCCCATTTGCACAGGCCGTTGACGTGGGTGCTGCCCGCGGTCCCGATCAGGTCGAGGCGAAACGTGTTGCGCCACGACAGCAGCGTGCCTTCGAGCTTCAGCACCGGTGGCGCCGGGGAAGCCCAGCAGGAAGTGGTCGGGCGCCGCGTTCTCGTAGCGCGACGCCGACCACATCTCGAGCGGACCGCCGGGCCGGCCGAAGAAGAACGGAGGAGGTCGAGCATGTGCGGCGCGAGGTCGGGCACGCCCAGCCCCTGGTCGCGCCACGGCGAGTTGCGGACGTCGCGCGCCGTGCCGTTGCCGTAGAACATGCGAGTCGGTGCGGCTCGCCGATCGCGCCGTCGCGCAGCAGCTTGCAGCCGCCGAGGTGCGGCTCGAAGCGGTGGTTGTAGGCGGTGTAGCACCGCGACGCTGCGCTCGCGGCGAGGCGCTCGAGCGCCGCAAGGTCCGGCGCCCGGGCCGACAGCGGCTTCTCGACCAGCACGTGCTTGCCGGCCCGAGCAGATGCTCAGCGCGTCCAGCTTGGCGCCGTCGGGCGTGCACACCAGCGCGGCGTCGTAGTCTGCGAGCGGGACGTGCTCGAGCGCGGCGTGGGTCGCGCCCGGAGCGACCGGATCGACCGTCGCGACGACGTCTCGCCGGCGAACGGCAGGCGCTTGTGCCCCTGGATGCCGAGGCCGACGACGACGAGCCTCACGCCTGCGGTCACGCGTAGGCGACCGCTTCTCGAGGCGCCTGAGCTTCTCGGGGACCTGCTCCGGCGTGACCGGCATGTTGCCGTCGTGCTCGCAGGCGACGCCGGCCGCCACGGCGCCGAGGATCGACGCGATCACCGAGTCGCCGGTCGCGGCAGCGCCAGCGTCGCGTACGCCAGCAGCGCGTCGCCGGCGCCGACGGCGTCGACGACGCTGTCGGCGAAGCTGTCGAGCGTGAAGAACGCGCGGACCTGCGGCGAGGGCTGCGGTAGGTGATGATCCCGCGCTCTCCGAGCTTGAGGATCAGTAGCTTGCATTGCGCCCGCTTGTACAGCTCGAGGCCAGCGGGCGGACCACCGAGTCCTGGTCGCCGAGCGAGAACCGCGCCTCGCGCTCGTTCGGCGTGATCAGGTCGAAGCCGTGGAAGTCGAGGATGTTGCCCCAGCGGCTGGCGACCTGGCTGTCGGCCACGCGGAACGCGCCGTCCGGGATCGCCGCGTGAGCTCCGGGATCGTCTCGCGGTTGAAGATGCCGTGGCGGAAATCGCTGAAGACGACGATGTCGGCGCTCGACTGCGCGACGCCGTCGCGCAGCTGACGCACGATCCGCTCGGAGATCGGCCGGTTGTCGACGCGTCGACCTTGAGCAGCCGGTAGCCGTCGGCGATGAAGTGCCTTCTGCGTCGTCGGCCGGGTCGGATCGATGACCGGCAGGCAGGTGGATGCCCGTGCCTCGAGCTCCTGGAGGATGAACGCCGCCATGTCGTCGTCGCCAAGCACCGTCGAGAACGTGACCTCGGCGCCGGCCGCGCGGATGTGCCGGGCGACGACCGCCGCGCCGCCGGCGAAGCCGATCCGCTCGTCGAGCTTCACGCTGAACGTCGGCGTCTTGCGTGCTCGCCCGATCGGCGTGCAGTGGAGTACTGTCGACGATCGTGTCGCCGACCACGTGGACCTTCGTGCCGTCGCAGCTGGTCGAGCGCCTCGCAGAGGTCGTCGAACGTGATGCCCTCGGACTCCATCAGCGCCAGCAGCTTCTCGTCGCCGATCTCCGGCGGCGTCTCCTCGATGAAGCGCGACGACGAGTAGACGATGTCGCCCGGCGTGAAGATCATCTCGCCGCCGTAGGCGTCCAGGACGTCGATCTCTTCCTGCGTCTTCGGGTGCACCCCGTCGCTCGAGTACTCGTAGCCCTTGGCGAAGTAGTCGGGCTGGAGGAAGGCGATGTTCTCGAGCGGCGTCGGCTGCTCGTCGACGATCACGTAGTCGACCATCTCGAGCGCGGCCAGGTTCATCGCGCGCAGGTCCTGCGGCACGAACGGCCGGTAGTTCGCCTTGATGATGTGCGCGTCGGCGGTCAGGCTGGCGACCAGGAGGTCGGCCTTGCTCTTGGCGTAGATCAGGTGGCGGATGTGGCCCGGGTGCACGAGGTCGAACGTGCCGTGGCACATGATGACCTTCTTGCGCGCGGGCGCGGCCCGATGGCCGCGCGCAGCTCCTCGCGCGTCTTGATCTTGCGCTTGTAGTCGTGACCGGTCTCGCGCGCTACCGCCTCGGCTGCAACCGCGATCGTGGTCGAGCGATCGCGCGCTGTCATCGGCTGACCAGCACATCGAACCACGTCTTCGTCGCCTCCGCGATCGAGTCGGGATCCCACACCGGGGCGTCGCGCCAGTAGTCGATGTTCGCGAGCATCTCGCCGACGCCCTCCTCGAAGGACACCTGCGGCTCCCAGCCGAGCTCGCGTGCGGATCTTGGTGATGTCGGCCCAGGTGCAGTCGGGCTCGCCGGGCCGCTTCGGGATGTGCACGACCTCGCCGCCGAGCAGCTCGACCAGCCGGTTGACCGACTGCGGGATTGCCGGCGCCGAGGTTGTAGACCTCGCCCGGACGGACTCTGGTCGCCGCGAGGAAGAACGCCCGCGCGACGTCGGTCACGTAGACGAAGTCGCGCGTCTGCGTGCCGTCGCCGACGACCGTGAACGGCTTGCCCTCGAGCTTCTGCGCGAGGAACACGCCGAACACCGCGCCGTAGGCGCCGGTGGTCCTCGAGCGCGGGCCGTAGGCGTTGAAGATGCGGATCGAGACGACCGGCAGGTGGTAGACCTGGCCCCAGTGCAGCACGGCCTGCTCGCCCTGATACTTGCTCAGCGCGTAGGGATACTCGGGTGAGATCGGCGCCGCCTCCGGCGTCGGCAGCTCGTCGGCGAGGCCGTAGCAGGACGACGAGGCGGCGTAGACGAACTTCTTGACGCCCGCCGCGCGGGCCGCTTCGAGCACGCGGACCGTGCCCTGCACGTTGGCGGCATGTAGTCCAGCGGGCGCTCGATCGACGGCACGATGTCGCCGATGCCGGCGAAGTGGAACACGTACTTGGCGCCCGCGAACGCGCGGCGTCCGGCGCGAGGTCGCGGATGTCCGCGACCTCGACCTCGAGCCTGGGCTCGTCGCCGTGGTGCGCGAGGTTCTCCAGACGCCCGCCGACAGGTTGTCGATGACGCGGACGTCGAAGTCCTCCGCGAGCAGCAGGTCGACCATGTGGCTGCCGATGAAGCCGGCGCCGCCGGTGACGACGGCGACGGGCCGGCTCACCGCGGGACGAGCTGCTTGATCGTCCGGACGTTGAAGTAGCTTGTCGTCGTCAAGCTGTCGGGCAGCTTGCCCGCCTTGAACGCCACGCACAGGTCGCGCACCGCGTCCTCGATCGATCGCTTCGGCTCCCAGCCGAGCCGTCGAGGATCTTCTCCGACGAGACGTGGTACGAGCGCAGGTCGTTGCTCGGCGTCGTGTCGATGGCGATCGGCGCCATCTCGGGGAACTCCTCCTCGACCACGCTCTTGACCTGCTCGGCCAGCTCGCGACCGTGAGGTTCTCGTAGCCCGCGTTGAAGGTCTCGCCCGCGATCTGCTCCGTCGGCCGCGGTCGAGCAGCTCGACGTACAGGTCGGCGATGTCGTCGATGTGGATGTTCGGCCGCTTCTGGGTGCCGCCGAAGACGGTGATCCTGCCCTTGTTCACCGCGTGGTTGGTCAGGATGTTGACCGTCAGGTCGAGCCGCATGCGCGGCGAGTAGCCGCAGACCGTCGCCGGCCGGATGATGACGCGTGGTGAACGTGTCGGACTGGTACTTCAGGAGGAGCGGCTCGCAGAGGCCCTTGTACTTGTTGTAGTCGGTGAGCGGGACGAGCGGATGGTCCTCGGTCACCTCGGGCGCGTCGCTGACGCCGTAGACCGAGCTGGTGGAGGCGTAGATGAACCGCGGAACGCCGGCGTCGACCGTGGCCTTGACCATCGGCTCGAAGCGTCGAAGTTGATACTCGCCGACAGCTCGGATCGAGCTCGAAGCTCGGATCGTTGGAGATGCAGGCCAGGTGGATGACGGCGTCGACGCCCGCGATCGCCGCGCTGTAGGCCTCGTGTCGCGGATGTCGCCCTCGATGACCTCCAGCCGCTCGTGGTCCTGCGGCAGGCCCTCGTCGCCGAACAGCATCAGGTCGAAGACCACGACCTCGTAGCCCGGCGAGCAGCTTGGGCACCAGCACGCAGCCGACGTAGCCGGCCCCGCCGGTGACGCGACTGCGACTCACGTCCTTCTCCTGTTGGTGTGCGGGCGGGACCTCCAGCGGGGCGATCTCGAAGCCCGCGGCCGAGCGTCCTTGCGGAACATCTCCACCGTCTCGAGGGAGAACTCGGTCAGGTCCTTGCCGACCAGGCAGCTTGGCCAGCACGTCGTGGTCGCGGTGATGACGTGGCAGCCGACGGCGTCGGCCTGGAACATGTTCAGCAGCTCGCGCGGGCTGGCCCAGATCATGCTCGAGGCCGGGCGGCCGCCAGGACCTCCAGGCCGGCGCGATGATCGGCAGGGGGTCGCGCCGGTGTCGGCGATGCGTCCGGCGAAGACCGAGACGAACGAGGGAACGTCGGGCTACAGCGCCGCGACCACGTCCTCGACCTGGCTGACGGTCAGATCGCCGTGACGTTGAGCTGGACGCCGTCGCTGGACAAGTCGCGGATCAGCCGCGGCCGACGAGCGCCCCGTCGTGTTGGTCACCGGGATCTTGACGAAGACGTTCGGGCCCCAGGAGGCGATCTCCGGGCCTGCGCGATCCATCTCGGCGAAATCGTCGGAGAAGACCTCGAAGGAGATCGGCCGGTCGCCGGCGATATCGACAACGTCACGCGCGAAGGCCACGTAGTCGACGATCCCCGCCTTGCGCATCAGCGTCGGGTTGGTCGTGAAGCCCGCGATGTACGGCAGCGCCGCGAGCTTGCCCAGCCCTGGAGGTCCGCGCCGTCGGCGAACAGCTCGATCGACAGGCCGTCGATCGTGGGCGTCGGTTCGCTCACGCGGGTGACTCGGCCGCCGACACGAGCCCCTCCCACTTCGCCTCGCCCTGCGCGAGCAGCGGGTGCGACACGATCCATGGAGGATCACCGACTGGAAGGACTCGGCGATCGGCGTGACGAGCGCGGCGTCCACGGTCGGCACGATCGCCACGGCGTCCCCGACCCGAGCGGTATGGCCGCCGTCGCGGCCGACGATCCCCAGGACCGCCGCGCCGCGCTCCTTGGCCAGGTCGATCGCGCGGATGAGGTTGACCGAGACGCCGCGCTCCGCGTCACCGCCGCCGACCGAGAGCACGAAGACCGCGTCGCGCTCGCAGAGGTTGCTCGTGCGCAGCCACGCCTCGAACGTCGTCTCCCAGCCCTCGTCGTTGGTCCGCGCGGTGAGCTCGGAGACGTTGTCGGCGGGCGTGTACGTCTCGATGCCGCACAGCTTCCGAAAGTCGTTGACCGCGTGGCTGGCGTTCGCGGCGCTGCCGCCGACGCCGATCATGAACAACCGGCCGCGGCCGTCGCGCACCTCGGCGAGCCGCGCGACGATGCGCTCGACGACGCCGCATCGTCCACGAGCCGCGCCGCTTCCGCGACGCGCGCGAGGAAGTTCTCGATGGCGCTCATCACGGGCAGCCTAACCCCTCGGTCCGACGATCGATGCGGCTCTCGGGAGCAGAACACATCCCATGAGCTACACGCTGCGGGCCGATCGATCTGCGCCTTCGAGCGAGACCGGCATCGGCTTGACGATCATGTTTTCCAGGAACTCGTCGCGGTCGACGAACGGCTCGCCGTCCTCGAGCGGATACCCGAACCGGACCTGTGGGATGACGCGCTGGGAGGACGCGACGACCACGCGACAGAAGATCGGGCCGCTGGCCTCACGCGCCCGGCGCAGGCCACCGGCGATCTCCGCGTTCGTGGTGATCGAGAACGCCTCGATCCCGAATGCGCGCGCGGCGTCCTCCCAGTCGGGAAACGCCAGTCCGCCGTCGAGGGTCGTCGCCTCGTAGCGGCCACCGAGCCACTGCTCCTGCGTCTGCTGCACCATGCTGTAGCCATCGTTGTCGATCAGGAAGACGCGGATCGGCAGGCGTGCCGCACCATCGTCGCCAGTTCCTGGATGTTCATCTGCAGGCTGCCGTCGCCGACGATGCAGGTGACCGGCTGCTCCGCGAGCAAAGCTGACGCCGATGGCGCCGGCAGGCCGTACCCATGGCCGTGGTGTTGAAGCAATGGAACAGCCGCTGGCCTTCCTTGAACCGGAACGCCTGGCACGTCCACGCCAGCGCGCAGCCGGTGTCGACCGCGAGCAGTTCGTCGGCCCCGCCGCCTGCGACAGTGCCTCGATGAACACGTAAGGGTTGACGGGATCCTCGGTAAGATACTCGGGCGCGGCAAATCGGATAGCGCGCCTTCCAATCGGCGATCTGCTCGGCCCTTCGTCGATCCGCAACCTCGGAAGACCCGCGGTCGGCCGGCCAGCGCGCTGCACGAATGACGCGCGTCGGCTCGATGACCAGGTCCACCGTCATCCCGAACTTCGCCAGCTTGTTCAGCTCGGCGCGGTCGATGTCGACGACGATCTTGCGGGCCTCACGCGCGAAGTCCGGGTAGGGCAGCCGGCCTCGCGCGTGTCGAGGCGGGCGCCGATCGAGAGCACGAGGTCGGAGTTCTGCAGCGCGTAGTTCGCGTAGCGCGTGCCGTGCGTACCAACGGGCCAACGATGCAGGGGTGGTCGCTCGGGATCATGTCGGCGACGGGCCAGGTCGGCAGCGCCGGAAGGCCGAGCTGCTCGATGAGCGCGAGCGCCTCGGGCTCGGCGCCTGCGAGACGGACGCCCCAGCCGAGGATCACCACGGGCCGCTCGGCCTTCGTCGAGCTCGGACGCGATCGCGTCGACGACTGCGGAGAGGGAGCGGCCGTGGGTCGTCGGATCCGGGGAGTACGGGATGAGCTCCCCGGGTCGATATCCATCCGCTGCAGGTCGTCCGGAAGGTCGACGAGCACCGGCCCGGGCGGCCGCTCTTGGCAACGGCACCGCCCGTTCGAGCTCGAATCGGATCTCGGCCAGTCGGTGACCATCACGGCGTACTTCGTGACCGGCCCGGACATGTCGACGATGTCGGTCTCCTGAAAGCCCATCTGACGGACGCCGGTATCGCCCTTGAGGCGAAACGTCGTCACCTGTCCGGTGACGTACAGCACGGGGACCGAGTCGAACCACGAGCAGATCATCCCGGTCAGCAGGTTCGTGGCGCCGGACCGCTCGTGGCGATCGCACAGCCCGGAATGCCGGTCACGCGCAGTAGGCGTCGGCCGCCATGGCGCCGGCCTGCTCGTGCGCGGGCACACGTAGTCGATGCCCGGCGTTCGCGCGATCGAGTCGATCAGGTGCAGGGACGCGCCGCCGGTCACCGCGAAGACATGGCGGATGCCCTTGTCCGCCAGGAACTGCGCGACCCAGTCGGAGAGCTTCATCCGCGATCTTTGAGGCCGACCGCGACCGTCCAGATGTAGTGGCACATCGGCGCGTAGCCCGTGTGGACGACCTCGTCGTTCTGCCCGAACAGAAGACGTTCTCGAAGCAGCGCTGCATGAGCTGCTTCATCTGCGGCAGCGTTTTGAGGTTGATGTGCTGCGCCTGGCTCTGCTTGCTGGCATACGCGGCGGCGGTGACATTCGGGGTCCCGGTGATCAGCACGCCCGTCGGGGCCAGGCAACCGACGATGTTCTGAAAGAAGTTGTGCTCCTGCTCGGGCTCGAGGTGCTCGATGACGTCGATCGAGAACGCCGCGTCGGCCTGCAGGTCCGGCGACTCGTTGTTGAGGTCGACGAGCATGTTCTCGACGTTGTCAGGTGCGCCAGCCGGCGCGCGTTGCCCTCGAGCAGGCGCTCGTCCCAGTCCAGGCACGTCACCCTGCCGACCGACTGGGCCATGATCGGCAGGCCGAACCCGTCGCCGGAACCGACCTCCAAGACGTGGTCGCGGCCCTCGAGCATCTTCGCCGCGAACTTGTATCGCGCGAGCACGAAGGCCATGTGCTTGGGATCGTGAACGAGGCTGTAGCTCGTCCAGGGGCCGAGCAGCAGCTCCTCCTGGAGGAACTGCTCGGCGGTGCCGGCGTGGTAGGCGTCGAGGGCGTTGGCGGGATCAGGGCTCATGCGGTGGGCTCCGGGGGTAGGGGCGCGCGGCGCAGGCGCCAGGCGTCGGGGGCGTCCTTGAGCAAACGCGTCGTGCGACCATTCGTTTCGCGCCACGGGTCGTGCGCGGCCGCGATGTTGCGCCCTCCGACGAGATCGCGGCCCTGCTGCACCGCCCACATGATGCAGTCGTGGACGTCGTCGACGGAGAGCGCGGCGTCGGGCCTGGCGTAGAAGTTCAAGGTCTTGGCGTGGTTGTCCCCCGCGGCACTCGGGTCGGCGAGCGTGGGAGCGTGGATCTTGGTCGGCAGGAAGCCGGGCCCGACGATGAAGGCGTTGAGATCCCCGACTTCGTCGTCGATCAGCTCGCACATCTTGATCAGCAGCACCTTAGCAACGCAATACGCGGAGTAGTTTCGGAACGGACCGTTGGTGCCGCCTCCCGCGAAGAAGGCGACGTGGGCGCCGTCACGGCGCCTGGAGGGCAGCAGCGCGTGCACCGCGCGCAGCTGCGCGGTCGAGTTGTCGCGCACCGAGCACTCCCATGCGTCGAAGTCCAGCTCCTCCCAGGGACCGACGGGATCGAGGCGTCCCACGGCCGAGATGAGGAGCGTCCACGGCTCCCGCTCGCCCGCGATCGCCGCGAGCGCCGCGATGTCGTCCGGCGCGGCGACGTCGCAGCGCACGAGCGTCACGCCGTCGAGATCCGCGAGCTCGTCCGCGCCCGCGGGTGACCGGTGGGTCCCGAGGACCGACCATCCGTCGGCCGCCAGGCGGCGCACGTGGGCCGCACCGATGTCGGCGCTGGCACCGAGGACGATGGCGCCCGGGAAGCAACCATCTCGAAGGGTCCGACGAAGCTCGGGTCCGGCTGGTCGAGGTGCGGGGGATCGGGCAGGGGATCGAGCAGCGCCACGCGATCGCGCGCGTCGAGCACCTCGCCGGCCAGCCGACGATGTCGCGCGCACGCGGGTAGGCGAGCTGCGCGAGCGCCGGCGACGTGGGAACGGGCACGTCGGGCATCGCCAGCCGGCGCGGCGCGGCCACGAGGCTTGCGAACGCCTCCTCGGCGATGATCGACGTCACCTCGCCCGCGAAGCCCCCGGTCTTCCAGCTGTTGTCGGTCACGATCACCCGGCCGGTGCGCCGCACCGACCCGAGGATCGTCTCGGTGTCGAGCGGGCGCAGGGTGCGCAGGTCGATCACCTCGACGTCGATGCCGGCGTGGGCGAGATGCTCGGCTGCGCGCAGGGCCTCGAGGGTCATGTACGAGGACGCGACGACGGTCACGTCGGGGCCCTCGCGCGCGATGCGCGCCTGGCCGAACGGCACGGAGTGGTAGCCCTCCGGCACGTCGCCGGTGATCCCGTGCAGCCAGCGGTGCTCGATGAAGACGACCGGATCGTCGTTCTCGAGGATCGCGGCACCAGCAGCCCCTTGGCGTCCTACGGCGTCGTCGGCACGACGACGTTGAGCCCGGGCATGTGCGCGAACCACGCTGCAGGCTCTGCGAGTGCTGCGGCCCCTGGCCCCAGCCGCGGCCGACGAGCATCCGGATCACGAGCGGCACTGCATCTGGCCGCCGAACATGTAGCGCCACTTGGCGGCCTGGTTGACGATCTGCTCCAGCGCCAGCAGGGCGAAGTCGACGCGGATGTGCGACATGATCGGGCGCATGCCCGAGATCGCGGAGCCGATCGCGACGCCGGTCATGCCGTTCTCGGCGGTCGGCATGTCGAGCACGCGCTCGGCGCCGAACTCCTCGGCGAGGCCGGCGGTGGTGCCGAACACGCCCTTCGGGTCGGGCGCGCCGAGGCCCAGCACGTACACCGACGGATCGCGCTCCAGGCGCGATCGCGTGCGCGTCGCGGATCGCCTGCGCGTAGGTGAGCTGCTTGGTCGCGATCCCGCTGAGCGGCGTAGACATCCGTCGCAAGCTCCTCGCGTGCCGGGAACGGGCTGTCCTTGGCGAAGCGAACGGCCGCGTCGACCTCGGCGGCGATCTCGGCCTCGAGCGCTCGAGCGCCTGCTCGGTCGCGTGCTGCCCGGCGACGAGCCGCGCGCGGTATGCCGGCACGGGGTCGCGGCCGGTCCAGTCCTGAAACTCGCCGTCCGGGCGGTACCCGATGTCGGTGTCGAAGTTCGGGCCGCAGTGCTCGCGCCAGCGGTAGGTCGTGAACTCGAGCAGCGTCGGCCCGCCGCCGGCGCGCGCGCGCTGACCGCCTCGCGGCGAGGCCGTGGACGGCGTCGACGTCGTTGCCGTCGCCCGCCACGGCGGGGATGCCGTTCGCCCGCGCGATGGCGAGCAGGTCGCGCTCGGGCGGCTGGCGCACCTCGAGCGGCGAGAAGAACGAGTAGAGGTTGTTCTCGCACACGAAGACCATCGGCAGCCGCTTCAGCGCCGCGAAGTTCAGCGACTCGTGGAACATGCCCTCCTCGGTCGCGCCATCGCCGAAGAAGGTGACGGTCACGCTGTCCTCGCCGCGCATCTGGCGGCGAACGCGACGCCGACGGCGATCGGGATCGTCGTGCCGACGATCGGCGTCGCGCCGATGAAGCCCGCGTCGAGGTCGACGAGGTGCATCGAGCCGCCCTTGCCCGCCGAGCATCCGGTGGCCTTGCCGTAGAGCTCGGCGAGCATCCGCTTCAGGCTGCCGCCCTTGGCCAGGTAGTGCCGTGGGAGCGGTGGGCGCCGATGACCTTGTCCCCCTCCGCCAGCGCGGCGCAGAAGCCGACCGCCACCGCCTCCTGGCCGATGCACAGGTGCACGGGGCAGCGCATCTCCCGCTCCCCGTACAGCGCGGAGATGCGCTCCTCGACCTCGCGGATCCTCGCCATCTGGCGGTACAGCTCGAGCTCAGGCATCCGGCGACAGCCTAGAAGGTTGATTGCGCGACACATGGCGGCGATCCGTGTCCCGAGGGTCGTGCTGCTCGTCGCCGATGACGCCCAGCAGATCGCGGTGCCGGCGCAGGAAGTCGCGCCCGACCCGCGACATCGCGCCGTAGGAGTAGTGCCCGGGAACGGCAGGGCCTTGAACGCCTGCTGCAGGACCTCGTCCTGCGCTGTGACCTCGAAGCCGCCCGCGGTCCGCTGCAGCATCTCTCGGGTCAGGTCCGTGATGTCCCGGGCTCGTTCTCCAGGGACGCAGCCCCGCCTGCGCCCAGAGCTCCTGGAAGCGGAAGTTCCCGGCAGGCGAGCCGAGAACCTCCGGGAACGTGAGAATCCGGCCCGCCTTCTCGTCCCACGTCAGCTTCGGGATCGCGACATCGTCCTCGCCGATCGGCAGCACCACGGACGTGGGCGTCTGGTTGGTGAGTCCCGCCGGCACGCCGAAGGCCGCAGCGACACCGAGAAGTCCCGAGCTGGTGCCGGAAAGTACCTCGCCCTCGCCACGAGGAACAGATCGAGCCAGGGCGAGCGTTCGGCGTGGTGCGCATAGTCGACGACGTGAGCGCCGGCGCCAGCGGCGTCATCGACGGGTCGCCCATCCGCACGCACCACCGCCCGCGGCGGTGATCGCCGCCATCACCTCGGCGAAGTTGGCGATGCTCGCGTTGCGGTATCGTGCAGGGAGTCGGCGTAGAAGCCCGCCCCGCGGCAGTGGATGCAGGCAAACCAGGCGTCCTCGGGGATTCCGAGCCTGCCGAGCGCCGCGTGACCGCGCTCGTGATCGGCCTCGGTCAGGGTCAGAAGCGGGGGCCGGCCGGCGTAGCGGCGGTAGATCTCGGGGTACTTCGCGGTGTCGCCGACAAGCTGGAAGTAGCTGTGAGGCGTCGACGGCCACCCCGGGCCGGCGGGCGAGCGCGGCAAACGCGTCGTGCGCGATCGGCGACGTCACGACGGTGAAGTGCCGCCGCCAGTACCGCAGCACCTCCACGTTGGCGGCCCGGTCGCGCCGGCAGACGAGCACCGTCCTGCGCGCGGGCGCGCGCAGCCCGACGAGACCCTCCTTCACGTAGCAGTCGGGATCCAGCGTAAGGTGTCCGATGTGCTGGGAGAGACCCAGTTGCCAAACTCGTACGTTCGCTCTCCTCAGCAGGGGAGCGAGCACGAAGGAGAGCGGCAGGAAGACCACGTAGGACAGCGCCCTGCCCAGCACGATCTGCCAGAAGAACAGGCCCTCCTTCCTGCCCGTCTTCCACCGCTCCTTCACCAGATCAAGCTGTTTCATCAGATCAACCTAACCACCGCGTCGCGCGCATGATCCGTCGCCCGTCGACCGCGTTCCTGCGCCACATCTCCGCGCGCATAATTGTCGACCGCGCGGTCATCTACGGGATGCTCGGGACAGCTCAGGTCTTCCTGACGGGTCCGGTCACTGCGCTCATCATCGCGTTCTCGCTGACCACCGAGGTCCAGGGCTACTACTACACGTTCGCCGCGCTACTGGCGCTGCAGGTCCTCGTCGAGCTTGGGTTCGCCCAGGTGATCATGCAGTTCGCCAGCCACGAATGGGCGCATCTGCGCCTGCGCGACGATCGATCGATCGACGGTGACGCCGCCGCCCTCTCGCGCCTGACGAGCCTCGCGCGCCTGGCGACGAAGTGGTACTGGCGCTTCTCCGTCCTGCTGGGAACGGGGCTTGCGGTCGCGGGCATCCTGTTCTTCAACGACGCCGGCTCGGCCGACGTCGGGTGGAAGGGCCCGTGGGTCGCGATCGCGGTGCTCACCGCCGTCGACTTCATGATGCTTCCGCTCTGGTCGCTGCTGCAGGGCGCCAACCAGATGGCCGCCGTCAACTTCGCGCGGCTGGTCTCCGGGCTGCTGCTGGTCGTGATGCTCTGGGGCGGCCTGAGCCTCGGGGCCGGGCTGTGGTCGGTCGCGGCGGCGAAGGCCGTGAGCCTGAGCTGGGACATCGGCTACCTGGTGCGCTACCGAAGGTTCTTCGGCTCGTTGCTGCGCAAGCGGACCGGGCCGGCGATCAACTGGCGCAGCGAGATCCTTCCCGTCCAATGGCGCACCGCTGTGACCTACATGTCGAGCTACTTCGTCTTCTCGCTGTTCGTTCCGGTCATCTTCCGCTACGAAGGCCCCGCCGAGGCCGGCCGGTGGGGCATGACCTGGGGGCTCGTCATGGCGGGTCTCGGCGCTGTCGACGAGCTGGTTGGACACGCGGGCGCCCGCGTTCGGGGTGCTGATCGCGCAGCGGCGATATGCCGAGCTGGACGCCGCCTGGCGCAAGGTGACGGCCGGCGCCATCGGCCTGTGCCTCCTGACGAGCGCCGTCGGCGTGAGCGTGATCGCGGGCATCCGCGCGACCGATCTCGAGCTCGGCAACCTGCTGCTGCTGTTCTGCACCGCGGCATGCCTGTTCGCCGCCATCGTCCTCACGCAGATCTCGGTCGCTCAATCGACCTATCTGCGCGCGCACAAGGCCGCAGCCGCTGTTTGCCCTGTCGTTCGTCACCGGCGTCTGCATCGCCTGCATGACAGTGGCGCTCGGCGCCACCTGGGGCACCACGGGGATCGCCGTCGGCTACCTCCTGTTCACCGCCTTCGTCGTCCTGCCTTGGACGAACGCGCCTGTTCACGCGCCTGCGCCGGGAATGGCACGCGCCCGAGATCGGCGCCGACGACGAGACGCGCGGCGGCCGCGACCTCGTCCGGGCTCAGTAGCGCCCGACGCGCCGCAGGCCGAAGTCCTTCGAGCGCAGCGTGAGCCGCGGTCGCAGCCGGCGCATCCGGTACGCCCGCTCGAGCGTCCGGTATGCCCGGAAGGCCGCTTCGCGCTGGCTCGGTGACATGCGCTGCGACAGCGCGCGACCCGCCGTCAGCACGCGGGATTCGTCGCGGCGCGGCGCCGCTCCCGCCTCCGGCGCCTGGACGTCCTGCCACAGCTGGTAGTAGCTGTGCTGCTGCGGGACGACCCCGGTGGTCGATTGCGGGTCCTGCGCGCGACGCACCAGATCATGAACATGCCGTCGAGTCCTCCGAAGCTCAACTCGTCCAGTACGCCCGGCGTGTACTGGTAGACGTCCCAGGGCCTGTCCCAGTGGCGTCTGGGGTAGCGCACGATGTGCATCGTCGGCAGCTCGAACCGGTTGGCGCTGTAGTAGTCCCAGAAGAACGTCGGCGAGAACATGTAGAAGCCGTGATCGACGTGGTTGGAGGACGGGCTCGCGTGGATCACCCGGCCCTCCGAATGCACCATCCGGCCCACCGCGGTGATGGCGTTGGGAATGTGGAAGACATGCTCCAGCGTGCCGCCGTCGATGACGACGTCGATGCTGCTCTCGAGCTCGGGCGCGAGCGTCGGCGAGTTGAGGTTGTGAATGAAGTCCGCCGACTCGTAGTCGGAGACGTCGAGCGCGGCGTAGTCCGTGAACCCAAGCGCCTTGAGCATCGAGTCGTCGGACAGGTACCCCTTGCCGGCGTACTCGGGCTTCGCCGAGAGGGTGAGGGGCACGTCGCTCAGCTGCACGCCGGCGGCCTGCGCGCACGAGCGCATGGTGTCCTCGGTGAACCACACGTCCTGCTTGCCGAGCACGACGACGGAGCCGGTGAACGGCTCGCGACGGGACTCGTTGAGCAGCAGCCGCAACGTGCACTTGGAGAGCCCCATCGCCGCTAGATCCTCTGGTCCGAGGGCCGGCTCCGGCTACCTTGTGCGGCCGTCTGCATTGGCTGCGCCACTATACAGAAGCGGGCGGGCCGCTCAGCCATGACGCCCGCCGGCGATCGCGCGCGCCACCAGGCGACGGTCTGCTCGATCCCGTCCTGCAGCCCGATCGCCGGGATGAAGCCGACCTCGTCGCGTAGGCGCGAGACGTCGGCGACAGCTCCGTCGGGTCCCCCGGCGCGCCGGCAGCGCGCCGATGTCGAGCAGGTCCGCTCCGTCCGGTCGCCGCGCCGATCGCCTCGATGACATCGCGCAGCGGCCGGCCCGTCGCCGGAGCCGATGTTCACGGCCCCGTCACGTCGCTGTCGAGCAGCGCGGCGAACGCGCCCGCGACGTCGTCGACGTGCAGGAAGTCGCGGATCTGCGTGCCGTCGCCCGTCGCCGCGCGCTCGCCGGCGAGGAGCGCGCGAGCGACCGAGGCGACGAGCCGGCCCGGCGCCTCGCCGGGGCCGTAGAGAAAGAAGACGCGGCCCCAGGCGAGCTCGATCGCGAGCTCCGGCGCAGCGGCCTCGAGCACCGCGCGCGTCGCGTTCTTGCGGTCCCGTAGAGCGTCGCCGGCTCGAGCGGCGTGACGCCCTCGACGCACGGGCCCGGATCGCCCCAGCGGTACTCGGCGCAGCTGCCGGCGAGCACGGCCCGCCGGCCGCCGTGCGTCGGCGAAGGCCTGCACGAGCGCGATCGTGGCGGCCGCCCAGCGCAGGTTCTCCGTGGACGTCCAGAAGCGGCCGTGCTCGGCGTACCAGGCGAGGTGCAGCAGATGCGTCGGCGCGACCGCGGCGAGCAGCTCGCCGTGCTCGCCGCGGCGCCAGCAGGTCGGCGCGGTGCCAGCGCACGTCCGCCGGCGCGTGCGGCGGGCGCCTCGCGGCTCGTGACGGCGTGGACCTCGAAGCCGCGCCGCAGCAGCGGCGCCAGCGCGTGCCGGCCGATGAAGCCGCTCGCCCCGGTGACGAGCACGCGGCGCGGCGCCGTCATGCGCCGCCGACGTCCGGATAGGCGGCGTCGCGCTCGGACATCGTGCGCCCGCCGGGCGGCGCGTCGGGCCAGTCGATCGCGAATGCCGGGTCGTCCCAGCGCACGCCGCGTCGCGGCCGCGCCGACGTAGGGCGCGTCCATCGCGTAGAGCACCTCGGTGTCGTCGAGCAGCGTCTGAAAGCCGTGCGCGAAGCCTGGCCCGATGAGCAGCGCGCGGCCGTTGTCGGCGCGTCAGCTCGACGCCGAACCAGCGGTGACGCGTCGGCGACCGCGGCCGCAGGTCGACCGCGACGTCGAAGATCGCGCCGCGCGTGCAGCGCACGAGCTTGGCCTCGCCGTGCGGCTCGCGCCTGGTAGTGCAGCCCGCGCAGCGTGCCCGCGCGCGGCGCTGAACGAGCGTGCTCATCTGCACGATCGGCGCCGAGCCGCTCGGCGTCGTACGTCCGCGCGAAGAAGCCGCGCTCGTCGCCGAGCCGCTCCTGCTCGACGAGCATGACGCCCTCCGAGCGGCGTCGCGACGAGCCTCATCCGACCAGCCGCAGCTCCGGCGACCGCGCCGCGAACCGCCCGCCCCACTCCCGGATGTACGAGAGCTGCTCCATGACCTCGTCCTTGATGTTCCAGGGCAGGATCAGCACGACGTCGGGCCGCCGCTCGCGGATCGCTTCGGGGGCGAGGATCGGGATGTGCGTCCCCGGCAGCACGTGGCGCTGCTTGTGCGGGTTGGCGTCGCAGGTGAAGTCCAGGAAGTCGCGCCCGACGCCGCAGTAGTTCAGCAGCGTGTTGCCCTTCGCCGCCGCGCCGTAGCCCGCGATCGAGTTGCCCGCGCGCTTGAGCTCGATGAGGAACGTCAGGATCTGCGCGCTTGTCCTCGATGACGCGCGCGCCGTAGTCGAGGTAGGTCTGCACGTCCCGCAGTCCGGCCGCCCGCTCGCGCGCGAGCAGCTCGCGCGCGGCGTCGCTGCGCTCGCGCGGGTCGTCGGCGTGGCAGCCGAAGATCCGCAGCGACCCGCCGTGCGTCGGCAGCTCCTGCACGTCGAAGAGCGCGCAGGCCGTGCGCCTCGAAGACGCGCTCGACCGTCGCGAAGGACAGGTACGAGAAGTGCTCGTGGTAGATCGTGTCCCACTGGTTGAGCTCGATCAGCTTGAGCAGGTGCGGGAACTCCATCGTGATCGTGCCGCCCGCGCTCAGCGCGATCTTCATGCCCGGCGACGAAGTCGTTGATGTCCGGCACGTGGGCGAGGACGTTGTTGCCGAGCAGCAGGTCGGCCTTGCCCTCGCGCGGCGACGGCCTGCGCGGTCGCCTCGCCCCAGAACTCGACGCGCGTCGGGATGCCCTTGTCCAGCGCGACCTGCGCGGTGTTCGCCGTCGGCTCGATGCCGAGCACCGGGATCCCGCGCTGCTGGAAGTACTGCAGCAGGTAGCCGTCGTTGGAGGCGAGCTCGACGACCTGGCTGGACGCGTCCAGCCCCAGGCGCTCGGTCATCTGCTCGGTGTAGCGGCGGCAGTGCTCCAGCCACGAGCGCGAGTACGAGGAGAAGTACGCGTAGTCCTCGCGAAAGAGCGGCTTCTCGCGTCTCAAACGGCGCGAGCTGGACGAGGAAGCAGCGCGCGCAGACGAGCGCGCAGAGCGGGAAGAACGGCTCCATCGCGCTCGGCCTGCGCGATCGGCACGTTGTCGTTGGCGACGGGCGACATCCCGAGGTCGACGAAGACGTCGCTCCAGCGGCGCCGCGCAGAAGCGGCAGAGGGCCTTCGGCATGGCGGCGGGCGGCCGCCGGCGCAGCGCCAAGGGCGACCGGGCCTACCACGAGCACCACGGCGGGTCGCCGGACTCCCACATCGCCTCGAGCTCGTTGCGCTCGCGCAGCGTGTCCATCGCCTGCCAGAAGCCGCGATGGTGAGTAGACGCTCAGCTCGCCGCGCGCGGCGAGGTCGCGCAGCGGCTCCTCCTCCCACTTCGTGTCGTCGCCGGCGATGGCATCGCCGACGCCGGGCTCGCAGACGAAGAAGCCGCCGTTGATCCAGGCGCCGTCGCCGCGCGGCTTCTCGGCGAAGCTGCGCGACCTCGGCGCCGTCGATCTCCAGCGAGCCGAAGCGCCCGGCGGCTGGACCGCGGTCACCGTCGCCAGCCGGCCCTGCCTCGCGGTGATGGGCGACGAGCGCGCGGATGTCGACGTCGGCGACGCCGTCGCCGTAGGTCAGGCAGAACGTCTCGTCGCCGACGTAGGGCAGCACGCGCTTCAGGCGCCCGCCGGTCATCGTGTCGTCGCCGGTCTCGACGAGCGTCACGCGCCACGGCTCGGTCGTCGAGCGATGGACCTCCATCTCGCCGCGTGCGCATGTCGAACGTGACGTCGGAGGCGTGCAGCGCGTAGTTGGCGAACCACTCCTTGATGACGTAGCCCTTGTAGCCGAGGCAGACGACGAAGTCGTCGATGCCGTGGGCGGCATAGATCTTCATGATGTGCCAGAGGATCGGCTTGCCGCCGATCTCCACCATCGGCTTGGGCTTGACGGTGGTCTCCTCGCTCGAGCCGCGAGCCCAGACCGCCCGCGAGGATGACCGCCTTCACGCGCTCAGGGTAGTCTGCGGCGCGGCGGCAGTGGCGCGCTTCCAGCACTCATCACCGGCATCACCGGGCAGGACGGCTCCTACCTCGCCGAGCTGCTGCTCGAGCACGGATACGAGGTCCACGGCATGGTCCGCCGCGCCTCGACGGAGAAGTTCGATCGCATCGAGCATCTGCGCGACCGCATCACCCTGCACCAGGGCGATCTGCTCGACCAGCGCTCGCTCGTCGACACGCTGCGCGCCGCCGAGCCCGACGAGGTCTACAACCTCGCCGCGATGAGCTTCGTCGCGGTGTCGTGGATGCAGCCGACGCTGACCGCGGAGTTCACCGGCGTCGGCGTGACGCGGATGCTCGAGGCCGTCCGCGAGGCCTGCCCGCAGGCGCGCTTCTACCAGGCGTCGAGCTCGGAGATGTTCGGCAAGGTGCTCGAGGTCCCGCAGACCGAGACGACGCCGTTCTACCCGCGCTCGCCCTACGGCGTGGCCAAGGCCTACGGCCACTTCATCACCGTCAACTACCGCGAGTCCTACGACCTCTTCGCCTGCTCGGGGATCCTCTTCAACCACGAGGCCCGCGCCGCGGCCTGGAGTTCGTCACCCGCAAGATCACCTGGCACGCGGCCGCGATCAAGCTCGGGCTGCGCGACGAGCTGGCGCTCGGCAACCTCGACGCCGAGCGCGACTGGGGCTACGCCAAGGACTACGTCGAGGCGATGTACCTCATGCTCCAGCAGGACGAGCCCGACGACTACGTCATCGCCACGAACAGGACGAACACCGTGCGCGACTGCGTCCAGATCGCCTTCGACGAGGCGGGGTCGCCGACTGGGAGCGCCACGTGCGCCTCGATCCCGGCGTTCCTGCGACCGGCCGAGGTCGACCAGCTCATCGGCAACCCGGCGAAGGCCAAGCGCAAGCTCGGCTGGGAGCCGCAGACGAGCTTCGAGGAGCTCATCCGGCTGATGACGCGCGCGGACCTCGCGCTGCTGCTCGCGGTAGCGCGAGCCGCGGCTCAGGCCGGGGCGCCGGCGGCCTGGAACGCCGTGATCTGGCCGAGCGTCACCGCCTGCATGTCCTCGCCGTCGCGCAGCGCGCCGTACCAGTCGACGATGCCGGCCAGCGCCTCGTCGAGGCCCCAGGTCGGCTGCCAACCGAGCTCGCTCGCGCGCCTTCGTCGAGTCCAGCGCAGGAAGTGCGCCTCGTGCGGGTGCGGGCCGGGATCGAGCTCCCAGCGCAGCTCGCCGGGCCACAGCTCGGTGAGGCGGTCGGCGATCGCGCGCACGGAGCGCGCGTCGTCGGGCGCGGGGCCGAAGTTCCAGCCGCCCTGGTGCTCGGACGAGGCGTGCAGCGCCTGCGCGAGCCGCAGATAGCCCGACAGCGGGTTGAGCACGTGCTGCCAGGGCCGCACCGCCTCGGGGTTGCGGACCGCGATCGGCGCGCCGTCGAGCGCGCCGCGCATGATGTCCGGGATCAGGCGGTCCTCGCCCCAGTCGCCGCCACCGATGACGTTGCCGGCGCGCGCCGAGCCGAGCCGGGCGGGCTCGCTCGCGCCCGCCTCGGGCGAGAAGTACGAGCGCAGGTAGGCGTCGGCGACGAGCTCGGCGCAGCCCTTGGAGCTCGAGTAGGGATCGTGGCCGCCCTTCGGCTCGTCCTCGACGAAGGGCCGCGGCGGGCGCGACGGCCCGTTGTCGTAGCACTTGTCCGACGTCACGTTGACGACGACGCGCACCGACGGCGTCGCGCGCACCGCCTCGAGCACGTTGACCGTGCCCATGACGTTCGTCTCATAGGTCGTGCGCGGGTCCAGGAACGAACGGCGCACGAACGCCTGCGCCGCCATGTGGAACACGACCTCCGGCGCGTGCCGCGCGACGGCGTCCAGGACGGCGGCGTGGTCGCGGATGTCGGCGCGCACGTCGGCGAGGCCGGCGCCCACGCGCGCCAGCTCGTAGAGCGAGGGCTGCGTCGGCACGGCGTCGGCGAAGCCGGTCACGTGGGCGCCCATCGACTGCAGCCAGAGGGCGAGCCACGCTCCCTTGAAGCCGGTGTGGCCCGTGACGAGGACCGAGCGGCCGCGCCAGAAGTCCGGATCGACGAGCCGCGCCATTGCTCGGTGATGCTAGTAACGGCCCGACGACCGGGCCGGCGCGGCTGCGGGGACGACCGCACTAGCCTGACGGCGCGATGCCCGTCCCGCTCTTCGACACGAACACGCCGCTCGAGCCGCTGCGCGCGCAGATCGACGCCGCGATCGCCGACGTCGTCGCGCAGCGGCGCTTCATCCTCGGCCCGGAGGTCGCGGCGTTCGAGCAGGAGTTCGCGCGCTATTGCGGCACGCGCCACGCGGTCGGCGTCGCGAACGGCACGGACGCGCTGACGATCGCGCTGCGGGCGATGGGCGTCGGCCCCGGCGACGAGGTGGTCGTGCCCTCGTTCACGTTCTACGCGACCGCCGAGGCGGTCCCGGCGACGGGCGCGCGGCCGGTCTTCTGCGACGTCGATCCCGACACGCAGTGCATCACCGCCGCGACCGTCGCGGCGGCGCTGACGCCGGCGACGAAGGCCGTCGTCGCCGTGCACCTGTTCGGCAACCTCGCGCCGGTCGCGGAGATCGAGGCGCTCGGCGTGCCGGTGCTCGAGGACGCCGCGCAGGCCGCGGGCACGCGCGGTGCCGGCGGCCGCGCGGGCGCGCTCGGGCGCGCCGCGACGTGGAGCTTCTTTCCGTCCAAGAACCTCGCCTGCTTCGGCGACGGCGGTGCGATCACGACCGACGACGACGCGCTCGCCGAGCACGCGCGGATGCTGCGCTTCCACGGCTCGCTCGACAAGGTCACCTACGAGCACATCGGCTACAACTCGCGCCTCGACGAGCTGCAGGCCGCGATCCTGCGCGTGCAGCTGCCGCAGCTCGACGGTTGGGCGGAGGGCCGCCGCGACGCCGCGCGCCACTACGCCGACGCCGGACTGGGCGAGCTCGTGACGCTGCCCGCCGCCGCGCCCGGCAGCGAGCCGGCGTGGCACCTGTACGTCGTGCAGAGCGAGCGCGCCGACGAGCTCGCCGCGGGGCTCGCCGAGCACGGGATCGGCAGCAAGGCGTACTACCGCACGCCTGTCCATCGTCAGCCGGCGATGCGGCCGTTCGCCGACGGCGTGCGAGCTTCCGGTCACGGACGAGCTCGCGCGCACGCACCTCGCGCTGCCGATGAGCCCGGTGCTCGGGGCCGAGCAGGCGGCCGAGGTGGTCGCGGCGGTGCGCGCCGTGCTCGGCTCGTAGGCCGTCAGGGCGTCCCCGCTCGCCAGCTCCGCGTCGCTCGGCAGGAGCGCGGCGAGCGCGCGGAACACCTGCGTCGGCGTCGACGGCCGCAGCTCGACGGCCGCGCCGTCGGGCACGACGCGCCAGAGGCCGCGGTCCGTGTCGAGCACCTCGACCGCGCGCCCGCCGTGGCCGCCGCCGGCGCTCGCCCAGCGAGCGTCCACGCGCCAGTGCTCTCGCAGGCCATGCGACGAGCTCGGCCGCCGCGAGCGCCGTGTCGTCGTCGCCGGCGAGCGCCGCGGCCAGGGCGGCGTCGCGTCCCGCGAGGATCCGCGCGAGATCGCCCTGCGCGTAGCGCAGCAGCAGCCCCGGCGCGAGGCGCGGTCGCGGCGACACGTCGTTGAGCCGGCTCAGCACGTCGGGCAGGAAGGCGGTCGTCACGACGATCAGCCGGTAGCCGGCGCCCTCGGCGTGCCGGCACGACGAGCGTCGCGAACCGCTCGCCGACGCCCCCGCGACCGCGGCGCGCCCCGCGCTGCAGGTCGAGCTCGCAGACCGGCGCCGTGAGCGCCGCGAGCCCCTCGGCGAGCACGCCGGCCGGCGCGCCGTCGACGACCCAGCCCGCCGCGGTCAGGGCGGCGAGGCTCTGCTCGGTTGCGGTCGCGCCGTCGGCGCCGCGCGCCAGCTCGAGCAGCGCCGTCAGCTCGGCGGCGGAGACGGCCAGCGACGCCGCGGGCGCACGCTCGGCCGGCGCGGCGGGGATCACGGGACGAACGTCCCCGCGCTGGCCGCGAACGCGTCGGCCAGCGCGTCGTAGTCGAGCGTCCAGCACGAGGCGGTCAGCGTGTAGCCGCGCCCGCCGGCGACGAGCTGCCACTGCTCGAGCGTCACCGCCTGGCCGGCGACGTCGTGGTGGGCGAGCAGCCGTATCGCCGGCCCGCCGTCCAGCGCGACCGGCTCGCGATCGATGAGGCGAAAGCCGGCGAGCGTGGCGGCCTGCGCCGCGACGCTCGCGTCCGCGTAGCGCTCGGGATCCTCCGCGTACTCGCCGGGCAGCTCCTCGACCGTCACCACGAGGTTCGCGCGAAACGCGTCCTCGGATGCGTCCGGCTCGACCGCGACGAGCGCGGCGAAGCGGGACGTCGTCGAGCACCTCGGCGCCGGGCGGAAGCGCGATCGAGAAGCCGAGGTCGGGGTGGCGGTAGGCGTGCGGCGCGGCGGTCACGACGGCGCGAGCTCGACGTGCAGCGTCTCGGCGATCCGTGCCGCGGTGCGCTTGGCGGACGTGACCTCGAAGAGCTGCGGGCCGAACTTCGTGTCCAGCACGAGCCGCGGAAACAGCGACCGCGGGCCGCTCGCCTCGCGCGGCTGCCCGTCCGGGCCCGCGCCGCGCGGCACGACACGCACGCCGTGCACCTCATCCGCGCTGAACGCCTGCCCAGTCGCCTCGCCGCGGATCAGCTCCTCAGAGCGGCTGGAGATGAACGACACCCCACGCTCGTGCAGATGCAGCTTGCCCTCGACCGCCCCCGCGTGCGTCAGGCCATGCGCCGCCGGCGCACTCTCGTCACCGTTGATCCAGCTCCCGCTCCAGCTCGTGAGCACCGGCCCGAGCATCTCCACGGGAGGGTAGGGGTGCTCCGGCTGCAGGTGGCCAGGCTGCGCAGCAGCCACCCCCGCATACGCACAGAGCGGTCAGCGGATCGCGGAGATTCGGACCCGCATCGCGATCACGCTCCCGATACCAGCGCGGACCCCACCACTTCGGCGTCCAGAAGGAACACACAGCAAGCCGACGATCAGTGATGAGGAGCAACACCATGGCGATCGGGGAGTCATCGGAGATTACGCCGAGGGTGCCAAGACCGCCCAGGAGACCGCCTGCGCCCATGGCCGGGATACAAGGTGATCGGCGCACGGCTCCTGACGCGTCCCCACCCAGCTGCGCCAGCGTCCCGTCCACGCACGATACGCTCGCCACGAGCGATGCGCACCGCCGACAGCGTCGCGACGATCCCCGCAGAACATCTCAGAACGGGTTGATGCTGTCGAGAACCTTGCCCGCGCCCTTGACGACGTCCTGCGGTCGCCTTCAGCGCCGTCCACCGCGACGTTCGCCGCCTTGGCCACCGATGTTCACGACCGGGCGTTTGGTCATGTCGGCGATCGACATCGCCCGCGCCGCTTCCGATGCACACCGCCGATCACCGCCCCGATCGCAGCGCCGACGACGGTGCCGACGATGGGTACGGACGCTGCCAAGCGCCGCGCCGTATGCGGCCCCGACTCCCGCGCCGACCAAGCCGCCACCAAAGGAAGCTGCGCCCTTGTAGGCACCCGCCGCCGCGACTCGCCCGACCTTGTCGGTCGTGCTCAGATCCTTCCTGCCAGCGTCCTCGCCGTACTGGTCCGCAGCTCCGGTGACCACGCCCAGCAGCGCCACCCGCGATCTTCACGCGCTTGCCGAGCTTCTCGAGCGCCGCCGGCGACCTTCATCGCCCGGTCGTAGGCCTCCTCGGTCGCGCCGCCCACGTACCGCGCCACCCAGGTCCTGCGCCCGTTCGCCAGGCGCCAGCCAACGGACATCATCTCGCCGCCCGCGGAACGTCACGAGCTTGCGCAGACCGTGGGCGGCGAGATTCAGGCTCTGCTCGACCGCGCCCGTGCTGAGCGCCAGACCCGCGCCGGTCAGCGGGCTGCCCAGGAGCTCGCGCGAGCTCCACCCACCCGCCGTCCCGCACCCCGCTCGGCGGCCCGCCGTTGGCCCCCGCCGCCGGCCCACCGCCGCTGGCCGCGTCGAACGCCGCCGCCGCCGCCCGGGCCACCGCATGCGCATGCTCCATCGCCCGCCGGCCCGCGGCCTTCGCGCGAGCGAGGTCGGCTCGCGCTCCTCGAGCTCGCGCTGCGCCCCGGCGCCGTCGAGCTCGGCGGCGGCGGCGTCCGAGCGGGCGCGGGCCTGCTCGGCGACCGCGTCCGGGGGCGGCACGCCGACCACGCTCGTGAGCGCGATCTTCGACGCCGCGGCCGAGTCGCGCGCCGCCGCGGCCGCGGCCCGCGCCCGCGCATCCACGATCGCGTGCTGCGCGCGGTCGATCCGGTGCTGGGCATCCCGCGCCTGCGCGATCGCGTGGCGGGCGTCTCGCTGCGCGTCCTGCAGTCCCTCGCCGAAGCGGCGCAGCGCGCCGGCGGCGGCGTGCGCCGCGGTCGCGCTGGCGCGGACGCCGCCGCTGGAGACGAGGCACGCCCCGGCGTATGCCACGCTCGCGGGGCCGACCCAGCCGCCGAGCATCGTCGGCTGGCCGTCGAGCGCCCGCGCCGCCGACTCGAGGTCGTGGGAGAGCCCGGACAGCGCCTTGGCGGCGGACCTCAGCTCACCGGCCTCGCCCTCGGGAACCGTGATGCCGGCAAACGACTCCGCCACGTCTACGGCCCCGGTCGCCGCACCACGGCATGGTCGGTCGCGAGATAGGCGCCGGCCGCGGCGCCGAGGTTCGACCCACGCACGGCGACCGTGTCGGCCAGCACGTCCAGGGCGGACGACCACGCGTGTCCGAAGAACGCGATCGAGCCGCCGGCACCGCCGTCGCCCGCTGCGGCCGCCGCGTCGGCGGTCGTCGAGCGCAGCTGCATCGACAGCTCCTGCAGGTGGGCTGCCAGCGCGGACTGGCGCGCGCCGCCGGCGCTCAGAAGGTCCGGCTGTACCTCGATCCTCGGCATCGATCCCTCCGCGCGTCTTCTCTCGTACTGCGACAGGCGTTTTCCGACAGCGAGAGTACCGCGCCGCCACACCGCATTTCAGTTCGGCGGTTCACCCGCGCCGGCGCGAGCGGTCCAGCTCCTCCTGCAGGCGCTCCAGCACGCGGACCACGCGCAGCCCGCTCATGCCATCGGAGCGCGGCTGCTCGCCGGAGCGCACGCACGCCACGAAATGCTCGACCTCCAGGCGCAGCGGCTCGGCGTTGGAGATCCGCGGGCTGTAGATGTCGCCCGTGCGCGTGATGTACTCGCCGTAGGAGCCCGCCGGCTGGTCGAAGCCCTTGTCGTAGACGGTGACCTTGCGCTCGAGGTCCATGTCGTCGAACGTCGCCATCCGCTGCGCCCCGACCACGGTGAAGCGCCGCTCCTTGTGCGGGTCCAGCCACGACAGGTGCAGGTGGGCGGCAAGCCCGGACGGGAAGCGCAGGAACGCGAACACGACGTCCTCGACGCCCGCGCGCATGTACGACTCGCCGTGCGCGTGCAGCTCGTGCGGGTCCTCGCCGGCGAGGTGCAGGATCACCGAGATGTCGTGCGCGCCGAGCGACCACAGCGCGTTCTCGTCGGCGCGCAGCTGGCCGAGGTTCAGGCGGTTTGAGTAGATGTAGTGGATCTCGCCGAGCTCGCCGGAGTCGGCGATCTCCTTGAGCTTGCGGACCCCGGGGTGGTACTCGAGCAGGTGGCCGACCATCAGCACGCGATCGGCCGCGCGCGCCGCGGCGACGGCGCGCTCGGCGTCGGCGACGGACTGCGCGAGCGGCTTCTCGACGAAGCAGTGCTTGCCCGCCTCGAGCACGCGCACGGCGAGGTCGGCGTGCGTCGGGACCGGGGTCGCGAGCACGATCGCGTCGAGCTCGCCGTCGGCGAGCAGGTCGTCGAGCTGCGCGGTGAAGCGCGTGCGCGGATGCTTGGCCGCGAGGCGCTCGCGCACCTCGTCGCGCGCGTCGCAGCACCAGGCCAGCTCCGCGCCCGCGACCTGCTCGACGTTGCGGGCGAGGTTGGGGCCCCAGTAGCCGAGGCCGACGACGCCCACGCGGACGAGCTTCGTCGCGTCGCTCACAGCAGGACCGCGCGCCCGCCGGAGCGGCGCGTCACCCCGCGCAGGTCGAGCGCCAGCGGCACCCGCGTGACCGCCGCGTCGTGATCGACGCCCGGGTGCGCGGTGACGATCAGCGCCAGGTCGGCGCCCGCGAGCACGTCCTCGAGCGGCTCGCTGCGCAGGCCGTGCTCGGGCAGCTCCGGCACGAACGGGTCGTGGTAGCGCAGGTCGGCGCCGAGCGCCGCGAGCAGCGTCACGATCTTCAGCCCCGGCGACTCGCGCACGTCGCCGACGCCGGGCTTGTAGGAGATGCCGAGCACGGCGATCCGCGACCCCCGCACCGGCTTGCTGGCCCCGTTGAGCAGCCGCTCGACCTTCGCGACGCAGTGGTAGGGCATCTGCTGGTTGACCTTGCCCGCCAGCTCGATGAACTCCGTCGCCATGTCGAACTCGCGCGCGCGCCAGGAGAGATAGAACGGATCGACCGGCAGGCAGTGGCCGCCCATCCCCGGTCCCGGCTCGAAGCGCATGAAGCCGTAGGGCTTCGTCGCGGCCGCATCGACGACCTCCCAGATGTCGATGTCCATCCGGTCGCAGAGCATCGCGAGCTCGTTGACGAGCGCGATGTTCACGCTGCGAAAGATGTTCTCCAGCAGCTTCGTCAGCTCCGCGGCCTCGGGCGTCGAGACGCGGACGATCTCGTCGCAGACCTCGCCGTAGAGCGCGGCGGCGCGGTCGGCGCATGCGTGCGTCAGCCCGCCGACGACCTTCGGCGTCGTGCGCATCGTGTAGTCGGTGCGGCCGGGATCGACGCGCTCGGGCGAGTAGGCGAGGTTGAAGTCCGCGCCGGCGACGAGCCCCGACTCCTCGAGGATCGGCGCGACGCGCCCGCGCGTCGTACCCGGGTAGGTCGTCGACTCGAGGACGACGAGCTGGCCCGCCTGGAGCACCTCGGCCAGCGCCCGCGACGCGCTGACGAGCAGGGTGAGATCCGGCTCGCGGTTGGCCGTCAGCGGCGTCGGCACGCAGATGAGGACCGCATCGCAGCGCGCGAGCGCGGCGAAGCGCGTCGTCGCCTCGATGCGCGGTGCCGCGGCGGCGAGCACGTCGTCGGAGACGTCCTCGACGTAGGAGGTCCCGGCGTTCAGGGCGTCGATCTTGCGGCGGTCGATGTCGACGGCCACGACGTCGCGGCCCTCGGCGGCGAAGGCGACGGCGAGCGGCAGACCCACATAGCCCATGCCGATGACTCCGACGGCCATAGTGGGCGCGAGTCTAGGCACCTCGCGCGATGGACCCCGCGGCGGGCGCTACCGCGGCGCCGCGGCGAGCGCGGCGAGATCGGCCTGCACCATCTCCTCGATCATCGCCTGAAAGCTCGTCTCCGGCGTCCAGCCGAGCTGCTCGCGCGCGCGGGTGGTGTCGCCGACCGGCGGCGTGCGCTCGGACGAGCGGACGAGCTTCGGGTCGACGCGCACATGATCGGCCGGGTCCAGGCCGACCGATCCGAACGCCGCGTCGACGAGCTCGCCGACGGTCCGGCCGACGCCGCCGGCGAGGATGTAGTCGCCGGGCACGTCCTGCTGGAGCATGAGCCAGTAGCCGCGCACGACGTCGCGCGCGTGGCACCAGTCGCGCACGGCGTTGAGGTCGCCGAGCTGGACCTCGTCCTGCAGGCCGAGCTTGATCGCCGCCGCCGCCTTGGACACCTTGCGCGGCAGGAAGCGCTCCGGCCGGCGCGGCGACTCGTGGTTGTAGGCGATCGCGCTCGACGCGTGCATGGCGTGCTTGCGGCGCAGCGTGTCGACGAGCCCGTAGGCGGCGAGCTTCGCGACCCCGTACGGCGAGCGCGGCCGCATCGGCGTCTGCTCCGTCTGCGGCGAGACCTTCGCGGCGCCGAAGATCTCGCCCGAGGACGCGACGAGCACGCGCGCTGCGCTGTCGAGCTCGCCGCGTGGCCTGCAGCAGCGTCGCCGTCGCCCCGGCGACGAGCGCGAGCGTGCCGGCCGGGTCCTTCCACGAGGCGGGCACGAAGGTCGGAGCCGCAAGGTGGTAGAGCTCTTCGGGCCTCGTATCGAGCACCGCGGCGCGCAGCGATGCGGGATCGGCGAGGTCGCCGTGGACCGTCGCGGCGCCGGCCGGGACGGTCGCCTGCGACCCGGGCCGGACGAGCCCGATGACCTCGTAGTCCTTGCTGTGGAGCAGCTCGGTGAGATACCCGCCGTCCTGGCCGGTGATGCCGGTGATCAGCGCGCGAGGCATCGGGGGAGCGTATCTCGCCCGTTTTCTCGACCCATAACCGGGTAGGGGACGTCCAAAAGCTCATGCAAGAACGCAACCTTTCCGTCTCCCGCGCGTTCTCATTCGTACCCTGAACACGACACCTCGGTGTCGGAACACCCCCGTGACCCTCTCCCGCCCCCTCTCCAGCGGGGTGTCATGCTCCCCCCAGCTGGCACCCGCACCGGTCGCACCCGATGCCGTGAACATCCTCGGCGTCCCGCTTGCGCTGACCGATTACGACGAGACGATGACGTGGATCGACGCGACGATCGCCCATGAGGAGAAGGGCTACATCTGTGTCGCGGCGACCCACACGATCATGGTCTGCGACGAGGATCCCGAGCTGCGCGCGGCGGTGCTGAACTCCTCGCTGACCGTTCCCGACGGCCAGCCGCTCGTGTGGGCCATGAACGCCCTCGGTGGCGACCTCGAGGACCGCGTCTACGGCCCCGAGCTGATGGCCCGCTACTGCGAGCACGCCGCGGAGACCGGCACGAAGATGTACCTCTACGGCGGCCGCAACCAGGGCGCGCTCGTCCAGCTCGCGCTGAACCTGCGCCAGCGCTACCCCGGCGTGAGGATCGTCGGCGGCTACTCGCCCCCCTTCCGCGACCTGTCGCCGGAGGAGGAGGACGCGCTCGTCGAGGAGATCAACCGCTCCACGGCGGACGTCATCTGGGTCGGCGTCGGCGCGCCGAAGCAGGAGAAGTGGATGGCGAACATGCGCGACCGGCTCGACGCGCCGGTGCTCGTCGGCGTCGGCGCGGCGTTCGACTTCCACGCGGGCCTCGTGCCGCAGGCGCCGGACTGGATGCAGTCCTCCGGACTGGAGTGGCTGTACCGGATGGTGCAGGAGCCACGCCGCCTGGCACCGCGCTACGTTCGCTACAACCCGCGCTTCATCACGGGCTTCGCGCGGCAGTACGCCCGCCACCGGCTGCTGGGCAATACCGGCGAACGATAGATTCCAGGCCTCATGCCTGAGGTCGCCGTCATCGGGCTCGGCCGTATCGGGCTCCCACTCGCCATCTCGTTCGCCGATCGCGGATTGACCGTGCTCGGCGTCGACAAGGACGCCGACCGCCTGCAGGCCGTCCGCGACGCGCGGATGCCGTTCGCCGAGCCGGGCGCCCAGGAGGCGCTGGATCGCGTCCACGCGGCGGGCACGCTGACCGTGACCGACCGCGTCGCCGACGCCGCCCGCGCCGAGCACATCGTCATCACGCTCGGCACGCCGTCGTTCTCGCACGTCGAGATCGACATCTCCGACATCCGCTCGGCGCTGGACGACCTGCTCGGCCACCTGCGCGCGGGCCACACGATCGTCCTGCGCTCGACGATCGCGCCCGGCACGACGGAGTTCGTCGCGGGCTACCTCGCCAAGCACCGCGGCTTTCACATCGGCGAGGACGTCTGCGTCGCGCACGCGCCCGAGCGGATCGCCGCCGGGCGCTTCTTCGAGGAGATCGGCACGCTGCCGTGCATCGTCGGCGGCGTCGGCGAGGCGTCCGGCGAGCGTGTCGGCGCGCTGTTCGCCGTGTTCGGCGCGCCGATCGTGCAGACGACCCCGGTCCAGGCCGAGCTCGCGAAGATCTGGACGAACATCCTGCGCTACGCGAACTTCGCGCTGCCCAACCTCCTGATGATGGACTGCGAGCAGCACGGCGCGAACGTCTTCGACGTCATCGACCTCATCAACCGCGACTATCCGCGCGGCGGCATCGCGATGCCGGGGCTGACCGCCGGGACGTGCCTGCGCAAGGACTTCGCGTTCAGCGAGGAGCGCTCCAACGCGCCGGGCATGCTGCTCGCCGTCTCGCGCGTCAACGAGTCCGTTCCGCTGTTCCTCGTCGAGGGGATGAAGCGCCGGCTCGGCTCACTGAACGGGCGCAAGATCGCCGTCCTCGGCCTCGCCTTCAAGGGCAACACCGACGACGAGCGCGACTCGCTCGCCTACAAGCTCGTGCGCCTGCTCGAGCGCGAGCTCGCCGACGTCGCCGTCCACGACCCGCGGGTGGCGACGCCGACGCCGCCGTTCGAGGAGGCCGTCGGCGACGCCGACGCGGTCGTCGTCGCCGCCAACCACGACGAGTTCACCGGAGCCGGCGTCCTGCGCGCGGTCGCCGAGCTCGCGGGCGACGACTCGCTCATCGTCGACCCCTGGAACTGCTTCGGCTCGTCGCAGGTGTTCGGCTACGTCTCCGAGCTGAGCGCGCTGACGAACGGGCGGGTGGCGCTGCCGTGAGTCGCGTTCTGGTGACGGGCGGCGCCGGCACGATCGGCGCCGCCGTCGTTCGACGCCTCCTGCGCGATCCCGACTACGAGGTCCGCGTCTCCGACCAGCGCCCGGCTCCGCAGTGGATGCGCGAGGGATGCGAGGTCCACACCGGCGACCTGCGCGACCTGGCCCAGGCGCGCGAGGCGACGAGCGGCTGCACGCAGGTCATCCACCTCGCCGCGATCGTCGGGGGGATCGCGAACTTCCACAAGCTCCCGCACACGCTGACGAGCGTCAACAGCGCGCTCTACGACGCCGTCATCCAGGCCGCGCTCGACCACGGCGTCGCGCGGTTCGTCTACGTCTCGTCGTCGATGGTCTTCGAGCGCGCGACGCAGTTCCCGACGACCGAGGAGCACGTCTGGGACGTCGCGATGCCGCAGTCGGCGTACGGCTTCTCCAAGCTCGCGGGCGAGGTGTGGTGCCGCGCGGCGCACGACGAGCACGGGCTGCCGTTCACGATCTGCCGTCCGTTCAACGCCTACGGGCCGGGCGAGATGCCCGACGACGAGCCGGGCATCGCGCACGCCGTGCCGGACCTCATCCGCAAGGCGCTCTCGGGCCAGCAGCCGCTGCAGATCTTCGGGTCGGGCGAGCAGACGCGGACGCTCACCCACGTCGACGACATCGCCGACGGCGTCGTGGCGGCGATGTCCTCGCCCGCCGGGCTGCACGAGGACTTCAACATCTCGGCGTCCGAGGAGCTGACCGTCGCGGAGATCGCGCGCATCGTCTGGGAGGTCTGCGGGCGCGACCCCGCCGGCTTCGAGCTCGAGCACCTGCCCTCGTTCACCGTCGACGTGCAGCGCCGCTGGCCGAGCGTAGAGAAGGCCCGGCGCGTGCTCGGCTGGGAGTCGCGCATCGGCGTGCGCGATGGGATCGCGCAGACGACCGGGTGGCTGCGGGACCGGCTCGCGGCGGCGTAGCCGTCAGCGCGTCGCGCTGAGCTCCTCGCCGGCCTGACTCATCGTGCGACGGTGCGGCGGGGCGCCGGTGCGCGTGTGTCGCGCGTCCGGCGCCCGCAGCACCGCGCCTCTCCCCCAGCCAAGCGCCGTGGACCCTATCGTCAGAGCGGGCGGGTTCGCAACACAAGTTTCATTCGGGCTGCAGAGACTCCCATGTGAGGCGCAGCCCGTCGCCGATCCGCGTGCTCGCGCGCCAGCCCAGCAGCTCGCGTGCACGGGTCGCGTCGAGGCACGAGCGATCGACCTCGCCGAGGCGCGCCGGCGCGAACTCCGGCTCCGGCGTGCCGGCCCCGTTGAGGCCCGACAGGACGCGCACGATCTCCAGCACGGAGGTCTCCTCCTCGGTGCCGATGTTCATGACGCCGCCCTCGCGCCCGTCGCCCGCGCGCAGCAGCGCACCGACGAGATCGCCGACGTAGATGTAGTCGCGCGTCTGCGTCCCGTCGCCGAAGATCCGCGGCCGGACGCCCTCGCGCAGCTTGCCGCAGAAGATCGCGATGACGCCGGCTTCGCCGTGCGGGTCCTGGCGCGGGCCGTAGACGTTGCCGAACCGCAGCGCGATCGTCGACATGCCGTAGAGGCGCTCGTACAGGCCGAGGTACCGCTCGGCGCAGAGCTTGCTCTGGCCGTAGGCCGCCATCGGCAGCGCCTCGACGGTCTCGGGCGTCGGCAGCACGCCGGCCTCGCCGTACATCGCGCCGCCCGTCGACGCGAAGACGACGCGCGCGACGGCGGCCGCGCGGGCGGCCTCGAGGACGTTGATCGTGCCCTCGATGTTCGTGCGCGCGTCGAGCGCCGGGTCGGTGAGCGAGACCCGCACGTCGACCTGTGCGGCGAGGTGGAAGATCGCCTCCGGCTTGCGCCGCGGCGACGATCGCCGCAAGCGCCGCGCCGTCGCGGATGTCTGCGCGCTCGAGCGTGGCGCCGGCCGCGAGCGCGGTGGCGACGTTGGCCTCGTGGCCGCCGGAGAGGTCGTCGACGATCGTCACGTCGTCGCCCCGATCGAGCAGGGCGTCGACGAGATGCGAGCCGATGAACCCTGCGCCTCCGGTCACGAGCGTCCGCATGCGGCCGGGAGTCTAGACAGCGATCCGTGGAGTACCCTCGTTTTGCGTCAAAGGGAGCGAGGGTAGGCGCGAATCGTGGATAAAAACATCGGGAGCACCTCATGAAACTGCGCCAGAAGAGCAAACGCGACCAAGCGCTCGACGCCGTCGCGTCCGTCGCGAAGACCTGGTCTGAATGGCACCTCGGCAAGCGGGTCTCGAAGACCGCTGGCAAAGGCGCCAAGAAGGCGTCGAAGGAGGCGTCGAAGCTGAAGGACACGGGCAAGAGCACACGGCTGAAGATCGCCGGTGGGCTCGCCCTCCTCGGCGGTATCGGCGCCGCCGTCGCCGCAAAGCTCAAGGGCGGCCAGGCGGAGCCGCTCGCACCGCCGCCGGAGCCCGCCGCCGACATGGAGGACCCGCCGCCGAGTCCCGTCACCGTCGAGGACCGCACGCCGAAGCCTGCGGCCGACGCCACGCCGCCGAGCGCGCCGCCGAGCCCCATCGTCGTCGAGCCGAGCAACGTCGTCGTCGAGGATCTTGCGAGCGACGCGTCAGCCGAGCCGCCCGACGCCGAGGACGAGCCGGATGCCGAGGCCGAGCCCCCGGACGCCGTGCCGGACGACGAGCCCGCGGCCGAAGCGGCCGACAAGAGCTCCTAGCTCAACGAGTCGTAGACCGCCCGCAGCGCGGGCCCGACCGCCTCGGGTGAGGCGAGTTCGAGCACGCGCCTGCGGCCCGCCTCGCCGGCCTGCCCGTCGCGGAAGCGCGCCCGCGCCGCGAGCGCGAGGGCGGCCGCGTCGCCGGGCGTGACGAGCCCGGCGGGATCGCAGAGCTCCGGAAGCGCGCCGATCGCGCTCGCCACGACCGGCAGGCCGGCCGCCATCGCCTCGGCGGCCGCGAGGCCGAACGTCTCCGCTGAGCGCGAGGGCACGATCGCCAGGCCCGCCGTCGCGCGCAGGCGGGCCAGCTCGTCCGCGCCGACGTGCCCCGCGAACGTCGTGCGCGTACCCTCGGCGCGCGCCTGCAGCGCGGCGCGCTCGGGCCCGTCCCCGGCGATCACGAGCGCGATGCCCGCGGCAGCACAGGCGGCGATCGCGATGTCGACGCCCTTCTCGGGCGCCAGCCGCGAGACGACGAGCGCGTGCGTGCCGTCGGTGGCCGTCGAGCCTCCGGCGATCTCCCGCACGACGTGCCCGACGACGTGGACCGCCGCCGCCCCGTCGCCGAGCGGTGCGCCGAGCGCACGCAGCCGCTCGCCGGCGAACGCGCTCGGCACGATCACCGCGTCGGCGTGCTCGAGCAGGCGCCGCTGCCAGAGCGCCAGCGCGGCGCCGTAGACCGCCGCCTCCGCGCCGGTGCCACGGCAGTTGCGCCGCACGCCGGGCAGCGTGTCGCGGCCGTGGCAGCGGGTGCAGTCCGCGCCGCGCGTGAAGCACGTGCCGACCGCGCAGACGAGGCGGTAGTTGTGCAGGTGCAGCACCGTCCGCGCGCCCGCGGCGCGCGCGGCGGCAAGCGCGCGCCAGCCGAGCGACGGGTTGACGTTGTGGGCATGGACGACGCGCGCGCCGGTGCGCCGGACCGCCTCGGCGACCCGCGCCGGCGCGAGCCCGCCGCCGAGCAGCCCGGCCGCGGCCCGGGCGCGCCCGATCGTCGCGCTGTCGCGGGTCAGCATCTGCGCGTCCTCGCCGAGATGCTCGCGCACGAGCCAGAGCAGATCCTCGGCCGCGCGTTCCTCGCCGCCGGTGGTCCGGTAGCGGTTGTGCAGGAACAGGATCACGCCGGGGCCGCCATGTGCGGGGGGAGTCTAGGTTTGCGCGGTCGCGGTGCCTCTCCCGGGTCTGCTCGGCGGCTTGGTGGGCTGCGGTGCGCTTCTGAACAGCATCGATGAAGGTGGGTGCCCGGGCGATTGTGGCGCGCACTGCGGAACGCTGCGGTCGAGCCGTCGTGTCGTCTTGTGATCGGATAACGATCACAAAACGACACGGCCGGCGCGTGCCATAGGGGTGTGTCGAATCCGCGTCGCCGGCCGACGGTTATTCGACACACCCCCACGGCGCCCGCCGCCCGCGCCGGGCCCGCGCGCCACGAGGCCAGGCCCCTACTCCTTCATCGATGCAGTTCGCAAGCGAACCGCACCACACGAAAGCAACGAGAGAGAGTCCCCACGCCGGAGAGCCCGCCGCCAGCGACCCACTCGTCGGCAGGGTGCGGGCCGTCAGGCACCGTCCGCAAGCCCGATCGCATCCGCGGTGCGCCGACCTAGACTCCCGCGCCATGGCGCCGACGGCGAGCATCATCGTGCCGACGCGGCTGCGCGCGGGCTATCTCGAGGTCGCGCTCGCGTCGATCGCACCGCAGGCCGCCGCGGCGGGCGCGGAGCTGCTCGTGGTCGACGACGGCCCGGACGCACGCACGCACGCGACCGCGCAGCGCCACGGCGCGCGCTACGTCGCGCACGCGACGTCGCGGGGACTGAACGCCGCCCGCAACACCGGCATCGACGCCGCCGCCGCGGACCTGCTCGTGTTCGTCGACGACGACGTCGAAGTCCACCCGGGATGGCTGCAGGCGCTGCTCGTCGCCGACGCGGCCGCCGCGCCGCAGGTCGGCGTCCTGACGGGGCCGATCCACGCGCGCCTGGAGGATCACCGGCTGCGCTCCTGCGGTCGCGAGGGCGCGCCGATCACGACGCAGGACCACGGCCCGCAGGACCGCGACGTGCCCCACGCGTGGGGCGCGAACATGACCGTGCGGCGCGCGGCGATCGCCCGCGCCGGGCGCTTCGATGAATCGCGCGAGCTCTACGGCGACGAGCAGGAGTGGCAGGGTCGCCTGCTCGCGGCCGGCGGGCGGATCCGCTACATCGCGGCGGCGGGGCTCGACCATCGCCGCGCCGGCGACGACGCACGCCTGCGCGCGCTCGCCGCCGCCGCCTACCGGCGCGGCGCGTCGAGCCGGCGCTTCGACGTCTTCAAGGGCCGCGCGCCCTCGCTGCAGCGCGAGCTGCGCGTGCTCGCCGGCTGCGCAGCGCACACGGTCCGCTTCGCCTGCCCGAACGGGATCGTGCTCGTCGCGCACTCGCTCGGTCGCCTGCGCGCAGCGCTCGCCGGCGGCGCAGCCCGCGCGGGGGGAGCAGCCCGCGCGGGGGGAGCAGCCCGCGCCGACGGGACGACGCCCGGTGGCGGAGCCGCCCCCGCCGATCCCGATCCCGACTTCCTCTCCGGCGAGAGCGGCACGGTGAGCGGGCTGCGCCGGCCGGCGCTGCGCGTCGCCGACGCACTCCTCGACGCCGAGGCCGGCCGGCGCCTGCGCCGCATCGACGGCGCCGCGCACGAGCGCCCGCCACGGCGCAGCGTGCTCGTCATCGGCGTCGAGCGCCCGGGGCGCCTCATGAGCGCGCTGCGCGCCGAGCTTCACCGCACGCGCCACCACGTCGAGATGCACACCGCCGTCATGGGCGACGCAGGCAAGTTCGAGCACCTCAACGCGCTCCTGGCGCAGTACCCCGCGGCCGGCCACGACTGGCTGCTCGTCGTCGACGACGATGTCGTCGTGGCGCCGCGCTTCCTCGACCGCTTCCTGCTCTGCGCGGAGGATGCCGGCCTGCTGCTCGCGCAGCCCGCGCACCGGCGCCACTCGCACGCCGCCTGGGCGGCGACGCGGCGCCTGCCCGGCGGCGCGGTGCGCGAGTCGCGCTTCGTCGAGATCGGGCCCGTCACGGCGTTCGCGGCACCGACGTTCGACGCCCTGCTGCCGTTCCCCGAGCTGCGCATGGGATGGGGTCTGGACGCGCACTGGGGCGCCGTCGCGCAGGAGCACGGCTGGCGCGCGGGGATCGTCGACGCGACGCCGATGCTGCACACGACGCCCGTCGGCGGCGGCTACGACCGCGCCGCCGCGGTCGCCGAGGCGCGTGCGTTCCTCGCCGGCCGTCCCTACGTCACGCGAGCCCAGGCGCGCTGGACGCGGCGGATCGCGTGACGAGGCTCCCGGCCGATCCCGGCGGCGGGCGCTCGCGATGAAGGTCGCGATCGTCGCCGAGTTCTATCCGCGCGCCGCCGATCCGGTGCTCGGCCTGTGGGCGCACCGCCAGGCCGTCGCCGCGCGCGACGCCGGCGCCGACGTCCGCGTGCTCGTCCTGTACCGCCCGCTGCCCTCGCGCGCGCAGGTGCGCAGCGGCGCCGCAGGCGCGGCACGCGAGGCCGCGAGGGCGCTCGCCCAGCCACCGCGCGCGACGCTCGACGGCATCGAGGTCACGTACGTCCCGTTCCTCGCCCCGCCGCGCCCGCGCACCTACGGGCGCTGGGGCCGGTGGGCGGCGCCGCCGCTGGCGATCGCCCTGCGCGCGCTGCGGCGCACGCACCGCTATGACCTCGTGCACGCGCACAACGCGGTCCCGGCCGGTGAGGCGGTGCGCCGCGCCGGCCTGCGCGTGCCCTTCGTCGTGTCGGTCCACGGTGGGGACGTGTTCCACACGGTGCCCGGCTCGCCCGCCGGTGCGGAGGCGGTGCGCGCCGCGCTCGGCCGGGCGCGGCTCGTCGTCGCCAACAGCGCCGGGATCGAGGAGCGCTGCCGCGTGCTCGGCGCGCGCGCGACCCGGGTCGTGCGGCTCGGGACGGATCTGCCCGAGCGGCGCGCGCGGCCCTACCCCGCGCCGACCGTCGTCACGACGGGCCACGTCCACGCGCGCAAGCGCCACGCCGACGTGCTCCGCGCGGTCGCGCTGCTCGCCGACCGCCACCCGGCGCTGCGCTACCTCGTGATCGGCGACGGGCCGGGGGTCGGCGGCCTGCGCGCGCTCGCGCACGAGCTCGGCGTCGCGGACCGCCTCGACCTCGCCGGCCAGCTCCCCGGCGCGGAGGCGCTCGAGCGCACGCGCCGCGCGACGCTGTTCGCGATGCCCTCGACGGATGAGGCGTTCGGCGTCGCCTACGTCGAGGCGATGGCGGGCTGGCTGCCTGCGATCGGCGCCGCGGGCGAGCCGGGTCCGCAGGAGATCCTGTCCGCCGGCGGCGGGCTGACGCTCGTCCCGCCCGGCGACCCGGCCGCGCTCGCGGCCACGATCGACGGGCTGCTGCGCGACGAGACCGCGCTGCGCGACGCCGGCGACACCGCTCGCGCGACGGTGCAGCGCGCGTTCTCGTGGGCCGCCTGCGGCGCCGCCACGGTGGCGGCCTACGAGGCGGCGCTGTCGTGAGCACGAGGCGCGCAACGCCCCTGCCCGCGCGGCACGCCGCGAAGCCCGTCCTGTTCGTCACCAACCACGTCCCGCCCGACCGCGTCGGCGCCTTCGCCGCGCTGCACCGGCGGCTGCCGATCGAGCTGGCGCTCTTCGGCGGGCGCTCGATCCACGCGACCGCGGGCGTCGCGGACCCCGGCGTGCCGCACCGCCAGGTGTCCCAGGGCGACATCCACGCGCTCGCCGCCTCCGGCGACTACAGCGCGGTCGTCTGCGGCACGGCCGGCCGGGTCGCGCTGCCCGCCGCTTGGCAGGGCGCCCGCGCGGGGCGCACCCCGTTCGTGTTGTGGAGCGCCCTGTGGGCGCACCCGCGCACCCCGGCGCACCTCGTCGCGGGCGCGCCGCTGATGGCCGCGCTGTACCGCCGCGCGGACGCCGTCGTCGCCTACGGTCCGCACGTCGCGGCGTTCGCGAAGGCGCGCGGCGCGCGCAACATCCACATCGCTCCGCAGGCCGTCGACAACGCGTTCTGGGGCGTCGCGCTCGCGCCAGAACGGACGGCTTCGTTCGTTGCGGTGTTTCTCGGACGGCCAAGCCGGGCAAAAGGCGCATCGGTGCTCCTCGCCGCCTGGCGCGAGTCAGGCCTAGGAGCATCAGCCGCCGCGCTCGTCCTCGTCGGTGCGGGAACCGGGCCCCCTCGGAACCCCGCCGGCGGCGCGGTGGTGTTAACCGGCCCCCAGCCGGCCGAGCAGGTCCGCAACTTCCTGGCGGCCGCGGACGTTTGCGTCATACCGTCCCTGCGGACGCGCAGCTTCCGCGAGCCCTGGGGACTCGTCGCCAACGAGGCCATGAACCAGTCGACACCCGTCATCGCAAGCGAAGAGGTCGGCGCGGTCGCCGGCGGACTCGTCCGCCACGAGCGCAACGGGCTCGTCGTGCCCGCCGGCGACGAGCGGGCGCTGGCCGCCGCCCTGCGGCGCCTGCACGACGATCCGCAGCTGCGCGCCGAGCTGGGCGCCAACGGCCGCCGCGACGTCGCCGCCTACACGTTCGAGGCCTGGGCGAGCGGCTTCGAGGTCGCGCTCGGCTCGCTACGTCTGCGCACGGTCGCCCGATGAACGCTCCCGGCTCAGCGCGACACCGCTGCTCGCTACGGTGATCCGCACGATGCGCCTGCGTCTCGCCGCCGCCACCGTCCTCGCCCTGCTCGTCCCCGCCGCGCACGCGCTCGCGTCCGGGCATGGACGTCATCCGCGACTGCACCGACGACGAGGTCATGTCCAAGACCTACACGCAGAAGGAATACCGCGACGCGCTGCGCCAGTTCGCCGCCGACGGCGACCAGTACGGCAACTGCCGCGACGTGATCCGGCGCGCCCAGGCGGCGGCGCTCGCGGGAGGCAAGAAGAAGGACTCGGGCGACTCCGGTGCCGGCGCCCCGGCGGGCAGCGGGCCGAACGGCGGCGGCGGCGCCGGGGCGATCGGCAGCGCCCCCGCCGAGGAGCAGCTCAGCTCCGCCAGCAGGACCGAGCGCCGGGCCGTCGAGCAGGCGCGCAAGGCGCACAGCGGCCCCGTCTCGCTCGACGACAGGACCGTCGACCCGGCCAAGGTCGGGACCGTCCCCGGCATGAGCCAGGTCTCCGACCTGCCGACGCCGCTCGTCGTCCTGCTGGCACTGCTGCTCGCAGGGACGCTCGCGATCGCCGGCCTTCGCCTCCGACGCCTTGTCCACGCACGCCGCGCTTGACGACCACGGCCGCGCCGGCGCGCTGAGCGTTCCGACACCCGCCGTGCACACGCTGCTCACGGCGGGCCTCGCGGCGATCATCTGCGCCATCGCGTTCGTCGCCGACGGCGGCCTGAACCTCAACCGCACGACGCCCGCCGAGCTGGGCATGGTCCTCGGCGGCGGCGCCACCGTCTGCGGCGCGCTGCTGCTCGCACCGCGCCGCGAGCGGCTCTGGGGGATCGGCCCGCTCGCGCTGCTGCTCGCGCTCGCGGTGCTGACCGCGCTGTCGATCACCTGGGCCGCGAGCCCGTCGGAGGCGTGGAACGAGTGCAACCGCACCCTCGCCTACGCCGCCGTGTTCGCGGCCGCCGTCGCGCTCGCGCACAGCGTGCCGGGCCGCTGGAGCGCCGTCGTCGGCGCGATCACGCTGTCGGCGGTCGCGATCAGCGCCTACGCCATCCTGACGAAGGTCTTCCCGGGCGCGCTGAACCCCGACGAGGTGTACGCCCGCCTGCGCGAGCCGTTCGGCTACTGGAACAGCGTCGGCCTCGCGGCGGCGCTCGGCGTGCCCGGCTGCCTGTGGCTCGGCACGCGGCGGGGCGGCCACCAGGCGCTCAACGCGCTCGCCTATCCGGCGCTCGGGCTGCTCGTGCTGACGATGCTGCTGTCGTTCTCCCGCGGCGCCGTGCTGGCGGCCGCGATCGGCGCGGCGTTCTGGATCGCGACCGTGCCGCGGCGGCTGCGCGCCGCGGCGGTGCTCATCGCCGGCGTCGCGGGCGGCGGGCTGATCGCCGCCTGGGCGTTCTCGCAGGGCGCGCTGACCGACGACCGCGTCCCGGTCGACCTGCGCAACCAGGCCGGGCTGCAGCTCGGCCTGCTGCTCGTCGTGATGCTCGGCCTGCTGGCGCTGCTCGGCCTCGGCGTCGGCTTCGCCCGCGCCGCGCGCGCGCCGAGCCCGCTCATGCGCGACCGCGCCGGGGTCGCGCTCCTCGTCGCCCTCGCGCTGATCCCGGTCGGCGGCCTCGTCGCGCTGTCGCTCGGCGACCGCGGGCTGTCGGGCTCGATCTCCGCCCGCTGGAAGCAGCTCACCGATCCGTCGGCGCCGCTTCCGCGCAACGACAACAGCCGCCTCACGGCCGCCGGCAGCGTGCGCGCGCGCTACTGGGACGAGGCGCTGCAGATCTTCAGGGACAACCCCGGGGTGGGCGTCGGCGCGGGCGGCTACGCGATCGTCCGCAAGCGCTACCGCACGGCCGACCCGGCGGTGCGCCAGGCGCACGGCTACGTCGTGCAGACGCTCGCCGACCTCGGCCTCGCCGGCCTGGCCGTGAGCCTCGCGCTGCTCGCCGCCTGGCTGGCGAGCGCGGCGCGCGCGACCGGCCTGCGCCGGCGCGATCGCCGGCGGCCGTACACGCCGGAGCGGATCGGGCTGCTGACGCTCTTCGCGGTCGTGCTCGTCTTCGGCGTGCACTCGGCGATCGACTGGACGTGGTTCGTGCCCGCCAACGCCGCCGTCGCGCTGCTGGCCGCGGGCTGGATCGCCGGCCGCGGACCGCTCGCTGAGCGCGAACGCGGACGCGACGAGCGCTCGCCGCGCCCGGCCGGCAGGCGGCCTGTCCGAGCGCCTGCGCGCCGGGTTCGGAGAGCGCCCGCGCGCCGTCGGCGCCGCGACGGTCGCGCTCGTCGCGCTCGCCACGGCGTGGGCGGTGTGGCAGCCGCTGCGCGCCGACACGCTCTCCCAGGACGCCCTGGCGACGCTGGACACCGGCAACGCCGACGCCGCCCGCAGCGCAGGCCCAGCGGGCACACGACATCAACCCGCTCTCGCTGGATCCGCTCTACACGCTCTCGACGGTCGAGGCGGCGGCCGGGCGCAATTCCGCGGCCCGCCGTGCGTTGGAGCAGGCAGTGCGCCTGCAGCCCGCCAACCCCGACCCGTGGCTGCGACTTGCAGAATTCGAGTTGAATACGCTCAAGCGGCCGCGGGTCGCGATGACGGCGATTCGGCCGGCGCTCTACCTCGACCCCCGATCTTCTGACGCTGTTGCCGTGTTCCTTGCTGCGCAGCGCCAGACCACCGCACCGTGAAACCACTCCGTCCCCTCATCGCCGCCATCCTCGTGCTGGCGGCCTTCCCGTCGCTTGCGCTCGCGTCCAAGACGCAGGAGTCGATGTTCCAGGACGACCCGATGCTCATCTACGGCACGGCCGACCAGATGAACTCGACGCTCGACACGCTGCAGTCCCTGGGCGTCGACCGCATCCGCGTCTCGGTCTTCTGGCGCGTCGTCGCACCGGCCAACGACCAGCCGCAGAAGCCGAACTTCGACGCGACCGATCCGGCGCAGTACCCGGCCGAGCACTGGGTTCCCTACGACCGCGTCATCCAGGCGGCGCAGGCGCGCGGCATCGGCGTGAACCTCAACATCACCTCGCCGGTGCCGCGCTGGGCCGCGTCGGAGTCGCCGCGCGCCGACATCCAGCAGACGTTCGGCCCCAACCCCGACGAGTTCGGCAAGTTCGTGCGCGCCGTCGGCACGCGCTACAGCGGCACGTACGCCGGCCTGCCGCGGGTCGACTACTGGTCGATCTGGAACGAGCCCAACCAGGCCGGCTGGCTGACGCCGCAGTGGAGCCCGGACCCGCGCAACGACAAGAAGCAGGTCGACGCCGCGCCGATGATCTACCGCAAGCTCGTCGCCGCCGCCTGGCAGGGCCTCGCCGACAGCGCCCACGGCACCGACACGATCCTCATCGGCGAGACGGCGCCGCAGGGCACCCAGACCGACAAGGGGCTGTCGCGCTCGATCGACGCGCTGAAGTTCCTGCGCCGGATGTACTGCCTCGACGACAACCTCAACCTGCTCAAGGGCGGCGAGGCCCACCTGCGCGAGTGCCCCGGCGACATCCCCACGTTCGTCGCCCAGAACCCGGCGCTGTTCCACGCGACCGGCTACGCCCATCACCCCTACGCGCTGCTGACCCCGCCCGGGACGGTCCTCGAAATGGCAGGACTGGGTCTCGATCGCCGACCTCGGCAGGCTGAGCCACGAGCTCACGCGCATCTACCAGCGCTACGGCCAGAAGATGCAGACCAAGCGCGGCGTGCCGCTGTACCTCACCGAGTACGGCTACCAGACCAAGCCGGACCCGTTCGTCGCGAAGGTCGTCACGTTCAGCAAGCAGGCGGCCTGGCTCAACCAGGCCGAGTACATGGCCTACAAGAACCCCAACGTGCAGGCGCTGAGCCAGTTCCTGCTCGTCGACGACGCGCCCGACCCTGCGTTTGACCCGAAGAAGAGCCCGCAGCTGGCCTGGCGCACGTTCCAGAGCGGGCTGCAGCTGCTCGGCGGGCGGCGCAAGGACTCCTACAAGGCCTACATCACGCCGATCTTCGTCAAGCAGACCCGGCTGCGCCGCGGCCGCTCGACGGGCGTCTTCGGGATGCTGCGCCCCGCGCAGGCGGCGGCGAACGTGCCCGTCCAGGTCCAGTTCCGCCCGCGCGGCGCCAAGCGCTGGCAGACGCGCACGCGGGTCACGGCGCGCGGCCCGGAGCACTACTTCGAGACGTCCCTGCGGGTGCTGCGCAGCGGCTCGGTGCGGATCCTCTGGTCAAACGGCGGGCGCCCGACGGCAAGCCGGCCCGGTGACCGTCACCGTCGTCCGCTAGCGCCGTCAGCGCATTCCGACGAACGGCGGCGCCACGCCGTCGACGAGCTCGGCCGGCAGCGCGCCCGGGCCGCCCATCTGGCGCACGCTGACGAGCAGCTGCTCGTACTCGTCGGTGACCGCGTCCCAGGAGTAGCGCCGGGCGCGCTCGCGCGCCCGGGCGCGGTAGTGCTCGACGAGCTCGGGCTCGTCGAACAGGCGCTCGAGCTGGGCGGTCAGCGACGGCACGCCCTCCTTGCCGGAGAACGTCAGCCCGGCGTCGCCGACGGTCTCGACGTTCGGCGCGTGGTCGTTGACGAGCACGCAGTTGCCCGCCGCCAGCGCCTCGAGGATGACCGGGTGCGTGCCGCCGACCTCGGTCGGCGCGCAGAAGACGTAGGCGTGGCGCTGCAGCTCCCAGTAGCCGCGCCCGAAGACGTAGCCGGGGAAGATCGACGCGCGGGTCGCCGGCGCGCTGGACCTGCTTGATGTAGTCGTGCGCGTACGGCGCCCCGCCGACGACGACGAGCTTCATCCCCTTCGCCCGCTCGCCGGAGATGCGGCTGAACGCCTCGACGAGGACGTGCGGGTTGTTCTCGGGCTCCAGGCGGCCGACGAAGAGGACGTACTTGCCCGGCTCGAGGCCGAGGCGGTCGAGCGTCTCCGTGCCCCCGTGGCCGGGGTCCTCGACGCCGTAGGGCACGACCCCGATGCGCTGGCCGTAGCGCTGCTCGAAGATCTCCGCGACCGCGTGCGAGTCGGTGATCGCCGTGTCCGACCAGCGCGGCGCGTTGCGCTCGGCGAAGCGCAGGTAGGCCTTCGCGAGCGCGGGCCACTTCGAGCGGTCGGAGTCCAGCCCGTCGACGTTGATGACCGTCGGGATCCCCGCGCTGCGCGTGACGAGGCACATCGGGCTGTTGCCGGCGATGAAGAACAGCGCGACGTCGGGCCGCAGCCGCCGCGCGGCGTGCAGCGAGGACAGGAACGTGTGCGTGAACGTGTCGAGGTACTTGTTGCGCACCGCCGGGATGTGCACGAGCCGCGCGCCCTTGTGCTCCTTCAGGCGCCGGTCGACGACGTGCGGGCGGCAGTAGACGATCACCTCGTGGCCGCGCTCGGTCAGGCGGCTGGCAAGCTGCTCGGCGGCGGTCTCGAATCCGCTGTAGGACGCGGGGATGCCGCGCGTGCCGAGGATCGCGACCTTCATCGCAGATGTCGCAGCGGTGGCGGTGAATTCGTGGCACGGGCACCTGAGCCAGGCTATATGCCTCGATGTGCGCACGCGCTGACGCGCGCCAGGAGAACGCCGCCGCGCGGTCGCGGCCGCGCGCGGCGAGCGCGGCGCGCAGCGCGGGATCCGCGGCGACGCGCGCCAGCTCGTGCGCGAGCCCGTCGGCGTCGTAGGGATCGACGTAGAGCGCCGCGTCGGCGCAGGTCTCGGCGAGCCCCGGCGAACGGGCGGCGATGACCGGGACGCCCGCGTACATCGCCTCCAGCGGGGTGAGGCCGAAGCCCTCGTGCAGCGCGGGGTGCACGAGCGCCGCGGCGCCGCCGAGCAGCGCGACGAGGTCGTCCGGCATGGGCTCGCAGCGCACGCCCTCCTGGACGGTCCGCGCGCGGCCGGCGAGGACGAGGTCCAGCGCGCCCGCGCCGGCCTGGCGGCGGTAGCGCGCGTGCGCCTCGAGCAGGAGCGCGAGGTTCTTGCGCGGCTCGTCGTCGCCGACGTAGAGGAAGTGCTCGGCGCGCCCCGCACCGCCGGCGATCTGCGGCTCCTGGCCGGGCCCGTGCGCGGCGACGACGATCCGCGTGCCGTCGACGCCCCAGCGCGCCATCGCGTCGCGCCGCGTCGTCTGCGAGACGCAGACGACCGCGTCGGCGCCGCGCGCCGCGCGCCGGTGCACGACCGACGCCCAGCGCCGGAAGGCGGGCGCGAAGTGGTCCGGCAGGCGCTCGAAGGCGAGGTCGTGGACCGTCACGACCTGCGGGCACGGCGCCCTGCGCGCGAGCGCCGGCAGCGGGTGGTGCAGGACGTCGGCGCCGGCCGCCCGCGCGCGGCGCGGCAGCGCGACCTGCGTCCACCACACGTCGCGCGCGAGGTTGCGCGCGCTGCCGGCCCCGCCGCCCGCGGGCGGCGGCCGGCGCACGTCGGCGGCCTCGACGACGTCGACGCCCTCGGCCCGCAGGGCCGCGCTCAGGCGCTCGACGTACACGCCGGTCCCGGACGGGCCGCGCAGCGCATACGTCGTGTCGAGCAGGACGCGCATCGGGTCCTGACCTAGCCGCGCACCGCGCGGGCGAGGATCGTCGAGCGCCTGACGCGCAGCTGCTCGACGTCGAAGCCGAGGTCGTCCAGCAGCGCGCGCAGCGTGCGCGGCGAGAAGAAGCGCACGTGGTCCGAGCGCGGCTCGAAGTGCGCGGCGAAGCGCCGCGGGCTGAGCGCGAGGCGCAGCAGCGTCAGCGGCCCGTGGTGCGGCGTCGTGAGCAGCAGCGTGCCGCGCGGGCGCAGCACGCGGCGCACCTCCGACAGCCACGGCGCGAGGTCGGCGACGTGCTCGATCACCTCGCCCGCCCAGACGACGTCGACGCTCGCGTCGTCGAGCGGCAGGGGCTCGCCGTCGCGCCAGAGCCGCAGGTCCAGGCCCGGCACCCGCTCGGCCGCGCGGCGCAGCGCCTCGGCCGCGACGTCGACCGCGATCGGCTGCGCGCCGGCCTCGCGCAGCGCGGCGCTGAACTCGCCCGCGCCGCAGCCGAGGTCGAGCACCGCGTCGCCGGGCGCGACGTGCGCGAGCAGGAACGCGCGCCGCGGCGCGAAGCGCTCGGGCGCCGCATCGGCGGGCACGGCCTCCCAGATCGCATCGTGCAGCGCGCTCACCACGTCCGCGAAGTCTCGCAGCGGCCCGCGCCCTGCGAGGATCGCGCCGTGCGGATCCTCGCTGTGTGTGCCGTCGCCCACCCGGGCGGCGCCGAGATCGGGCTGCTGCGGCTCGCCAAGCGGCTGCTCGCGCGCGGCCACGCGCTGACGCTCGCGACCCCGGCCGCCGGTCCCCTGGACGACGCCGGGCTGCCGGTCGTGCGGCTCGCGCTCGGCGGCCTCGAGCGCGGCGCCGGGGCGCGCGCCGCGGCGAGCTTCCCGCGCGCGCGCAGGCTCGCCGCCGGCCACGACCTCGTCTACCTCAACGGGACGGTGAGCGGCCGCCTGCTGCCCGCCCTGCGGGGTCGCCGCAGCGTGCTGCACGTCCATGACATCGTCGATCGCGTGCCGCGCTTCTGGTCGCTCGCCGACGCCGTGCTCGCCGACTCCGGCGCCGTCGCGGACCGCCTGCCGGGCCTGGACGCGCACGTCGTCTACTGCCCGGTCGAGCTCGACGTCCCCGACGCGCCCGCGCCGTGGCCGCCCGGCGACGGACCGGCCCGTCGTCGGCTTCGTCGGGCGGATCGAGCCGCGCAAGGGCCCGCTCGACCTCGTCCGCGCCGCCGCGCAGATCCGCGCCGGGGCGCCCGGGGCGCGGATCGTCCTCGTCGGCGACGATCCCTACGACAGCGCGCCGGACTACGCGGCGCGAGGTGCGCCAGGCCGACGGCGTCGAGCACGTCCCCTGGGTGCCGGACGGCGCCGCGGTCATGCGCCACCTCGACGTGCTCGTCGCGCCCTCGCGCCAGGAGCCGTTCGGGACCGTGCTCGCCGAGGCGATGGCGGCCGGCACGCCGGTCGTCGCGACGCGCGTCGGCGGCCTCGCCGAGGTCGTCGCCGACGGCGTGACCGGACGGCTCGTGACGCCCGGCCGCCCCGACGAGCTCGCCGCGGCGGTGCTCGAGGTGCTCGCCGCGCGGGAGCGGATGGGCGCCGCCGCCCACGAGCGCGCGCAGCGCTTCGGCGCCGACGCGTACGCCGACCGCGTCGAGGCGATCCTGCTCGCGGCGGCGGGCCGGTGAGGGTCGCCTTCGACAGCCGTCCCGCGGACGACCCGCGCGGGATCGGGCGCTACGCGAGCTGCCTGCTGCAGGCGCTGCGCGACACCGCCGCCGAAGGCGACGAGATCGTCGAGACGCACCGCCCGCGCCGCGGCGACGTCTTCCACTCGCCGTGGATCGACGGCGCGCTGCTGCGCCCGCCGGGCCCGCAGATCGTGACGCTGCACGACGTCGTCCCGCTCAAGCGCCGCAGCGAGTACCTGCGCACCGGCATCCGCTTTCGCATGCGCTACCTCGCCGTCGAGCGCTCGGCGCGGGTCATCGTGCCGACGTCCGTCGTGGCGGCGGAGGTGAGCGAGCACGTCGGCATCGATCCCGAGCGCATCGCGGTCATCCACGAGGCGCCGGCGCCCGCGCTGTACGAGCGCGGCGCGGACGAGGTCGCCGCGGCGCGCAAGCGCTACGAGCTGCCGGAGGAGTACCTGCTGTGGGTCGGCGGCCTGCAGACGCCGGATCCGCGCAAGCGCGTCGCGGCGCTGGCGCGCACGCCGCGCGAGCTGCCGCTCGTGCTCGTCGGCAAGACGAAGCCATGGGCGCACGAGCTGCCCGACGTGACGCTCACGGGGCACGTCCCGGACGACCACCTCGCCGCGATCTACTCCGGCGCGCGCGCGCTCGTCTTCCCGTCCGACGACGAGGGCTTCGGGCTGCCGACCATCGAGGCGCTCGCCTGCGGCACGCCGGTCGTCGCGACCGACATCCCGGTGCTGCGCGAGGTGCTCGGCGAGCGCGCCACGTTCGTCGAGGCCGGCGACCTCGAGGGCCTGCTGGCGGCCGGTGTGGCGGCGACGCGCCCGGCGCCCGCGCCGCCGGCCTGGAGCTGGGCCGATGCGGCGCGGGCGACGTGGCGGGTCTACTCAGACGTCGGCGGGTAGGAGCTCGCGCTCCGGCTCCGTGGCAGGGACCGGGATCGTCTTCTCCCAATCCTAACGGGCACGATCGAACGCGGCCCAGTCGACGCCGGTCTCCGGCTCGGCACGCTGAGCCCACTTCGGGATCTCGAGCATGATGTCGTCGCTCGGGCCCGGATCGGGCTCGACCGGCTCCTCGGCATCATTGCCGGAGTCGTTGTCGGACTCGGTCGCCAGGAACCAGTATCCGAGCGATCCCAGCGCGAGCATGCTCACGGTGCCCGACGACGAACGCGAGCGGTGCGAGTCCTGCGCCGAACAGCAGCCCGGCAGCTGGGCACGTGACGGCCCAGGTGACCCCGGCTCGCAACGGGTAGGGATCGTCGAACGACCCCTTGATGATCTGCCACCAGGAGCCAGCCGAGAGCCCCGGTGAACACGACGAGTGGTAATACGAAGCCATCCATAGGCGAATATCCCTACTTGTTCGTTGGCCCCCCGTGTTGAACGGCAAGTGTGACATACACATAACGGTGGACAACTAAGGATTCTCGCGCCCGGCGCTTAGATTCCGTCCAGCAGCGCCCGTGCCGCGTCGGTCCCGAGCCGCACGCTGTAGTTCGTGCCGCGGTCCTCGGGATAGATCTGCGTCGTGTTCGCCAGCACGAGCCCCGGCACACCGGTTTGGAGCGGCGGGATCCGGCGGTGGTAGCCGACGGTGACGATCGGCTGCGCGGCGGGCTCGCGGTGCAGCCAGCGCGCCCGGATCCAGTCCGTCGAGAACTCCGGCTGAACCTTGCGCAGGCCCGGCAGATACGCGGCCAGCAACGCGTCGGGATCGAGCGCGAGCAGCGGATCGCCGGGCGCGAGGTAGTTGGCGACATAGAGAAAGCGCCGGCCGCCGTAGCGGTCCGGTGAGATGAAGTTCGTGTGCTCGACGAGGCCGACGAACGGCAGCTCGGGATCGGCGATGTTCGTCCAGTAAAACGGTGAGAACGGGCGGTCGAGCTCGAGCAGCAGGCACAGCGCGGTGTGGTACTCGGTGGCCGCCAGGCGGTCGAGGTAGCCGGGCCCGATCGCCGCCGCCAGCTCGTCGTCGAGCAGCGCGGAGAAGACGTCGCTCGGCACGGTCGCGACGACGGCGTCGTAGCGCTCCTCGCCGCCCGCCGCGCGCGCGAAGCGGCGCGGGTCGTGGCCGGCGCGAAACGAGCCCGGAGCGCCCGCCGCGACGTGCAGCGCGCCGTCGCCGTCGCGGCGCAGCGCCATGGCCGGGCGGTCGATCAGCACGCGGCCGCCGGCGCCGGCGATCGCGTCGCGCAGCCCGTCGAACAGGCGCTCCCACGAGTGCGACGGGTAGCCGAGCAGCTCCTGGCGCGCCTCGTCGCCCTCGAGCTGGCGGCGCAGCGTGAGCTTGCTCCATAGCCACGCCATCGAGATGTCTTCCGCTCTCGTGCCGAACTTGCCGCGCAGCAGCGGGCCCCAGACCTTGCGCCACGGCCCGCGCCCCATCCGCTTCTCGATCCACTCGCGCGCCGTGATCGACTCGAACGGCTCGACCCGCTTGGCGCGCTTCTGCAGCAGCAGGACGGCGAGCCCCATCCGCAGGCGGCGCGGGCGGCGACAGCGGGCCGAACCGCAGCAGGTCCAGCGGCCCGTTGAACGCCCACTGGCGGCCGTCGAGGAAGAACGCCATCGAGGACGGATGCCACTCGAGCTCGTCGCCCATGCCGAGCTCCTCGTAGAGCGAGACGATGTGGCGGTCGCTCGTGAAGAGGTGGTGGTAGTAGCGCTCGAGCAGGTCGCCGCCGCCGACGTCGAGCGTCGCGGCCTGGCCGCCGAGCCCGGGCCAGCGCTCGTAGACGTCGCAGACGTGCCCCTCCTGCGAGAGCCGGTACGCGCAGACGAGGCCGGCGACGCCGGCGCCCAGCACCGCGACCTCATCGCGAGCAGCCGCCCTTCGCCTGCGCGCCATGGTCGAGCAAGCGCGCAGTCAAGCCCGCACCAGCGCGCGGACGCGGTCGATCCCGCCGTAGCCCGCGACGAGCACGACGAGCCCGATGAGCGTGATCGGCACCGTCACGACGAAGCGCAGCAGCAGGACGTAGGAGAGCGCCTGCGCGCCGGTGCGCTCGAGCGCGCGGACCCCGAAGACGACCGCCGCGTCGAACGTCCCGACGTAGCCCGGCCCGCTCGGGATGAGCGCGAAGACCGACGCGAGGCCCATGAGGTAGCCGACCTCGACGACGGCGAGGTCCAGGCCGACGGCGCGCGCGGTCAGCCACCACGCGATCCACTCCAGCATCCAGATGGCGAACGTGATCCCCAGCAGCTGCATCCCGTGGTTGGAGCGCAGCCGCCGCGTCGCCTCGGCCATCGGCGCGACGAACGCGATCACGCGGCGCAGGTGGCCGCGGCGGTGCAGCACCCAGGCGGCCGCCGCGCCGGCGGCGATGAGCGCCGCCACGAGCAGCGCCGCGAACACGAGCCGGCCCGCGGACGGCACGTCGATGCCTCCGAGCACGCCGTAGGCGAGCACGACGAAGAGCCCGACGAGCACGACGACGTCGAGCACGCGCTCGGCGACGATCGTGCCGATCGCGGTGCGCGCGTCGGTCTGCGCGCGGGGCGCGATGAGGAGCACGCGCAGCGCGTCGCCCGCCCGCGCCGGCAGGATGTTGTTGCCGAAGTTCGCGACGGCGAGCAGCCCGTAGGCGTCCAGCCGCCGCGGCTGGGCGCCGTTGTAGCGCAGCAGCTCGTACCAGCGCTCGGCGCGCACGGCGCAGCCCGCGAGGTAGAACGCGATCGCGGCGCCGAACTCGGCGACCCGGCCGGGCGCGTTCGGCAGCGCCGGCGGCTCCTGATGCGCAGCCCAGACCACGACCGCGGCGAGCGCCGCGATCGAGATCATCGCTCCGAGCGCCGTCAGCGCTCGCTGACGGGCCGGGCTAGACCGAGGCGCGCTCGCGCTCATCCTCGGCCGCGGCCACGTTGGTCCGCTCGCGCACGACGTACAGCGGTCGCCGCTTGACCTCGTCGTAGATGCGCCCCACGTACTCGCCGATCATCCCGATCGCCATGAGCTGGATCCCGCCGAGCAGCAGCACCGCGACGACCGTCGTCGTGACGCCGGGCACGAAGGCGCCGAAGACCCGGAAGACGATCGCGACCGGGATGGCGAGGAACGCGAGCATCGCGCAGGCGAAGCCCGCGACGGTGGCGATCTGCAGCGGCGCGTGCGAGAACGACGCGATCGCGTCCAGCGCGAAGCGCACCATCTTGCGGATCGGGTACTTCGTCTGGCCCGCGTGACGCGCCTCGCGGTGGTAGGGCAGCGCGGTCTGCGTGAAGCCGACCCAGGACGTCATCCCGCGCAGGTAGCGGTTGCGCTCGCGCATCATCAGCAGCGCGTCGAGCGCGCGCCGGTCGAGCAGCCGGAAGTCGCCCGAGTTCGCCGCCAGCGGGACGTCGGAGACGCGGCCCATGATGCGGTAGAACCAGTCGGCGGTCTTGAGCTTGAAGCGCGACTCGCCGTCGCGGTCGGTGCGCGTGGCGTAGACGACGTCGGAGCCCGCCCGCCAGTGCTCGAGCATCGTCCGGACGAGCTCGGGCGGGTCCTGCAGGTCGGAGTCGATCATCACGACGACATCGCCTGCGGCGTGGTCCAGGCCGGCGGTGATCGCCGTCTGGTGGCCGAAGTTGCGCGACAGCGACACGACCTTCACGCGCTCGTCGGCGCGGGCGGCCTCGGCGAGGATCTGCGGCGTGGCGTCCGCGGAGCCGTCGTCGACGACGATCAGCTCCCACGGCAGGCCGTCGAGCGCCGTGCGAACGCGATCGCAGAACGCTTGCGCCGTGCCCTCCTCGTCGAGCATCGGCGCGACGATGCTCAGCAGGCCCAGATGCCGGTCGGCCACGCGGTTGATCGTAGTGAGTGGTTCGTGCTGCGGGTCCGCAGCCGTCTTGCGGCGGCCGCCCGGACAGGTGCGGATCGGCAGCCCGGACCGCCCGGCCGTAGGCTGCCCGGCGTGACCCGCTGTGCAGCCTGTGGCGCCCCCGGCCTCGTGCCCCACCTGAAGGTGGCCGGCGACGCCGGCCCGGACGGCCTGATCCCGACGACCGACCGCTTCGGCACGGCGCTCGCCGACATCGTCCGCTGCACGGCGTGCGGCCACCGCCAGACCGATCCGATGCCCGCCGACGCGGTGCTCGAGAGCGCCTACGCGGACGCCGCCTCGGAGGACTACGTCGCCGAGGAGGCCGGCCAGCGCGAGACGGCGCGGCGCGCGCTCGCGCGCATCGAGGCGCAGCTCCAGCCGATCCCGATCCCGCCCAACAACGGCGGCCCGCGGCGGCGCACCCTGCTGGACCTCGGCTGCTGGGTCGGCTTCCTGCTGGCGGAGGCCGTCGACCGCGGCTGGGACGCCGCCGGGGTCGAGCCGTCGGCGTTCGCGTCCGCCTACGCGCGCAACCGGCTCGGCCTCACCGTTCACACCGGCGACCTCTTCACGACCGAGCTGCCGCTGCACCACTACGACGCGATCGTGATGGGCGACGTCATCGAGCACCTGCCGCGCCCCGGCGAGGCGCTGGACCGGATGGCCGAGCTGCTGCGCCCCGGCGGGATCGCGTGGATGGCGCTGCCGGACGCGGGCAGCGTCGTCGCGCGCGGGCTGCGCGCACGCTGGTGGTCGGTGATCCCGACGCACGTGCAGTTCTTCACGCGCCGCTCGCTGCGCACGCTGCTGGAGCGCCACGGCTGGACGGTGCTGGAGATCGGCAGCGCGCCGAAGGCCTTCAGCGTGCGCTACTACCTCGAGCGCATCGGCGGCTACTCGCCGGGGCTGGCGCGCGCGCTCGTGCGCGGCGCGCGGGCGGTGCGGATCGCCGACCGGATGTGGGCGCCGGACTTCCATGACCGGATGGCGGTCATCGCCCGCGCGCCGGGGGACGTGGAGGAGGAGTGAGGTGGACCTCGGGCTCGACGGGCGCGTAGCGCTCGTGACGGGGGCGTCGCGGGGCATCGGCCGCGCGATCGCCGCTGCGCTGGCGGCGGAGGGCGCGCGGGTCGCGGTGGCGGCGCGATCGGCCGGCGGCGTCGCGTCGGCGGCGGAGGCGACCGGCGGGCGCGGCTACGTGTTCGACAGCGCGAACCTGGAGGCGGTCGATCCGCTCCTCGACGCCGTCGAGGCCGAGCTGGGGCCGATCGAGGTCTACGTCGCGAACACCGGCGGCCCGCCGCGCCACGACGATCCGCTCGCGATCCCGGCCGCGGCGTGGGAGGCGGCGCATCGTGCGCTCGTCGTCTCGCCGATGCTCGTGCTGGCGCGTCTCGTGCCGGGCATGCGCGAGCGCGGCTTCGGTCGCGTGCTCGCCGTCTCGTCGAGCAGCGCGCGCGAGCCGCTGCCGGGCCTGCAGCTGTCCAACGCCAACCGCCCGGGGCTGCTGGCGGCGATGAAGCTGCTCGCGCGCGAGAACGCGGCGCACGGCGTGACGTTCAACGCCGTGCTGCCGGGACGGATCGGGACCGATCGCCTGGCCGAGGGCGACGGCGGGATCGAGGCCGCCGCGGCGGCGGCGCGCGAGGAGGTGCCCGCGGGGCGCCTGGGCACGCCCGAGGAGGTCGCGGCCGCCGCGGTCTTCCTCTGCTCGCAGGCGGCAAGCTACGTGACGGGGCAGTCGCTGCTCGTGGACGGCGGGCTCACGCGTTCGTGGTAGCGCCCGGTCGCGGGTGGGCGCTCGGGAGCGCGTGCGCAAAGACGTTGCGCGAGGGGCCTTGTACTTAAGTATTTACTTGTATATGATCCTCCTCGTAAGCAAGACGAAAGGAGGGCAGGCATATGACCAGCCGAGCCCACATCACAGGACAAGCAGATCACCATCGAAGTTCCCGAGGACCGTGTCGCGGAGTTCTACGCGTTCTACGGACGCTTCCTCGCGGGCTTCCCCAAGCGTCGCGGCCACGGCCGCGGACACCGCTGCGGCCACCACCGCCACGCCGAAGAGGCCGCCGCCACGACCGACACCGAGACGCAGACGGCCTGATGGCCGACAAGCAGATCACGGTCGCCGTCCCGGAGGAGCGCGTGCCGGAGTTCTACGTCTGGTTCGCGAGCTTCCTGTCGGCCGAGCCCGGCGCGCCGCCCTGGGGCGGCCGCCGCGGTCGTGGCCGCGGGCCCGGGCCGGGTCGATCGCATCCCGGCTTCGGCGAGCCGGCCGCATGGTCGGCCGCCGACGCCGGCGAGGCCGCATGGTTGTACGGCAAGCTCGCGCCGCCCGCCCAGGCGCTGTTCGACCTGCTGATCGACGCGCCCGGCGAGCGCCTCGCGGGCAACGAGATCGCCGCCCGCCTCGGTCTCGAGAAGGGCGCCCACGGCGTCGCCGGCATCCTCGCCTGGCCAGGCCGCTACGCCCGCAAGCTCGGTCGCGAGCTCCCGCTCGCGACGGAGGGCCGCGACGACGGCGGGACCGACTACTACATGGAGCCCGCCGTGGCCGAGATCTTCGCCGCGGCGCGCGAACCGTCAGCGAAGCCGCGCTGACAGCTCCGCCGCGGTCCGCGCGGCGTGTTCGTAGACGTCGCCGTAGGTGTACGCCAGGTGGCCGGAGCGCGCTTCGAGCGACATCGTGCTCGAAGGCGTGGCGGGTGGCGTGATAGCGGTAGCTGACCAGCTCGACGGTCAGGTCGTGCTCGGGCCAGTGGCAATCGACCTTGTCGCCATGCCGGTCGACGCGACGCCGCAGACCGCGCCATCGCTCGCGAACAGCATCGATGAAGCGAGGGGTGGGCCGGGCGCGGCGGGCATGTGCGGGTTCGCGTTGGTCGTGTCGCCTTGTCCTCGGATAGAGGTCAAGGCGACCGACGCCGGCCACGAACGCCCCGGCCGATCCGCCCAGACCCGTCTACGCGTGAGTGCCCCGTCGGCCCGGCCGCCGGGCAGCGGCGGCGGACGGGTGCCTACGCGGGCTCCGGCAGGCCGAGAAGTCGATCGCACAGTCGTAGTTGACGAGCAGCAGCACGACCACGTCACGAACGTCATCACCCTCTCGATCACGCGCACGGCGTAGCCCGGCTTGCCCGGGAACACCGGGTGGGAACCCCGGCCCACCACCAGCTGCTCGCGGGTGACGCGACCGTGCTAGCGCTCCGCGATCCGGGCAGCAATGTCAAGATCGATCCGACACGCGATCCACGAAACACCCCTCACATCCGCAACCCCCCGCCAACGCCCAACCCGCCACGAAGCGACAGCGCGGGGCGCCACAAGACACCGCAGCAAGCGCGTCGGCAACCACCCCAACCGGGCACCATCCAACGAATGACCGAACAACTCGACAACACGGTGGCGCTCGTCACGGGCGCCAGCAGCGGGATCGGCGAGGCCACGGCGCGGGAGCTCGCGCGGCGCGGCGCCGCGGTCGCGATCGCGGCCCGGCGCATGGATCGGCTCGTCGCGCTCGCCGAGGAGATCAAGCAGGACGGCGGCACGGCGCTCCCGATCGAGACCGACGTCACCGATCAGGAGCAGGTGCGCCACCTCGTCCGCCACACGGTCGACAGCCTCGGGCGCCTGGACACCGTCGTCAACAACGCCGGCGTCATGCTGCTCGGGCCGATCGAGGACGCGCCCGTCGAGGAGTGGGACCGGATGATCGACCTCAACCTCAAGGGCCTGCTGTACGTCGCGCACGCCGCGCTGCCGCACCTGCTCGACGCCGCCGGCCAGGATCCGCGCCACGTCGCCGACATCGTGAACATCAGCTCCGTCGCGGGCCGCCTCGCGCGCCGCAACTCGGGCGTCTACAACCTCACCAAGCACGGCGTCGGGGCGTTCAGCGAGTCGCTGCGCCAGGAGGTGACCGGCCGCCACGTGCGCGTCTCGCTCATCGAGCCGGGCGCCGTCGACACCGAGCTGCCCGACCACATCCGCGACGAGATCCGCGACCAGATGATGAGCCGGCTCGCCGACATCGAGCCCCTCGAGGCCGAGGACATCGCCGACGCGATCGCCTACATCGTCACCCGCCCGCGGCGCATGGCGATCAACGAGATGCTGATCCGCCCGACCGAGCAGGAGGGCTGAGGACACGGCAGACGCCGAGCCCGCGGCCCCGGACGCTCACCGCCGCGCGCGCAACCCGAATGGCGGCCGCGCACCCCGCGTCCGCTTGCCCTGCACCACCGCGCGCCGGCGCCGCGCCGCCGGCAGCGCGCGCAGCGCCTCCCCGTAGGCCCGCAGCAGATGGCGCTCGCGCAGCAGCACGTGACCCAGCGCGAGCACCTCGTAGAGCGCGATCCGGTGCAGGTCGCCGCGCACGTCGGCCCACGCGTCGTTCTTGGCCATCATCAGCAGCCGGTTGCGAAACTGCAGCCGGCGATGCGCCTCCGGGAGCCCGGAGCGCGTCGTCGGCGAGTAGAAGCGCATGTGCCAGGCCACCGCGCCCGGCTCGTACATGCAGCGCCAGCCGAGCAGCCGCGCGCGCCACGCGAGGTCGACGTCCGACGCCCACAGCTCGAGGTCCTCGTCGAAGACCTCGCCGCCGACTGCGCACGCGTCGAGCACCTCGCGCCGATAGAGCACGCAGGCGCCGTCGCCGCCGAACACCTCCGACGCCTGCGTGTAGCCGGACGCCGGCTCGTCATGGCCGACGAGCGTGTTCTTGCGCCGCCGGTCGACCACCATCCCGACCGCGTCGAGGCGGTCGAGGCGGTCGCCCGCCTCCATCCCCGTCGAGCGGATCAACCGCGGCGCGACCGATCCCACGCCGCGCTGCGACAGCCGCGGCCGCGCGGCGGCGAGGAACCCGGGGTCGAGCACGCAGTCGGCGTTGAGCAGGAGCACCGCCTCGCCCGCCGTCGCCGCGATCCCGGCGTTCATCGCCGCCGCATAGGACATGCGCTCGCGCAGGGCGACCACGCGCGCGCCGGACGCCTCCGCGACGCCGCGCGTCGCATCGGTGCACGCGTTGTCGATGACGACGACGTCGGCGCCCGGCTGGGCCGCCGCGGCGGGCAGCGAGCGCTCGAGCAGGTGCGCCTCGTCGACGCTGAGGACGAGCACCGTCGTCCGTTCGGCGGGCTCGCTCACGACGGCGCGACGCGCACGCGCACGGGCTTCACAGCAGCATCTCCTCGTAGACGGCCACCGTGAGCGCCGCGCTGCCGGCCCACGACAGCCGCCCGGCGCGCAGCGACCCGAGCCGCGACGAGCTCGTCGTGACGCGCGCGATCGCCGACGACCCGGCGGATCGCCGCCGCCATGTCCGCGACGTCGAGCGGGTCGAAGTACTCGGCCGCGTCGCCGCCGGTCTCGGGCAGCGCCGTCGCGCGGGCGGCGACGACCGGCACGCCGCGCGCCATCGCCTCGACGAGCACGAGCCCGAAGCCCTCGTAGAGCGACGGGTGCACGAGCGCGTCGGCGCCGCGCATGAGCGCGTCCAGGCGCGCGTCGGACAGAAAGCCCGTCAGCTGCACGGGCTCGCCGCCCGCCGCCTCGCGCACGCGCTCGGCCTCCGCGCCGCTGTCGACGCCGGCCAGGACGAGCCGGTGCTCGAGGCCCTCCGCGCGCAGCAGCCTGAACGCCTCGACGAGCCGCAGCAGGTTCTTCTTCGGCCGCAGGTCGCCCACGGCCAGCAGATACGGGCCGTCGCCGGGCAACGGGCTCGTCGCCGATCGGCAGCGAGGGCGCGTTGGGGATGATCCGCACGCGCGCCTCGTCGACGCCGTAGCGGCGCACGACGTCGGCGGCGGTGTAGCCCGAGACGCAGATGACGCGCTGCGCCGAGCGCGCCGCGCGGCGCGCGAACGTGCGGTACTTCCAGCCCGTCCGCCGGGAGAAGTCGTCGGGGAAGACCTCGAACGCGAGGTCGTGGATCGTCACGACGCCCATGCAGGGCCGGGCGAGCGGCAGGAAGCAGTTGGGCGCGTGGACGAGGTCGGCCTGCTCGCGGCGCAGGCGCAGCGGCAGCTCGACCTGCTCGAAGAGCAGCTCCGGGCCGCGGCCGCCGCGCTCGATGACGTGGTACTCGAGGTCCGGCCGCTCGGGCAGGGCATCGACGAGCTCGCGCACGTAGCGGCCCCAGCCCCGCAGCTGGGGGTCGAAGGCGTCGCGCGCGTCGATGGCGACGATCTGCACCCCGGGAACGATGTCACGCCGGCACGCACGCGCACTGCCCGGCCTGCGGCGGGGGACGCGCCGGCACGGCGCGCGCCGGTAGGTTGCGGGCAGATGGGCAGCGGCCGGCTTCACCTGTTTCGCTCCGACGACCGCCGGTCGGCGGCGCAGCGCGCGCGCCGCCTCGCGCTGCAGGCGACGAGCCTCGCGCGGCTCCCGCGGCCGGTCGCGGCCTTCTGGTTGCGCGCGCTGCGCCGCGCCCAGGGCGCCCACGACACGTGGAGCATCGACGTCGCCTGCCGGCCCGCCGAGCTGCGCGTCCTGCTCGACACGCTGCGCGACGCCCGTCGCGTCGCGGAGATCGGCACCGCGGCGGCCTGGACGACCTGCTGCCTGACGCTCGCCCGGCCCGACCGCGAGGTGCACTCCTGGGACGTCGAGGCGCACGCCGAGCGCGACCGCTACCTCGGGCTGCTCGCGCCGGGCGACCGGGCGCGCCTGCACCTGCACGACCGCCCCGGCGGCCTCGGACCCGCCGATCCGCCGCCGGTCGACGCGGTCTTCGTCGATTCCTCGCACGAGTACGACGAGACGGTCGCGACGTTTCGCACGTGGGAGCCGGCCGTCGCGCCGGGCGGCATCATCGCCTTCCACGACTGGGACGACGACGCCTATCCGGGCGTGACCGCGGCGGTCCGCGATCTCGGGCTCGCGGGCGAGGGGCGCGGGCACTTGTACGTATGGCGCAAGGACGGCCGGTAGAAGGCTGATTGCGCGGCACGTGCCGCGAGACGCAGCGCATCTGGCGGTGCGCGTCGCGCAATCAACCGTCTAGGATCCTCGACCTCGTGCCGGACGTCATCGAAGCCATCCCTGCGCTGTCAGAGGCCCGCCAGGCGCGGATCTTCGAGCTCCCGATCGAGCTCGGGCATCCCGACGAGCTGCTGGAGCGGATCGTCGGCTGGGTCGGCGGCGGCGGGCCGACGAAGCGCGTCATGTACGTCAACGCGCACGTCCTCAACCAGTCGCGCGAGGACCCCGGGCTGCGCATGGCGCTCGAGCAGGCCGACCTCGTCTACTGCGACGGCTACGGCGTGCGGCTCGCCGCGAAGGCGCTGAGCGCCGAGATCCCGCACCGGATGACCGGCGCGGACTGGATCTGGGACCTCGCCGCACTGTGCGAGAAGCAGGACAGCTCCGTCTACCTGCTCGGCTGCGATCCCGGCGTCGCCGCCCAGGCCGGCCAGCGCCTGCGCCGCGCGCACCCGAAGCTGCGCGTCGTCGGCACCCACCACGGCTACTTCCAGATCGGCTCCGGCCACGACGAGCGCGTCATCGAGGACATCAACGCGCGCAAGCCGGACATCCTGCTCGTCGGCATGGGCACGCCGAAGCAGGAGATCTGGGCCCAGCGCACGGTCGACCGCCTGGACTGCGACGTGCTGTGGAGCGTCGGCGCGCTGTTTGACTTCGTCTCGGGCCGCGTCCCGCGCGCGCCGGCCTCGCTGTCGGACAACGGCCTGGAGTGGATCTTCCGGCTCGCGATCGAGCCCAAGCGGATGTGGCGGCGCTACCTCGTCGGCAACCCGGTCTTCCTGAGCCGGGTGATGGCGCAGGCGCGCCAGCGCCACGACGCCGGCCGCTGAGCTACACGACCGACGTCCGCGCCGGGTCCGCGACGTTCACCGCGTGGCGCTCGATGAGCTGCTCGAGCGCCTCGTAGCCGTGCTCGCGCACGTACTGCGCCTCGACCGCCAGGATCGGCACGAGCCAGAGCACGACGGTGCGGCGCTCCTCGTCCTCGTAGACCTCGAAGCCGGGGCCGAACGGGTAGGGCGGCAGGACGAGCAGGTGGCGTGCCCAGGAGCGGGCGATCCAGGGGCGCCCGAGCGCGATGATGCTGCCGACCCCGAGGCCCTCCTCCGCGTCGGCGTTGACCGTCGCCAGCGCGGCGAGCATCTCGACGATGACGGCATCGGCGGCGGGCGCGAGCAGGACGTACTCGGCGCCGACGTCGCGTTCGGCGGAGGCCTGCGTGGCGCCGCACGTCGCGTAGACCCAGGGCTGGCCCGCCGCGCCGGGCGCGAGCCGCAGCACGCGAAAGCCGGGCAGCCGCTCCTCGACCTCCGACCGCACGGGCGCGATCACGGCGAGGGAGCTGTCGGGAAGGAAGCGCTCGAGATGGTCGGCGAAGGCCATGCTGCGCATGGTCACACACGGGCCACTTCGTAGGCTCTTATCCAACCGTGGTGTGCTGTGGCCGGGAGCATCTGTGATGAAAGTCCTCGTAGTGGACGATGAGCCTGGCGTGCGCGCGGCGCTTCAGCGCGCGCTTGCGCTCGAGCGCCACGACGTCATGCTCGCCGAGGACGGCCAGCAGGCGCTCGACACGCTCGCCGAGGGCACCGTCGATGCGATCGTGCTCGACGTCATGATGCCGCGCATCGACGGCCTGGAGGTCTGCCGGCGGCTGCGCGCCGCGGGCGACCGCACGCCCGTGCTCATGCTCACCGCGCGCGACGCGATCGACGACCGCGTCGACGGCCTCGACGCCGGCGCCGACGACTACCTCGTCAAGCCGTTCGCGCTGCGCGAGCTCAACGCGCGCCTGCGCGCGCTGCTGCGCCGCGTCGACCCCGGCGGCCCGACGCTCGCCTTCGCCGACCTCGTGCTCGACCGCTCGGCGCACCAGGTGCGGCGCGGGCATCGCCCGATCGAGCTGTCCAAGACGGAGTTCTCGCTGCTCGAGCTGTTCCTCGAGCATCCGCGCCAGGTGCTCACCCGCTCGACGCTGTTCGAGCGCGTCTGGGGCTATGACTTCGGCGCGACCTCCAACGCGCTCGGCGTCTACATCGGCTACCTGCGGCGCAAGACCGAGGAGGGCGGCGAGCGGCGCCTGCTGCACACGGTGCGCGGCGTCGGCTACGTCCTGCGCGACCCATGACGGCGCGCCGTGTACCGACCGGCGCCGCCGCCGGCCCGGACGGCAGGTCCTCGCGATGATGGCGCTGCGCCACCGCCTGACGCTGCTGGCCGCCGTGACCGTCGGCGTCACGGTCGTCCTCGTCTCGGTCGTCGCCTACTTCGTGCTGCGCCACGAGCTGCGCGGCCAGATCGACGACGCGCTCGCCGCGCAGTACGTCCAGGTGCAGCGGGTCGAGGGCGGCTACGCACCGGGACCTGCGCTCGGGCTCCGCGTCCCGCAGCCGTCGGTGCGCGAGGGCGGCCCGAGCGGGGCGGTGCAGCTGCTGAGCCCGGAGGGCAACGTGCTCTTCCGCGACCGCGACAGCGATGTGCTCGTGCCCGTCGACGCCACGGATCGCGCCGTCGCCGGAGGGGCGCGGCGCGCCGCGCTGCGCGACATCCACAGCGCCGACGGCGTGCACCTGCGCGTGCTGACGGTCGCGCTCGCCGGCGGCGGCGCGATCCAGCTCGCACGCAGCTTCGAGAACGTCGACGCGACGCTCGGGCGGCTGCGGCTCGTGCTGGTCCTGCTCTGCGCCGGCGGCACGCTGCTGGCGGCGTTCTTCGGGCGCCTGTTCGGCCGCCAGGTGATCCAGCCGGTCAGCGAGCTGACGGCGGCCGCGGAGCACATCACGCGCACCGACGACCTCGGCCGGCGGATCGAGGTCCGCAGCGACGACGAGGTCGGCCAGATGGCGCAGCGCTTCAACACGATGCTCGACGCGCTCGAGGGCTCGCGCCGCGCGCTCGACGAGTCCGTGCACTCGCAGCGCCAGCTCGTCGCCGACGCCTCGCACGAGCTGCGCACGCCGGTCACGTCGCTGCGCACGAACATCGAGGTCCTGCTCGCCGAGGGCGGCGACCTCGAGGGCGAGGACCGTCGCCGGCTGCTCGAGGACGTCCGCGCCGAGACCGAGGAGCTGACGGCGCTCATCACCGACGTCATCGAGCTCGCGCGCGGCGACGAGCCGCTGTCGGGCGTCGACGACGTGCAGTTCGACGCGCTCGTCTCCGAGGCTGTCGCACGGGCCCGGCGCAGGCGGCCGGGGACGACGTTCGACGCGCAGCTGGAGCCGACGCTCGTCGAGGGCCTGCCTGAGCGCCTCGGCCGCGCCGTCGACAACCTGCTCGACAACGCCGCCAAGCACGCGCCCGAGGGCACGGTCGTCGAGGTCGCGCTGCGCGACGGCGCGCTGACCGTCCGCGATCACGGCCCCGGGATCCCCGCCGCCGACCGCCCGCACGTCTTCGACCGCTTCTACCGCGGCGCGGCGGCACGCGGGCGGCCGGGCTCGGGCCTCGGCCTGGCGATCGTGCGCCAGGTCGCCGAGACGCACGGCGGCACGATCGCGGTCGAGGAGGCGCCGGGCGGCGGGGCGCTGTTCCGGCTGACGCTCAAGCGCGTCGACACGCGCGCGGCGGCCGCGCGCGAGCGGGCGCCGGCGACGACGTAGCTACCCCGCCGCGGCCTGCACGACGACCGGCATGACGATCGGCTCGCCGCCGGACACCGTGAACCGCCGGCCGTCGCTGATGATCGCCAGCGGCGCGCCGTCGAGCAGCTGGTAGCTCGTCGCCTCCTGCGTCATCTCGACCTCCAGGCGGCTGCCGCGGAAGATGAGCCGGAAGCGCATGCGCTCCCAGTCGGCCGGCAGCCGCGGCGTGAAGCGCAGGTCGTCGCCGGCGACGTCGCGCAGCCCCGCGAAGCCGTTGACGAGCGCCATCCAGACGCCGCCGCAGGACGCGACGTGGATGCCGTCGCTGACGTTGCCCGCGAGGTTCGCGAGGTCGACCGCCGCGCTCAGGAGGAAGTAGTCGTAGGCCGCCTGCATGTCGCCGACCTCGGCCGCCATGACGCTCTGCACGCACGACGACAGCGACGAGTCGCCGGTCGTCAGCGGGTCGTAGTACTCGAACACGCGGCGCTTCTCCTCAAGCGAGAAGCGGTCGCCGGCGAGGAACGTCGCGAGCACGACGTCCGTCTGCTTGATGACCTGGTGGCGGTAGATGTTCAGCGGGTGGTAATGCAGCAGCAGCGGGTAGTGGTCCAGCGGCGTGTGCTCGAAGTCCCACGGCTTGCGATTGAGGAAGTGCTCGTCCTGCAGCAGCACGCCCGCGCGATCGTCGTAGGGGATGAACATCTGATCCGCCGCGCGGCACCACTGCGCCGGCTCGTGCGGCTCGATCCGCAGCCGCGCGACGAGCCGGTCGTAGGCGTCGGGATCGGTCTGGCGCAGGAGCTCCAGTCCCTCGGCCGCCGCCGCGAGGTTCTCGCGCGCCATGAGGTTCGTGTAGGCGTTGTTGTCGACGACCGCCGAGTACTCGTCCGGGCCGGTGACGCCCTGGATGCAGAACTGGTCGTCGCGGCGCACCGAGAAGAACCCGAGGTCGGCCCACAGGCGCGCCGTCTCGACGAGGATCTCGACTCCCTCGCGGGCGAGGAACTCCTCGTCGCCGGTGACGCGCACGAACTGCCGCACGGCGTAGGAGATCGCCGCGTTGATGTGGTACTGCGCGGTGCCCGCCGCGTAGTACGCCGACGCCTCCTCGCCGGAGATCGTGCGCCACGGAAACAGCGCGCCGCGATGGCCGAGCTGGCGCGCGCGGCGGCGCGCGGCCTCGAGCATCTCGTAGCGGAAGTGCAGCAGCCGGCGCGCGACGTGGGGCTGGGTGTACGTCAGGACGGGCAGGACGTAGACCTCCGTGTCCCAGAAGTACTGGCCCTCGTAGCCGCGCCCGGTCAGGCCCTTGGCGGCGATCCCGTGGCCCTCGACGCGCGCCGACGCCTGGCGGATCTGGAAGAGGTTGAAGCGCACCGCCTGCTGGATGTCCTCGGGGCCTTCGATCTCGATGTCGCTGTGCTCCCAGAAGGCCCCCAGCCGCTCGCGCTGGACCTCGGCGATGCGCTCGAACCCGTCGCCGATCGCGCGGTCCAGGGTGCGGTTCACGCGCCGCACGAGGTCGCCGGGCGGGGCCTGCGCGGCATGGTGGTAGCCGAGCAGCTTCGTCACGCGCGCCGGGACGCCGGGCTCGGCGTCGAGGAAGAACACGACCCGCCCCTCGTCCTCCTGGGCGGACGATTCGATGGAGTGGCGCAGCTCGGTCTCGATGCTGTGCTCCATGCCGCAGGCCAGGCCGATCCCGCTCGAGCGCGTGCGCAGCTCCAGCAGCACGCGCGTGGAGTCGCAGAACTGCTCGATCGGCATGAGCGCCGACTCGTCCATCCGCACGCCGATGCGCGGGTCGTCGTGGCCCTTGGGGCGCGGCAGGTGCGTGACGAGCTCCGACGCGATCGCGAGCTCCGCCATCCCCGACACGAGCGTGACCTCGTAGGAGATCGCGGCGAGGTGGCGCCAGTGCAGCGAGGCCAGGCGCTGGGAGCGCAGCTCGACGATCGCGCCGCGCGCGGTGCGAAAGCGCGCGGTGCGCTCGAGGATGGCGCTCTTCATGTCGAGCACCCGCTCGTAGTGCAGCAGCTTGGACTCCGCCAGGACGAGCGGCTCCTCGTCGACGTAGAGGCGGATCACCGAGCCGTCGGGCGCGCTGACGATCGTCTGGCCGGTCGTCGCGAAGCCGAACGCCGCCTCGCCGTAGGGGATCGGCCATGTCTCGTGGAAGCCGTTGAGGAAGAAGCCCGGGTCGTTCGACGGCAGCCCCTCGTCGTGCGCGCCGCGGATCCCCATGTAGCCGTTGGCGATCGCGAACAGCGTCTCGGCCTCGGACGTGCTCTCCAGCGAGAAGCGCCGCGACACGATGCGCCACGGATCGATCGGCATCGCGCGACTGAGCGCGGGCGCCTCGCGCGCCTCACGGATGCGGGTCAGGGCGGCGAGGCGCGAGTCCCTGAGGGTCACGCGAGCGGTTCCCCGAGGTCGGTGCCGCAGGCGCGTTCGCGCGCGGCGCAGCGATTGGCGTCCTCGTCAGGGGCGGGAGCGTCGGGAATGCGGGATGCGATCGGCACGTCCATCTCGGATCGGTTCGGCGGGCAGTTCGAAGAGGCGACCCGCAGCCGCTGAGACGGGCGGGTGATCACCCATCATCTTACGCCGCGATTCAGCCGTGCGTCAGGGCGATCGTGCGCGTCTCCTCGCGCGTGAGCACGGCGAGCGCAGCCTCGACGACCAGCGGGTCGAACTGGCTGCCGGCATTGCCGCGCAGCTCGCCCGCCGCGACCTGCGGCGCGAGCGCGTCGCTGTAGGCGCGGTGCGTCGTCATCGCGCTGTACGCGTCGGCGACCGACACGACGCGCGCCGCGCGCGGGATCTCGTCGGCCTCCAGGCGGTCCGGGTAGCCCGCGCCGTCGTAGCGCTCATGCGAGGCCCGCACGATCTCGCCGACGTCGTGCAGCGTTCCGCCGACGCTGTCGAGCATCCGCTGGCCGATGATCGTGTGCTGGCGCATCGTCTGCGATCTCGTCCGCGTCGAGCGGCCCCGGCTTGTTGAGGATCTCCTTCGGCGTCGCCATCTTGCCGATGTCGTGCAGCATCGCGCCGAACTCGACGAGCCGGCGCTCCTCGGCCTCCATCTGCAGCTCGTCGGCGATGGCGAGCGCGAAGACGACGACGCCCTTGCTGTGGCGGCCCGTGTAGTCGTCGTCCTCGGAGAGCACGTCGCCGAGCAGCAGGGCGGTCCCGCGGTAGGCCGAGCTGAGCTCGATCGCCGTCCCGATCCGCCGGCGCCGCTCGCGCGCGAAGATCTCCAGCAGCGCGCCGAGCGGCAGGACGAGGAGGAACGCGTAGTGCTCGGCGATGCTCGCGAGCGCCGCGAGCAGCCCGATCGGCGACAGCAGCGCGTCGACGCGCCAGACCTCGCGCAGCACGCCGAGCAGGAGCTTGGGCCTGAGCGCGTGCGCCAGGCTCACGCGCAGCGCCGAGCCGCACAGATCGCCGGCGAACTGCGCGGCGAGCGCGAGCGCGTACAGCGGCCAGTCGGCGAGCGTCGCCTCGTGCACGCCGGCGAGGACGAAGATGACCGCCGGACCGAGCGCGAACCACGCGTCGCCCGGCACCGCGAGCGAGGCGCTGCGGATGCAGGCGCCGGGCGAGCACGTCGGGAAGGTGGTCGAGCGCCAGCGCCGCGACGACGACGAGCGGCACGATTCGCCGGCGGCAGGACGAACAGCATCGGCACGAAGATGAGCTGCGTCGGGACGAGGTAGCCGGCGCCGGACTCGAATTCGAAGCGGCCCATGATCGCGGCCGCGAGCACGAAGAGCACGACGGTCACCGTGTCGACGTCGCCCTCGACGCCGCGCGCGGCGAGCAGCCCCGCAGCAACGAGGAAGGGGATCCCGACGATGACGTGCGCGGCAAGCTCACGACCGCGCATCGGCTGCATGAGCCGTGATCGCGCCGCCTCGATCTGCAGCGACATGAGCCGAGCCTAACTCGGCAAGGGCCGTCTAAGGTCGGCTGGACGCCCGCGTGGACGTTCGTAGGACGTAGGCGCGCAGCGACGATTAATCGCGGCGCGGGTCCCGATAGGAGCATCAGCGGCAACCGGCAGCCGAGGTCCACCAAGCAGGGCTGCCGAGCGCCAGATCCCACCCCCCGAGCGGCATTACGCCGCTCGCACACCGCCGGAGCGGCCTGCCGCTCTGCCATCCCCACGCGAAGGAGCCACCCCTCGTGCATCTCTCAGCTCGCCTGCGCACCACGTTGTCGTCAAGCGCCATCGCCGCCGTCGCAGCAACGGCGCTCATCGCCGCTCCCGCCTCGGCGGCCCCGGGCGGGACCGCAGCGGGCTGCCCCGCCGTCGCGACCGTGAACCCGTTCGCGCGCCTGGGGCGACACCGCCGATTACCAGCTCGCGCCGGACGGCGGCTTCGAGGCCGGCGGCACGACGTGGAAGCTGGCGGGCGGCGCCCGCGTCGTGGAGGGCAACGAGCCGTTCAAGGTCGGCCGCGCCTCGGACCACCGCTCGCTCGAGCTGCCGGTACGCGGATCGGCCACCACCGCGCCGATCTGCATCGGCGTCGAGCACAGGACGATGCGCTTCTTCAACACGGGCGCCCGCACCGGCACGCTGACCGTCGAGGCGCTCTACACGACGCGCGAACGGCAAGCCGGCGAGCGTCAGCCTCGGCACCGTCCGCGGCAGCGGCACGTGGGCGCCGAGCGATTCGCTGCCGATGCGGGTCAACGAGCTGGCCGCGGACTACGGCAACGCGATGTCCGTGCGCCTGCGCTTCACCGCCTCCGGCGCCGCCGCGTCGCGGATCGACGACGTGTACGTCGATCCGTACCGCGTCCGGTAGGCAACCCCGAACAGGCGGCGTGGCGCGCGGTCGGCGCCGCGCCGCGCAGGCTCTCGGCGCTCGGTGCGATCATGCCCGCCGATGCCCGGCACGCTTCGCCACCTGCGCCACGAGCTGACCGGGCGCCTGCGCAACGGGGCGACGCATCTCATCACCGGGATGCCCGAGGAGCGCCGCGCGGAGCTCGCCGAGCGCGTCCGCGCGGGACGCGCGTCGCGCGCACTGCTGCGCCGCGCGTCGAGCTGGTACGGGCGCGCGCCGGTCCCCGTCGCCGGCGGCCTGGGCCACCTGCTCGCGGTCTCGACCGCCGACCTGCCGCTCGACCACGCGCACGCCGGGCTGATCGTCCGCGGCACGCTCGAGCCGCCGGTGCAGGAGGCGCTGCGCCGCCTGCTCGCGCCGGGCGCCGTGTTCTACGACGTGGGCGCGAACATCGGCTTCTTCACGATCCTCGGCGCCCGGCTCGTCGGACCCACGGGACGGGTGATCGCGTTCGAGCCCGTGCCGGCGTGCGCGCGGGCGGTCGCGCACAACATCGCGCTCAACGGCTTCGAGCACGCCGCGATCCGCGAGGAGGCGGTCGGCGCCGCGAGCGGCTCGGCGCGGCTGCTCGTCGTCGGCGAGGCGAGCTGGTCGCACCTCGCGTCGACCGGCCGCCACGCCGACGTGCGCGAGGAGATCGACGTCGCGGTCGTGTCGATCGACGAGCTCGCCGGCGCGGGCACGATCCCGCCGCCGGACGTGCTGAAGATCGACACCGAGGGCGCCGAGCTGCAGGCGCTCGAGGGGATGCGCGCGACGATCGAGCGCCATCGCCCGGCGATCGTCTGCGAGCTGCACGACACGAACGCCGAGTTCTGCGCGCTGATGGAGTCGCTCGGCTACGTGCTGACGAACCTCGACGGGCCGGAGCCGGTCGCCACGCCGGGCCGGTGCACGCGCTCGCGCTGCCGCGCGAGCGCTGATCGGTCCGCAGGCGGGCTACGCCGCGGCCGGCGGGCGCCGCGGCGCGGGCGGGCGGCGGCGCTCGCGCGGCGCGCGGCGCGCGGCCGCAGTGCGACGACGTTGCCGACGTGCGAGACGGGGCGCGGGGCGTCGACCTCGACGCCACCCAGGAACGTGTCCCGGGCGACGGGCTCGAGCCTGCGGGGAAGTTCGATGACGCGTGGTGAGGTCATGTGAAGTAGAGCGGCAGCGAGGCGCCATCGATACGTGCATGGCGTCACAGATCGCCGCCCGTCACGCCGCGAGCGACGCGAGCGCGTCGTGCAGCGTGCGTGCGGTCTGCTCCGGGGAGTAGGCCGCCACGCGCGCGGTTCCACGCTCGCGCAGCGCGGCGCGCAGCTCGCCGTCGCCGACGGCGAGCGCGAGCAGCTCGGCGACGACGCTCTCGCCGTCCTCGCCGTCGAGGAGCAGCGCCGCGTCGCCGGCGACCTCGGGCACGCCGCCGATCGCCCGCGCGATGACCGGGACGCCGAACGCGAACGCCTCCAGCAGCGGGATGCAGAAGCCCTCGTGCTCGGACAGGCAGAGGAACGCGTGCGCCGAGCGCCAGCGATCGGCGAGCTGCTCGCGCGTCAGCCCCGACTCGATCGTCACGCGGCCGGGCGACAGCTCGTCGGCGAGCGCGCGCATCGCCGTCTCGTAGCGCGCGTTGATCGGCGCGCCGACGAGCACGAGGCGCGCGTCGGGCGCGTGGCGGCGGCGGTAGAGCTCGAACGTGCGGATGACCGCGTCCTGGCGCTTGTGCGGCGCGAGGCGCCCGACGAAGAGGATCGTCGGCGGGCCGGGCGGCTCGGCGGTCGCGGGCGCGCCGAGGCCCGCCGGGTCGAAGAGGATCGGGATGACGGTGTCCGAGCCGAACTCGCGCGCGTTGTACAGCGAGACGCCGGCGGCGACGTCGGCCGCGGCGGCGAACTCCGGCAGCTGCTTGCGCCCGAGCGCGCAGACGACCGCGGCCTGCGGGTCGTGGTCCCAGAACCAGCGCGCCGGCGTGATGTTGTGCGAGATGAGCAGCTTGCGCTGGGGCATGTCGAGCACGCCGCGCAGCTTCGGCGCGTAGGCCGAGTAGTGCACGAGCAGCACGTCGCCGTCGCGTGCGTTCAGCGAGCGCAGCGGCGCGATCCGGTCGCCGATGCGCGGGTCGATCTCCGCCGCGACGTCGCGCCCGCCCCAGCCCCAGCCGCCGAAGAGGTCGCGGAAGGCGAGCGCCTGCGTCGTGACGGCGTCGTACGGGCCGGCGCCGCTGAGGACCTGGTGGACGTTCAACGCCGGCGGCGCCTGCGCCCGTCGCGCTCCTCGAGGCGCGCGACGCGATCCTCGAGCTCGGCGACGCGGATGAGGACGTTGAGGTTGAAGCGCGTCTGCTGGGACTGCAGCTCGCGCAGGTACTGGCGCATGACGTGGACGAGCTGGCGCTTGGCCCACGTGATCGGCGCGCCGAGCGTGCGCGTCGAGCGCATGAGGTCCGGGTCGGGCTCGATGTTCGCCCACTCCATGAGCTGCTCGATCGAGACGCGCTCGGTCGGCTCGATCGACATCCCGGGCGCCAGCGCGTCGTCGCGGGCCGCGGCCGCCGCCCGCGCGGCGCCGAGCGCGTCCTCGGGCCTCACGGCGGCGACGGCACGGCGTCGGCGGTGCCCATCAGGCGGTGGTAGAAGGGCATGCCCTCGTCGACCGGCCCGTCGAAGACCTTCTCGCCGCCGTCGAGCACGACGAGGCGGTCGCACGTGCGCTCGATCAGCGCCGCGTCGTGTGAGACGAGCACGAGCGTCGCGCCCGCACCGATCTGCTCGGCGATGCGCGCCTCGCACTTGCGCTGGAAGGCCTCGTCGCCGACGGCGAGCACCTCGTCGATCAGCAGCACGTCGGCGTCGAGGTGCGCGGCGATCGAGAAGCCCAGCCGCAGGAACATCCCCGACGAGTACGTCGCGACCGGCGCGTCGATGAAGTCGCCGAGCTCGGAGAACGCGATGATCGCGTCCAGGCGCGACTCGATCTGCTCCTTGACGAGGCCGTGCAGCGCACCGTTGAGGAAGATGTTCTCGCGGCCGGAGAAGTCGCGCCCGAAGCCGGCGCCGAGCTCGAGCTGGGACACGATCTGGCCGCCGCAGCCGACGCGCCCCTCGTTCAGCGGCACGATCCCCGCGAGCACCCGCAGCGTCGAGGACTTGCCGGCGCCGTTGCGGCCGACCATCCCGACCGTCTCGCCCGGCTGGATGTGCAGCGACACGTCGCGCAGCGCCTGCACCGGCGGCGGCCCGCCGGCGCGCCGGCGGCCGATCAGCAGCTCCTTGAGCGTGCGGCCGCGATCGGCGCGCACGCTGAACGCGCGCGAGGCGTGCTCGAGCACGATCTCCCCCGGCCGCAGCGTGTCCGACAACGTCATACGACCACCGCCAGCTCGCCCTGCAGGCGCCGGAACAGCGCGTGCCCGCCGAGCAGCGCGAGCGCCGCCGCCACGACGATGTACGCAAGCTCCGCGCCGCCCGGCACGATCCCGCCGTACACGACGTCGCGCACCGCGCCGATGAACGGCGCGATCGGGTTGACCCACTCCAGCACGAAGCGCGCCGTCGCCTGCTCGGTGATCGACTCGGGGCGGAAGAAGATCGGCGACACGAAGAACCACGGCAGCAGCGCCGCCGAGAGGATCGGCGCCACGTCGCGGAAGTACGCGTGCAGGATGCTGACCGCGAGCGCGAATCCGAGGATGAACGCGAACAGGCAGGCGAGCACGAGCGGCAGCAGCAGGAGCGCGACGTCGACCGTGCCGCGGATCGCGATCGTCACCGGCGCGAGCAGGGCGAGCAGCGCGAGGAACGTCACGAGCTGCACGGTCACGACCGACGCCGGGATGATCTCGCGCGGGAAGCGCGCCTTGCGCACGAGCGCGCCCTGGTCCAGCAGCGACGGCGCCGCGCTGACGACCGCCTGGTTGAAGAAGACCCACACGACGAGCCCGACGAGCAGGAACAGCGGGTAGTCGGGCTCGGACGCCTGGTCGAAGATGACGCCGAACATGAGGTAGTAGGCGCCCATCAGCACGAGCGGGTTGATGACGTACCAGAGCACCCCGAGCGCCGACCCGCGGTACTTCTGGCGCAGCTCGCGACGAACCATCTGCTCGAACAGGTAGCGGTAGGCCACGCAGCGATTATCCCGGCATCGCGCGGACGGTCAGCCCGCAAGCGCCCGCTGCACGGCGAAGAACGCCGGCTTGGGCCGCAGCTCCTCGTCGAGCAGCGTCGCCGCGCCCATCCCAGCCTGCGTCTCGGAGATCCACGAGCGGCCGTCGGTGAAGCCCCAGAACGTGAGCGAGCGGCAGTCGACCGCGAGGCAGCTGCGGACGATCTGCGCGTAGATCTCGGCCTGCGCCCGCAGGTCGGCGGCGCTGGGCGCCAGCTTCAGGCCGACGTCGGCCTCGGTGATCGCGATGTCGAGCCCGAGCGCCTTGAAGCGGCGCATGTTCTCGACGAAGTCCGGCGGCAGCCCGTCGAGGTTGGCGTGCGTCTGGAAGCCGACCCCGTCGATCGGCACGCCCGCGGCCTTCAGCCCGCGCACGATCTCGTAGAGCTCGTTGGACTTCGCGTCGATCCCCTCGGCACCGATCTCGTTGAGGTAGAGCTTCGCGTCCGCGTCGGCCGCGCGCGCGGCTGCGAAACGCGTCGGCGATGTAGCCCGGGCCGAGGCGGCGCATGAAGACCGAGTTGCGCAGGGTGCCGCGATCGGTGATCGGCTCGTTGACGACGTCCCAGACGCCGACGTCGTCCTTGTAGTGGTCCATGACGCGCGCGATGTGCTCGTTCATCGCCGCCCGTAGGTCGTCGCTGCCGAGCTCCTTCACCCAGTCGGGCAGCTGCGCGTGCCAGACGAGCGTGTGGCCGCGCACCTTCTGGTGTGCCTCGCGCGCCCTGTCGACGATGGCGTCCGCCGCGTCGAAGGAGAACTCGCCGCGCTTGGGCTCGACCGCATACCACTTCATCTCGTTCTCCGGCGTCACGCTGGAGAACTGCGCCGCGACGATCTCGCGGTAGGCGCGGTTGCGCTTGAGCACGTCGCCGCGGACGGCGGTGCCGACCTCGATCCCGCGCTGCTTGGCGAGGTCGCGCAGCGGCGTGCCGGGCAGCGGCTTGGCATCGGCTCCGCCGCGAGCGAGGTACGCCGCGGTGATCACCAGCAGGACGAAGACGGCCGCGATGGCCGTGCGACGCGGGAACTTCAGAAGGCTCCCCGGCGCGTGAACACGGCCGGGACCGTCTTCACGAGGATGCTCAGGTCCAGGAACACCGACCAGCGCTCGAGGTAGAGGAAGTCCAGCCGCACGAGGTCGTCGAAGTCCAGCTCCGAGCGGCCCGAGACCTGCCACAGGCCGGTGATGCCGGGCGTCACGAGGTAGCGCTTCTTGTGCCACTCCTCGAGGCGCTCGAAGTCGCGCTCGGGCAGCGGCCGCGGGCCGACGAGCGACATCTGCCCGCGCGCGACGTTGAAGAGCTGCGGCAGCTCGTCGAGCGAGTAGCGGCGCAGGAAGCGGCCGACCGGCGTCATGCGCGGGTCGTCGCGCATCTTGAACAGCGCGCCCGTCGCCTCGTTGTGGGACTCGAGGTCGTCCTGGCGCTGGTCGGCGTCGCGGTACATCGTGCGGAACTTCAGGCACGCGAACGGCGTGCCGCCGATGCCCGGGCGCATCGAGCGGTAGATGACGGGGCCGCGCGAGCTGAGCCGCACCGCGAGCGCGCTCGCCGCCATCACCGGGCTCAGGGCGAGCAGCAGGAGGCCCGAGCCGACGAGGTCGAACGTGCGCTTGACGAAGAAGTCGAAGCCCTCGAAGACCGGCGGCTTGAGCTCGAACAGCGGCACCGCCTCGCCGGGCACGAACTCGGCGCGGTGCACGAGCAGCTCCATCGTCGACGGGGCGATCCGCACGCGCACGCCGGCGCCGTGCGCGACGTCGACGAGCTCGACCGCCTGCGGCTGCGGGAAGTCGGGGTCGGCGATGATCACCTCGTCGACGCGGTGGCGGTGGATGACCTGCTCGAGCTCGTCGAGCGTGCCGAGCGACAGCAGCCCGTTGTTCGGCCGCGGCGTCAGCGAGATGAAGCCGACGACCTTCACCGTCGGGTGCGAGGCGTCGCGCAGCGCATGGCCGACGGCCTCGATGTGATGGCCGGTGCCGACGAGCACCGCGCGGCGCTGGTAGCCGGCCGCGCGCAGCAGCATGCCCGTCGTCTTCTCGTAGCTCTGTCGCAGCAGCGAGATGTAGATGACGGCGAAGAAGAGCGAGCCGTAGAAGATGTAGTACGAGCTGAACTGGCTGCCGCTCGCGGTGGCGTAGATCAGCGCGACGAACGCGACCTGCGCCAGCGAGGAGACGATCCGCGACAGGCCGGGCCGCTCGCCGCGTGCCGAGTACAGGCCCGAGCGGGCGAACAGCAGCACCGTCAGCAGGAAGGCGAAATCGAACAGCTCGGCCGTCTGCGCCGCCTGGGCGCGGACGGTCCACTCGTCGTTGAGGATGCCCGCCTTCAGCCACAGCGCCGTCAGGATCGCCATGTACACGCCGAAGAAGTCGAGCGTCAGCAGCGTGCTGACGCGGACGATCTTGCGCAGCGTGTCGAGCTTCAGCAGGAACGAGAGGACGGGCGGGCGCTTGCGGCGAACGTCACGCTCGGACAGCGCGAAGTCGAGCATCGACGACGGAGGCGGCGTCTCGGATGAGCCCTTCCGTGGCTTCTGCTCGGTTATCGGCATGTCCCTGCTCTAACGACTGACGGTTGCAGATGTTCCGGTTGGACGCGATCCACCCTGGACGTTCGGCGACACCGCGCGAATCCCTGGATGGGCCCTACCTGCTTCCGAGGCCGATCAGCGTCTCCGAGCCGGCCTGCTCGATCGTCCTGCGCAGTCCCTCGTACAGGTCGACCTCCGGCTCCCAGCCGAGCAGCTCGCGCGCGAGCGTGATGTCGGGCTGACGTACCTGCGGGTCGTCCGTCGGCAGCGCCTCGAAGACGATCTCCGAGCGCGAGTTCGTCACGTCGATCACGGCCTCGGCGAGCTGCAGCAGCGTGAACTCGTTCGGGTTGCCGACGTTGATCGGCCCATGCTGGCGGGACTCGGCGAGCGCGATCATGCCGCGGATCAGGTCGTCGACGTAGCAGAACGAGCGCGTCTGGCTGCCGTCGCCGAACACGGTGATCGGCCGGTCCTGCAGCGCCTGGCGCAGGAACGTCGGGATCGCGCGGCCGTCGTGCGGGCGCATGCGCGGTCCGAACGTGTTGAAGATCCGGATGATCCCGGTGTCGACGCCCTGCTGGCGGTGGTAGGCCATCGTCAGCGCCTCGGCGTAGCGCTTGGCCTCGTCGTAGACGCCGCGCGGGCCGATCGGGTTGACGTGGCCCCAGTAGCTCTCGGGCTGCGGGTGCACCTGCGGGTCGCCGTAGACCTCGCTCGTCGATGCGAGGAGGAAGCGGGCACGGTGCGTCTTGGCGAGCCCGAGCGTGTGATGCGTCCCGTGCGAGCCGACCTTCAGCGTGTGCAGCGGCAGGCGCAGGTAGTCGATCGGCGACGCCGGCGACGCGAGGTGGTAGACGAAGTCGACCGGCCGCTCGACGAAGTACGGCTGCACGATGTCGACCTGCAGGAACTCGAACTCGGGAACGCGAATGTGCTCGATGTTCCCGAGCGATCCCGTCTCCAGGTTGTCGACGCAGATGACGTGGTGGCCACGGTGCAGCAGTTCATCGCAGAGATGGGAACCGAGAAACCCGGCACCGCCGGTGACCAGACAGGTGCTCACGCGCAGGCACTCTATCGGCCCTTCTTCCGGAGAGATGGGTCAGCGGTGGCGCGCGGCCTTGAGCTGCTTCTTCGTCAGCGCGGGCGAGATGACGACGAACCCGTCCGAGCGCCGCTCCGCGAGCCCCGCGTTTTGCAGCCGCTTCACGACGACCGGGCAGCGCTTGCAGCGAGGGTTGCTCTTGCAGCAGCCCTTCTTGGGCTTGACCAAGAGCTTCATTAGGTGAGCCTAACGCCTGAGCCGTGCCGAATGCAACGAGGTCGAGCGCAACGGGTACAGTCCGCGCCATGCCAGCAGCCCCCTTCGTCGAACAACTCAACGAGCAGATCGGCCACGAGTTCGCCGCCTCGCAGCAGTACCTCGCGATCGCCGTCTACTACGACGACGAGACGCTTCCCCGCCTCGCCGCGTTCTTCTACGCGCAGGCGCTCGAGGAGCGCAATCACGCCCTGATGATGGTCCAGTACCTGCTCGACGCCGGAGCGCTGGCGCCGATCCCGGGCGTCGTCGCGCCGCAGAACGGGTTCGGCGACGTCGTCGAGCCGGTCGCGCTCGCGCTCGCCCAGGAGCGGCGCGTGACCGATCAGATCAACGCGCTCGCCGCGATCGCGCGCCAGGAGGGCGACTACTCCAGCGAGCAGTTCATGCAGTGGTTCATCAAGGAGCAGATCGAGGAGGTCGCCTCGATGAACGACCTCCTGAAGGTCGTCGAGCGCGCGAAGGACAACCCGCTGCTCGCCGAGGAGTACCTCGCCCGCGAGACGCCCGGCGACGCCGCAGCCGACCCGACCGCGCCGCCCGTGGCCGGCGGCCCGCTGTAGCCATCGGCAGCCTGCCCAACGTGCTCGGCCGGACCCTCAGCGCCGCTGCGCGCGTGCGCGCACGCCTCGGCTCGGCCGCGCCGCCGCGCGAGGCGCTCATCGCGCGCCACGTCGCGGGCCGCTCCTTCGTCGACGTCGGCTGCATGTGGAGCGTCGACGGCGCGCTCTGCTTCGCCGCCGAGGACGCCGGCGCCGCGTCGGTCACCGGCGTCGACGTCATGGGCCCGAGCGAGCGCTTCACCGCGGAGCTCGCGCGGCGCGGCTCGCCCGTGCGCTTCGTCCAGGGCGACCTGCACGAGGCGGCGACGATCGCCGCGATCGGCGCGCACGACGTCGTCTGGTGCTCGGGCGTGCTCTACCACGCCCCGCACCCGCTGCTCACGCTCGAGCGCCTGCGCGAGCTGACGAGCGGGACGCTGCTGCTGGCGACCGAGACGATCGCCGAGACGCCGGGCCGGCGCGACACGTGCGTCATCGCGCCGACGCAGGACGAGCACCCCAACGCCGAGCCGGCCGACCGCCCCGGCGCGGGCTACGGGCCGTGGTACTGGGGCATCTCGCCGTCAGCGCTGCGCACGATGCTCAAGCTCACCGGCTTCGCCGTCGTCGAGGAGCACCGCACGCCGTTTCACGTCACGGTCGTGGCGACGCCGCGCTGACGTCAGGACGCGCCGTCGGGCCGCGTGCCGAGCGTGACGCTCAGCGTGCGCTCGCCGCCGCCGCGACTGATCCGGACGTCGACCTTCTCGCCGGGCTTGCGCGCCGTGACGAGCGAGGACACGTCGCTGGACTGCGTGACCTTGCGGCCGCCGATCGAGACGATGCGGTCGCCGGGCTCGAAGACCGGCCCTGTCGGCCGGGCCGCCGCCGATGACCTGCGCCACGATGGCGCCGGTGCCGGTCGTCGCGTCGCCCGTCGAGATGCCGAGGAACGGGCGCTTGATCTCGCGCCCGGCCTTGAGCGCCGGCAGGATCTCCTTCGCCGTGTCGATCGCGATGGCGAATCCGACGCCGTCGTTGGAGCCGCTGTCGGACGCGATCTGCGAGTTGATCCCGATGACGCGGCCGGAGCTGTCGAGCAGCGGGCCGCCGGAGTTGCCGGGGTTGATCGCGGCGTCGGTCTGCAGCGCGCCGTCGATCGGGAAGTTGTTCGGCGACTCGATCGAGCGCCCGACCGCCGAGATGACGCCGGTCGTCAGCGTGCCCTCGAGCCGGTACGGGCTGCCGATCGCGATCGCGGGCTGGCCGACCTTCAGCGTCTTCGACGAGCCGAGCGTGAGCGGGGTCAGCGCGTGGTCGCTCGGATCGACCTTCAGCAGCGCGAGGTCGCTGGACGTGTCGCTGCCGACGACCCGCGCGGTGACGGGGCCGCCTTCGGGGAACCGCACGCGGACGGTCTGGGCGCCGTCGACGACGTGCTCGTTGGTGAGGATGTAGCCGTTCTTGTCGAGCACGAAGCCCGAGCCGGTCGCGCCGCCCTCGACGGTCTGCGTCTCGACGGAGACGACGCCCGGGCTGACGCGCGCGTAGAGGGCGGAGACGTCGGTCGCGGCCCGCGCGCTCGTCACCGGGGCGGCGCGGCGCTCGTGTCCGCAGCGGGCGCGGAGGTGCCGGCGGGCGCCGCTGCGGCGTCGTTCTGCGCGTCGAAGACGCCGGCGATCGCCAGCCCGCTGAAGGGGATCGCGACGGCGAGTGCGCCCAGGAGCGCGGCGAGGAAGTTCGTACGGCGGCGGTCGGCGTTCATGGCGCCGATGTAACGCCACGTCACTGAACGTCATCCTCACTACGTCGTAAGAGTTCTCGAATGCGAGTGTGCGACATGGCGCCGGATCCGTACCCTTGCCCTATGTCGACTCAAGAGCGCTTGACCGTCGCCCCGATCGTCGGCCCGGACGATCCCCGGCGCTTCACCGACTCGGGCATCGAGATCCAGCCCCTCTACACCGAGGACGACGTGTCCTCCGTCGAGCTCGGCGAGCCCGGATCCTTCCCGTACACGCGCGGCGTGCACGGCGAGATGTACCGCAAGCGGCCGTGGACGATGCGCCAGTACGCCGGCTACGCGTCGGCGACGGAGTCCAACGAGCGCTACAAGTACCTGCTCGCGCACGGCGGTACCGGGCTGTCGATGGCGTTCGATCTGCCGACCCAGCTCGGGCTGGACTCCGACGATTCGCGCTGCCTCGGCGAGGTCGGCCGCACCGGCGTCTCGATCGACACGATCGACGACATGCGCACGATCTTCGACGGCATCCCGCTCAACGCGATCTCGACGTCGATGACGATCAACGCGCCCGCGACCGTGCTGCTCGCGCTGTACACGCTCGTCGGCGAGGAGCAGGGCTGCTCGCTCGCGGAGCTCAGCGGCACGACGCAGAACGACGTGCTCAAGGAGTACATCGCGCGCGGGAACTTCATCTACCCGCCCGAGGGCACGATGCGGCTGACGACCGACCTCTTCGCGTACTGCAAGGAGTTCGTGCCGAGATGGAACACGATCTCGATCTCCGGCTATCACTTCCGCGAGAAGGGATGCTCCGCCGTCCAGGAGGTCGCGTTCACGATGTGCAGCGCGATCGCCTACGTGGAGGCGGCCATCGACGCGGGCCTCGAGGTCGACGAGTTCGCGCCGCGGCTGGCGTTCTTCTTCAACGGCCACAACAACGTCTTCCAGGAGGTCGCGAAGTTCCGCGCCGCGCGGCGGATGTGGGCGCACCTCATGCGCGACCGCTTCGGCGCCAAGAACGAGAAGTCGATGAAGCTGCGCTTCCACACGCAGACCGGCGGCGTGACGCTGACCGCCCAGCAGCCGCAGAACAACGTCAGCCGCGTCGCGCTGCAGGGCTTCGCGGCGGTCTGCGGCGGCACGCAGTCGCTGCACACCAACGGCTATGACGAGGCGCTCGCGCTGCCGTCGGAGCGCGCCGCGAAGATCGCGCTGCGCACGCAGCAGATCATCGCCCACGAGTCCGGCGCGACGGACACGGTCGACCCGTTCGCGGGGTCGTACTACGTCGAGTCGCTGACCGACGAGATCGAGGCGCGCGCCTACGAGCTCATCGCGAAGGTCGACGAGCTGGGCGGCTCGGTGAACGCGATCGAGTTCATCACGAACGAGATCGACGAGTCCGCCTGGGGCTACCAGGAGCGCTACCGCCAGAAGCAGGACATCGTCGTCGGCGTCAACAAGTACGAGGAGGACGCGATCGAGATCGAGGACATCCTGCGCGTCGACCCGGCGACCGAGAAGGCGCAGCTCGACCGGTTGGCGGCGTTCAAGCGCGACCGCGACCAGGAGCTCGTCGCCACGCGCCTGGAGGAGCTGCGGGTGGCGGCCGCCGGCAAGGACAACCTCATGCACCCGATCCGCCGGGCGCTGAAGGACCGCTGCTCGATGGGCGAGGTGTGCGCCGCGATGAAGGACGTCTTCGGGGCGTACCGGCCGCGCGCGTGAGCTGAGGCCGTCGTCGGGTGGCGATGCGATCGCGCGCGAGCGCGTGAGCGCTGGCGATCCGCGCGATCGTCTGGCCGGGGTGTTGCGTGAGCTGCGCGTAGCTGACGCGCAGGACGCGGTAGCCGTGGGCCTCGAGGATCGCCTGCTTGCGCGCGTCGTCCTCCCGGGCCAGCCGGCCGGCGTGAAACTGCGCGCCGTCGACCTCGACGACGAGCTTGTGCCCGCGCCACAGGAGGTCGGGCATGAGCGTCGTCCCGCCGAGCTGCAGCGGCGGATTGACCTCGGGCCGCGGCAGGCCGGCGTCGTCGAGGAGGTCGAGCAGCAGGTCCTCCGCGACGCTGCGAGTCGGCGTGGGTCCGTCGGCGATGACGGCGAGCAGGGGCGCAGCGCCCGGATGGCCGTTGGCGCGGCCGTGGACCTCGCGCAGCTGGCCGACGCTGAGACGGCCTTCGGCCTGCGCCTGGCGGAGCACGCGCCGCAGCGCGCCGGTGCGTCATCTGCGCCGCGAGGTCGAGCGCCGTGCGCGCGGGGGAGGTGACGCGGATGCGCTGCCGCGTCCAGACGTCGCGCTGATCCAGGCCGCGCGTGCGGTGCACGCGGATCCCGCCGATCTTGCGGCCGCCGTCGCCGGGCACGGTGACGTCGGGGTTGCGCTCGTCCCAGTCGACGAGCTCAAACCACACGCCGGCCGCCCAGTGGCTGAGGACCGCGCCCGCGCCGCAGGCGAGCACCGCCGCGGTCAGGCGGCCCTGGACGGTCAGCGCGTCCGGGCTGACGACGGAGTAGACGCCGCGGTACACGCGGTGCAGCGTCCCGCGGCGCGTCCGCACGGTGATCGCGTCGCTGGTCAGCCCGCACGCCCGCAACTGCTGTATCGACACCACCGCGTTCTGCTCCGCTGCGAGCCGCGCGACCCGCACCTCGGGGGGTGTGGGGCCTTGCGCAGCCTCAGCCTTCGTAAAGCCCCGCACCCCTCGCGACATGCCGCGATGGTGGCGCCCGAGGTGTCGCAAAACCACACGCATCTGTGACAACTCACGCGCAAAGGTGTGACGAAACGCCGCCGCTCGTGGCAGCCTTCACGGCATGCTCATCCGCGCGGTCACCTTCTACGACGTCGTCCTGACCGTCCACATCCTCGCCGTGGTGGTCGCGTTCGGCGTCGTGTTCTCCTACCCGGTCATCGACGCCTACTTCCGGCGGGCCGCGCCCGGCAGCCTCGCCGCGCTGCACGCGGTCCATCTCCAGCTCGCCAGGCGCGTCATCACGCCCGCGATGACCGTCGTGCTGCTCGCCGGGCTGTACCTCGCGACCGACCGCTGGAGTCTCGGCGACCCGTGGATCAGCGCGACGTTCGCGATCCTGTTCGTCCTGTTCGGGCTCATGGGCGCGGTCCTGACGCCCGCCGACAGGCGCCTGGCCGAGCTCGCCGAGCGCGATGCGAGCACGGGCGGCGGCCCGAGCGCCGACTATGAGCGCGAGCGGCGCCGGGCCGACCTCTTCGGCAGCCTCGCGCTGCTGCTCGTCGTCGTCGCGATCTTCCTCATGACCGCCAAGCCGGGCGCCTGATCGCAGCGGAAGGAGTCGGGCCCCGCCGGGCGAACTTCTCGGCATGGAGCAACCCACAGCGCAACGACGGCTCCTCAAGTCGCCGCCCGAGCTATGGTCGGAAGTCAGCCGCGCGGACACGCTGAGCCGCCATCTGGCGCAGTTCGGCGAGATCCGCATCACCCGCGTCGAACACGAGACCACCGTCGCCTGGGAGGGCGAGCGCGCAAGCGGCACGGTGGAGCTCGAGCCGGCCGGGTGGGGTACGAAGGTCACCCTCACGGCGACGATCGCCGAGCGACCGCCCGCGGCCGCGCCGCCGCCCCGAGCGACCGCCGCGCCGGACCCTGCGGCGGTCGCGGTCACACCACCGCCGCCCGCGCCCCGGGCCACCGGCGCGCCAGAGCCGTGGCGGTCGCCGTCACACCCCACCGCGCGCCCGCGCCCCGGACCACCGCCGCGCCAGCCCCCGCCGCAGCGCCCAAGCCGCAGCCCGCCGCCGTCCGCTCGACCGCCGCCGCGCCGCGAAGCCGCAGCGCCGCGGCCGAAGCTCGGCTTCTTCGCCCGCCTGTTCCGCCGCCTTCTCGCCCCCGAGCCGCGCGCCGCACCGCCGCGGGCGCAGCGCCCATGCCGCACGCCCGCGCCGCCGCCGGCACCGCTGCGCGCGCAGACGCCCACGCCGCCCGCGCCGCCCGCACCGCCTCGGACCATCTCCCAGACGCCGCCCCCGGCGGCGCCCGAGCCCAGTCCACCCGCGCTGGGTCCGGAGCCACCGCCCCCGGCTCCGGACCCGGCGCCGACGCTTCCCGAGCCCGCCGCGGCGCCCGCCGCCGTGGAGCGGCTCGACGCCCGGCGGACCGTCGCGATCCTCACCAAGGTGCTCGACGACCTCGGCGCGGATCACCGGTCGTTCTCGCGCAACCTCGGCTGACCTCGCGGCCAGAGCCTCGCCCCGAGCGCGCCCGCTCGGGGCGAGGCGCGCGCCGTTTCGCATTACTCTTCGTCGCAGGATGTCCAAGCGCCAGAAGGCCCCAGCGACGTACGAGATGAAACTTGCCCAACTTCAGGAGCTGCGCGAGGCCGCCGGCCGCACCGAGCAGGAGGCCGAGCGCAAGCAGCACGACCGCGGCCGGCTGAGCGCGCGCGAGCGCGTCCACAAGCTGCTCGACCCGGGCTCCTTCCAGGAGCTCGACACGTTCGCGCGCCACCGCACGCACGACTTCGAGATGCAGCGCAAGCGGCCCTGGGGCGACGCCGTCGTCACCGGCCACGGGACCGTCGACGGACGCCGCGTCTGCGTCTTCTCGCAGGACTTCAGCGTGTTCGGCGGATCGCTCGGCGAGGTCATGTCCGCGAAGATCTGCAAGGTCATGGACCTGGCCGCGAAGATCGGCTGCCCGGTCATCGGCATCAACGACTCGGGCGGCGCGCGGATCCAGGAGGGCGTCGTCTCGCTCGGCGGCTACGGCGAGGTGTTCATGCGCAACGTGAACTGCTCGGGCGTCATCCCGCAGATCAGCCTCGTGATGGGCCCCTGCGCCGGCGGCGCCGTCTACTCGCCCGCGATCACGGACTTCGTCTTCATGGTCAAGGGCACCTCGCACATGTTCATCACCGGGCCCGACGTGATCCGCACCGTGACCGGAGAGCAGGTCGAGTTCGAGGAGCTCGGCGGCGCGATGTCGCACAGCGAGAAGTCGGGCGTCGCGCACTTCGCCTGCGAGGACGAGGAGGCCTGCCTGCAGGACACGCGCTACCTGCTGAGCTTCCTGCCGTCCAACAACCTCGATCCGACGCCGCGCGTGCTGCCGACCGACGACCCGCTGCGGATGGAGCCCGAGCTCGACGAGGTCGTGCCCGCGAACCCGAACAAGCCCTACGACGTGCGCCTCCCGGTGCGGATGATCGTCGACGACGGCGAGTTCTACGAGGTCCACGAGCACTACGCGAAGAACATCGTCTGCGGCTTCGCGCGGCTGGACGGCTACGCCGTCGGGATCGTCGGCAACCAGCCGGCGAGCATGGCCGGCGTGCTGGACATCAACGCGAGCGTCAAGGCGGCGCGCTTCGTGCGCACGTGCGACGCGTTCAACATCCCGCTCGTCGCGTTCTGCGACGTGCCCGGCTTCCTGCCCGGCACCGCGCAGGAGTGGGACGGGATCATCCGCCACGGCGCCAAGCTCCTGTACGCGTTCGCCGAGGCGACCGTCCCGAAGATCACGATCATCACGCGCAAGGCCTACGGCGGCGCCTACGTCGTGATGGCCTCCAAGCACATCGGCGCCGACCTCAACCTCGCCTGGCCGACCGCGGAGGTCGCGGTCATGGGCCCGGAGGGCGCGGTGAACATCATCTACCGGCGCGACATCGCCGGCTCGCCGACGCCCGAGGCGCGCCGCGAGCGGCTCATGGACGACTACCGCGCCCGCTTCGCCAACCCGTACTCGGCCGGCGAGCGCGGCTTCGTCGACGACGTGATCATCCCCCACGAGACGCGGCCGAAGCTCATCGCCGCGCTCGCGACCCTGCAGTCAAAGCGCGTCGAGCGCCCGAAGCGCAAGCACGGCAACATCCCCCTGTGATCCCCCCGGCGGTGTGAGACCCACCGCCTGGCTGGGGCTGGTCGTCGCCGCCGGCGTCGCCCTGCGCTTCGCGACGCTCGACACGCAGAGCCTCTGGTACGACGAGGCGATCACCGCGCACCTGCTGCAGATGCACCTCGGCGGGATGCTGCGGGCGATCCCCGACAGCGAGTCCTCGCCACCGCTGTACTACGTCCTCGCCTGGCTGTGGACGCACGTCTTCGGCACCGGGGAGGTCGGCCTGCGCTCGCTCTCGGCGCTGCTCGGGTCGGCGACGATCGGCGTGGTGTGGGCGCTCGGCGCGCGGCTCGGCGGCGCCCGCGCCGGGCTGGCGGCGGCCGCGCTCGTCGCGTTCAACCCGATGCTCGTGTGGTTCAGCCAGGAGGCGCGGGCGTACGCGCTGCTCGCGCTGCTCGCCGCGCTGTCGGCGCTGCTGTGGCTGCGCGCGCTGGAGCGCCCGCGTGCGACCGGGCGGCTGCTCGCGTGGGGCGCGATCGCCGCGCTCGCGCTCGCGACCCATTACTACGCGGCGTTCCTCGTCGCGCCGCAGGCGCTCTGGCTCGTGCTGCGGGCGCCGGGCTGGCGCGAGCGAGCGGCGGCGCTCGCGCTGCCGGTCGCGGCCGCCGCCGCGCTCGCGCCGCTCGCGCTCGGCCAGCGCGCCAACGACACCGCGGCGTTCATCGCCGACAGCGCGCTGCTGACGCGGCTCGCCCAGGTGCCCAAGCAGTTCCTCGTCGGCTACGACGCGCCGATCGAGCCGCTGCTCGTCGCCGTGACCGCGCTCGCCGTCCTGCTCGGCTTCGCCGGCCTGGCGGGGCTGCTGACGGGCCGCATCGCCGTACCCGCGAGCGCGCGTGGCGACGCCGCGCGCCTTGCCGCGGTGACCGCCGTCGCGCTCGCGCTGCCGGTGCTCGGCGCGGTCGGCGGCGAGGACCATCTCATCACCCGCAACGTCCTGTTCGCCCTGCCGCCGGCGTGCGCGCTCGCCGGCGCCGGGCTCGCCGCCGCCGCGAGCGCCGTGCCACGGCCCGCGTGGCTCGCGCTGGGCGCGGCCTGCCTCGCGGGGCTCGTCGCCGCCGTCGGGGTCGCGCGCAGCCCGGAGCTGCAGCGCGACGACTGGCGCGCCGCCGTCAGGGCGCTGGGTCCGATCGACGGCCCGCGGCTGATCGTCGCGACGCCGGCGTCCGCGCTCGGGGCGCTGCGCTACTACCTGCCGGGCCTGCGGACCGCGGCGCCGCCGGCGTTCACGACGGCGGAGATCGACTACGTCGCCCTGCCCGTGCGCCGGCCCGGCGAGCGGCCGCAGCCACCGCGGCCTGCGAGCCCCGTCGCGCCGGCGGCGAACTTCACCCTCGCCTCGCGGACCGACGGCGAGACGTTCACCGTGCTGCGCTGGCGCGCGCCGGCGGCCACGCCGCAGCCGGTCGCGCCCTCGCCGGGGCTCGACGGCAAGCCCGCCGCGCTGCTGAGCGTGGCGCCGCGGTAGCGGCGCGCACGCACTCGACGCGTCGGGGCGTCCAGACGGCGTACGACAAAGTTGACGCCCCCGTCATGTTCACGCTAGGCTGCGCGACCCATGGCCCCGCCCGCCCGTCACCACGATTACGACTGGCTGGTCGTCGGCTCGGGCTTCGGCGGCAGCGTCGCCGCGCACCGGCTGACCGAGAAGGGCTACCGCGTCGCGGTCGATCGAGTCCGGCCGGCGCTACGCCGACCACGAGTTCCCGCGCTCGACGTGGGACATCCGCCGCTACTTCTTCGCCCCCCGGCTCGGCCTGCACGGCATCTTCCGCCTGTCGCTGTTCAAGGACGTCTCGATCGTCAGCGGGGCGGGCGTCGGCGGCGGCAGCCTCGGCTACGCCAACACGCTGTACCGCGCGCGCCCGCGGTTCTTCGCCGATCCCCAGTGGGCGGGCCTGGAGGACGACTGGCAGGCGGCCCTCGAGCCCCACTTCGACGAGGCCGAGCGCATGCTCGGCGTCACGACCGTCCTCACCGACGATCCCGCCGACGAGCTGCTGCGCGAGTACGGGCGGCACATCGGCGCCGACAAGACGTACGCGAAGACGCGCGTCGGCGTCTTCTTCGGTCCCGCCGGCGAGACCGTCGCCGATCCCTTCTTCGACGGCGCCGGCCCGGCGCGGACGGGCTGCATCGCCTGCGGGCGCTGCATGGTCGGCTGTCCGGTCGGCGCGAAGAACACGCTCGTCAAGAACTACCTCTGGCTGGCCGAGCACGCCGGCTGCCGCGTCATCCCCGAGCGCGAGGTCGTCGACGTGCGCCCGCTCGGCGCGCGCGACGGCGCCGATGGCTACGCGGTCACGACCGAGCGCACGGGCGCCTGGCTGCGCAAGGACCGGCGCACGGTGACGGCGGGCAACGTCGTGCTGGCCGGCGGCGCGCTGGGCACGAACAAGCTCCTGCAGCGCTGCAGGCACAACGGTTCGCTGCCGAACGTGTCGCACCGCCTCGGCGAGCTCGTGCGCACCAACAGCGAGGCGATCCTCGCCGTGACCGCGCCCGACGACAGCGTCGACTACACCAAGCGCGTCGCGATCTCCGGCTCGATCTTCCCCGACGAGAACACGCACATCGAGACGGTCAGCTACGGCCACGCCGGCGACTCGATGAGCCTGCTGCACACGCTGCTCATCGGCGACGGGACGAAGATCACGCGACCGCTGAAGTTCGTCGCCGCGGCGCTGCGCCATCCCGTGACGTTCGCCAAGCTCTGCGACCCGCGCGGGTGGTCGCGGCGCACGATCATCCTGCTCGTCATGCAGACGCTCGACAACGCGATCGCGCTGCGGCCCCGGCCGGGCCGGCGCGGCACGATGCGCCTGCAGACCGAGCAGGACCCCGACAAGCCCAACCCGACGTTCATCCCGCTCGCCAACGAGGCCGCGGAGTGGATGGCCAAGCGGATCGGCGGCGTGCCGCAGAGCTCGGTCATGGAGGCGCTGGCGAGCATCCCGACGACGGCCCACGTGCTCGGCGGCGCGGTCATCGCGCGCTCGCCCGACGAGGGCGTCGTCGACGCCCGCCACCGCGTCTTCGGCTACGAGAACCTGCTCGTCTGCGACGGCTCCGTCGTGCCGGCCAACGTCGGCGTGAACCCGAGCCTGACGATCACCGCGCTCGCCGAGCGCGCGATGAGCTTCGTGCCCGCCGCGGCTGCGGCGAGCGAGCGACGAGGCGCAGACCGTCCTGGCCGTCTGACGCTCTTGCCCGCCTCCTGCCCGGCTAGGCTGAACGAGCTGTGGCCGCCACGGAAGATCCCCCCAAGCCCCGGATCGTCCAGCGCCTCGAGGCGCAGCGCGACCGCCACCGGCGCCGTCCCTTCGTCGTCCGCGTCCTGTACATCGTCGTCGGCTTCACGCTGCTGCTCGGCGGCATCGCGATGCTCGTCCTCCCCGGTCCGGCGTTCCTCGTCATCCCGGTCGGCCTGGCGCTGCTGTCGCTGGAGTTCGCGTGGGCCGAGCGGCTGCTCGAGCGCGCCCTCGAGCAGGGCGAGGTCGCCAAGCAGAAGGCGGCGGAGACGACGAAGACCCAGCGCATCCTCACCGCGGTCGCGGTCGCGCTCGGCGCCGGCGCGCTCGCCGTCTGGGCGGTCTTCGGCGACATCCCGCTCGTGCCGGTGTAGCGCGCCGGGCGCGCAAGCGCCCGAGCAGCACGTCCGTCCGCAGCGCCGTGGGAGCGTGGCGCGAATGTGTTCGCATGCAGCAGAAACGCGCCACGCTCCCGCCAAGACGCGCCCCGTCAGCCGAGAACGCCGGTTAGGGGCACCCGCCCGCCCGGCTCCCCCGTCCGTCATTGATGCTGTTCGCGCCACCAGCATCGCCGGGGCCGCACACCAGATCCATGCGCAAGCGCGACGGCCACGCACGTCAGCCCAGCAGCCGCTCCCACAGCGCCAGCAACGTCGCGCGCGCCGCGGCCGGCGCGCCGCCGGCGCCTCTCCGGCGCCGAACGTGTCCAGCAGGTAGGCGCGGTGCGTCGCCATCAGCATCCGCGCGGACTCCGCGGGCATCGGCGGCGGGTTGGGCGCCGCGCGCAGCAGGCGCTCGATCAGCCGGCGCGGGCCTACGAGGGCGCCCGCGAGACGCTCGGCGACGGCCGGATCGTGGCGCGCGGCGTCGTCGATCGCGCGCAGCAGCCGGCCGTGCTCGGAGAAGAGCGCGACGAGGCCGTCGACCATCTCGCGCGCGACCTCATGCGCGTTCCCGGAGGCGTCGCGCTCGATGCGGTCGACGAGCGGATCGTCGGCGTCCGGCAGGAGCTCGGGCGCGAGGCTCGGCAGGTCGTCGAAGTGCCGGTAGAAGACGGTCCGCGCGAGCCCCGCCTCCGCCATCACGGCGCCGACCGTGAGCTCGGAGAACGGGCGGTCTGCGAGCAGCGTGCGGGCCGCCGTGAGGATCCGCGGCCGCGCGAGATCCCGAGAGACGTACGGGGAGCGAGTTGACACTGTGTCGCAATTATGGCAGCTTGTCCTATTGCGACAGTCCGTCACAACATCGGAGACCGCCATGCCGCTCGCCGCCCTCTTCGCCCGCCCCCAGTTGCACTCCGCGCAGGAGCAGGACGCCGAGCTCGAGCTGCCCGGCGGCCGCCGCCTCTCCTACACGATGTTCGGCGCCGGTGACGGCCCGCTCGTCGTCGTCCTCGACGGACCCGGATCGCGCGGCCTCGCCCGCGCCTGCGCTGCTGACGGCGGCGGACCTCGGCGTGCGGCTCGTCGCGCCCGATCGCCCCGGCTTCGGGACGAGCACGCAGGTGCGGGACTACCGGATCGCCGACTGGCCACGGGATCACGCCGCGCTGCTCGACGCGCTCGGCGTGCGCCGCGCCGGGATCCTCGGCCAGTCCGGCGGCACGCCGTACGCGCTCGCCGCCGCGGCCGGGCTGCGCGGGCGCACGACCGCGGTCGCGCTCGTCGCCCCGAGCCGGCCCGCTCGCCGAGCCGGCGATGCGCGCCGCAAGCGGTGCCCAGCTGCGTCGCGGGGCGATGCTCGCGCGGCGCGCGCCGTGGCTGCTGCGCCTCGGCCTGGCCGCCGCCGGCCGGCAGGCGCGCAAGGACCCCGAGCGAGCGGCGGCAAAGGTCGCCGGAGACCTGCCGCCGGGCGACGCGGCGATCATGCGCGACCCCGCCAACTGGGCGATCCACCAGCGCACGACCGCCGAGATCCTCGCGCGGCCCGGCGCGATCGTGCGTGAGATCGCCCGCCTCGCGGCGCCGTGGGACATCGACTACGACGCGATCGCCGCACCGGTCGCGCTGTGGAGCGGCGACCGCGACGAGGTGCATCCCACCGCCCACGCGAACCGCCTCGCCGAACTGCTGCACGGCGCGCCGGTGCACGTCGTGCCCGGCGCGGGCACGTTCGGCCTCATGCCGCACTACGCCGACGCGCTGCGCTTCGCGGCGGGCCGCGCGTAGGCCCCGCGCCGGCGCGCTGCGCTTCGCGACAGGCAGCCGCGCCTGGACCCGCCGAAGCGCTGCGCCCGCGCGTAGCCTCCGCTAGAGCGAGACCATCCCCGCCGCGACCTCGCCCGCCTGCGCCGCGCGCAGCGCCGCCGCCGCGACCGCCAGGTCCTGGATCGCGAGGCCGGTCGAGTCGAACAGCGTCGTCGCCGCCGGCCCGCTGCGACCGGGCGCGTCGCCGGCGAGCACTGCGCCGAGCGTCGTGACCTGCTCGCGCGTCACGAGCCCCGCCTCGACGGCGCCCGTCAGCTCGCCGCCGTGCGACGCCTGCGCCCACTCGTCGCAGTACAGCTCGCAGGCGACGACGGCCTCGACGCTCGCCTCGGCCTTGCCGCTGCCGTCGGCGCCGAGCATGTTCAGGTGCTGGCCGGGCCGCAGGTCGCCGCGCTGCAGGACGACCGCCGCGCCCGGCGTCACGCAGCAGACGACGTCGCAGGCCAGCGCGGCGGGCAGGTCGCCGACCGCCCAGCCTCCGAGCTCCGCCGCGAGCGCGGCCGCGGCCTCGGTGCGGGGGTCGAAGCAGACGCCGTCGTCGTAGCCCGCGGCCGCCATGCAGCGCGCCGGTCCACGCGCCGTGCAGCCCGCAGCCGACGATCCCGACGGTGCGGGCGCCCACCGCAGCGCAGCGCCCGCGCGGCGACCGCGGCGACGGCGCCCGTGCGCAGCGCGGTGACGGCGCGCGCGTCGAGGATCGCGAGCGGGACCCCGGTCGTCGTCGAGGACAGGCAGACGACGCCGCTCACCGTCGGCAGCCCGTGCGCCGGGTTGCCGGGGAAGGAGGTGATCCACTTCAGCAGCGCGAGCTCGCCGCCCCGCGCCGGCATCGCGCGGAAGTCGCCGTAGGGCGGGCTCTGCAGGTAGACCTTCGCCGGCATGACCCACTCGCCGCGGTGATGGTGCAGGAAAGCCTCACGGGTCGCGTCGATCGCGGCCGCCGGCGAGACGGCGGCGAGCACGGTGTCGTGGTCCAGGACGGCGAGCTGCGGCACGGCCGGGCAGGCTACACCGGGCCCTCCGGCCACCTATTCAGACAAACCAGACCGACGAACTCCACATATGTCACCGCTCCCTCGAGGACGACGCCGGCGTGGCGGCAACGATGAAATCCTTAATTCCGACCCGGATTGACCTGTATCATCCGGCGTTCGCCCTGCACGCCACCACGGAGCACTGAGAGCCCAATGGAGCCCACCACAGTCAGCGGTCGCCAAGGGACGCTCGAGAACCCCGAGGTTCGCGAGGACGTCCCCGGCCACGTCATCCCGATCCTCGAGCGCGAGTTCGACGACTTCGACACCGAGTCCACGCGCTACCTGCGGGGCGACATCGAAGAGACCGAGTTCATCAAGTTCCGCCTGAAGCAGGGCGTCTACGGCCAGCGCCAGGCGAACGTCCAGATGGTCCGCGTCAAGCTGCCCTTCGGCGGCATCACGCCGGAGCAGATGGACGCGTTCGCGGACGTCGTCGAGAAGTACGTGCCGCTCAACAAGGGGCACATCACGACGCGCCAGAACATCCAGATGCACCACGTCCCGCTGCCCGGACGCCGCCAAGCTCATCCGCGAGCTGTCAGATGCCGGGCTGTCCTCGCGCGAGGGCTGCGGCAACACCGTGCGCAACGTCACCGGCGACCCGTGGGCGGGCATCGCGCCCGACGAGCTGTTCGACCTGACGCCCTACGCGGGCGCCTACGTGCGCTACTTCGTGCGCCACCCGACGACGCAGATGATGCCGCGCAAGATCAAGACGGCGTTCGACGGATCGCCCGCCGACCGCTCGCTGACCGGCATCCACGACATCGCCTACCTCGCCCGCGAGCGCGACGGCGTCCGCGGCGTCGAGATGCGCGTCGGCGGCGGCACCTCGATCATGCCGCGCGTCGCGCCGACGCTCTACGACTTCGTCGGGCTCGACGACGGCGAGTACCTGAAGGTCGCCGAGGCCTGCCTTCGGATCTTCGACCGCCAGGAGTTCCTGCGCGTCAACCGCGCCCGCGCGCGCATCAAGGTGCTCGTCGACAAGATCGGCATCGACGCGTTCCGCGACATGGTCGAGGAGGAGCTCCAGGGCGACTGGGTCGCCGAGCGCGACTTCTCGATCGACGCGATCGCCTGGAACGACGACGAGCAGGCCTCCGCGCCGGAGCGTCCCGGATACGTACGCGTCGCCGAACGGCGACGTGTCGGCGTTCGAGCGCTTCCTCGCCGACAACGTCCAGCCCCAGCGCCAGGAGGGCTTCAGCGCCGTGCACGTCAAGGTGACGCGCGGCGACCTGACGCCCGAGCAGTTCCGCGGCATCGCGGACATCATGCGCCAGTACTGCGGCGGCTACATGCGCACGACCGTGCACCAGAACTTCGTGCTGCGCTGGGTCCGCGACGAGACGGTCTACGAGGTCTGGCAGGCGCTCTCCGCGCTCGGCCTCGGCGATCCCGGGCCGGACACGATCAACGACGTCGTCTCGTGCCCCGGCACGGACTCCTGCAAGCTCGGCATCACGTCGTCGATGGGCCTCAACGCGGCGATCTCGCGGCGCCTGGAGGAGATGCGGATCACCGATCCGCTGACCCGCGCGATCCACATCAAGATGAGCGGCTGCCCGAACGGCTGCAGCCAGCATCACATCGCGAACATCGGCTTCTACGGCGCGTCGATCAAGGTCGGCGAGCACACGATCCCGGCCTACGTCGCGCACGTCGCGGGCAACTTCGACGGCGGCGAGATCATCTACGGCCAGCGGCTGAAGGTGCGCCTGCCGGCCAAGCGCGTCCCCGAGGCCGTCGAGCGCTGGCTGCGCTGGTACGAGGCCGAGCGCGAGGAGGGCGAGGTCTTCAACGCCTTCGCCGCCCGCGTCGGCACGAAGGCGTTCGAGGACAAGGTCCGCGATCTCGCGATGCCGGTCGAGTTCAACCTGGAGACGATGATGACGTTCGTCGACTGGACGAAGGACGTCCCGTTCCAGGTCGTCCGGGGCGAGGGCGAGTGCGCGGTCTGAGCAGCGCGGCGGGGTCGCTCAGCGAGACCCTGCGCCAGGCGGCCGCCCACGAGCGGCTCGTCTTCCTGTGCTCGTTTCAGAAGGAGGAGTCGGTGATCCTCGACGAGCTGCTGGCGGTCGCGCCGCACGTCCGCGTCGTGACGATCGACACCGGCGTGCTGTTCGAGGAGACGCTCGCGACGTGGCGCGCCTTCGAGCAGCGCTTCGGCGTGACGATCGAGGTCGCAGGAGGCGATCGGCGCGACGCCCTGGACCGGCCCCGAGCACTGCTGCGGCACGATGAAGGTCGCGGCCCTGGAGCGAGCGCTGGCCGGCGCCGACGCCTGGGTCACCGGCCTGCGCCGCGAGCAGGGCCCGTCGCGCGCCGGCACGGAGCTCGTCGAGGTGGACGAGAAGCGCGGCGGGATCGCGAAGTACAACCCGCTCGCGCTGTGGACCGAGCGCGACCTCTGGACGCGCATCCACGAGCGCGACCTGCCCTACCACCCGCTGCACGACCAGGGCTACGAATCGATCGGCTGCGCCCCGTGCACGCAGCCCGGCAGCGGCCGCGACGGCCGCTGGGCCGGCCTCGACAAGACCGAGTGCGGGCTGCACGTCTGACTCCGATGGACCCGATCGTCATCGCCTTCGGCTTCGGAGTCGGCATCCTCATCGGCCTGACCGGGATCGGCGGCGGCTCGCTGATGACGCCGCTGCTCGTGCTGTTCGCCGGGATCTCGCCGGTCGTCGCGATCGGCACCGACCTCGCCTACGGCGCGGTCACGAAGACGCTCGGCGGCTGGCGGCACTGGCGCAAGGGCACGGTCGACCTCGGCGTCTCGATGTGGCTCGCGGTCGGCAGCGTGCCGGGCGCGCTCGTCGGCGTCTGGCTGCTCGACCGGCTGCACGACGCGTACGGCAAGAGCTTCGAGCCGGCGCTGCTGACCTCGATCGCGGTCGCGCTGCTCATCGTCGCGGTCACGATCCTCGGGCGCGCGCTGTTCATGCCCAAGCTCGTCGCCCGCGAGCGCCACAGCGTCGCAGCAGACGACCCGCACGAAGGTCACCGCCGCGCTGATCGGCGCGGTGCTCGGGCTCATCCTCGGCGTCACGTCGGTCGGCAGCGGCGCGCTCATCGGCCTCGCGCTGATCCTCGTCTTCCAGCTCACGCCGCACCGCGTCGTCGGGACCGACGTCTTCCACGCCGCGATCCTGCTGTGGGTCGCGGGCTTCGCGCACTGGATCAGCGGCAACGTCGACTTCGCGCTGATGGGGACGATCCTCATCGGCTCGCTGCCCGGCGTGTGGATCGGGACGCAGCTCATCGGCCACGTGTCGGCGACCGCGCTGCGGCCGGTCCTCGGCTGCGTCCTGCTGGCGCTCCGCGCTCGGCGTGCTGACGAAGGCCGGCGTCGCCGTGCCGCCCGCGGCGCTCGTCGGCGTGCCGCTTGCCGTCGGGCTCGGCGCGTACGTGCTGCTTCGCACGCGCGCCGCGAGCCCGCCCCCCGAGCCCGAGGTGGTGCCCGCATGACGACGCATCTGACCCATCTGCAGGCGCTCGAGTCCGAGGCGATCCACGTCATGCGCGAGGTCGCCGCCGAGCTGTCCAAGCCCGTGCTGCTGTTCAGCGGCGGCAAGGACTCGATCGTGCTGCTGCGCCTCGCCGAGAAGGCGTTCCGGCCGGGCCGCTTCCCGTTCCCGCTCATGCACGTCGACACGGGCCACAACTTCCCCGAGGTCATCGAGTTCCGCGACCGCCGCGTCGCCGAGCTCGGCGAGCGGCTGATCGTCGCCTCGGTGCAGGAGTCGATCGACAAGGGCCGCGTCGCCGAGGAGACGGGGCCGCGCGCGTCGCGCAACCGCCTGCAGACGACGACGCTGCTGGACGCGATCGAGGAGCACGGGTTCGACGCCGCGTTCGGCGGCGCGCGCCGCGACGAGGAGCGCGCGCGGGCCAAGGAGCGGATCTTCTCCTTCCGCGACGACTTCGGCGGCTGGGACCCGAAGAACCAGCGCCCCGAGCTGTGGAACATCTACAACGGGCGCATCCGCCGCGGCGAGAGCGTGCGCGTGTTCCCGATCTCCAACTGGACCGAGCTCGACGTGTGGGAGTACCTCGCGGTCGAGGACCTCGAGGTGCCGTCGATCTACTTCGCCCACGAGCGCGAGGTCTTCCAGCGCGACGGGATGCTCTACGCGATGTCCGAGCACGTCGAGTTGATCGACGGCGAGGAGCCGTTCACCGCGTCGGTGCGCTACCGCACCGTCGGCGACATGAGCTGCACCGGCGCGGTGCGCTCGACGGCCGCCGACCTCGGCACGGTCGTCGCCGAGATCGCCGCGACGCGCATCACCGAGCGCGGCGAGACGCGCGCCGACGATCGCGCCACCGAGGCCGCGATGGAGGACCGCAAGGTCGCGGGGTACTTCTAGCCATGGCTCTGGCACAGGCAGACCTGCTTCGCCTCGCGACCGCCGGCTCGGTCGACGACGGCAAGTCGACGCTCATCGGGCGCCTGCTGTTCGACGCCAAGACGATCATGGAAGACCAGCTCGAGCACGTCGAGGAGGCGTCGCGCCGCCGCGGCGCGGGGATGGTCGACCTCTCGCTGCTCGTCGACGGCCTGCGCGCCGAGCGCGAGCAGGGCATCACGATCGACGTCGCCTACCGCTACTTCGCCACCGCGCGGCGCACGTTCATCATCGCCGACACCCCGGGCCACGTGCAGTACACGCGCAACATGGTCACCGGCGCGTCGACCGCCGACCTCTCGGTGATCCTCGTCGACGCGCGCAAGGGCGTGCTCGAGCAGTCCAAGCGCCACGCCTACATCTCCGCGCTGCTCGGCATCCCGCACCTCGTCGTCGCCGTCAACAAGATGGACCTCGTCGACTACGACGAGGAGATCTTCGACACGATCGTGCGCGAGTTCTCGGACTTCGCCCGCGGCCTGGGCGCGCGCGACATCGTCTACATCCCGATCAGCGCCAAGCACGGCGACAACGTCGTCGACGCTTCGGAGAACATGCCGTGGTACGGGGGCGTGCCGCTGCTGGAGTACCTCGAGACGGTGAAGGTCGACGACGACCGCAACCTCGAGGAGGCGCGCTTCCCGGTCCAGTGGGTCATCCGCGACCACGAGACCGACTACCGCGGCTACGCGGGCCAGGTCGCCGGCGGGATCCTGCGCCAGGGCGACGAGGTGCTCGTGCTGCCGTCCGCCCGGCGTACGCGGATCGCGCGGATCGACACCTTCGACGGGCCGCTCGAGGAGGCCTGCGCGGGGATGTCGGTGACGCTCCTGCTCGAGGACGAGCTCGACGTCTCGCGCGGCGACATCATCTGCCACGCCGACGACGCGCCGCAGCTCTCGCGCGAGCTGACGGCGACCGTCTGCTGGATGGCCGAGGCGCCGCTGCGCGCCGGCGGCCGCTACGCGATCAAGCACGCGACCCACGCCGCCCGCGCGATCGTCGACGAGGTCGTCGACCACGTCGACGTGCACACGCTCTCGCCCGACCCGTCCGCCACCGAGCTCGGGCTCAACGACATCGGCCGCGTGCGCCTGCGCACCTCCAAGCCGATGGCCTTCGACGCCTACGCGAGCAATCGCGCGACGGGCTCGTTCATCCTCATCGACGAGTCGACGAACGACACCGTCGGTGCCGGGATGATCGTGTAGCCGGCCTTCTCGCGGCGATCGGCGCCCGCCGTTCACGGCTGGAGGTGCGAGAATGCCGGCCGGTGCCCAACCGCAGACCGAAGCTCCGGATCGTCGCTCCCGTCCGCCTCGCCCGAGGAGGCCGCGGCGGTCGTCGCCGCGCTCGAGCAGTTCATGCGCGACACGGCGCCGACGCCCGCTCCGCAGGCGCCGGCCGGACGCTCGGCCTGGGCCCGGGCGGCGCTGCTGGAGGCGACGGGCACGCGCCGGACGAGCCCGTGGCGTGGGATCGCGGCACCCGCTGAGCTCATCGAGCCGTGCGGCCGCGATCGCGCGGACCCCTGACGGTCGAGTAACTCACCTCCAGGGGGGCCTGCCGCGACGCGTATCCTGAGCGGAGGCGCTCCCCTGCCTGCCGGACATAGGATGCGCCTTACGAATGTTCTCGAAAATCCTCATTGCCAACCGCGGCGAGATCGCCGTCCGCATCATCCGCGCGCTCGATGAGCTCGGGATCGCCTCCGTCGCCGTCTACTCCGAGCTCGACCGCGACGCCCCGCACGTCGCCCGCGCCGGCGAGTCCTACCTGCTCGGCGGCGAGGGCCCGGCCGACAGCTACCTCAACGCCGAGCGGATCCTCGAGGTCGTCACGGCAGTCCGGCGCCGAGGCCGTCCATCCCGGCTACGGCTTCCTCGCCGAGAACGCGGCCTTCGCCCGCGCCTGCGAGGACGCGGGGATCGTGTTCATCGGCCCGCCCGCGAGCGCGATCGACGCGATGGGGTCAAAGACGCGCGCCCGCGAGCTCATGCAGGCGGCGGGCGTGCCGATCGTGCCGGGCACGGTCGAGCCGGTCGCCGACCTCGACGCCGCCCGCCCGATCGCCGAGGAGATCGGCTATCCCGTCGCCGTCAAGGCGGCCGGCGGAGGCGGCGGCAAGGGCTTTCGCGTCGCGCTGAAGCCAGACGAGCTGCAGGCCGCCTTCGAGGGCGCCGCGCGCGAGGGCGAGAAGTTCTTCTCCGACGCGACGGTCTACCTCGAGCGCTACCTGCCCGACCCGCGCCACGTCGAGGTCCAGGTGCTCGCCGACGGGCACGGCAACACGATCCACCTCGGCGAGCGCGACTGCTCGATCCAGCGCCGCCACCAGAAGCTCATCGAGGAGTCGCCGGCGCCCGAGTGGATCGTCGACGACGCGCTGCGCGAGCGGATCGGCGACGATCGCCGTCGAGGCCGCGAAGGCGGTCGACTACCGCGGCGCGGGCACCGTCGAAGGGCTGCTCGACGCCGAGACCAAGCGAGTACTTCTTCCTGGAGATGAACACGCGCGTGCAGGTCGAGCACTGCGTGACGGAGATGACGACCGGCATCGACATCGTCAAGGAGGGCATCCGCGCCGCCGCCGGCGAGCCGCTGTCGGTCACGCAGGAGGACGTCGTCCTGCGCGGCCACGCGATCGAGTGCCGCATCAACGCCGAGGACGCATCGAAGAAGTTCGCCCCCGCGCCCGGCCGCATCGGCTCCTACGTCGAGCCCAGCGGCCCCGGCGTCCGCGTCGACTCGGGCGTGCGGGCGGGCAGCGAGATCTCGCCGATGTACGACCCGATGGTCGCCAAGCTCATCGTCTGGGACGCCGACCGCGAGCAGGCGACGCGGCGCATGCTGCGCGCGCTCGCCGAGTACGAGATCGAGGGCCTGAAGACGCTGATCCCGTTTCATCGCGCGCTGCTCGCGACCGAGCAGTGGGCGCGCGGCGAGACCTGCCGCGACCTGCTCGAGGATCGCGACTGGCTCAAGGCGCTCGCGTTCGACAAGCCCCCCGCGAAGGGCGACGACGAGGAGGAGACCGTCGAGCAGACCTACACCGTCGAGGTCTCCGGGCGCAAGTTCGACGTGCGCGTGATCGGCCCGGCCGGCGGGCCGGGGGCCGGCGCCGACGCGAACGGCAGCGCCCCGGCGCCGCGCCAAGCGCCCGACGCGCGCCGCGCGCGACGCTCGCGCGCGCCAGAACGGGCACGGCAGCGACGCGCTCGCCTCGCCGATGCAGGGCAGCATCTGGAAGATCCCCGTCAAGGCCGGCCAGGAGGTCGTCGAGGGCGAGGTCGTCACGATCATCGAGGCGATGAAGATGGAGAACGAGATCACCGCCCACAAGGCGGGCGTCATCGCCGAGCTGCCGATCTCCGAGGGCGACATCGTGCGCAGCGGCGACGTGCTCGCGGTCATCACCGACGCCTCGTAGGGTGCGGGCGTGAGCACGAGCACGACGGCGCGCGCCTGGGTCGCCCAGCTCCACGAGGCCGAGGCCGTCGCCGACCTGCTCGTCGCCTTCCGCGACCACCAGGACCTCAGCTGGCCGTCGGAGAACGCCTTCCTCGCGATCGGTCGAGCGGCTGCTCGAGAACCCCGAGACGGAGTTCCTGCTCGCGGCGCCCGACGCCGGCTCGGCGCCGGCGGGGGTCCTGCAGCTGCGCTTTCGCCTCAGCGTCTGGAAGGCCGCGCCCGACGCCTGGCTGGAGGACCTCTTCGTCTCCGAGGACGCCCGCCGCGCGGGCCTCGGCGACGTGCTCGTCACGCTCGCGTGTCGAGCGCGCGCTCGCGCGCGGCGCCAAGCGCATCGAGCTCGACTGCAACGAGGAGAACGCGCCCGCGCTCGCGCTCTACGAGCGCCACGGCTTCTCGCCGCGCTCGAAGGGCGGCGCGGGGCGCAACCTGTTCCTCGGGCGCAGCCTGGGCTGAGCGCGTCCTCGTTGAAGTCGCTGCCGTGCGACGAGTGCCACGGGCCTACGGCAGGCGCCCGCCGAGCCGCAGCGAGCTCGCGAGCGCGCCGCCGAGCAGCAGCAGCGCGGCGCCCGCGAAGGCCGTCGTGATCTCGCGCTTCTCGGGCTTCGTGCCGATCTGCGAGCCGAGCCGGTCGTAGACCGCGTCGAGCTGGTCTGAGTCCTCGGCGCGGAACGCCTCGCCGCCGGACGCCGTCGCGATGCGCTGCAAGGCGTCGGGATCGGGCGGCACGCGCAGCACGCGGCCCTGCAGGGTGATCGTGCCGTCCGGCGTGCCCAGCGCGACGGTGTAGATCGGCACGCGCAGCCGCCTGGCCTCGGCGGCGACCTGATCGGCGGCGGCGCCGTCTGTCGCCGATCCGTCGGAGAGCAGCACGATCGCCGCCGGGCGGCCGGCGCGCGGAGCGTGTCGCCGTTGCGGACCTTCAGGTCGGTGAGCGCGGTCCCGAGCCCGGCGCCGGTCGCCGTGCCGGAGATCGGCTGCAGCGTCGAGAGCGCGCCGGAGACGGCGTCGCGGTCGGTCGTCGGCGTCTGCAGCGTCTGCGCGACGTCGGAGAACGACACGAGGCCGACGCGCAGCTCCCCAGGGACCTTTCCTAGGAAGTTCAGCGCGGCCTGGCGCGCGGCCTCCAGGCGCGTCGGGCTCACGTCCGTCGCCGACATCGAGCGCGAGACGTCGGTGACGAGCACGACCGACGCCCGCTCGACCGCGACCTGGACGGTCCGCTCGGGCCGCGCGAGCGAGATCGCGAGCGCCGCGACCGCGAGCGCGAGCAGCGCGAACGGCAGGTGCCGGCTCCAGCGCGGCTCGGGCGCGGCGACCGACGCGAGCGTCGCGAGCGCGGGGAAGCGCACCGGGTAGCGCCGCCGGCGGCGGCCGGCGGCGATGTGCAGCAGGAGGAGCAGCGGCACCGCGAACAGGCACAGCAGCGCGAGCGGGGACGCGAAGCTCACGACTGCGCGCCGTCGCTCGCCGGATTGTCAGTGGCCGAGGTCATCGCGACGTCCTCGCTACTTCAGCGCCCGCCCCAGCGCCTTCAGCCAGTCGCCGCTCGTCGACAGCACGACATGGTGGGCGCCGGCCGAGCGCAGCTCGGCCGCGACGGTGGCGCGCTCCTCCGCGGCCGCCGCGGCGAAGCGCTCGCGCAGCCCGCGCCGCGACGTGTCGACCTCGATCAGCCGCCCCGACTCGGGATCGACGAGCGCCAGGCGGCCGGCCGGCTCGAGGCGCTCCTCGCGCGGGTCGCGGATCTCGACCGCGAGCACGCGATGACGTGCGCCGATCGAGCGCAGCGGCTTGCGCCATTCCAGGCCACCGCGGAAGTCCGACACGACGACGACGAGGCCCGGCTGGCGCGCCAGCCGGGCAGCCTTGTGCAGCACGGGCGCGAGGCCGCGGTCGGCGGCGCCGTCGACCGCGACGCCCTCCTCGAGCAGCCGCTTGAGGCCGATCTTCGCGTGCGGTCCGCCGCGCGGCGGCAGCACCTTCTCCGGGCCGCCGGCCGTCAGCACCGCGAGCCTGCCGCCGTGGCGCGTCGCGGCACGGCCGACGACCTGCGCGACGCCCTCGGCGACGTCGGACTTCAGCCGGTCGGCGGTGCCGAACGCCATCGACGCCGACAGGTCGAGCACGAGCCAGGTCGTGAGGATCCGCTCGGGGACCTGCAGCCGCACGTGGGCGACGCCGGTTCGCGCCGACGCGGCCGGGTCGAGCTGGCGCACGTCGTCGCCGATCGTGTAGGGCCGCAGCTGGGCGAGCTCGGTGCCGCTGCCGACGCCCGGCGCGAGCCGGTCCCCGGGCAGCACGCCCGCGCCGCGGCGCGCGATCGACAGCGCGAGCGCGTCGACGAGCGCGGCCGGGATCGGCCCCGGGCCCTGGCGCGCGGGCGGCACGCGCAGCGTGGCGACCGGCGGTGGCATCACGGCCGCCGCGCCGCTTGCGTCGGCGGATGATGCGGTGGCGAGGGACATGGGCCGGTGCCTCGCTCAGGCCGCGTCGTGCTCGGCGGTCAGCGGCTGGGAGCCCGCCGCGCCGCCGGCGGTCAGCGCGCCGAGCAGGCGTTCGAGGATGTCGTCGGCGCTGACCGCGTCGGAGATCGCGTCGTAGGAGAGCACGAGGCGGTGGCGCAGCACGTCGGGCGCGAGGTCGCGGATGTCGTCGACGAGCACGTGGCGGCGGCCGCGCAGCAGCGCGAGCGCCTGGCCGGCCTGGACCATCCCGATCGCCCCGCGCGGGCTCGCGCCGTACTGGATCAGCTCGCTGAGGTCGCTGAGGCCGTAGCGCTCCGGATGGCGCGTCCCGTCGACGAGCTGGACCGCGTACGCGACGACCTCGCGGTCGACGAAGATCTCGCGCGCCGCGCGCTGGAAGCGCTCGAGGTCGGGCATCGACAGGCGCACCGCCACGTCCTCCGGCGGGCGCAGCGAGCGGCCGACGACGGAGGCCTCCTCGCCGAGCGTCGGGTAGTCGACGAGCACCTTGAAGAGGAAGCGGTCGATCTGCGCCTCGGGCAGCGGGTACGTGCCCTCGGACTCGATCGGGTTCTGCGTCGCGAGCACGAGGAACGGGTGCGGGACGGCATAGCTCTCGGTGCCGATCGTCACCTGGTGCTCCTGCATGACCTCCAGCAGCGCCGACTGCACCTTGGCGGGCGCGCGGTTGATCTCGTCGGCGAGCAGGAAGTTGCCGAACACCGGCCCCAGCTCGGTGTCGAAGCGGCCCGTGTCGGGACGGTAGATCCGCGTGCCGACGAGGTCGGCGGGCACGAGGTCGGGGGTGAACTGGATGCGCCGGAACGTCCCGCCCATGACGTCGGCGAGCGTGCGCACGGTCAGCGTCTTGGCGAGCCCGGGGACGCCCTCGAGCAGCACGTGACCGCCCGCCAGCAGCGCGACGAGCAGGCGCTCGAGCATCGCGTCCTGGCCGACGATGACGCGCTTGACCTCGTACAGGACCTCCTCGAGGACCTGGCGCGGCGGGCGCCCGGCGTCGTCGTCGGGCGGCGTCGGCTGCGACGGCGTGCCGTAGTTGCTGAAGCTCATAGTCGGGTCCTCGGGTCGGTTCTCATGGTTCTCATGTCAGACGAGCCTGCGAAACCAGTGCAGTGACAGCAGCGAGCCGCCGGCCAGGAGGGCGAGCGCGCCGCCGGTGAACGCGGCGGTGATCTCGCGCTGCTCGTTGCGGTAGCCGATCCGCGAGCCGAGCGACTCGTAGACGGCGCTGAGGTTCTTCGCCGTGCTGGCCGTGTACGCGCGGCCGCCGGAGATCTGCGCCACCGCGCTGCTCTCGACGGGGTCGGGCGGGACGGGCACGGTCCGCGTCGTCCCGTTGGAGCGCTTGACCTGGATCGTGCCCGCGGCCGTGCCGAGCGTGACGGTGTAGATCGGGATCTTCAGGTCCTTGGCGCGCTTGGCGAGCTCCTGCGGCGGGCGACCGCGGACGGACGCTCCGTCGGAGAGCAGGATGATCGCCGATGGTACGCGGACGCCGTCGGAGTCCGTCTGGCGTGCGAGCACGCCGAGCGACACGGCGAGCGCCTCACCGGTCGCCGTGCCGCCGCTGGGCTGCAGGGCGGCGATGGCGCTGCGTACGGCGGCGCGGTCGGTCGTCGGGCTCTCCGCGAGGCGCGCGGACTGGTTGAACGCGACGAGGCCGACCCGCACCGCGGCGGGCACCTGGTCGAGGAAGCTGTAGGCCGCGTCGCGCGCGGCCTGCAGGCGCGTCGGCGGGACGTCGGTCGCCTGCATCGAGCCCGAGTAGTCGGTCGTGAGCATGATCGACGCGCGCTCGACCGGGACGGCGACGGTCGTCTGCGGCTTGGCGAGCGCGAGGATCAGGACCGTCAGCGCGAGCGCGAAGGCGACGAGCGGCACGTGGCGCCGCCAGCCCGGCCGGCGCGGCACGACCGAGGCCTGCAGCGCCGGCGCCGCGAACGCCGCCGCAGCGGCGCGGCGGTCGCGCTCATGGCGCACGTAGGCGAAGACGCCGAGCGGCACGAGGACGAGCGCGAGCAGGAAGAGCGGCTGGGCGAACGACACTTACGGACCCGCAGGCGCGTTCGGCGCCGTCGCGGGGCGCGTGCCGAGCTTCACGCGCAGCGTCCGCGATGCGCCGGCGCGCTGCACCTGGATGTCGATCGCGTCCCCCGGGCGGCGATCCTCGATCGCCGTGCTGATGTCCTCCGGCGCCAGCACGGGCTTGCCGCCGACCTGCTTGACGATGTCGCCGGGCAGCACCCCGGCCGAGGCGGCGGGAGCGCCGGCGATGACGTCGGCGACGACCGCGCCCTGTCCGGTCGTGCTCGCCTTCGACGAGATGCCGAGGTACGGGCGGCTGATCGCCGCGCCGGTGCGCAGCCGCGGCACGACCTGGCGGACGGTGTTCGAGGGCACCGCGAAGCCGATCCCGACGTTGCCGCCTCCGCCGCCGGCGGTCGCGATCTGCGAGTTGACGCCGATCACGCGCCCGGCGCCGTCGAGCAGCGGGCCGCCGGAGTTGCCCGGGTTGATCGGCGCGTCGGTCTGGATGACCTTGTCGATCGAGAAGCCGTTGGGCGCCTGGATCGCGCGCCCGACGCCGGAGATGATCCCGGCGGTGACCGTGCGCCCGAGGCCGAGCGGGTAGCCGATCGCGACGGCGAGGTCGCCGACCTTGACGGTGTCGGAGTCCGCGAGCGCAAGCGGCTTGATGTGCTCCGTCTTGGAGCTGTCGACGCGCAGCACCGCAAGATCGGACGACTGGTCGCTGCCGAGCACCTGGGCGTCGACGCCGCTGCCCTTGTCGTCGAAGCGCACCTGCACCGCGCTGGCGCCGGAGACGACGTGCGCGTTCGTGACGATCGTGCCTTTGGAGTCGATGACGAAGCCGGTCCCGCTCGCGATCCCGCCGCTCTCGCTGGACCGCACGAAGACGACGCTCGGGCTCGCGCTCGCGTAGATCTCGCGCAACGTGCGCGAGCGCGCGTCCGGCGCGGCCGCGCCCGGCGCCGCGGGCAGGGCGGCGACCGTTCCGGAGTCGTCGCCGCGCAGCAGGCTCGCGCCGAGGATGCCGATGCCGAACAGGACGATGGCGATCAGCGTGCCGAGCAGGACGAGCGGCCACAGCGGACGCTCGGCGTCGCCGGGCGGCGGCTCCTCCAGCTCGTCGAGCGTGCGCGCGGAGGCCACCGCCGTCTTCGGCGCAAGCCACTGCGTGTGCTCCTCCTCCTCGCGTGGATCCGTCCACAAGCGCCCGGACCCGGCGCGGCGCCCGGGAGACTCTTCGTCTTTCATGTGCTCCACCGTAGAGCGAGGATGCCAAACCCTTCGTAAGTTGAGCCCCGATTTGCGTAAGAGCGCCGTAAGAAGGCGCCGAACCCTCGGGCAGTCCGCAGCCCCGGCGCCGTCAGCCGCGCTGAGCCCGAGGCGAGTGCCTGGAGTTCAACCACAGCGCGAAGACGACCTGGCTGAGCGGGAAGACGACGACCAGCGTCGCGGCCGCGACCGCACCGTGGGGAACTCCGCCGGACGCGTTGCCCCCGGCAACAACGGCAACGCCCACCGGCAACCCTGCTGCGACCCGGCGCGCCTTGCGCTCTGTTGCATCGAGCGCCGCGGAGAAGGGCTCCTGCATGCGACGCCGCCTTGCGCCGCGGTCTCCCGTCTCGAGATAGGAGTAGGCGACAAACATGCCCACGACGTCACCGAGGAGGATCAATCCCAGCGTCAGGGCATCATCGACCGTGACAGCCGCGACGAACAGCACGGCGAGCGCCACGAGCGCCGGAAGAGCGTTACGCAGGTCGTAGAACGCGAACGCGTGAACCTGCCGGTTGCCGTCGGTGCCTGCGTTGCTCATCACGGTTACACGTAGGAGCCGGACTCGTCCCCGGGCGCGATCTCAGTTCGAGTTCGCACCCACAGCCTGAAAAGAGGTGCGCAGGCTACCGGATGAGCACCGCGCATCAAGGCGCGAAGGCCATGACCTCCACACGATGGCCCGCCGGCGAGCGCACGAACGCCCGCGGCGAGCCCCAGTGCTGCGTGCGCGGCTCGGGCTCGAAGCCAGCAGCGCGCAGCGCGGCGAGCGTGGCGTCGTAGTCGCCGGCGACGACCGCGACGTGCCCGTCGGGCGCGATCGCCGGCGTGCCGGCGAAGAGCAGGTGGATCTGCGTCGCGCCCGCCTGCAGCCAGGCCGCGCGCGTGGCGAGCGCCTCCGGCGGGTCGACCTGCTCGAAGCCGAGCAGCTCCCAGAAGCGCACGCACGCCGCGACGTCCTGCTCGCGCACCTCGAGCGCGACGTGCTGGATCATGACGCGGCCGGGCGGGCCGTCACCCGCTGCACGTTGGTGGCGTGGATCGCCCGCTGCGTTTCCCCGCGGCGGGCGATCGGCAGCTCGGTGTCGGGCAGCTTGGCGAGGTAGTTGAGGTCCTCGCGGAGGATCGCCGCCGCGCGCGCTCCCTCGAGCACCTCGCCGTGACCGGGGACGACGTACGCGGCCGCGTCGACGAGCGGCTCCAGGCGCCGCAGCGTTGCGATGTACGCGTCGCGCGAGCCGCCCTCGGAGAGCATCGGCACCTCGACCGGAGAGACGTAGTCGCCGCATACGAGCACGCGCGCCCAGGGAATCCAGATCGCCATGCCGTCCGCGGTGTGGCCGTCGGCAGGATGCAGCTCGAGCTCCGCGTCGCCGATCTCGCAGTGGCCGGGCACCGGCAGCGCCTGGACCTGCCCGAGCGAGAGGGGCGTCGGGCGGTCGACGTAGTACTCGTCGTCGAACGCGCGCAGCTCGCGCGCCGCGGCGCCGGGCTCGGCGGTGAGACGCGCCGCCGTCGTCTCGCAGACGCCGAGCGCAGCGGTGGGAAACGCGAGCCGGCCGAGCAGGTGATCCCAGTCGGCATGCGTCGCGAGCAGGCCGGTGAGTGCAAAGCCCGCGTGCTCGAGCACCGCCGGAAGCACCTCCAGCTCGTCGGGGAAGACGGGCGAGTCGACGACGAAGCACTCCTCCCCGCTGCGGACGATCGTGCAGGTGGTCTGCCAGACGCGGCTCGTCACGACGAGCACGTCGGAGTGCAGGCCGACGACCCGCACAAAGCTCCTATATGCCGAGCAGCTTGACCGCCTCGAGGAGGTTCTTCACCTCGGCGGTCGGCTTCTTCTGACCCGGCTCGATCTGCTCCTTGCGGCGGTTCACCCAGATCACGGGAATCTTGTTCTTCACGCACGGCTCGATGTCGTGGTAGTAGCTCGACGACACGTGAACCCAGCCCTTCTTCGTGCCCATCCGCCGCGCGCATTCGGTGAAATGCGCCATGTCGGGCTTGTAGGAGCGCACCTGCTGGGCGGTGACCACGAGGTCGAAGTCGTGCTGGATGTGGCGCCGCGTCTGGCCGAGCAGCTTGTCGTCGATGTTCGAGATCAGGCCGGTCTTGTAGTGCTTGGTGACCTTGTTGAGCTGCGTGTTGGTCTCCTTGAACGGCGGCCAGCGCTGCACGCTGTCGGGCAGGAAGCCCGAGCGCGAGGGCTCGAGCGGCCAGTCCAGGCGCTTGGAGATCTCGACGGCCGTGCGGCGCAGCACCTCGGCGTACAGCTCGTAGGAGCCCGCCTCGATCTGGCGCTCGATCTCGTGGAAGTTCGTGATGAGCTCCTCGCGATCGATCGTGAAGCCGTCGCGGGCGGCCTCTTTCTCGAAGGCGTCGACGATCCCCTGCTCCCAGTCGATGAGCGTGCCGTAGACATCGAAGGTGACGAGCGAGATCTGCTTGGGAAGCGCCATGAGGGGCGCCATGATAGGAGCTTGCTCGTGCGAGCGGCCGCGCGCCTGGGCCGGTGAACTATTGTGGCCCCCGCCGATGGACCTCCTCGAGTACAAGGGCAAGCAGGTTCTGGCGCGTTACGACGTGCCGCTGTTCCGTGGCCAGGCGGCCGCGACCGTCGACGAGGCCGTCGCCGCGGCCGAGGAGATCGGCTGCCCGGTCGTCATCAAGGCGCAGGTGAAGATCGGCGGCCGCGGCAAGGCGGGCGGGATCAAGATCGCCGAGAGCGCCGGCGAGGTGCGCGAGCACGCGGCGAACATCCTCGGGATGGACATCCGCGGCCACACCGTCCACGAGCTGTGGATCCAGCAGGCGACGGACATCGCCAGCGAGTACTACGCGGCGGTCGTCTTCGACCGCTCGGCCAAGGCTCCGCTCGTCATGCTCTCGACGCAGGGCGGCATGGAGATCGAGCAGGTCGCGGCCGAGCACCCCGAGGCGCTCGCGATGCTCCACATCGACCCGCTCGTCGGCTTTCATCCCTTCCACGCTCGCCGGCTCGCCTACGAGGCCGGGGTCGAGTCCGACGTCGTGCGCGCGGTCGGCGACCTGCTCGCTCTGCTCTACGAGGTCTTCACGAGCGAGGAGGCGACGCTCGTCGAGATCAACCCGATCGTCGTCACGCCCGACCGCAGGGTCGTGGCCCTCGACGCGAAGGTCACGCTCGACGACAACTCGATGTTCCGCCATCCCGACAACGCGACGCTCGACGAGTCCAGCGGCGCGGACCCGCAGGAGGCGATGGCCTCAGAGCGCGGGCTGACGTACGTCAAGCTCGACGGTGACATCGGGATCTTCGGCAACGGCGCGGGGCTCGTGATGTCGACGCTCGACGTCGTCGCCCACGCCGGCGGCGCGCCCGCGAACTTCCTCGACGCCGGCGGCGGCGCGAAGGCCGAGGCGATCGCCGCGTCCGTCGAGGTGATCTTCAGCAACCCGAACGTCAAGGCGGTGCTGTTCAACGTCTTCGGCGGGATCACGCGCTGCGACGAGGTCGCGAAGGGGATCATCGAGGCCTACGGGATCCTCCAGCCGACCGTGCCGTTCGTCGTGCGCCTGGACGGGACCAACGACGTCGAGGCGCGCAAGCTGCTGGCGGACGCGAACCTCCCGCACGTCTACCCCGAGGCGACGATGGACGGCGCCGCGGCGCGGGTCGTCGAGCTGGCACGCTCGGCCGAGGGGGCGTCGGCGCCATGACAGCGCGTCATTGCTCGACCGCGGTCAGCGTCGATCCGGAAGGCAGGCCCTCGCGATGAGCATCCTCGTCGGCGAGGACACGCGCCTGGCGGTCTCCGGCCTGACCGGCCGCGAGGGCAGCTACCACGCGCTGAACAACCGCCGCTACGGCACGAACGTCGTCGCCGGCATCACGCCGGGCAAGGGCGGCCAGGACGTCGAGGGCGTGCCGGTGTTCAACACGTTCCGCGAGGCCGTCGAGGCGACCGGCGCGAACACGGCGATGATCTTCGTGCCGCCGCGCTTCGCCGCCGACTCGATCCTCGAGGCCGAGGACGCCGGCATCGCGACGATCATCGCGATCACCGAGGGGATCCCGGCGCACGACGAGCTGATGGTCTTCAACGTCCTCAAGCGCAACCCCGACGTGCGGTTCGTCGGCCCCAACTGCCCCGGCGTGCTGTCGCCCGGCAAGGCCAACGTCGGGATCATCCCGGCGGCGTTCTTCAAGCCCGGCAACGTCGGCGTCGTCTCGCGCTCGGGCACGCTGACCTACCAGATCGGCAACGAGCTGGCGCAGAGCGGCTTCGGCAACTCGACGATCGTCGGGATCGGCGGCGACCCGGTGCCGGGCTCGTCGTTCGTCGACATCATCGCGCTCTTCGAGGCCGATCCGGACACCGAGCTGATCGTCATGAGCGGCGAGATCGGCGGCTCGGCGGAGGAGGAGGCGGCGACGTACATCGCCGAGCACGTCTCCAAGCCGGTCGTCGGATACGTCGCCGGCCTGACGGCGCCTCCCGGCAAGACGATGGGCCACGCCGGCGCGATCGTCTCGGGCTCCAGCGGTGGCGGCCAGGCGAAGATCGACGCGCTGGAATCCGTCGGCGTGCGGGTCGGCCGGACGCCGACGCAGGTCGCCGCGATCGCGGTCGAGATCCTCGGCGGGTACGGCGGGTTCGCGGGCCGCGCCTCGGCCGTGCGGAGTGATCTGGCGGGCTGGCGCCGGGTGGCGCAGCTCGCTGGCTGGGGATGGTGCGGTGCGCTTGCGAACAGCATCGATGAAGGAGTGGGTGCCCGAGCCTCGTGGCGCTCGGCTCCGGCGTTCTGTCACGGACGCTGCGCCGGCGCTGTGTCGAATAACCGTCGCCATGCGACACAGATTCGACACACCCCTACGGCAGCACCGCTCATGGCGTTTTGTGCTCGTCATACGCAGCAGATCCGCCACGACCGCCGACCGCAACGCCCCGCGGTGCGCGCCACGAGCGCCCGGGCCACCTACTCCTTCATCGATGCAGTTCGCAAGCGCCGGCGCCACCACAAGCCGCAAAGGCCGCCACACCAGCACGAGGGGGGCGAATCGGACAGGCCCGCGACCTAGAGTGAGTGCATGCCCGCGACGACCGCCCTCGAGACCCGCGCCACCGAGCTGCTGCACCAGCTGGCAGGCCCCGACGCAACCTTCCGCGAGCACCAGCTCGAGGCGATCGCCGATCTCGTCGAGGACCGGGCGCGGGTGCTGTGCGTGCAGCGCACGGGCTGGGGCAAGTCCGCCGTGTACTTCATCGCCACCGCGCTCCTGCGATCGAGCGCGGCGCCGGCCGGACCGACGCTGATCGTCTCGCCGCTGCTCGCGCTCATGCGCAACCAGATCGCGGCGGCGCAGCGGCTCGGGATCCGCGCGCACACGGTGAACTCGACGAACCGCGGCGCCTGGGACGAGATCTCCGCGCTGCTCGATGCCGACGCGGTCGATCTGCTGCTGATCAGCCCCGAGCGACTCAACAACCCGCAGTTCCGCTCGCAGATGCTGCCCGCGTTCGCGCAAGCGCGTCGGGCTGCTCGTCGTCGACGAGGCGCACTGCATCAGCGACTGGGGACACGACTTCCGCCCCGACTACCGGCGGATCGCCGACATGCTCGAGCGGCTGCCGGACGGCGTCGGGGTGCTCTGCACGACGGCGACCGCCAACGATCGCGTCGTCGCCGACGTCGAGGAGCAGCTGCGCACCGGGCACAGCAGCGCGCCGCTCGTCGCCTACCGCGGGCCGCTGGGACGCTCGAGCCTGCGCTTCGAGGTCGTCGAGCTGCCCGGCCAGGCGGACCGCCTCGCCTGGCTGGCGACGCACCTCGGCGAGCTGCCGGGCTCGGGCATCGTCTACACGCTCACCAAGCGCGATGCCGAGCAGGTCGCCGCCTGGCTCGTCGCCCACGGGATCGCCGCCGAGGCCTACACCGGCGAGATCGAGACCGAGCAGCGGATCGCCGTCGAGGACCGGCTGCTCGCCAACGACCTCAAGGCCGTCGTCGCGACGAGCGCGCTCGGGATGGGCTACGACAAGCCCGACCTCGGCTTCGTCGTGCACTACCAGGCGCCCGGCTCCGTCATCGCCTACTACCAGCAGGTCGGCCGCGCCGGGCGCGCGATCGAGCGCGCGGAGGTCGTCCTGCTGCGCGGCGCGGAGGATCGCCGCATCCAGGACTTCTTCATCGAGCAGGCGTTCCCGCGCCGCGAGCTCGTCGACCGCGTGCTCGAGCACCTCGACGAGGTCGGATCCGAAGGCGCCTCCACGCCCGAGCTGACCGCGATGGTCAACCTCGGCAAGGGCCGGATCGACGCGATGCTGAAGGTGCTCGACGTCGAGGGCGCGGTGTCGCGCGACGGCAGTCGCTGGGTGCGCGAGCACGGCAGCGAGTGGGCCTACGACGCCGAGCGCTACGAGCACATCACGGCCCTGCGCCGCCGCGAGCAGGCGACGATGGCGAGCTTCGGCGCAGACGGGCGCTGCCTCATGCGCGCCCTCCAGGAGGAGCTCGACGATCCCGACCCCCAGGACTGCGGGCGCTGCTCGGTCTGCACGGGGCCGCGCTACGACGGGCCGCTCGATCCCGGGCTCGTACGCGAGGCGATCGACCACCTGCGCTCGCAGCCGCTGCGGCTGGACACGAAGAAGATGGCCCCCGACGCGGAGGGCCGGATGCGCAGGATCCCCGCCGAGTTCACCGTCGAGGAGGGTCGCGCGCTCGCGCGGCTGGGCGACGGCGGCTGGGCACCGGTCGTCCAGGCCGGCCTGCGCGACGGCGCCTTCTCCGACGAGCTCGTCGACGCCGTCGACCGGCTCGTGCGCGCCTGGAGGCCGCCCGTGCGCTGCGTGACCGCCGTGCCGTCCCAGCGCCACCCTGGCCTCCTCGACGAGCTCGCGCGCCGGCTCGCGGCCTCGCTCGGCCTGCCCTTCGTCGCGCTGCTCGAACGCACCGGCGAGCGCCCGCGCAACGCGAGATGGCCAACGCCGCCCTGCAGGCGGCGAACGTTCGCGGCGCCTTCCGCGTCACCGCGCCAGCCGCCGCCGGAGCCGTGCCTGCTCGTCGACGACCTGCGCCTCAGCGGCTGGACGCTGGCGATGGTCGGCGGCCAGCTGCGCCAGCGCGGTTCGGGCCCGGTCTTCCCGCTCGCGCTCGCGACCGCGTTCTGACCCGCCCCCGCGCTCGCTATCTTCACGCCAATGGCCTCGGACACCATCTCCTTCGCTCGCGGCGCCCCTCGCTGGACATCGTCGACGTCGACGGGCTCCGCGACGCCGCGACGCGCGCCTTCACCAACGACCCGGGCGGCACGACCGCCTACGGGACGAGCATCGGCTACGTGCCGCTGCGCCGCTGGATCGCCGAGCAGCACGGCGTCGACGAAGCCCAGGTGCTCGTCACCAACGGCTCGATGCAGGCCGACGCGTTCCTCTTCGAGACGATCGTCTCGGCGGGCGACGCCGTCGTGGTCGAGAAGCCGACGTACGACCGCACGCTGCTGAACCTGCGCTCGCTCGGCGCCGACGTGCGGATGGTCTCCCTCGAGCAGGACGGCATCGACGTCGACGAGCTCGAGCAGCTCCTCGCCGGCGGGACCGTGCCGAAGCTCGCCCACATCATCCCGAACTTCCAGAACCCGGCCGGCTACACGCTCTCCCAGGACAAGCGCGTCAAGCTGCTCGCGCTCGCGGCCGAGTACGGCTTCACGATCTTCGAGGACGATCCGTACCGCCACATCCGCTTCAGCGGCGACGACCTGCCGACGATGCTCGAGCAGGACACGAGCGACACCGTCGTCTACGCCTCCTCGTTCTCCAAGACGGTCTGTCCGGGGATCCGCGTCGGCTACCTCGTCGGCCCCGCCGCGCTGATCGCGAAGATCGCCAAGCTCGCGACGAACACGTACATCTCGCCGAGCATGGTCTCCCAGTCGATCGTCCACGAGTTCTGCGTGTCCGGCGCGATCGACCGCTCGATCGCGACCGTCAAGGATGCGCTCGCCACGCGCGTCGCGACGCTCGACGCGGCCCTGCAGGAGCACCTGCCCGACGCCCGCTACACGCCGCCGGAGGGCGGCTACTTCATGTGGGTCGAGCTGCCCGAGGGCACGGATGTCGGCGCGCTCTTCACGGCCGCCAACGAGCGCGGCGTGCAGTTCGTCAAGGGCACCGACTTCCTGCTCGAGGGCGGCGAGAACACGCTGCGCCTGGCGTACTCCGGCGTCACGGCGGACCGCATCGAGGAGGGCGTCAAGCGCCTCGCCGAGGCCTACGCGTCGGTCGTCGGAGCGGGCGCGCCGGCCTAGCGGCGCAGCGCCTCCGACTCAGGCGACGAGCTCCAGCAGCTCCTGGCGCGTCGGCCCGGGGAACGCCGGCGGCGGCGCCGTGATGCTCCGCCGCGAGCTTCTCGGCCCGCTCGCCGACCTCCGGCCGGGCGAGGACCTCGCTCAGCGGCGCATAGCAGCAGCGCGACGTGAGGAACGCGCGGAACAGGTCGCCGTCGTGCATCATCGCGGTCAGCAGCGCCCCCCTCGGGCCGGACGGCGGCGGCGCGCCGCTGCCACCGTTGCGCAGGGCGCTCATCTCGAGCATGCGGGCGCGGTCCTCGGCGACCGTCTCGCGGTACCACGGCGTCAGCTCGGCCTCCGTGACGCGGTCCCACTCCTCCGCGAGTCCACGCGGGTCGTCCAGCTGCGCCCGCACGACGTCGCGCAGCCGGCTGGCCTGCATGAAGCCGAGCGTCAGTCCCTTGCCCTGCGACGGGTTCGTGCATGCCGACGCGTCGCCGGCGAGCGCCAGACCGGTCACGGACGGGCGGCCGTCGACGGCGAGGCGGCGGTAGCGATCGACGATGCCGCTCATCGCGAGGACCTCCGTCAGCGGCTCGCCCTCGAGCCATTGCGCGTGCGCCGGGCAGGCAGCGAGCACCGCGTTCCAGCAGCGCGCGTGGCGCAGCCGCTTGAGCGGCTGGTCGCCGGTCGTGATGTAGAGCGTCACCGACCACGTGCCGTTGTCGCCGGGCAGCGTCAGGATCGAGAACGTGCCGAGCGGCGTCAGGAGCGGCGTGCGCATCTGCGGCTGCGCTCCGTCGCCCCCGGCGAAGAAGCGGGTGTAGTAGATGAATCCGGAGTCCTCCGCCTCCTCGTGGACGGGCGGGAGCCCCGCCTGTGCGAACCACTGCGGCAACGGCGAGCGGCGGCCCATCGCGTCGACGACGAGATCCGCGGTCAGCTCCTCGCCGTCCGTCGTGCGCACGCCGCCCACGTGCGGCGTGCCGTCGTAGGCGCGCGCCGTCAGCGCGGCGACCGACACGCCGCGTCGCAGGTCCAGGCGCGGCTCGCGCTCAGCGGCCCGTGCGAGGACGTGCTCGAGCATCGGCCGGCGAGCGGTGAGCGTGACGAAGCGCTCGTCCCCGGGCCGTGGCGTGCGGTCGGTGATCGACGGCGGCATCATCACGAGCGAGTCGAAGCGGACGGCGCCCGCGGCCTGCAGCGCCTCGAAGACGTCGGGCAGCTCCCGCTCGAGGATCTCGCGGCCGCGCGGCAGCAGGTAGTGCGCCTGGCGAAACTGCTTCACCCCGCCGCGCTCCCACCCCTCCCAGGCATCGCCGGCGCGCGCCGGCGCGGGATCGTCGTCGCGCTCGAGCAGCGTCACGTCATGGCCGTCCCGCGCGAGGAGCATGGCGCTCACCAGCCCTGTCGGCCCGCCGCCCATGACGATGATCCGCGTCACGCACCGACGCTACCCGACCGGGGGCGGGCGCGACAAGCGTCCGGCGTGTGATGTCGCGCACACGCCCGCGTCGGTCGCGTCGCGTCGCGTCGCGCAGGTACGCTGCGCACGTGGAGGTCGCCGGCGACGGGCTCAGCCTGCGGGTGCGTGACGAAGGGCGCGGTCAGCCCGTCCTGCTGGTGCACGGGTTCCCCGACTCGTCACACCTCTGGCGTCATCAGATCGACGCGCTCACGAGCGCCGGGATGCGGGCGATCGCGCCCGATCTGCGCGGGTTCGGAGCGTCCGACAAGCCCGCCGCGGTCGAGGACTACGCGATCGCGCACAGCGTGGCGGACATGGTCTGCGTGCTCGATGCCCTCGAAGTCGAGCGCTGCCACGTCGTCGGCCATGACTGGGGCGCCGTCGTCGCATGGGCGCTGGCAGCGTTCGCGCCGCAGCGCGTCGAGCGGCTCGTCGCGATGTCGGTTGGGCATCCGGCAGCGCTGAGCAGGCGCTCGATCGAGCAGCGCGAGAAGGGCTGGTACCAGCTCTTCTTCCAGTTCACCGGCGTCGCCGAGGAGTTGCTCGCACGCGACGAATGGCAGCTCATGCGCGAGCTGCTGCGCGACCCCGCCGACCTCGATCGCTACCTCGCCGACCTCTCGCGTCCCGGCGCCCTCACCGCCGGCCTGAACTGGTACCGCGCCAACCTCGCCCCCACTTGGCACTCGATCCCGGGCCGCCGCTGCCACCGGTCCAGGCGCCGACGCTGGGAATCTGGAGCAGCGGCGACCACTACCTCACGGAGGACGGCATGCTCCGCTCCCGCGAGTACGTCACCGGCGACTGGCGCTACGAGCGCATCGAGGGCGCGGGCCACTGGATGCAGCTCGACGCCACGGCGCGCGTCAACGAGCTGCTGCTCGAGTTCCTGGGTTGACCCTTCGGCGTCCCTGGTGCACCCGGCCGGTCACGTACACCACGGGCGCCCTCGACAGGGGGTCGACGAGGACATCGACGTCCGAGAAGCCTGCGCTCTCGAGCAGCGTCGCGAGCGCGCTACTCGTCGCGCATGCCGTCGGGCGAGATGACCTGCACCCCGACCTTGACCTCGGGCGCCTTCTTCTTCGTCCGGTCCGGGCGCGGCGGCCGGCGCGTGAGGTGCTTCTGCCACACGCGCACGAGGCCGACCTTCCAGGCGTAGTAGCCCGTCTTGCCGGGGGTGATCGAGAAGTCCATCACGCGCAGGTGCGAGAGCACGCGCTTGCTGAGGTACAGCGTGCGCAGGATGAGCCCCAGGCGCGGGATAGAGCTTCTGCGGCTCGCTCGACGCGCGCACGTGGCCCATGAGCCGGTTCCACAGCCACGACGGCGGGCGCCAGATCGCGATGAGGTAGAGCATGAGGTTGGCCGCCCGCGGCGGGATCGCGAGATAGGACTCGTCGATCTCGTCGAGGTCGACGCCGCGCTCCTTCATCGCCGCCTCGAGACCGGTGTTCGGGATGACTTTCAGCGAATAGATGAACAGCGTGTACGGCCGGTCCATCAGGTACAGCAGCTGCAGCGTCGACTTCACGTCGTCCCGGGTCTCGATCGGGTTGTCCATGATGATGTCGTACGCCGACGGGATGTGGTACTTGGGCGCGAACGACGCGATGACCTTGCCCGCGTTGAGGATCTTCTCGGGCGGCGTCGGGCGCTTGTAGAAGTCGAGCATGTTCTTCGAGCCCGACTGGATGCCCATACGGACGCGGTTCATGCCGGCCCACGAGAGCAGCTCGAACTTGTCCTGGCGGACGTAGTTGGGGATCACGCCGTAGACGGCGAACGGGATGCTCAGCTCGTCGTGCCACAGCTCGGCGAACTCCTCGAGCTGGCCGTAGGGGATCGCCATGAAGCTGTCGTCGTGGAAGGAGACCTGGCTGAGGTGCGGGAAGCGGGCGCGCGCGTCCTTGACCTGGTCGACCATGTAGCGCGCGCTCGGGTGGCGGATGCGCTTGTACTTCTTGTCGTTGGCGATGAATTTCGTGTTGCCGCAGTAGCTGCAGTGAAACGGGCAGCCGATCGACCACAGCGTCGTGTAGCCGAGGCCGTCGTTGATGAGGTAGTCCTCGACGCCCATCTGCACGAAGCCCTGGCCGGGCAGGTAGATCTTCTCCGTCTCGGGCGCCGTACTGCGGGAACGGCAGCGCCTCCATCTCGTTGGGCGACATGAGCGGCAGGAAGTGGTTCTTGATGAGCTGGTCGCCGTTGCCGTTGCTCGCGCCGTGGCCGTTGGGCTTGAACCAGAAGTTCTTCGTGTTCGTGTAGTCGCGACCGTCCTTGAACGCGTCGAGGAACTCCTCGAAGGCGAACTCGCCCTCGCCGGTGCAGATCGCGTTGACGTCGGCGAGGATCGCGTCCTCGGGCTGGATGATCGGGTGGATGCCGCCCCAGATCATGTAGACGGAGGGGTTCAGCTCGCGGATGCGCTTGATGACGCGGCGCGTGAGCTCGGAGTAGCCCGTCATCGACGAGAAGCCGATGAGGTCCGAGTCCGCCAGGCCCTGCGCCATCTCGTCGACCTGCTCGTCGCCGATGACCGCCTTGTCGCCCATGCCGCGCACCGCGGTGCGGACGCTGCGGTAGCGCTCGGTCGAGATGTAGAACGACTCGGTCCCAGGCTGCAGCTGGGCGACGTAGGCCGCCATCTTGCGAAAGCCGCAAGACGTGATCCCGTCCTCCAAGCAGACCATCCGAGTGCGCATAGCGTCCATCCTCCCGTTGCTTCGGGCACGCAGCGTACAACCCCGGGCCGGCCGGGTAACGGACGGACGGCGGGCGAAGGCCGCGCTCAGACGGCGATGCGGTCCGGCGATTCCGAGGCGAGCTCGCGGTAGTAGGCGCTGCGCTCGTACAGCTCGTCGTGCGTGCCGGTCGCGACGACCTCGCCGTCGTCGAGCACGACGACCTCCTCGGCGCCGCGCACCGTCGAGAAGCGGTGTGCGATGACGAGCAGCGCGCACTCGCCGGCCACGAGGCGCAGGGTGCGGCGCAGCGCCGCCTCGCTGACCGCGTCGAGCTGCGAGGTCGGCTCGTCGAGCAGCAGCAGGCGCGGGCGGGCGAGCAGCGCGCGGGCGATCGCCACGCGCTGGCGCTCGCCACCGGAAAGCATCGTGCCGTGCTCGCCGACCTCGCTGTCCAGGCCATCCGGCAGGCGGGCGACGACGTCACCGAGGTCGGCCAGCTCGACGACGCGGGCCAGCTCGCGCTCGCCCGCGTGCGGCGCGCCGTAGGCCATGTTCTCGCGCACCGTGCCCGCGAGCATCGGTGCGTCCTGCGCGACGAGCCCGATCTGCGACCGGTGCTGCTCGCGGCTGACGGAGCGCACGTCGCGGCCGGCGACGGCGATCGCACCGGCGTCGGGCTCGTAGAAGCGCTCGGCGAGCGCGAAGATCGTGGACTTGCCCGCCCCCGAGCGCCCGACGAGCGCGACGTAGCCGCGCTGCGGGACCGCGAGGCTGACCCCCCGCAGGACGGGCCGGCCGGGAACGTAGGCGAACGACACGTCGCGAAACTCGAGCGCAGGCGCGGGGGCGGCCGCCCCGCCGTTTGGCTCCGCGCCAGCGCCAACGCCCGCGCCAGCGCCAACGCCCGCGGCAACGCCGGCATCCAGACCGGCGCGCGGCGACAGGCCGCGCTCGTCGTCGGCCTCGCGCGGCAGCGCCATGATCTCGCCGATCCGCTGCAGGGCGCCCGCGCCCTGCTGGATCATGCTCACGCCCTGACCCAGGGAGCCGATCGGCATCGTCAGGTAGGTCATGTAGAGCAGGAACGCGACGAGGTCGGCCATCGAGGCCGAGCCGTTGGACACGCGCATGCCGCCGACGAGCAGGACGACGAGGAAGGCGCCGTTGACCGCGAGCTCGGCGCTCGGGCCCGTGACCGCCTCGAAGCGCGCCATCCGCACGCCGGCGTCGTACGCCGACTCGGCGTGGCCGGCCACCCGGCGTTCCTCGCGCGGCTCGGCGCGGCTCGCGCGGACCGTCCGGATCGCCGCCAGCGGGCGCTCGAGCGCCGCCGACATCGCGCCGAGCGCGCGCTGGGCGGCGAGCGAGGTGACGCGGATCCCGCGCAGGACCGATGCCAGCAGCAGCGCGCCGGCCGTCACCGAGACCATGACGAGGATGAACAGCGACCAGTCAAGCCAGATCATCAGCGCGACCGTGCCGACGAGCCCGATCGCCCCGGTCAGCAGATGCGTCACGCCCTCGGCGCCGGCGACGCGCAGCGTTGCGCTGTCGGCGCCGACGCGGGACAGCAGGTCGCCGACGCGATGGCGGTCGTAGACGGCCATCGGCAGGCGCAGGAGGTGGCCGGTGAGATCCAGCCGGATGCGCCGCACCAGCGCTTCGCCCGTGCGGACGAGCACGTAGCGGGCAACCGTCTTCAGCGCCGCCTGACCGAGGAACAGCGCGACGAGCAGCCCGATGCCGGTCCATGGAATGGGGCCCGACGACGCGCCCTCGAGCAGGTCGCGCACGATCAGCGGCTGCGCCATCGCAAGCGCCGTCCCGGCGAGCGTCAGCGCCACCGCGCCGGCGATCGCCCGGCGGTGCCCGCGCATCAAGCGCAGCAGCTCGCGAGCGCCCCCCGGACGCTGCGCGCCCGCAGGGCGCTTGGTTCGCCGCGCCATCACGTACCGGCAGCGCGGGTCAGGCGCCGCGCGCGGGGAGCGCGATCAGCGTGCGGAAGTGGCTGGACGGAACGTCCTCGCCGACGACCCGGCCCTCGGCCTCGACCCACGAGTGCGCCCGGAACGGGGGCAGCGTGGTCACGCCGACGCACCACGTAGGCCAGATCCCACGCGAGCGGCAGAGCAGCGCGTGCGTGAGCGTCCTGCGAAGACACCCCTCCGGCCCGGCGGCGGCGAGGCTGACGTTGACGGTCGCCTCACGCAGGTGCGCGGCCTCCTCGTAGGAGGCGGGCTCGGCGCCGCGACGCAGCCACGACAGCAGCGAACGGATCCGGGCGGGCGACTGCCGCGCCAGAGGTGCGGCGAGCAGCGCGGCGGCGCGGACGCGCATCCGCAGCCCGATCGGGACGCTGCGCGAGCGATGCGGGACGACCTGGAACGCGGTCATCGCGCGCTCTCCCCGGCGGCGTCGACGAGCCCGGCGGCGTGCAGCTGCGACAGCAGCTCGTCGACGTCGGCCTGGGCGGTCGCGAGGTCCACGGGGTGCTCGTCGGCGAGCGTGCGGGCGGCCTGCTCCGGCGTCCCGCCGTCCATGACTGCGCGGACCACGGAGGCACCGGTGGGGTTGAGGTTCCAGTACTTCCCGCCGTCCTCGTCGAGCAGGACGATCCCGTACTCCGTGTCCGCCACGGTGACGTTGTCACGCAGCTTGATGTTCATGCGATCTCCTTTCCGCGGGCGTTGTCGTCGCGTCCAATGACCGCAGCCACCGTTCGCAGCCCGCCGTCGGGTCGAAGACGCCCGGATGCAGGTGGCGCGGGAGGGGTCTGCTGCAGATCGCCCTGAAACGGTCGACGTCGATCATCCCGAGGCGCTCGAGGCGCGAATCGTCGGCGAGCGCCATGAGCTGGTCGCGGTTGGTCCGCAACCCCTTCTCGTGGGCGACCGACCAGTCGGCCTTCGTGACGCGCTGCAGCGACGCCGCCGGGACGATGCCGCGCATCGCCTCGACGATGAGCGGCTTGTACTCCCACGGGCTGAGCCGGTGCTCGGGCCGCACGGCCAGCGCGGCGGTCACAACCTTGTCGTCGTAGAACGGCGACGACGTCGGCACCCCGATCCGGCGAGCGATCTGGTCGTACTGCCGTGCGCCGCGGGCGCCCGAGCGCATCGCCTCGAGGTCGAAGTGCAGCCCGCGCGTCGCCGCCAGCGGCTGCGCGGTGTCGACCGCGGCCCTGATCAGGTCGCGCGCGGCGTCGAGCGCGGCCGGCGTGACCCACGGCGGGAAGCGCGGGGGCCAGCTCCAGCCCAGCAGCGGCGTCTGCATCCTCGGCGTCGCCGCGGTGAGGTGCTCTGCGGTCTCCGCGAGCCAGGCTCGGTAGGGCCGGTCGCGGAGGAGCTGCCGAAGCACCTCACGACGCGACCAGCGGTACCTCGCGCGCAGCCCGCGAACGTGGCCGAACGCGACGCGCGGGTTCGTGCGGATCATCCCGTGCAAGTGGTTGAGCGCACCCTGCAGCGCCTCGTCGCCGCCGAAGCCGTTGAGGTGCAGCCGCGAGCGCTCGTGCGCGGCTCGGCCGATCAGCGTGGAGAACCGCGCGAGGTCCATCTCGGTCCAGCACGGCTCGTCGAAACGGTCCGTGGTCGCGAGCAGGTTGGCGTAGAAGAGCGGCATGTCCCCCACGGCGATGACCTCGTGATCGACGGTCGGCAGCCCGCTCACCGTGCGCTGCGCCCATTGCACGTCGTCGTCGCGCGGGTCGGGGTTCTCCGCGGTGATGGCGAGCACGCGCGCGTCCTGCCGGCCGGCGAGCGCGCAGAGCGCCGTCGAGTCCAGGCCGGCGAGATCGCAGCTGAGCTGCCCGCCACCGTCCACGCGGGCGGCGACCGCCGACGAGAGCGCCTCGCGCAGCGCGGCGGCGCCCGCGGCTCGCGAGAGCACGGGCTCGGGCGGCGTCCAGTGGCGCAGCGTGCGGTCTCGCCCGGACCGGTCGAGCACGAGCCAGTGGTCCGGCTGCACCGCCTCCACGCCGTGCCACACGGGCTGGTCGGTGACCGGGTGCAGCACCGGCGGCAGCAGCAGGCGCAGCGCGAGGCGCTGCTCGTCGATGCCGGCGCCGCTCAGCGCCGCGAGCACGTCGGCCCGGTCAGACGCGGCGCAGATTCCCTCGGTGCGGGCGCGGAACACCGGCCGCAGGCCGAGGATGGGGCCGCGGATGCGGACGGTTCCGTCGATGCCCGCGACGAGATGAAAGCTGCCGTCCAGCGTGGACGTCAGGCGTTCGAGCTCGTCAAACGAACCGGCGCGGCGGGCGATGTCCTGCAGGCGCGGGGCGCTGATCGCGTGGTGGCCGAGCAGCGCGAGCCGTACCCGGCCGGCCTGCGCGAAGGTCGCCTCACCGTCGGGCCAGGAGCCCAGCAGCCAGGGGCGCCCGGACCCGTGTGCGAGCGAGCGCGGGGCCAGCCCGTTCAGGCGCGCTGCGACGGCGGGCCCGCCGTCGCAGTCCGGCAGCGCGACGAACCACGGCACGCCGGCGGCGAGCTGCGGGAAGCTCTCGATGTTCTCGACCACGTCAACACCTCGTCGGGGTCTGTACTGAAGGAAAGTCTCGGCGGATGGCACGAGGCGGACCTCGTGCCAACCCGCCGCGGTGACGTCAGGACTCTTCGAGAGTCCTACGAGGCCGAACCGTTGTACTTGGTCGGACCCCAGTCCCAGCCGCCCTGGCCGTCGGCGAACGCACCGACGAAGAAGCGTCCGGTGTTCTCACCAAAAGACCCAAGGCAGGTCAGTGTTGGAGACTCGTAGTAACGCATGAGTTCACCTCCTTTTCGACGTCTTGGCGAACGATAGGCAGAGGTCCTTCAGTTCGCATCGGGGGCGACCCGAGCATGAACCCCAGCATCGTGTCCCGGGGTCCGATCGCGGGCCGCCGCGAACACGGCGGGCAGGTCCACGCGGGAGCGGACGTCGAGCTTGCGATAGGCCTGACCCAGATGCCATTCGACCGTCTTGACGGTCACGAAGAGCTCCTGCGCGATCCCCCGGTTGGACAGCCCGCGGGCGGCCATCTCGGCGACGCGGCGCTCGCTGGCGGTCAGCGCATCGAGGCCCTTGCGCAGCGGGCGCCGCGGCCGCGCGCCGGTCGCCTGCAGCTCGGTGCGGGCCCGCTTGGCCAGCGCGATCGCGCCGCAGCGCTCGGCGAGGTCCAGGCCGGTGTGCAGCTCCTTGCGCGCGGCGGAGCGCCCGTTGGCGCGGCGCATCGCGGCACCGAGCTCCACGAGCGTCCGCGCGCGCTCGAGCTTCACCGGAGAGCGGCGCAGCAGGCCCGCGGCCTGAGCGATCTGCTCGACCCCTCGCACGCCACCGGCGATGAGGCCGGCGGTCCGCAGCGCGGTCGCGACGGCGCTCGGCGCACCGAACGTCCGCGCGAGCTCGAGCCCCTCGTCCGCGACGTGCTGGGCCTCGTCGAGGCGGTCGAGTCTCGTGAGCACGAGCGCGACCTCGGCGTGCCACGCCCCGACCGGCAGGCCCCGCACATGCCGCACCGGCTCCGTCGCGCTGCTGTCCATGAGGTCCTCGAGCCCCTCCTCGAGCGCTCCCAGCGCGATCCGCACCCGGCCGCGCTGGTAGCGCACCAGGTCGTACCCGGCCGACCCCGGGATCGAGCGGACCGCCCCGATCGCGTCGATCAGCTCCTTGGCGGCGGACGGCTCGTCGCGCTCGATCAGGACGTCCGCCCGGAACGCCGCCGCCAGCGGCAGTCCCACCCGCCAGCCCTCCTGCGCGGCATCGAGCGCGCGGGCACCGACGGCATCCGCCTCGGTCAGCCGCCCGCGGCGGGCGAGCGCGGCGGCGTGGAAGCAGGACGCGGCGGCGAAGCCGAGCCGCGATCCATGGCTGCCGGCGCTCGCGATCGCGGCGCGCAGCGCGCGGTCGGCCAGCTCGAGGTGATCGCAGAGCGCCAGCGTCCAGACGGCCAGGTAGTAGTGCAGCGACTCGCTGCTCTCCTGCTCCAGAAGCGCCCCGCCGGCCAGCGCCCTGCGCGCCAGCTCGGCCGCGCCGCGCGCGTCGCTGCCCTCGACCGCCGCCGCCTCGAACGCGACGGTCGCGAGCAGCACGCGCTGCGCCGACGCCTCCTTGTCGGCCGAGGCGTGCAGGCGCCACAGGCGGCGGTCGACGAGCGACCTGCTCCTGCGGCCCAGGCGAGTCGTCGCGAGCAGCTCGGCATCCAGCCGCGGATGGGCGGCGCAGTCGCCGTCCTCGAGCTCCGCGATCAGCCCGTGGAGCAGGCCGGCCGCGTCCTGGCACCGTCCTGCCGTCACGAGCGCGCGAGCGAGCTCGAGCCCGATCGCCGCCCGCTGCGGCGGATCGTCGATCTGCTCGAGCGCGGCGGACAGGTGCTCGGCGGCGGCGACCGGGTGGCTGAGGCGCAGCTCGGCCCGCCCGAGGTCGGCGAGCAGCCCCGCGCGGTCACGGCGCGCGGACTCCGCCAGCGCGCGCTGCAGGTAGGCGACCGCGGCATCCGGGCTTCCGTCGGCGAGCGCCTGCGCGCCGGCCTGCTGAAGCGTCCCGCGGACCCACCCGTCCGAAGCCGGCGGCGTGTGCACGAGATGGCCGGCGACGTCCGCTCCGGGTGCGCCGTCGGCGGCGAGCAGCCGGGCCGCGCGATCGTGCCCGCGAGCGCGCGCGGCCGTGGCGATGTCCTCGTAGAGCGCGGCACGGACGACCGGCGCGACGAAGCGCGGCGGCACGCCGGGTTGCAGGACCTTCATGTCGACGAGCGCGCCCGCGGTGTCGGCCGCCGTCGCCTCGTCGAGATCGGCCAGCGCTGCCGCGTCGCGCAGCTCGGCGCGTGTGTCGAGCACCGCGACCGCCTGCGCGAGCGCGACGGCGTGCGGCGAATGGCGCTGCAGGCGGCGCAGCACCGCGCTCGCGACGGTCGGCGGGCCGATCTCCCGCACGGCGTCCGCGGAGGCGACCGGAGCGCCGTCGCCGTCCGCAGCCGGTAGCGCGGCCAGCAGCTCGCTCAGCAGGAACGGATTGCCGCCGGTCGCCCGGTGGCACGCCTCGGCGAGGGCATCGGCGTCAGCCACCGCCACGCCGGCGAGCTGCTCGCCGATCAGCTCCCGGACGGCCGGCTCGGAGAGCGCGGCGGGGCGAACGACCTGCGCGAGGGGCGACGCCGCGAGCGCCGGCAGCACGTCCGTCTCCGCGCCGGGCTCGCTCGCGTCGCCGGCAAGGACGATCAGCACCGCAAGCTCCTCCAGCCGGCCGGCGAGGTAGTCGATGAAGCGCAGCGACGGCCCGTCCGCCCACTGGACGTCGTCGACACAGACGAGCAGCCCGCCCGCCTCGGCGACGCCGGCGCAGAGCCGGTACAGGCCATGGAGCGTCTCGTAGCCGGCGCCGGGCGCCGTGGCGCCGTCCGATGCGGAGGACTCGTAGCCGAGCATCGCCGCGACATGACGCGCCGGGCCGCCGAGCAGGGCATCGCGCTCGTCGTCGGCAACCGCCGCCAGGTGCGGCTCGAGGAGCTGGCGCACGACGCCGAACGCGAACTCCTGCTCGAGGTCGCTCGCGCGCGCGTTGAGTACGTGGATTTCGCCGTCCCGGGCGCGCTCGCGGAAGGCCGCCAGCAGCCGCGTCTTGCCGATCCCGTGGTCGCCCTGCACGAGGACGAGTGCGCCGGTCCCACCGCGCGCCGCCTCGATCGCGTCGTCGATCAGCGCAAGCTCGTGTGCGCGCTCCAGCAGCGCACCCCCGGAGAGCCCGTTTGCGTCAGCAGGCAAGGCCGCGCCAGGTTGTCGACCGCCTGCAGCAGCGATCCGTCACAAACACCATTTTCTGTAACACCCCCACCTGCCGGAGAATCGCCGAAGGCCATGCGATCCGTGAACATCCGGTGCCCTTTTGAACTACCCGGGGCCGCCGGGGTTCACCCCGTGACGTAGGTCACAGATCGCGGGTGCGGTGCTAGCGGCCGTAGCGCTCGCGCGCGAGCACGAGCTGCTCGGGCAGCGCGATGCGCGGCGGCGGCGACGGATCGGCCAGGACCGACACCGTCTCGGCGACCGAGAACGTCACCGAGCAGCTGCGCCCGTCCTCGCCCGTGACGGTCACCGACTCGTCGGAGCTCGCGGTCAGCATCCCCTTCATCCCGGGCTCGATGCCCGAGTCCTTGAGGTAGTGCAACAGGTCCTCGGCCTCGTTCTCGAAGCGCAGGATCGTGACCGCCGCGCCCTCGTGCACGTCGGCGAGCGGGACGCCGTCGATCCGTGCGCCCGCCGCGATCGGATGGCCGTGCGGGCAGGTCTTGGCGTCGCCGATGGCGGCGAGCATGCGCTCCTCGAGGACCGGGCTCATGGCGTGCTCCAGACGCTCGGCCTCCTCGTGCACCTCGTCCCACGGGATCCCGAGCACGTCGGTCAGGAAGCGCTCGATGAGGCGGTGGCGGCGCACGATGCCCTCGGCGTGGTCGAGACCGCTCGGCGTGAAGCTGATGACCTTGTCGTCGGCGCGCGTGATGTAGCCGTCGCGCTCGAGGCGGCCGATCATCTCGTGCACCGTCGGGGCCGAGAGCTGCATCGCGCGGGCGAGGTTCGCCCCCGTCATCGGAAGCGCGGCCTCCTGCAACCAGAACAGCGTCTGGAGGTATTCCTCCTCGGCGACGGTCGCGTGCTCGGTGGCCATCGGACAACGATCCTAGCTGGCGGGGGAGCGCACCCGTCCGACCCGCCCGCGTAGCATCGCCCCACGTGCAGATCGCAACTGGCACCCGCGCGCTCGTGACAGGCGCCTCGCGCGGGATCGGCCGCGCTGTCGCCCACGCGCTCGCGCAGCGCGGCGCGACGGTCGGGCTCGCCGCGCGCTCGACGGGCGAGCTGCAGGCGCTCGCCGCCGAGCTGCCGGGCGCACATGTCGTGCTGACCTGCGACGTCGCGCTGCCGGCCTCCATCGCGACCGCCGTCGAGGAGTTCGTCGCCGCGTCGGGCGGCCTTGACCTCGTCGTCGCGAACGCCGGGATCGCGCACTACGAGCCGGTCGCCGAGCAGTCCCTCGAGAACATCGTGAGCATGACCGAGGTCAACTGGCTCGGCACGGTGCACACCGTCCAGTCCGCCCTGCCGCACCTGATCGCCCAGGGCCACGGGCACATCGTCGTCATGTCCTCGGGCGCCGGCCTGCGCCCGTTTCCCGGCGCGGCCGCCTACAGCGCGACGAAGGCCGCGCAGCGGATGTTCGCCGAGGCGCTGCGCCACGAGCTGGCCGGCACCGGCGTGTCCGTCACGACGGTCTACCCCGGCGAGATCCGCACGTCGCTGCACGCCCACGAGCAGGGGCGGATGCCCGCGTGGTACCACGGGGGGCAGCAGGCGGCGACGCCCGAGGCGCTCGCCAAGCGGGTCATCAGGGCCGTCGAGCGCGACAGCCGGCACGTGCACTACCGGCCGCTCGTGAAGGGCATGGGCATGCTCCACGGCCTGTCGCCGCGGATGGCCGACCGGATGCTGCGGCGGCTGCGCGGCGAGTCGGCCGCGCCGCGGCACGACTGACCGCGCGCCTATCGCGGCGGCGCCGAGCGCCCGGCGAGGTACGCGAGGTCGCCGCCGTCGCTCTTGGCGCGGTACAGCGCGCGATCGGCCTCGGCGAGGAACTGCTCGGCGGTCAGCGGAAGCGCCCAGGAGACGAGGCCGGCGGAGGCCGTCAGCCCTCCGGGGATGGCGTCGCGCAAATGGTTGACGATGGCGAGCGCGCCCTCGGCGTCGCAGCCCGGCAGCAGCAGGCCGAACTCCTCGCCGCCGATCCGCGCGAGCAGGTCGATGTCGCGGATCTGCGCGCGCCAGCGCAGGCCGATCTCGCGCAGCACGTTGTCGCCGGCGGAATCCCCGTACCGGTCGTTGTAGGCCTTGAAGTGGTCGAGGTCGACGAGCACGACCGAGAGCGAGTGGCCGAGCCGCTCGGCACGGCGCAGCGCGCTCGGCAGCTCCTGCTCCCAGACGCGCCCGTTGGCCATGCCGGTCAGCGGGTCGCTGCGGGCGTCGATCGCGAGGCGCCGCACGAGGTCGCGGCGATCGAGCTCGTTGCCGACGAGCAAGGCGATCTCGGCGAGCGACTCGAGCTGCGCCACCGGCCAGGCGCGGGCCGTGGCGTCGATCGCGCACAGGCTGCCGAGCACGTGGCCGCCCGGGCCGATGATCGGAAAGCCGGCGTACGCGACGACGCCGAGCTCGGCGATCGCGAGGTTGGAGCGCAGCACCGGGTCCAGCCGGGCGTCCTCGACGACCAGCGGGGCGCCGTTGGCCACGACGTGTTGGCAGAAGGAGTGCGACAGCGGCGTCTGGCGGGCGTCGGCCCACGGCTGGGCGACGCCGCAGAGGCCGGCGAGGTACGCGCGGTCGTCGCTGACGATCGAGACGAGCGCCGTCGGCGCCTCGGCGACGTGCGCGGCGAGCCGCGCGAAGCGGTCGAACAGCGGCTCGGGCGCCCCGTCGAGCAGGCCTTCGGCGTCGATCGCCGCGAGGCGCTCGGCGTTCTGCACGGCCGCGTTCAGCCGCGCGCTGGACGCAACCGGCGGCTGCGCACGGACGGTGGACGGCAAGTCGATCGACATCATCGGTAAGCCGGTGTATCGGCGTACTGCGGCGGGAGCTTGAGTTGTCACGCCGCCTGGGGGACGCGGCGGCGCGGCGGCTCGGTGCGCAGGGTCTCGGCGAGCGTGTCCAGGCGCCGCTCGGCGAACGTCATGAACGCCTTCGTCGCGGGCGAGAGCTGCGCGCCGCGGCGCCAGGTGAAGGCGAAGGTCTCGTAGATCGGCTCGGCGAACGGCACCCAGCCGAGGCTGCTCGGCGCCAGCCGGCGCAGCATGCCGGCGGGCGTGATCGTGTCGCCGAGCCCGCGCGCGGCGAGCTCGAGCGCGACCTCGACGTCCTCGACGTCGATCTCCGGCTCGATCGTCACGCCGGCGCGCTGGGCGAGCTCGCGCAGCTGGCGCCGGGTCGGGTCCTCCGAGCCCCAGCTCGCCTCCGAGAGGATCAGCGGCGCGGTCGCCAGGCGCTCGATCGTCATCGCGCGCTGCAGGCGGGCGGGGTCCGACGAGACGTAGAGCACCTCGTCGCGCATCGCCGGATGGATCTCCAGGCCGCGGTCGTCGACGGGGAGGACGACGAGGCCCGCCTCGAGCTCGCCGTCGCGGATCGCCTCGACGGTCTCCGACGAGTTCTGGCCGACGATCCGCACGCGCACGCCGGGGTGGCTGCGGCGGAAGTCCTCGACGAGATCGGTCCCGAGGTACGTCCGCGCGGTGCCGAAGGTGCCGAATGCCGCGGTGCCCGCGCGCAGCTCGCGGACGGCGCCGACCGACGCGCGCGCGGCGTCGACGGCGGCGAGCACGGCCTCGGCGTGCGGGCGCAGCACGCGCCCGGCCTCGGTCGGGACGAGGCCGCGGCCGACGCGCTGAAAGAGCGCGACGCCGAGCTCGGCCTCGAGCCGGCGCACCTGCTCGGACAGCGACGGCTGGGCGAGATGGAGGGATTCGGCGGCCGCGCTGAACGAGCCGTGCTCGAACGTGGCGAGGACGTATTGGAGCTGTTGGAGATTCATAGGTGTTGCCTTGAGCTAATGAAGACAATCAAGGCTACCGCTGGAGCGCACAAATGCCGATCATTCATGCATGCTCACGATCACCTCCATCTCCATCCTCACCGGCTTCGCCCTCTTCGAGGTGCTCGCCTACCGCGCCGGCGCCGACTCGCGCCCTGGCTTCGACGAGCGCCCCGAGCGTGGGCCGCACCGCAACATCTGACCCTCGCCGCACGGCGGGCGTGGTGCTGTGCGTCGTGTCGGCCTGCGGCTTCGGTCTCATGGCGATCTTCGCCAAGGAGGCCTACGCCGCCGGGCTGGGCGTGACGGCACTGCTCGCCGCGCGCTTCGTGCTGGCCGCCGGCGTCTTCTGGGCGATCGTCGCGGTGCGCCGGCCGGCGCGACCGCCGCGCCGCGTCGCGCTCACCTGCCTCGGCCTCGGCGCGATCGGCTACGCGGCGCAGGCCGGCTTCTTCTTCTCCGCGCTGGAGCACGTCGACGCGTCGCTGACGTCGCTGTTGCTCTACACGTATCCCGCGCTCGTGTTCTGCGGCGCGGTCGCGCTGCGCCGCGAGCACGTCACGTCCTGGAAGGCGACGGCGCTCGGGCTTGCCAGCGCCGGCGCCGCGCTCGTCCTGCTCGGCGGCGGCACGCAGGGCCTGGAGGCGACCGGCGTCATGCTCGCGCTCGCCGCCGGCGCCACGTACGCCGTCTACATCCTCGTCGCCGACGGGATCGTCGCGCGGGTCGACCCGGTCCTGCTCGGCGCGCTCGTCGCGACCGGCGCGGCGGCGACCTTCGCCGATCGCCGGCGTCGCCGGCGATGGCCTTGCGTTCACGAGCGGCGGCTGGGTCTGGATCGCCGCGATCGCGCTGCTGTCGACGGTCCTGCCGATCGTCACCTTCATGGTCGGGATGGAGCGCGTCGGCGCATCGACGGCGTCGATCGTGTCGACGTTCGAGCCGGTCGTGACGGTCGCGCTCGCCGTGGCGCTGTACGGCGAGAGGCTGGGGCCGCTGCAGGCGCTCGGCGGCGCGCTCGTGCTCGCGGCGGTCATTGCGCTGCAGGCGCGTGGCGCTCGTCAGGCGCTGGTGACCACGCCGTCCGCCCGGTTGGTGCACGAGGCGGGCTGATGCGTCGGGTAGCGTTGGCCGGGTGACGTTGCCGCTGACGCCGCCGCTTCTGCCGCAGCTCGCGCGACCGCGCGCCAGCCTGCCCGAGGACGAGGGCTGGGCCTACGAGCCCAAGTGGGACGGCTTCCGCGCGATCGTGTTCGTCGACGGCGACGAGACGTACCTACAGTCGCGCAACGGCAAGCCGTTGTCGCGCTACTTTCCCGAGCTGTCGTTTCCGGCCGGGCGCTACGTCATCGACGGCGAGATCGTCGCTGCGACGTTCGGCACGCTGGGCCAGCGGATCCATCCGGCGGCGTCGCGGATCGCGCAGCTCGCCGAGGAGACGCCGGCCCGCTTCGTCGCCTTCGACGTGCTCGCGCTCGGCGACGACGTGCTGATGGAGCGCACCTACGCCGAGCGCCGCGCCGTGCTCGAGGGCATCGAGGGCCTGGAGCTCACGCCCGTGCAGCGCACGGCCGACGGCGCGCGCCAGTGGCTGCACGACGAGGAGGGCGTCGTCGCCAAGGAGCTCGACGCGCCGTACTGCCCGGGCGAGCGCCGCGGCATGGTGAAGGTCAAGCGCGTGCGCACGCTCGACGCCGTCGTCATGGGCTGGCGGCCGGGCAAGCTCGAGAACACGGTCGGCGCGATCATCCTCGGCCTCTACGACGGCGAGGGACGGCTGCGCGAGGTCGGCCATTCGAGCGGGTTCACGGCGAAGCGCAAGCGCGAGCTCGTCGACGAGCTCGCGCCGTACGAGACCGGCGAGCGCGGCAGCGGCGATCCGTCGCGCTGGACGCACGGCCGCGACCTCGAGTGGGTCGCCCTGCGCCCCGAGCTGGTCGTCGAGGTGACGTTCGACCACGTCTCCGACGGGCGCATCCGGCACGGCACGAAGGTCGTGCGCTGGCGCGACGACAAAGCGCCTGCGGAGTGCCTCATCGACCAGCTCGGGCTGTAGGGGCGGTCAGACGGCCGGGCCTGCCCGCGCCCGTCGGCGAGGCCGGGGCACGAGCGGCGCCGGCGAGTTGGGCTACGAGCGCAGGCGCGTGAGTCGCAGGTTCTTGAGCGTGCCGGACCGCACCTTCGTGCACGTGCGGTACGTCCGGGTGCTGCCGAGCGCACCACCCGCGCGCCTGCTGCCACGAATGGCCACGCGGACGGTCTGCGACGAACGCCCACGCAAGCTGATCCTCGCGCTGCGCGCGCGCCCCGAGACCGTCGCCACGAGGCGGCCGTTGACGCGGACGGTGAACCTGCGTATGTGCGCGTCCGACGGCACCGACCAGTGCAGGCGCATGACGCGCGTGCTCACGCACGGCTGCGCGGGCGTAGCCTCGCCGGACGAGGAGCCGCGCACCACGCTCGTCATCGACGAGGCGGCCGTCGTGCTGCCGCCGGCATTGGACGCGGTGACGAGGAGCCGCAGGCGGTACCCCACGTCGTCCGCGGTCGACCGGTAGGAGCTGCCGGTCGCGCCGGGGATGTCGGCGCACGAGGTCGGGTCGCTGCTGGCACAGCGCTGGAACTGGTACTGCCGCGCGCCCACCGCGTCGGCGAACGCGCCGTCGTCGGCGCGCAGCTCGCCCCCCTCGACGAGCTCGCCGTCGCCCCCGGGAGCCGCCGGCGGGGTGACGACCGCCGGCGGGGTGACCGCCGGCGGGGTGACGACCGCGGGCGGGGTGACGGCCAGGACCTGGCTGCCGATCGCCGACGCCTGCTCGGTCGTGCCCGTCGTGTTCGTTGCGGTCTCGACGATGCGCAGGTAGTTGCCGACGTCGTCCGCCACCGGGGTGTAGGTGAGGCCGGTCGCGCCCGCGATGTCCGCACACGAGACGGCGCTCGTCGTCGTGCAGCGCTGCCAGCGCTGCGACTGCGACGATGCATCCGTCCACGTGCCGGCAGTCGCCGTGACCGCCGTGCCCTGCGTCACCGCACCACTGCCGGCATCCGGAGCGGTGACGTTCGCGGGTGCGGCCGGCGGCGGCGGAGGTATCACGCCCGTCGGCGAGAAGAGCGTCGCGAACGTCAGGCTCTTCGTCTCGCCCACTGCCAGGCTCAGCTGCCATTGCAGCGCGACGCCGTTGTCGTCGAGCGTCGAGCAGATGCAGGTGCCGTCCAGGGTCGCCTGCGTCCTGACGTTGAGCCAGACGTCCGCGTAGGTCGCCTCGTAGCCGACGGCCCCCTGGCCGGCGGCAGGGATCAGGGCCTCGACGACGCCCGCCGGGCTGTTGTCCGGAGCGGCGGAGCAGCCGACGCCACCGCTGCTGACGTCCTTGTAGCCGTAGCCGGTGTCGGCGCCACCCAGGAAGCAGTCCATCGCCCGGTAGATGGAGGTCGTCAGCGAGGCGCTGTCGAGGTTCTCGACGTCCAGCTTGGTCGACCAGTACTCGTCGCCGGTGACGTAGGTCTCGGTCTGTGTCATCCGCAGCTTCGGGCCGGCGGTGACGACGGTCACGACGCTGTACGGCGACGCGATCGTGCCGGCACCGGTCACGGCGCTCTGCGAGACCGGCGTGAAGACCGCGCCGGTTGCAGCCATGTCCGTGGCCGTCGAGGCGCCGTGTCCGGCGAAGTCCGGCTTGTAGAGCGTGCCGCCGTAGGCGGCGAAGGTTCCGCAGTCGCCGGGAGTATCGGCGGTCGGGTACAGCTGCTTGGCCCCGGAGCGGTCGACCTGGCAGCTCAGCTCGTTGCCGAGGTACACATGGGTGAGCGGGCCCGCGGAGCTGATGTCGGCACGCGGAGTTGCCGCGGCGGCGCTCGCCGACGTGGCGAGCAGCAGGACGATCGAGAGCGCGAAAGCGCGAACGGCTGGACGCATGAAGGTGAGGGTCCTTTCGGCGCGTCAGGTCCCGGGGATTGCCCAGGGAGTACGACTGTTGTCGGTCCGAGCCGCGGAATACTTGAGCAGGCGGCGCAATCCTGACCGCGGAGGCGGGCTCGCACCCCAGCGCGAGGGTCGCCGGCGTACGCTCACGGGCCACCCGCATCGCCGGTCCACGTGGTCCCGCGCTCGCGCGGGACGTCCCAGGCGAACGCGATGCCCGGGTCGGCGACCCAGAGCACGCCGGCGCCGTACAGCGCGACCGCCGCCGGAATCTCGCATCGGCTCGGCATGCGGCCGTGCGTCCTGCGGCCGGCCCGTTCGGTCTTCAGCAGCCGCCGCCCGCGCGCGGTGGCCCGCGGACGCTGCGTCGCCAGCCACACCGCGACGCCGGCGAGCCCGAGGAGCATCCACGGTCAGCGACTATGACGGCGTCGTCGCCGCCGCCGACCGCCGTCAACCGCGCGATGCCGGGGACCAGCAGGGGCACGATCCACACCCACAACCGGTTGACCTGCGCGCGCCTGCCGTCGTCGAGCAGCAGCCCGGCTTCGGTGAGTGTGCAGGACATGCGCCGGATCGGCGCGCACCCGTCGAGCTCCCTGCGCAGCGTCCTCGCAGAGGCGCCCGGATTGCGAAGGACGGCGTCGAAGACCTCGTCCTCGAGCTCGCCGGTCCCGTCGGCGACCGGGTCGGGTCGCTGCCTGACCCTCACGAGCCTGCCCGAGCTCCCGCGGGCGAGCGACCCGACGCGGTGCAGCTCGGCGGCGGCGATCGTGATCGCAAGCTGCGGGCCGCCGTTGAGCATCGCGAGCTCATAGGCATCGCAGCTGAGTGGGCGCGCCGCGCCGGCACGAACGTTCGAAAGGCTCCTGCGCCGCAGCCAGATGCCGGCGAGGCTCAGGGCGCAGAGGACGCCGTAGCACCACAGGAACGTCGCGTCGCCGACTCCCCATACGTGTGAAGCAGTCATTGGTCGTACCTCCGCGTTGCGGTGAACGTGCGACAGGACGGGTCTCGCCGTGGGCGCGACCCGTCCTGTCGCCGGCCTACGAGCCGATCCGCCCGAGCCGGACGTCGTCGACGCCCGCGCGCAGCGGGCCGCCGTTGTCGACCTGCGCGAAGCGGATCCGGACCCGCTCGCCCGCCCACCGCGACAGGTCGAACGTGATCGTCCGCGGGGCGAGCTTGCTCGGGTCGCCGGGGGCCGTCTTGAAGATCGTCGCCAGCACGTGCTTCGCGGCCGTCGAATCAGCGGGCGCTGCGGGATCCATGAGGTCCACGCGGAACTGCTGATTGGGCTCGCGGCCATCGAACGCGAGGCTCGCCGGCGACGAGAACTCACCAGCGTTGTCGTAGAAGACCGTGAACTGCAGCTTGACGCGGCCGTCGAGCTTCACATCGCGGTAGAGGATCCGCGCGCCCGGAGCGGTCATGTCCGTGACCGCGGCGTAGCGTCCCTCAGGGGGCGCGGGCATATGGAACGCGACGTTGGGGTCGGTCTCCGCCGGGTTCGGCGGCTTCGTGCCGTCGGAATAGGCGTACCACGCTCCGCTGCCCCGAGAACGCGTGTGCCAGCCAGTGAGGTCGCCTCGCTCGAAGTTCCAGTTCCCCGCAGCGCGGTGGGCATCGTTCGCGTTCGCTGCGGGGTTGCCGCGCGGCCTTGGCATCCGGGCCCCCGGACGCGAGGGACGAGACCGCGAGGAGCGTCAGGCCCACGAGGCCCATGATCAGGCCCGCGACGACGCCGCGGTAGGCCGCCGGAACCTGCTTGAAATGGAAATTCATCGTGCCCTCCTCGGAACGTGGGATGCAGTGAGGACCTGATGGTCAGCGAGGGCGGGGCCGCGCGCTAGACGCCCCTGGTGTACCGATTCACACCTCCGGCACAGGTGTGAGATGCACCCCCTTGGGTGCCTTCCGGGACGCTCGCGATAGCGCAACATTCACCGCGCACGCGGGTCGTCTACGCGCCCATGAGAGCATTTGAGCCACACCGGGCCGGTGACGGCGGCGATGATGAAGGGAAGGGAGGCCGCGATGGGCAGTGCCGGTACCGCCGCGCTGACGGCCGCCAGCAGCCTCGTCGCGGCCCGCCGCCACCTCGCCACGACGCCGGGACGACTGCGGCTCGCCGCGCTGCTGCTGACGTTGAGCGCGATCGTCTTCGGGCTCGTCGCCGTGCACGCCGCCGGCGAGCGGGCCGCGAGCGGTCCAGCGCGTCGCCGCGACGGACCGGTCGCTCGTCTCGGCCGTCGAGCTCTCGGTCTCGCTGTCCAACGCCCATGCGATCGCCGCGTTCAGCTTCCTGCGCGGCCGACCGGAGCGCCCGGCGTCACGCCGCCTCTACGACGATGCGCTGGGCCAGTCCAGCGTCGGCGTCGCCGGGCTCGCCCGCGAGATCGGCAGGTCATCCGGCAGCGGCCCGGCGGTGCGGCGCATCACCCGCACGCTGCCCGTCTATGCCGGGCTCGTCGAGAACGCCCGCGCCAACAACCGCCAGGGGTTCCCCGTCGGCAGCGCATATCTGCGCAAGGCGTCCAAGACGATGCGCAACGCCATGCTGCCGGCCGCCCGCGATCTCTACGAGATCGAGGCGCAGCACCTCACGACGGGCTACCGAAGGGGCGTTTCGCGGTGGACCCTGCTCGCCGTCGCGCTCGCCGGGTGCACGCTGCTGGCGCTGCTGGCCTGCACCCAGCTTGCTCTTGCACGCGTCACGCGCCGGATCCTCAATCCCGGCCTCGTGCTGGCGACGGTCCTGCTGCTGGGGCTCCTGGTCTGGCTCGGCTCCGCGTTCACCGTGCAGCAGAACGCCCTTGCGCAGGCCCAGCGCACGGGTTCGGATCCCGTCGAGCTCCTGACCGCGACGCGCATCCTCGCCTCGCGAGCGCAGGCCGACGAGAGCATCGCGCTCGCGGCCCGCGGCGGCGGCGAGGAGGAGCCACGGCTCGCAAGACGTCGATCGTGGCTTCCAGGCGGTGACGAGGCCGATCGGCGGGCCTGCTGAAACGAGCGGCCGACATCGCCGGTGCGCCGATCGGCGCGATCGACCAGGCCTATCGCACGTATCTCCAGGCGCACGCCAAGGTCGTCGAACAGGTGCAGGTCGGCGACTTCACGCGAGCGGAGGCGCTCGCGGTCGAACGCGGCGCCGGCGGCGCCCCCTCCACGAAGAAGGCGGGCGACGTGCTCAGCGCAGCCCTCGATCGCGAGGTAGGCGTCGCACAGCGCCGCTTCGAAGACGCCGTGGAGCGTGCGGATGCGGCCCTCACCGGGCTGGGCGCCGGCATCCCTGCGACTCACCGTGCTGTGCGCGCTGCTGGCGCTGTTCGGGGTGCGCCAGCGGCTGGAGGAGTACCGGTGAACGCCGCGCCGCGCCGGCACGCGCTCAGTCGGGCTGATCGTCTGCGCGGCCGTCGTGCTCGGTGGCTGCGCGTCGGTGTCCGACGACGCCCAGAACAGCTCGCTGGCGGCGCTCGCGACGCAGGCGCCTGCGCCGAAGGAGTACCACCCTCCCAAGCCGGAGAAGAAGCGCAGCTGCGATCGGCTGTTCCACAGTGCGGCGCCGTCGACAGGACGGATGCCGGCGGGGTCGTACATGCAGACGATCCGAAAGAACGCGACAGGCTCACGGCGGGGGTTGACCAGAACACGCTTCGCCTGGGGTACTTCGATCCCGAGGGACAAGGCGATGGAGGGCTTCGACATCGATCTGCTGCGCGCGGTCGCGCGAGCCATCTTCGGCACCTCGAGGAACCGCATCGTGTTCAAGGCGATCTCGACGGATCAGCGCGAATCGGTCATCGAGTCGGGCGAGGTCGACATCGTGGCAAGCGCGTTCTCGATCACCTGCGAGCGGCTGCAGAACATGTACTTCAGCTCCGTGTACTACCGCGCGCAGCAGAAGCTCCTCGTGCTCGAGGACTCGACGGACGACAGCCTGTCGGATCTGCGCGGCAAGGAGGTGTGCGCGACGAGGAGCTCGACGTCGATCAAGAACCTCGCAGGGACGGGGGTCGTGCCCCACCCGGTCGAGCTGCGACCGGACTGCCTGGTCGAGCTGCAGGAGGGCAACGTCGCGGCGATCACCGCCGACGACTCGATCCTGTTCGGCTTCAAGCAGCAGGACCGGCAGACGAAGATCGTCGGTCGCTGCATCAACGTCGAGCGCTACGGCATGGCCATCAACCGCAGGCACCCCGAGTTCGTGCGCTTCGTCAACGGGGTGCTCGCGCGGCTGGGGCCGGCGGGGCTGGAGCGGATCAGGCGCCGCTGGCTGGGCGGGCTCGCCGCACCGACGGGCGACGAGATCTCGCGATGCGACCGCCGCTCTGCGCTGCGGCGCGCTGCGGCAAGCCGCCGGCCGCAGCCCGGTGTCCCCATGACCTGCACCCGACCCGGCTGCGGCGGCGAGATCGAGGACGGCTACTGCGATCGGTGCGGTCTTGCGCCCGCTCGCCGCGACCCGGCGCCGGAGACGCATCGCTGGGGCGGGTCGGCCCGCACGCGACTCCACCTCGCGCCCGCACCTCGGCGCCGGTCTGGTGGAGGTGCCGCCCGTCCCCAGCCGCGACCCGCTGCAGGCGGTCATGGCCGACCCGCAGGTCGCCGAGCAGCGGCGCTTCTGCAGGCGCTGCGGCAGCCCCGTCGGGCGTGGCCGTGACGGCGCGGCGGGCCTCACCGAGGGCTTCTGCCCGCGCTGCCGCGCGCCGTTTCACTTCACGCCCGAAGCTGCGGGCCGGGGACGTCGTCGGCGATCAGTACGAGGTCGTCGGCTGCCTCGCGCACGGCGGCCTGGGCTGGATCTACCTCGCCAAGGACCGCAACGTCGCCGACCGCTGGGTCGTCCTGAAGGGCCTGCTCGACGCCGGCGACGAGGACGCGATGGCGGCCGCCCTGGCCGAGCGGCTGTTCCTCGCCGAGGTCGAGCACCCGAACATCGTGAAGATCATCAACTTCGTCGAGCGCGAAGGCTCCGGCTACATCGTCATGGAGTACGTCGACGGCGTCAGCCTGAAGGCGCTGCTCGCATCCAGGCGCGAGGCGAACGCCGGGATCGCCGACCCGCTGCCGGCGGCGCAGGCGATCGCGTACGTGCTCGAGATCCTGCCGGCGCTGGGCTATCTGCACCGCACGGGGCTGCTGTTCTGCGATCTGAAGCCCGACAACGTCATCCAGACACAGGATTCGCTGAAGCTCATCGACCTCGGTGGCGTGTACCGCATCGGCGATACGCGAAGCCCGGTCTACGGCACCGCCGGCTATCAGGCGCCCGAGATCGAGCACTCCGGACCCTCCGTCGCCTCGGATCTCTTCACCGTCGCGCGCACGCTCGCCGTCGCTGTGCATCGACTTCGAGGGCCTGCAGTCGACGCTGCGCCACACGCTGCCTCCGGCCGGCGAGATCGCCGCTCTTCCGGCGCCACGACTCGCTCTATCGGCTGCTCTGCAAGTCCACGGCGCCGAACCCCGACGACCGCTTCCAGTCGGCCGAGGAGATGGCCGACCAGCTCCTCGGCGTGCTGCGCGAGGTCGTCGCCGACGAGACGGGCACGCCGGTGCCCGCGCGCAGCACGCTCTTCACGACCGACCTGCGGGCCCGCTCGGACGGTCCGGACGGGCAGCTGCTGCCTGCCCTGCGAGTCGCGACCGACGACCCGGCGGCCGGGTATCTCGCGACGGTCGCCGCTGTGGATCCCGACGAGCTGGTCGACGCCCTGCTCCGGGCGCCGGAGCGCACGGTCGAGGTGGACCTGCGCCTCGCCCAGGCGCTGATCGAGGCGCAGCGGTGGGATGAGGCGTACGAGCTGCTCACCGGCATCGAGCGTCGCGACCCCTGGGAGTGGCGCGCCCACTGGTATCGCGGCGTTGCGGCGCTGGCACAGGATCTCGCGTCGGCGGCCCGGGCGAGCTTCGAGGTCGTCTACCACGCGGTGCCGGGCGAGCTCGCGGCGAAGCTCGCGCTCGGCGTCTGTGCCGAGCTTGCGGGCGAGCCCACCGTGGCGGCCGAGTGGTACGAGATCGTGTCGCGCACCGATGCGAGCTATACGACGGCGACGTTCGGGCTCGCCCGCTGCCGGCTGGCGTGCGGCGATCGCGCTGCCGCGCTCGCCGCATACGCGCGGGTCCCGGAGACCTCGGCGGCACACGAACAGGCACAGACGGCACGCATTCGCTGCCTGCTGGACGGCAGGTCCGAGATCGGGGAGCTCTGCGCGGCTGCCGCCGGCATCGACGCGCTCGCGCTCGAAGGCGAGCAGCACGAGCGTCTCACCGCCGATCTGCTGCGGTCGGCGCTCGACCTCGTCGCCCGCGATCGCGGCGCCGAGGATCCCGCCGTCACGCTCGGCGGGCGGCCCCTCGTCGAGTCGGAGCTGCGACTCGGGCTCGAGCGCACCTATCGCGCCCTGGCCGCCGTGGCGGCCACCGCGAGCGAGCGGGTCCGGCTCGTGGACGAGGCCAACCGCGTACGGCCGTGGACGTGGACGTGAGCGCGTTCTCGATCGCCGCAATACATCGCACGCAGCTGCTGGCCGGCGCGTCGTCCGACGTCCGGGCGATCGTGCGCGTCAGCGCGTCCGGCCTCGGCGAGCTGGGCATCGACGCGTCGCTGCGCCTGTGGACGCCGCGCGGCGCGAAGCCTCGTGCTCCTGCGCGAGCGCTCGCCGTCGATCCGGGACCTGCGCGGCCGCGCGATCCGGCTCGACGACCGGACCGTGGAGTGTGCCGCCGGCCGCTGGACGGACGGAGCACGCGAGTACGAGCTGGTGATCGCCCTGCCGCCGGGCCGCGCCGGCGATGACATGCTCGCCGCACGGGTGGGTGTCGTCGCCGGCGGCGTGGTCGTCGGCAGAGCGCTGATCGCGGTGACCTGGACCGACGACGCGGCGGCGATCGCCGCCGGCAGCTTCCCGGGCCGGCCGACGCGCGCGGAGGCCGAGCAGCGCTCGGAGGCCGATGGGCGGCGGTGTGAGGACGGAGCAGTGGCCGACCTCCCGACCGGGCCGTCCCCGGAGCCGCGCCACACGCTCGTCGTCGACTCCCCCGCCACGACGTCCTGCCCTGCCTGCGAGCTGCGGGCGGGCGAGGACGACCGCTTCTGCGAGCGCTGCGGCCACGAGCTCGCCGGCGCTCAGAAGTCGTGAGGCATGACCGCGCCCGTGGCGAACGCCGCCTGCGCGAGCCGGGCGCGCTTCTCGTTCTGCGCCAGCTCGGCGAGACCGAAGCGCTCGAACAGCACGCGCAGCTGCGACTTGACGGCATCGACGCTCAGGAACACCTCCTCGGCGACCTGCCGGTTGGTCGCGGGGAGCGTCGATGAGGCGTCGTTGAGCGGACGGCAGAGCGCGACCAGCACCTTGTGCTGGGTCGGCGTCAGCGGCACGGCGGTCGGGGTCTCGCGGCGCGTCGCCTCTGACTCGGCGGGACCGGGGTCGCGGAACAGCAGCTGCGTGTTGCCGAAGCACAGCCGGTCGCCCTGACGCAGCCGCTGACGGCCGACGACGCGCAGGCCGTTGACGAACGAGCCGTTGCTCGACAGCCCGTCGTCGACCAGCGTCCACTGCTCGCCGACCTGCTCGAGCAGCGCATGCGCCCGCGAGACCTCGACGTCCCAGCCGAGCGCGATGTCGGACTCGGGCCGGCGCCCGACGGTCAGCCGCCAGCGGTCGCGCGGCAGTCCGAAGATCACCTGACGGCCGTCGGGCAGGCGTCCGGTGAGGAACGGCTGTCCCCCGCGCTCGGCGGCGATCAGCGCCTGCACATCGGCGGTGGTGCGCGCCACCGGCTGCCCGCCCACCGCAGGACCACCGTCACCCATCAGCCACGCTCATGCCCGCACGGTAGCGCTCGCTGCGGTGGGCTCATAGCAGCTCGTCAGCCGTTCCTGACACGTTCGTCCACTTTCGGAAACCCTGGGGTGGAGCCCCAGTGTGCGGTCCGGTGGCCGTGTGGAAGATGGCCTCATCGCTCGGCGAAATGAGCGTCCCCTCATGAGCCGAGCGTGGGAATGGCATGGTGTCCTCCGTCGTAGCACCACATCGGCCCCAGTTCAGGGCCGGGGGTGGGGTGCTACGGCGGCGGCGACACCGCCGTCACGAGCGCGACGCCGTGGCGCTCGCGCGAGGGCTCGCCGAGCTGCCAGGTGAGCCGGTCGGTCCGCCCCACGCGCAGCGACGTCCGTACGTCCCAGCCCGCCAGCAGCTCGCGCAGGCCGGCCTCGTCGTACACGCGCTGGAAGTCGTCGACCGTCGCCTCCTCGGCGAACGGCACGGTCAGGACGAGCAGGCCGCCGGGCACGACGAGCGTGCGCAGGCGCGCGAGCGCGACGAGGTCCGCGCGGTCGTCGCTCCACTCCAGCCCGTAGTGCTCCAGGCCGAAGTGCTCGACCGCGGAGAGCACGACGGCGGCATCGAAGCGCGCGCCCGGACCCGGATCGCGCAGCTCGTCGAGCCGGCAGGCGGCGTGCGTGAGGTTCGGATGGCGCAGCGGGTGCGCGCGCGGGTCGACGACCGTCACGCGGTGGCCGAGCGTCGCGAGCGACAGGCCGACCGTGCTCTCGCTCCCGCCGACGTCCACCACCCGCGCGCCCGCGGGCAGCGCCGCGAGAGCGCCGAAGACGAACGGCTGCTCGACGATCCGCTCGTTGACGAGCAGCACCTCGACGCCGCCCGCGTTGTGCTGCACCGGCACCGGCGGGTTGAACCACAACCCGGCCTGCGAGGCGTAGCCGTCGGGCCCGCCGGCCCAGTTGAGGTAGGCGGCGCGCGGCGCGTCGAGCTGCGCCAGCGCGCCGCCCGGCTCGGGCACGCCGCGCCAGCCGAGGCCGGCGAGCATGTCGCGGCCCATCCGGTCGAGGTCGTCGAGGCGGTCGTGGACCGTCGGGCGGGCGAAGCCCTCGCTGCCCAGGCGCGCGTCGATCTCGTGGACGGTCATCCGCACGCGCGGGTCCAGCGCACGCCGCAGCGGCCACCCGAGCAACGCCTTGACGCGCGCCGCCGCGCCCGCGCCCCCGCTCAACGTCAGTCCTCCTTCTTGGCGCGCGACGGCTGCACGCGCCTTGGCTCGCCCGGCTGCTTGGCGAAGTTCGGCGGCCACGGCGCGTCGCCGAGGCCCTCCTCCTCGTCGCGGCGGGCAAGCTCCAGCAGCGAGTCCAGGTAGCCGGCGTGGTCGTCCATGTCGGCGGCCGGGTCGCCGTGCTTCTCGATCCGCTCGGGAACGGTGTCGAGGCGCAGGTCGGCGGGCTCGACGTCGGCGACCTCGTCCCAGCGCAGCGGCGTGGACACGCGCGCGTCGGGCACCGGCCGCACGGAGTAGGCGCTCGCGACGGTGCGGTCGCGGGCGTTCTGGTTGTAGTCCAGGAACACGCCCTCGCGCTCCTCCTTCCACCACTTGCTCGTCGCCTTGCCGGGCATCCGGCGCTCGATCTCCCGGGCGAGCGCGAGCGCCGCGCGGCGCACTTCGGTGAACGACCACTCCGGATGGATGCGGACGTTGACGTGGATGCCGCGCGACCCCGACGTCTTCGGGAAGCCGCGCAGGTCCATCTCCGTCAGCAGCTCGTTGACGGCGAGCGCGACGCGGCGCACGTCGTCCCACTCCACGCCGGGCGTCGGATCGAGGTCGATGCGCAGCTCGTCGGGATGGTCGAGGTCCGCGCGCCGCACCGGCCAGGGGTTCCAGTCGATGTTCGAGAGGTTGACCGCCCAGAGCAGGTGCGCCGCGTCGTTGGGCACGAGCTCGGTCGCGCTGCGTCCTGAGGGAAACGAGACCGTCGCGGTCTGCAGCCACTCGGGCCGCTTCTCGGGCACGCGCTTCTGGAAGAAGAAGTCGCCGGTGATGCCGTCGCGCCAGCGCTTGAGCGTCGTCGGGCGCTCGCGCAGGTGGTTGACGGTCGCGTCGGCGACGCGCAGGTAGTACTCCGCGAGGTCGAGCTTCGTGAAGCCGGGCTCAGGGAAGTAGACCTTTCCTGGAGACGAGATGCGGATCTCGTGGCCGGCGGCCTCGAGCGTCGTGTACTCACCCTTCGGTGCCATGCGCAGAGCATGCCAGCGCGTGGCGGGCGGCGCGGGCGACGGGTTGCGTGTGATCCTTCGCGGCCATGCTGGCCCAACCGCCCGTGCTCGTCGCGCCCGACGCGTTCGGCGACGACCTGCGCGCGCCCGTCGTCGCCGCCGCGATCGCGCGCGGCCTCGAGCGCGCGGGCGTCGCGCCGCCGCCCGAGCTGTGCCCCGTCGCGGGCGGCGGGCCGGGCACGAGCGAGGTCCTGCTGCCGGCGCTGGGCGGCGAGACCGGCGACGGCTTCGCGCTGATCGAGCGCGGCGGGACGGCGATCGTCGATCGCGCCGCGACCGCGCGGGCGACCGGCGAGCGCGTGGCGGCGGCGGTCGACGCCGGCGCGGAGGTCGTCCTCGTCGCCGCGGGCGGGGCGGTCGACTTCGACGGCGGCGACGCCGTGGTCGAGGCGATCGAGGACGGCGGCGGGCTGCGCGGCGCCGCGCTCGTCGTGCTCTGCGAGCTGCGCGCGGCGTGGGACCGCAAGGCCGGCGAGCTGCGGCGCGACCCGCGCGGGATCGCGATGACCGCGGCGGGCGGCGGCCTCGCCGGCGCGCTATGGGCGCAGTACGACGCGCGCCTCGTCCCGGGGGCGCCGTTCGTCCTGGAGGAGCTCGGCTTCGACGCGCGCATGCGCGCCGCGCGGGCGGTCATCGTCGGCGAGGGACGGCTGGACCGCGCGACGCTCGAAGGCCGCGTCGCGGGCGAGATCGCGACGCGCGCGCGGCAGGCCGGGGTCCCCTGCCACGCGGTCGTCGGGGAGAACGGAATCGATCGCTTCGATGCGCGGATCCTCGACCTGCAGGGCATCCTCGTCGCCTCGACGGTCGAGGAGATCGAGGCGGCGGGAGGAGCGCTGGCGGCCTACCTGTAGGCGTCGTCGAGTGCTTGCTGGATCGCGTCGTTGGCCGTGTCGAGTGCTTCGTTGGGGGTGATGTCGCCCGTCAGCGCGTCATTGACGTTGGTGTAGATGGCCTGCGAGATCTTCTGGTAGCTGGGCGTGATGGGTCGCGGCCTGGCGTTGTAGATCGCCTTCTTGAGGTCCCCGAAGGCGGGGAGGGCGGCTTGGACGCCCGGGTCGTTCCACAGACCGGCGAGCGCCGGGGCGAGCCCGAACGTGACGGCGTCTCGCTTGATGACCGCGCGGGACGAGAGGTAGTCGACGAGCTTCAGCGCCGCCCCCGGGTTCTTCGTGAAGGCGGAGATCACGAGGATGTGGCCACCGAGGACGCTGGCCGGCCTGCGGTCCTCCCAGCGCGGCAGGGGCGAGACGCCGACGTGCCCCGCGACGTCGGCGTACGTCCTGCCGTTCTCGAGCTTCTTGTAGATGTAGGGCCAGTTGCGCATGAGGTCGGCCCGCCCGCGCCGCTTCTCCCCAAACGCGTACAGGCTGTCCTCCTCTGTCTGGGTGAGGACGGTCCTCGGAGCCGCCTTGTTCCTGATGCCGTCGACCATGAGCTGCAACGCCTTGATCGCCTGGGGCTGATTGATGTGAGCCTTGTGGTCGGGCGTGATGATGTCCGTGGCACCGGCCGCATAGGCGAGCTCGAGGAAGTTGACGGTCAGACCCTCGTAGGCACGCCCTTGGTAGCGGAAGCGGTTTCCCGGTGGCCGCTCGGCCTGCTGATAGAGCTGTTGCCACGTGGAGGGCGGCTTGGGAACGGTGGCCGTGTCGTAGAAGAGCAGCCCGGCGTCGGCCTGCTTGGGGACGCCCCAATAGCGGCCGTCGAAGAGGGCGGCCTTGCGCATCGCGGGGACGTAGCTGTCGAGTCGAGGCTTGACGTAGGGCGACAGGTCATACAGCCATCCGTTGTGCGCAAACTCGGCGGTCCAGGTCACGTCGGAGTAGAAGACGTCGCAGAGGTCCGAGTGCTCGCGCTGCCGGGAGCTGAACAGGTTGAACTGCTGCGTGGCGTTCCTGGGGAGTTGATAGAGGTCGACGTGCACCTCGGGGTCGAACTCGGCGTTGAACTGCCTCGTTGCGTCGGCGTGCTGGCTCGTCCTGCCGTCCCGGCTCTTGACCACGTCCTTGCCTGTGCAGTAGGTGACCTTGCCGACGGCGTGGCGCATCGAACCGGGGTCGATGACCTTGGCGGCAGATCCCCCGTCGACGATCGCGAAGCCCGACAACCCGATCAGCGCTGCGGCCAGCCCCGCCACCGCCCATCGATACCGGCCGGGAAACGCAAGCAGCCGACGCGTGAGCGCAGCCCTGGCCGAGTCCGTGCCGGCGCCGGGCGTCGTCGATGGCTGCGGCGCCACCGCGTCGGGCGCAAGCGCCGATTCGCTCGCCGGAGGGAGCGTCTGGTCTGACGCCGTCTCACCCCAGCCGGGGATCACGTTGTTGTCGTGGATGAGCTCTACGAGGCGGACGCGCTTCTCCGCCGGCGTGAGTCCTTCCTCGACGCCGAACCTCGCGTACAGGTGACGCAGGTGCCCGCGCAGCGAATCAAGATCCATGTACACGCCATTGGCGGCGAGCTCCTCGAGAATCTTGTTGTTCGGAGCCGGACTGGGAAATCGCTGGCCAGAGGTGTAAGGGCGACTGAACGCAACGAGGATCGCGAGGTCCGTTGCCGCCATCCGCAGCGGTGGACCCGAACGTCCGCCAGACGCTGGCTCCTCACCATCGGCGCGACGAGCGTCCGCATCCTCCCCGTCACCACCCCCACCCATGGATCGCAGGCTATCCGGTTAATGATGTGCCGGACAGGCGCTGGTCAAGGGGTTCGGGCTCCCCGAAGGGGTACCTGTCGGGGTTCGCGATCGCTGCCATTTGCGCACCCTGTAGGGGTCGCGTTCATCCCTTGGGCGCTTGCGTTGCCTGCCGCGCGTACCCCTGATGGCACCGCTTCCAAAGGCGGCCTCGAGCGGCGAGGTTGTCGGCCGACGAGATCGTGCTCTGTGTCCGAGAGCACCAGACCCGCTCCACGTCGTCGCCGATTGGAAGCTCATGCTCCGCCCAGGACTTTCGCAGCACTGGTCGCGCCTTCGATGGACCGACCACACGGCAAGTCGCACGCTCGCCACCAGCGCCGGCGTCGCGACCGTTCGAACGATCTTCACCCTGACGCTGGCCGCGCGGGGCCTGATCGAGATCGTCAACGCCGTCGGCCACCCGTGGGACTGGCTCGTCAGGACCCTCGTGCTGGCGGTCCTGGCGCTGGGCTTCTCCGCCGTGGCGCAGCGCTCCCACGACCACCGCTGTGGCTGGCTGCTCTCCAGCGCCGCCGCTGTCGGCCTTGCGATCGCGTCTCTCTACGACTTCACCGCTGCAGCCGTCACGCCCGCCGCCGCCGCCACCGTGCTGGTCGCCTGCATCGTGCTCCTGCTGGCCACGATGCGCGGGCGCACGGGACTCACGTCAGGTCGAACTCGCCGTCCTTGGCGCCCTTGAGGAAGGCGTCCCACTCGCGCGGCGTGTAGATGAGGACCGATCCGCCGGGGTCCTTGCTGTGGCGCAGGGCGACGGAGCCGTCCGGGAGGAATGCGGTCTGGACGCACTGTCCACCATCCTGCGAGAAGCTGCTCATGCGCCAGGTTTCGCGGCTCAGGTCCGGCCGACCCGAACCATCTGTGCGACGCGGGGTCATGCGAGCTCCCTGCGCATGGCGGCGATCATAGCGAGCGACTTGCGCTGCGGAAGAGCGTCGGCGCGGAGCCGTCGCAGCGCCTGCGCGAACGGCTCGACGTCCTCCATGTAGACATCGCCGCCACGGGTCTCGACGGTCGCGACGTCCTGGTCGTCGTGGAAACGCAGGATCTTGAAGGGCCCGGTCATCCCGGCATGGGTTCCCGTCGCGAACGGCAGCACGCGCAGCGCGATGCCCGGCTCGGATGCCAGGTCGATGAGGCGCTTAAGCTGCGCGCGCATGACCTCCGGCCCGCCGACCTGCAAGCGCAGCGCACCCTCACCGATGACCGCCGCGAGCTGGAGCGGATCGTCCTCGACGAGCCGCCGCTGGCGCACGATGCGCGCGGCCAGCATGCGCTCGACCTGCTGCGGGGTGGCCGACGGATCCCACGCGCGCAGCACCGCGCGGGCATAGTCGGTCGTCTGGAGCAGCCCGGGCACGACGCTGTCCTGGAACGCCTCGACCTTCCACGCGCGGCCCTCCATCCACGCGTAGTCGGCTACCTCGACAGCCACGTGGACCTCCCAGTCCTCGCGCTCGCGCGCCTCCTGTGCGGAGCGCAGCAGCGCGGCGCGCTCCTTCTCTCCGACTCCGTAGAGATCGAGCATGAAGTAGACGTCGGGCACGCGCGGGATCAGGCCGCCCGTCTCCCAGCGGCTGAGGGTCGAGTGGGCGCGCCCCATGCGGTTGGCGACCTCCTCGCCCGTCAGGCCCGCGGCGACGCGCAGCTCGCGCAGCCGGACGCCGAGCTGGCGGCCGCGAAGCGTGGCGCCGCCCGTCCCGACCCTCACGGCGACGCGCTCGCTCACCGAGCCGGAGCCTAGGCGGAATGCGGAGGGTTGCGGGGACATCCGGCGCCGTCTCGCCGTGCGCAAGTTGCGCGCGGGAACGCCACGTTAGCAGCCTTGTTTGTGGAGCGGATTGCGGGAATGCTCGCCGCCATGACCGACCGAGCCACCGCGCCGCGCCTCTCTCCCGGCGCGATCGACGCGCTCCGCTACGCCGGCCAGCGCCAGCTGACGCGCTGGGGCGCGCGCGAGCTGTCGTGGCGCAACGAGCGCCGCCGCGACGAGCTGGTCGGCGCGCTGCAGGCGCTCAGGGAGCTCAAGCACTGCGGCTGCCCGTGCGAGCTGCGACGCCTGCCGCCGGGGACATGACCCGCCAGCGCGTGTTGCACGGTCGCGCCTACTGCAACGGCACGGTCGTCTGCGATCGCGTGCAGGTCACGGTGATCGAGTTCGACGAGCGGCTGGGCCTCGCGCCGTGGGAGCGCCAGTACGTGACCGTGCGGTTCCTGCGCGGCATCCAGCCCGAGTTCCGGCGCCAGCTCGTACAGGTCCTGCGGCGTCGCGGCGCCCGTTCGCGCCGGCTCGCCGACGCGCTCGATCCGATCGAGCTCGAGGTGCAGGGCGCACGCCGGCTCGCGGCCCGGATCGAGCCCCCGATGGCGCGGCACGCGTCGCTGGAGCAGACCGCCTTCCGGCTCGGCCGCCACCCGGGTTGACGATCCGCGGCCGGCCGGCTCATCGATGCGGGGATCGTCTCGGCGAGGTCGCGGGTCCGGGCGCTCGTGCACAGCATCGATTGGGGGTCTGTGGTGGCGGTGGCGGTGGTGCAGAAGTGACTTTGCGATCCGGCCCGATCGCATGAACAACTGCCCCTTGGCGCGCCGCCCGCATCGCCAAGTGTCGATTGTCCATGCATGTCATGGGTTCGCGACACCCGCCGGCCTCCAACGACGCCGGGTGTCGGTTGTTCATGCGCTCAGCGGTTTGTCGCGCAAACTAGTTGACAAGAGCACCACGAGCGAGCTAAGGTCTGCGGCGCCAACTAGTTTGAAAGGAAGGCAGCCATGCAACGCAGGAAGCTTGAGACCGCGGCGGCGAGCTACGCCTATCTGAGGGGCCTGCTGTTCATCCCGCTGGGCATCCTGTTCATCCTGGCGGCGCTGGCCAACTGGAAGGTCGGGCCCCTGCGTCACATCTGGGCATTCCCCGTCGCCGCGGCGCTGGTCGGGGCGGCATGCCTGCCGATCATCCACTACTACAACGAGCACTACGGTCGCGTGAGCCTCTCGACGAGGCAGCACGTGCGCAGCGCCGTCGCGACGCTCATCGGCCTGGCAGTCATGATCGGCGGATCGTCGCTGCTGCGCAGCGACGCGGATTGGTCGCTCGATCTGCCGGTCAACGCGATCGCGGTCTCATTCGCCCTGATCATGCTCATCTCGTACGCGATCGGCATCGGCCTCAGGACGCACCACGTGATCATCTGGGGCGCGCTACTGGTGGCAGGCGCCCTGCCCGTCTGGACCGGCGCGGACCCGAGCAACATCGGTCTGCTGCTCGCGGGCGCGAGCGTCATGGTGTGCGGCGTCTTCGACCACCGCCTGTTCGTTCAGACGTTCGGGTCCTCGAAGGGCCTGAGTCTTCAGGACAGCGATGTCGGAGCGTAACGAGGAGCTGATCCTCGATCGGCTCATTCACGAGCCCGGCCGGCTCGCGATCCTGACGGTCCTGTCATCCGTGCGCGATGCCGACTTCGTGTTCCTGCAGCGCACGACGGGGCTGACCAAGGGAAATCTCTCCAGCCACCTGACAAAGCTGGAGGATGCCGGACTGGTCGAGATCGTCAAGAAGTTCGTGCGCAAGAAGCCCAATACGAACGTCGCGCTCACGGCGGTCGGCAAGGAGCGCATCGCTCGGCACTGGGAGCAGCTGGATCGCATGAGGAACTTCTCGGAAACCGTCGGTCAGGAGTAGGGCATACTGCCGCCCCGCTCAGCCCTCCGCGGCCCGCGCGAAGCGCTCCGCCAGCGCCGCGAAGCGCTCGACGAGCTCGGGCGGCTCGTGGACCTCGAAGTCGACGCCGAGCATCCCGATCCGCATCGCCAGCCAGTCCAGCGAGTCGTCGCTCGTGCGGTACTCGCAGGTGTCCCCGTCGAGCGCCTGCACCGTGCCCCAGAGGTAGCGCCGGCGCTCGAGGTCGGCGGCCGGCGCGTGGACGGTGACCCGCGCCTGGTGGCGCGACGGCGCCTCGTGCAGGCGCGCGGCGACGAACGCCGCCGGGTCCTTGCCGGGCAGCGTGCGCGGCTCGAAGCGCGCGCCCGCGGGCGACGGGCGCTCGAGCCGGTCGACGCGGAACGTCCGCCATCCCTCGCGATCGCAGTCCCAGGCGACGAGGTACCAGCGGCGCCCGAGGTTGACGAGGCTGTGCGGCTCGACGTGGCGGCGGGTCTCCTGCGCATCGCGGCTGCGGTAGGCGAAGCGCAGGCGCTCGCGGTCACGGCAGGCGCTCGCGATCGCCGTCAGCGCCTCTGGATCGACCATCGGCCCGCTCGCCGGCAGGGTGGCGAGGACGGAGCCGAGCGCGTTGACGCGGCGGCGCAGGTGCGACGGCAGGACCTGCTCGAGCTTGACGAGCGCGCGGATCGACGTCTCCTCGATTCCGGTCACGGAGGCGCCGGCCGCGGTCCGCAGGCCGACGGCGATCGCGACCGCCTCGTCGTCGTCGAGCAGCAGCGGAGGCATGGCCGTGCCCGCGTGCAGGCGGTAGCCTCCTGCGGGACCGGTGACTGCATCCACCGGATATCCGAGCTCACGGAGCCGCTCGACGTCGCGGCGGATCGTGCGGCCCGACACGCCGAGCCGCTGCGCGAGCTCGCCGCCGGGCCAATCGCGGCGCGTCTGTAGCAGAGAGAGCAGCTTCAGGAGTCGGCCTGACGTCTCGGTCATCGTGCCGTGGACGATGTCAGACGTTGCGGCCAGATCCTGGCCTAGACGCGCCCTAGGTTGCGCCCCATGCCAACGCGATTGGAAGATCCGATGACGGAGACGGAGAGCACGCAGGCGAGCCCCGCGCTTGCGATCAGCGTGCGCGGGCTGCGCAAGTCCTTCGGCGACGTGCGCGCCCTCGACGGGGTCGACCTCGAGGTGCCGCACGGCACCGTGCTCGGTCTGCTCGGCCCCAACGGCGCCGGCAAGACGACCGCGGTGCGGGTCATGACGACGCTGCTGCCGCCCGATGAGGGCGAGGTCTTCGTCGCCGGCCTCGACGCGGTGCGCGACGCGACCAAGCTGCGCGAGCAGATCGGCCTCGCCGGCCAGTACGCGGCGATCGACGAGAACCTCACGGGCTTGGAGAACCTCGTTATGGTCGGCCGCCTGTACGGGATGAAGCGCGCCGCGGCGACCGTGCGCGCACGCGAGCTGCTCGAGCGCTTCGGCCTGACCGACGCCGCCGGCCGTCCGGCGAAGACGTACTCGGGCGGCATGCGGCGCCGGCTGGACCTCGGCGCGGCGCTCGTCGCCAAGCCGCCGGTCCTGTTCCTCGACGAGCCGACGACGGGCCTGGACCCGCGCAGCCGCCTGGACCTGTGGCAGACGATCGAGGAGCTCGTCGCCGAAGGCACGACGGTGCTGCTGACCACGCAGTACCTCGACGAGGCCGACCGCCTGGCGGACTCGATCGCGGTGATCGACCACGGTCGCGTCATCGCGAAGGGAACAGCCGACGAGCTGAAGGACCGCGTCCGCGGCGAGCGGCTGGAGGTGCGGCTGTGCTCGCGCGAGCAGGCGCCGGTCGCGGCGCAGGCGCTCGCGCCGATGGCCGCGGAGCCGCCGCAGGTCGACGGCGACGTCGTCACGGTCGGCGTGCACCGGCGTACCGGCGTGATCGTCGAGGCCGTGCGCAAGCTCGACGAGGCGGGCGTCGAGGTCGACGACCTCACGCTGCGCCGGCCGACGCTCGACGACGTGTTCCTGGCGCTGACCGGCCACGTGGCCGAGGTCCCCACCGACGACGACGAGCAGGAGGAGGCGGCATGACCGCGGTCAGCGTGCAGCGTGCAGGAAGGTCGTCGCGATGAGCCGGCTCGTGACGGACACGATGGTCGTGGCGGAGCGAAACCTCGTGCGCATCACGCGCGCGCCCGATCTGCTGCTGGCGTTCACGGTGCAGCCGGTGATGTTCGTGCTGCTGTTCGTCTACGTCTTCGGCGGCGCTATCCGCGTGCCCGCCTTCTACGACTCGTACGTGGCGTTCCTGCTCCCGGGAATCATCGTCCAGAACATCGCGTTCGGCGGCTTCGTCACCGCGCTGGGGCTCAACGAGGACCTCCAGAAGGGGCTCATCGACCGCTTCCGCTCGCTGCCGATGGCGCGCGCCGCGGTGCTCGCCGGGCGGACGCTGGCGGACGTCGCGACGAACACGCTGTCGGTCGTCGTGCTGCTCCTGACCGGCGTGATCATCGGCTTCTCGTTCAACGCGAGCCTCGTCGAGATCATCGGCGGGTTCGGCCTGCTGCTGCTGTTCGGCTACGCGTTCTCGTGGGTGTTCGCCCTGCTCGGGCTGCTCGTGTCCTCGCCCGAGGCGGCGAACTCGCTGGGGTTCATCGCGGTCTTCCCGCTGACGTTCATCTCGTCGGCGTTCGTGCCGGTCGAGTCGATGCCGGGCGCGCTGCGGTGGTTCGCCGAGATCAACCCGTTCACGGTCGTGGTCGACGCGATGCGCTCGCTGTGGGTCGGCGCGCCGGCCGGCCACAGCGTCTGGGGCGCCGTCGTGTGGTCGTTCGTGCTCATCGCGATCTTCGCGCCGCTGGCCGTGTCGCGCTACCGGCGCGCCGCGGGGCACTGAGGACGACGTGTCGTTCTACTCCCGGCCGGCGGGAGTAGAACGACACGCACGCGTTGGGACGGGGCGCGCTACGCGGCGAGCGCCTCGGGCTCGGCGCCTTCGGGCAGGCGGGTCAGCTCGGCCGGCGCCGCCGGGCGGGCGCGTAGGAGCCCGGCCGCGACGAGCGCTCCGGCGGCGCAGAACGCCACGCCGAACCAGAGGGCCAGGCTGAAGCCCTCGGTCAGCGCGCGCGACGGCGCCACCGCGGCGACCAGCGCGGACTGGGTGTGAGCGGTCGCGATCGTGCTCAGCAGCGCCAGGCCGAGCGCGCCGCCGACGAGCCGCGAGGTGTTGAGCAGGCCCGAGGCGAGCCCGCTCTGCGCGGCGGGCACGCCCTGGACGGCGGCGATCGTCGCGGGCACGAGCGCGAGGCCCATGCCGAAGCACGCGAGCATCCCGCCGGGCAGGACGACCGTGAGGTACGAGCCACCGGACGCGACGTTCGTCAGCACGGTGAGGCCGGCGGTCGCCGACAGCATCCCGGCGACCGCGACGGTGCGGACGCCGAAGCGCCCCACGAGCCGCGACGCGATCCGCGAGCCCGCGAACACCGCCCCGGTCATCGGCACGAACTTCAGCCCGGCCTGCAGCGCGTCGTCGCCCAGCACCTGCTGCATGTAGAGCGTCACGAAGTAGAACATCGCGAAGAGCGCCGCGTACATGAGGATCACGACGAGGTTCGCGGCCCGCAGCTGCGCCATGCGGAAGATCGAGAGCGGGACCAGCGGCATCCGCGCGACCCGTCCCTCGACGAGCACGAACGCCGCCAGCAGGCCCACGCCCGCGAGCAGCGGCGCCAGCACGCCGGCCGAGCCCCAGCCGAGCGCCTCGCTGCGAACGATCCCGTAGGTGAGGCCGACGAGGCCCGCGGTCACGAGCACGGCACCGAGCAGATCGAAGTGGCGCGGGCCCGCCGTGCGGACGTCCGCGGGGATCACGCGCAGGCCGAGCACGATCGCGAGCAGGCCGAGCGGGACGTTGATGGCGAAGATCGCCGACCAGCCGAGCGTCTGCGTCAGCAGGCCGCCGAGGAGTGCGCCCGACGACGCGCCGACGGCGCCGATCGTCACCCAGGCGCCCAGCGCGCGGTTGCGCTCGCGGCCTTCGGCGAACGACGCGGTGACGATCGCCAGCGTCGCCGGCGACACGATCGCCCCGGCGAGACCCTGGACCGCCCGCGCGCCGATCAGCAGTCCGCGCGAGCTTGCGATCGCGCACAGCAGCGAGGACAGCGCGAAGGCCGCCGTGCCGGCGAGCAGCACGCGGCGGCGGCCGAGCAGGTCGGCCGCGCGGCCGCCGAGCATGAGAAAGCCCGCGAACGTGAGCGTGTAGGCGTTGACGACCCACTGCAGTCCAGTGCTCGAGAACCGCAGGTCGCTGCCGATCGAGGGCAGCGCGACGTTCACGATCGCGACGTCGAGGATGACCATGAACTGCGCCAGGCAGACGACCAGCAGCAGCGCGTTGGCGCGGATCGACGGTGGCACGAGCGTGATGCGGCGCGGGCCCTCGGCCCGGCGCCGGATGGAAGAGGTTGCGTTCACGCAGACAGGGTGCAACGATTACTAACCAGGTACAAGAGAGGCATTTATCCTGGTAGAGAAACCACCCCACAACGGAACCGGCGCCGGCACCACCGCGACGAGCGGCGCGCTGAACGGCGAGCGGCGGCGCGCGGAGCTCGCCGATTTCCTGCGGACGCGGCGTGCCAGCCTGCTGCCCGAGGACGTGGGTCTGCCGGCGGGCGGGCGCCGCCGCACGCCCGGCCTGCGACGCGAGGAGGTCGCCCAGCTCGCGGGTGTCGGCGCCACCTGGTACACGTGGCTCGAGCAGGCGCGCGACGTGCGCGCGTCGTTCGACGTGCTGGAGTCGCTCGCGCGGGCGCTGCGGCTCACCCCGGCCGAGCGCGGGCATCTCATCCTGCTCGGGCGCGGCGAGCAGGGGCCGGACGTGCGGCCGCCCGCCGAGCGTGCCTCCCCGGTGCTCAAGCGCGTCGTCGAGAACCTCGGCCCGAGCCCCGCCTACATCATGGGACGGCGCTGGGACTACCTCGCCTGGAACCTCGCCTGGCGGGTCGTGGCCGGCTGGGAGCCGGGCCGCGATCCATCCTCCCGCAACCACATCTGGCTGACGTTCATGGATCCCGCGCGGCGCGAGCTGATGCCCGACTGGGAGCGCGCAGCGCAGCGGCTCGTCGCGAAGTTCCGCGCCGACAGCGCCCGGCACATCGGCGACCCCGCCTTCGAGCGGCTGATCGGCTCGCTGCGCGCGGCCAGCCCGGAGTTTCGCCGGTGGTGGGAGCGCCACGAGGTCGCGGGCGGCGGCGAGGGCCGCAAGGAGCTGCTGCACCCGGTCGCCGGGAGGCTCGTGTTCGAGCATGCGGTCTTCCGCCACGAGGCGTCCGACCAGCGCCTGGTCCTGTACTCGCCGCTGAGCGACGAGGACACGCCGGCGAAGCTCGCCGGGCTGCTGGCGCCGCCCGGCTGAGCCGCCGCAACCGCAAGGCCCGCGGGCCTCCGAGCCCGTACGCTCGCCCGCAACGATGCCCGACGGCTTCCCCCGCCCCAGCCTGTCGCTGCCGTCTCCGGTCGCCAGGCGCGCGATCGTCGTCGGCGCGGGCTCGTTCGGAACCGCGGTCGCGGTGGTGCTGGCGCGCGGCGGGCTGCGCACGACGCTGCAGACGCGCACGCCCGAGCAGGCGCGGCGGCTGCAGGAGGACCGCGAGAACCGCGTCTACCTGGCGGGCGTCGAGCTGCCGCGCGAGCTGCGGATCGAGAGCGTCGACGCCGGTCTCGGGCGCGCGGACTACGTCTTCCTCGCCGTGCCCTCGGACGGCCTCGGGGCGACGATCCGCGGGCTGACAAAGAGCGGCCTCGGGCCACGCACGTCGGTCATCTCGCTCGCGAAGGGGCTGACGCCGCCCGACGGCATCGCGCCGACGGTGCTCCTGCGCGAGCGCTTCGGCGAGGCGCGCGTGGCGTGCATCGGCGGCCCGGCGCACGCCCGCGAGATGGTCAGCGAGGGCGCCGCGCTCGTCGCCGCCTCGACGAACGAGGAGCTCGCGCGGGCGATCTCCGGCGTCTTCATCCGCGCGGGCGTCGTGTGCGAGCAGTCAAACGACCCGATCGGCGTCGAGCTCGCAGGCGCCGCGAAGAACGCCGCCGGTCTCGCCGCGGGCGCGACCGAGGCGCAGGGCCTCAACGCCGCCGGCGCCGCCGCGGGCCACATCTTCGCCGAGGTCTGGCGCTACGGCGAGGCGCAGGGCGCGCGGCCGGAGTCGATGCTCGGCCTCGCCGGCACCGGCGACCTCGTCGCGACCGTCCTCGCGCCGCAGAGCCGCAACCGGCGCGCGGGCGAGCTGCTCGCGGCGGGCGTCCCGGCGACCGAGATCCCCGAGCGCATCGGGCAGGCCGTCGAGGCGCTCGAGTCGGTCCCGCTGCTGGCCCGCGCGCTCGGTCACGCGGGCCTGGAGGCGACCGTCACCGACGGGCTGGCGAAGCTCATCTCCGGTGAGCTTCCGCTCGACGAGTGGATCGCGCTCGTGCGCACGACGGTGCCGCCGCCGGCGCGCTGGCGTAGGCGTCCGGCACCGGGCCTGTGGGCGCGGCTGTGGGAGCGGATGCGGCGCGTCAGCCGCCGCGGCTCGCAAGTGTCTTGACGACCGCCTCGTAGACGCCCGCGCCGTAGGTCTCCTCGGCGATCCGCACGTTCGCGCGGCCGCCGATCGCGTCGCGCAGCGTCGGGTCGCGCTGCACGGCGTTGGCGACGAACCAGAACGCGCCGACGTGCATGGCCGTCTCCATGTCCTCGCGCGAGTCGCCGGCGGCGATGACCTCGTCGGGGGCGTAGCCGCGCGCGCGCATGTGCATCGCCACGGCGTTGGCCTTCGACGCGCCCCGCGGGACGAGGTGGTAGGCGCGCACCTCGTCGAGCGCGACGAGGTCGGGGGAGCGGCGATGCACGCCGCCGTTGTCGACCAGCCGCAGGCCGCCGTTGCCGTGCTCGGCCAGTAATTCGTCAACCTCTCTGGCGTCGACGAGCCCGCGGAAGAGGTGCGACACCTCGCGGTTGCGGTGCCACGGGTCGTGGTACTCCAGGCGCCCGGCGTAGTGCTCGAGCAGCAGCGCGGGCGCGCCGGAGGCCTCGATCTGGTCGTGGATCGTGCCCGCGGCGGTGCCGGGGAGGTAGTCGCCGGTCAGCCAGTGCTCCTCGCCGTCGAGCACCACGCACGAGCCGGCCTCGAAGATGTACGCGGTCTGCCCCAGCAGCCGCGCGTCCTCGCCGACCTGGGCCTGACGGCGACCGGACATGAGCACGACCTCGGCGCCCGCGCGATCGCACGCCTGCAGCGCGCGGACGCCCTGTAGCGAGAACGCGCCGTCGCCGCCGCGGAGGATCGAGGCGCCGGGGCCGAGCAGCGTGCTGTCGAGGTCGACGTAGAGGCAGCGCACGCCGACATCCTCGCGCACGCGGGCGCGTCACCGCGTGTGGGCGGGCGCGTCACCGCGTGTGGGCGGGGGATGCGGTTCCTCCCGCTGGGTGACGACGCGCGGCCGCGGGCGACGGATGCTCGGCCTCCGGTCAACCAGCAGCACACAGGAGGTCGAGATGTCGCAGCTCACCCAGCCCAGGATCCCCGTTCAGGCTCAGCCGCGTCCGGCGCGCGCGGCGTGGATCGGAGCGCTTGTCGCGACGGCTGCCGCCGCCGCGGTCACGCTCGTCATCGCCTTCAGCGGCGGCGGGTCGTCGCAGGACGCCACGCCGGTGAGCGCCGCCGCGCAGCCGAGCCTGCGGACAGACGGCGGTCCCGAGGAGTCGAGCGTCGCCACGGCGATCGGGCCGCGCCCGGCGCCGGCGATCGCCCCTGCGCCCGCGCCCGCGCCGAGCGAGAGCCGGATCGCGGCGTCGATCGGCGCCCGCTCACCGCAGGCCTCCCAGGGTCCCGACGAGGCCCGCGTCGCAGCGGCCATCGCGGGCCGCTGAGCGACACGAGGCGCAGGCGGCGGCGCAAACGCTTGCGAACAGCATCGATGAAGGAAGGGTGCGCCGGGCGGGCTGGCATGTGCGGCTGGTCCGCGGTGGTCGTGTCGCCTTCTGATCCATATCCGATCACAAGACGACACGACCGTCAGTTCGGCTGAATGAGTGTCGAATAACCCATCGCCAGACGACGACGATTCGACACACCCCCACCACAAACGCCTCACCGGGATGGCGCCGAGCGCCGAGCGCCACGAGGCCGACACTTCCACTCCTTTATCGATGCCGTACACGAGCGCGCCGCACCCCCACCGCGCCCGACGCCGCCGAATAGGCTCGCGCTACGCCCGCACAGCGAGCGCACGCCGCTGGGACGCGCGGCGGCTCAGCCGGTCAGCCGCATCGCGCCGATCTCGGCCAGCGGCGGGCGCTCGCGCAACGGCTCGCCCCGTTGCTCGCCGGTGAGACGCCCTTCGCGCCGCAGCCGGCTCGTCACCGCGCCGAGCACCGCCGCCGCCATCGGCGTCAGGGCCTCCAGGCGCTGGTGGCGGTTCTGGCGCACGTCGAGGTCGACCTGCGCGAGCGCGTCGATCCCGGCGTGCGCGTGGACGTCGAGCAGCAGGCCCATCTCGACTGCGTAGCCGGTGCAGAACGCCATCCGCTCGAGCAGCTCGCGGCGCGCGGCGATCTCGCCGGCGAGCGGCTGGCGGACGGTCGCAAGCTCCGGATAGAACGCCGCCAGCAGCGGGCGGGCGGTCAGCTCGGTGACGCGGCCGCCGCCGGTGGGCAGCGCCTCCTCCCCGCCGTTCTTGAACGGGCGCCGGTAGAAGCCCTTGACGAACTGCACGCCCGGCGCGCAGACGAGCGGGCCGAGCAGGCCGCACGCGAAGTGCGCGCCGAAGTCCTCGGAGTCGGCGTCGACGAAGCAGACGAGGTCGCCGCGCAGGATGCTCAGGGCGCGCCACATCGCGTCGCCCTTGCCGAGCACCGGCCCGAACTCGGGCAGCAGCGCGGCCGGGCGCTGCACCTCGGCGCCGAGCCGCTGCGCGATCGCGCCCGTGCCGTCGAGCGAGTCGTCGTCCAGCACCACGACCTGATCGATCACGCCCGCCTCGCGCAGCGCGACGAGCGGCCCGACGACGCCGGCGATCGTCGCCGCCTCCTCGCGCGCCGGGACGCAGACCGAGATCGTCTCCTCGCGTTGTGCGCGCAGACGTTCGGCCGGAAACTCGGCGTGGTGGAAGCTGCGCACGCTCAAGGCGCTCGTACTATGGCAGCGCGTGTCCGTCGCCCCCGAAGTCCACCCCTGGAGCGCCCTGCTGGACCTCGGCCGCGCCGACCAGCGGCTCGTGCGCGAGGCGTTCGAGGGCGCGCGCGCGGCGGTCACCGAGCCGCTGCCCGACGAACTGCACCCGGCGCTGCTGGGCGCGCTGCGCGGAGCCGGGATCGAGGCGCTGTGGTCACACCAGGCGCAGGCGCTGCACGCCGCCTGGGCCGGCCCGACGATCGTCACGACCGGCACCGCGTCGGGCAAGTCGCTGTGCTTCAACCTGCCCGCGCTCGACGTCCTGTGCCGCGACGCGAAGGCGCGCGCGCTGTACCTGTACCCGACGAAGGCGCTCGCCCAGGACCAGGCGCGGGCGATCAACGCGCTCGGCCTGACGAAGCAGGTCCGCCCGGCGATCTACGACGGCGACACGCCGCGCGAGCAGCGCAGGCAGATCCGGCGGCGCGCGAACCTCGTGCTCACGAACCCCGACATGCTGCACATGGGGATCCTGCCCCACCACCGCCAGTGGGCCGATTTCTTCTCGAACCTCGCGGTCGTCGTCATCGACGAGGCGCACGTCTACCGCGGGGTCTTCGGCTCGCATGTGGGGAACGTGCTGCGGCGGCTGCGGCGGATCGCCAACGCCTACGGGACCGAGCCGCGCTTCCTGCTGGCGAGCGCGACGATCGCCAACCCCGTCGAGCTCGCAGAGCGGCTGACGGGCCTGGAGGAGATCACGTTGGTCGACCGCGACGGCGCGCCCGGGGCGGCGCGCGAGATCGCGATGTGGAACCCCCCGCTGACCGACGAGGCGCTCGGCACGCGGCGCTCGTCGCTCGCCGAGGCGGCGGAGATCATCGGCCACCTCGCGCGCCGCGGCGCGCGGACGATCTGCTTCATCAAGTCGCGCCGCGCGGTCGAACTCGTGGCGCGGATGGTCGCTCTGGACGACCCGAAGCTCGCCGACCTCGTCGTCCCCTACCGCGCGGGCTACACGCCGCAGCAGCGGCGCGAGCTCGAGGGCCGGCTCATGCGCGGTGAGCTGCTCGCCGTCATCACGACCGACGCGCTCGAGCTGGGCATCGACATCGGCGCGCTGGATGCGGCGGTCGTCGTGACGTTCCCGGGCACGGTCGCCTCGCTGCGCCAGATGTGGGGGCGGGCGGGCCGGCGCGGGCGCGGGCTGGCGGTCTACGTCGCGGGCGAGGACGCGCTGGACCAGTTCTTCTGCCGCCATCCCGACGAGTTCCTCGAGCGCGCGGTCGAGGCCGCGATCCTCGACTACGAGAACGAGCCGATCCACCTCGCGCACCTGCTGTGCGCGGCGCACGAGGGGCCGCTGAGCGCGTTCGACGACGTGTTCCTGGGACCGCGCTGGGAGGCGCACGCGCAGGCGCTGGTGGCGATGGGCGAGCTCGTGCAGCGCAATGACACCTACGTGCTGCGCCACCCCGAGGACTATCCGGCGGCGCGCGTCTCGCTGCGCTCGGCTTCGCCGGACTCGTTCGCGGTCGTCGACGTCTCCAGCGGCGAGCTGCTCGGCACGGTCGAGTCCGCGCGCGCCCACACGACGGTGCACGACGGCGCCGTCTACCTGCACCAGGCGCGCTCGTACATCGTCCGTGCCCTGGAGATCGACACGCGCCGCGCGCTCGTCGAGCCGTTCAGCGGCGACTTCTACACGCAGCCCAAGAAGGAGACGATGACGGAGATCGAGGCGCTGCTCGACCGCCGCGACACGTGCGGCGTGCAGCTCTCCTTCGGCCGGGTGAGCGTGACCGAGCAGGTGCTCGCCTACCAGCGCAAGAAGATCTCCGACCACTCCGTCGTCGACCTGCAGGCGCTCGACCTGCCCGAGACGACGTTCCAGACGCAGGCGCTGTGGTTCGAGCTGCACGACGACCTGCTGGCTTCGGATTTTCCGTTGGAGGTGCTGCTCGGCTCGCTGCACGCCGCCGAGCACGCGCAGATCGCCGTCCTGCCGCTGCTGGCGATGTGCGACCGCTGGGACATCGGCGGCCTGTCGACGAACGCCCACCCGCAGACGGGCGCGCCGACGATCTTCATCTACGACGGGCACCCGGGCGGCGTCGGCATCACGCGCCAGGGCTTCGGTTGCTTCGAGACGCTGGTCGGCGACGCGCACCGGCTCATCTTCGAGTGCGGGTGCAAGGACGGCTGCCCGTCGTGCGTGCAGTCGCCGAAGTGCGGCAACCTCAACGAGCCGCTCGCGAAGGCGGGCGCGCTCGAGCTGCTGGCGCGGATGCTCGAACGCTAGTACGCGCGCGGCGGTCGACGAGCCGCCCGTCGCAGACGACGGCGGCGGGGGTGAGAAGTGCCTCGAGGTCCTCGCGCGGATCGCTGTCGTAGGTCACGAGGTCGGCGGGCGCGCCGTCGACGAGGCCCTTCAGGCCGAGGTAGCGGCGGGCGCTCGTCGTCGCCGCCGCGAGCGCGTCGGCGGCCGGGACGCCGTGGTCGGCGAGCGCGGCGATCTCGTGGGCGAGGCTGCCGTGCGGCTCCTCGTCGGTGCCGGCGAGCAGCGTGACGCCGAGTCGCGCCGCGAGCGGGAGCGTGCGGCGCTGGCGCTCGAGCAGCTCGCGGGCGGCCGGCACGTGCTCGGCGACCGGGGCGATGTGGCCGACCACGGTCGTCAGCGTCGGCGTCCACGCGGTGCCGCGGTGCGCCATCTCGCGGACCGCCTCCTCGGTCGCCCAGTTGCCGTGCTCGATCGAGTCGGCGGCCGTCCCCACGACCTCGTGCACGATCGGGCCCATGACGTGCGCGGCAACGCGGCCGCCCTCGGCGTGGACCGCGTCGACGATCGCCCCGAGGAGGTCCAGGGCGTAGCCGAGCCGCGGCGAGAGCGGGGTGTCGCCCGGGCCCGGATAGTCGGTGATGACCTTCACCCACTCGGCGCCGGCCTGCACGCGCTGGCGCGCCCAGTCGACGGCGTCGCACGGCGCGGTGCCCTCGTAGAGGTGCGACAGGAAGAAGTCGGGCGGGGCGAGCAGCGGGCCGCACGCGATGACGCGGCCGCCTTCCGGCGGATGCTCCGGAAGGTCGACGCCCGGCAGCGCGCCGGCGTCGCGGACCGCCAGCACGCCCGCGCGGCGCTGCACGGCGAGGTGCGCGGCGATGAGCTCGTCGCTGCCGCGCTCGAGGCCGAGCCGCTCGCGGGCCTCGAAGGTCAGGTGGGCGTGCGCGTCGACGAGGCCGGGCGCGACCCAGCCGCCGGGCAGCTCGGCGGCGCCGTCGATCGGCTGCGAGCTCAACCGGCCGCCGGCGATCCACCAGTCGAGCGGCTCGCCGCCGTGGGGGAGCGCAACACCACGGACATGCCAGCGATTTTCACAGTGCACTTCGGGCGCAGCATCGCAGGCCTGGGCGGGGGTGTCATCGCTGGGTGTGGGTTTTTGGCGGTTGTTGGGCCGTTGGTGTTCGCAGCGCTCGAGCAGGAGGGTGTGTCGATTCGTCGCCGCCAGCCGGCGGTCATTCGACAAACCCCCTCCGCATGCAACAGGGTCGCGGCCGATTCGCTGCCTCCGGGGCGCGGCGTTGCAGCGCTTGAGCGACTGCGCGGCGCGGCCGATCCTTCGTGTATGCGGGCGTTTTCCTTCGCCGCCGTGGCCATCGCGACGCTGGCCGTCGTACCGGCGGCATCTGTCGCCGACGGCGGGACGTCCGGGCCCTTGCGCAGCGGCGGCGCGGCGTATGGCTCGCCCCTGGCGATTCCCGACGCCCGCCCGGTCGCGCGGCGGCTGACGCCGACGCCGACGGCGATCACGGTGGGCGACAGGCCCCCGGCGATCCGCCTGCGCGTGCGCCAGCGCGGCATCGCGCGGGTGCAGGCGCGCATCGTCGTGCTGCGGCTGCCGGGCAACCGGACTGTGGGGCGGCTTCGACTGGGCTGGGTGAAGACCGGGCGCAGCATCACGGTGCGCCTGCCGTCTGCGCTGCGGCTGCGGCTGCGGACCGGGCGCTACCTCGTGCGCCTGCACGTCACGGACCCGCGCGGGCACAGGCTGCGCCGCAACGGCACGTATCCGGGCCGGGCGCGGTTCATCGTGCACCGCGCGCCCGCGCAGCGGCCCGCGCGGCCCGCGCCGCCCGCGCCGCCGGCGCCCGGCGCGCCGGTGATTCCGACCGTGCCGCTCGTGCCGGCACCAGCGCCGTCGCCGGGCGGGCCGGGCGTCTTCCCGGTGGCCGGAGCGTTCGACTTCGGTGCTGCAGACGCGCGGTTCGGTGCGGGGCGGGTCGGTCACATCCACCAGGGCCAGGACATCCTCGCGGCCGGCGGGACGCCCGTCGTGGCGCCGTATGCGGGCACGGTCAGCCAGACGAGCTACCAGGCCAGCGGCGCCGGGGAGTACGTCGTGATCCACGGCGTCGACGGCCGCGCCTACTTCTTCGCCCACTGCCTGCGCCGCTCGACCGTCGTGGTCGAGGGCGCCGCCGTGGCCGCCGGACAGACGCTGTGCCAGGTCGGCGCCACCGGCACGACGTCCGGGGCCACGCACCTGCACTTCGAGATCTGGGTCGTTGGCTGGCACGTGCCGGGCGGGGCTCCGATCGACCCGCTCCCCGAGCTGCGAGCGTGGGCTGGGGGCTGAGGCGCAGAGCGCGGGCGATGTGTGACCGGCGTGTGAAGGTCACGTCCCTTTCACCGGTCGGGCGCGGGGCGCTGGTGCACTGGCGCCCATGCCCTCCTTCTCGCCTCGTGTGCTCGTCCTGACGGCCGCCGCGCTCATCCTGCTCGCCACCGGCATCATCGTCGGCACATCGCTCGCCAGCGCTGACGATGACGCCGCACGCCCGCTCGTCATCGGCCACCGCGGGGCGGCCGGCTACCGGCCCGAGCACACGCTGGCGTCCTACGAGCTCGCCGCACGGATGGGCGCCGACTACGTCGAGCCCGACCTCGTCAGCACGAAGGACGGCGTGCTCGTCGCCCGGCACGAGAACGAAATCGGCGGGACGACCGATGTCGCCGCGCACCCGGAGTTCGCCGACCGCAAGACGACGAAGACGATCGACGGCGCCGCGATCACCGGCTGGTTCACCGAGGACTTCACGCTCGCCGAGCTCAAGACGCTGCGGGCGAAGGAGCGCCTGCCGGCCGTCCGGCAGCGCAACACGATCTACGACGGGCTGTTCGAGGTGCCGACGTTCCAGGAGGTCATCGATCTCACGAAGCGGCTGTCGCGCGAGCTCGGCCGGACGATCGGGATCTATCCGGAGACGAAGCACCCGACGTACTTCCGCTCGATCGGACTGCCGCTCGAGCCCGCGCTCGTGCGCACGCTGGACCGCAACGGGCTGAACACCCGCCGCGCGAGGGTCTTCGTGCAGTCCTTCGAGACCGCGAACCTCAAGGCGCTCTCACACGAGCTGCGGGTCCCGCTCGTGCAACTGCTCGACGCGAAGGATCTGCGGCCCGCGGACGTCGTGGCCGCCGGCAGCACGACGACGTACGGGGATCTCGCGACGCCCGCCGGTCTGCGTGCGGTGGCTCGCTACGCCGACGGAGTCGGGCCGTCGAAGGACTACATCGTGCCGCGTTCCGCGACCGGCGAGTCTCTGGCGCCGACGACGTTCGTCGACGACGCCCACGCGGCCGGGCTCGTCGTGCACCCGTACACGTTCCGCAACGAGAACCAGTTCCTGCCGCTGGAGCTGCGGTCCGACGGCGGCGTCGATTCGAACGCCTACGGCAACGCAATCGCCGAGGACCGCCGGTTCTTCGCGCTCGGCGTGGACGGGATCTTCACGGACAACGCCGATACGGCGGTGGTGGCGCGCGGCGCGGGCGGGTGAGCTTCTGAATCTTGCGCGGGCGAGCGCGCTTCGCGCTCGGCGCTGGGCCGGGTGCAACCGGCGCGTCGAGGTCCGGAGACGGGGAGCGACTGCCGCCGTCAGGGGCGCCCCTGGCGGCGGCGGTTTTGCGCCCGCCAGCAGCCCGCCCGACGGCGGTATCCTCCGCGACCGCGGCGAGATAGCTCAGTTGGTAGAGCACACGACTGAAAATCGTGGTGTCCCCGGTTCGAGTCCGGGTCTCGCCATCGAAGTTTCCCTGCAAACACTGGGTTTCAGCCCAGGAGTGGCGGCGCCGGAGTGGCGACCGATCGGATGCTCGTGCCCTTTCGTGTCGTTTGGGTCGCTATAACGGACGTTGGGGTCCGGGCGAACATTGATGCCCGCGCGCGTGTCGATACGTAATTTGCCGGATGGTGGCGGTGGCTGCAATGGGGCGTCGAGGAGTGTCGCCCGGTGTTCCTCAGGTCAGCGGCAGCGGATCCAGCTCTTGATCGCATGACGCGGCCGCGGGTCCGCCGCGCGGCGGCGCTTATCGATGTCGGCGAGCACGAGCGTCGCGGCTTCGGAACGTCGCAGGCCCGTCGAGCCGAGCGGATGCAGCAGCGCGACGTCGGGCTTGCCTGGCGGGTGCAGCGGTCGGGCATCTTCAACGGCCGCACACCGGCCGATCAAATTGGGCGCCGGCGCCGGAATGAACCCGTCGCGCTGGAACTCGTTGCGCGTTGCGCGCGGCGCAATCGCGCTGGCGGCGGCTGCGAGAATGCCGCGGATGGCTGAGACACCTGCGGATCGTGACGCCATGCTTCCGCCGTGTCCGCCGTGTCCGCCGTGTCCGCCGCGGCCGTCCTCGACTGATCTGTCGGAGATCGGGTTCGTTCGCCGGCCGATGGTGCGCTGGTTTGATCCCCATCAGCTCGTTGATACTGCCGTCCGGGTGCTGCTGTCGGGTGTATTTAGCTCCTACGCCGACAGCCGGGAGTCGCAGGCGCTGGAGCCGGCCGAGGTTCCCGACCGGTCGGCGCAGAGCGACCTGTGGCTTGACTACGTCGCTGACCTCGGCGACGGGTGGAATTCGACGTACACGATCGCGCGGTTGCTGGCCGCCGAGGAGCTCGAGGTCAAGTGGGACGGCGAGCCGCAGCTCACTGAGCGCGGTCAGATCCTCGTGATGGGCGGCGATGCGGTCTACCCGGTGCCCAAGGCTGTCGAGTACCAGAACCGTATGCTCGGCCCGTACCGGTCGGCGCTGCCCTGCCCTCGCGCAGACGCGCCTGAGCTGTTCGCGGTCCCTGGCAGCCACGACTGGTACGACGGCCTCGTGAACTTCACGAGCATCTTCTGTCGCAACCGCTGGATCGGCGGGTGGAGGACGCGCCAGCGGCGCAGCTATTTCGCGATCAAGCTGCCCAACGGCTGGTGGCTGTGGGGCATCGACATCCAGTTCGGCGCCTCGATCGACGAGGTCCAGATGCGCTATTTCGCCGACGTCGCCGCCGAGCAGATGCAGCCCGGCGACCGCGTCATCGTGTGCATGTCCAAGGTGGTCGAGAGCGGGCGCAAGGAAGGCGAGGTCCACTCCGATCGCAACGTGGAGTACCTCGAGCGCGAGATCATCGAGCCGAGCGGAGCCCAGCTGTTGCTGTACCTCAAGAGCGGCAAGCACTACTACTCACGCTTCGAGCAGCAGGACGGCCCCCGCCACCACATCGAGTCAGGCGGCGGCGGCGCCTTCCTGCATCCGACCCATAACCTCCCCCCGCGCACCCAACTCCCCCGCGCCGACAGCGCCACGACGTACCGCCAGGCAGGCACGTATCCGGCCGCGGCGGTGTCGAAGCGGTTGCGCAAGCGGATCTGGCTGGTTCCGGCCTACAACCTGCCGCTCGCCGCGGTGTTCGGCACCGTCCAGGTGCTGCTTGTGTTCATGCTCGGGCTGCATCTCAAGGACCGTCATGTGTCGCTCGGCATCGGCGATCTGCTTCAAGCGATGTGGGAGAGTCCGACGGCCTTTCTGCTCAGCCTGCTTGTGTGCGCGTCCCTGGCGGGGATGGTGCGCTTCGCCCACGACGCCCGCGGGATCGGTCGCGTGCTGCTCGGGCTGGCGCATTCGACGCTGCAGGTCCTGAGCGTCGTCGGGGTGATGATCGCGTGCTCGCATTTGTCGGGCGCCTTCGGTCTGCAGGGCGTACCGTCGCTGCTGGCATTCATCGGCCTCGTCTGGCTTGTGGGTGGCATCGCGGGAATGGTCGGGATGGCCGGCTACCTGTGGGCCACCGGCTGCCTCGGCCTGCACGGCACCGAGGGCTACGCGCCCCTGCACCACCAGGACCTCAAGCACTTCCTGCGGCTGCACATCCAGACCGACGGCGCGCTGACCGTCTATCCGATTGCCGTCGACCGCGTCGGACGCAAGTGGATGCTGTGCCCGGACGCGCCCGCAGACGCCCCGTGGTTCGCGCCGATAGGCCCCGAGCCCGCGACGCATCTCATCGAGCGGCCAATCAGGATCGACCGCTCCGACGCCGATCAACCCAGCCCAGCGCACACGTACGCGAGCACGACCAGCAAGCAACGGTGACCGTCATCGCTCGCCGATAAGGACGAGCGTCGGGCTTCCGACTGGCTCGGAATAGACGGACCGGCAATCCCCGGTTTCACAGCCTGCCCAGCGCGGAGTCAACAGCTGATGGACCTCGCACGGCGTCCTGTCGCATCGTCCGCGGCGCGTCGAAGGCGACTGGATGCCTGTGGGCTCATGTGGTAGGCCGAGATCCAGTGCCGGCGTCCAGCCCATCAGCCACGCCGACCAGGCTGGAGAGGTTCACACCGAGCACGGCGGACAGCTTCGCGAGGACGCCGAGGGACACGTTGCGGCTACCGGCCTCGATCTGGTTGAGGTATGTCCGATGCATCCCGACGCGTTCGGCGACCGCCTCCTGCGTGAGTCCGAGCTTGATGCGAAGGCGGCGTAGCTCAGCGCCGACGGCTGCGTGAACCGGAGAGATCGAGGCTGACACGACCCGAGACCCTAGGTGAGAGAGGCCGCGATCGCATGATGTCGCTTATCGTCTACACGATGGATCCGCTCGACCAGGCTGCCAGCGACGCGGTGCTTCAGATGGGCAGCGGATCCGACGGCTGCGCGATGACGCCGGCTGGAGCATCGCCGAGCTTGCGCTGCGCTGCTATCTGACCGTCGACGTACTCGCCGCGGTCGAGGTCGGGGACGCCGATCTCGGGCTCAGTGAGCTGTCGCGGTTGGCGGCAGCGCTCGAGGTTCCGCTGTCCACGCTGGTCGGCTGAGGCGTCGCCGGTCGTCCTGTCAGACGGTTGTGAGGATCTTGATCAGTCTGGCGTAATCGCGTGCCGTCATGCCCGTGTCGGGCTGTACGCGGTGGTCGGGCGGAGCGGGCGACAACGGCGTCGCTGCGAAGCCCCAGTTCGCGCGGGTCATGAGCGCCTGCTCGTCGTCGCTGCCCGTTGGTTTCAGTGCGACCGCTATGGCTAGGCTTCCCGCCTGCCAGCGCGTGATGAACGCTGCCAGCTCAGGCAGGACCGCGTGGCCTTCCGCGACTACGAGCGACATCATCCCGGGCTTGACGAGGTCGCGCTGGTAGTTGATGGCCCAGTTGAGGACGGTGATCAGTGCCGCGCGGGAGTGGTGGTGGGCGCCGGTGTGACTGGTGGGCCGCCGCTCGCCCTCCTGCTCAGAAAGTTGCAGCATCCCGTGTTGAATGCGAGCGGGCCCCGAAACGGGTGTCGCGAGGCATTCGAGGCGGGGCACGCGCGCGATCGGAGAGCCGACGCAGACCGAATCTGTGGAGGCGAGGACGAGTACACCGAGGGACGGATCAACGGCGTCGTTCGTGACGGCGTTCGCGAAGAACGCTTCGCGCTCGGCTAGGTCGTAGCCGTGCATGACGCAGATACCGCGATCGGCGAGGCGTGGGATGCGGATCGGCGGCGCGTTGGCGTCTCCCGTGAGGTACGGAATCGCGCCTTCGAAACCGCCACGACGCACGGAGTCGCACTGAAGTTCTTCGGGGATCAACGGCCGGCGCCCGTCCTCCCAGCTCTGGCGGATCTCCCTGTGCAGTTCGGCTGCCGCCCATTTCTCATAGAGCACGATCGGTTGGTAGGCCGTTCCAGTTGTGCGGAGCTGACGCCAGACGCGTGTGACGATCACCAGGTAGCTGGGCATGCCGCCGCGCGTCGAACCGGGGCGCACGAAGTCGCCGGCGATCCGCTGCGCGGAGGGCCATGTGCGCCACGTGCCGTCGAGTCGAGAAACGAAGCCAAGTTGATGGCGTGCGAAGGAGTCGGGTCCGTCGCGGCACGCTCGCGTGGCGTGCCATGCCTGCCAGAGCGAGTGCGTGCTGCCGAACAGCGTGCGCCAAACGACTCCGGCCTCGATATCCAGTGCGCGACGGCTGGGCTGCTGCGCGTCGCCGTCCAGCGGGCTTCGGGCTCTCTCCGCGCGGCGAGGCACCTGCGAGGGGTTGCTGATGGCCCTGCGGACCGTCTTTGGCGCGACGCCGAGCAGTCGGGCGGAGGACCGATTGGGGATGCCGTTGGCGTGCAGCTCGGCGATCTCCTGGCGCCGGCGAGCCGCGAGCTGCGCTCTGGGGTTGCTGTACACAGCGCCCCTTCCCGCGTTGCTCGATCCGGACGACGATCGATCGATGTTGCCGTGCGAGGTCTCCGAGTCTCTCGCGACGCTGGGCCGTCGCGATCGCTGGCAGTTCGCGGAGTCTGAAACACCCCGTTCGCGCTCGGCAACGTGTGCACGAACGCGCCCACGCGAATGCGACGAGGCGACCTTGGGATGACGACGTCGGCAAGCCGTCTTGCGAACACCCAGAATGTGGACTATCGTCTACGTCTTGGTGTCCGCGAACCTGCCTCTGGAGCCTTGGAATCGCTGGTCTCCGGCAGCGCCGGCCCCGCGCGCGCGATCGTGGCGGCATCGCAACACCTGACGACGGCGGTCGAGCGGCTCGACGCGAAGATGAGCGAGGTCATCGCAGCCCTCCGGGGCGAGGTCATGCGCCCGCTCTACGGGTCCACAGCCGACGTCAGCGAGATCACCGGGCGCTCAGAAGCATGGGTGCGTCAGCACGGAGACCGGCTCGGCGGCTGGAAGTCCAAGAGCGGCCGGGGCGGACGCTGGCGATTTCGCCTGGCAGACGTCGAGGAACGCGCCCGCGCCCTCGCGCCCCGCGAGCCCCTCACGTCGCCGCTCACTGCGCCGGCACCGGTCGTCGATACCGACCGGTTGAGCTTGACCCCACGTCCGAGGATGCCGGAGCGGTGCCACGACGAGTAGCAGGTCAGATCTACACCCGTCCGTCAGGCGAGGACGTCGTCTTCATGCTCCGATTCCGCGCCGGGGGCTTCCCGAGCCGGCCGATCGAACTCGGCCGCCTGAGCCAGGGCTTCGACATGACTCAGGCGCGTGGGCAGCGCGATCTCGTCCTGGCGCTGATCCTCGACGGGCGATGGACGCCTGCACAGCCAAACCAGCCGCCGCCCAGAGCCCGACGGCAACAACGTTCGCTGCCGCTTGTGCCCGGCACCTCAAGGCCAAGCAGCGCAAGAAGATCAAGGAGAGCTCGTTCGCCAGGCTCGTCACCACGATGGAGGTGCACCTCCTGCCGACGATCGGCCCGGATCGCCTTGTCAACGACATCGATCCCGACGTCGTCAGTGGGTACGTCGACGTCGTCGACGCGCAGAACGAGCGCATCCGAGAAGCCGCCGACAGCGGCAAGCCGCTGCGCCGGCCCATGACCAAACGCGAGTTGCAGCGCTCGGGCGGCAAGCAGCGGATGACCCAGAAGCTGGTGGCGATCTCCGATGGCCAGCTCAACAAGCACCTCGAGGTCCTCCAGGAGATCCTCGAGCCGTTCGTCGGCACGCAGCTCGACGAAAATCCCGTCGGAGTGTGTAACCATCGCCGGGTCTACGAGGCCAAGGGCAACTGGAAGATCCAGTCTGATGAGGTCGTTTCGCTGCTCGCGGCCTCCGAGCGTCTGGACCGCCCGATCGATCGGCCCAAGAGTCGCCGGCTAAAAGGTGCCTGCGCGCACCTGCGTCGAGACGGACTGACGTACAAGCAGATCGCTTCGAAGCTCGGGATCTCCCAGGGCACCGTCGGTCACCACCTGCGCAGGCACGCGGAGCCCGTCGCGCCGATCATCCCGATGTATCGGGCCCTGATCTTCCTGCTGATCATCGCGGGCCTGAGGATCTCCGAGGCGCTCGCGCTGCGCTGCGAGGACATCGACCTGTTTCACGACAACATCGACATCCGCGAGTCAAAGACGGGCGCCGGCAGGCGACTCGTGCACATCCACGACCCCTTTCGGACGGTTCTGGCTGCTTACGTCCACGCCCGCGGCGCCTCATGGGAGACCGGCGCCTATGTGTTCCGCAGCCGCAACGGGACCGCGTTGAGTCGCCACAACATCGCCCGGCGCACGATGCCGCGACTCATCGCTGAGGCGAACTACCTCCGCGATCGCCAGGGCCACCCTCCGATCCGAGCGCACGTCACCGCCCACGCGATGCGCCACGCCTACGTCGCACTGTTGGCTCATGGGCAGGCTCCGCGAATCTACACCCAGACGCAGGCGGGTCACGCGCGGCCGACGACCGCTGACTGGGCCTACAACTACGTCTTCGAAAACGAGGCGCGCGAGCAGGTTGGGACCGGGATCCTAGGCGTGTTGGAGCGCGCGCAGGGCGAGCTCGACGGTTCCCGTAGGCGCTCGTACGTTGCCACCCTCGCCACGCACGCGCCGCAGCGTGTCGCGGAGTCCCGCCAGCTTGTGCTGTGGTAGCCGAGGCTCTGGGATCGGACACGCAAGAAGTGCTGGTGCTCAGCGCCCTGCGTGGCTGGTGTCACGTGGTTTGCGTCGGCACTTGCACTGACCGCGATCAACACTTAACTGGCATCTTGTTGCAATAGAGTTTGGCTGGCGTTAGGCTCGCCGCCGCCCGCTGCGGAGGAGCGGGGAGTTCGAGCCAGGAGGACACGTCATGAGTGCACCAGGCCGTCACGGCGCCGGCACGACGCGCTGGCAGCGGATCAGGGGTTCGCTGACGGCGGCGGAGTGGCGGCGCGCCGGCGTGCTGTTCTTCGTGATCGCGCTGTTGCATGCGATCGGGTTCTTCCTGCTGTTCGGGGTCATCGTCCCGCATCACTTCGATCTCGGCGGCAGTAGTGGGGTCTTCGGCATCGGTGTCGGCATCACCGCATACACGCTGGGCTTGCGCCATGCCTTCGACGCCGATCACATCGGCGCGATCGACAACACCACCCGCAAGCTGATGACCGACGGGCAGCGCCCGCTCAGCGTCGGGTTCTTCTTCTCGCTCGGCCATTCGACGATCGTCTTCGCGCTCGCTGCGCTGTTCGCGTTCGGCGTCAAGGGGCTCAGCGGTGACGTGTCCAACGACAGCTCGACGCTGCACAAGGTCACCGGCCTGATCGGTCCGACGGTGTCCGGATCGTTCCTGTTTCTGATCGGGATCATCAACCTCGTGATCCTCTACGGGATCGTGCAGGTCTTCCGTCGCATGCGCCATGGCGAGTACGACGAGCAGAAGCTCGAGGACCAGCTCAACAACCGGGGCTTGATGAACCGCTTCCTCGGCCGCGCGACCCGGGCGGTCAAGGCGCCGTGGCAGATGTACCCGCTGGGCCTGCTGTTCGGCCTGGGCTTCGACACCGCCACGGAGATCGCGCTGTTGGCGACCGCCGGCGCGGCGGCGACCGGTGGCCTGCCGTTCTACGCGATCTTGTGCCTGCCGATCCTGTTCGCGGCGGGCATGTCGCTGTTGGACACGATCGATGGGGCGTTCATGAACTTCGCCTACGGCTGGGCGTTCTCAAAGCCCGTCCGCAAGGCCTTCTACAACATCACGATCACCGGCCTGTCGGTTGCCGTCGCGCTGCTGATCGGCACGACCGAGCTGCTGCAGGTGCTCTCCGACAAGCTCAGCCTGACGGGCGGGTTCTGGGACTGGCTGGCCAACCTGGACTTCAACCTGATCGGCTACTTCATCGTCGGGCTGTTCGTCGCGACGTGGGCGATCGCTCTTGCGGTGTGGCACTTCGGCCGCATCGAGGAGAAGTGGACAGCACACCTGCAACCGAACGAGCCCGCCTAGCGAGCAGCGGGCGTGGCGGCTGCGCCGTAGGACACGGAGAGGTGCGGTGCTCCGGCTCGTCGTATACGGCGTGCGAGCTAGGGCTTGCCGGGCAGCCTCGTCGCGGTGTTCGGGTGCGAGGACGTCGGGACGTTGAAGGTCGTCAACGGGATCGCCTTGCGCCAGCAGGTCATGCCCGACGTCCTGCAGAGGCGAGTCAACGCAACCGGACGGATGCTGCCGCCGGCCGGCTGCCGATCGGCGCCGCCCTCGGAGGCGTGATCGCTGACCTGACGAGCTATCTCGTCATGGCCGGGGGAGCGGGGCCAAGACCACAGTTGAGACCGACTCACAATCACGTGTTCGGTGCGTTAGGCTGCGGCCGGTGGTGCAGTTCGGCCGAATCCTGCGTACGCGCCTCCAGATCCGGCTGAGCCCCGGACCATCCGCCACGCGAGCGATGATGCGTTACGTTCTCGGTAGGGATCGACAGGAAGGCTGCCATGACCGTTTCTCCTGACCGGCAACCAGTTGTGGTCGGCGACCTCAACGAGGCCGTCGACGCGGTGCGTCGCGGTGGCCTGCGGCTGACGTCGGCGCGCCGGCTCGTGCTGGAGGCGCTGCTCGCCGCGCGCGCGCCAATCTCGGCGGAGGACATCGCCGACGGGCTCGGCGGCAGGATGACGCAGTCGGACATCGCCTCGGTCTACCGCAACCTCGAGACGCTCGGCGAGATCGGCCTTGTCCGTCACTTCCATGCCGGCCACGGGCCCGGGCGCTACGTGCTGGAGGGGGCGCGCGACCGCGAATACCTCGCGTGCGAGTCCTGCGGCGCGGTCGAGTCCGTCGATCCGGCGGCGCTGGACGGCGTCCGCGACGCGGTCCGCGACCTGGCCGGCTACGAGGCGCGCTTCTCGCACTTCCCGATCGTCGGGCTCTGCGCGCGCTGCGCAAAGAAGCGCAAGGGGCGCGGGGCACGCGCGGAGCGTCATAGGGCGCGTTGAGGACTGGGCCGAGTTGCGAACACGTCCGGCGGTGTCTCGACGGCCGTGAGCTGGGAACGGTAGCGACAGCGGAGACGTAGCCGACGTGGCCGTTGTGGACGTCGCCGAGGAGCACGATCGGTCCAGGCCAGCACCCTCGCGTGAAACTGCGTGGCAACGATATCCGCATTGACATGTGCGGATGTGCATGTGAGCATGCCTGCATATGGGGCAGGCACACGGAGTCAGCTCGAGCACGCCGGTCAGCGCCGAGGACGCGCGCCACGTCGCGCGTGTCATGAGCGCGCTGTCGACACCGAGCCGGGTGCGCATCCTCGCGCGCCTGCGTGAGGGCGAGAGCACGGTCGGCGATCTCGCGGCCGCGGTGGAGATGGAGCAGCCGGCCGTCTCGCACCAGCTACGGATCCTGCGCGATCTCGGGCTCGTGCTCGGCAGCCGCACCGGCCGCCATGTCATCTACGGGTTGTATGACCCGCACGTGGCAACGCTGCTGGATGAGGCGCTGCGCCATATCGAGCACCTGCGTGCCGGCGCTGCCGACCCCCCGCGCGCACCAACCATCGACACGACAACCAGGAGGTAAGGGGCAGCATGACCGACGAGCATTCCCACGACGAGGCGCACGCCCACGAGCACGAGCACGGCGGCGAGACCCACTCGCACGCGCACACAAGCCACGACCACGAGCACGTCGAGCATGAGCACGAGCACGAGCACGGCGGCGAGGCGCACGCCCACACGCACGTGCACGAGGCCGGGCTCGAGGACGTCCACGAGCACGACCACGCCTGACCGTCAGGGCAGGATCCGGAGCCGGGGCGCCCACCGCCCCGGCTCCGACACGATCCGGCCGATCCAGGTCGCGCGGGAGCGCGAGCTCAGGCCCATCAAGGTCGGGATCGCGCCCATCAGCTCACGCGTAGCGCGATCGCCGACACGGCGGCGACGCCGGCTCCGGCGAGGGCCTGCCGGCCGTGCGCCGCACCGCAGCGCCGAGCCGCCCAGGGAAAGCGCTCGGCGCCACGAATGCGCGCCAGGTACACGCCACGAAGCTCGCCCAAGGGGGAGAGACGCCGAGCGAGCTCATGACCGCTGGCGGTCGGCCTCGGGTGGCAGGCCGATCACGGCTCGTTGCTATGGGTCCAACTCGCGAACCGGCACGAGAACCAGCCCGCGGGTCACGACTCTAGCCAGTCCTCACATTTATCGCAAGTCTGTCGCAGTATCTTGATAAGTGGATTAGACAGGACGGGCGGGGCCGGCGCTGGCCGCTCGAGCATGTATGGAAGGCCCGAAAGCCCAGATGTAATGCGATAATATCGCAGTATCGATAGCATCGCGTTACACTGGAGCGTGAGCCCATGCAGCACGAGGACGACGAGCCCGAGGGAACAGGCATCGTGTCTGCGGTGAGCCTCGCCGAGCCCGCGGCATGCACCGATTGCACGCTCGTGCCCGGGTCGCTGCAGCGCGTGCGCCAGATGGCGGCGCTGCGCGGGCAGGGCTGGAGCCTGGACGAGATCGCCGTGCGCTTCGAGGTCTCGCGCGAACGCGTACGGCAGATCCTGCATGCGCATGGAGGACCAGAGCAGCCGGCGGTCCTCGCGGCGCGGCGACGGCGCACCGAGAGGCTCGCAGAGGAGCGCATCGACGAGCTGCTCGCGCTCTGGCGGGCGGGGGAGGAGCCCGGAGTCATCGCGGGCAGGTTCAGCCTGCAGGGCAATGCCTGTCGCAGCGCGATCGAGCGCTTCGCGACCGATGTCGACCGGGTGGCCCGTCGCACTGCTCTGGCGGGTGCCCGCGCCGAGACGACGTACTCCGAGACCGACATCATCGCCGCGCTGGCATCGACCGCGGCGCGGCTCGGGCGGGCTCCGAGCCCGAAGGCGTACGCTGCGATCGCCCGTGACGAGGGGCTGCCGAGCGTCCCGACGATCCTCAACCGCATGGGCGGCTGGTCCAACGCGCTCAGGACGGCGGGCCTTCGGACCGGTGCGCCATCAGACGGCCGCCGCCGCTGGACCGACGACGCCTGCTGGGCGGCGCTGCGCCGCGCCGCCGACGAGCTCGGAGAGATCCCTACGGTGCTCGCCTACGAGCGGCTGGCGGCCGGACGCTGCGACCTGCCATCGGCGGCGACGGTTCGCAACCGTCTGGGTCGCTGGAGCTCGCTCGCCGCCCGGCTTGCCGCGCAGCGCGAGCTCGCGCTGCTGGCGCAGACGCGCGCCCGCGTAGCGGCGGGCGCGCTGCCGGGCGCGTAGCTTTCGTCAGACGGTCGAGGGGACGGTCCGCGCGGGGACGCCGGCGAGCCAGCGGCGCAGGGCGTCCACGCCCTCGCCCGTGCGCGCGCTCACGCGCATCGTGGCGGCGTCGGGGTTGACCTGCGCGATGTTCGCCTCGAGCGCGTCGATGTCGAAGTCGAGGTGCGCGAGCAGGTCGATCTTGTTGATGATCACCAGCTCGCAGGCGCGGTACATCAGCGGGTACTTCAGCGGCTTGTCCTCGCCCTCGGTGACCGAGCAGACCATGATTCGCGCGTCGGCGCCGACGTGGAACTCGGCGGGGCAGACGAGGTTGCCGACGTTCTCGATGATCAGCAGGTCAAGCTCGTCGAGTGGAAGCGCGCCGAGCGCGGTGCGCACCATGTTGGCGTCGAGGTGGCACTCGCCGCCGAAGCCCTTGTCGGTGTTGAGCTGGGTGACCGTGATGTGCAGATCGGCGAGCCGGTTGGCATCGAGGTCACCTGCGACGTCGCCCTCCAGCACGCCCACGCGGACGCCCTCCGCGGCGAGGTCGACGAGCGTGCGCTCGAGCAGCATCGTCTTGCCGGCTCCCGGTGCGCTCATCAGGTTCACGACGCTCACGCCGGCGCGATCGAAATCGTCGCGGTTGGCGCGGGCGATCGTGTTGTTCGCGTCGAGCGCGTCCTCGACGATCCTCACCTTCGTGCGGTGCATACACCATCTCCTGTTCGTGGTCGAACCCCTCCGGCGACCGGTCGCGCGAGCGTACCACCGAACTGCGAACCATATGCAGCTACGATGCCGATGCATCACGCTGCCTTGAGACGCAGGGCAGGCGACTCGTTGTCGGACTGAAAGGAGCGGTTGTGCCGGTGGACTCGCGCGTGCGCGTCAACGAGACGCATGGCTTCACGAAGACGAGTGCGGTCCCGGCGCGGTCAGCGATCGCCTGCTGCGCCGCTTCCCCCGCGCACGCAGCGTCGCGGCCGACGCCGACCCGGTGCTGCTCGCGCTCGGCGAGGGGGGACTACCTGCCGCTGCCGACTGCGATGACGCGGCTGCGCGCCACGGTCAAGACCCTCGACGCGCGCCGCCAGGCGGTCGCCGTCGCACGCGGCGTCGATGCCTGGGACGCATGGTGGGATGGGCTCCGAGCCGTCGCTCGAGGATGCCTTCGCCGAGCGCGAGCGCATCTTCCCGCCCGGGGAGCGGACGTGGAGCTCGCCAGGGCTGGAGTTTCACGAGGCAGCGCTCGTCGAGGCCGGGTTCGAGGAGGTCGGCGTGGTCTGGAAGGACCTCGAGGAGAGCGTGCTGATCGCCCTGACCGCCGATTCGCGAGCCTAGATCGGGGAGGTGTTGTCCGGCTGTCGGTCGAGCGGCCGGAACGCGAGCTGCAGGCAGCCGTCCTCGTGTCAGCGACGCACGCCGCCTAGCAGCGCCACGCCTTCGGCCAGGAGCTCGCCGGACACGAAGCCATCCAGCACTTCCTCGCAGACTCCGCGATCGAGCTGTACGCAGCCGCCTCATGGTGCTGCACTGCGCCTGGAAGATCGAGCACCAGCTGCCCCACCGTCAGGAGACCTCGATGGTCAAGACGTTCGTCGCCGAGGCGTTCGGACGGATCATGGACCGGGCCGTCCAGATCTACGGCTCGCATGGCATCGCCACCGACGAACCGATCGCCCACTGGTGGGCGCAAGCGCGCGCCGCGCGCATCTCCGACGGACCCAGCGAAGTGCACCGCATGGTCATCGCCCGCGAACTGCTCAAGCTCGCCCGCGACGGCGCCTCAACCAGACCGGCATGCGGCGATATTCCGACCTCGACGAGCCGGAGGCCATCGACGACCGGTCACAGCTGCGGCGCCCAGACTGCCGCGACCTCAACCACCCGCGCTCCCTGACCTGGGCGACTGCAGGACCCCGACCGGCTCGTCGCCGTCGAGCGCAGCCGCGCGGCCGAGACCGGCCGCCATGAGGAGTCGCCGGCCCGCCGGCGGCACCGAGGCCTGACTGATCATCGCCCAGCGTGGCGCCGGTGCTCATGCGGTGGCGGCTGGTGCTGTGTTCGTCTAGGCTGGCTGTGGTGGGGGCCGTGTTGTTGCGTCGTGTCGTGTACGCAGGCATTGTCCTGGCGATCGTCGCGCTCGCGCTGCTCGCGCCGGCGTTTGTGCTGGGCGCGGCGCCGGTCTTGGCGCTGGTGGTCGTGCTGTCGGCCGGCTGGTTTCCCGGCGAGGCCGCTATCGCGCGCCTGCGTCACGGTTGCAGGCGCTCGGGCGTCCCGCGTGGTGCGCCCGTCAGAGCCCTGCGCGATCTGCGCTTCGCGCGGCGTGTCAGTCGGCGACTGATCTGCTTCTCGCTGGCTAATCGCCCGCCGCCGCTGTCGCTGAGCGCCTGACCCGCCCGCTCCGGGGTGGGGTCGGCGACCGCGACGCACTTGACCCTTGCACGGTCTGGTTGCGTTGTGTGTTCGTCGCAGGCGTACTCGGCCGCACGCGTAGGGGTTGCCCTCTGCGCGCGGCCAGGACGTCAGACCGCGACGCGTAAGGGGCGCGTCGTGGGGTCCACCTTGATGATGTGAGAAGCAGGCTCGGGATGTTGGAGAGGCATCGATATCGCCAGCGGCTTGGTGTGGGTCTCGTTCCGCTGGCCGCGTTCGCCGTGCATCAGTTGCGCTACCTGCTGGCGTTCGGATCTGAGGCGTCGCACGAACTCGCCGTTCAGGGCCACAGCTATCTGCATGAGCTGACGCCGTGGATCATGCTCGCCGTCGCGCTCGGCGTCGGCGGACTGCTCACCCGCGTCGCGCGCGCCTGGCACACCGGCGACCCGGGTCACGATCGCGACCACGGTTGCCGGCTCGCCGCGCTGTGGATCCTCACCGCTGTTGGGTTGCTGGCGATGTATGTGGGGCAGGAGTTCCTCGAGGGCCTGCTGGCGACCGGGCATCCCCAAGGTCTTCAAGGGATCGTCGGTGACGGTGGCCTGTGGGCGATCCCAGCCTCGATCGTCATCGGCGGCCTGCTCACCCTTGTCATCCGTGGCAGCCGAGCATTGGTCGCGCACGTCGCAGCGCGACGCCGGCGCGCTGCTATCACGGTCGGGCGCGCGCCCCACGTCGTCATCCGCGAGCACCATGTGGTGCTGCTCGCGCGCGTCGCGCCGCTCGCCGCTGCGGGCGCTGGTCGCGCGCCGCCCTCTCTGACACGGCCCATCTAGCCTGCCGCGGCCTCATAGCGGGGCCTGCCCTGCGGCCGCGGGCGCCCGAAGCGTCGCGCGACCGCCTGCTCTTGCGCGGGACGGTCATACGCCGCGCGATCGCCGTCTCGCGGACGGCCGTGCGCATCTGCCGGCCAGGCGACGACACGCAACCGCGCTTGCGGATCCCGCTGCGGACCCTCATGAGTCTCCGTGTGTGGTGAGCGCGCCCACCAATTCGCATTTCTCAGTTTCAGAGGGAGCTCATCGATGGCCAAGGACACCAGCAGCACCCGCGCCAAGGCGGCGCGATCGACGACGAAGACCCCGCCGGCGTGGTTGATCACCGCCGCGATGTTCATGTTCGCGGTCGTGACGATCGTGCTCGCCGTCACCGGCCAGTAGTCCCACCACCAATCTCTCAGAAGGGACAGACATGGCAACGATCGACACTCCTCCCGTCGATGACATCCCGTTCGTCAGTGATCAGATCGCCGAGCAGGCCCAGCACGACGCGGCCGGCGAAGCCAAGCGCCGCCGCGCGAAGCGCTCCAAGCTGCTGCGCCCGATCATGTGGCGGCTGCATTTCATCGGCGGGTTTCTCGCCGGCCCGATCGTCATCTCGCTGGCGATCACGGGGATCCTGTACGCGTGGGCTCCGCAGCTTGATGGGCTGCGCTTCGGCTCGATCATCGAGCCGTCGTCCAAGCACGTGAATGTGTCGATGGCCGATCAGGTCAAGGCGGCGCAGGCAGCGCATCCGACGTGGAAGTTCGTGTCCGTGATCCCGGGGTACGCGGAGACGGGCAGCAACGATCTCAACACGGCCGTGACGATGGACCCGACGCACGGCAAGGGCGATGGCTCCTACGACAACGTCGCGGTCTACGTCGACCAGGCGACGGGCAAGGTGACCGGCGACGTCAAGGTCGGCAACCTCTCCGACGGCCTGTTCCGGCGCCTGCATTCCAACTGGCTGCTCGGCGACAGCCCGCGGCCGCTGACCGAGCTGGCCGCAGCGTGGTTTCTCGTCACCTTGATGACCGGCTTGTATCTGTGGTGGCCGGGCGTGCGCAGGCGCGGCGCGGCCGCGTTCGCGTTCAGGCGCGGGATGCGCGGGCGCCGTCAGAGCAAGGACTGGCATAACTTCATCGGGGTCGCGATCTTGGTGCCGATGCTGTTCGTCGCGATCACCGGGCTGACGTGGACGAAGTTCTCCGGCGCGCGCTATGAGACGGTCAAGCAGAAGATCTTTCAGCCGCCGCAGTCGTTGTTGGGTGCCGACACCGCGCTGAAGACCGCGGCGCCGGGCTCAAGCAGCGTGGCGAACATCAACAAGGTCCTCGAGCGTGCGCTGGAGGCCAAGCTTCCCAACCCGGTGTCGATCACAGCACCGACGGACGACACGACGGCCTGGCAGGCGGCCAGCCAGCGCCAGCGCTTTCCGATGAACCGCAACGCGATCGCGGTCAACGGCGCAACCGGAGCTGTCACCTCGCGCTATGACTGGTCCAAGGAGTTCTGGTTCAGCAAGCTCACGACGGCCGGCATCTCGTTTCATCAGGCGCAGCTGTTCGGAGTGCCGCTGCGGATCTTCATGACGCTGCTGGCGCTCGGCGTGATCGCGGTCGTCGTATTCGGCTACAGGATGTGGTGGCAGCGCCGCCCACTGGGCGGGATGGGCGCGCCGCCACCGATCCGCTCGTGGCTGCGCAACGCCCCGCTGACCTTGCTGGCGACCATCGTGGTGCTCGGCTGGCTGCTGCCGACGCTCGCGTTGTCGCTCGTGGTCTGGCTGGTGATCGAGCGCGCGATGCTGTGGACGCAGATCGCCAGAGGCAAGCACGCCGCCACGTCTGCGATCACGCGGATGGCCAAGCACGGCGCGCCGCTGCGGCCCGGCATCGAGCTCTACAAGGCAGCCGCCGTCACCGTCATCGGCGTGTTCATGCTCGCAGCCCCGGGCATCGGCACGTTCGAGCCGGGGCCTGGCGGGGCGAGCACGGCGAATCTGCTGGCCTGGGGATGGAGCTGGCCGCTGGGCATCGTGTTCCTCGCCTGCGGCCTGATCGGCATGTATGCGATGTACACGACCGCCGGCAAGCCCGACCGCGACGCCGGCCCGGTCGCGGCCTGACCTGAGCCTCGCTCCCCGCCGTCACAGTTTGGCGGCGGGGGCCAGGTTGCGGCCCTCCTCGCGTAACGCGCGGATCTGCCGGACGCGTTGCAGCGACCCGCGTGCGGGTGTCAGGTCCGTTCAGGACGGGGCGACGCCAGCTGCTTTCAAGCCCGCCATTCTACTATGATCTACTCTCAGTAGCGAATGAGCTGCAGTCCAGATCGACCGTGTCCTGACAGCCGTACACCTGGGGGAGCCATGAGTCACACGACGTCGCATCGAACGTCCATCGAGCCCGCGCGCGAAGACGGTCCCGCCGTTAAGTCGGCGCTGAAGGCGACGCTCGCCGTGGAATTGGCCGCGGAGGCGTCGACACCCAAGGCCGGTGGCCCCGCGACGCCGGAGCACCTCGCCAGTCCCGGTCGGCTGCACAGCACGCTGCGAGCCTGACCGGCCAGAGTTCGGCGCTGGATCTCGCACGGGGCCGCTTCGTGTCTGATCGGCTGGATGCACTGCGTGGCGTCACCTTCAAGGTGGCGGCGCGGTGCAACCTGAACTGCTCGTATTGCTACGTCTTCAACAAGGGCGACACGTCGTGGCGTGAGCGGCCGGCGCGGATGTCGCAGGAGGTCTTCGAGGCCGGTATCGCACGGTTGCGGGAGGCCTGCCTGCGCAGCGGCCGCGATGAGGTCAGCGTGACGCTGCATGGCGGCGAGCCGACGCTCATCGGTGTGGCCCGGGCCCGCGCGTTCTTCGAGGCGGCCCGCCGCGGCCTGGAGGGCGTGGCCGGCGTGCGGCTGGCGATTCAGACCAACGGCACGCGGCTGACGAGGGAGTGGGTGGCGCTCTTTGACGAGTATCGCGTCGATGTCGGGGTGAGCATGGACGGTCCGCCGGCCGTCCACGATCGCCAGCGCGTCGATCATCGCGGGCGCGGCAGCCATCGGGCGGTGCGGCGCGGCCTCGAGCTGCTGCGCGAGGGCGGCGTGCCGTTCGCCGTGCTGGCCGTCGTCGACTTCGACGCCGATCCCCTGGAGGTTCACGAGCACTTCTGCGCGCTCGGTCCCGAGCAGATCAGCTACCTCATGCCGCATCACACGCACGACGACATCGCCGAGATCCACGCCCGCCATGGCCCGACGCCGTGCCTGGACTGGCTCGGTCCGGTCCTGGACCAGTGGTGGCAGCAGGGCACGTTGCGCACGGCTGTGCAGCCGTTTGCCTCGATGGCCAGGATCGTTCTCGGCGGGTCGAGCGACCTGGACTTGTTCGGCGGGGCGCCGCTGGGGTTCTGCTTTGTGGAGACCGACGGTGACATCGAAGGCTTGGATGTCCTGAAGGTCTGCGAGGACGGCTTCGCCGGGACCGCGCACAACGTCCTCACGGGCGGGTTTGACGCGTTCGCCGCCGACCGTGGGCTGCATGCGGAGACGATCTTTCGCGGTCGTCCGCTGCCGACGGGCTGCGCGGCATGCCTGGAGGCTGAGACGTGCGGCGGCGGCTATGTCCCGCACCGTTATCTGCGCGGGGCGGGCCTGGACCGTCCGAGCGTGTGGTGTCGCGACCTGCTCGGCTTGTTCGCTCAGCTGCGCCGGCTGCTCGAGGTCGACCATCGCGAGACGCGGGCACGCCGGCGGACGCTCGCCGAGCTGGCTGCCGGCGCCGCGCTATCGGCCTGAGCTGCGCTCGTGGACAGCTCGCGGATGTCGGCGATCTCGTCGCACCACGCGTCGGCGAGCACGCGGTCGTGGGTGATGAGCAGCACGCCGAGTTCCTGCTCGTGCTGGATGGTGGTGATCGTCTCCAGCAGCGAGGCCTGTGTGGAGACGTCGAGCATCGAGGACAGCTCGTCGCAGATGAGATAGCGCGGGGACAGGATCAGCGCCCGCGCGAGGCACGCCCGTTGCAGCTGGCCTTCGGAGACCTCGTGCGGGAAGCGCTCGACGAGCTCCTCGGTCAGTCCGACGCGAGCTGCCCAGGACGCCATCAGCGCCTGCTGCTCGGCGCGCATGGGTGGCAGCAGGTGGCTTGCTGCCAGCGGTTCGAGGATCGCGTCGCCGATGCGCAGCCGCGCGTCGACTGCCATCCGCGGTGCCTGCCAGACGAGCTGCACGCGGCGGCGCAGCTCGCGGTTGCAGCTGACGCCCCACGCGGCGACGTGCTCGCCGTCGATCGTCACCGAGCCGCTGTCGGGGGCCAGCAGCAGCGCCATGATCTGGGCGAGCGTGCTCTTGCCCGAGCCGCTCGGCCCGATGAGGCCCAGCCGCGCGCTGGGGCGCAGCTGCAGCGACGCGCGCCCGACCGCCACGACGCGACCGGACGGGCAGGCGAACGTCTTCGTGATGGCCTCAGCGCTCAGCATGCAAGAAGCAGCGCGCGCGGACGCCATTGGCGAGCGGGTAGAGGTCGGGTATCGCGTCGGTGCAGCGTGCGAAGCGGTCGGGGCAGCGTGACGCGAACGCGCAATGACGGGGCAGGGCGGTGAGCTCCGGCGACAGACCGGGGATCGGCCGGCCCTCGCGCTCGGGCAGCGCGCGCAGCAGCTCGCGCCCGTAGGGATGCGACGGCGCTGCGAAGAACGTCGCCGTCGGGCCGACCTCGACGATGCGGCTGGCGTACAGCAGCGCGAGGCGCCCGTCGAGGCGCTCGGCGAGGCGCAGGTCATGGGTGATGACGAGCAGCGCGGCGCCGCGGGCGGAGATCTCGCGCAGCTGCGCAGCGGTCGTGTCGACGAGGTCTGCGTCCAGGCCCGACGTCGGTTCGTCGGCGATCACGAGGGCCGGGCTGCCGACGAGCGCCATCGCGTTGACGATCCGCTGCTGCATGCCGCCCGAGAGCTGATGGACGTAGCGGCCGGCGACTGCCTCGAAGTCCAGCCCGAGCTCGCCGAGCAGCTCCTGCAGGCGCCGCCGGGCCTGCTCGTCGGTCAGACCGCGCGCGCGGGCCGCCTCAAGCAGCTGGCCGCCGAGCTTGCGCACCGGGTTCAACGACGACGCCGGGCTTTGCGGGATGAGCGCCATCCGGCGTCCGCGGGTGCGGCGCAGCACCGCGGGCGACATCTCGAGGACTTCTTCGCCGTCGAGGCGGATCGAGCCGGTGATGTCGACGTTGCGTGGCAGCAGCGCCAGCAGCGAGTGCGCGAGCACGGTCTTGCCGCTGCCGCTCTCGCCGACGACGAGCAGCAGCTCGCCGGGCTCGATGGCGATGCTCGCCGTGCTCAGCGCCTGCACGACGCCGCGGCGGGTGCGAAACCCGACGGAGAGATCGGTGACCTCAAGCAATGGGGTCACAGCTCGAGCTCCGAGCGCCAGCGTGGATGCAGGTGCTCGCGCCAGTATTCGGCGAGCGTGCCGATCGTCATCGCCGCCAGCAGGATCGCCAGGCCGGGAAACAGCGCGATCCACCAGCCGCCGGCCAGCAGCGAGCGCTGGCCGTCGGAGAGGATGTTGCCAAGCGACGCACGGTGCGGCTCCAGACCGAGCCCGAGAAACGAGTACGCCGACTCATGGAAGATCGCGTGCGGGACCGTCAGCACGAACGCCAGCCCGACGGCGGGCATGAGGTGGGGCAGGTAGTGGCGGCGCACGAGCCGCAGCCGCCCGGCGCCTCCGCCGACCGCGGCGGCCACGAAGGGCTGCTCGCGGATCGACATCAGCTCGCCGCGCACGATCCGCGCCAGCGAGGGCCAGTGCGTCAGGCCGACGGCGAGCATGATCGCGCCCGCCCCACCGAGCGCAGGCCGGAACAGCACGAGCAGCAGGATCCCGAAGAGGAAGTGGTTCTGTGACGCGAAGACGTCGGTCATCCGCATCGCGACGGCGTCGGTCTTGCCGCCCATCGTTCCGGCGATGACGCCGACGAGCGTTCCGACGACGACCGCGGCGAGCGCGGCGAAGACGGCGATCGTCAGCGAGATGCGGATGCCATGCAGGACGCGCGCGAGCAGATCACGACCGACCTCGTCGGTCCCAAGCAGATGCGACCACGACGGGGCCGCGAGAACGTGGTCAAGGTCCACGGCACGGTCATCGAGCGGGGCGATGACGTCCGCCGCGAGCGCGCAGACGACTAGCACGACAAGCACCCCGGCCGCGACCCGGACCGCGATCGGCCACTCCCGCACGCCGCCGGCAAGACGCTGGCCGAGGCCGCCGAGCCGCAACGATCCCCGCAGCACGCCGGTGCCCGCGCTCACAGGGCGGCCTCCCGGACACGCGGATCCAAAACGCGGTACAGCACGTCGGCGAGCAGGTTGCCGAGCACGACGAGCACCGACGCCGCGAGCGTGATCGCGACGATCATCGGGATGTCCTCGCTGCGCGCCGCGTCGAGCGCGAGCATCCCCAGCCCGGGCCAGCCGAAGATGCTCTCGATCAGGATCGTCCCGCCGATCAGCTCGGAGAGGTTCGTGCCCAGCAGCGTCACGAACGGGATCAGCGCGTTGGGCAGCGCATGGCGCAGCAGCACCGCCACCTCGCCGATTCCCTGCGCGCGCGCGAACTGGACGTGGTCCTCGCGCAGGACCTCGAGCATGGTGTTGCGCACGAACAGCGTGAACCACGCGTACTGCGTCAGCGCGAGGACGATCATCGGCAGGACGAGGTGCGCGAGGTCCACGCCGCCGGCATCGACGGCGCGCGGATCAGACGTGCCGCCCGCCGGCAGCCAGCCGAGCTCGATCGAGAAGAGATACAGCGCCAGCAGCCCGATCCAGAACGACGGCGCGGCGGTGTTGAAGTAGCACAGCGTCCGCACGACCCAGTCAAAGACGCTGCCGCGAAACGCCGCCGCCAGCACCCCGAACATCGAGGCCGCCGATCAGGACGATCAGCAGCGCGCCGCCGACGAGCACGAATGTCGCCGACGCGCGCGACGCGATCTCGCCGGCGACCGGCTGTCCTCCCGCGACGATCGAGTTGCCCAGGTCGCCCTGCGCGACGTGTTCCAGCCAGCGCCCGAAGCGCTCGTAGACGGGCTGGTCAAAGCCGTAGGCGTGGGCGATCTCGGCGCGCCGCTGCGGGCTGATGTGGTTCTCGGCGCCGACGTACGCGCGGACCGGATCGAACGGGGAGATCTCGATCAGCGCGAACGTCAGCGTCGTAACGGCCAGCAGGATCACGGGGAGGATCGCCAGCCGTCGTGTGACGAGCTTCAACATGGGCGTGCGGTCGCCTCGATCACTTCGGATCCAGCGTCCAGTCTTCGAGGTTCCACGACGTCCCGCGTGAGAACCCGTGCGCGTGCGGCTCGACCTGCGGGTCGACGCCGTGCACGCGCTTGGAGATCACGACGATGTGGCGCAGGCGCACGAGCCAGAGCCAGCTCGCGTCGTCGGCGAGCGCCTTCTGGAGGTTCGCGAAGTCCTGCTTGCGCGCGGTCTTGTCGAGGGTCGAGCGCTCGGCGTCGAGGGCCGCGTCGATCGCCGTGTTCCTTGTCCGCGGGTAGTTCGTGAACGCGGTGTCGGCGACGTCGCCGGGCTCGTCGGCGAACTTCGAGTGAAACAGCGTGTAGAGCTCGATGTCGGGGTCGTAGGGGACGCCGTAGCCAAACTCCGTGGCGCCCGAGTCCTGGCGCGTCTGGATGACGTCGAAGCTCAGTCCTTGGAGCTTGACGTCGACGCCGATCTTCTGCATCTGCGAGCTGAACGCCAGCGCGATGTCCTTGCGGACGCTGTCGCCCGCCGGATACATGAGCGTGAACGACAACTTCCTGCCGTCCTTCTCGCGCGTCCCGTCGCCAATGTGCGTCCAGCCGGCCGCGTCGAGCAGGCGCCCCGCCTGCGCCGGGTCATACCGGCGCTCGGCCACCGGGTTGTAGGCCCAGTGGCCCTTCATGATCGGGCCGTAGGCTGGCTCGCCGGCGCCGGCGAGCGCGCTGTCGACGATCTTCTGGCGGTCGACCGCGTAGGACAGCGCGCGCCGCACCGCCGGGTCGCGCAGCACGGGGTCGCGGTTGGGCAGCGCGGCGACGCGGGCGTCGGCGGTCCGCACCTCGATGACGTTGTAGTTCTGGTTCTTGCGTACGCGCGGCGCGAGCTTCGGGACGATCCCGGCAGCGTCAATCGTGCCCTTTTCCAGCAGCGCGACGCGCGCGTTCTCGTCCTGGACCGCGGTCAGGACGACGCGCTTGATCTTCGGTGGCGCGCGGAAGTAGCGCGGGTTGGCCTCCTCGACGATCCGCCCGCCGGGCTGAAACTCCGTCACGACGTACGGGCCGGTTCCGACCGGCTTGCGGTTGAACGCTGCCGTCTTGAGGTCCTTGCCGGCCAGCAGGTGCTCGGGGACGATCCCGATCTGCAGCTTGTCGTAGAACGCGGGGTCGGGCCGGTTGAGGTCAAACTCGACGGTCCGGTCGTCGACGGCCTTGACCGCGTCCAGCGAATCGAGCAGCGTCGCGAGCGGGCTGGCGGTCTTGGGGTCAAGGATCGACTGGTACGTAAAGACGACGTCCTTCGACGTAAACGGCGTCCCGTCAGAGAACGTCACGTCATCGCGCAGCTTGACCGTGACCGTCTTGCCGTCAGCGCTGCGCTTGGGAAGCGAGCTCGCGAGATCAGGCTCCTGGAAGAGATCCCGCGCGTAGCGCAGCAGCCCATTGAAGGCCTTCTGGTTGCCCTCGTAGACGTTGTCGCCGTAGATCGGATTGAGGTTCTCCGGCTGCGTCGGCAACGCGATCACGAGCGTGCCGCTCGCCGCCTTGGTGTCCTTGGCCGACGAGCCGCCGCACCCTGCCACGCCTACGCCGAGCACCAGCGCTGCCACCGCCGCGACACCGCGCCCGAGATGAACGTTGGACATCCTGCCCGCCTTTCTGCCGACCACGATTCATCGCAGGCGCGTGCCCAGTCGCTCCACCTGGAGGAGGCGGCGTCGATGCCAGTCGGACCGTCCCGCCACAAGGCCCTGCCCGCCCTCAAACAACGATACGACCGTAACACACTGAAGATCTGTCTTGCAATTAGTTCTTGATAATCCCCAAAGCGGCCGCTCCCGCCAGGACCGCTCCTAAGGGAGCATTAGCCGCCGGCGGCGTTAGAAGCTGCGGCGCTAGGGCATCGCATTTCGCCGGTGTCGAGCGACAGCAGAATGACCCTGACGCCTACTGCTCACCAACCCCTCTCAGAGGCCGGCGACAAGGCCGATGGATGCGGCGGTGAGATAGAGGATCGCTGAGCCGAAGATGACCCAGAGCGATTGCACTTTGCGTGTCAGCAGCAGGCCGACGCCGAGGATCAGGATGATCAGGAGCAGTGGGTCGGTGACGGCTTGGCGGCCAAGTGGGAGCGCGTCGGTCCAGAGCAGTCCTGCGCTGGCGAGCACGACGCCTTGGATAGCGCCTGTTGCGCGTGGGTGCTGTGCGCGGCGGCCGAGGAAGCGTAGAAGCGCGACGGCGATGATCGCGGGGGTCGTCATCGCTGCCCAGCCGGCGACGGCGCCCCAGAACCCGTTGACGAAGTAGCCGGCGCTGACGACGTACAGGCCGGCGGGGCCGGGGGTGCTGCGGGTGATCACGATCGAGACGTTGAGCTGCTGGTTGGTGAGCACGTGGTGGTGCTCGACGAGGTCGGCCTGGATGACGGGCAGCGATGCCAGGCCGGCGAACGTCGTCGCGGTCGCCTTGAGCAGATGCAGGTACAGAACGAGCGAGTTCAACGCGCGTTCTGTGGTGGCCAAGCGAGGCCCGCGATCGCGGCGGCGAGCAGGACGAGCAGCGGTGTGACGTGCGCGAACTGGGCGGCGACGAACGCGCCACCGACGAAGACGACGAGTTGCGCTCGGCTGGCGTTGCGCCAGAACGGTCGGATGAGGATGAAGCCGGTCATGATCGTGACGGCGACGGCGGCGACCAATGCTCCGCGGATCGCGACCTGCGCGACCGTGTTGTGACTCCAGGTGTCATAGGCGGCAGTCAGGCCGAGCGCCATCGCGGCGCACGGCACCGAGCCTGCCAGCAGCGCGACGAGCATGCCCGGTGTTCGCCGCAGGACATATCCGATGCACGCGATGAACCCCAACAGGTTGGTGCCCGGAGTCAGCCGCGAGAGCGCGTAGGACAGCTGAAACGGTGCTTCCTTCAGCCACCCGCGACGCTCGACGAGATCGCTGTACAGCGTCGCGATCGTGGCGCTGCCGCCGCCGTAGGTGAAGTTGGCCTTGGCGACGAACGCGAGCGCCAGCTCGCGCAGCCCGACGCGCTGTTGCTCGTCAGACACGAGCGGGCGCTAAGCGTCGTGGTGCGATCGGCGGCTGTGGCTGTGCGTGGTGCCGCAGCCGGCGAGGTCTTCGTAGCCGCCGATCAGGCCCAGTCGCGTCGTGAATGCCGCGGAGCGCAAGACGCCGCCGATCGCGTCGACGCCGGGATGCTCGGCCCAGCGCTGATCGACCCACAGCTCAGCGATGTGCTCTTCAAGCGCTCTGAACGCGAGGTCCAAGCCGAGCGCGGCGGGTTCCATCGTGACGCCGGCGCTGGCACCCGACGCGACGCGACGCGCGACGTCGATATGGCCGGTCGCGATCTCGCCCCCAGGCTGCTCAAAACCCTCGGCATGGGCGGCGGCAATGAACGCCTTCTGGCTTGAGGCACCATCGTCGCGCTGCACGACGGGCGTCCGGCGGTCACACAGCTCGCCGACCGATCGCACCCGCCGTCCGCGGCTGGCCAGACCGACGCGCCACCTAGCCAGGCGCAGACGCAGCGCGCCGCGGGGGCATGCGGGCAGGCTGTCAGGACGTCCGTGGACAAGCGCCGCGTGCGCACGACCAGCGCGCATCGCCGCAAGTGCGACCCCGGTCGAGCCCGACAACGCGATCAGACGCCGCGCGCCAGCGGTCGATCCGAGGGCCGCGGCGAGGCCGAGCGCGGGGTCACAGCCGATCAGCACCAGGCCGTCGAGGTCGCTGCCGGGCAACGGGCGCGGCCGTCCGCCCCGTAAGACGGCGTTGGCGACGGGCCAGCCCTCGAACCCGAGCGCGTAGCGCGCCGGCGCATACACAAGCTGGTCGCCGACACGAGCGGCGAGGACAGCGCCGCCGTCTGCTTGCGGGTCGTCGAAGATCGCAACCGCTGCCAATGGCGCGCCGCCAAAGAGCTCTTCGACGGTTCGCCCGACCGCGCCCGCGAGCGCGAGCGCGGCGTCGACGCCCGGACGGTGCACGCCGGCCTCGATGGCACCGATCGCCTGACGGCTGATCCCGGCGCTCTGAGCCAGCGCAGCCTGGCTGAGCCCGGCCGCCTGTCGCGCGTCGCGCAACGACGCCACATTCCTCGTCGGCATGCCAGCACCCTAGCTATAGGCCAGTATTATGGTCAAACGATCCGCTCCAACACCGTGGCGACGCGCGCACACACCATCGACCGATCGGGCCTGACGGCCACGAACGTCCTCGTCGCGATCGACGACACCGACAACCGCGACAGCCGCGGGAGGGGGCAGCTCGCCCGGCTGCTCGCCCACGCCCTCGACGAGCTCGGCGACCGATCCGCGCTCGCCGTCACCCGCCACCAACTGCTCGTCGACGACCGCGTCCCGTACACGTCGCACAATTCCAGCGCCTGCATTGCGCGTCGCTGCGCGAAGCCCGACGTCGACGCGATCACTGACACGGCCGCCGAGTTCCTGGAGAAGATGAGCGCGACCGGCTCCGATCCGGGGCTCGCCGTCGCCACCGACCCCAACTGTGAAGACCCGCCAGCAACGACCGCCTGCAGACGTTCGGGCCGCTCGCCGTGGCGCCGCCGACCAGCGGTGCCACACCAGCGTGCGCGAAGCTCGCCCCGTAAGGCCGATAGGTGCGTTTGCGTCGATAGGGGATCCACCGCACCGAAGGTCGGCAGGGCAGATCGTGATCGCCGCCGAGATCTCCGTCAGCTCACCGGACTTCGGGCTGCTTGGTCCCGTCATGGACGCCGCGCTACGCGAACTCGCCGCCGTCGGCGTGACCGATACGCCTGGGGTGCTCGTCGCCGACACCGGCTACTGGCATCAAGTCCAGATGGACCAGATCATCGAACGTGGCATCCAAGTCCTGATCCCGCCCGACGCCGGCAACCGCAAGACCCCGCGGCCCGGCTGGGACAAAGGCATCTACGCGTTCATGCGCCGCGTCTTACAGACCAACCTTGGTGGCGATCTATACCGCAAGCGCAAGGGCATGATCGAGCCCATGTTCGGTAACACCAAGTTCAACCGCGGCATCGACCGCTTCCAACGCCGCGGCCGCTCCGCAGTGCACTCCGAATGGCGATTGATCACCGCTACGCACAACCTGCTGAAGCTGCACACCCACCAACTGGCCGTCGCAGCGTCCTGACGGACATCCCGGGCTCGCAGGCGCTGCGAGGGCGCCTAACGCCGCCGGGTCTCAAGCCCGACACGACGCACCGACCGCACGACAGCCCGCCGAGCCCGCCAACTGGGACCCGCAAACCTTTGCGCGACAGCCACCGACGATTGCGGCGCTCTCGAACCCAGCGGGCCGCCTCGTTTGAAGCGGACGCGACTGTGTCTCGACGCGCGGCGGCGCGATCCGAGATGGCTGGTCGGGGTGCGGTTTGCCGCTGTCGGGTGTCCGCGGAGCAGGCGAGAATGAGCTCATGAGGTCTTCGTCAGGAAGGGGAAGCCATGTCGACACAGACACCGTCGTCCTCGGTTGCCACGGGTGCGCTGAGTCTCGGTCCGTACGTGACTGCGGCCGCGATGATTCATGGGCCGGCCCAAGGTGATTTGGGCGAGCATCTTGATCGGGTCGTGAGGACGGCGGTCACGCTGGCGTGGCGTGTCGATGCCGCGCATGCCGCCGCTGAGCTCGAGCGGCCTGTGCGTAGCTACAAGGTGACCGGGATCTTGTCTTGCCGATCAGTTTCTCGGGATCGGGGCCATCGCCAGGCAAGAAGGTCACCAGCGGCGCCGTCGGCGGGATCAGCGGTCCGAAGATCTCCACGCTGATACGTCCCGTCGAGCGATCGTCATGCACGACGACCTTCGACACGCAGGCGCGCAGCAGTTCCACGCGCCGATGCAGCTTCGCCGGGTCATCAAGGGCAGGCGCCACCGGAAGCTCGTCACGCAGGCGCTCTAGAAGGCTCGTGTGATCGATGCTCGCGGGGAGCACGGTTTCCTGTCTGGCGCGAGCGAGTCGTTGCTCGAGCCTGCTGATATCGACGGTGAGGGCGTTCGCGAGGTCGGCATACTGACCGATTGCCTCTCCGTGAGCGACGTCGTCGGCGACGAAGCGTGCCATCAGGTCGGCATGGCGGTGGCGCTGCAGCTGCAGCTTGGCATCGATCGCGCTGATCTCTGATTCTGACAGGGTGACTGCGGTGACGGGGGTCGATGGACCCCGTGAGTTGTTGATCCACGCCTTGCGGATGTCTTCGTCGCCGGCCAGGAGGTGAACCGCCTCGATGACGGCCCGCTCGAGCGCGGGTGCGGCGACCCCGCCCATCTCACAAGTCGGAGATGGTGGTCTGTGTGCGTACCGGTGCGTTTCCCATGAGCAGGGCTCATGCGTATAGAGGTAGGCAGACATCCTGAGCCGCTGTCCATACGCCCACTGATCCTGGCAGCGCGCGTGCACGAGCTTGATGTGATTCAACGCGAAGTACCCGTAGGGGGTGCGGTTGTTCTTGCCCCTTCGGGCGGCGCGCTGCGCCTGGGCGCGCGCGAATGTCTCGGCCGATATCGGTCGGCGCAGCTGGATCGGGTCTACGTCGTAGACCTGGCCCTGGTAGGTGGCCTGCAAGCGACCGGTGACGTAGAGGTCGTCGCTGAGTACGCGCTGGACGACGTAGTAGGTGATGTCGGTGCCCTCGTCACGGATGTGTGCCAAGACGTCGCGAATGCTGAACGGTCGAGCATCGGGGTGGGTTGAGAGGTACAGCTCATAGATCCGTTCGACGATCGCCCATTGATCCTCATCGACGATGAGGTAGCCCAGCGGGCCGCGCATGAAGCCGAAGGGGACGAGGCCGGGCCATCCGCGGCCTTTCTCGAGATAGCGGCGTAGGAGCCCGTCGGAGGTCCGCGAAACGATCGCATCGGCCTCGTTCTCGGCGAGCAGTCGGCGCATCGCGTACTCGAGCTTGCGGCTCTTCCAGTCGACCAGGGGCGGCGTGTCGCGTGCGAAGTACAGGCGAAGTGCGTGCTCTTGGAGCCACCTGCAGAACTGCATGTTCGTCATCTGATCGCGCGCGATGCGACCGATCTCGCGCCAGCTGACCCAGTCGAGGCCGTGCAGGAGGACGAGATCGCGGACGAGCGCGAATCCCATGCGCTGCTCGTAGGCGACGTTGCGGTCGGCGTTGAGCTCGACGATCACCCAGCGAGGACGAAGTCCCAGAGACCGGGTCATCTCGTGCTGGACGTCGAGTTGGGCGGCGATGGTCTCTCCTTTGTTGATGTCGTTGCCCGACAGTCGGGCCATCAGTGCGCCGTCGCCGTCAGAATCGATTTCGAAGAAGCGCAGGATGTGCCCGTGTTCCCGCATCTCCTTGCCGGCGCCGTATCGCGCGTCGAGCTCGTTGAGGACGCCCGCGAGCGTGTTGAGCGGAGTGGCGCGTCTGCGCCCGCCCTGGCCAGGTCGCCCGACGGTCACGGGTGCCGCCTCGAGGACGGGGTGAACGATTGGCGGCGGTGGGGTGCTGTCGCGGCCGCGGAGCAGCGCAACGACGTGTGAGGCGAACCCGGTACGGCGCTGCGCCGCGTCGTTGGCGAGCATCTCGCTCGTCGTGATCGTCGGGCGCTGGGAGGCCATGTCGGCTTGGTCGCGGACTCTCGCGACGGCCGCAGTCTCGCTGCCTCGACCTTGCCCTTCCGTCGCGTCGCTTGGCAACCATCACGCGCGGCGGGTGCCGACCCGAAAAGGCACGAGCCACGTACGCTCGTGCCGCTACCTACGGCGACGAACCTCCACGAGGCATCACTGTGTGCAGTGGAGCCACTTCCGTTGAAACCTTCGTCCCTGCATATGCGCATGTTTCAATTGCATGAGCACACGACTGAAAATCGTGGTGTCCCCGGTTCGAGTCCGGGTCTCGCCATCGAGGGAAGTGCTGCATATCTGATCAAGCGGGGTGCGCCGCGGGTCGCGGCGGCCGGTTCCATGCCGTGGCGGGAGCGGTTGTCGCGCTGACACGGACGCCGCCGCCCGTGCGCTTGATCTCGTACATGGCCGCGTCGGCCTCCGTGATCAACTGCTGACCGCCGACGGCGGCGGAGCCGGTGGTCGCGATGCCGATCGAGCAGCCGACGGACGTGTGGTGCTCTCCGAGCGTGAAGCCGTCGGCGAGCGTGGTGCGGATGCGCTCGGCGATCGCGACGGCGTCATCGAGGCTTGTGAGGTCCTCGCAGAGGACGAGGAACTCGTCGCCTCCGAAGCGGCCGACAAGATCGCTCGGCCGGACCGCGCGGATGAGACGGTCGGCGACGGCGCCGAGGAGCCGGTCGCCGGTGGTGTGGCCGAGCTCGTCGTTGACCTGCTTGAAACGGTCGAGGTCGATGAACAGGACTGCGGCGGTCCGGCGGCCGCGGTGCGCGCGCTCGACCGCGGCATCGATCCGCTGGAGCAGGATCGTCCGCGATGGCAGCCCGGTCAGGGGGTCGTGGAGCCGCTCGTGCGCGAGCAGCGAGGAGCGTCGCAGCGCGGCCGCGACGGTGGCCAGGAGCGCCAGCACGGCGGCTGCCAGCGCGCCCAGGAGCTCCCAGGCGGCGAGGCGGGCGGAGCCCTCGACCGGCGCATAGAGAGTCGTGCTCGGCACCGAGAAGACGACCCGCCAGTCGGTGGTCGGCACGCGCGCCGCAACCACCGTGCGCTTGCCGTCACCCGCCGAGGCGGCGCGACGCAGAGCAGCCGGCAGCGTCGCGCCCGTAGGGGCTCCTCCCGCCGAGGCCGCCAGCACCTGGTTGCGATGGTCGACGAGGTAGCCGCGGGCGCCGTTGACCCCGGGAGCGGAGGCGAGGAAGGCGCCGGCGAACTGCTGGATCTCGGAGGCCGGGATGGCGACGGCGAGCACGCGCCGGCCGTGGGCCGTACGGAACGGAGCGGCAACCTGCACGAGGTGGGTCCCGTCGGTTGCGCGAAACAGATCCGACCAGGCGGCGCGTCCGGCCAGCGCGCTTCGCAGCTCGGCGTGCTCCGCGAACAGCCGAGACCCGCGGCGGCGGTGCCGCGGATACGCGCCGAGCACGTGGCCCTCGCGGTCGAGGATCAGGACGCCGGGCACCGGATCCTTGCCCTGATACTCGGCGATGGCCGCCGGCAGGGCGCGATCCTGCCCGGCGAAGTAGGTCTTGGCCGTGCTCGCGTAGGCGTCGGGCTTGACCGCCGCGGACGTCAGCGAGCCGGCCAGGGTCGCGCGGTCACCGAGCGCGACGAGGATCTGCGTCCTCGCGTCGCGCTGCGCGCGCACGACGTTCATCGCAAGGCCAGCAACCAGCGCCAGCGCCAGCAACGCGCTCACGACCAGGGTGCCACGGTGGGACACGCGCATCGCCAGGTCATCGGCCGCAGGACAGCGAATCTTTGACCGCTCGGCGCCGCATCCCGGCCGCTGCTGTTTGCGCGCCAGCTTTCGCGTGGTGGCTGAGCGCGCCGGCTCCGGTCGCTGAAAGTCGAAGTAGGAGGGGTAGAACGCCTGCGTCTTGCGCCAGGCCTTCTCGATCTTGTCGAGCGGATCGTCGCGCTCGCTGAGGGCCTATGTCGCTTCACCCACGCCGGGTGAGCGGCGGCTCACCACAATGCATCGAAAAAGGGGGAAATGGTTTCGAATTTCTCCTGTACGACACGAACGGCCCTTTCAGCACCGAACAGGTCGGTGCGCTGGCCCGTCGTCCAATCGTCACCGCGAAACTCTGGCCACAGGTCCAATCTTTCGCGCCGGTCGCCCTAGGTACGGTCAGCCGTGATCGCATCGCGACAAGGCGATCGCGCACATGAGGTGAGCGCGGGGATGTCGCATGGCCACGTCACAAGGAGGCACGTTGCGCGGACTCAGTTCGACGAGGGGGATGACCGCTGGACTGACAGTGTTGACGGTGGTGCTGGGGCTCGCGGTGGCCGGGTGTGGCAGCGGCGACAGCAGCTCGAGCAACTCGCCCGGAGCGGACACGACCGCCGAGCCAGGCGTGAAGGGGAACACGATCAAGGTCGGCATCCTTCATTCCCTCAGCGGGACGATGGCGATCAGCGAGGTGTCGGTGAAGGACGCCGAGATGCTTGCGATCGACGAGATCAACAAGGCAGGCGGCGTGCTCGGCAAGAAGCTCGTGCCGGCCGTCGAGGACGGTAACTCGGACTGGCCGACCTTTGCCGAGAAGGCCCAGAAGCTCATCTCGACGGACAAGGTCGCGGCCGTCTTCGGTGGTTGGACGTCGGCGAGCCGCAAGGCGATGCTGCCGGTCTTCGAGCGCAACAAGGCGCTGCTGTACTACCCGGTGCAGTACGAAGGCCTGGAGGCCTCGCCCTACATCTTCTATACGGGTGCGACGACGAACCAGCAGATCATCCCGGGCCTCGAGTACCTCAAGGACAAGCTGAAGGTCTCGAAGCTCTTCCTCGTCGGCTCGGACTACGTCTTCCCGCGCACGGCGAACAAGGAGATCAAAGCGTGGGCGAAGGCCAACGGCATGCAGATCGTCGGCGAGGAGTACTCGCCGCTCGGCAACACCGACTACGCGACCACGATCAACAAGGTCAAGGCCGCCAAGCCGGACGCCGTGTTCCAGACGATCAACGGCGACAGCAACGTCGCGTTCTGGAAGCAGTTCAGAGACTCCGGGCTCAGCGCCAAGACGCTGCCGGTCATGTCCGTCTCGACGGCCGAGGACGAGGTTCGCGGCGTCGGGATCAAGAACATCGTCGGCCAGTACGTCGCGTGGAACTACTACCAGACCACCCCTGGCGCCAGGAACGCGGCGTTCGTGAAGGCCTACAAGGCGAAATACGGTAAGCGCCGCGTCACCGACGACCCGATCGAGGCCGGCTACGTGGGAGTTCACCTCTGGGCCGAGGCGGTCGAGAAGGCCGGGAGCACGAACCCCGAGAAGGTCAAGGCCGCGTCCAAGGGGCTGACGTTCGACGCCCCCGAGGGCAAGGTGACGATCGACGGCGACAACCAGCACATCTACAAGACCGCGCGGATCGGGGTCCTGCAGCCCGACGGACTCATCAAGGAGGTCGGCGGCTCCGGCACGCCGATCAAGCCCGATCCGTACCTGAAGACCTACCCCTGGGCGAAGGGCCTATAGGGACCGGGCGACGGGATCGACGCGATGGAGGTCTTCTTCAGCCAGCTGTTCGTAGGGCTGAGCATCGCGTCGATCCTGCTGCTCGTGGCGCTCGGGCTGACGTTCACCTTCGGTCAGATGAACGTCATCAACATGGCGCACGGCGAGTTCATCATGGCCGGCGCCTACACGACGTACGTGCTGCAGACGGCGCTCGGGACCGGGCTCGTCACGCTGTCGTTCGGGCTCGCGCTCCCCGCCGCGTTCATCGTCGCCGGGACGATGGGGCTCATCCTCGAGCTCGTCCTCATCCGCCGCCTCTACGGCAGGCCGCTGGACACGCTGCTCGTCACGTGGGGCGTGAGCCTCATGCTCCAGCAGCTCGCGCGCGACATCTTCGGCGCGCCCAACGTCAACGTCGACGCGCCGGCGTTCCTCGACGGCGGTCTGTCGATCGGCGGCGTCGACATGTCCTATCCGCGGCTGTTCATCATCGGGGTCGTCGCGATCGTCGTCTTCGCGATCGCGGTCTACCTCGAGCGCCTGCCCGCCGGGCGCCGGATGCGGGCGGTCATTCAGAACCGCCCGCTCGCCGCCGTGAGCGGCGTCCGCGTCCCGCGCGTCGATCGCACGACGTTCTTCATCGGCTCCGGCCTCGCCGGTCTGGCCGGAGTGGGCATCACGCTGCTCGGCCCGGTCGGCCCCACGCTCGGCACGGGCTACATCATCGACGCGTTCCTCGTCGTCATCGTCGGCGGCCTGGGCCAGCTGCGCGGCGCCGTGTACGCGGCGCTCGCGCTCGGGATGGCCAACTCGTTCATCGAGTACACGACGACCTCGAGCATCGCCAAGGCCGGGGTCTTCCTGCTCATCGTGCTGTTCCTGCAGGCACGCCCGCAGGGCATCGTCGTCCAGCAGCGCCGGGGGCTTGCGTGATGAGCGCCATGACGCGGCTCGTGCCCGCCGGCGGACTGAAGCCGTCGTGGTTCCTCGCGCGCTTCGCGCTCGTCGCCGTCGCCCTGCTGCTCATCGCGCCCAACGTGCTGTCGGACTTCCGGCTGTCGCTGCTGGCGAAGTTCCTGTGCTTCGCGATCGTCGCGCTCGGCATCGGCCTCGCCTGGGGCCAGGGCGGGATGCTCGTCCTGGGGCAGGGCCTCTTCTTCGGCCTCGGCGGCTACTGCATGGGCATGTACATGAAGCTCGCGGAGGCCGGCCCGGGGCAGCTTCCGGACTTCATGACGTGGAGCGGCGTCGAGCACCTGCCCGCGTTCTGGGAGCCGTTTCGCTCGGCCTGGTTCGCGGTCCCCGCGGCGATCGTCCTCCCGATGGCGATCGCGGCGATCGTCGGCGCGGCGATCTTCCGCCAGCGGGTGCGCGGCGCGTACTTCGCGATTCTCAGCCAGGCGCTGGCCGCGGCGTTCGTCATCGTGCTCATCGGCAATCAGGGGCTCACGGGCGGCACGAACGGCCTGACGAACTTCCAGTCGTTCTTCGGGCTGTCGGTGACGAACCCGCAGGACAAGAAGATCCTCTACTTCATCGTCGCGATCACGCTGCTCGTCGTCTTCCTCGGGACGCGCCAGCTCGTGAACGGACGCTACGGCAGGCTGCTCATCGCGGTGCGCGACCACGAGGACCGCGTGCGCTTCCTCGGGTACGACCCGACGCGCGTCAAGCTCGTCGCGTACGTCCTCGCAGCCGGCATGGCGGGGCTCGCGGGCGCGCTGTTCGTCCCGGTCGTCGGGATCATCTCCCCGGCGCTGCTCGGGATCGTGCCGTCGATCGAGATGGTCATCTGGGTGGCGCTCGGCGGGCGCACCGTGCTGGCCTGGGCAGCCACCGGGGCGGTGATCGTCAACTGGGCGAAGAGCAGCATCTCCGAGCAGTTCCCCTCGGGCTGGCTGTACCTGCAGGGGCTGCTCTTCGTCGTCGTCATCGCGTTCTTGCCCAACGGGATCGCCGGGCTCGTTCAGACGGCGAAGTCGACGTTCCGGCGCGTGATGGACGGCCGGCCCGGGATGGCGTCCGAGCCCGCCGTCGCGGCGGCCCCCAAGGAGGTCGCATGACCCCGGCTGAGCTGCTGAAGATCAGCGACCTGCGCGTCGCCTTCGACGGCGGCTTCTGTGCCCTCGACGGGCTCGACCTCGTCCTGCACGAGCACGAGGTCCGCTTCGTCATCGGCCCCAACGGCGCCGGCAAGACGACGCTCATCGACGCGATCACGAACCTCGTCCGCCCGACCGGCGGATCGATCCGCTTCGGCGGTGACGAGCTGGTCGGGCGCTCCGAGCATGCGATCGTGCGAGCGGGCATCGGCCGGACGTTCCAGACGCCGTCGGTCTTCGAGCAGCTCACGGTGCTCGAGAACGTCGACCTCGCCGCGAGCTTCAGGCTCCCGTTCCGCTCGCTCCTGCGCCGGCGCAGGGGGATGTCCGACGAGGTCGCGCAGACGCTCGCGCGCGTGGGCCTCAGCAGCCGTCGCGACGACGACGCGGGCTCGCTGTCGCACGGGCAGAAGCAGTGGCTCGAGGTCGCGATGGTGCTCGTCCAGGAGCCCCGCCTGCTGCTGCTCGACGAGCCGGTCGCGGGGATGACGCAGTCCGAGCGGCTGAGGACCGGCGAGCTCATCACGAAGATCGCGCAGGCGGGCACGACGGTGCTCGTCGTCGAGCACGACATGGACTTCGTGCGGCGCTTCGCGCACAAGGTGACGGTCATGCACGAGGGCAAGGTGCTCACCGAGGGCACGGTCGCCGAGGTCCAGCGCAACGAGACCGTCCGCGAGGTCTACCTCGGGCGCCCGCGCGACGCTCGCGGTGCGGCGGAGCTGCCGGGCGTGTCCGCATGACCGTCGCCGAGCCCATCCTGCGCGTAGCGGAGGTCGAGGTCTCCTATGGCCCGACGCAGGTGCTCTTCGGCGTCTCGCTCGACGTGCCCGAGGGCGGGCTGTGCTGCCTCATGGGCCGCAACGGGGTCGGCAAGAGCACGCTGCTGCAGACGATCGTGGGCGTGTTGCCGGCGCAGCGCGGCGCGATCGCGCTCGGCGGCGAGGTCATCACGCGGCGGGCGCCCTACGACCGCGCGCGGGCCGGGATCGCCTACGTCCCCCAGGGCCGCCAAGCGTTCCCGTACCTCACGGTATTCGAGAACCTGCGGGTCGTCGCGGAGGCGTCGCGCAAGACCGGGGTGGACGCGATCGAGGAGGCGCTCGAGCGCTTCCCGCGGCTGCGCAAGCTGCTGCAGCGGCCGGCGGGCTTTCTCAGCGGCGGCGAGGCCCAGCAGCTCGCCATCGCGCGCGCCCTCGTGATGCGGCCGCGCCTGCTCCTGCTCGACGAGCCCACCGAGGGCATCCAGCCATCGATCATCCTCGAGATCGAGGACGCGATCGCCGACCTCAAGCTCCGCGCCGGCATGTCGATCCTGCTCGTCGAGCAGTACGTCGACTTCGCGATGCGCCTGGCGGACACGTACGCCGTGATGGACGTCGGCAGGATCGTGGCCACCGGCCCGATCGAGACGTTCGACCGCGAGCGCATGCACGACCTCATGTCGGTCTGATGCGCCTGTCTCCGGCCGACCAGGACAAGTTGCTGCTCGCCGTGGCCGGTATGGTCGCCCGCGAGCGGCGGGCGCGGGGCGTCCTGCTCAACCAGCCCGAGGCCGTCGCGCTGCTGTCCTGCTGGATCATCGAGGGTGCGCGCGACGGGCGCCGCGTCGCCGACCTCATGGACGCCGGCCGCCGCGTACTGACGCGGGCCGAGGTCATGGAGGGCGTGCCGGAGATGGTCTCCGAGGTCCAGGTCGAGGCGACCTTCCCCGACGGCCGCAAGCTCGTGACGCTCCACGACCCGATCGCGTGATCCCCGGCGAGCTCGCATGCGGCGACGGCGACGTCGAGCTCAACGCCGGCCGTGCGACGGTCACCGTGCGGGTCGTCAACGAGGGCGACCGGCCGATCCAGGTCGGCTCGCATTTCCACTTCGCCGACGTCAACGACGCGCTGGCGTTCGACCGCGACAGCGCCCACGGGTTCCGGCTCGACATCCCGGCTGGGACATCGGTGCGATTCGAGCCCGGCGCCTCGCGCGACGTCACGCTCGTCGCGCTGGCCGGCGCGGGCGCGGTGCCCGGCCTGAGGCTGCGCTCGTGAGCCGGATCGAGCGTGCGCAGTACGCGACGCTCTACGGCCCGACGACCGGGGACCGCGTGCGCCTCGCCGACACCGATCTCTGGCTCGAGGTCGAGGAGGACCGCTGCCGCGGTGGCGACGAGGCGGTCTTCGGCGGCGGCAAGACGATCCGCGAGTCGATGGCGCAGGGCACAGCGACGGCAGCCGCCGGCGCGCCCGACCTCGTCATCACGAACGCCGTCGTGCTCGACCACGCCGGGATCGTGCGCTGCGACGTGGGGATCGCCGGCGGGCGGATCGTCGGGCTCGGCAAGGCCGGCAACCCCGACATCTCCGACGGCATCCACGCCGCGCTGCGGATCGGCCCGACGACCGACGTCATCGCCGGCGAGGGGCGCATCCTCACCGCCGGAGGGATCGACTGCCACGTGCACTTCATCTGCCCGCAGATCATCGGGCAGGCCGTCGCATCCGGGATCACGACGCTCATCGGCGGCGGGACGGGCCCGAGCGAGGGCACCCGCGCGACGACGTGTACGCCGTCGCCGCGGGCGCTGCACGACATGCTGCTCGCGCTGGACGCGATGCCGGTCAACGTGCTGCTGCTCGGCAAGGGCAACAGCGTCTCGCGCGAGGGGCTGCTCGAGCAGGTCCGCGCCGGCGCGGGCGCGATGAAGCTGCACGAGGACTGGGGCTCGACGCCCGCGGCGATCGACGCCTGCCTGCGCGTCGCCGACGAGACCGGCGTGCAGGTCGCAATCCACACCGACACGCTCAACGAGGCCGGCTACGTGCAGTCGACGCTCGACGCGATCGGCGGGCGCACGATCCACGCCTACCACACCGAGGGCGCCGGCGGCGGCCACGCGCCGGACATCATCGAGGTGGCGTCCTTCGAAAACGTGCTGCCGTCCTCGACGAACCCGACGCGCCCTCACACGGTGAACACCGTCGACGAGCACCTCGACATGCTCATGGTCTGCCACCACCTCAACCCGCGCATCCCCGAGGACCTGGCGTTCGCCGAGAGCCGGATCCGCGCGACGACGATCGCGGCCGAGGACGTGCTGCACGACCTCGGCGCGATCTCGATGATCGGCTCGGACTCGCAGGCGATGGGCCGGGTCGGGGAGACGATCGTGCGGACCTGGCAGACCGCGCACGCGATGAAGCGCCGGCTCGGCGCAGGCGAGCGCGGGAGGGCCGACAACGACCGCCTGCGCCGCTACGTCGCGAAGTACACGATCTGCCCGGCGGTGGCGCACGGGATCGACGGCGAGGTGGGCTCGGTCGAGGTCGGCAAGCTCGCCGACCTCGTGCTCTGGGACCCGGCGTTCTTCGCGATCCGGCCGCGACTCGTGCTGAAGGGCGGGGCGATCGCGTGGGCTCCGATGGGCGACGCGAACGCATCGATCCCGACGCCGCAGCCGGTGCTGTCGGCGCCGATGTTCGCCGGGAGCGGGCGGCTCGCGGCGCGCTCGTCGGTGGCGTTCGTGTCGCAGCCCGCGCTGGCCGACGGGAGCCTGGACGAGCTCGGCCTGGAGGCGTCGCTCGTGGCGGTCGTAAACACGCGCGGGCTCAGCAAGGCCGACATGCCGCACAACGCGGCGCGGCCGAGCATCCGTGTCGAGCCCGACACGTTTCGAGTCTGGATCGACGGCGAGGAGATCTCGCCCGCGCCGGCCGAGGAGCTCCCGCTCGCGCAACGCTACGAGCTGTTCTGATGGTGGTGAGCGTCCTCGCCATGCTGCTTGCCGACGGGCGCTTCCCCGCCGGCAGCTACGCGCACTCGCTCGGGCTCGAGCAGGCGGTGTGCGATGGCCTCGGCGTCGAGGGAATGCGCGACTTCATCGGCAGCCGACTGCGGCTCGTTGGGGAGCCAGAGGCGCGGATCGCGGTCGCCGCGCGGCGCGCGGCGGTGAGTGCGGGCGGCGTGGCGAGCGTGGTGCGGGTCGAGGCGGAGTTCTGCGCCCGCTGCCCGAGCCCGGTGCTCCGCGCGAGCTCGCGCGGGCTCGGGTCGGCGCTGCTGCGGTCGGCGGCGCGCGTGTGGCCGGCGGCGCCGCTGCTCGACGGCTACCGCGCGGCGTCGGCGGTGACGCCGCGCCCGGTCGTGCTCGGGGTCGTCGCGGCGGCGATCGGCGTGGGCGACGAGCCGCTCGCCGCGCTCGCGCTCTACGACGACGCCGCGACGGTCGCCTCGGCGGCGCTGAAGCTGCTGGCGCTCGATCCGGCCGAGGCGAGCCGCTGGGTCGCCGAGCTGGCGCCGTGGATCGCACAGACGGCGATGGTCGTCGCGGCCGACGCGCGCCCGCTCGCCGCGCAGCCCGCCCCTGCCGCGGTCGGCCTCGAGCTCGCGGCGGTCGTCCACCACGGGAGAAGGGAGCGGCTCTTTGTCAGCTGACCGCGCACTTCGCATCGGGATCGGCGGTCCCGTCGGCTGCGGCAAGAGCAGCCTCATCGCGGCGCTCTGCCGCGAGCTGGCGTCGTCGCTGCGCATCGGCGTCGTGACGAACGACATCTACACGACCGAGGACGCGAAGCTCCTGCGCGCGACGGGAGCGCTCGACCCGGAGCGGATTGTGGCGGTGCAGACGGGCTGCTGCCCGCACACCGCCATCCGCGACGACATCTCGATGAACCTCGAGGCAGTCTCCGAGCTCGAGCGGGCGACGGGGCCGCTGGACATCGTGTTCGTCGAGAGCGGCGGCGACAACCTCACGGCGATCTTCAGCCCGGCGCTGGCCGATGCGCAGGTCTTCGTCATCGACGTGGCGGGCGGCGACGACATCCCGCGCAAGGGCGGGCCGGGGATCGCGCGCGCCGACCTGCTCGTCATCAACAAGACCGACCTCGCGCCGCTCGTCGGCGCCGACGTCGAGCTCATGGTGCGCGAGGCGGGCGAGCGCCGTGGGGCGCTGCCGCTGGAGGCGGTGTCGCTGGCGCGGCCGGGTGGCGCGGCGGCGGTCGCACGGTGGGTCGTCGCGCGCCGGGAGCAGTTCGCGGCGCTCGGGCACGTGCACTCGAGCGTGGCGGGGGTTGCCGTCGATGACCACCGGCACTGAGTTGTTCGCAACGGCGAGACCGGAGGTCGCGGTCGCGGCCGGCGGGCGCGAGGCGCTTCTGTGCGTCCGGCGCGCGGCGAGCGGCCACGTCGTCGAGCGGCTGCGACGCGGCGAGCGGCTCGCGCCGCGGGTGCTCGACGCCGGTGTCGGCGCCGGCGCCGTGCAGGCCTGCGTGCTGCCGACCCAGGCCGGGCCGCTTGCCGGCGACCACGATCGCGTGCGGATCGTCGTGGGCGCCGGGGCCGTGCTCGTCGTGCGGCCGATCGCGGCGACGGTCGCGCTGCCCGGGAGCGCGCGCACGCGCCTGGACCTGCACGTCGAGGTCGGGCCGGGCGCCCGGCTCGTCCTCGAGGACCCGACCCTGATCGTCGCCGCGGGCGCCGACGTCGAGCGCCGGACGACGGTGAGGCTGGCTGCGGGGGCGGTCGCGGCGCTGCGCGACGCGGTCGTCCTCGGCCGCGCGGGCGAGCGCGGCGGGCGCCTCGTCAGCACGTTGCGGATCACCGGCGACGCCGGCGTCGTGCTCCACGACGAGCTGCGCCTCGATCCGGCCACGTCAGTCCGGGATGCCCACGTGGCGCTCGCTCCCGGGCATCGCGTCGTCGGGACGCTGTGCCTCCTCGGGGCCGAGGCCGACGCGGGCTACGAGCTGGCCCGCGGCGGCGCGCTGCGGCGCGCCACGGCCGCCGGCCTCGCCGAGCTCGACGCGGAGCTGGCAGCGCCGTGGGCACGATGGGCGGCGGGGGTGGTGGCGCCGGTGCGTCAGGAGTGCCCGGGGAACACGAGCGCGACGTTGTCGACGTAGCACCAGCTCCATCGGGAGCCGACGTCTCGTGGTTCGACGAGTACGAGCAGCACGCAGGCTGGTCAGTTGTCGAGCAGCGCCATCATCTGCTCGGGGTACCGGGCGCCCCGGACCGCGTCGCGCGAGATGGCATTGTCAAGCTCCTCGACGTCCGCTCTCGACAAATCCACTTCGGCCGCGGCAGCGTTCTCCTCCAGGCGCCGGGGGCTCTTCGTTCCCGGAATCGGCACGATGTCCTCGCCCTTGGCCATCAGCCAGGCGAGCGCGAGCTGTGCCGGCGTCACGCCCCGCTGCTCGGCGAGCTCCCTCACCCGGTCGGCGAGTTGCAGGTTCTGCTGTAGCGCCTCCTCCTGGAAGCGGGGGTTCGAGCGGCGCCAGTCGTCCTCGGGAAGATCGGCGAGCGAGCGGATCTGCCCGGTGAGGAAGCCACGTCCGAGCGGCGAGTAGGCAACCAGGCCGATGCCGAGCTCGCGCAGCGTCGCCAGCACGTCGTCCTCGGGATCGCGCGTCCACAGCGAGTACTCGCTCTGGACGGCGGTGATCGGATGCGTCGCATGTGCCCGGCGGATCGTCTCCGCGGCCGCCTCCGACAGTCCCAGGTAGCGCACCTTGCCCTCGTTCACGAGTTCGCCCATCGCGCCGACCGTCTCTTCGATCGGAACGTTCGGGTCGACCCGGTGCTGGTAGAAGAGGTCGATGGTGTCGATGCCGAGCCGCTTGAGCGAGCCGTCGCACGCGCGGCGCACGTTCTCGGGGCTCCCGTCGGTCGTACGGTCGCTCGGCGATTCGGGATCGATCACGAACCCGAACTTCGTGGCGATCTCGAACCTGTCGCGGCGGCCGGCAACCGCCCGCCCGACCAGCTCCTCGTTCGTATGAGGCCCGTAGACCTCGGCGGTATCCAGAAACGTGATGCCGAGCTCGAGCGCCCGGTCGATCGTCGCCCGACCGGACTCCTCGTCGCCGGCGCCGTAGGCCCACGTCATGCCCATGCATCCCAGGCCCTCGGCGGACACCTCCAGGCCCTGACCGCCCAGCTTCCTTCTATCCATTGAGCCTCTCCTCGTAGATCGAAATCTTGCGCTCGATGAACGCGAGGTGGCCGCGCACGTCGGCGAGCCGAGCTCGCACGGCGCTCCTGTGCTCCTCGAGCAGAGCCAGCCGTTGCACCTCGTTGCCGTCGCCGGCGCGCACGAGATCGGCGTAACGGCGGATGTTCCTGATCGGCATACCGGTGGCGCGCAGACACTGCAGCACCTCGATCCACGCCAGGTCCTCGTCGCTGTACCGGCGATGGCCCGATCCGGCCCGGCCGACGTCGTCGATGAGTCCTGCGCGCTCGTAGTAGCGCAGCGTGTACGTGCTGAGGCCGCTCGCGCGAGCGGCATCCGCGATCGTGAGCCCTGCCTCGACGTCCATCAATCGAGGATAGGACTTGGAGTGCGCTCTAAGTCAAGCCACATCCAGGAGGCCCGGCGACATCGCTGCACCGCAGGCCTCCATCGCCGCAAGAAAGGCGGCACGAGGAGCCGACGACCAGATAGGCGTTCTGACGGCGACGTGCTTCTGGCGCAAGATCAGGCGGTGGAGACGCTCCAAGCAGCTTGTTAGGGTTGCCTGATTATCTTCGTCAGACAGCCTTCTGGTCTCCGATCTCTCCTGCCGGTGCCGGCCCCTCCGACCGCCACGCGGGAGCGGCGCACGCGGGGCGCACGTGAGCTCCGCTCCGTACCCATGACTGCCCAGCGAGAACCAAGGAGGTCAGGATGAGCAGACTGCGCGCGATCACCGCGAGATTCGGTGCACATCGCAAGCGAGACCAGGAGGACCCACGCACGCAGGCCGACGGCGCAGCAGCCGCGTCGGCAACTGCGGACGAGCAGTCCCGCCCCGGTGCCGGCCCCGACGAGATCGACAACCCGGCGGCCGCGTCCAGCGCGGCGTCCCTGCCGGAGTTCGAGGCCGATGGCGCCGCTCTGCGCGAAGGAGGTCAACCCGCGGCCTTCGACGCTGCGTCCGCCCCCGACGCAGTCCCCCGACCCCCACAGGGAGCGCTGAGGCCGGTCGATCGAGTGGTCCGCTCGATCGACCGGCCGGCGGGCGGGTTGCGGTTCACCGCCCTCGCGCGGATCGGGCCAAGCCACGCCACCCGTGGTTTCACTCGTGGAATTTGCCAGCCGGCTGCTGATGCCTGGTAGGTTCGGATTCCGGCGAACGGACGGCGGGAGGCCCGCATGTTGTTCATGGTGACCTGGGAGTTCATCGACACCTCGGACGCGGGCGAACGGGACTCACTTGAGGTGTTCAGCCGGTGGCAGCCGCCGGAGGGCGCCGACTTCCAGGCGTTCTACGGTTCGCCGACAACAGCGGGGGCGTCGCCATCATCGATGCCGACAGCGCGGCCACGCTGGCCCGCGCGACGGCGCCGTTCGTCCCGTGGATACGGTTCTCCGCCAAGCCGATTCTTCCGATCGAGGAGTCTGCGGCGATCGCGGGCGAGGGCATCGCCTTCCGCGAGTCCGCGTCCTGACCTCCGCCCCGCGCCGCCGTGGGCGATGTGTCAGATATACCTGCGAACCTGCATGAGGTCAGACCGGTAGTTCCAGCGCAGCTTGAACGGACCCGGCTCCGAACCGTGAGACGCCACGAAGCCGTCTCCGAGGTACATCGTCACGTGCTTGCCCGGGAACCCTGACCCGTAGATGAACAGGTCACCCCGCAACCAGTTCCCACTGTTGACGACCTGCTTGCCGTGCCCCAGCATCGTGCCCGTGTACCCCGACTGCCACCCCGTGCCGTTGACCGTGTCTCGGACGCCGTAGTGATCGAGGCCCTGCCAGAGCCACCAGGTTGCGATCGAGGAGCAGTCGGCATATGACGGATACTGACCCTTCCACGCCTTCAGGTTCTTGGCGATGCCCTCCCAGCGGGGAACCATGTCCTGCGTGTAATGGATGTCCGGCGCATGGCCAATCGTGAGCAGCGCCGCCTGACACGCCATGTCGCGGGCACGGATGCGATGGGGTGCGGAGAGCCCGCTGACGCTCAGCAGTGCAACGGGCTCGTCGAACGCCACCGCCCCGGCGTCTCCCTCATCCGGCGGTATCGACGAAGGGTCGGCCGCAGGAATCAGGTCGGCCTCAGCCGGCGCATCGTCGCCAGGAAGCGCGTCGTCCTCGTGCGTGGAGTCGACGACCTCACCGGCCGTGTCAGGGGAATCACCGCCCCGGTTGACGACGCTTGTGTGGTATCCCTCCACGTCCCCTGTCATGTCACCCTCCTCGCTGTGAGAAACCATCGAATGCGACACTGATCGATGGTAACTGCGCGGGGTGTGACATCACGCACGTAGGCGCCGCGGCTACCGCACGCGCGGGCGCCTCATCCCGCCCGCCGCGGGCGCCCGATCGGTCCCGCTCACGTTCTGCGTGACGCGGGCCTGCAGCTCGCCGAGGTCGATGTCGCCTTCGAACACGGCTGCGAGGGCGTAGAAGACGCCGGCGCCGAGCAGGCACAGCAGCGCGTATCCGAAATTCAAGGCGATCCACGCGGCGACGAAGGCGAACCCGAGCAGCGCGGCGAGGTGGCGGGTGGTCATTGCAGTTCCCTTCGCTGTGTTCGCTCCAGGCGAACGAGTGTGAGGTTCACGGGCAGTGGCGGAAGTTCGTGGCGGGCGAGGCTGGCGCGAGCGCGGTCGTGGACGTCCTGCAGCGTGGCGGCGAGCTCGTCGGCGCGGTCTGCGCTCACATCGAGCGTCAGGTCATCGGTGCCGTAGCGCGCACGCGCGGCCGTGATCGCCGGGTGATCGAGGGCGGCGGCCTCGGCCGCTCGTTCGATCGCGCGGGCGTTGACGTCGACGATGCCGCGCTCGTCGCTGATCAGGCGAAGGTCCGTGCGCGCGAGGTACGGGCGCGGCACCGCGCGCCAGGCCAGGTAGCCGAAGATCGCGCGTCGCGACCACGCCGGCGATCGCCGCGATCAGCCGCGTCGACGCGCCGAGGTGCGCGGGATTCACGGTCGCGACGTAGTCATACGCCGTGCGGTAGCCCGACAGGCCGTCGATCGTGGCGGGCGAGACCTTCAGCGCCAGCAGGGCGAGCATCGCGCCGCCCCACACCAATGCGAGCGCGAACACGACGACGACCGCGTCCGCTGCGAAGCGGGCGAACCGGAACGATCGCGCGCGCACGCGCTGGCGGAGCATCAGCCCGTCCTCGCGCCGCGGCGCGGCGCGCGGCTGCGGACACGGACGCGCAACGCGAAGGGCTCGGCCAGCGACTGCAGCCGATCGCTGTCGGCGGCCGTCGCCCCGTTCCCGTCGGCGGGCCTGCACCTCGTACACCGTCAGGCGCAGGCGGCCGCCGGTGCCACGCCGGCGCGCCGTCGCCTTCGCCGTCGCCTGCAGCACGTCGCGGGACTGCTCGCCCAATGCCACGGCGGCCTGGCCGACCGCGCGCGGGCGGGCGGCGATCCGGCCACCCCTCGTCGCTGCGCAGGACGACGAGCCGCTCGCGTCTGCGGGCGAGCACGCCGAACAGCAGGACCAGCCCGAGCACGACCGCGCCGGCGCCGGCCAGCGCTGCGACCTTCGCGATCGGCCCGCCGGCCTGCAGGTCCGCCAGGAAGTCGCCGACATCGGTGCGCAGATCGCCGAGCTTCAGCAGCTCGGCGAGGCTGGCGAGGCTCAGCGTCGCGCTGTCGCCCTGGATGCTGAAGACCGCGGCCGCGAGGCCGGCGGCGGCAAGCGCCGCCGTGAGGATGAGCGCGATCAGGCGCGCGAGGCCACGGGCCGCGAGCAGCGCCATCAGCTGTCCCCGTCGGTCAGGACGTCGTCGAAGGCGACCGCCACGGCGCCGAGCCGCTCGCCCATCCCCGCGATCGCGGCCGCGCTTCGCAGGCGCGCCCGGAGCTGCTCGGCCAGCTCCTCGAACGACCCCTCCAGCGGCCACCGGGCGACGAGATGCAGCTCGACGTCGATCCGCCCCGCACCGCTCTCGGCGGCCAGGACGCCCGGGATGATCTGCTGCGAGCCGACCGTCCGCCAGCGCCCGCTGGGTCCGCTGGTGGCGCCGACCCCGGGCATCTCGGCAATCGCCCGTTCCGCCACGAGGGCCAGCGCCACCCGCTCGGACACGCGCGGCGCGCGGTTGACATCGGTCGTCACGGTCACGCCACCCGCGGCGCCTCGTCGGGTTCGTCGTCGCCGGGGAAGTACAGGTCGTTGACGGTGATGTTGACCTCGGTGACCCTGAGTCCGGTGATGCCTTCCACGCGCTTGATGATCTGCTCGCGCACCGCGCCGGCGATCCGGGGGATCGACTCGCCGTAGTCGATCACGAGCGTGAGATCCACGGCGGCCTCCTTCTCACCGGTCTCCACCGAGACGCCCTGGGTGCGCGGGTCGCCGAGGCCGACCTTCTGGGTGACGCTCCCGATCGCACGTGCGGCACCGCCGCCGAGATCGTGCACGCCGGGGACCTCACGTGCGGCGATGCCGGCGACCCTCGTCACGACGCCCTCGCCGATCGTCGTCCGGCCCAGCTCGCCGGACAGCGGGACGACGTCATCGCGTCGCGCGATGTCCTTGCCCTGCGGCGCGCTCGAGACAGGGCGCGCGATCTTGTCGGTCATGGCGTGTGCTCCGTTCGTCGGGGTGTGTCATGCAATTGCGCCGGTTCTGCGGCCTTGGACCACACAACCCCCGAAAGGTTTGCGCGCAAACGTGCAGAGGCCGCCGAGGAGACCGAACGCGTCGATCTCCTCGGGGTCCGTCTCGCCGCCCGGGCGGCGGCAGGTCTACCAGAGCGGCAGCCCGGGCGGCACGTCCGGTCGTGGCGCCGCCAGCGAGCGGGCCTGCGGCGCCGGGAACGGGACGGCGTCGGAGGCGCAGACCGCCCCGTCCTGCGGCGGGTCACCGGCGACGAGATAGGCGGCGATCGCCGCGTCGACGCAGGCGCTCTTGCCGATCGTCGTATGTCCCCAGCCGTCGAGCGTCAGCATCCGCGACGCCGGGAAGAGATCCGCGTACGGCCGCGTCTGGCGGTACGGCGTCGCGGGGTCGAAGCGGGTGCCCGAGGACGAGCACCGGCGCCTGGGTCGTCTGCTGCCACGGCCCGTGGAAGGCGCCGGGGTCGCGCAGATGCCAGAACTCGCACGTCAGGCCGATCCAGCCGCGGTAGCGACCGAAGTACGGTGCCTCGGCGTCGTAGGCGTCGATCAGCGCCGGGTACTCGCTGACGCGCCCCGAGGCGGCGGTGTCGACGCACACGCTCGCCAACGAGCCTCCGATGGACGGGTAGTCCTCGCCACGCATGCGGGCGCCCAGGGGCGACCGGGTTCGCGCGACGGCCGCGGCCACCCGGGCCGGCGACGGCACGGGCGCGGCGATGGCGGTGAGGAAGTCCGCGAGGTCCGGCCAGCCCGCCGGGGAGTACAGCGTGAGGTACGTGATCGCCACGGCGATCTGCTGTGTGATCACGGTCGTGCCGTCGTCGAGGGGGATCTCGACGGGCTCGCGGGCGAGCCGGTCGAAGGCCGCCGGCACGACCACCGCGGGATCGCCGAGACCGGCGAGCGAGCAGCGCTCCGGCCCGGATTCGCGGCACTGCCGGGCGAACTCGGCGAAGGTCTGGCTGGCGCCGCTTCCCTGGCGTACGCGGATGCCGAGCGGCGTCGTCGGCGCGGCGTCGCCGCTGCCCGTGCCGCTGTAGGCGACCGGATCGATGGTGCCGTCGAGCACGAAGCGGCCGACGCGGTCGGGGAAGAGCCGGGCGTAGGTCGCCCCGAGGAAGGTGCCGTAGCTGTAGCCGGCGTACGTGAGCCGCTCGTCGTGCACCGCCTGTCGCAGCAGGTCCATGTCCCGCGCGACGTTCGCGGTGGAGGCGGTCCTGAACCGGCGTGGTGACTGCCGCTGGCAGAGGGTCGCGAGGTTCAGCCCGTCCAGGATGAACTGGGACTCGTCTGGCCCCGGCAGCGGGTAGGGCGTCTGCAGCAGCGGGGAGGTCGGCTCCTGCTCCTCCGTCGGGAAGCAGGTGGCCGGAGCGGACCGGGCGACGCCGCGCGGGTCGAAGCCGAGGACGTCGTAGCGGGCGAGCACCTGCGGCGGGAGGATCGGCGTGGTGGCGATGCCGTGGAGGAAGTCCACCCCGACCCGCCCGGGCCGCCGGGGTTGATGAACAGCGTGCCCAGGCGCTGGTCAGGCGCGCCGCTTGCCGGCAGCTTCGCCAGGGCGAGCCGCGTCTTCGGCCCGTCCGGGTGGTCGTAGTCGGTCGGCACGTCGGCGGTGGCGCACAGCAACGGCTTCAGATCTGCACCGCAGGACTGCCAGTCGAGCTTCGGCACCGGCGCGGCCACCTGCGTCGCCTGGGGCACCGCGGCCGGCGGCGAGGTCTGGGCGGGCGCCGCCGCCGGAAGCGCAGCAGCCGCGAGCGCAGCGGCCGTGCAAGTAACAAAAGCGACGTACCGCCGACAGGCGAGTTTCATGAACGACATCCCCCGCGCGTCATTGACATGTATGACCGATCGCGAAATGGTGTCACACGCTGTAACAGGCCCGCTACGGCTGGTAGGGCGGCGCCTCGCCCCAGCCCCAGCGCGGGACGGGCGCGTGCTCGACGACGTCCGCGTCCGGCTGCGAGTTGTGCCGCGCGAGGCGCGTTCCCCACTCGACGTAGGCGACGAAGGCCGAGCGGAACTCCGGGTCGTCGGGCAGCCCGGCGTCGTCGGCGGCGAGGCTCATCAGCGAGGCGAAGCGAAAGCGCTGCTCCGGCGTGATCGCCAGACCGCGGTGCTTGCCGAGCATGCGCTCGTAGCCGCCGAGCTCCTCTGTGTACCGCGCCGGCCCGCCGAACACCTCACACCACCAGGCGGTCACGTTGCGACGGTGCTCGTCGCCGACGCCCCCGGGGAACAGCGGCGACAGCAGCTCGTCGGCCTCGACGCGGTCGTAGAAGGCGTCGATGAGCGCGACGAACGCCGCCTCCCCGCCCGCCCACTCGTAGAGCGTGGACATCGCGGGCGATGATAATCGCCCGCGGCTATGCCGCCGGCGCGGGCATGGGCCACGCCTGGAGCGCCCGCGCCACGGCGAGCAGGTTGTTCGCCGCCGTCCTGCCGGTCGTGATCGACCACTCGCGCTCGTCCGTCGTGAGCCACACCTCGTCGCCGGGTCCCGGGCCCTTGTTCCAGTACGTCCAGGCCTGCCCGGGGACCGTGTAGCCGATGTCGATGAGCGCGCCGCTGATCTCCGAGATGCAGTGGTGCGCGCCGTCCTCGTTGCCGACGACCACGACGCCCGCGACGCGGTTGTAGGCGACCGGCGTCTCGCCGTCCTCGCGCGTCTCCGAGAGGAACGCATCCATCCGCTCGAGCGCGCGCTTGGAGACGCTCGACGGCTGGCCGAGCCACGTCGGCGTCGCGACGACGAGGATCTCGGCCGCGAGGATCCGCTCGCGGACCTGAGGCCACTCGTCGCCCTCGCTGACGGCCTCCGACACGACGCCGGGATCGATCTGGTGGTCGACGAGGCGGATCTCGTCGGTCTCGACGCCCTGCTCGCGAAGCGCCGACATGACGACGTCGGAGAGCGAGGCCGCGCTGGACTCCTCGGGTGAGCGCTTCAGCGTGCAGTTCAGGCAGATCGCTTTCATCGCGCGCTGGCCTACCCTGCGGCGCGCGCGGACGAACGGAGCGGGTGCGGCACGGCATGCGAGGCGCGCTGCGACCGCGTTCTGCGGGGCCGGCGTGAAAGGCGCGCGGCCGGCAGTCAGGAGACGTTCAGGCGGATGCTGCCAACCTGCCGTGCATGACGGCGACCGCGCTTGCACCTGCAGAGCTCGACGAGGTGCCGGGGCTCGCGCCGGCCGGCCCGAGGCGCCGGCGCCGCTGATGGACACCACGCTGCTGCACGCCCTCAACGGGTTCGCGTTTCACCACGACGCCGTCGAGGATCCGCTCGCGCTGTACGTCGGCGCGTCGCAGATCGTGTTCATGGCCCTGCTCGCGCTGCTCGTGCTCGTCGACCGCGCCGGCGGAAGGCTGCGCCGCGCCGCGGTGGCCGGCGGGCTCGGCGCCGGTCTGGCGCTGCTGTGCGCGCAGGTCGTCTCCCGCGCCGTCGACCGCCCGCGCCCGTTCGTCGCCGATCCCGCCGGCGTGCATCTCTTCGCCAGGCACGCGGCGGACGCGGGCTTTCCGAGCGACCACGCGACCGCGGCATTCGCGATCGCGACCGCGCTGGCACTGCGCGACCGGCGCTGGGGCGGCGTCCGACGGCCTACGCTGGAGCGGGCGGGACGGCATTCCGGAGGTGCTAGGTTGGAATGTCCCTAAATTCGACCCGGTTTTAGCCCTATTCCATGCATTGGAGGATGCTCATGGCTCTGACGATTGGCGACGCGGCACCAGATTTCGAGGCGCAGACCACCGAGGGACACATCTCGTTCCACGACTGGCTCGGCGACTCGTGGGGCGTGCTGTTCTCGCATCCGCGTGACTTCACGCCGGTGTGCTCGACGGAGCTCGGCTACATGGCGTCGATCAAGCCCGACTTCGACAGCCGCAACGTGAAGATCATCGGCCTCTCCGTCGATCCGGTCGGCAACCACGAGAAGTGGGCGGAGGACATCGAGGCGATCCAGGGCACCGCGCCGAACTACCCGATCATCGGCGACGACGACTTCAACGTGTCCAAGCTCTACGGCATGCTGCCGGCCGACGTCGAGGGCGACGCCACGGCGCGCACGCCCGCGCAGAACCAGACGGTGCGCAACGTCTTCGTCATCGGCCCCGACAAGGCGATCAAGCTCGTCCTCGTGTATCCGATGACGACGGGCCGCAACTTCGACGAGGTGCTGCGCGTCATCGACTCGCTGCAGCTGACCGCGAACCACAAGGTCGCGACGCCCGCCCAGTGGCAGCAGGGCGACAACGTCATCATCGCCGGCTCGGTCTCCGACGAGCAGGCGAAGGAGATCTACCCCGACGGCTGGGAGTCGCCGCGGCCGTACGTGCGGATCGTTCCGCAGCCGAGCTGACCCCTAGGACGTAAAGTCGGCGGCGCATATGCGCCGCCGGCTGCCGTCCATCAAGCCCGTCCCGCTCGTCGCCGCGCTCGTCGCGCTCGTCGTGCTGTGGCTCGTGCGGCCGATCTGGCACGGCCTGGCGATGTTCGTCTGGACCGAGCCGATCGTCTGGCTCGCGCCGCTGGTGCTGCTCGTCGCGGGCGGCGTGCTGCTGCGCCGCTCGCAGCGCAGCTGGACGACGCTGGAGGACCTGCGCACCGGCGTGCGCCCGCCGGCGTACCTGTTCGCGTTCCCGGTGATCGCGTTCCTGCTGTTCGTGTTCGGCGCCGCGCTGAACGGCCCGCTCGTCGGGCGTGCGATCGTCGACAACACGACCTACGAGGCGATCCCCGGCCTGCCCGCCGGCGGCATGGTGCGGCTCGTGCCGCGCGAGGTCGCCGAGGCGAACGCGTCCAGCGCGTTCAACTCGCCCACCGAGACGCTGACGAACTTCCGCATCGTCAACACAGACGAAGGCCTCGTCTGGACCGCGCTGCGCACGCCGCAGGGCGCGTTTCGGATCTTCAGCAAGAAGAGCCAGGGAATCGTCGAGCTCGACGCCGAGCAGACCGCCCGCTCGCTGCGCCAGTTCGACGCGAAGCTGCAGATCGCGCCGGGCCTGCAGATCACCGACAACCTGCGCTGGCGGCTGCTCAAGCGCCGCTTCCTCATCAGCCTCGAGGAGCCGGTCGGCATCGAGACGGCGAAGGGCCCGCGGATCATGGTCCCCTACCTCGAGTACAAGGGGATCCTCATCCGGCGGCCCGTGCTCGGCGGCGTGTTCGTCGTCGCCCCCGATGGCGGCATCGAGGACCTCAGCCCGCCGAGGCCGCGCGGCGCCCGGAGCTCGCCGAGACCGGCCGGATCTTCCCCGACACGCAGGCACGCCGGATCCAGGAGGCGTTTCAGTACAAGCGCGGCATCTGGAACGCCTGGTTCGTGCACGAGGACCAGACGCGGATCGAGGACACCGAGCTCAACCGCCAGCCGTATCTCGTCGACTTCGGCGCGGCCGGGCTGGGCCCGCAGTGGGTCACGGTCGCCGAGCCCTACGGGCGCGCGTTCGCGGCGAGCGCGATCTTCCTCACGGACGCCACCACCGGGCGAACGCGGATCTGGCGCGTTCCGGAGCGCACCTCGCTGAGCGGCAACCGGCGCGCGCTGCAGGCGGTGCGCGCGGTCTCGATCCCGGGCATCGACTTCGGCGACGGCGGGGCAGGCGGGACCGCATCGGGGAACTTCCGCGTCGTCGAGCCGCGGCCGGTCTTCGTCAAGGGCCGCGTCGTCTACCTGACCTCGATCATCCCGAACACGGCGAACGCCGTCTCCAAGACGGTCGTCGTCGACGCCGAGACGAACAAGCTCGTCGCGATCTTCGACAACGACAGCGACCCGCGGGCCGAGGCGAAGACGATCGCCTACATCCAGACCGGCGTCGTGCCCGCGGACACCGCCGCGCCCGGTGCGACCAGCACCGACACGCCCGGCGGGACGGCGCCCAGCACCGGCGGCGGCCCGACGGGCGGCGGCGGCGCCACGACGACCACGCCGGGTGGCGGCTCCGTCGGCGACCGGCTCGACAACGTCATCCGCCGCCAGCGCGAGCTGCTGCAGGAGATCGAGCGGCTGCGCGAGGAAGTGCGCAAGGGCGGTTGAGCAGCTGTTGGGGCGGGTCCTTCGCGCGGGCGCTCCTTCGCCGGCAGCCCGACGTTGACGCCGGCGCGAAACTGCTGCATGCGAACACATTCGCGCCACGCTGACGGCCCACCCCGAGGCCCTGGCTCCAACCCGCCCTCAGCCATTGCGGTCGAGCTCCTCACGCCAGGCCGGCGCGCGTGACGCCGCGCCCGGCTCCTGGCGGGGCGACAGCCACCCGCTCACGACGCGGATGCCGTGCAGCGCGCTCGTCAGCCACGTCTCCAGCCCCGCGAGCTCGGCGGCACGTGGCGCGCGCATACGTACCTCGACGCCGCGCCGGCGGGCGATGTCGAGCAGCAGCGCGCGCGTCACGCCGGGGAGCGCGTGCTCGTCCGGCGTCGTGCAGAGCGCGTCGCCCTCCCACCACAGCAGGCTGGAGAGCGCGCCCTCGATCAGCGCGCCCTGCGCGTCGCACAGCAGCAGCTCGTCGGCACCGTGCTCGCGCGCCTGGGCGCGCAGGCCGGCGAGCAGCTCGAGATCGGGGCCCTTGCGCAGCGGGTGGCGGCGCGGGTCGCCGGGCGCCGCGACGATCACGAGCGCCTCGCGGCCGGGCTGCGGCGCGCGCCGCAGCCGCAGGGCGAGCCCCTCCGCGGTGAGCTCCACGCGCGGAAACCAGCGTCCCCGCCCCGGCAGCGCCGCGCTCGCCGCGGCCCGGAAGCGCTGCAGCTCGGCGCGGTCGGCGCCGAGCTCGAGGCAGGAGCGTCCGAACCGCGTCCAGTGCATGCCGGCCGCGCGCTCGTAGCCCTCGTCGACGAGCCAGGAGTCGGCGACGAGCAGCGGGGGCGCCGCGGCGCCGTCGACGTGCTCGAGCTCGCTCCCGGTCCAGCGCAGGACGGTGTCTAGGGTGTTGACCACTCGTGACGACGTTGCTGATCGACAACTACGACTCGTACACGTTCAACCTGTACCAGCTGATCGCGAGCGTCGCGGGCGAGGAGCCCGTCGTCGTGCGCAACGACGAGATCGGGTGGGACGCGCTGGCGGCGCATCCCTGGGACAGGATCGTCGTCTCGCCGGGGCCGGGCCGCCCCGAGCGCGAGCGCGACCTCGGCGTCGGCCGCGCCGCACTGGCCCAGCGCGAGATCCCGGTGCTCGGCGTCTGCCTCGGCCACCAGGGGCTCGCGCACGTCCACGGCGGCAGCGTCGTGCGCGCGCAGCAGATCATCCACGGCCGTATCAGCCGCGTGTTTCACAGCGGCGAGGGGCTGTTCAGCGCGATCCCGCAGGGCTTTCGCGCCGTCCGCTACCACTCGCTGATCGTCGAGCCGGCGCTGCCGCCGGAGCTCGAAGCCCGTCGCCTGGGCAGACGACGGCACGCTGATGGCGATCCGCGACCGCCGCCGCCCCGCGTGGGGCGTGCAGTTTCATCCCGAGTCGATCGGCACCGACCACGGCGAGCAGCTTGTCGCGAACTTCATCGCGCTGTCGCCCGGGCGCCGCCGCGCGCGCGGCGCGAAGCCCGAGCTGCACAGCACGGTCGTGCCCGGCGGGCGCACGCCGGCGCGCGCCGGGCGCGCGGTGCGGATCGCCCATCGCGTCCTCGCCGGCACACCCGACGCCGAGAGCGCCTTCGCGACCCTGTTCGGCGACCTGCGAGCAGGCGTTCTGGCTGGACTCGAGCCGAGTCGAGCCCGGGCTGTCGCGCTTCTCGTTCATGGGCGCGGCGATCGGCGGGCTCGGCGCCGCGATCCGCTACCGCGTCGCCGGCTCGCTGCTGACCGTCACGCGCGGCGGCGAGAGCCACGTGCGCGAGGAGACGCTGTTCGCGTTTCTCAGCCGCGAGCTGGCGCGGCTGCGCACCGACAGCCCAGAGCTGCCGTTCGACCTCAACGGCGGCTTCGTCGGCTACCTCGGCTACGAGTGCAAGGCCGACTGCGGCGCGGCCGGCGCGCGCGCGGCCGAGCTGCCGGACGCGTTCCTGCTGCTCGCCGACCGGATCGTCGCGTTCGATCACGAGCGCTGGCCAGACGCATCTGCTCGCGCTCAGCGACGGCGACGACGAGGAGCTCGCCGCGGCGCAGGCGTGGCTCGCCGCCACGGCCGCCGCGCTCGACGGCCTGCCGGCGCTCGAGGAGCCGCGCATGCTCGACCACGACCAGGCGGCGCTGGAGTTCACGCTCGGCCGCGGGCGCGAGCACTACCTGGCGAACATCGAGACCTGCAAGCGCCTGCTCGAGTCCGGCGAGAGCTACGAGATCTGCCTGACGAACACGCTCACGCTGCCCGCGCCGCGCGACTCGTTCGAGCTCTACCGCGTGCTGCGGCGCGTGAACCCGGCGCCCTACAGCGCCTACCTGCGCATGCAGGAGGGCGCGGTCCTGAGCTCCTCGCCCGAGCGCTTCCTGCGCGTCACCCGCGACCGCACGATCGAGGCCAAGCCGATCAAGGGAACCGCCCGCCGTGACGCCGCTCCGGGCGCCGACGCCGCCGCCCGGGACGCGCTCGCGCGCAGCCCGAAGGACCGCGCCGAGCACCTGATGATCGTCGACCTCCTGCGCAACGACCTCGGCCTCGTGTCGCAGATCGGCAGCGTCCACGTCCCCAGGCTCATGGACGTCGAGAGCTACGAGACGGTGCACCAGCTCGTCTCGACGATCCGCGGGCGCCTGCGCGACGACGTCGACCTCGTCGACTGCCTGCGCGCGACGTTCCCCGGCGGCTCGATGACCGGCGCGCCGAAGCTGCGCACGATGGAGATCATCGACGCGCTGGAGGGCGCGCCGCGCGGCGTGTACTCCGGGCGCGCTCGGCTACCTCGCGCTGAACGGGACCGCCGACCTGAGCATCGTCATCCGCACGCTCGTCGCGACGCGAGGCCGGCGCGACGATCGGCTCGGGCGGCGCGATCGTGATGCTCTCCGACGCCGAGGAGGAGTACGACGAGATGCTGCTCAAGGCGCAGCCGCTGCTCGACGCGGTGAGCCTGAGCGGTGCCGCGCTGCGCCGGCCCGACCAGGCCGACCAGGCAGCCCTGTAGCTCGGTCAGGCGATGAGGACCGGCGTGCCGACCGGGACGCGCTTGTAGAGCCTGATGACGTCGCTGACGTGCATGCGGATGCAGCCGTGCGAGGCGCGCGTGCCGATCGAGCCGTCCTCGCCGGTGCCGTGGATGCCGACGCCGTTGGCGATCCCCATCCAGCGCGCCTTGAGCGGGTTCTGGAGGCTCCCGCCCGTGACGGTCGTGCCGGCCAGCTCGCCGGCCCAGGGGCTGTTGGGCACCGACCAGACCGGGTTGACCTGCTTGCTGACGATCGAGAAGCGCCCGCGCGGCGTCGGGTAGGCGGGCTGCCCGACGGCGACCTTGTAGGTCTTGACGACCTTCAGGTGCTTGAACAGGCGCAGCGTGAACGTCGACTGCTTGATCGTGATGACGGTCGACGCGCTCGCGCGCAGCTTCTCGGCCGTGAGCTTCGGCTTGACCGAGACGAGCTTGGGCTGCAAGACGCGTGGCAGCCGCGGATCGACGAGCGCCGCTGCGATCTGCGTGGTGAGCGCGCGGGCATTGATGCTGCGCCCGCGCTTGGAGTGCGTGACGCGAACGCGGCGGATCGTGATCTTCAGCGTCGCGTCGCGCGCCGGGCGGCTCAGGCGCTTGTCGATACGGGCCGCAAAGCTCTTCACGGCGCCCTTGCGGTACGTCACCTGCAGCGGGACGTCGACCGGCGCGCCGGCCGCGGTGCGCCCGGCGTAGAGCGCGCGCTTGGCGCTCGTCAGCGCGTCGAACCCGACGCCGGCAGCGGGGGCCTTGAGGGTCCACGTGATGTCCGCCGCCTGGACGGTGACGACACCGTTGGCGAGCCGCTCGCCGTACGAGCCGTCGAGCTTGCCGGCGGCCTCGTCCACGGTCAGCCCGGACACGTCGAGGCCGGCCGCCGTGACGCCGGCGGCGATCCGCTCGCCCGGCAGCGGCGCCTGCGCGCTCGCCGGCACGGCGACGGCGGCTGCGGCGGCGAGGCACGCGAGGGTGGCGATGCGGCGTGTCGACATCGACGAGTGAATGTACCTGGGCGACCCCACGGGGATGCGTGGGTTGGCGCACAGTCCGGGCCCGCCGGCGCCGGAGCACTGATCTGGCCGGGCACGCTCGCCGCAGTAGCGCTCGATGCCCGCGACGCCCCAGCAGCGACGCACCGGCGTGCCGGGCCTGCTCGGCGCGACGCTCGTCCTCGCGGCCGGCGACGCTGCTCGTCGCCTGCGGCGGGCAGGGCGGCGGCAGCCGCTTCGCGGACCGCGCCGGCCAGAGCGATCGACCGCGTGCAGATCAAGGACTTCGTGTACGCCCCCGCGGCGATCACGGTGCCGGCCGGGACGACGGTCACCTTCACGAACGGCGACAGCGCGCCGCACACCGCGACCTCGGGGAAGTCGCCGCGGCCCGACGGCGTGTTCGACACGGGCACGCTGACGAAGGGCGAGCGCAAGGCCGTCAGGCTCACCAGGCCCGGGACGTTCGCGTACTACTGCGCGATCCATCCGTTCATGAAGGGCACGGTGACCGTGCGATGACGCCCGTCGCCGTCGCGCTCGTTCCCGGCCGCGGCGGTACTCAGGCGCGGCCGTAGACCGGCACGTGCGCCCCGCTGACGATGCCTGAGCCGTCCTCGCAGAGGAAGCGCACGACGCCCGCGATCTGCTCCGGCGCGACCCAGCGGCCGTGGTCGGCGTCGGGCATCGAGCGCCGGTTCGCGGGGGTGTCGATGACGCTCGGCAGGATCGCGTTGGCGCGGATCCCGTCGTCGCGGTACTCGACGGCGAGGACGTCGACGAACGCCAGGATCGCGGCCTTCGCGACGATGTAGCCCGCCGCACCGGCGAACGGCCTGAGCCCCGCGCGCGAGGAGACACAGACGATCGCGCCGCCGCCCGCGGCCTGCATGTGCGGGATCGCGGCGTGGCAGACGAGGTACGCAGGACGGAGGTTCAGGCGCAGCTGGGACTCGTAGTCCTCGACCGGCGTCTCGTGCACGCGGCCGCCCTCGGCGAAGCCGCCGACGAGGTTGACGACGGCGCGCAGCGGCGCGTCGCCGTCGGCGGCGGCGATCTGCGTCACGGCCGCCGTCGAGTCCGGGTCGCCGAGGTCGGCGGGCTCGAGCACGAGGCGCTCGTGCGTAGGCACGCGCTCGCGCTCGGCCGCGTCGAAGACCGGGACGACGACACGCCAGCCGCCGTCGAGGAACGCGCGCGTGACCGCGGCGCCGAGGCCACCTGTCCCACCGGTGATGAGCGCGCTGCCGGCCATCGCCGGACACGCTACATCGTCGCGATGAAGCGGTCCGTCCGCGACGCTTGCCACCGTGTCGCCATGTTCGTGCGAGAGCTGCGAGAGGGTACCCACGTCGAGTGCGTGCTCGTCGTCCGCGAGGCCGAGCTGCGCCCCAAGTGCGACGGCAGCCAGTTCCTGCGCCTCACGCTCGGCGACCGGACGGGCAGCCTGCCCGCCAGCGTCCACGAGGGCGTCGCCGCAGCCGCCGCGGTCGCGATCGTCGGCGCCGCGGTCCGCGTGAGCGGCCGGCTGCACGTCAACGGGCGCCAGGGCACGGAGCTGCACCTGAGCGCGATCGGCGCGGCCGAGCCCGGCACGTTCGATCTCGCCGACCTCGCCGACGGCCCGCCGCGCTCCGCCACCCAGATGGAGGCCGACCTGCGCGAGCTGCTCGCCACCGTGCAGGACCGCGACCTGCGCCGCCTGCTCGACGCGGTCTTCGGCGCCGACTCGCCGCTGTGGGCGCGCTACCGCTCGGCCCCGGCGGCCAAGCGCTTCCACCAGGCCTACCGCCACGGGCTGCTCGAGCACTCGCTGTCGGTGGCCCAGGCCGTCAGCGCGATCAGCGCGACGTTCAGCGAGATCGACCGCGACGTCGCGGTCGCGGGCGCGCTGCTGCACGACATCGGCAAGCTCGACGCCTACGCCTTCGCGGGCGGCGCGATCGAGATGACCGACGCCGGCAAGCTGCAGGGCGAGATCCCGCTGGGCTACTACCGCGTCCGGCGGCTCATCGACGGGTTCGACGGCTTCGCCGCGCACACCGCGCAAGCCGTCCTGCACATCATCCTCAGCCACCATGGCTCGCTCGAGCACGGCAGCCCGATCGTCCCGTGCACGCGCGAGGCGACGCTCGTGCACTTCTGCGACAACCTCGGCGGGCGCCTCGGATCCTTCGACCGGCTGGAGAAGGAACTGCCCAACGGAGAGCGCTGGTCGCGCTTCGATCGCGCCCTCGGCGGCGGCGCGTATTTCGGCGACGCGGCGGCGCCGCAGGAGGCCCGCGAGGCGGCCTGACGGCATCTCCGGTGGTTCCGGCGCGGTGCATCGCGACACATAAATCGCCGCAAGTCTTCGCAAAAAGCGGGCCGAAGCCGTGTCAGCGCCCTCCGACGGCGCGCACGCCAGCGACCGGGTCGTATCGTGTCGCGCCATGGCCAAGGACACGGAGAAGCTCATCCGCCAGCTCTCCCTGATCTCATACCTCATGGCGGAGCGCCGCCCGGTCACCGCACTGGAGATCCGTCGCGACGTCGAGGGCTACAGCGCGATGAACGAGGATGCATTCGCGCGCCGCTTCTACGCCGACCGGTCCGAGCTGGACTCGCTCGGAATCGCGCTGACCGTCGAGCGCCCGGTCGACGGGGTCGCGGAGCAGGAGAACTACTCGCTGCGACCCGAGAACTTCCACCTCCCGGCGATCGCGTTCTCCGACGCCGAGCTCGCCGCGCTGCAGACGGCGCTGTCGCTGCTCGACGGCGAGTTCGCCTACGCAGAGCCGCTGCGCCTCGCGCTGCAGCAGATCTCCTGGGGCCGCGCCAACCCGCTGCGCGCGCCCGAGCAGCGCTCCGTCGCGCTCGCGATCACCGCGTCCGCCGGGGGGCACGACCTCTCGCAGCGCCTCGCGAAGATCGAGACGGCGATCTTCCGCAACAAGACGATCACGTTCGACTACTACACGATGGCCCGCGACGACATGGGCACGCGCAAGGTCGATCCCTACCACCTGCTCTTCAAGGGCGAGTTCTACCTCCTCGGCTATGCCCACGAGCGCCAGGCGCTGCGCGTGTTCCGCCTCTCGCGGATCCGCGGCAAGGTGGCCTACGCGACGAAGGCCGAGCACGACTTCAAGGGCCCACCCGAGGGATTCGATCCGCGCCCGTACGCCAACCGCGCCGAGTGGCAGTTCGGCGAGGTCGCGGGCGAGGCGGAGATCGAGATTACCGAGCGCATCGCGTGGCAGATCGAGCGCCACTTCGGCCGCTTCGGCGAGATCCAGCCCGCCCGCACGAGCGGCGACGTCGTGTTCGCGACGCCGTTCGCCGACCGCCGCCAGCTCGCCGCCTGGGTGCTGCGCCTCGGCGAGAACGCCCGCGTGCTCGCCCCGCCCGAGCTGGAGAGCGAGGTCACCGAGCGCATCGAGCTGCTCTACGAGCGCCACCGCGACCCGGCGCTGGAGCTCGCGCCTCCCGCCGTCGTGTCAGAGCAGCAGCAGGCCGAGACCGACGCCGCCGCGGCGCTCGCGAACGGCGCCGGGCGCCGGACCGAGACGGCGATCCGCCCCGAGCGCTTCGCCCGCCTCGTGACGCTCGCCTCGATCCTCATCCAGGCGGGCCGCGCGGAGGTCAAGCTCGACGCCGCCGAGGTCTGCGAGCGCATGCAGATCTCCGACGCCGAGCTGCGCGAGGACATCAACGTCCTCAACGTCGTGAACTTCGGCGGCGGCTCCTACGTGCTGTACGCCGAGATCGACGACGACGGCCGCATCGAGGTCGACCCCGAGCCCTACTCCGACAACTTCGCGCGCCCGGCGCGGCTGCTGCCGGTCGAGGCCAAGGCGCTCGTCGCCGCGATCGACCTGCTGGCAGGCGGCCTGCCCGAGGGCTCGCTGCAGTCCGCGCGCGAGAAGATCGTCGCGGCGCTCGGCGCCGACCCGATGCAGCAGGGACTGCACGTCGCCGACGCGGGCGGCGACGACTCCGCGATCGCGCGCGTCGCCTCGCAGGCGATCAGCGGCCGGCGCCTGCTGGCGCTGGACTACTACAAGCCCAACGAGGACGAGTTCACGACGCGGGTCGTCGAGCCCTACGCGCTCGTCAACGGCCGCGAGGGCTGGTACGTCGCGTCGTTCGATCCCGAGCGCGACGACGTGCGCCACTTCCGCCTGGACCGCATCCGTCACGCCGAGGTGACCGACACGCCCTACGAGCCGCGCCCGGAGGTCAACCCGGCCGGCGAGCTCGACGGCTGGCTGCGCACCGGCGAGGTCGAGGCGTCGCGGATCGCGCGCGTCTGGGTCTCCTCGGAGCGCGCGCGCTGGGCGCGCGAGCAGCGCCGCGTCGCGCAGGAGCTCGCCGACGGCTCCGTGATCGTCGAGCACCCGTTCAAGGGCACCGACTTCCTCGTGCGCGACATCCTCGGCGAGGCCGGCGACGCCGCCGTGCTCGAGCCCGCCGACGCCCGCGAGGCCGTGCTCGCCGCGGTCCAGCGGCTGCGCGCGGCAGCCGTACGCTGACGTTCATCTTCGAGAGCCGCAGAAGGACCGGCTCTCCATCCTGAAGAATTGTTAAAGTCCGCCTCGCGCGCCAGCCACGACGCATCGGGAGCATCGACCGCAGGAAGGCGCAGGGGGAGGCTGAGGTGTCTAGAAGAGTAGAAAAGCACCGATCGACGCATGTCGTGGGAGGTTCTGAGCCGCCTCGGGTAGGGGGTGCGGACCAGCGCTTGGCGTGCTGCCACAAGTCGGACTCGTGACAGCTAATTACAGGGGCAGCGGGGCGTCGGATGTCGTTGGCGCTGGCCTCAACGAACGGAGACGCATGATTCGCAAGGTTCTCGTTGTACTCGTAACAGCCGCAGGGGTGCTGATAGCGGCACCCGCTGCACAGGCGCTCACGAAGGTTCCGGTGTGGAAGTGCCGTGCAAGCCCGGTGTACACCTCCATCAGCGGCAACAACCGCGTGGAGCCGGTCGTTGCGAACGGCAACATCAACACCGCCAAGGGCGTCGACCCCGATCACGCACAGTGCGCGAAGTCCGAGGCCGGTGCCGGCAACCTCCTCACCCCGATCGGCATCCCGCAGAACAGCATTGCTGCAGCCACCGCCGGCGCGGTGACTGACATCGAGCCCGAGCTCGGCAAGGCGATCGACCAGACGGCCAGCGGCACGTCCAGGGTCGAGAACCTGACGATCCAGCTGCCCCAGGGCGGCACGATCCAGCTCGGCGTCGGCGCCGCGACCTCCGGCGTCATCGGCAAGTGCGTCTCGGGTTCCAAGACCCCGCGGTTCACCGGCACGAGCAACGTCGCCACGATCACGCTGGGTGGCCAGCCGATCAACCTCGACGGTCTCGTCAAGGCGCTCGCGGACCTGCTCGCACCGCTGGACCCGATCATCAAGGTCATCCCCAACGAAGAGATCCGGACGCCCACCTCGCTGACGAGGCGCGCGTTGCACGTCATCATCCTCGCCAGCGCCAACACGGCGCCGGTCGTGGACCTCGTCGTGGCCGAGAGCAGGGTCGCCTCCAGCGGCCCGGTCTGCGATCCCGACCAGCAGGGCGATACGCCCGGCACGACGCCGATCGGTCAGGTCTGCCCGCCCGGCTCGAACCTCGACGTTGCCCGCAACGTCTGCGTCATCCCCGCGGGCACAGGCGGATCGAGCCTCGGCGAGATCATCGTCGGGCGCCCGTTCCAGGGCCCGAGCGGCGGCACGGTCGTCCCGATCGACGTCGCGCGCAGGAGGTACGGTCGTAGCCCGTGCCTCGGCTTCAGCGGCAATCCGAAGTTCGCGATCATCGGCACCAACAAGGCCGACCGGATCACGGGCACGAACATCGCTGACCGGATCATCGGACTCGGCGGCAACGACAAGCTCGACGGCGGTCGCGGTAACGACTGCATCGAGGGTCGTACCGGCTCGGACAACATCTCCGGTGCCCTGGGCAACGACAAGCTGTACGGCGCCACCGGCCCCGACCACCTCAACGGTGGACCGGGTACGGACTTCGAGTCCGCCGGCGCCGGCAACGACACGATCAACGCGGCCTTCGGTAGGGACCGCGCACTCGGCGGCTCCGGCCGCGACTTCATCAACGTCGCGACCGCCGGCCCGCCGGCGAGCGTCGACTGCGGATCCGGGCCCGACAAGGCCCGCATCAACACGAACGAGCGCAGGCGCGTCAAGCACTGCGAGGTCGTTCACGTGTTCACCACCGGCGGCTGACACACCGCACATCGCATGACGGACCGCGGGCGGGGCTGGCTACAGTCCCGCCCGTGAGTCGTCGTGAGCAGATCAAGATGTCCGCCGCCGAGGTGGCGGCGTTCCTCGACGAGGAGCGGACGGTCATCTGCGCGACCATCGGCCAGGACGGCTTCCCGCATCTCATGCCACTCTGGTACGTGATGCGCGACGAAGACGTGTGGTCCTGGACGTTCGCCAAGTCCCAGAAGGTGCGCAACCTCGAGCGCGACCCGCGGGCGACCCTCGAGGTCGAGGCCGGCACGGAGTACCCGCAGCTGCGCGGCGTGATGCTGAAGTGCGACGTGACGGTGCATCGCGACCCCGAGCGGGTCGCCGAGCTCGGCGCCGAGCTGTACCGGCGCTACGGCCCGGGCGGACCGGGCGAGCTCGACGAGGACACGCGCGCGATGGTGCTCGCCCAGGCCCCCAAGCGCGTCGCGCTGCAGTTCAGCGCCCGCTCGCTTGCCTCGTGGGACCATCGCAAGCTCGGGACCGGGGTGTACTAGCAACCTTGAAGGGCCTGATCCTCTCCGGTGGCAAGGGCACGCGCCTTCGCCCGATCACCCACACGAGCGCCAAGCAGCTCGTCCCGGTGGCCAACAAGCCCGTGCTCTTCTACGGCATCGAGGCGATGGCCGAGGCCGGCATCGAGGAGATCGGGATCATCATCGCGCCCGAGACCGGCGCCGAGATCCGCGCCGCCGTCGGCGACGGATCGCGGTTCGGCGTCGCGATCACGTACGTGGAGCAGAACGAGCCGCTCGGCCTCGCCCACGCCTCGCTGACGGCCGAGGGCTACCTCGACGGCGATCCGTTCGTCATGTACCTCGGCGACAACCTCCTGCAGGGCGGCATCACCGGCCTCGTCGAGTCCTTCCGCGCGAGCGGCACCGGACGCGCTCATCCTCCTGACGCCGGTCGACGATCCCCAGAACTACGGCGTCGCCGAGCTCGACGCCGGGCGCGTCGTGCGGCTCGTCGAGAAGCCGCCCGAGCCCGCCACGAACCTCGCGCTCGTCGGCGTCTACATGTTCACGGCGGGCATCCACGACGCCGCTCGCGCGATCGAGCCCAGCGCGCGCGGCGAGCTGGAGATCACCGACGCGATCCAGCATCTCGTCGACGAGGGCCGCCGCGTCGAGCCGCACATCGTGCGCGGGTGGTGGAAGGACACCGGCCGCCTCGACGACATGCTCGAGGCCAACCGGCTCGTGCTCGACCGCATCGAGACGCAGGTCGTACGGCGAGCTCGTCGACTCGCAGTGCGACGGGCGCGTCATCGTCGAGCGCGGCGCCCGGCTGGAGCGCACGACCGTGCGCGGGCCGGCGATCATCGGCGCGGGGGCGCGGATCACCGATGCCTACATCGGGCCCTACACGGCGATCGGCGAGGGCTGCGTCATCACCTCGGCCGAGGTCGAGCACTCGATCCTGCTCGAGGGATCGAAGGTCTCCAACCTCGAGGGCCGGATGGAGTCCTCGCTGCTCGGGCGCAACGTGACGATCTCGCGCGGCGTGCGCCAGCCGCGGGCATACCGCTTCATGGTCGGCGACAACTCGGAGATCGGGATCCTGTGACCGGGCGTCGTGCCTGCAGCGCAGTCGACGTGAGCCCGCAACTGCGGTCCTCGCGATGAGGCTGCTCGTGACCGGAGCCGGAGGGATGCTCGGGCGCGCGGTGGTCGACGCCGCGACGCGGCTGGGCCACGACGTCCGGGCCGTCACCCGTGCCGAGCTGGACATCACCGACGCCGAGGCGACGCGGCTGGCGCTCGCCTCGGCTCGCCCCGATGCGGTCGTCAACTGCGCCGCGTACACCGACGTCGACGGCGCCGAGTCCGACTGGCAGGCCGCCGAGGCGGTCAACGCGCGCGGGGCGGGGAACGTCGCGGCCGCGGCCGAGGAGGTCGGCGCGCTGATCGTGCACGTCTCGACGGACTACGTCTTCGACGGCTCCAAGCGCGAGCCGTGGCTGGAATCCGACGCGGTCGCGCCGCTCGGCGTCTACGGCGAGACGAAGCTCGCGGGCGAGCTGGCCGTCGCCGCCGCCAACCCGGCGCACGCGATCGTGCGCACGGCGTGGCTGTACGGCGCGGGCGGCAAGAACTTCGTCGACACGATGCTCGCGCTGGGCGCGCAGCGCGACGAGGTCTCCGTCGTCACCGACCAGGTCGGCTGCCCGACCTGGACCGGGCACCTCGCGGGCGTGCTCGTCGAGCTGTCCGAGCGGCCGAAGGAGACGGGCATCCACCACATCGCCGCGGACGGCTCGTGCTCGTGGAACGAGTTCGCGCTGGAGATCTTCGAGCGCGCGGGGGTCGACTGCCGCGTCCTGCCCGCGACGAGCGCCCAGTTCGCGCGCCCGGCGACGCGCCCGGCCTACAGCGTCCTGGGCAGCGAGCGCCGGCATCCGCTCGTGCTGCCGCGCTGGCAGGACGGTCTGGCGCGAATACCTAGCGACTAGGGTGGTGGCATGACAGAGCGTCATTGGCCGGCGGGCGTTGCCGCCGGCTCGAAGGGCGGTCCCTCGCGATGAAGCTCCTCGTCTGCGGCGGCGCCGGCTTCATCGGCTCGGCCTTCACGCGCGTGCGCCTGGAGGATCACGGCGACGAGATCACGGTGCTCGACAAGCTCACGTACGCCGGCCGGCGCGAGAACCTCGCGGGCCTCGACATCAACTTCGTCCATGCCGGAATCGAGGACGCCGAGGCCGTCGCGAACGCCATCGCGGACGTCGACGCCGTCGTGAACTTCGCCGCCGAGACGCACGTCGACCGCTCGATCTCCGAGCCCGACGCGTTCGTGACGACGCACGCCGTCGGCACCTGGGTGCTGCTCGAGGCGGCGCGCGCGGCCGGCGTGCGCTACCTGCAGGTCTCGACCGACGAGGTCTACGGCTCGATCGAGGAGGGCTCGTTCACCGAGAGCTCGCCGCTCGCGCCGTCGTCGCCGTACAGCGCGACGAAGGCCGGCGCCGACCTGCTCGTCGCGTCGTACTTCCACACCTACGGGCTGCAGACCGTGATCTGCCGCGGCTCGAACAACTACGGCCCGCGCCAGTACCCGGAGAAGCTCATCCCGCTGATGGTGCTCAACGCCCTGCACGGCGACCCGCTGCCGGTCTACGGCGACGGCATGCAGGTGCGCAACTGGCTCTACGTCGAGGACTTCGCCCGCGGGATCGGCCACGTGCTCGAGCACGGCGCGCCGGGCGAGGCGTACAACGTCGGCGGGCCGGACGAGTGCCCGAACCTCGAGGTCGTGCAGCGGATCATCTCGCTCACGGGCGCCGACGAGTCGCTGCTGACGTACGTCAAGGACCGCCCCGGCCACGACCGCCGCTACTCGCTGGGCTCCGAGAAGGTCCGCGAGCTGGGCTGGGAGCCGCGCGTGCACTTCGCCGAGGGCCTCGAGCAGACCGTCGCCTGGTACCAGGACAACCGCGCCTGGTGGGAGCCGATCCGCTCCGGCGACTACCGCGCGTACTACGAGCGCCAGTACGGGTCGACGATCGGCAACTAGACTAGGCGCGCATCGAGGAGATCTTCCAGGTCGCGCCGACCTTCTCGAGCTCGAGCGTGTAGGTCGCCTTGCGGGAGCCCGTGCCGGAGATCACCTTGGCGGTCGCAGTCCCCGCGCTGACCGAGACGTCGTCGACGGTCAGGTCCGTGGAGTCGGCGTTCTTGAAGGCCTGTTTGACGGCTGTCGCGCAGTTCGTCCCCTGCTTCTTCAGCGCCGCGAGCAGGCTGTCGCTGAGGAGCTTCGTGCAGAGATCGTCGGCGTCGGTCCTTGCGGGCGGCCGTCCTCGACGTTCTCGACGGTGGCCGCGACGTCGCGCTTGGCGCCGCTGAAGTCCTTCGCGGAATCGCGCGGGGCGGCGCCGCACGCGGACAGCACGAGCGCCAGAACACAGAGCACGACGACCGGTCTCATCGGCCGGGAGCCTATCTACACTGCCCTGCGATGACCCCGGAGACCACGCCCTCAGCACAGCCGATCCCGCGCGGGCGCCACGCGCCGCCGCTGGAGGTGCGCCTCGAGGTGCAGAAGCACCGGCTGTTCGACGCCGCCGCGATCGTCTTCTCGAAGGTCGGCTACGCCGAGGCGAGCGCGGAGGCCATCAGCCGTCAGGCCGGGATGTCGAAGGCCACGTTCTACGAGCATTTCGCCAACAAGGAGGAGTGCCTCGTCGCGCTCTTCGAGTACGCCACGGCGACGCTCCTCGAGGAGCTCGTCACGGCCTCGCGCGGCGCTGAGCGCAACTACGAGGAGCGCCACAGCGCGGGCCTGCACGCGATCCTCAAGTCGATGGAGCGCAACCCCGCGATGGCCCAGGCGATCCTCGTCGAGACGGTCGGCGCCGGTCCGCGCCTGGCCGAGCTGCGGCTCGCCGCGCTCGGCGGCTTCGCGCAGGTCATGTACGACCAGACCGTGCGTGCGGCCGAGCTGACCGGCGGGCCGGCGTTCGCCTCGCCCGACGACGCGTTCGCGATCGTCGGTGCGGCGTTCGAGCTCGTGTCGCGCCAGCTGCGCACCGGCGAGCCGGAGCGCCTGCTCGACCTGCAGCCGCTCATCGAGCGCCTCATCATCGGCCTGCTGTCGCAGCCGCCGCACGATTGAGCCAGGACGCGCTGCAGCTGCAGCGCCAGCGGCTCGAGCGCGAGATCGTCGAGTGCCGGCGCTGCCCGCGGCTCGTCGCGTGGCGCGAGCTCGTGGCGCGCGAGAAGCGTGCCGCGTTCGCCGACCAGGAGTACTGGGGACGGCCGATCCCCGGCTTCGGCGACCCGGGCGCCCGCGTGATGATCCTCGGTCTCGCGCCCGCGGCGCATGGCGCCAACCGGACCGGCCGCGTGTTCACCGGCGACCGCTCGGGGGACTTCCTGTTCGCCGCGCTGCATCGCACGGGGTTCGCCAACCAGCCGGTCTCGCTGCACGCCGGCGACGGCCTCGAGCTGCGCGACGCGTGGATCACGGCCGCCGTGCGCTGCGCCCCGCCCGCGAACAAGCCGACCCCGCAGGAGCGCGACACCTGCCTGCCCTACGCGCGGCGCGAGCTGGAGCTGCTGCCCGGCGTGGACGTGATCGTCTGCCTCGGCGCGTTCGCCTGGGATGCCGCGCTGCGCCTCCTCGCCGCGCGCGGCGTCGCGGTCCCGCGGCCGCGGCCGCGCTTCGGCCACGCCGTCGAGCTCGCGCTGCCCGGCGCGCCGCTGCTGCTCGGCTGCTTTCACCCCAGCCAGCAGAACACGTTCACCGGCAAGCTGACGCCGCCGATGATCGACGCCGTGCTCCTGCGCGCGCGGGCGCTCGCAGGGCTCAGCCCGCCGAGGTAACACGGGTGCTCTGCTCCAGACGGCGGTCGGATAGCCTCCGGCGCTCCATGCGCCTCCGTCTTCTCTTCTTGATCGCGCTGGCACTCGCGGGGCTCGCCACGAGCTTTGTCGACGCGGCATCGGCGTCGCACAGGCACGCGAACGTCGTGGCAGTCACGTCCCAGGCTTCAGCGAAGGCAACGGCGCTCCGCGACCTTCGTCGCGCCGCCGAGCAATTGCATCGTGCAGCCGGCGACATGACCGATGGTCAAGTGACCATAATTGAGAGCCTCCGCTGGCAGTTTGCCTTGGGTGAGATGCGGTACGCGATTCGCCGGGCCCGAAAGCTCGAGCTGAACTCCGCCGCCGACACGTACCAAGCGGTACTTGCCCGCGAGACAAACCGGGTCGCCTTTGCTCGCTTCGTCAAGCAGGCTGAGGAATATGGAAAGCGGGCTGCCGAGAACGCGGGAAGGAGCAATCCAGCGCTGACGCCAGGCCAGCTGCGCCAGATCCAGTCCAATGCGTCGGCCTGGTACGGCAACTCTGGGTTGCAGAGGAACATGCTGGATTCTGCCAAGAAAGTCGGCAAGAAGACGTATGAGCTCAAGGTCAAGCTCGCGCCAGGGGAGGATCTTGACGCCGCCGCGTACAAGGTCTTTAGGGGACTTAGCGTCGGGGCCCGCAAAACGAGCAAGCGTTACGCCGGCAGCGGGGGCCTGCACACATTGCCCGATGCCAAGGGGGCTTGAATGGTGGGACTATTGGATTGCGGCGCGCCGCCGAGGCGAAGAGCAAGAGTCCGGCGATCGATCTCAACACCCCGGAACTCGGCGACGTAAAAATCCATCTCGTGAGGTAGGAAACGGGACGTGAGCACGCCGTCTGAGTCCGACAACCGCTTGGGTGCCGCCGCGTTCGCCAAGGTCTTCGATGCCTTCGAGCCGTTCGGATGCGCGTTTGCGCCGACGGTCTCGCACAGGCTGCTGATCTATGAGACAAACCCCTTCGGACTCGACGAGGACGAGGCCCTAGCGCTCGTGCTCGCGGCGGAGGACGAGGACATCGCGCAGGTGTTCGTCTCCGCCGAGAGGCCCGAGGTGGGACAGGCGAACCCCAACCTCTACGTACTCTCGCCTTTTGGCGTCCAGCCCTACCGCCGCTCCCTGGAGCCGTGGACGATCGTCCCCCACGCGATCTATCCGCCGAGCGGCGCCTGGGGCGTGATGACGACGAACGAGAACTACGTCGTCGCCGGCGGAAGCGAGCGGTTCATCGCGCGCCTGCTGCGAGCCCTCCATCGGGATGAGGACGAGATGATCGCCGAGTGGCTGGATCACTGGGCCCAGGTGCAGGCGCGCTCCAGCGAAGCGAGGTGGGAGATCGCCGAGTGGGTACCCGCCCAGCTGGCCCATATCGTGGGACCGGAGCGCGCCGAGCGCGCCTTGCACTCGTCGCGCCTGCAACTGACGCCCTGACCTGGTGGTGCACGGCGCGAACGTGGTCGCGACGCTCAGCCCGCCGGCTTGACCGCCTTCGCGAGCTGCTCGCCGCGGATGTGCAGCGGCTCGTAGCCGGTGAACTGGATCGAGAGCTGGCCGCCGGCCCTGGCCGCGGCGGGCGGGAGCGCCGTCGCGAGCGACCAGGCGCCGCGCGTGATCTTCGCCTTGTACTGCACGAACGCGACGCCGGCGCCCGCGGTGTAGCCGAGCCGGACCGACACGACGCCGCGCGCCCGCCGCGAGATCGAGCCGGACACGAGCAGGCGCCCGCGGCCGTCGATCCGCGACGTGCGCAGCACGAGCCCGGCCTTGCCGCCGCCGGCGCGCAGGGTGAGGCGGTCGGGCTGCACGGTCGCGTCGCCGCCGTAGCTCATGCGTGAGGATCCCCGTCGACTTGCGGCGCTGGGATGCCGGCAGCGCGCGCGCGATGCGGATCGCCGCGTCCCTGATCGGCGCGGTGAAGCGCGTCGTCCGCCCCGCCGAGCGGTAGCTGACCGCAACCGTTCCGCGTGCCCTCGCGGTGATCCCTGCGAGCACGTCGAGCCGGCCGGCGCGGACAGCCGCGCGACTGAGCTCGAGCTTCGCGGGCGCGCGCGGCGCCGGCGCTGTCGGCGGCGGGGGCGGGGCGGGCGGCGGGGGTGGAGCAGGCGCGAACGGGCGCGCGACGACGGTGATCGTCGCGGTCGCCGTCGCCGACTGGTTGGTCCCGTCCGACGCCCTGTACGTGAACGCGTCGCGACCGGTGAAGCCGGCGTCGGGGGTATAGGTGAACGACCCGTCGGGCGCCAGCGCAAGGGTCCCGTTCATCGTTCCCGACGCCAGCGCGGCGCTCAGCGCGTCGCCGTCGGGGTCGGTGTCGTTGGCGAGCACGCTCGTGCCGGCGAGCGTCGCGCCGCTCACCGCGCTGTAGGCATCGTCGGCGGCCGACGGGGGCAGGTTGCCGACGGCGATGCGGACGGTCGCCGGCTGCGCGGAGGACAGCGGGGGCGTCCCGCTGTCGCGTGCGCGGTAGCTGAACGAGTCCGAGCCCGTGAAGCCCTGCTGCGGCGTGTAGGTGAAGGTCCCGTCGGCGGCCAGCACGACCGCCCCGTGGAGCGGATCGCTCTCCTTGACCGCCACCATCGCGTCGCCGTCCGGATCGCTGTCGTTGGCGAGCACGCTGGCGCCGTGGAGCACCTGGTTGCCCCCCACCGAGGCGTCGTCGTCGACCGCCAGCGGCGCGCGGTTGGGGCACGCTCCCCGGCCGGCCTGATGCCCCAGGCATACAGCGTTCCGGAGTCCTCGGCGGGGAAGTCGTCGATGACGGTCAGCGTCCACGCGCCCTGCCGGTCCTCGCCGTCGAAGACCGACAGCGGCTGATCGGGGCGATAGCGACCGGTGTAGCCGCCGGGCGGGTTCGTCGCCGGGATGTCCTCGATCGGCGTCGTGGCGTCGTCGTCGAGCACGAGGTCGGCGAAATCGTCGCCGCTGGCGCCGTCCGTGCCCGCGCCGGGGCGGTTCATGAGCGTGACGGTCTTCGTGCCGGCGGGGTTCGTGAGCCGTCACGACGAGATCGCCGACCCACGTGTGAGTGAGCCTGGGGATGCGGACCTCGAGATCGTCCACCGGCCCGGCGCCGGCGAACGTCAGCGTCGACGTCGACGCCGGCGCTCGCGATCGGGATGACCTTCGGCACGTCCACGCTCGACTTGCTGCCGATCGGCACCTGCAACGGGATCGAGAACGCGCTGCCCTCGTTCGTCGTCATCGCGAGGTCCAGTGCGACGGCGGAGTCGCAGCTCGCGCTCGCCGGGATCGTGACGCGAAACGGCGCGACGTTCGACGCCGACAGCCCGGCGCCGATGTCCGGCCACGTGGCAGTGGGCTGGCCGATCGTGCACGCCCGGCGCGCTCGTGCTCAGCACGCCGCCGATCCCCGTCGTGGCCGTCGCGAACGGGTTGCGCAGCCGCTCGCTGAGGCTGATCGTCTCGCCCGGCTCGGGCACGTCGTCGCCGTCGCCCTGCGGGGCCGGGATCGCTGACCGTCGTCGACTCGTGCGCCAGCCGCGGCGGAAGGTCGAACGCCTCGGTCGCGGTCGTCGCCGCGCTGCTCGTCGTCGCGGCGCTGAAGCCCATGCCGCGCGCCGCGAAGACGCTCCACAGCGCCGCGTAGTCGGCGCCGCCGGCGTTCTGGTCGGCGAGCAGGATCGCGTCGCGCTCCTCGAGGATCGACGGGTTGTTCGGCGACAGGCGCAGGGCGCCCGTGACGAGCCGTTCGGCGGTCGCCGACTCCGAGCTGGTCGCGCAGGTCCCACAGCGTCTCGAGCCAGATCTCGCCGTCGGCGTGCACCTCGAAGCCCGAGGGCTCGACGCTGCCCAGGTCGCCGAGCGTGTAGCCGCCCCTGTTGCCCGGCCCCGTGCCCGGGCAGGCCGGGGCGGCGGCGCCCACCGGGCAGTCGGCGCCCTGGCGTGCGAAAGCCGCCGGGGCACGAGATAGGCACCGAGCGTCATCTCGCCGTTGGCCCCGGTGTCGGGCCGCAGGCCCTGGGTCTCGAGGAAGTCGAGCGCGTACCAGTCGCTCCAGGCCTCGCCCATGGCGCTCGACTGCTCGGCGTCGAGGCCGGCCCCGCTGCCGACGGAGCGGTTCGTGAGCCCGTGCGTGTACTCGTGGTAGACGACGTCGGCCGCGTCGCTGGCGTTCAGCGACGGGTCCGTGAAGAGGAACATCTGCATGCGCGGGGAGCTGCCGTCGGGCGGCGTGGTCATGCTCGCGTTGTTCGTGCTCGTGGCCGCGGGCGGATCCGGGTTGGAGTAGTTGTCCGTCTCCGCCATGACCGGATCGCCGCCCACGCCGGGGCCGGAGCCGTCGGAATCGATCAGCTCGAAGTTGCGGGCCGCGTGGCGTGAAGCCGATCGGCGGATCGCGAAGATGGTCGTGGAAGGCGTTGACGAGGTAGAAGAGCTGCGTCGCGGCCTGCCTGCGGTTCGTCGTCCTGCGTCGCCGGGCTGTCGAGTTCCAGGTGCAGCCGGGCGCCGGCACAGGTCTGGCCGGAGACGCTGAACGGCACGATCGGGTAGACCCAGTCGCCGCCGCTCGCCGGGACCTCGTGATCGCCGCGGTCGGACCATTGCCATCGATGCTGTCGGCGTCGACGTACGCGTGCGCGTTGTTGCCGCTGAGCCTCGTGTTGCCCGCCGACTGGCTCAGCCACGACGGGTCGCCGGCGAGGTCGACGAGCTCGGGCGTCCCGCCGCTCGCCGCGCCGGGGAAGTTCCTGTAGACCTGCGCGGGGAGCGAACTCGGTGAGCGAGCGGCGCTTGAGCCGCTCGCCGCTCGCCGCGTCGACGACGAGCTCGTAGAGGAAGCCATGCGCGCCGGTCACCTCCAGGCGCCACGCGAGCCGCGTCGCCGAGCCGTCGCTGAAGAGCACCAGGCGCGCGGTGTCGCCGTTGGTGAAGCGCCGTCGGCGCGCTCGGCGCCGCGGCCGCGACGGGCGCGCGGCGCGCCGAGACGCGCCGCCGACCTCCTGCTTGGCGGCGGCGAGGGCGCCGGCCGCGCCGATCCCGGGCGCGATCGACCCGACGTGGAGGCCGGAGATCGCCGCGCCGCCGACGTTCAGCAGCCGCCCGCGCCGGTCGACGTTCGCGTACAGGACGTTGTCGTAGGCGGCGATCCCGCGATCGGTCTGGACGTAGGCGAGGTGCGTGACGCCGTCGATCGAGCGATAGCGGCTGGTCAGCCGCAGCGCGCCGAGGTCGTTGCCGTCGAGACCGAAGACGGCGTACTGCGCGCGGACGTAGTCCGCGCGACGGCGGCCGGGTCGCCGGCGCCGGCGCCGGTGAGGAAGCCGTCGGTCCGCGCGACGAGGCGGGCGGCGCCGGTCACGCGGTCGGTCGTCACGACGCCCTCGTCACCGAGCCGCTGCTCGAGCTGGTCGCGCGCGCGGCGGGCCGCCGGCGTGACCGGGCCGGAGTCCCGCGCGCGCGTGTCGACGGAGCGCAGCGGCGTCGCCGCGGGGGCCGCGCCGGCCGCAGCAAGCGTGAGCGTCGCCGCGAGGCAGAGCGCCGCGACGGTCAGGCGAGGGGCCGGCACGCCATCATCTTCCCGTCGCGCCGATCCGCGACAGGACGGTTGATCGAGTTTAGGACACGAACAGGCCTCGACGAGAGCTAGCCTGGACGGATGGTCCTCGAGCAGTTCACGCCCGCCGTTCGCGACTGGTTCGCGTCGGCGTTCGACGGCCCGACCGAGGTGCAGGCCCAGGCCTGGCCGGCGATCGCGACCGGCGAGCACACGCTCATCTCCGCGCCGACGGGCTCGGGCAAGACGCTGGCGGCGTTCCTCTGGGCGCTGGACCGGCTCGCGCGCGAGCCGGCGTCGGCCGCTGGCGCGAAGAAGACGCGCCTGGTCTACGTCTCGCCGCTGAAGGCGCTCGCCTACGACATCGACCGCAACCTCCGCGCCCCGCTGCGCGGCATCGGCGCCGACGTGACGGTCGGCGTGCGCACCGGCGACACGCCGCAGCGCGACCGCGCGGCGATGCGCCGCAACCCGCCCGACATCCTCATCACGACGCCCGAGTCGCTGTACCTCGTGCTCTCCAGCGGCGCACGGGAGATGCTCACCGCCGTCGAGGCCGTGATCGTCGACGAGATCCACGCCGTCGCCGCGACGAAGCGCGGCTCGCACCTCGCCCTGACGCTCGAGCGGCTCGCGGCGCTGCAGGCCTCAGGCAGCGAGCCGCAGCGGATCGGGCTCTCGGCGACGCAGAACCCGCTCGAGGAGGTCGGGCGCTTCATGGTCGGCCCGCGGCGGACGTGCACGATCGTCGACGCCGGCGTGCGCAAGCCGCTGGACCTGCAGATCCACGTCCCGGTCGAGTCGATGGTCGAGCCGGAGCAGCACGTCGGCGGCCGAGCGCGGTCGATCCGCTCGACCCGCTGACAGGGACCAGCATGGAGGCGACGCGGCGCTCGATCTGGCCCGCGATCTACCCCGAGATCCTCAGGCTCGTCGAGCAGCACCGCTCGACGATCGTCTTCGTCAACGCCCGCCGCGGCGCCGAGCGCCTCGCGCTGCGCCTCAACCAGCTCGCCAACGCCGACCTGCCCGAGGGCGCGCCGCCGCGCGACATCGCGCGCGCGCACCACGGCTCGCTCGCGCGCGAGGAGCGGCTCGTCGTCGAGGAGATGCTCAAGGCCGGCGAGCTGCCCTGCCTCGTCGCGACCTCGTCGCTCGAGCTGGGGATCGACATGGGCGCCGTCGACCTCGTGCTGCAGGTCGAGTCGCCGAAGTCCGTCGCGCGCGGGCTGCAGCGGATCGGCCGCGCCGGCCACAACGTCGGCGACGTCTCCAAGGGCCGCATCTTCCCGAAGTTCCGCGCCGACCTGCTCGAGTGCGCGGTCGTCTGCAAGCTCATGCGCGGCGGCGAGATCGAGCCGACCGTCGTGCCGCGCAACGCGCTCGACGTGCTCGCCCAGCAGATCGTCTCGATCGCCGCCAGCCGCGACGACGACGATCCCGTCGCGGTGGACGACCTGTTCGCACTCGTCACCCGCACGCACTCCTACGCCGAGCTGTCGCGCGCGCTACTGGAGAACGTGCTCGACATGCTCGACGGGCGCTATCCGTCGCAGGAGTTCGGCGAGCTGCGCGCGCGGATCGTCTGGGATCGCGTCGGCGGCACGATCCGCGCCCGCAAGGGCGCACGCCAGCTCGCGATCACGAACGCCGGCACGATCCCCGACCGCGGGCTGTTCTCCGTGACCCTGCCCGACGGGCGCCGCGTCGGCGAGCTCGACGAGGAGATGGTCTACGAGGCGCGCGCCGGACAGACGTTCCTGCTCGGCGCGAGCACATGGCGGATCGAGGAGATCGGCCGCGACCGCGTGATCGTCACGCCCGGCGCCGGGCGCGCCGGGCGCGGTGCCGTTCTGGAAGGGCGACGGCGTCGGGCGCCCGAAGGAGCTCGGCAGGGCGATCGGCGCGTTCAGCCGCTGGGCCGTCGAGCAGGACGCGGCGACGCTGCAGGCCGACTACGACCTCGACGCGTTCGCCGCGAAGAACCTGCTCGACTTCCTGCGCGAGCAGCAGGACGCCACGCGCGTGCTGCCGAGCGACCGCACGATCGTCGTCGAGCGCTTCCGCGACGAGATCGGCGACTGGCGCCTGTGCGTGCTGTCGCCCTACGGCGGGCGCGTGCACGCGGCCTGGGGCCTCGCGCTGTCGCGCCGCATCCGCGAGCGCTATGGCCTGGAGTCCGACGCGATCTGGTCCGACGACGGGATCATCGTCCACCTGCCCGACGCCGACGAGCCGCCGGGCGCGGAGCTCGTCATGGTCGAGCCCGACGAGGTGCAGGACGCCGTCGTCGCCGAGCTCGCCTCGAGCGCGCTGTTCGGCGCGCGCTTCCGCGAGAACGCCGGCCGCGCGCTGCTGATCCCGCGCGCCTATCCCGGCAAGCGCACGCCGCTGTGGCAGCAGCGGCTGAAGTCGCAGTCGCTGCTGGAGGTCGCCAAGCGCTACCCGGACTTCCCGATCATCCTGGAGACCTACCGCGAGTGCCTGCGCGACGTGCTCGACGTCCCCGGCCTGGAGGAGCTGCTGCGCGGCCTGCATTCGCGCGAGCTGTCGCTCGTCGAGGTCGAGACGCCGACGGCGTCGCCGTTCGCCTCCTCGCTGCTGTTCGACTACGTCGCGACGTACATGTACGAGGGCGACGCGCCGAACGCCGAACGCCGCGCGGCGGCGCTGTCGCTGGACCGCGAGCTGCTGCGCGAGCTGCTCGGCCAGGAGGAGCTGCGCGAGCTCATCGACCCCGGCGCGCTGGACATGGTCGAGGCGGACCTGCAGCACCGCTCGGACCGCACGCGCGCGGAGACGCGCGACGCGCTCGCCGACGTGCTGCGCCGCGTCGGCGACCTGACCGTCGAGGAGGTGCGCGATCGCGTGCTCGCCGGGATCGACGCCGACGCGATGCTCGCGCACGCTGCGCGACGAGCGCCGCGCGATCTCGCTGCGCGTCGGCGGCGAGCGCCGCTGGGTCGCGGCCGACGACGCGGGCCTGTACCGCGACGCGCTCGGCGCCGTCCCCCCGGGCGGGCTGCCCGGACGCGTTCACCGGCGACGTGCCCGACGCGCTCGCGCGCCTCGTCGCGCGCTACGCGCGCACGCACGGCCCGTTCACGACGGACGAGCTGCGCGCGCGCTACGGCGTCGATCCGACCGCGGTGCTCGAGCGCCTGGAGCGCGACGGCGAGATCGTCCGCGGCGAGCTGCGTCCCGGCGGCAGGCCCGGCGAGCCCGAGTGGTGCGACACCGAGGTGCTGCGACGGCTGCGGCGCGCGTCGCTCGCCGCGCTGCGCAAGGAGATCGAGCCCGCCGACCAGCGCGCGCTGGCGGCGTTCCTTCCCTCCTGGCAGGGCGTCGACCGCCATCCGGCGGCGGGCGCGGGGATCGACCGGCTGCGCGAGGTGCTCGTGGCGCTGCAGGGTCTCGCGCTGCCCGCCGAGGTGTGGGAGCGCGACGTCCTGCCGCGCCGCCTCGGCGCGTACTCGCCGACGTGGCTGGATCAGCTCTGCGCGTCGGGCGAGGTCGTCTGGGTCGGGGCCGGGACGCTCGGACGCTCGACCGGCCGCGTCGCGCTGTACTTCCGCGAGGACGCCGAGGCGATCGGGCGGCCGGCGACGGCCCGCGGCGCGACCGCGATCGCACCCGGCGAGCCCGAGCACGAGCTCATCCGCGAGCGGCTGCGCGCGGCGCCGTGCTTCTTCACCGACCTGCTCGCCGACGTGGCGCTCGCGCCCGAGCAGGTGCAGGAGGCGCTGTGGGACCTCGTCTGGGCCGGCGAGGTCACCAACGACGCGTTCGCGCCGCTGCGCGCGCCGCGGCTGACGCTCGCCCGCGCGCAGAAGGCCCCGCGCCATGGCACGCGCCGCTTCGGCGCGCGGCGCGGCGGCGCGGCGGCGACCGTGCAAGGCCGCTGGGCGCTCACCGACACGATCTTCCGCCGCGAGCCGGAGCCCGGCCAACGGCGGCGCACGCAGGCCGAGCTGCTGCTCGAGCGCTACGGCATCGTCACGCGCGAGCAGGTGCTCGCCGAGGGGATCCCCGGCGGCTTCGCGATCCTCTACGACGCGCTGTCGCAGCTCGAGACGCTCGGCGTCTGCCGCCGCGGCTACTTCGTCGAGGGCCTCGGCGGGGCGCAGTTCGCGCTGCCCGGCGCGGTCGAGCGCCTGCGCGCGCAGAAGGCCGTCGAGGAGTCCGCGCCGCTCGTGCTCGCCGCGACCGATCCGGCGCAGCCCTACGGCGCGGCGCTGCCGTGGCCACGGCGCGACGACGACCAGCGCCGCCCGGCCCGCGTGCGCGGCGCCTACGTCGTGCTCGCGGGCGCCGAGCCCGTGCTCTACGTCGAGAAGGGCGGCCGCGGGATCGTGACGCTCGCCGACGCCGGCGATCCGCGCCTGTACGCGGCGTTCGAGGCGCTTGCGCAGTTCGTCACCGGCGGCCGCGGGCGCAAGCTCTCGCTGGAGCGCATCGACGGCGAGCCGGTCGTCGGCTCGCCGCTGGAGGGCATGCTCGTCGAGCTCGGCTTCCGCGCGGGCCCGCGCAAGCTCACGCTGAGCGCGTAGCCGCCTCCGCGGCGGCGGCCTCGATCTTCGCCAGCCACTGCGCGAGGGCGTCCTCGTCGAGCAGGTCGGCGGTCAGCCGCGCGGGCAGCTTGAGGAACATCCGCTGCGCCTGCCAGCTGCGGGCGTAGGGCGCCGGGCCGAGCAGGATCACGCGGTGGCCGTCGACCGTCGGGATGTCGGCCGGCATGCCCTCGTTCCAGATCCACGTGTCGCGGTGCGCGAGGTCCGACGGCTCGGGCAGCTCGCCGCCTGGCTGCAGCGCGGCGAACGTGAAGAGGTTCCAGATGCCGGTGACGGTCTCGTCGATCTGCTGCGGCCCGTCGCCGCGGGCGACGGCGACGGCGGCCTTGGAGACGCGCGGCTCGTCGCGCGGGAACTCGTCCATCAGCAGGGTCGTGAGCTGGAAGTTCTCGACGACGCCGCTCATCCGCCCGACGATGCCGGTGCGCGTCGCGGGCTCGATCGCGACGTAGGGCTCGTCGTGCAGGACGGTGAGCATCGCGCGCAGCCAGCCCGCGGCCTCGTGGACGTCCTCGATGCGCTCGGCGATCGGGACGAGGTCCTGCGCCTCGGCGCGCGCCTCGGGATCGACGGAGAACAGCGCGATCGCGCCCGGCCAGATCTCGTGCAGGCGCTGCCAGGCGACCGCGGCGGCCGGTCTGTGGCCCGCGGCCTCGTTCAGCGCGGCGGCGCCGCGCTCGGCGAGCCACTCCTCGACCTCGTCCTCGTCGAGGTGCTCCGGCGGGTCGCCGATCTCCGCGCGCGCCTCGTCGGCGAGCGAGGCGCAGACCGGCAGCGTCTGCTGCAGGGCGCCGAGCATCGCCGTCCGCGCCGGCTGCGGATCGTGGCCGGCCTCGATCATCGCCCCGACGACGCGTGAGGCGACGCCTGCCGGCTCGGGATCGAGGGAGTTCAGGCCGGGCGCGAGCGTCGCCATCGCCTCACGCGAGGAGGTCGGCGACGCGCCGCCGATCGACGCGCCGAGCGTCTCGATGAGCCGGTCGGCGCGGCCGTCGTTGGGCGTGTTGCTGCCGAGCGCGTCGAGCAGCTCGCGAGCAGTGGAGACGATGTCGGTGGGCACGGTGAGGACAGTAGTGGGCGCGTCGCCTCGGCGCCCGGCCACATGACCCGCCGGCGATCAGCGCAGCTCTCCGGGGAGCAGCGAGAACATGACGGAGTCGCGGCGATGGCCGTCGGGATGCCTGAGGTGCGAGCGCAGGACACCTTCACGCTGGAAGCCGGCCTTCTGCGCCACGCCCTGCGACGCGACGTTGTCGAGATCGGTGATCAGCTCGAGCCGCACGAGCCCGAGCTCGTCGAGCGCGTAGCGGCACACCAGTCGCAGCGCGCGCGTGGCGACCCCGCGACGGCGCTCGTGCGCCGCGCACCAGTAGCCGATGCGGCCGGTCTCGGCGGCGACCACGCGAAGCCGGATCGCGCCGGCGACCTGCCCGCGGTTCCTGATCGCGAAGCCGTTGTCGCCTGCGACGTACGTGTGCGCGTGGTCGAGCGTGTACGGCCGCGGGATGACCGGGACCCAGCGCTGGATCTCGGGGTCCTGACAGGCCGCGTACACCGCGGCCGCGTCGTCCTCACGCCATGGGCCGATCACGAGCAAGCCGTCGCGAAGCTCCACCCCATCAGACGCCGACTGCACCGGCCGGCTCACGGCAGCTTCTTGCCCGGGTTCAGCAGCCCCTTCGGGTCCAGCGCGTGCTTGATCGCGCGGTGGGCCGCGACGGCCGCGGGCGCCCACTGGCGCGTGAGCTGCCCGCGCTTGAGGACGCCGATCCCGTGCTCGCCCGTCACGGTGCCGCCGAGCCGCACGGCCAGATCGAACAGCTCGTGCGCGGCCTCGTCCGCCCGCGCGCGCTGGGCGCCGTCGCCGGCGTCGAGGAGGAAGCTCGCGTGGACGTTGCCGTCGCCGGCGTGCCCCCACGAGCACGCCTCGAGATCGTGCCGCGCCGCGATCGCCACGGTCTGCGCGATCGCCTCCTCGAGCCGGTCGACGGGCACGGCGATGTCCTCGGAGAGCTTTGCCCCGCGCATGGCGGTGACCGCGAGCGAGACGCCATCGCGCCAGCGCCAGACCGCCCGCGCCCCCGACGGAGCGTGCACGGCATCGGCGCCCGGCGCCAGCGCCTCGACGAGCCCGTCGCGCACGCGCGCGGCCTCCGCCGCGCTGCCGTCGGCCTCCGCGGCCACCACGAACCCCCGCAGCGCGCCCTCGGGGAACGATCCGCCCGCGGCCCGCATCGCGCCCTCGTCGAAGAACTCCAGGGCGGACGGCAGCACGCCGCTCTCCAGCACCCGCAGGATCGCCGCGCAGCCGGCGGCCGCGTCCGGGTACGCGGCGACGACGAGCAGCTGGGCCTCCGGTGCCGGCACGAGCCGCAGCCACGCAGCGGTGACGATCCCGAGCGTTCCCTCCGACCCGGTCAGCAGCGCGCCGAGGTCGTAGCCCGCGACGTCCTTGCGCACGGGCCCGCCGACGCGGACGAGCTCGCCGGGCGCGAGCACCGCCTCGATGCCGGTCACCCAGTCGCCGGTCACGCCGTACTTGAAGGCGTGCGGGCCGCCGGCGTTCGTCGCGATCGTCCCGCCGAGCTGGGACTGCTCGGCCGCGCCCGGGTCGGGCGGGAAGTACAGCCCGCTCTCACGCGCCAGCCGCGCGACCGTCGCCGTCGTGACCCCGGCCTCGGCCTCCATCCGCCACAGCTGCGGCGCGAAGGACCGCACCGCGCGCAGGCGCTCGAGCGAGACCGCGACGGCGTCGCCGTCGAGCACCGCGGCGCCGCCGGCCAGGCCGCTGCGCCCGCCGACCGGCACGATCGCGACGTCGCGGGCGTAGCACCACGCCACGACCGCGGCGACCTCCGCCGCGCTCCCCGGCCGCACGAGCGTCGCCGCGACGCCGGGCACCGCGACGTCGCCGACGACCGCGCCCGCCTCGACGTGCCGCGATCCGACGATGCGTTCGAGCTCGTCCACGTGTGGCGAATGGTGATCGGATGGCGATCACTATTCGACATCGACGTGGCACGGGTCGCGCAATCGGCCATCTAGGCTCAGGATTCGCATGCCCGAGGGCGACACGATCCACTACGCGGCGCGGCGCATCCGCCCGCTCGTCGAGGGGCGCATCCCCGAGATCGCGCACCCCAACCCGCGCCTGCGCGGCGAGCGCTGGCCCGAGAAGCTCGCCGGCCGCGCCGTGACCGCCGTCGACGCGCACGGCAAGCACCTCTTCGTCCACTTCGAAGGGCGACCTCGCGATCCACTCGCACCTGCGGATGACCGGCTCCTGGGGCACCTACCGGCCGGGCCAGCGCTGGCGCCGCGCCCACGGCCGCGCGTGGCTCGTCCTGCGCACGGACGCGGGCGAGGCGGTCCAGTTCGACGGGCCCGCGCTGGAGCTGCTGACCGAGTCGCGCACGCGCTTCGATCGCCGCCTGGCGCTGCTGGGACCCGACATCCTCGCCGCCGAGCTCGACGAGACCGGCGTCCTGCGGCGGCTGCGCGCGGACGACCCGGCGCGCCCGATCGGCGACGCCCTGCTCGACCAGCGCACGATCGCGGGCATCGGCAACCTCTGGAAGTGCGAGGGCTGCTTCGCCGCCGCGATCGACCCCTGGCGGCCGGCCGGCAGCGTGAGCGACGACGAGGCGCTCGCGATCGTCCGCGCCGCGCGGCCGGGGATGCAGCAGTCCGCGCTGGACGGCATGCAGGACCTCCACCGCGTCGATCTACGGCAGGCCGGGCCGGCCCTGCCCGCGCTGCGGCGCGCCGATCCGCAGCCGCGGCCAGGGCGACGACAACCGAATCACGTACTGGTGCGCGGGGTGCCAGCGGTGACGTCCACACGACCGCTGCGCCGCGTCGGCCACAAGGGCGCCGCCCACATCGCGCCCGGCAACACGTTTGCGTCCTTCGCCGCCGCGCTGGAGCACGGCGTCGACATGATCGAGTTCGACGTCCTGTCGGAGCGCGCGGACGGCACGGGCGAGCTGCTGCTCGCGCACGACTGGGAGGACGCCACGGAGCGAACGCCGCACACGCTCGACGAGGGTCTCGCGCACTTCACCGAGGAGGTCTACGGGGGGATCGAGCTGCTCCTCGACCTCAAGACGACCGGGTACGAGGAGCGTGTCGTCGCCGCGCTGCACGAGCACGGGCTCGCCGAGCGCGTGCTGATCTCGACGACCGAGGACGCGTCGCTCGAGCTGCTGCGCCGGCGCCATCCGAGGATCCCGCTCAGCTGGTCGCTGCCGCGGATGCGCCGCAACCCGCTGCACAATCCCTTCACCGCGCTGCCCGCCTTCGCCGTCCTGACGTACGTGCGCCGCGCGCTGCCCGGCGTCGCCGCCAACCGCATCCGCCGCGGCGAGATCGACGCGCTGACGGCGCACTGGCGGCTCGTCACGCCGCGCCTGGCCGAGGCGATCCGGAGCGCCGGCGGCGAGCTCTACGCCTGGACCGTCGACGACGCCGACCGGATCGACGCCCTCGAGCTGATGGGCGTCACCGGCGTCATCTCCAACGATCCGCGCCTGTTCGGCTAGCGGCTATCCGGGTGGGGCCACGAGATCAGCCCGGCGTGATCGTGCAGGCCGACGCCGAGTAGCCGGGCGGGTCGTCGCCCGCGTTGGAGCGGTGCCCCTTGCGCGTCCGCTCGCTCGCGCGCCGAACGACCGCGCCGCTGTCCAGCCGCCACTGAAAGAAGACGCGGCCGCGCAGCAGCACCGGCTGGCCTGCCACCGGGTCGATCCGCAGCGAGCGCCCGAACTGGCGCGGGCCGCGCCCCTGCCGACGCGCAGGAAGCCCGAGTCGCCGCCCGCGGCGACGCTGTACCAGCGCCGGTCGGACGCCGAGAAGTACTCCACGACGAAGCGCATGTAGCGCATCTCGTCTCCGCTCCTGGAGCCGGGCATCGACGCGCGGATGCCGATCGTGTTCGGCGCCGCCGCCGTGTCGCAGACGTTGACGGTCGCCCACGGGTCGCGCGCATCGTCGCTCGTGGCCGCCTGCGCCGCCGCGATCGGCCCCACGAGCAGCACGAACAGCGTGATGATCTCCGCGTGGCGGCGTAGTACTCGCATGAGCGGAGCTCTGACCATGGCAACACCCCACAACACGTCAAACCGGAGCTTCGATGCGCTGTACCGCGACAGCGCGCGCGATCTGTACGCCTATGTGCGCACGCTGCTCGGTGACGACGCGACCGCCGAGGACGTCACGGCGCTCGCGTTCGAGCGCGCCTACCGGCGCCGCGCGAGCTTCGACGCCGCTCGCGGCAGCCAGCGCGGCTGGCTGTTCGGCATCGCGCGCAACGCCGCCCTCGACGAGCTGCGCCGCCGCAAGCGCGCCGCGCCGCTCGTCGGCGAGCTGCCCGACGACGCCGCGCCCGCACCCGAGGAGGAGGCCGACCTCGCCGTGCGCCGCACGACCGTCCGCGCCGCGCTCGCGGCGCTCTCGCCGCGCGACCGCGAGCTCGTCGCCCTGAAGTTCCACGGCGGGCTGACGAACGCCGAGCTCGCCGTCGCGCTCGGCACGAGCGAATCCAACGCCGGAACCCGACTGCATCGGGCCGTCATGAAGCTGAGGGAGGCCTGCAATGCGCCAGCGTGACCCACTGACCCCGGAGCAGGAACGCGAGCTCGACGCGCTCGACCGCGCGCTCGCCGGCGAGCCGGTCGAGCCGGACCTGCGCGAGCTCGAGGAGCTCGTCCACGACATCCGCGCGACCGCGCCCGAGATGAGCCCGGGCTTCGCCGCCCGCCTCGAGCACGAGGTGAGCGAGGGCTTCCCTACGCCGCGCGAGCAGCCGTCGCGCCTGCGCCGGCCCGGCCGGCGCTGGCTGCTCCTGCCCGCGGCCGGGTCGCTCGCCGCCGTGGTCGTGGCGCTCGTCGTCGTGCTCGGCGGCGGCCGCGATGAGCCGACGGTCGCCGGCCCGAGCTCGCTGGGCTCCGCTCCGAGCGAGCAGGCGTCGCCTGCGTCCGGTGCCGCCACCGAGCCCGATGCCCGCCACCGCCGGCCGCGGGCGCCGCGCAGAGCGGCAAGGCCGTCGCACCGTCGGGCGCAGCGGCCGATCTTGCGGCGCCGGCGCCGGCGCCCGCCGTGCGCTCGAAGGCGATCGCGCCGCAGGCGAGCCGCAAGGTGCAGCGCAGCGCCTCGATCACCCTGGAGACGCCCGACGCCCGCTTCGATGCGACGACCGACGCCGTCAACAGCACGGTCGCGCGCTTCGGCGGGATCGTCGCCAGCTCGCAGATCGGCGCAAGCGACGAGAGCGGCGGCGAGGCGTCGTTCGACCTGCGGATCCCGACCGACCGCCTCGACCGCGCGCTCGCCGCGCTGGCGAAGCTCGGCCACGTCACCGAGCGCAGCCAGAGCCTCGACGACATCACGAGCTCGTTCGCCTCGGCGCAGGAACGCCTGACCGACGCCCGCGCCGAGCGTCGCGGGCTGCTGCGCGCGCTCGCGCGCGCCACGACGCAGGCGCAGATCGACAGCCTCAAGGCCCAGCTGCGCAGCGCCGGCAGCCGGATCGCCGGCCTCAAGGGCCAGCTCGCGTCGCTGCGCAGGCGCGCCGACCTGGCGACGGTGAGCCTCACGGTCCGCGGCGGCGGGCGAGCAGCAGCGGCGGCGCCACGGGCGGGGGCGGGCACTGGACGCCCGGCGACGCGGCGGGCGACGCGGTGCGCGTGCTCGAGGTCCTCGCGGGCGTCACGCTCATCGGCCTGGCGGTCCTCCTGCCGGCCGGACTGATCGGTCTCGCGGTCGCTCTCGGCCTGCGTCTGGGCCGCCGGCGGCGGCGCGAGGCGGCGCTCGATCCGGCCTGACCAGGGCCAGTGACATTGCGCGCATCGGCGGCGCGCGAATTTCCGCAACTGTGCCAGGGTCGCCCGCGACCCGCATTGGTGTGCTATTGCTCACACGATGGGGACAAGAGAGCACGACGCCATCGAACTGCTTGCGCACGTTCCGGTCTTCGAGACGCTCGGTGCGAAGGATCTCACTCAGGTCGCCGCGGTAACCGTGCCGCGCTCGTTCGACGCGGGCCACGTCATCTTCCGCGAGGGCGACCAGAGCGACACGTGCTACATCGTCCGCAACGGCCACGCCCGTGCCGTCCGCGAGCATGGCGACGGCCGCACGCTCACGCTCGCGCACTTCGGACCGGGCGACATCTTCGGCGAGCTGGCGATGTTCGACGACGAGCGCCGCTCGGCGACCGTCGAGACGCTCGACCCGCTCGACGCGATCGCCGTGCTCGGTGCCGACATGCGCCGGCTCCTGCACGAGCACCCGGCGATCGCCGTCAAGCTCGTCATCTCGCTCGGGCGGCGGCTGCGCGAGGCGAACGAGCGGATCGCGCGCCAGTCCTTTCAGACCGTCCAGAGCCGCGTGGCCGGGGTCCTCGGCCAGCTCGTCGTCCAGGCGCAGACCGAGGGCGCGGGCGAGCGCGACGTCCTCGTCACCGTCACGCAGTCCGACGTCGCCCAGCTCGCGGGCTCCTCGCGCGAGTCGGCCAGCCGCTTCCTCGCCGTGCTGGAGCGCGCCGGCGTCGTGACGCAGGGCCGCGGGCGCGTCACCGTCCACGACCCGGCGGCGCTCGAGCGCTACGTCTATTGATGGCATCGACGGAGTTCTCCGCCGGCGGGGTCGTCATGAACGCCGACCAGGAGGTCGTCGTCATCGTGCCGACACGCCGTGCCGCGGACGGATCGCGGGTCCTCGCCCTGCCCAAGGGCCATCCCGACGGCAAGGAGTCCCCCGTGGAGGCGGCGCTGCGCGAGGTGCGCGAGGAGGCCGGCGTCGAGGCCGAGGTCGTCGACTCGCTCGGCGAGGTGCGCTACTGGTACCAGCGCGGCGGCAAGCGGATCGCGAAGGTCGTCGAGTTCTTCCTCCTGCGCTACGTCTCGGGCGACGTCGACGACCACGATCACGAGGTCGAGCACGCCCGCTGGGTGCCCGCCGACGAGGCCGCCAGAACGCTCACCTACGCCGGTGAGCGGGACATGGTGCGCGAGGCGCTGTCACGGTTGGAGCGCGGCTTGTAGTCTGCGCGGCTGTGCAGGTACTCAACTTCTATTCGACGATCTTCGCCGACCAGCTCAAGCGCGGCCGCAAGACCGCCACGATCCGGCTCGGCGACAAGTCCCACAAGTACCGCAAGAACCAGGCGGTGCTCGTGACGATCGGCTACCAGCACTCCCCGCGCGAGAAGGTGTTCACGGCGGTGATCGACAGCGTCGAGGTCAAGCGCGTCAAGGAGCTCTCGCCGCGCGACATCGAGCACGACAACCCCGAGTTCCGCCGCACCGAGGAGATGATCCACTTCCTCGAGCAGATCTACGGGCGCGGCGTCGGCCTCGAGGACACCGTCACCGTCGTGCGCTTCAGCCAGATCATCGAGAACCCGCCCTCGATGACCGAGCGCCTGCACGGCATCGGCGGCGCGCAGAACTAGGGCGCGCGGTTGCCCGTGGCGGTACGCGCGGGCGCGGATCGCTTGTGAACCGCGCCAACCCCAGCCCACGAGACCCCGCCGCCGGCCACAAAGCTCAGTCCCGCCAGACCCACGCGCGCCGCCTTGCCCGGCCCCGTCCGCCGATCAGACGGGGCAGGACGTGAAGACCTTGTTGGCACTCTTCCAGCCCGAGTGCCAAGTGCGCTACAGTCGTGCCACGTTGGCACTCTGACCGTGCGAGTGCCAATTCCAATCGGCAAGCACTCTGGAGGTCAACACATGAAGCTCAAGCCCCTGGGCGATCGGCTCATCGTGCGGGCGATCGAGGAGGAGGAGACCACCGCGAGTGGCCTCGTCCTGCCCGACACCGCGAAGGAAAAGCCGCAGAAGGGCAAGGTCATCGCCGTCGGCGACGGCAAGTTCGACGAGGACGGCGACAAGCGCATCCCGCTCGACGTCGCCGAGGGCGACGAGGTCCTGTACTCCAAGTACGGCGGCACGGAAATCAAGGTCGACGGCGAGGAGCTGCTCGTGCTCCGCGAGTCCGACGTTCTCGCCAAGATCCTCTAGTCAGGAGATCGGATACGTATGCCCCATAAGGAATTGCTCTACGACGTCGACGCTCGCAACGCGCTGCAGGCCGGCGTCGACGCGGTCGCCAACGCCGTCAAGGTGACGCTCGGCCCCAAGGGCCGTTACGTCGTCCTCGACAAGAAGTTCGGCGCTCCCACGATCACGAACGACGGCGTCACGATCGCTCGTGAGATCGAGGTCGAGGACGTCTTCCAGAACCAGGGCGCCCAGCTCGTCCGCGAGGTCGCCACGGCGACCAACGACGTCGCCGGCGACGGCACGACGACCGCGACGGTGCTCGCGCAGCAGATCGTGCGCAGCGGCCTGAAGAACGTCACGGCCGGCGCCAACCCGCTCGCGCTCAAGCGCGGCATCGAGCGCGCCGTCGAGGACGTCGTCGCGAACATCGCCAAGCAGTCCAAGGACGTCGCCGGCAAGGACCAGATCGCTCGCGTCGCGACGATCTCCGCCGGTGACGAGGAGATCGGCGACGTCATCGCCGACGCCATCGAGAAGGTCGGCAAGGACGGCGTCGTCAACGTCGAAGAGGGCCAGACCTTCGGCATGGACCTCGAGTTCACCGAGGGCATGCTCTTCGACAAGGGCTACATCTCGCCCTACATGGTCACCGACCAGGAGCGCATGGAGGCCGTCCTGGACGACCCCTACATCCTGATCGCCAACCAGAAGATCACCTCGGTGCGCGACGTGCTGCCGGTCCTCGAGGCCGTCATCCAGTCCGCCAAGCCGCTGCTGATCATCGCCGAGGACGTCGAGGGCGAGTCCCTCGCGACGCTCGTCGTCAACAAGCTGCGCGGCACGTTCACGGGCGTCGCCGTCAAGGCTCCCGGCTTCGGCGACCGCCGCAAGCGGATGCTCGAGGACATCGCGATCCTGACCAACGGTGAGGTCATCACCGAGGAGATGGGTCTCAAGCTCGAGAACACCACGATCTCGCAGCTCGGGCGCGCACGCCGCGTCGTCGTCGGCAAGGACACGACGACGATCGTCGACGGCGCCGGCGATCCGGCCGCCATCAAGGGCCGCATCAACCAGCTCAAGGCCGAGATCGAGACGACCGACTCCGACTTCGACCGCGAGAAGCTCCAGGAGCGCCTCGCCAAGCTGTCGGGCGGCGTCGCCGTCGTGAAGGTCGGCGCGGCCACCGAGACGGAGATGAAGGAGAAGAAGCACCGCGTCGAGGACGCGCTGCAGGCCACCCGCGCGGCCCTCGAGGAGGGCATCGTCCCCGGCGGCGGCGTCGCGCTGCTGCAGGCCGAGTCGGCGATCGACCTCGACACGTACGAGGACGACGAGAAGACCGGGGCGAAGATCGTCCTGCGCGCGCTCGAGGAGCCGCTGCGTCAGATCGCGCACAACGCCGGCCTCGAGGGCTCGGTCGTCATCAACGACGTCCGCAAGGCCAAGAAGGGCTGGGGCCTGAACGCCGCGACGAACGAGATCGAGGATCTCGTCGCCGCCGGCGTCATCGACCCCGCCATGGTCACGCGCTCGGCGCTGCAGAACGCCGCGTCGATCGCGAAGAACATCCTCACCACCGAGGCCATCGTCTGTGAGATCGAGGGCAAGGAGATGTCCATCGGCGGCATGGGCGAGGCGGCGGCGGCATGGGCGGCATGGGCGGCATGATGTAGCCAGTCCGTTCGGCTCACTCTCCCGAGCCGAGAAGCAGGATCTCGCCCCCCACGGCGAGACGACGTACAGAGGGCCCGGCGATCCGTTCGCCGGGCCCTCTCGCGTTCACTCCCAACCTGGTCCCTCAGGCTGCTCGCTGCATGGCCTCCGTGCCGGGCGGCGAAGACTGGGCGCTCAGCCATGCGCGGGTCGCGAGCACGCGGGCGTGCAGCTGCGAACCGCGACGCAGGCCGAGCTTGAGGAAGATGCTGTGGACATGGCTCTCGACGGTCTTCGGACTGAGGAACAGCACATCGCGGATGCCCTCGTTCGACCACCCCGCGGCGATGAGCGCGAGCACCTCGCGCTCGCGGCGCGTGAGGCAGTCCAGTCCGGGCTGCAGCTCGGGCACGGCACTGAGGCGTCCTGTCCGTCGTGTCGTCGTCTGCATCATGTCCCTCTGTGCGTGACCGAGCCATGAACGACGTTCACAGCCACGGTACGGCCTCCCGCGCAGGCCGGTACCGTTGGCGCCCGGGCATGAGCGAAGCGCCCTCCCCTCTTCGGTTCTCGGCGCGCTGGCTGGCCACGGCGCTCGCGCTGCTCGGTGGCGTCGCGGCCGCTCCGGCGCACGCCGCGCCGTGGCGGCTGGAGCCGATCGCCGCCTCGGAGGGCGTCGTCGGGCTGCAGGACCTCGCGTTCGACGCGCAGGGCCGCGCGCTGCTGAGCTGGAACGGCGCGCTGCGCGGCCGCGTGCCGCCGCTCTTCGGCGGGGTCGCCTCGCGCGACCCCTCGGGCGGCTGGCAGCGCGCGCCGGACCTCGACGGCGTCCAGCCCGCCAACGCGCAGATCCACCTGTACGGGACGACCCGCGCGATGCTCGTCGCGCGCGAGGCGCGCTCGGACACGAGCCGGCGCCGGCTCGTCATCGCCGACGGGCAGTCCGACGGCGGCTTCGGGCCGTTCGCCGTGCTCGCCGAATTCGTCAGCAACCACTGGTCCGACGCCAACGCCGCGGGCGATGCGATCGTCGCCTGGACGGGCGAGCGCTCGCCGTTCATCCGCGTCGCCGAGCGCACCGCCGGGCAGGCGTTCGGCCCCCCGCGCGATCTCGCGGTCGGCAGGAACGCCGCCGTCGCGATCAATGCCCGCGGCGAGCGCGTGCTCGCCTGGCGCGCGGGCACGCGGCTGGCCGCGCGCGTCCGCCCGGCCGGCGGCGACTGGACCCGGGTCGTGCGCTTCGGGCACGTGACGTCGATCCAGAGCCTGCGGCTGTCGGTCCTCATGGTCCGCAACGGGCGCGTCGTCCTGACCTGGGGCAGCGTGGGCCGCTCCTGCGGCGTGGCGGTGCGCGACGGCGCCGGCAGGTGGCGCACGCGCACGCTCGAGCGCCGCTGCGGCCCGACCGGCGCCGACCCGCGCGGCGCGCCGGTGCTGCCGGTCGCCGACGGGCGCGGCGCGACGTACGTCGCGTGGACCGGGCCGACGCGCAACGGCCGGCGCGCCGTGAAGCTCGCCCGCGTCGGCGCGGGCGCGACGAACAGCGCGCTCGTCCTCTCGCACGAGCGCGGCGCGGTGCTCGACGACGTCGCCGGCGGCCCGCGGCGCGCGCTGGCGGTGACGTACGCGGCCCCGCGGCCGACCCGCGCGAACCCCTTCCTCGTCGCGACGTTCGCGGCGCTGCGGCGCGGTGGCGGCGCGTTCGGCCCGGCGGACAGGCTGATGCCGCCGAACGTCGCCGGCACGCGCGGCAGCCGCGTCGCGTTTCACCCGCTGACCGGCGAGCCGATCGTCGCGGTGCCCTACCTCGTCGGGTTCAACGTCGCCGTCGGTGCCGCCGATCGGCCCCCCGGCACCGGCCTCCGCGCCGTGACGCCGGCCGACCTCATGCACCGCCCGGTCGACGAGCTGGCCGGGCTCGTCCGCTCGGGCGAGCTGTCGGCCGCGCGAGCTCGTCGACGCCGCGCTGGAGCGCATCGACGCGCTGCAGCCCGACGTCAACGCCTTCGTCGACGTCGATCACGACGGCGCGCGCGCCACTGCCGCCGCGATCGCAGCCGGCGACGAGCGCCCGTTCGCGGGCGTCCCGATCGCGATGAAGAACAACCGCGCCATCGCCGGCTTGCGGCTGACGCTCGGCGCCGGCCTGATGGGCGATCACACGCCCCGCCACGACCACAACGTGACGCGCCGCCTGCGCGCGGCGGGCTTCGTCATCGTCGGAACGACGACCCTGCCGGAGTGGGGCATCCTGCCCGTCACGGAGAGCCAGCGGCTGGGCCCGACCCGCAACCCGTGGGATCGCGAGCGCACGCCGGGCGGCTCGTCGGGCGGCTCGGCCGCGGCGGTCGCCGCCGGGATGGTGCCGATCGCCCACGGCAACGACGGCGGCGGGTCGCTGCGGATCCCCGCCGCCTGCTGCGGCCTCGTCGGCCTCAAGCCGCAGCGCGGCCGCATCTCGCTCGCGCCGGAGGTCGGCGAGTCGTTCCTCGTCCAGGACGGCGTGCTGACGCGCACCGTCCGCGAGACGGCGCTGCTGCTGGACGTGCTCGCGGGCCCGGAGCCGGGCGACGCGTCGTGGGCGCCGCCACCGCCGGAGCCGTTCGCACGAACCGCCGCACGCGAGCCCGGCCGCCTGCGGATCGGCGTCACGACGCTCATGCCGCTGCTCGAGGCCGACCTCGATCCGGACTGCGAGCGCGCCGCCCGCGACGCCGCCGCGCTGCTCGCCGGGCTCGGCCACGAGGTCGAGGAGGTGACGCCGCCGTGGCACCGGCCCGGCCTGCTGAAGCTGTTCACGCACGCGTTCGGCCCGGCGATCGGCTCGTCGATCGCGGGCGCCGGCCTGCTCGCCGGCCGCGAGCCGCGCGAGGAGGACATGGAGCCCCTGAGCTGGGAGCTGTGGCAGACGTCCAAGCGAATCGATGCCGTGCAGGCCGCGCTGGCCGGGTACCAGCTGCAGGCCTTCGCCCGCGCGATCACGCGGTGGGCGCTGCCCTACGACGCGCTGCTCACCCCGGCGCTCGCGCAGGCGCCGCTGGCGCTCGGCACCCTCGATCCCTGCGGCCCCGACCCGGCCGCCACCTTCGAGCGCTCCGGTCACTTCACGCCCTACACGGCGATCTCCAACGTCACCGGCTCGCCGGCGATCTCCCTGCCGCTGTACGCGCGCGACGACGGCCTGCCGCTCGCCGTGCAGCTCATCGGCCGGCCGGCACAGGAGGGCGCGCTGCTCGCGCTCGCGGCGCAGATCGAGGCCGCCGCGCCGTGGACGGACCGGTGGCCCGCACCGCAGCCTGCATAGGACGCCTTCTCAGGCCCCCAGGACGGTGCCCATCGCCCGCGGCGTCACGCCGAGCGTCTCGGCGTCGGCGGTGCCGCGCAGCGAGGTCATCGAGACCTCCAGCAGCTCGGCCTCGTCCCACGTCGCCGGCGCGCGCGACTTCATGAGCGTCTCGACGAGGCGCAGCCCGCGGCTGACGAGCGGCGTCGGGACGTTGACGACCGGCCGCCGGCGCCCCGCGGCGCGCAGCACGAGCTCGACGATCGCCTCGTGCGAGAGCGTCTGCGGTCCGGCGAGCTCGTAGCGCACCCGGCCGTTGCCGGCACCGCCCAGCGCGGCGGCGATCGCGTCGGCGACGTCGTCGGCCCAGATCGGCTGGTAGAGGGCCTGCCCGCGCCCGCTGACGGGGATCACGGGCAGCAGCCCGAGCCGCTCGACGAGCGTCACGAACATGTCGCCCGGGGCGTAGATCAGCGACGGCGCGAAGACGGTGTGGCGCACGTCGGAGGCGAGCACCGCGCGCTCGGCGAGCGCCTTCGCGCGCAGGAAGCGCGTGCGGTCATGCGACGCCGCACCGAGCGAGCTCATGAAGACGAACTGCTCGACGCCCGCACGCTCGGCGGCGCGCACCATCCGCCAGGTCGCGATCCCGTTGAGCTCCTCGATCGAGCCGGCCGGCTGGTCGCGGATCGCGGCGGCGAGATGCACGACGGTCCGCACGCCGCGCATCGCGTTGCGAAACGACGGCGGATCGGCCAGATCGCCGAGCGCGATCTGGACGCGGACCCGGTCCGACCCGAGCCCGCGGGGGTCGCGGACGAGGCAGCGAACCGGCTCTCCGGCGGCCGTCAGGCGGCGCAGCAGCGCCCGTCCGACGACACCCGTGGCACCGGTGAGCAGGAGCACGCCTGGATACTATGTCCGGCTCGGCTGAACCCTGACATCAAGCGAAGGAAACGAACTCTTCATGGCCTACGTCATCGCGGAGCCCTGCATCGGCACGAAGGACAACTCGTGTGTCGAGGTGTGCCCCGTCGATTGCATCCATCCCACCACCGACGAGCCTGACTACGACAAGGTCGAGATGCTCTACATCGACCCGGAGGAATGCATCGACTGCGACGCCTGCGTCGAGGCATGCCCGGTCGATGCGTGCTTCGCCGAGGATCAGCTCCCGGACGAGTGGACGCAGTACACGCAGATCAACGCCGACTACTTCAAGCAGCAGGTGTAAAGGGTCGCGGGCGGCAGGGGCAGGCGCTAGGCTGCGTACGTCAATCGGATAGGCGCGGGGCTCTCCGAGACTCGTCGCTTAGCCAGGGGAGGCCCTGTGGCCGGCCTACCGTCGGGCGATCGCCCGGGCGATTTGACGAACGGCGCGATCGAAGGACAGGAGGAACACCGCACCGCGTCCGCCTCGAGCGAACACGAGGACGAGCTGATGCTCGTCGCCGGCGATGCGGACCTTGCCCTGGAGATCGATCCGCGTGTGTATGCGACCGGTCGCGACGTTCGCCTGCGCACCGCCCGCCAGCGCGAGCAGACGGCGCAGTTTCGGCTGCAGACCGCCGGCGCACGCGACATGATCGCGCACGCTCGCGATGTCGCAGCCCTCGCCCGCGACGAGGCCGCCGCCGCCCGCGACGCTGCGAAGGCAGAGCGCGAGGGCGGGCACGAGCACGAGGCCGGCGCCCGCGCCGTCACCGGTGCCGAGGTCGTCATCCGCGCGGGCGACCAGCGCAGGCGCGTCGCACAGCAGCGCGCGGAAGCCGCCGAGGACCGCGCGCTGGCGGCGCAGGACCGCCAGGCCGCGGCGCGTGACCGCGAGCACGCGGCCCGCGACCGGCTCGACGCGCTCGCCGACCGGGAGATCCTCGCGCGCCGCCTCGCGATCGCGGAGACCGATCCGGGCACCGGCGCCAGGACGCGGGCGGCCGGGCTCGTCGACCTCGACAGCGAGCTGGCTCGCTGTCGCAGGACGAGCGACCCGCTCGTCGTCGTCTACGTCGACGTCGTCGGGCTGGACGAGGTCAACGACGAGACGGGTCACGACGCGGGCGACGAGCTGCTCCAGCGCATCGTGACGCTCATCCGCGAGCACCTGCGCTCGTACGACCTCGTCATCCGGCTGCGCCACAACGAGTTTCTGTGCGTGATGTCCGGGCTCAGCGTGCTGGGAGCCCGCCGGCGCTTCGACGCGATCGACGCGGCGCTCGACACTATCCCCCGCGCCCGCGGGATCAGAACCGGCTTCGCCGAGCTCATGCCCGGCGAGAGCGCCGTGGAGCTGATCAGGCGCGCCGACGTCGATCAGGTCGCGAGCCGGCGCTACGACCCGCGCGACGAGCGCCGCCGCCGCTGAGCGGCTCGGGCTCGTCGGGCTCCCGGGCCGGGCGGTCGTGGATCCTGGCGGATCGAGCGCCGCGGTCAGCCCGCCGCCATCGGCAGGCTGATCCCGGTCGGCGCCGGAGCCTGGAGGACCGGCAGCTCGACGGGTGTGAGCGCGACGATCCCGCGCGCCGCGTGACGGATCGCCTGCGCGGCCGGGTCGTCGGGATCGGTGAAGACGAGCGGCGTGCCCGCGTCGGCCTGCTCGCGCAGGGGCATCGTCAGCGGGACCTTGCCGAGCAGCGGCACGTCGAGCTCGTCGGCCAGCGCCTGGCCGCCGCCCTCGCCGAAGATCTGGAAGCGCTCGCCCGACGGCGTCGTGAAGCCGGCCATGTTCTCGACGATGCCGGCGATCTCCAGGTTCACCTTCCCCGCCATCTGCGCGGCGCGGCGTGCGACCTTCTGCGCGGTCGGCTGCGGCGTCGTGACGATGACGAACTTGGCCTGCGGCAGGAGCTGGGCGAGCGTCATCGAGACGTCGCCGGTGCCCGGCGGCAGGTCGACGAGCAGGTAGTCCAGCTCGCCCCAGGCGACGTCCTCGAGGAACTGCGTGAGCGCCTTGTGCAGCATCGGCCCGCGCCATACGACGGCGGCGTCCTCCTCGACGAAGAAGCCGATCGACATGACCTTCACGCCATGCGCCTGCATCGGCAGGATCTTGCGCTCGGGCGAGACGGGCGGGCGCTCCCCGCCGAGACCGAACATGCGCGGGATCGAGTAGCCCCAGACGTCGGCGTCGAGCACGCCGACGGACTTGCCGTCGAGCGTCAGCGCGGCGGCGAGGTTCGCGGTCAGCGTCGACTTGCCGACGCCGCCCTTGCCCGACCCGATGCACAGGACGTTCTGGACCTGCGCAAGGGCGCCGGCGGGCAGCGAGCCGCGGCCCAGCGTCTTCTTCAGCGCCGACTTCTCGCCATCGGAGAGGACGTCGAAGGTGACGTTCACGGCGGTCACGCCGTCGAGGCTGCTCGCCTCGCGGGTGACGGCCTCGACGAAGTGGTTGCGGATCGGACAGCCGGCGGTCGTCAGCGAGACGGTCACGTCGACCGCGCCGTCGTCGGAGATCGCGATCGAGCGCACCATTCCGAGCTCGACGATCGAGCGGCGCAGCTCGGGATCGATGACGCGCCCGAGGGCCGTGCGGATCTCGTCTTGGGTCGGCATGTCTCTCAGTCTAGAAAAGCGCGGCGGCGGGCCTGGAAGGCACCGACGCCGCGCCCGGAAGGAAGGCGCGGCGTCGGCTGGGGGAGAACTACGGTGCTTCGATCTGTGGGGGAAGCTCTACGCCAGCGAGGCGATGCGCTCCTGGACTGAGGTCGATGCCTTCGTCACCGCGGTGCGACCGGTCTCGTAGGCGTTCTCGATGCGCGCGCTGACGAGCTCGACGTTCTTCGTCACGGGCTCGGTGCGCGTCTCGATGTCCTTCACGACGCCCTTGAGCTCGCGCTCGATGCGCGCGCGGCGCTGGCGCACCTCGCGCTCCAGGCGCGTGCGGGTCTTCCTGGCGTCGCGTTCCACGCGCTTGATGGCGCTCGAGCCGCGGCGCTCGAAGCGGCGCAGCTCGCGCTCGGCCTTCGAGCGCGTGCCGTAGGTCGAGCGCAGGCTCTCGAGCGTCGCGGCGACCTCTTCGCGAGCGATGAGCGCCGCGCCGACCGGAACGAGCACCGCCGTCTCGGCGATGTCCGCCACGCGCTCGATCGGGCTCTTGACCTCCTGCTTGACCTCGGCGGCCTTGCGCGCGGCGGCTGTTCGCCCGCGTGCCGCGGAGGCCTGTGTCTTGCGAGCAGCGGTGCTGCGGGCGGCGGCGCCACGATTGGCGGCACGCGTGCCGGCGGCCTTCTTTGCAGCGGTCGAGCGCTTCGTCGCGTTCGTCTTGCGCGTAGTCGCGGCCTTCTCGGCAGCGGTGGTGCGGGTCGCGGTGGTCGTGGTGCTCGTGGTGTCAGCCATTGCTCTGCTCCTGTTCTCGCCGATGACTAAGGACATTAGTTCTAAGCTTGTACTCGCAACAGTACTACCCGAACGTGTGTTTGTAAACCGCCGGGGACGGGTGGTTACCGAGCGAACAGGGGTTCTTCCGAGCAGCCCGCACAGGCGCTGCCAGCGCGCGGGCCGCGCCGAGCCTCTCGACGGTTGTGGAGCCTGCGGTCGCGTGCGAACAGCATCGATGAAGGAGTGAGGGGCCGGCGTATCGGCGCCCCGCGCGTCGCGTCGCACGTTCGGACGGGGTCTTGCGGGTTGTACGCCTATTTGGCGCATAACCCGCAAGACCCCTCGTGTCGTTTTCTGATCGCTATCCGATCACAAGACGACACGATCGGCCCGGGCGCTCCGCAGGAATGCCCAAGCGCTCAAGCACCCACTCCTTCATCGATGCTGTTCGCATGCGATGGCAGCACCCGAACCCGTCGAGCGCTGCAAAGCGCGAGTGCCGCCCGGGCACGCCCCGAGCGACGCGAAACCGCCGAGGAACCCGGCCGCGCTGGAGCGGCGAGCCCGCCGGAGCTACGCCGCGGCGGGAGCCGCGGTGCGGCGCAGCCACGCCGCGGGGTCCTGCAGCTCGGCGGGGCTCGGCAGCTGCTCCGGCGCGTCGAACACGCGGTGCAGCGCGACCGGCCCAGCCACCGCGACGACGGCGTCGCAGAAGCGCTTGCCGTCCTCGTACTGGCGCATCTTCGCCTCCAGGCCGATCAGCCGCTCGAGCAGCGCGAGCAGCGGCGGGCGCTCGCGGCGGCGGCGGTCAAGCGCCGTGCGCAGCTCGGCGAGCGCCGGCAGCGCCTCGGCGCCGACGACGTCCATGACGTGCTCGGCGTGCCCCTCGACGACGCCCATGACGCCCTGCACGCGATCGAGCAGGTCGCGCCGCCCCGCCCCGAGCACGGCGACGAGGCCGCCCTGCTTCAACCCGCCGACAAGCCCGCGGACGTCGTCGAGCGACGGCATCCGCAGCAGCGCGCGCGGGTCGACCTTCACCTCCAGCGAGGCGAGCAGCTCGCGCACGAGGCCGGCGAGGTAGGGGCGCAGCCACGGAACGCCGGCGAACTGGACGGCGTGGGTGACCTCGTGGAAGGCGATCCAGCGCAGCAGCTGCTCGGCGTCGGCATCCAGGCGCCGCGCCGCCTGCGCGATGTTCGGAGCGACGAAGAGCAGGCGCGCGGGCGCCTCGGGGTCGACGAGGACGAACTCGTACTGGCCGAGCACGCGCTGTGAGAGGTAGCCGGTCAGCGCCCCGGCCTCGACGGACAGCAGCGCGCCGGTGGCCGAGCGGGCGGCTCCGCCCAGCAGGCCGCCGCCGGCGAGCCGCTCGCCGACCGGATCCAGCAGCGCGCCCATCGAGTTGACGTTCGCCGCGATCCAGCTCGCGCGCGGGACCGCCTCGGGCGCCGGCAGCGGCGCGGCGGGCCGCAGGCCCGTGTACTGCACGACGCGCGTCTCGGCGTCGGCGCAGATCGCCGCGAGGTCGCCGGGCAGCGGCGCGGACGGCGCGCCGTCGGCGCGCCCGGGCACGGTCCCGCGCGCCACGGCGTTCGCGATTCGCTGCGTCAAGGCACGATCGATCATCCATCCATCATGGCGAACCCGGATCGCCGGCCCGCCAAGTCGCCGCTGCCGGCTACAGGATCGCGATGAGCTGCGCGAGCGACGCGGGCGTCCGGGCGGCGACGACCGGCGAGTGCGGCTCGAGGTCCAGCGGCGCCGAGAGCGGGTCGTCGAACGCCGTGAACGCGACGACCGCGCCCGCCTCGCGCACGATGAGCTGCGCGGCGGCGACGTCGACCGCGCGCGTGCGCCACAGCGTGAGCATGCCGTCGACGCGCGTCGGCGCGAGCTGGCACATCGAGATGGCGATCGAGCCGATCGCGCGCAGCCGGTAGACCGTCGCGGCGAGCGCCTCGATCCGCGGCGCGATCCAGCGCGGGTCGGCGGACTCGATCGCGAGCATCTCCAGGCGCCCGTCGGGCAGGCGCCGCTCGTCCGGCGGGGCGTCGATGCGCACGTCGTTGAGCAGCGCGCCCTCGCCGCGGCGCGCGACCCACTCCTCGCGCGGGCCGAAGTCGTAGACGTAGCCGAAGAGGACGTCGGCCATCGTCGGGCCGTCCGCGACGGCGATCGACAGCGAATGGCTGCGCATGCCGCGCTTGGCGTTCAGCGAGCCGTCGAGCGGATCGATCACGACGAGGACGCCGTCGCCGCCGTAGTCGACGACGCCGCGCTCCTCGCTGATCGCGGTGAAGCGCGCGCCCGCGGCGTGCAGCGCGTCGAGCTGCGCGAAGACGGCGTTCTCGGCCTGCTCGTCGATGACGAGCGTCCGGTCGCCGCCCTCGCCGCGCTCGCCGGTCTCGATGACGCGCTCGCGGCTCGTCGGATGCTCGGCGAAGACCTCGCCCATCTCCTTGACGGCCCTCCGGCACGCCCCGAGCCAGTCGGCAGCCAGCGCGTTCGAGGGCGATGACATCGGAGGCATACTAGGCAGGTGCTGGCGCTCACCCCCGCCCAGGCCCGCGCGGTCGCCCACCCCGATGGGCCGCTGCTCGTGCTCGGCGGCGCGGGCAGCGGCAAGACGACGGTGCTCGCGCAGCGCTTCGCCTGGCTCGTCGCGCAGGAGCACGCCGCGCCCGAGTCGATCCTCGTGCTGACCCCGTCGGCGGCCGGCGCCGCGGCGCTGCGGCGCGCGGTCGAGGACCTGCTCGACCGCCCCTACGAGGAGCTCGCGATCCACAGCGTGCGCGATCTCTGCGCCCGGCTGCTGCGCGAGGAGACCGCCGCGGCCGGCGTCGATCCCTTCTTCGCGCCGGTCTCGCGCGCCGACCGGCTCGCGCTGCTGCTGGACCGGATCGACGACCTGCACCTGCGCAGCCACGACATCGGCGGCCGGCCCGCCGTGCTGCTGGCGGACGTCATCGACCGCATCGACCGCCTGAAGGACGGGCTCGTGACGGCCGCCGACTACGCCGCCTGGGCGCAGGCCCTGCCGGACGGCGAGGACGCCGACCGCACGCGAGCGGCGCGCGAGGCCGAGTTCGCGCAGCTCTACGTCGACCACGACCGCCTGCTCGCCGCCGAGGGCGCGCTCGACGCCGGCGAGCTCGTCCTGCGCGCCGTCGCGCTGCTGCGCGAGCGTCCCGACGTGCGCGCGCGGGTCGCCGAGCGCTACCGCCGCGTGCTCGTCGACGAGTACGCCGACCTCGGCTTCGCCTCCGCGCTGCTCGTCGAGCTGCTGGGCGCCGACCACGAGCAGCTCACCGTCTGCGCCGACGACGACGGCGCAGCGCGACGGATGCGCGCCGCCGCGACGAAGAACGTGCGCGACTTCGAGCGCGCGCATCCCACCGCCGAGGTCGTCCGCCTCGAACGGTCGCTGCGCTGCCCGCAGCGCGTGCTCGACGCCGCCGGCGCGGTGCTCGAGCCGATCGCCGACCGCCTCGGCACGCCGCTCACCGGCGCGCCCGGCGGGACCGTGCGCTTCTGGCGCGCGCCCGACGAGCGCGCGCAGGCGCAGGCGGTCGCGGCCGAGGTCGAGCGGCTCGTGCGCGGCGGCTGCGCGCCGGAGCGGATCGGCGTCATCGTGCGCTCGCCGCGCGACGAGGGCCGCCAGGTGACGCTCGCGTTCGAGGAGCGGGCGATCGCGCTGCGGGCCGTCGGCGAGGCGGACTTCTTCGCCCAGGCCGAGGTGCGCGACGTCCTCGCCTGGCTGCGCCTGCTCGCCGACCCGGCGGACGCCGGCGCCGTCGTCCGCGCGCTCGCGCGCCCGCCGATCGCCCTGCGCTCGGTCGACATCGCGCGCTGCGTGCAGATCGCGCGGCGGCGCAAGCTCGACATGGTCTCCGCCCTCGTCGCGGCGACGGAGTCGCCGCAGCTTCCGCCCGAGGCGCGCGAGCACATCCACTCGTTCCTGCGCCTGTACCGCGCGGTGTCGGGCTCGCTGGACAGCGAGCGGCCCGACCTCTTCGTGCACCGCCTCATCGACCGCCTCGGGCTGCGCCGCCAGCAGGTCTTCTCGGCCCAGGCCGACGTCGTCGAGCGGCTCGTCAACCTCGCGCGGCTCGGCGAGCTCGCGAGCTCGTACGCGCAGCGCGCACCGCACGCGACGCCGCGCGACTTCGCCCGCTACGCGGCCGCCGTCGCCGAGGCCGGCCTGCGCGAGGAGGACGGCGCGGGCGTCGCGCCCACGGGCGCCGTGCAGTTCATGGCGCTCGACGCGGCCCGCGGGCGCGACCTGGACTGGGTGTTCGTGCTCGGCCTCACGTCCGCGCGGATGCCCGGTGCGCGCCTGCGCGCCGGGGAGAACATCCCCGACGCGCTGCTGAAGGAGGCGCTCGGGCCGGACGACCGCACGACGCATGTCGACGCGATGCGGCGGCTGGCGCACGTCGCGATGACGCGTGCCGCGAGGGGCCTCGTGCTCGCCTATCCGGCGCTGTCGGCGAGCGGCGTCGTGCAGCCGCCGTCGCCGTTCGCGGAGGAGGCACGCCACGCGCTCGGCGCGCAGTGGGAGGTCCTCGAGGAGGAGCTGTTCGGCCCCGAGGAGGCGCTGCACGCGACGTTCCAGGCGCTGCGCGACGAGCTGCTGGCCGACGTCGCGCGCGTCGGCAAGGGGCTCGGCGAGCTGCGCCTGGACACCGACCTCGACGTCACGCACGCGGTCGCGCGCTACCTCGAGCTCGTCAAGCTCGCGGCGCTCATCGAGCGGCCGGCGGGACAGTCGGTCGCCGACGCGCTCGGGCCGGTCAACCAGCGGCTCGGCGCGTCGCTGTCGCCGCTGCAGCGCGAGGTGCTCGTGACGTCGTCGCTCGACGAGCTGCTGCTCGACGCCGAGCGCCACGACCGCGCGCGGGCGGCGGCGCGGGCGGCGCGCAGCGAGCCATCGCTGGAGGCGTTCCTGCCGCGCCGCGGCGAGGGCCTGCAGCTGTCGGCGTCGGACATCGAGACGTACCGCGGCTGCCCGCTGCGCTACAAGTTCGCGCGCGTGCTGCGGGTGCCGCAGGAGCCGACGCTCAACCAGCGCTTCGGGATCCTCGTCCACCAGGTGCTCGAGCGCTACCACCAGCTGGCGGTCGACTCGCTCGACGAGCTGCTCGGGCTGCTCGACTTCGGCTGGCGGCGCGGCGGCTTCGGCGACAGCGACGAGGAGCGCCAGCTGCGCTCGAAGGCCGGCACGGCGCTGCGGCGCTACTACCAGCGCGTCGCCGAGGAGCCCGTCGAGCCGGTCTGGTTCGAGCGCGCGTTCTCGTTCCGGCTCGGCAGGCACACGCTGCGCGGCCGGGTCGACCGCGTCGACCGGCTCGCCGACGGCGGCTATGAGCTCATCGACTACAAGACCGGCCGGCCGCGCTCGGCGGCGGCGCTGCGCGAGGACGTCCAGCTCTCGCTGTACGCCGTCGGCGCGCGCGAGGCGTGGCAGCTCGACGCCACGCAGCAGGCCTACCTCTACGTGCTCGACGACGAGAAGGTGCGCGTGCCGAGCTCGGAGATCGACGCGGGCTGGATCTCCGACACGGTCGACGAGGTCGCCGGCGGCATCCTCGCGCAGGACTTCGAGCCGACGCCGTCCTACACCGTCTGCTCGATGTGCGACTACCGGATCGCCTGCCCGGCGGCGGAGCGGTAGCGCAGCGAACAGCGCTCGCCCGACGCCGCGCGCCCGCTCAGATCAGCTCAGCGCTCGGGGCCCTGCTGCTTGAGGAAGCGCTGGAACTCGCTGGCGATCGCGTCGCCGGACGGCAGGTCGCCGGGGCCGAGCGGGGTCGTGTCGCGCTCGGCGGCCTGCTCGAGGCGCTCGACGAAGGCCTGCACGTCGGGGTCGGACTGGACCGCCTGGCCGACCTGGCGCTCGTAGTCCTCGGTCGCGCTCTCCAGGTCGCTCGCGTCGACCGTGACCGCGACGAGGCTCTCGACCTTGCGCACGAGCGCCAGCGCGGCCTTCGGGTTCGGCGCCGCGGCGACGTAGTGCGGGACGGCGGCCCACAGGCTCGCGGCCGGCAGGCCGGCCTCCATGAACGCCGTGTGCAGCACGCCGACGATCCCGGTCGGACCCTCGTACGTCGTCTCCTTGATGGCGAGCTTCTCGACGAGCGCGTCGTCGGACGCCAGACCCGTGATCGACACCGGATGGCTGTGCGGCACGTCGGCCAGCAGCGCGCCCATCGTGACGACGAGCTGCGTGTCGAGCGCCTCGGCGAGATCGATGATGTGCTGGCAGAACGAGCGCCAGCGCATCGACGGCTCCGGGCCCTGCACGAGGATGAGGTCGCGCGGCGCGCGCGGGACGCGCGCGGCGAAGATCTCGATCCCGGGCCAGGTGATCTCGCGCTTGCGCTGCTCCGTGAACCGGATGTGCGGGCGCGTGGACTGAAAGTCGTAGAAGTCCTCGGGATCGATGCGGGCGAAGCGTTCGGCGCCAAGCGACTCGCCGATGAACGTCAGCGCGGCGGAGGCCGCGTCGCCGGCGTCGTTCCAGCCGCTGAACGCCGCGACCATCGCCGGTGCGCGCAGTCCGTCGGGACGACTCTCCCAGATCAGGGGCTGCATCCGATTCAAGGTACATCATGGGGAAATGACGATCGCGACACTGCGCCAGGGACAGGAGGTCGACGGGGTGTTCGCGTGCACGCGCAAGGACCGTCTGCTGTCGCGCGCCGGCACGCCGTATCTCGCCGTGGAGCTGCGCGATCGCACGGGCGCGGTCCAGGGTCGCGCGTTCCGCGACGCCGACGTGCTCGCCGGGCGCTTCGACCGAGGCGACCTCGTGCGCGTCGCCGGGCGCGTCGAGCGCTTCCGCGACGAGCTGCAGGTCGAGCTGCGCTCGATCGGCCGGACGCGCGAGGGCGAGGCCGATCCGGCGACGTTCCTGCCGGTCGCCTATCGCGACCTCGACGAGCTCGACGGCTTCCTCGAGCACCTCGCCCGCGAGGTCCACGACCCGGGCCTGAAGGCGCTGCTGGAGGCGCTGCTCGGCGACGGCGCGCTGCGCGCGGACTGGCGCCGCGCGCCGTGCACGCGCAACGGCCATCACGCCTACCTCGGCGGCCTGCTCGAGCACACGGTCGCCGTCGGAACGCTCGCGCTGGAGGCCTGCACGCTGCATCCGCGCCTGGACAGCGACCTGCTGATCAGCGCCGCGCTCGTGCACGACCTCGGCCGCACCCGCGAGTTCACCTACGGCGCCGAGATCGGCCTCACCGAGGCGGGCCGGCTGCTCGGCCACATCGAGCTCGGGCTCGCGCTGCTGCGCGAGCGCGCCGAGCGGATCCCGGCGCTGAGCGCCGACCGCCAGCTCGCGCTCGCGCACTGCGTGCTGTGCCACCACGGCCCGGACGCGGCGCCGGGCCGGCGCTTCGGCTCCGCCGAGGCGCTCGCGCTGCATCGCCTCAACGCGCTCGACGCGTCGGTCAAGGGCGCGCTCGAGCACGGGCTGCCGTAGCCGGCACGGCTACGTTCGCAGCGCGCGCCGCGCGAGCCGCCACGCGACGAAGAGCATGAAGAGCGCGAAGCTCACCTCCAGGGCGCGCTGCGGGACGGCGTTGGCGATCGCCGCGCCGCCGACGGCGCCCGCGACGCCGAGCAGCCCGACGATCGCGCCGGTGCGCAGGTCGACGTTGCCGTTGGCGCGCTGGCGCAGCGTGCCGACGAGCGCCACCGGGATGATCGCCAGCAGCGACGTCGCCTCCGCGTCGAGCTGGGACAGGCCCAGGCCGATCGTCAGCGCCGGCACGAACAGCGCGCCGCCGCCGACGCCGAGCAGGCCCGCCACGATGCCCGCCGCCAGCCCGATGAGGGTCGCCTCGATCACCCGGCGAGCAGATCGGCGGCGACGACGACGAGCAGCGCGGCGAAGATCAGCGAGATCGCCTTCGTCGAGATGCGCTGCTGCAGGCCCGTCCCGATCAGCACGCCGGCGACCGCGGGCACGCCGACGAACACGCCCTCCTCGACGTGGACGTTGCCGTACGCGCCGTGGACCGCCGTCGCGACGCTCGCGATGACGACGATCGCGGCGAGCGAGGTGCCGGTCGCGAGGCGCTCGTCGAAGCCGCACCACAACACGAGCAGCGGCACGATGAGAACGCCGCCGCCGATGCCGAACAGGCCGCTCAGCAGCCCCGCCGCGGTGCCGATCGCCGCCAGCGTGAGCGTTCGGCGCCGGGCCATGGGCGCCATACTAAAAGCATGTCCGCCGCCGCCACGCTCGTCGAGTCGCTGGAGCCCGTCCGTGCCGACCCGGCCCGCGCGGCGATCCTGCTCGACATCGACGGGACCCTCGCGCCGATCGTGCGCCACGCCGACGACGCGTCGGTTCCCGAGCCGACCCGCACGCAGCTGATCGCCGTCGCCAAGCGCTACGCCGTCGTCGGCTGCATCAGCGGCCGCCGCTCGGCGACCGCCCGCCAGATGGTGTCGCTCGGCACGATCGCGTACGTCGGAAACCACGGCGCGGAGCTCCTGCCGCCCGGCGGCACGGAGGTCCAGATCGATCCCGAGATCGCCGCCTACGACCGGACCGTGCGCGAGTTCGCCGACGCCGCCTACACGCCCGAGCTGCAACGCCTGCGCGTGCGCACCGAGGACAAGCAGTCGATCAAGGCCTTTCACTGGCGCGGCGCGCCCGACGAGGCGGCCGCCGAGCGCGCCGTCCACGAGGTCGCCGACGATGCCCAGGCCGCCGGCCTGGCGATCCACTGGGGGCGCAAGGTGCTCGAGGTCCGGCCGCCGGTCGAGATCAACAAGGGCCGCGGCGTGCGGCGCCTGCTCGACGGGCGCGACCTCGCCGCCGGGATGTACGTCGGCGACGACATGACCGACCTCGACGCGTTCGCCGGCCTGCGCGGGCTCGTCGCGGAAGGCCGGCTCGGGGCGGCGATCTGCGTCGGCGTGCGCTCCGACGAGACGCCGCCGGAACTCGAGGAGCGCGCCGACCTGCTCGTCGACGGCCCGCTCGGCGTGCGCGGTTTGCTCATGGCGCTGGCGAGCTAGAGGGACCAGAGGCCAGGGACGGCAGATGCGCTTCGTCGACTTCCTGCGCGCGGCCGTCCTGCTCTGCGGCGGGTCGGCGACCGCGCTCGCGGCGATCACCGTGCTGTCCTCGAACTCGACGGACGACAACACGCTCGTCGTGTTCATCATCGTGTGGTGGGTGCTCGCCGCGATGATCGGCATGTGGCTCGGCCGGCGCGCGGAGACGAACTCGCCGATCGCGCGCCTGCTCGCCTCGGCGAAGTCCAGCAACTCGCTGCCCGAGCAGCGGCCGAGCAGCCTGCTGCTCAACCGGATGTGGCCGCTGCTGCTGTCGACCATCCTCGCGCTCGGCCTCGGGCTGCTCGCCCCGCAGATCCCGGCGATCGCGTGCGGCTTTGCGATCATCGGCGCGCTCGCATGGCGCCGGCAGGAGGCCGCCGTGACGGCGATCGAGGAGCGCGACGGCGTCGCGTTCTACGTCGAGCCGACCTCGCCGCTGAAGCCGATCAAGCTCGTCCGCGCACCGGGCCTGCGGCGTGACACGGTGACGGTCAACGGCACGGTGCGCTGACCGTCGCCGGCGCGCGCCTCACAACAGGCTGACGAGCCCGACGAGCGCCGGCGCGAGCACGAGCGCCGGCAGGAAGTTGCCGACCTTGACGTCCTTGAGGTCGAGCAGCTTCAGCGCGATCCCGATGATCAGCACGCCGCCGGTCGACGTCATCGCGCTCAGCGCCTCGCCGCGCAGGACGTCCGTCGAACAGGCTCGCGCCGAGCGTCAGCGCGCCCTGCACGACGAGGACGGTCGCGGCGGCGAACGCGACGCCCGCGCCGAGCGTCGAGGCGAGCGCGATCGACGCGAAGCCGTCGAGCAGCGACTTCGTCGCGAGCGGCTCGATGTTGCCGCGCAGGCCGTCCTCGAACGAGCCCACGACGGTCAGCGGGCCGACGCAGAACAGCAGGCTCGCCGTGAAGAACGCCTCGCTCACCGTGGACTCGGCGCGCGCACGGCGGCCGGGGTCGCGCGAGCGGCTCACCCGCGCCTGCAGCCGGTCGCCGAGCCGGGCGAGCCGCGCCTCGATCCCGATCGCCTCGCCGGCCAGGCCGCCGAGCAGGACCGCGCCGAGGACGTAGAGCGGGCTCGTGTCGCGCCACGCCAGGGCGAGATCGACGCCGATGACGGCCGTCACGAGCCCGAGCCCGGCGAGCACCCGCTGCTGCAGCCCGCCCGGCAGGCGCCGGCCGACGCTCACGCCATCGCCGTGCCGAACAGCACGGCGCCGACGTTGATGAACGTGCCCGTCACGAGATGCGGGAGGATGGCAGGGTGGGTGGGTCTTGACGGCGGTCGACGTCCTCATCGTCTCGCTCGGATCGACCGCCGGCCTGCGCGCCGCCGACGGCGAGCTCGCGGACGCGCTGCGGCGCGCCGGCGCGACCGTGGAGGTCGTGCCCGCGCGGGCGCCGCGCGAGCTGCGCACGTACGCCCTGACGGACCTCGCGTGGGCCCGCGCCGCCCGCGTCGCCGCGACGGGCGCCATCGCCGCGTCCGAGCCGCGCGCGGTCGTCTACTCGACGGTGACGGCGGCGCTGCTGTGGCCGCGCCCCGGCGCGATCCGCTACGACGCGCCCGCGGCCGCCAACCGGCCCGGCCGGCACGGCATCTGGCAGCGGCCGCTCGAGCGCCGCCGGCTCGGCGAGGCGCCGCTGCTCGTGGCGGTCGATCCCGGCACGCTGGCCGAGACGCCGCGCCCGCATGCCGAGGCGATCGTCGTGCCGATCCCCGTCGAGCCGTCGCCCGCCACCGGCGCGCCGCGCGACATCGCCGCGCTGACCTACGCGGCGAACCCGCAGAAGAAGGGCCTCGACCGCGTGCTCGCCGCGTGGACGCAGGCGCGGGCCGACGGCGAGCAGCTCGTCGTCGCCGGCGCCGACCTGCGGATCGACGCGCCCGGCGTGCGCGTCGCCGGGCGGATGGCGCCCGCGGAGTACCGCGCGCTGCTGCGCCGCGCCCGCGTCTTCGTCACCGCGCCACGGCGCGAGGACTACGGCATCGCGCAGCTCGAGGCGCTCGCCGACGGCTGCGTGCTCGTCACGACGGCGGCGCCGGGACCGTATGCGGCGCTGCCGCTGGCCCGCGCGCTCGACCCGCGGCTCGTCGTCGGCGACGGCGCGACGCGGTCGCGGGGCTCGCGCGCGCGCTGCGCATCGCCCTCGACGCCGCGCCGTCGGACTACGCCACGCACGCGGCGGCGGCGCTCGCGCCCTTCCGCCGCGCGGCGGTCGACGCGGTCGTGCGCGACGAGCTGCTGCCGCGCTTGCTGCGCTGACCGCGCGTCGGCTGATGGTTGGATTGCGCCGCCAGCTGGCTAGCTCGGCCGCGCGCGCTTGCGCAGCGCCGCGAACTGCGCCCACGGCCGCGTGTTGGCGACCTGCTCGGGCGTCACCCATGCGCGCCGCGCCGTCGCCACACCCCAGCGCACGTGCTCCAGGCGCTCGGCGCCGTGGGCATCCGAGTCGATCAGCAGCAGCACGCCGTTCTCTGCGGCGGCGCGCGCGTGCACGTCGTTGAGGTCGCGGCGGTCGGGCGCGGAGTTGATCTCGAGCATCGTGCCGGTCCGCGCGGCCGCCGCGATGACCTCGTCGATGTCGATGCCGTAAGGCTGGCGCGACTGGATCTTGCGGCCGGTCGGATGGCCGATCGCGTCGATCCAGGGATGCTCGATCGCGGCGACCATGCGCTTGGTCATCTCGGCCGACGGCATCCCGAACGACGTGTGCACGGAGCCGATCACCCAGTCCAGCCGTGACAGCAGGTCGTCGTCGTAGTCGGGCGCGCCGTTGGGCAGGATGTTCGTCTCGGTCCCCGCGAGGACCGTGATGCCGTCGACGCGCGCGTTGACCTCGGCGATGCGCTCGATCTGGCGCTCGAGCTCGTCCGGCGGGACGTGGTCGCCGAAGCCGTGCGTGGCGGAGTGGTCGGTGATCGCGATGTACTCGTAGCCGCGGGCGAGCGCCGCACGCGCCATCTGCTCGATCGTGTTGCGCCCGTCGGAGGCGACCGTGTGCATGTGCAGGTCGCCGCGCAGGTCCTGCACCGTGATGAGCCTCGGCGGCACGAATCCGGGCGCCAGCTCCCCGCGGTTCTCGCGCAGCTCGGGCTCCGGGAAGGGCAGGCCGAGACGCTCGTAGACCGCCTCCTCGCTGGAGCAGCGCAGCGTCTCGCCGGTCTCGTCGTCGAGGATCCCGTACTCGCTGACGTGCAGCCCGCGGCGCACCGCCGCCTCGCGCAGCGCGACGTTGTGCGCCTGCGAGCCGGTGAAGTGCTGCAGGAGGTTGCCGAAGTTCTCCGGCGCGACGACGCGCAGGTCGACCGGCAGGCCGGTGTGCGTGCGCCCGCGCGCGGCGTTCTCGTTGGGCGCGGCGGCGGACTCGATGAGCTCGAGGTCGCCGAGCGCGCGCGCCAGCGCGCCGGGGTCGCTCGCCGTCGCGATGATGTCGAGGTCCTTGACCGAGTCCGTCTGGCGGCGCGCCGAGCCGGCGAGCTCGACGCGCTCGGCGGCGGGATGCTCGCGCAGCGCCGCAACGATCTGCTCGCCGACGTCAAGCGCGCGGTGCAGCAGCACGCGCTGCGCGGGCCGCTCGCCGATGCCGGCGTCGATCGACGACAGCACGGAGGCCTCGAACTTCGCTCCGAAGCCCTTGATCCCGCGCAGCTGCTCGCCCTCGGCGGCGGCGCGCAGCATCTGCAGCGAGTCGATCCCGAGCTCGTCGAACAGCCGCCGCGCGCGCTTGGGACCGAGCCCCGGCAGGCGCGTCATCTCCAGCAGGCCGGCCGGGTACTTCGCGCGCAGCTTGACCGCCGCGGGGATGTCGCCGGTGTCGAGCAGCGCGACGAGCTTCTCCTCGAGCGTCTTGCCGATGCCGTTCAGCGACGTGACGGTCCCCTGGCGCGTGAGCGCCGCCACCGACACCGTCGCCTCGCGCGCGGCCTTCGCCGCCGAGCGGTAGGCGAGGACGCGGTGCACGATCGCTCCGTCGAGCTCGTAGAGGTCGGCCAGCTCGTCGAATGCGGCCGCGATCTGGAGGTTCGAGGGGTCCGATGCCACGGGCCCGTAGGGTAGTCGCGCCGATGCCCCCCGCCGCCTGGCTGATCCTGCCCACGTACGACGAGGCCGAGAACATCGCGGCGATCGTCGCGGCCGCGCGGGCGGTGCTCGAGCAGGCCGCGCCGGGCGACGCACCGGATCCTCGTCGTCGACGACGGATCGCCGGACGGGACGGGTGAGATCGCCGATCGCCTGGCGGCCGAGCACGACGACGTCGAGGTCCTGCACCGCACGGTGCGCGAGGGCCTCGGGACCGGCCTACATCGCGGGCTTCACGCACGCGCTCGCGCACGGCGCGCAGCTCGTCATGGAGATGGACGCCGACTTCTCGCACGATCCGGCCGACCTCGCCCGGCTGCTCGCCGCCGCCCGCGAGGCCGACCTCGTGCTCGGCTCGCGCTACGTCGCCGGCGGCGCGGTGGCGGACTGGGGCCGGGTGCGCCGGCTCGTGAGCCGCGGCGGCTCGTGGTACGCGCGCAAGGTGCTCGGGCTCGACGTCCGCGACCTGACCGGCGGCTTCAAGTGCTTCCGGCGCGAGGTGCTCGAGGCGATCGACCTGCCGACGGTCCGCTCGCGCGGCTACGCCTTCCAGGTCGAGCTGACGCATCGCGCGGCGCAGGCGGGCTTTGCGATCGTCGAGCTGCCGATCGTCTTCCGCGACCGCGAGCACGGGCGCTCGAAGATGTCGTGGCGGATCGCCGGCGAGGCCGCGCTGCTCGTGCCGCAGCTGCGCTTTGCTCGCACATCCGGCCACCGGCGCGGCCGCTGAGCGCGGGCGAGCGCCGGGCGCGCCGATGCCCCGTCTGTGCAGGCATCGGATCTCGCGCTCGTCCGCGGCCTCGCGGACACGCGGGCGACCCTCGACGCCTGGAACGAGCGCCCCGGTCCCATCGTCGGCCGCTGGCTCGCCGGCGCGCTGACGATCGCGGTCCTGCTGCTCGTCGCCGTCTGGCTCATCGCGCGAGCATCGACGCCGGACGTCTCGCAATCCTTCCTCGGACTCGGCAGGACAGCCCGGCCTCGGCGACGTCCTGCAGGTCCTCGGCCGCAACGCGCTCGTGCTCGCGCTGCACGCGTTCGCCTGCCTCGCGGGCTTCATCGCCGGCAGCTCGCTGCCGCGCGAGGCCGCGCAGCGCCGCGGCATCGCGCGCTGGGTGCGCGAGAAGGCGGGCCCGCTGGCGATCGCCTTCGTCGTCGGCGCGACGGCGTTCTCGCTGCTCACGCAGGCCTTCGTGCTCGGCCAGGGCGCAGCGTCGCTGGCGGCGCAACTGGACATGTCGCCCGGCCTGCTGCTCGTCGGCCTGCTGCCGCATGCGCTCCCGGAGCTCGTCGCGCTCTTCCTTCCGCTTGCGGCCTGGATCATCGCCAGCCGCCACGGCGACTGGCACGAGCTGCTGGCCGCCACGCTCGTTACCGTGCTCCTTGCAGTTCCCGTGCTCGTGGCCGCGGCCTTCGTCGAGGTCTACGTCAGCCCGGGCCTGCTGCGCGCGCTCGCCGGGTAGGGCCCGCGTAGCAGCCCGCCGGGTCTTGCTCGCTTCATTTTGTATAGTGGTGTGCAGCTTTCCGCCCTTCGCCGGGCGACGTCACGCAAAGGAGACCATATGGCCGGATCGATCATCGAAGTGACCGACGACAACTTCCAGGCCGAGGTCCTCGAGTCCGAGAGCCCGATCCTCGTGGACTTCTGGGCCCCGTGGTGTGCTCCGTGCCGCGCGATCGCCCCGCTGCTCGAGGAGATCGCCGAGGGTCGCGACGACGTGCGCATCGTCAAGCTCAACGTCGACGAGAACCAGATCACGGCCGCGCAGTACGGGATCCTGTCGATCCCCTCGCTCGTGCTCTTCAACAACGGCGTCGAGACCAAGCGCCTGCGGCCGACGCGCTCCAAGAGCCAGCTCGAGGACCAGCTCGAGCTCGAGCCCGCCGCCTGAGCGCACGAACCGCTCGAGCCGGCCGCTCCCCACGCGAGCGGCCGGCTCGTTTGACGTCGCCCGCCGGAGTCAGCGCCTGCGCTGACCTCCGGGCGAGACGGCTGATCAGTCGATGCCTGCGGGAGCGGGCGTCTGCACGCCCAGGCCCTTCGCCACGGCCGCGCCGACGTCGGGGTCGACGTTGGTCCAGTACTGCACGATGCGCGGCTTCATCTCCTCGGCTGCACGTCGGGATCGCCGGCGTGGCCCAGGATGTTCGCGGCGAGGTTGTCGCGATCGTCCTGCGACATGACCTCGCGCACGAGCGTCCCCGGCTGGCCGAAGTCGTCGTCCTCGCTGTGCAGGTCGTATGCGGCGCGCACCATCTCGCCTTCGACGTGCCACGTGCCCTGCTCGCCGTAGTTCTTCTCGTCGGCGGCGGGCCCGCCGGCGGTGTTCGGCGCGTAGACCGGGTCGCCGGGGTTCTGGAAGCGCATCGCGCCGTCCTTGTTGTAGCTGTGGACGGGGCACTGCGGCCGGTTGATCGGGAGCTGCAGGTAGTTCGGGCCGATCCGGTAGCGGTGCGTGTCGGGATAGCTGAACAGCCGCCCGAGCAGCATCTTGTCCGGCGACGGGCCGATGCCGCGCACCATGTTCGCGGGCTCGAACGCCGCCTGCTCGACCTCGGCGAAGTAGTTCTCCGGGTTGCGGTCGAGCACCATCCGGCCGACCTTGATCGGCGGGTAGTCGCCGTGCGGCCAGACCTTCGTGAGGTCGAACGGGTTGAAGCGGTAGTCCGCCGCGTCCTCGAACGGCATGACCTGGACCTCGAGCGTCCACGTCGGCGCGTTGCCGTCACGAATCGCGTTCCACAGGTCGGCGCGGTGGTAGTCGGGGTCCTCCGCGGCCATCGCGCCGGCGTCGGCGTCGGTGAAGTTCTCGATGCCCTGGTCGGTCTTGAAGTGGTACTTGATCCAGAACTTCTCGCCGCCTGCGTTGATCCACATGAACGTGTGGCTGCCGTAGCCGTTCATGTTGCGCATCGTCTTCGGCGTTCCGCGGTCGCTCATGAGGATCGTGACCTGGTGCGCGGACTCCGGCTTCAGCGTCCAGAAGTCCCACTGCATGTTGTTGTCGCGGCGGTCGGTGTCCGCGCGGCGCTTCTGGGAGTGGATGAAGTCCTGGAAGTTCGACGGATCGCGGACGAAGAAGACCGGCGTGTTGTTGCCGACGAGGTCGTAGTTGCCCTCCTGCGTGTAGAACTTCAACGCGAAGCCACGCGGGTCGCGCGCCGTGTCGGCCGATCCGAGCTCGCCGGCGACGGTCGAGAAGCGCGCGAACATCGGCGTCTTCTTGCCGACGCCGTTGAACATGTCGGCGCGCGTGAACTGCGAGACGTCCTCGGTCACCTCGAAGAAGCCGTGCGCGCCGGCGCCCTTGGCGTGCACGACCCGCTCCGGGACGCGCTCGCGGTTGAACTGGGCCATCTTCTGGATGAGGTAGTGGTCCTGCAGCAGGATGGGGCCAGTCGGGCCGACGGTCAGCGAATGGCTGTCGCTGGGAGCAGGGATTCCGGCGTCGGTCGTCGTGGGCGGTGGCGTCTGGTCGCTCATGCAACTCCCCTCGATTGGTCGTGAGTCGTGGTCCGGCATGCGGGGCAGATGCCCCAACGTGACGTCGGCCTCGTCCACGGCGTACCCGGCAGCGGCGCCGGGAATCAGGCGCGTCGCTCGCAATCAGGCACGGGCTGTGCCCATTCGTGCAGCGACAGGTCAGGCGGCGATGACGGAGATCCGCAGCTCGCGGCCGTCGATCGTCGTGATCTGGCCGTCGCCGTTGGCGCTGTAGTTCACCGCGACCGCGAGGACCTCGCCGCTGAGGTAGGCCTCGTGCACGCGCGCCGCGTCGAGCAGGTCCTCCTCGCCGCCGAGCGTCAGCACGATGCGATCGGAGATGTCCAGCCCGGCCTCGCGGCGCGCGAGCTGGACGGCGTGCACGATCTCCCGCGCGAGCCCCTCGCGACGCAGGTCGTCGTCGATCGAGAGCTCCAGCGCCACTGCGTGCGAGCCCTCGCGCTCGAGCTGGTAGCCGGCCAGCGGCGCCATCGCCAGCTGCAGGTCGTCCGGGCCGAGCGTGTGGTCGTGGCCGTCGATGAACACGCCGACCGGGCGGCCGGCGCGCAGCGCGTCGGCGACGTGGTCGGCATCGAGCGCCGCGACCGCCTCGGCGACCTGCGGCATCGCCCTGCCGAAGCGCGGGCCGAGCGTGCGGTAGTTGGGCTTCAGCGTGTACGAGCCGAGCTCGTCGGCCTGCGAGACGAAGCGCAGGAACTTGACGTTGAGCTCCTCGCGGACGATGTCGCCGAGCCGCTCGATCGCCTCGCGCTCGCGGCCGGCGGCCACGACGACGGCCTCGTGCAGCGGCTGGCGGACCTTGATCTTCGCGGCGCCGCGCGCGGCCAGCCCGAGGCGAACGGTCTCGCGGGCGATCGCCATCGCCTCCTCGAGCGCCGCGTCGCGCGGCCCCGGCTCGGGCCAGTCGGTCAGGTGGACGCTGGGCTCGGACCCGTCGAGGTTGTCGTAGATCTCGTCGGCGACGAACGGCGTGAACGGCGCGAGCAGCTGGGCGACGGTGACGAGGCTGTGGCGCAGCGTCTGCAGCGCGACCGCGTCGCCGTCCCAGAAGCGCGGGCGCGAGCGGCGCACGTACCAGTTGGAGAGATCGTCGACGAAGTCGGCGATCGCGCGGCCGCCGCCGGTCGCGTCGTAGGCGTCCAGGCGCTCGGTGACGGTCGCGACCGTCGCGCTGAGGCGCGAGCCGATCCAGCCGTCGAGGTCGGTCTCGCGTGTGGCACCCGTCTCCGCGGGCTCGTAGATCGTCGCGACGCGATACGTGTTCCAGAGCTGGCGCAGGAACAGCCGCACGCCCTCGCCGATCGCCTCGGGCGAGAAGAGGTAGCCGTCCCACGGCTGCTTTGAGGTGAAGAAGTACCAGCGCAGCGCGTCGGCGCCGAAGCGATCGATGATCTCGTCGGGCGCGACGACGTTGCCCCTGGACTTCGACATCTTCTGGCCCTGCTCGTCGAGGATCAGGCCCAGGCAGACGACGTGGCGGTAGGGCACCTCCGGGCCGCGCAGCAGCGTCGAGACGCCGAGCAGGGAGTAGAACCAGCCGCGCGTCTGGTCGAGCGCCTCGCAGATGAAGTCGGCCGGGTAGAGCTCCGCGGGCGACACCTCGCCCTCGAACGGCTCGTGGCGCTGGGCGAACGGCATCGCGCCCGAGTCGAACCAGACGTCGATGACCTCGGGGACGCGCGTGGCCGTCGAGCCGCACGTCTCGCAGGCGAACGTCACCTCGTCGACGAACGGGCGGTGCGGATCCTCGAGGCGCACGCCGGAGCGCTGCTCGAGCTCGTCGAGCGAGCCGATCACCGTGACGTGGTCCTGCTCGCAGCGCCAGACGGGCAGCGGCGTGCCCCAGTAGCGCTCGCGCGACAGCGCCCAGTCGACGTTGTTCTCCAGCCAGTTGCCGAAGCGCCCGTGCTTGATGTGCCCGGGATGCCAGGTGACCTGCTCGTTGGCCGCCAGCAGCTCGTCGCGGATCCTCGAGGTCGCGATGTACCACGACGGCTTGGCGTAGTACAGCAGCGGGGTCGAGCAGCGCCAGCAGTGCGGATAGGAGTGCTCGTAGGTCTCGGCGCGCAGCAGGCGGCCACGCCTTGCGCAGATCCTCGATGAGATCGGCGTCGGCGTCCTTGACGAAGCGCCCGGCGTACGCGCCGATGCGCTCGTCGTACGTGCCGTCCAGCCGCACGGGGTTGACGACGGTCAGCCCGTACTGCATGCCGAGCCGGAAGTCGTCCTCGCCGAAGGCGATCGCCGTGTGCACGATGCCGGTGCCGTCGTCGGCGGTGACGAAGTCGCCGAGCAGGACCGTGTGCCCGCGCTCGCCGTACTCCTCGGCGCGGAGGTAGTGAAACGGGGGCTCGTAGCGCACGCCGTCCATCGCCGCGCCCGGGAAGCGATCGAGGATCTGCACGGCGGCCGGGTCGCCGAGCACCTTCTCGATGAGCGCCTCGGCGAGCACCACCGGGGCGTCGAGCTTGCCGGTCTTGGCACGGACGTAGACGAGCTCGGGGTCGACCGCGACCGCGGCGTTGGAGACGAGCGTCCACGGCGTCGTCGTCCAGATCAGCAGCTCGTCGCCGGCCTGCAGCGGGCCGCCGTCCTGCGCGACGCGGAAGCGCACGTAGACGGAGGGATCCTCGACGTCCTCATAGCCGAGCGCGACCTCGTGGCTCGACAGCGCGGTGCCGCAGCGCGGGCAGTACGGGACGACGCGGTGTCCCTCGTAGAGCAGGCCCTTGCCGGCGATCTGCTTCAGCGACCACCAGACCGACTCGACGTAGGTCGGGTCCAGCGTGCGGTAGGCGTTGTCGAGGTCCAGCCAGAAGCCGATCCGCTCGGTCAGCGCGTTCCAGTCCTCGAGGAAGGCGAACACCGACTCGCGGCACTGGGCGTTGAACTCCGCGATCCCGTACTCCTCGATCTCGGCCTTGGACTTGATCCCGAGCTTCTGCTCGACGGCGATCTCGACGGGCAGGCCATGCGTGTCCCAGCCGCCGCGGCGCTCGACGTAGTAGCCGCGCATCGTGCGGAAGCGGGGGAAGATGTCCTTGAAGGCGCGGCTCAGGACGTGGTGCACGCCGGGCGGGCCGTTCGCCGTCGGCGGCCCCTCCCAGAAGACCCAGGGCTTGGCCCCCTCACGCCGCCGCACGGACTCGCGAAACACGTCGCGCTCACGCCAGCGCTCGAGGACCTGCTCCTCGAGCTTCGGGAAGGAGACCTGCGCGTCGACGGGCCGTGTTGCCATGGCGATGAGTGTAGGTCGAAGGGCGGGCGCGGTCATCGCCAACCGGTTGAAGTCTCAGGAGCCGTCGGGGATCAGCAGCGACGTACGCGTGACGTGGCCATCAGGCAGCAGAGGGCGGGCGCGAACGCTTGTGAACAGCGGCGATGAGGAGGTTCGCCGGGCCTGGCGTTGGGGCGGGCGGGCGCGGGCGGGGAGGGTGGCGCGAAACTGTTGCATGCGAACACATTCGCGCCACGCTGGCAGCCGACCCCCGGCGCCCGGGCCCCACGCCCTCATTGATGCCGTTTCACCAGCGTCAGCGCAACCGCCACGACACACGCGGATCAGCCATCCAAGCGGCTCCCGGATCCCTCAGGCCGCGAGCTTGCGGCAGATGCTCGCCAGCGAGCGCTTCTCGGCCTCGTCGAGAACGGCGAACGCCTGCGCCACGCGCTCGCTGTGCTCGGGGAACAGCCGGTCGACGATCTCCGCCCCCCGGTCGCTGATCGCGACGCTTGCCGCGCGGCGGTCGGTCAGCAGGCGGCGGCGCTGCACGAGCCCGCGCGCCTCGAGCGTCGTGACGACCTCGGTCGCGTTGGCCTTCGACGTGCGCAGGCGGGCGCGCAGCAGGCGCAGCTCGAGCTCGCCGCCGGCGGTCGTGAGGATCACGAGGACCGTGAAGCCGGTCGCCGACAACCCCTCGCGCTCGAGGTCGGCGCTCAGCCGGCGGCGGACCGATGCCTCCGCGCGCAGCAGCGACTCGAGGGCGCGATGCGCAAGCGGGTCGCCGGGAACGAGGGTCATCCTGGCGCCGGACCGTAACGGCCCGGGCGGACGATGTGGCGGCGCTATCCGACCTGTGCGAGACCGGGGCGGCGGCGGACCGTCGCCTCGCGCGCGTTGAGCCGTGCGAGCAGCAGGTCGCGGGCGCCGACCGCGCTCGTGCCGAGGCGCGGAACCGTCGACTGGTCGGACTCCGGCAGCGCGCCGCGGAAGTCGAGGATCTCGACGTGCTCGGAGGCGCGGCGCGACTGGTAGGCGATCCGCCCGAGCGCATCCAGCCAGGCGCGACGGCCGGTCAGCACGACGAGCCGCGGGCTGAGCGCCTGCAGGACATGCGCCAGCCGGCCCGCGTCGAGCTCGGCGGTCAGCATGAGCGTCCGGATGCCGGCCCGCCGCAGGCACAGCTCGAGCGCCTGGGCGTGCAGCGCGTCGATGTCGCACGGCGCGCTCGCGTCGAAGATGAGGACGCCCTCGGGGCGCGTCGCCGCCGGTGCGACCCGCTTGTTCGCGGCAAGCCAACCCGTCGCCCAGCGCCACGCGAAGCCGAGCTCGGCCGAGGGTGGCTCGCCGTCGGGCGAGCCGAGGCCGTCGACTGCGGGCAGCAGCACCTCCTCGACGGTGCGCTCGACGGAGCGTACGGCGAGGCTCTCCTCGAGGATCCGGTCGGCCTCGATCTCCTCGAAGCGGCGCAGGGCGGAGCGCAGGCGCGTCGGCGACGACGGGCCGCTGCCACGCTCGCGGGCGATCGAGATCGCCGACGAGACGTTGTGCGTCTCCTCGAAGGCCTGGCGCAGCGCCTCGACCTCGGCGAGATCGAACTGACGGTGACCGCCGGCCGTGCGGCGCGGCGTCGGATACCCGAACCGTCGCTCCCACGACCGCAACGTGTTAGGGCTGACGCCCAACATGGCAGCAGCAGCATGGGTGCGTAGGACACTCATCGTGAGTAGTTCTGGTCTCCCCTACCGTTGAGCCACGGACACAAGTCCGCATGCAGGGACAAGTCGATCCGTACAGGTTAGGGAATCGCGACCTGAAATTCAGCTAACTCTGCGCTAGGAGAGCACGAGCAGCGCTGCGTGGGGTGGCCCGCAGGGGCCAATTCGTGCTTTGTAGCGCACGCCGAACTCCTGGCGGGGGCGTACAACGGCCGTCCGCGCCTCGCCCGAACCGCCGGCAACCTCGACGAGAAGCGCCAGCAGGTTCTCCGCGCTGGGGGCGTTTGCGTCCGCCGGGACGAGGAAGTCCGCGATGTGCTTGTTGACCGCCTTCGTCTCTTCGATGTCGAGCAGATCCTCCGCCGCCGCCGACACCGCGCAGACCGACAGCGTCGTGTCGATGACGAGAAACGGCTCGTCGCGCCGCGGCGCGAGGTCGGCGCTGGCCTGCAGCACGAGGCCGAGCCCGCAGTGCCCGCAGACGCGCGACGGCTGGTCTGCAACGACCGGCGAAGGCGCCATCGCGCAGTGGCCGCAGAACGACACGACCTCCAGGCCGCGCTCGTCGATCTCTACCGGGCGTACGGCGCGCAGTCGCCTCATGCCTGTGCCTCACGACGCTCGACGTCGCCGGCGAGGACCGACAGCGCGGCGACCTCGACGACGCGGGCGGGCAGGCGCTCGTCGATCAGCGCGAGCAGCTGGCGGTGCGCGCCGAACGGCGTGTCGGGCAGGATCGCCGTGCCGGTCGTGCGGACGTTCGCGCCGTTGCGCGAGCGGCGGAACAGCGCCAGCGGCAGCGGTCCGGCGGCCGCGCGCACGCGGTAGGCCCACAGCGCGACGTCGTCGTCGGGCAGGTGCCCGCCGGCGATCACGATCGCGTCCGGCGACAGCGACTCGACGACGTCCGACAGGCCGGACACGCCGCCGACGGGCAGCGCCATGACGCGCGCGCCGGAACGGCCGCAGAACAGCTCGAACGCGCGCACCGCGAGCGCGTCGGGGTCGAGCTCGTTGCGCGTGGCATCGCCGACGAGGATCGCGAGGTCGCGGATCGGCGGCGGCGCGAGCCGCTGGGCCCGGCGCAGCCAGCCGTCGGCCCAGCGTGCCGCGAAGGCCCAGGGCGCGCTGTGGATGCCGTAGCGCTCGCCGAGCTCGCCGAGCGACGGCAGCAGGACCTCCTCCACCGTGCGCTCCACGGAGCGCAGGGCGAGCGCGGACTCCATCGCGCCGTCCGCACGGTCGAGCTCGAAGCCGGCGAGCGCGCCCACGAGGGCGTGGGTGTCCGAGCTGAGCGCCTCGCGCGCACGACTGACCGCCGAGGAGATCGAGAGCCCCTGCTGCAGCGCGTCGCGCAGCGCGGCGACCTCACCGTGCGTGTAAAGACGGTGCTGGCCGGCCGACCGCTGGGGCTTCGGGTAGCCGAAACGCCGCTCCCACGCACGGAGCGTGTTGGGGCTGACGTTCAGCAGTGCCGCTGCCTCGCTCGTCTTTAGCGTCCGCATGGACGACATGATCAGGGCTAGCCCGATCCGATGCAAACCCATGTCATGGGAAAATGCATACGTTCAGCGCCCGAATATCGCGCTTTGAGCAGCTTTGGCTTCGAACTGCGGGCAATCGTCGCACCTCGCGGCCTCCTTTCGGGGGCCGTGAGCCGGTGCTCGGGACCCGCAGATTCTCTCCTATTAATCGTCCCAGCACGGGAAGATGAGTACAACCCACCGCCGATGGAACATTCGTCCGGGGTCACAAACGAGTCTGCTAGCGGTGGCAGAAATATTCGTCCAGATCAAGCGAAAAGTCCCCTCGGGAAGGTATTGCACCACTTTTGAGACCCGAGGCAGCGCAGTTTGCGCAGCGTCCTTAACCAATGCGCAGATGTTCGAGCTTGCAAGCTCTCGCTTCGAGATGGAAGGGCTACTTTAGGCGCCCGTTCACCACCACCACCCCGGAGGTCGAGATGACCAGCCTGAAGACCCGTCTGTACAGCCCCGTCCTCATCACCGCGCTCACCGTATTCGCCGCCGCCGGCGCCGTCTTCCGCACCGGCTGACGCCGGACTTTTCCGTCGCGTGAAGACCGCTAAGGTCTTCACGTGACGGTCACCGAGACCCCGCTCCGCCCACGGCTGGCGATCGGGCTGGCGTGCGTCATCGTCCTCGCAGCGATCCCGCTCGCCGTCTCCGCCCCGCAGAACCTGCTCGACGGGCTGACGTTCGTGCTCGGTGCGTGCGCGATCGCGGGCGTGCTGGGCGGAGCGAAATGGGAGGGCACCGTCGAGGTCTCGGCGGCGTTCGTGTGCTTCATGCTGGCCGCGGCGTTCCTCGGGCCTGCGGCGGTGTTCGCCATGGTCATCGTGACGGAGATCGTCACGTGGATCGTGCTCGGCCGCGGCTGGATCAAGCGGCCATACCGCACGAGGGTCCTGCCGATCAACATCGCGTCGATCGCGGTGCCCGCGCTGCTTGCCGCGTTCGCGTTCGACGCGTTCGCCGGATCGATGACCGGAAGCGCGCGCGACCTCGTGGTGCTCGCGATCGTCGAGACCGCGTTCATCGCCATGAACTTCGTCCTGCTGCAGTCACTCGTCTCGCTCGTCGACGGCCACGACATGCGCAGCATGCTCAAGCCTCCTCGCGAGCTCCTCCCCTCGCTCGGGCTCACGATCGCGCTGACGCTTGCGCTGGCCGCCATCTACACGAAGGCCGGTACCCCGGCGAGCGTGTTCGTCGTCCTCATCCTCGTGGCCTTCGCGTACATGTCGCGCCTGGTCTTCATCGCTCGCGAGCGCGCCGGCCAGTACGCCGCGCTGTCGTGGGGCGTGCTGTCGTCGCTCGTGCGCTCGCTGGACCGGCGCGACAGCCGGACCGCGCGCCACAGCGCGGCCGTCGCCTCCTTCGCGCGCGACATCGCGCTCGAGTGCGGGATGAGCACGCGCGACGCGGAGCTCGCCCACACCGCGGGCCTGCTGCACGACATCGGCCGGTTCGCGCTGCCCGACCGCGTGATGGAGCGCCACGGCACGCTGACCCAGGACGACTGGGAGGCGATCCACCAGCACCCCGAGCTCGGCGCCGACCTGCTGCGCGACCTCGGCGTCTATGGTCCGGTCGCGCAGATCGTGCGTGCGCATCACGAGCGCATCGACGGCCGCGGCTACCCGGATGGCCTCAAGGGCGACGAGATCCCCGCCATCGCCCGGATCGTCGCCGTCGCGGAGGTCTACGACACGCTGACTGCCGAGGACACATACCGCGATCGGATGACGTCCTTTCAGGCGATGACCGAGCTGCGACGCGTCGCAGGGCGCCAGCTCGACACGCGCTTCGTCGAGGCGCTCGCGGAGCTGCTGGCGGGCCGCGGCCTCGAGTACCGCCACGCCGACACCGCCGACTTCGACATCGAGCTGGCGATCGAGGGCCGCATCGCGGACTCCGTCGCGACCGATTCCGCGGCAGGCTCGGGCGGCACGAGCAAGCCCGGCTCGTCCTAGCCAGCGGGTCCCGCGCGCAGCGATCAGCGCGGGCCGGGACCGGCCGAGCGGGCCGGACCACGCGCCACCGCCGCCCCGGTGACCGCCCAGCGGCCGCCGGCAAAGCGCCAGCCGAGCGTCACGAGCCGCACCCCGACGAGCGCGAGCAGGCCCGCCCACACGCCGGTGAAGCCCCACTCGAGCGCGAGCGCGAGCAGCGCGATCGGGACGTAGACGCCGAGCCCGGCGAGCAGCATCGAGCCGGCGAGGTAGCGCGTGTCGCCGGCGCCGATGAGGATCCCGTCCAGCCCGAAGACGATCGCCGCCGCGGGCTGCATGAGCGCCAGCATCGTCCAGATCGCATGGGCGCGCTCGATCACCGCGGGATCGTCCGTGAACGCCTGCGGCAGGACGCCGGCGAGCGCGAGCAGGAGCGCACCGAAGACACAGCCCGCCGTCAGCGACCAGGCCAGCGCGCGCAGGCCGACGGCGCGTGCGGCCGCGGCATCGCCCGCGCCGAGCGCTCGCCCGACGAGCACCTGGGCGGCGATCGCGATCGCGTCGAGGACGAGCGCCGCGAACACGAACAGGCCCATCGCGATCTGGTGCGCGGCGAGCGAGGTCTCGCCGATGCGGGCGATGACGGCGCTCGCCGTCGCGAACGCGACGAGCAGCGCGGCGGAGCGCACGAAGAGCTCGCCGGAGATGCGGACGAGCGGCGCGAGCAGTGCAGGCTGCGGGCGGCGGGTCCGGCGGGTGCCGGAGGCGGAGCCCTCGCCCTGGCCGGCGCCCGCTGCGGGCGCCCGATCGCCGGAGGCGGGTCCCGCATCCGGTTCCACGGTGCGCAAGCAGCAGCCAGGCGAACGCGGCGCCCATGCCGGCCTGCGCGAGGACGGTCCCGAGCGCCGAGCCGTCGAGGCCGAGGTCCAGCCCGTAGACGAACCACAGCTCGAGCACGACGTTGCACGCCTGCGACGCGACGACGATGACGAGCGGCGTCCTGAGGTCGTCGATGCCGCGCAGGTAGCCCTGGCCGGCGAGCGCGACGAGCGCCGGCGCCAGGCCGAGCGCGCTGATGCGCAGGTAGCGCTCGGCGAGCGCCGCGGTCTCCCCCGCGCCGCCGAACAGCGCCACGAGCGGGCCGGCGAACACCACGCAGGCGAGCGCCAGCGCGGCGCCGAGCGCGAGCGCGAGCCAGAACGACTGCGCCGCGAGCTCGCCGGCCCGGGCGCGGTCGCCGGCGCCGTGCATCCGCGCGACCTGGGCCGTCGTTCCGTACGTGAGGAAGATGCACAGCGAGACGAGCGTCGTGAGCACGGTCGCGGCGATCGCGAGCGCCGCGAGCTGCCGCGTCCCGAGGTGCCCCACGATCGCCGTGTCGACGAGCAGGTACAGCGGCTCCGCCGCGAGCGCGCCGAGCGCGGGGATCGCGAGACGCCTGATCTCGCGATCGTGGGGCGATCGCAGCACCCGGCGGACTCTACGATCCGGCGGTGGGTCCGCTCGGGAGCAACGCCATGGCCACCAGGGCACGCGCATGCGCCGCGGTCGCGCGTCGCCCTGCTGCTCCTCGCGGGCTGCACGAACGAACCCGATCCCGTGCCCGCCGCGTGCTTCGACGGTCCGGCCGCGCTGCTGTCCGCGCTCCAGCGCGCGCCCGGCGCCGTGGTGCTCGCGGACGGGACGCGGCTGTCGCGCTGCGTCAGCGCGGCGCGGACGGACGCCGACATGCAGTCGCTCGGCCTCGTCTTCGTGCGGATGGCCGACACGCTGCGCGCACAGGCCGCACGGGACCCGGCGGCGGCGCTGCGGCTCGGCTACCTCGCGGGTGCGGTGAAGGCCGGCGCCGCGTCCAGCGCCAGCGGCATCACGACGCAGCTCGCGCGCCGCGTCGAGCAGGTCGCGACGCTCGAGGAGAACGCCGGCGCCGCCGCCGCGGCGGCCCTGCTGCGCGGGCGGCGGGCGGGCGAGCGCGGCGGATGAAGCTGCGCCTCTATCACCACCGCGACGGGGCGCGGATCGCCTACCGCGAGGCGGGCGTCGGCCCGGGCCTGTGCCTCGTGCACAGCGCGGCGCTCTCGCACCGCGAGTTCGCGCCGCTCGTCGAGCACCTCGCCGACCGCTTCCGGCTCGTGCTGCCCGACCTGCCGCTGCACGGCGACTCCGAGGATCGCCCGCGGCACCCGTACACGCAGGCGTGGCTCGCCGAGGTGATGGCCGCCTTCTGCCGCGAGACGTGCGGCCCGCATCCGCTCGTCGGCGGTCACGGCGCGGGCGCGGAGATCCTGCTGCGCGCGTCGGTCACCGGGCAGATCTCGCCGGCGCGGCTCGTGCTCATGCCCAATCGCCTGCACCGCCCGCCGATGCGCTCGCGCCTGCCCGTGCCGCTGCGCACGATCGCGCCCGCGGCGGCGCTGCCGGGCCTGGACCGCGCGGCCTCGCGCGTCGTGCGGCTCGTCTACCGGCCCGAGCACGGGATGAAGCTCACCGCCCGCGGCAACCCGGCCGCGCGCGACCTGCTGCGTCACGCCACCGCCGACGTCGCGGGCAACGCGAACCTCGCGCGGTCGTGGTCGCGCTGGGTGCGGCGCTGGCCGGCGGGCGCGCAGAGCGATCTGCTGGAGGCCTACGCCCGGCTCGAGGCGCCGGTGCTGCTGCTGTGGGCCGACCGCGACCGCTACCACCCGCTCGCCGGCGCGGAGGAGGCGCTCGACCTGCTGCCCGACGCGCAGCTGCGCGTGCTGCCCGGCACGGGATTTCTCATCGCCTACGACGACCCGGTCGGCGTCGCGCGCGAGCTGACGGCGTTCTGTCTGTAGCTCCTACGCGCCGCCGATGCGGCCGGGAGGCCAGTACGTCGCGACCGCGCGGCCGATGATCTGCTTGCGCGGGACGGGGCCCCAGTAGCGGCTGTCGTCGGAGTTGCCGCGGTTGTCGCCCATGAGGAAGTAGTGGCCGGGCGGGATGACGATCGCCTCCAGATCGCATTCGGGGCCCCCGCCGCAGGCCGCGGCGAACGGCTCGGCCACCCGCTTGCCGTTGCGGATCACGTGGCCGTCCCGCACGGCGATGCGGTCGCCGGGCATGCCGACGACGCGCTTGATGTACGCCTTCGTCCCCGCCCCCGGCGTCGGGCGCGCGCAGGAGCGGCGGCTCAGCGATCCGCTCGCGTAGGACGGGTCCCTCGCCGGCGATCCCGCACTGGTCGCTGCGCTCGGCGCCGCTGGGCGGCATGAAGACCGTGATGTCGTTGATCTTCGGATCGCCGCCGAGGCGGTGCGAGAAGCGATCGACGAGCACGCGCTGGCCGACCTCGAGCGTCGGCAGCATCGACTCCGACGGGATGACGTAGGGCTTCACCGCGTAGGCCTGGATCGCGAGTGCGAAGAACAGCGCCGTCGCGACGATGAGGACGAGCTCACCGAAAGAGCGAAGGCGGCGGCTCGCGGTCACCCGTAGAGCGTAGTCCCTCGCAGAAGTGAGGAGGCCGATTCAGGGCGCGCTCAGGCGGCCGAGCCGCGCGCCATCCGGCGCAGGTCCATCGCCTCGTCGAACGTCGCCTCGTCGACGCCGTGCTCGAGCGCGACCTCGCGCAGCATGCGCCCGGACGTCGCCGCCTCCTTGACGATCGCGCCCGCCTTGTCGTAGCCGATGAACGGGTTCAGCGCGGTCGCGGCGGCGAGCGTGGACTCCGACGAGCGCCGGCAGCCCTCGAGGTTGGCCTCGATCCCCGACACGCACTTGTCGGCGAACAGGCGGCTCGTCGTCGACAGCAGGTGGATCGAGCCCAGCAGGTTGCGCGCGATGAGCGGGATGCGCACGTTGAGCTCGAAGTTGCCCTGCAGGCCGCCGATCGTGATCGCGGTGTCGTTGCCGATGACCTGCGCGCCGACCTGCATCACGACCTCCGGGATCACCGGGTTGACCTTCCCCGGCATGATCGACGAGCCCTTCTGCAGCTCGGGCAGGAGCACCTCGCCGATCCCGGCGCGCGGGCCGGAGCCCATCAGCGCGAGATCCTGGGCGATCTTCGTCAGCGAGACGGCGACGACCTTCAGCGCGCCCGACAGCTCGACGAGCGCGTCGCGGTTGGCCTGCGCCTCGAACGGGTCCTCGGGCGGCGCGATGTCCAGGCCGCTGGACTCGCGCAGGCGCGCGCGGATGCGCTCGGCGAACTCCGGGTGGGTGTTCAGCCCGTTGCCCACGGCGGTGCCGCCGAGCGGGATCTGCGAGACCTGCGGCAGCGCGTTGCGCACGCGCCGCGCGCCGAGGCGCATCTGCGCGGCGTAGCCGGCGAACTCCTGGCCGAGCGTCACGGGGACGGCGTCCATGAGGTGCGTGCGGCCGGACTTCACGACATCCTCGAACTCGGCCGCCTTGGCGGCGAAGGCGGCCTCGAGGTGCTCCAGCGCGGGCAGCAGCGCGTTCGTCGCCTCGTCGAGCGCGGCGAGGTGAACGGCGCTGGGGAACACGTCGTTGGACGACTGGCCCATGTTCACGTGGTCGTTGGGATGCACCCCATCGCCGGCGAGGGTCGCGATGACCTCGTTGGCGTTCATGTTCGTCGAGGTGCCCGAGCCGGTCTGGAAGACGTCGATCGGGAACTGGTCGTCGTACCCGCCGGCCGCGATCGCCTCGGCCCCCGCGGCAATCCGCTCGGCGAGCTCGGAGTCGAGCTTGCCGAGCTGCGCGTTGACGCGTGCGGCGGCGCCCTTGATCGCGGCGAGCCAGCGCACGACGCTGACCGGCACGCGCTCGCCGGAGACCGGGAAGTTCTCGACCGCCTTGGCCGTCTCGCCTCCCCACAGCTGCTGGTCCGCCACGCTCATCTTGCGCCCTCCGCGTCGTCGGTCATCGACCACCAACGCTATCGACCCGCCGCGCCGGACGGGTTGCGACCGCGTCGCTAGCCGGCGTCGGCGGCGGCCTGGGCGGCGAAGCGGCTGCTGACGACCTTCACGGCCGGCTTGGCCTTGTAGCGCACGTCGAACAGGCCCTTCTGGTTGAGCCCGCGCACGAGCTTGATGCCGGGCACCATCGTCTTGATCGAGCCGCCGTAGAACGTCGGCGCGACCGCGAAGTCGCGCAGGTTCCAGACGAGCGCGCCGGCGAGGTTGGGGATCGCCCCGTAGGTCTGCAGGTGCAGGTCCAGCAGATGCGACTGAAACGCGTAGCCGCCGGGCGACGTCGTCTTGTTGCGGCCGTTGGCCTCGGCGCCGAACTCCGTCACCACAATTACCTTTCCTGGGAAGACCTTGCGCAGCTTCGACAGGCGCGTGCGGATCAGCTTGCGCAGCTCCGACGCCGGGGCGTGCGTCGCCTCGTACCAGCCGATGTAGTTCGTCCAGCCGATCATGTCGATGTGCTCGTAGATCCGCGACGTCTTGCGCGGCGGGTGCGCTCCCCAGATGTCGAGCGCGACGGGGCGGCTGGGGTCGATCTTGTGCAGCTCCTCGGCCATCGAGTCGATGTACGGGACCTGCCCGCCGTCGTGCCCGTTGCCCGCGACCTCGTTGGCGAGGTTCCAGGTGATGATCGAGGGGTGCAGCTGATCCTGGCGGAACGTCGTGCGGACGCGGTCCTTGGCGACCTTGAGGCGGCGCTCGCCGCGCGAGGTCCACGCCCCGGGCGCGTCGGTCGGCCCGATGCCCTGCCAGATCATGATCCCGGCGGCGTCGAGGCGCTCGAGCAGCCCGGGGTCGAGCGGGTGCTGGGTGCGCGTCGCATTGGCGTCGATCGTCTTGAGCTGCTCGACGACCCGGTCCTGGTCGGCCGGCCGCAGCGCGTCGCCGCGCCCGAAGACGTCCTCGTGGATCGAGGCGCCGCGCATGCGGATGGGCGCCCCGTTGAGCAGCAGCCGGCTGCCGTCGGTGCGCACCTCGCGCAGGCCCACGCGGGCGCGGTACGTCGCCTCGCCGGGGATCTCGAGCGCCAGCTCCCACATGTTCGGCGCGCTCGGCGACCACAGCTCGGGGTTGTCGATCCGCACCGAGCTCTCGAGCACCTCGGTGCCCTCCTTGGCGACCGGCTTGGCCGGGAAGTCGAACTGGATCTTGCGATCGCCGTGGCTGAGCGTGCCCTTCGCCGCGAGCGGGCGCGGATCGCCGTTGTTGTGGACGTGCACGGACAGGGTGACGGCCGCGACGCCGCCGCTGAGCCGCGTGCGCAGCATCGGGTGGCGCAGCTCGCTGGGGCCGATCTTGCGGATGCTGACCCCGCGGTTGATGCCGCCGAAGTTGAACCACAGGCGATGCCAGCCGTCGCGCTTCATCGCCGCGGGACCGCGCCAGTCGGCGCGGACGACGAGCGTGTGGCGCATGCCGGCACGCAGGAACGTCTGTACCTCGAACGGCAGATACTCGCCGGTGTGGGCGCCGACGCGCTTGCCGTCGATGAAGACCTGCGCCTTGTGGTTGACGGATTCGAAGCGCACCGCGTAGTGCCGTCGGCCGGGACCTCGAGCTTCGTCCGGTACCAGCCGACCGTGCCGCGGAAGACCCGGACCCCACGCTCGCCGCTGATATGCGTCGCGTCGGGCACGTACGGCACGCGGACGAGCTCGCCGCCGAAGTTCCCCGCCTGGTAGCCCTTGGCCATGCCGGCGTCGTCGGCGTCGCCGCGATAGCGCCACAGGCCGTCGAGCTGGGCGCGGTCGCCGGGTCCGGCGTAGATCGTCGGCGCGCCGCCGTGCGGCGCGAGCACGACCGGCGTCGTCGTCGCGTCGGACTCGGCGGAGGCGACCAGCACGAGGACGCCCGCGAGCACCGCGAGCGCACAGACACCACCGATCACCGCCCGCATCACTTGCTTCGTCACCGGATCCCGTTCATCGTGTTACCTCGCAACGTCCTGCAGCCGCATGTGCGCGCGGTCCAGCACGCGTTGGCGCGGACAGCCCTGCCGCTCCCAACGCAGCGGCGCGGAGAATGTAGCGCCCTCCGCCCGATCGCACGCCACCCGAACGGGGGTGCTTGGCGCCGCCCGCGCCGATCGGGGCGTCGCGCAGGACCCGGCTGGGAACCCTCGCTGGATGGACACCGGAGTCGGATTCTTCGCCACGCATGACGCCATGCGCCCGGCGCCGCTCGCCCGCCTCGTCGAGGATCACGGGCAGACGGCGCTCTATTTCCCGGAGCACTCGCACATCCCAGCGAGCCGCGCGAGCCCATACCCCGGCGGCGGCGAGCTGCCGCGCCAGTACGCGCACACGTACGACCTCTTCGTGACGCTGGCGGCGGCGGCGACCGCGACCTCGTCGCTGCGCGTCGGCAGCGGGATCTGCCTCGTCATCGAGCGCGACCCGATCCACACCGCCAAGGAGGTCGCGAGCGTCGATCACCTGAGCGGCGGGCGCTTGGAGTTCGGCGTCGGAGCGGGCTGGAACCGCGAGGAGATGGCCGACCACGGCACCGACGCGCGCGTGCGGATGGCGGTCATGCGCGAGCGCATCGAGGCGATGCAGGCGATCTGGACGACCGACGAGGCCAGCTACCACGGCGAGCACGTCGCCTTCGAGCGGATCTGGTCGTGGCCCAAGCCCGCCCAGCGCCCGTACCCGCCGATCCTCGTCGGCGGCAACGGGCCGACGGTGTTCGACCGCGTGCTCGCCTTCGGCGACGTCTGGTTTCCGAACTACTCCTCCGAGGGCGTGCTGGACCGGATTCCCGAGCTGCGCGCGCGGGCCGGCGAGGCCGGCCGCGCGATCGCGGTCTACGCGATGGGCGTGCCCGCCGATGCCGCCACGCTCGAGCGCTGCCGCGCGGCGGGCGTCGCGCGGGCGGTCCACTGGCTGCCGTCGGGCAACCGCGGCGTGGTCGAGCCCGCCCTGGAGCGCTGGGAGCGCGCGTTCGCGGAGATCAACGGGTGACCGAGCGCGAGGCGCGCGAGCGCTTCGCGACCGCGCGGGTCGCGCGGCTGGCGACGGTCGGGCAGGACGGCCGCCCGCACCTCGTGCCGATCGTGTTCGCGCTGGACGGCGACACGATCTTCCACGCCGTCGACGCCAAGCCCAAGCGCACGCGCGCCCTGCGGCGCCTGGCGAACATCGCGGCCGATCCGCGCGTCGCGCTGCTGGCCGACGAGTACGACGACGGCGACTGGGAGCGGCTGTGGTGGGTGCGCGCCGACGGCGCCGCGCGCGTGCTCGAATCCGGCGACGCCGAGGCGGACCGGGCGCTCGCGCTGCTGGCGCAGCGCTACGCGCAGTACCGCGCCGCGCCGCCCGCGGGACCGGTCGTCGCCGTCGACGTCACGCGCTGGCACGGCTGGTCGGCGGCGGGATGAGCGGTCAGCGCAATCGCACGCGATCGCCGGGCTGCAGCGTCGTCGGCTTCATCTTCGGGTTGAGCTTCTGCAGGTGATAGATCGTCTTGCCGGTCTTCGCGGCGATCGACCCGAACGAGTCGCCGGAACGCAGCTTGTAGTACTTCGGGCCCAGGGGCTTGGGCTTGGGCGGCGGCACGTGCCGGCGCAGCTTCACGCGCTGGCCCGGCACGAGCGTGGAGGGATCGACGTAGGGGTTGAAGGTCTCCAGCTCGTCGACCGTCAGGCCGGTCTTCTCCGCGATCAGGCCGTAGGAGTCGCCGCGGTGCACGGTCCAGTAGACCGGCAGCTTGCTCAGCTGCGCCTGGCGCGCGATCGCCGCCTCTGAGGGCTTCTCCGTCCCGGTCAGCGTCGTGATGGCGACGACGACCATCGCCACGAACAGCACGGCGAGCCCGCCGAGGATGAAATACGACGATCGGGCGGCGCTCGTTGTCCTCGACGCCGCTAGGCCCCAACGGTGCTCCGGCAAGCCCTGACATATATCGCCCTCTGCAGCGCAGAATCCCTCTTCGGCTTCATCTAACGCGTTGGATGTTGCGCCAGCATTAATCCGCGGCGATCGCGACGTACTTCAGCTCGAGGTACTCCTCGATGCCCTCGGGCCCGCCCTCGCGGCCGACGCCGGAGTGCTTGACGCCGCCGAACGGCGCGCCCGCGTTGGAGACGATGCCCTGGTTGAGGCCGATCATCCCGGTCTCGATCCGCTCGCTGACGCGCAGCGCCCGCTTGACGTCGGCGGTGTAGAGGTAGGCGACGAGCCCGAACTCGGTGTCGTTGGCGGCCGCGATCGCCTCGTCCTCGGACGAGAACGCCTTGATCGGCGCGACCGGGCCGAAGATCTCCTCCTTGAGCAGGCGTGCGTCGTCGGGCACGTCGACGAGCACGGTCGGCTTGTAGAAGTGGCCCGGTCCCTCGACGCGCTCGCCGCCGCACAGCACGCGCGCGCCCTTGGCGACCGCGTCGTCGACGAGCTCGGCGACCTTGCCGAGCTGGTCTGCGTCGATCAGCGGGCCGACCTCGACGCCCTCCTCGGTGCCGCGCCCGATCTTCAGCGACCCCATCTTCTCGGCGAGCTTGCGCGCGAACTCGTCGGCGAGCGGCTGCGCGACGTGGAAGCGGTTGGCGGCGGTGCAGGCCTCGCCGATGTTGCGCATCTTGGCGACCATCGCGCCCTTGACCGCGTCGTCGACGTCGGCGTCCTCGAACACGACGAACGGCGCGTTGCCGCCGAGCTCCATCGACACGCGCAGGATCTGGTCGGCGGCCTGTGCCATGAGCGTGCGGCCGACCTCGGTCGAGCCCGTGAACGACAGCTTGCGCGTGCGCGGGTCGCGGATGACCGGCTCCATCACCGAGCCCGACGAGCGCGCCGTCACGACGTTCAGCACGCCGCCCGGCAGCCCGGCCTCCTCGAGGATCCGCGCGAGCATGAGCATCGAGAGCGGGGTGAGCTTCGCCGGCTTGACGACCATCGTGCAGCCGGCCGCGATCGCCGGGCCGATCTTGCGCGTGCCCATCGCCAGCGGGAAGTTCCACGGCGTGATGAAGACGCAGGGGCCGACGGGCTGCTTCATCGTCAGCAGCCGGCCCGCGCCGGCCTCGTGCATCGTGAAGCGGCCGTCGATGCGCACGGCCTCCTCGGCGTACCAGCGCAGGAAGCTCGCGCCGTACGTCACCTCGGCCTTGGACTCCGCGAGCGGCTTGCCCATCTCGAGCGTCATCAGCAGCGCGAGGTCGTCGGCGCGCTCGACGATCGCCTCGTACGCGCGGCGCAGGATGTCCGAGCGCTCGCGCGGGGCGCTGTCGCGCCAGCCGCCGTACCACGTGTCGTGCGCCGCGCCGAGCGCGTCGAGCGCATCCTGCGGCGTCGCATCGGCGACCTCCGCGATCGTCTCGCCCGTCGCCGGATCCTCGACGGCGACCGTGTCGCCGCCGGCGCCGTCGCGCCACTCGCCGGCGATGAAGAGCTGCTTGGGGACCGCGTCGAGCACGGCCTGCTCGGCGGCCTGGCGTGTCGTGGTGCTCATGTACGGATCACCGTCTCCTCTCCGAGCTCATCGGACATCGCGACGTCGATGGAATAGTCGATCGGTAGCACGATCAGCGACGGCATGTCGAGGCTCAGCGCGTAGCGCAGGCGCCGCCCGAAGTCCTCCGCCGAGGCGCAGCGCCAGGCCGGCATGCCGAAGGAATCCGCCAGCCGCACGAAGTCCGGGTTGCCGAAGTCCGTCCCGAAGTGCTCGCCGTCGAAGCGCTGGCGCTGCTTCCAGGCGATCGAGCCGAAGCCGCCGTCCTCCCACACGACGGTGACGAACGCGGTGCGCAGGCGCATCGCGGTCTCGAGCTCCTGGATGTTCATCAGCACGCCGCCGTCGCCGCAGACCGCGACGACGCGGTGCTGCGGATGCACGAGCTTGCACGCGATCGCGCTCGGTAGCGCGAAGCCCATCCCGGCCAGGCCGTTGGCGATCATCACGGTCTTCGGCTCGCGCGCCGGGAACATCCGCGCGATCCAGAGCTTGTGCAGGCCGACGTCGGAGACGAGCACGTCGGAGGGCGCGAGCGCCTGGCGCAGCTCCCACAGCGCGCGCGGCGGGCGGACCGGGAAGGCGTCGTCGTCGCGGGCGGCCTCGAGGCGGCCGAGGACGGCGTCGCGCAGGCGCGACGGCGATGGGCTGCGGGCACGGCGGGCGCACGCGGGAGCACTCCTCGGCGAGGTGCACGAGCACGTGGCGCAGGTCGCCGAGCAGCTCGACGGCGGGCGTGAAGTAGGCGTCGATCTCGGCCGCGACGGAGTCGATGACGACGATCGTCTTGTCGCGCGAAGGGTTCCAGTGCTCCGGCGCGTGCTCGACGAGGTCGTAGCCGACGGCGATCACGACGTCGGCGTCGGGGAAGCCGGCGAGCTCGTAGTCGCGCTCCTGCAGCCCGACGGTGCCGAGCGCGCGCGGATCGGCGTAGTCGATCGCGCCCTTGCCCATGAACGTCTCGGCCACCGGCACCCCCGCAGGCGCGGGCGAACTCGCGCAGCGCGGGCGCCGCGCCGGCGCGCAGGACGCCGTTGCCGGCGAGGACGACCGGGTGGCTGGCGCCGCAGATGAGCTCGGCCGCGCGCTGCAGCTCGCGCGGCGCCGGGCTCCAGCAGCGGCGGCAGGCGGCGCGGCAGCGGCGCCGCGTCCAGCGGCTGCGCCATGACGTCCTCGGGCAGCTCGAGGTGCGTGGAGCCGGGCTTCTCGGACTCGGCGACGCGAAACGCCTTGCGCACGACCTCGGGGATGATCTCGGGCTGCGCGACGCGGGCGTTCCACTTCGTGATCGGCCGCATGACCTCGATGAGGTCGACGTACTGGTGGGATTCCTTGTGCATCCACTCCAGCGCGCGCTGGCCGGTGAGCGCGACGAGCGGCGCGCGGTCCAGGTACGCGTCGGCGACGGCGGTGACGAGGTTCAGCGCGCCGGGGCCGAGCGTGCCGAGGCAGACGCCGGCGCGACCGGTGAGCCGTCCGCACATCGCGGCCATGAACGCGCCGCCCTGCTCGTGGCGGACGGGGACGAACTCGATCGACGAGTGCGCCAGCGAGTGGTTGAGATCGAGCGTCTCCTCGCCGGGGATGCCGAACACGTGCCGCACGCCCTCGGCCTCGAGGCAGCGCACGAAGACGTCGGACGCGCGCGTGCCGGTCATGTCGTCTGAAGTATGCCCGTAGGCTCAGGTGTGCACGCATGCGAAGACGTACCCACGAGTCCAGCAGCCGACGCAACTCACGCCGCGCCGGGGTGTCCGGACAGGCGATGCAGCGCACGGTCCTGCTTGCCGCGGTCCTCGCGGCCGCGATCGCCGCCCCGGCGCAGGGCGCGGCGCGGCTCGTCGTGCGCGGCGCGGGCTTCGGCCACGGCGTCGGGATGAGCCAGTACGGCGCGTACGGGTTCGCCGAGAAGGGCGCCGACCACGTCGCGATCCTCGGCCACTACTACGCGGGCACGCAGATCGGCAAGCTCGACGGTGCCGGCCAGGCGCGCGTTCTGCTGAAGACCGCGCGCCGGATCGTCTTCACGAACGCCGCCCGCGTGGCGGACGGGCGGCGCCTGGATCCGGCCAAGCGCTACATCGTCACGCGTGGGCTGAGCGGCGTCGTCACGCTGCGCAGCGCGACCGGCCGCGACCTCGGAAGCTACGCGTCGCCGCTGACGATCACGGGCTCGACCGGCGGCATCCAGGTCAACGGGCGCAGCGCGAACGCCGCGATGAACGGCCGCTTCCGCGGCGACCTGCAGCTCCGCGCGGCGGCGCTCGGCGGCGTGTCGGCGATCAACGCGCTGCGCCTCGACGACTACATCCGCGGCGTCGTGGCGGGGGAGATGCCGTCCACCTGGCCGCAGGAGGCGCTGCGCGCGCAGGCCGTCGCGGCCCGCACCTACGCCCTCGCGACGAGCAAGGAGGGCGACGGCTTCGACCAGTACGCCGACACGCGCTCGCAGGTCTACAACGGCATCTCCGGCGAGACCGCGGCGACCGACCAGGCGGTCGCGGCGACCGCGGGTGAGATCGTCGCGTTCCAGGGCAAGCCGATCGTGACGTACTACTTCTCGACCTCCGGCGGTCGCACGGAGAACATCGAGAACGTGTTCATGGGCGCCGAGCCCGAGCCCTACCTGACGTCGGTGGACGACCCCTACGACGCGGCCTCGCCCCGCCATCGCTGGGTCAAGCGGATGAGCCTGCGCTCGGCGCAGCGGCGCCTCGGCACGCTCGTCCAGGGCTCGCTCGTGCGGATCCGCGTGCTGCGCCGCGGCCGGTCGCCGCGCGTCGTTCGCGCGCAGATCGTCGGCACGGGCGGGCGGACGGTCGTCTCGGGCCCGACGCTGCGCCGCAAGCTCGGCCTGTACGACACGTGGGCGCGCTTCACGGTGATCACGGGGAAGGCGACGCGGGGCGACGGCAACACGCCGAGCGCGCCGGCCCGCCGGACACGCCGGCTTCGCCGACGGGCGGGGTGAGTCCGGGGTGAGTGGCTGAGCCGGCGCCCGGTGGGCGCGGCGGTCTGCGCCGCGGCTGGGTTCGCTGCGGTCGCTTGCGAACAGCATCGATGAAGGAGTCGGTGTCTCGGCGGTTGTGGCGCGCACCGCGGAACGCTGCGGCGGGCGGTCGTGGCGGATTGGCCGCGAATGACGAGCACAATCCGCCAAGACCGCCGCGTGCCATAGGGGTGTGTCGAATCCGCGTCGCATGGCGACGGTTATTCGACACACCCCCCGATCCGATCGTGCCCGCACCACGTGCCGGACTGAGCGCCGCGAGGCCCAGACCCGCACTCCTTCAACGATGCTGTTCGCCAGCGCACCTCACCACCAGGAGCAACGAGATCCCCCCGCCCCGGGAGAACCCGTGCCCGAAGAGACCTACGCGCCCGTATACACCCGCGTGAGCTGCTCGGCCACGCAGACCGGCTTCAGCGCACCCTCGCCCTCGAACGTGAGCTTCATCGTGATCTGCGCCCCGCCCACGACGTCCTCGACGTCGACGAGCACGGCGCGCATGCGGACGCGGTTGCCGACCGGCAGCGGGGCCGGGAAGCGCACCTTGTTCAGGCCGTAGTTGACCGCGAACGCGAAGCCCTCGAACTGCACGATCTGCTTGGCGAAGCGCGGATGCAGCGAGAGCGTGTAGTAGCCGTGGGCGATCGTGCCGCCGAACGGCGTCTGCGTCGCGCGCTCGGGATCGGTGTGGATCCACTGGTCGTCGCCGGTCACGGCGGCGAACCGGTCGATCTCCTCCTGCGTGACGTCGTGCCAGTCGCTGACGCCGATCTCCTCGCCGACCTTCGCCCGCATTTCGTCCAGGCCGGTGATCGTGAGCATGGGCGGCAGCATAGCCTTACGCCCCGTGCCCGCTGCGCTGCTCGCCGTCGATGCCCCGTCCCTGCTGTACCGCGCGTTCTTCGCGCTCCCGCAGAGCATCACCGACGGCGACGGCCAGCCGGTCAACGCGCTGCTCGGGATGGCGAACCTCGTGCTCTTCGTCGTCGAGCGCTACGACCCGCGCGCGGTCGTGCTGTGCTGGGGCGCGGAGGCGGCGGCGTATCGCACCGAGCTGTTCGCGCCCTACCACGCCGACCGGCCGCCGATGCCGCCCGAGCTCGAGCGCCAGTGGCGCGACGCGCCCGGCTTCTTCGGCGCGTTCGGCTGGCGGAGCGAGACGGTCGGCGAGCTCGAGGCCGACGACCTGCTCGGCTCGCTGGCCCACGTCGAGGCCGCAGCGGGCGGCGAGGTGCTGCTGTTCACCGGCGACCGCGACATGTTCCAGTGCGTCAGCGACGCCGTCACCGTGCTCTTCCCGCGCGGCGGCAAGGACGGTCCCGAGGTCGTCGACCCGGCCGGCGTGCGCGAGCGCTACGGCATCGAGCCCGCGCAGGTGCCGGACTTCATCGCGCTGCGCGGCGATCCCTCCGACGGCCTGCCGGGCGCGAAGGGGATCGGCGCGAAGACCGCGCGCGACCTGCTGCGGGCGCACGAGACGCTCGAAGGCGTCATCGCGGCGGCGTCGAAACCGGGCACGATGACCCCGCGCCAGGCCGGTGCCCTGACCGGCGACCCGGACGCCCTGCGGGCGTTCAAGGACATCGCGACGCTGCGCGCGGTCGACCTCGAGCGCCCGCCCGACGGGCCGCTGGACCGTGCCGGCGCGGCAGCCGCGGCGCGCGAGCGGGGGATGAACCGCCTCGCCGAGCGGCTGGAGGGCTAGGCCACGCTTCCCCTCGCCCTGCCGCCAACCGTCCATCGCCCACGCCGATTCGTGCATGATGTCGCGCCGGTGCGCCTACTTTTCGCATTCGCGGTCGCCGCCGTGCTCGTGTTCGTCGTGCTGCCGCACGCTGCGCTTGCTGCCGACCCGCCCGGGCCGGTCCCGCTTGCCCAGGGCTGGCAGGTCGCCATCGACCCGACCGACCAGGGCCTGCTGCAGGACTGGCAGGGCGGCGTGCGCGGCTTCGGCTGGGAGCCGGTGCGAGTCCCGCACGTCATCGACTCGCGCACCGACCCGAGCGTCTTCTACGGCTCGATCGGCTGGTACCGGCTGACGTTCACGGGCCCCGCGACCGCCGCGGGGATGGGCTGGGCCGTGCGCTTCGAGCAGGTGCGGCGGATCGCGCGGGTGTGGCTCAACGGCATCGAGATCGGCGTGCACCACGATCCGTACACGCCGTTCGAGCTGCCCGCGACCGGCCTGCGCCCGGGCGAGCCGAACACGCTCGTCGTGCGCGTCGACTACCGCCGCCCCAAGGCGCTGCGCGAGGGCTGGTGGAACTGGGGCGGGATCACGCGCCCGGTGTCGCTCGTCGCGCGCGGGCCGGTCGTCATGCACGACGTGGGACTGCTGCCGCGCCGCGTCTGCGCCGCCTCGCACTGCGGGTGGAACGTGCTCGTCGACGGTTGGCTTGAGAACACGAGCGGCGTGACCCGACGGCCCTCCGTCGCCGTGCGGCTGCGCTCGCCCGACGGGACGATCTCGCAGGGCAGTGCCGCCGCGCGCGCGTTGCAGCCCGGCGAGCGCGTGCGCGTGCGCTTCGCGGTGCCGGTGCGCGGCGCGGCGAAGGTGTGGTCCCCCGAGCACCCGAGCCTCTACGACGGCAGGGTCGTGACACGCGCGGGCGGGCATGCGGTGCAGCTCGACCGGCGCCACATCGGGCTGCGGACGGTCGCGGTCGTCGACGGCATGCTGCGCCTCAACGGCCGCGTGCTGGACCTGCGCGGCGCGTCGGTCCAGGAGGACATCCCGGGCCGCGGGCCGGCGCTGACCGACGCCGACATCGACAACACGGTCGACGAGCTCAAGGCGCTCGGCGCGAACGTCACGCGCGCCCACTACCTCCTCGACCAGCGCCTGCTCGACCGCCTCGACAAGGCCGGGATCCTCGTCTGGAGCCAGGCGCCGGTCTACCACCGCGACCGCCAGCTCAAGACGCCGGGCCAGCGCTCCTACGAGCTCGACGTCGTGCGCGACACGATCCTGCAGGCCCGCAACCACCCGTCGGTCATCACCCACTCCGTCGCCAACGAGCTGACGACGATCCCCGACGAGCGCCGCACGTCGCAGGTGTGGATGCGCAACGCGGCCGCGCTCGCGCACGATCTCGATCCGACGCTGCCGGTGTCGATGGACATCCTCTCCTACCCGGGCATCCCGCGGCAGAAGACGTACGACGCCTTCGACATGCTCGGGATCAACTCGTACTACGGCTGGTACGACGGCAAGGTCGACCGCTCGACGGCCGACATCGACGACCTCGCGCCGTACCTGCGCGCGATGCGCGACAAGTACCCGGGCAAGGCGCTCGTGATGACGGAGTTCGGTGCCGAGGCGACCGAGCCCGGCCCCGCGAACGTCAAGCAGACCTATGCCTTCCAGACGAAGTACCTCGAGCGCAACCTCGACATCGTCGACCGGCTCGGCTTCATGGGCGGCGCGATCTACTGGACCGCGCGCGAGTTCGCCGTCAAGCCGCACTGGGACGGTGGCGCGCACCCGCCGGGGCGCGACTCGATCCACAACAAGGCGCTCATCACCTACGACGGCAAGATCAAGCCCGCCTTCACGGCTGCGCAGGAGGCCTTCAAGGCCACGCCGATGTACCGCGCCGATCCCGACGCGGTCGCGCGCGCGCAGCTCTCGGCGCCGGGGTCGATCGTCGCGCGCACGCTGCTGCTCCTGGGCACGCTCATGTTCGTCCTCGCGCTGCTCGCGCTCGACGCCTGGTGCCTGCGCGACATCTGGCTGGCGTGGCGGCCGCACGGTCAGGGACAGGTCGTGGAGCTGCCGACCCGGCGCGTGGCGTAGCGTGCCTACGGCGTGAACTTCACCGTCATCACGTCGCCGTCGCGCATCGCGTAGTCGCGGCCCTCCAGCCGCAGCGTGCCGCGATCGCGGGCGCCGGCGTAGCCGCCGGCGTCGACGAGCTCCTGCCAGCCGATGACCTCCGCGCGCACGAAGCCGCGCTGGATGTCGGAGTGGATCTCGCCCGCCGCGTGCCACGCGGTGCGACCGCGCTCGAGGTGCCACGACTGGGCCGGCTTGTCCTCGCCGGCCGTGAAGAACGCGATGAGGTCGAGCAGGCTGAAGGCGCCGCCGACGACCCGCTGCAGCCCGGTCTCCGACAGGCCGAGGTCGGCGCGCATCGCCGCCGCGTCCTCGTCCTCGAGCTCGGACAGCTCGGCCTCGATGCGGCTGGAGATCGCGACCGCGAGCGCGCCCTGGGCGGCGGCGTGCTCGGCGACGGCGGCGGGCACCTCGTCGGATCCCTCGTCGACGTTGGCGACGAACAGGACCGGCTTGGCCGTGAGCGGGCCGAGATCGCGCAGCGCGTGCGGCGCATCGGCCGGCGGCGGCACGGTGCGCGCGGGCCGCCCGGACTGCAGCGCGTCGATCAGCTCGCGCAGCCACGCCTCCTCGGCGATCGCCGCGCGGTCGCCCGAGCGCGCCGTGCGCACGACGCGGTCGTGGCGGCGCTCGGCCTGCTCGAGGTCGGCGTAGACGAGCTCGGTCTCGATCGTCTCGATGTCGGCGAGCGGGTCGACGCGGCCCTCGGGATGGATGATCGAGTCGTCGTGGTGGGCGCGCACGACATGGACGATCGCGTCGGTCTCGCGGATGTTCGCGAGGAAGCGGTTGCCGAGCCCCTCGCCGCTGTGCGCGCCCGCGACCAGCCCGGCGATGTCGTGGAAGTCGATCGTGTCGGGCACGATCTCCGACGCGCCGATGAGCTCGGCCACCGCGTCGAGCCGCTCGTCGGCGACGGCCACCACGGCGACGTTCGGCTCGATCGTCGTGAACGGGTAGTTCGCCGCGTCGACGCCGGCGCGCGTGAGCGCGTTGAAGAGCGACGACTTGCCGGCGTTCGGCATCCCGACGATCCCGACCTTCATCGCGAGGACCGGCCGTTGGCGTCAGCGCCGGCGACGAGCGTCCCGAGCAGCGCGCCCGCCGCGATGTCCGACGGGTAGTGCACGCCGAGGTAGACGCGCGACAGCGCCATCGCCGTGGCGCCCGCGTACAGCGGCGCCCCGGGCAGCAGCGCGGAGAACGCGCGCGCCGCGGCGAACGACGACGACGCGTGCGCGGAGGGAAAGCTCAGCGAGGTCGGCGTCGAGATGAGCGCGGGCAGCTTCGCGAGCTGCGGCCGGCGGCGGCGCACGATCGTCTTGAGCACCGTGTTGAGCGCGTAGGCGACGAGCACCGAGCGCGTCGCCCGCAGCCAGCTCGCGCGTCGCGGCGGGTCGAGCGCGGCGCCCGCGAGCCCGAGCACGACCCACACCGCCGCGTGCTCGCCGAGGCGCGAGAAGCGCCGGATCGGCAGCTCGAGCGCGGGGTCGTGGCCGTGCTCGCGCAGCAGGCGGTAGAGGCGGACGTCGACCGTCGCGATCGCCCGGGCGAGCGGCCCGGCACGCAGCCGGGCGCGCAGCGAGCGGCGCGCGGCGGGATCGGCGACGGGGCGCGCGGGGGCGGAGATCACGGCGTGGAGCGTAGCCACGGGCGCCGCGCCGGCCGGCGCCGTGCCGGCTCAGTCGCGCGGCGCGTAGCGGTTGTGCAGCATGAGGTCGTTGCCGTCGGGGTCGCAGAAGAGCGCCATGTGGCACACCCCGGTGTCGAACGTCTCGCCGTTGAACACGACGCCCTTTGCCTCCAGGTCGGCGCGGACCGCCGCGACGTCGTCGACATGGAGCGCCGGATGGGCGTTCTTCTGCGGCGCGAACGGCATGCCCAGCTTCTCCGGCTCCCAGATGCCGAAGCACGTGTCGCCGACCCAGACCTCGAAGCGCGAGCTGTCGTCGGGTCGCAGGCCGAGCGTCTCGACGTAGAAGGCGCGGCTTCGCTCCGCGTCCTGCGACGGAATTCCAACGAAGTCGAGCTTGCTGATCATGGTCTCTCCTGTTCGAGTCCGGTGCGGTCGAAGATCGGCGACCGATGATCCCCCATTCGGCTAGGTCCGCCCGTCGCGGCCGCACGTCGATGCGGCAGACTGCCCGCGTGCGGCTGGCCCTGATCGCGAATCCCCGCTCGGGGACGGCGCCCGATCCCGATGAGCTGACCGCGCTGCTGGCGGCCGACGGCGCGGATGTCTCGTACACACCGATCGAGACGATCGCCGACGAGGACGGCGGCGACCTTCAGCCCGGCGCGCTCGACGCCATCTCCGCAGCCGGCCGGCCCGACAGGATCGTCGTCGCCGGCGGCGACGGCTCGATCGGCCCCGCGGCGCTGTGCGCGGCGCAGCTCGGCGTCCCGCTCGCCGTCGTCGCGGTCGGCACGGCGAACGACTTCGCCCGCGCGAAGGCGCTGCCGCTCGACCTCGAGGAGGCCTGCGCGCTTGCGCGCGGCGAGCGCGCCGCCACAGCCGCCGCCGAGCTCGGCATGGCGGGCTCGAGGCCGTTCGTCAACGCCGCCGCGGCCGGGCTGTCGGTCGCCGCCGCGCGCGCCGCCGCGCCGCACAAGTCGCTGCTCGGCCCGCTCGCCTACGCCGTCGGGGCGGTCCGCGCTGCAGTCACCGCGACGCCGCTGCGCTGCGCGGTCGCCTGCGACGAACGGCGCTGCTTCGAAGGCCGCGCGTGGCAGGTCGTCGTCGCCGTCACCGGCGCGTTCGGCGGCGGCAGCGAGATCGGCGCCACGCGCACCGACGACGAGTTGCTCGACGTCGCGGTCGTGCCGGCCGGCTCGCGCGCAGGGCTCGCGCGCCGCGCCTACGGGATGCGAAGCGGGAGCCTGACCGCCCAGGCGGGCGTGACCCACGAGCGCGCGGCCGTCATCGAGGTCGAGCTCTCCGGGCACCCGGCGTTCAACGTCGACGGCGAGACATGCCGCTGCGAACCGGCGCGCTTCACCCTGCGTCCGGGAGGATTCGCCGTCGTGACGCCGTCATGAACAAGCGCTGGCCGGCGGCGATCGCCGCCGGGGCGGTCGCCTGGTACGCCAGCGACTCGCTGCGCCACCGCCGCGAGCAGGGCCAGGGCTACACGCTGCGCGGCGAGGAGCTCGAGGTCGGCTCCGACGACTTCCTGCGCGCGACCGAGGCGATCACGATGGCCCCGATCGCGCGCGGCAACGACATCGAGCTGTTCATCAACGGCGACGAGATCTTCCCGGCGATGCTCGAGACGATGCGCGGCGCGCAGCGCACGCTGAACTTCCTGTCGTACCTGTACTGGAGCGGCGAGATCGCCGGCGAGGTCGCCGCCGCGCTGTGCGAGCGCGCGCAGGCGGGCGTCGAGGTCAACGTCCTGCTCGACGCCGTCGGCAGCGCGAAGATGGACCGCCAGCTCATCCGCGACATGGACGAGGCGGGCGTGACGTTCGCGTACTTCCGCCCGCCCAAGCCCTACGCGGTCCGGCGCTTGAACAACCGCACGCACCGCAAGCTGCTGATCGCCGACGGCGAGGTCGGCATGACCGGCGGCGTCGGGATCGCCGAGCAGTGGACGGGCGACGCGCAGGACCCCGAGCACTGGCGCGACACCCACGTGCGCGTCCGCGGCCCGATCGTGCGCGGGCTGCAGGGCGCGTTCGCCGAGAACTGGCTCGAGGCGACGGGCGACGTCCTCGTCGGACGGGACTACCTGCCCGACCTGCAACCCGTGTCCGACGGCGCGCCGATGCAGGTCGTCCGCTCGACGGCCGAGGTCGGCGACACGAACGTCGAGGCGCTCTACTTCCTCGCGATCGCCAGCGCGCGCACGAGCCTGCACCTCACATCGGCCTACTTTGCGCCACGGCCCGCGTTCGTCGAGGCGCTGACCGACGCCGCCGGGCGCGGCGTCGACGTGCGCGTGCTCGTTCCGGGCCCGCACATGGACAAGGAGTTCGTCCGCCAGGCCGGTCACGCCGTCTACGAGCAGCTGCTCGCGGGCGGCGTGCGGATCTTCGAGTTCTGCCCGACGATGATCCACGCCAAGACGCTCACCATCGACGGCGTCTGGTCGTCGGTCGGATCGGTGAACTTCGACAACCGCTCCTTCCAGCTGCAGGACGAGGTCACGCTCTGCGTCTGCTCGACGGCGTTCGCCGGACGTCTCGACGAGCAGTTCGAGCGCGACCTCGAGCGCTCCGAGGAGTTCGAGGCCGGGCGCTGGAACGGCCGCCCGCTGCCCGCGCGGGTGAGCGAGGGGCTGACGAAGCTCGCGCGGCGCGAGCTGTGACGCTCGGATCGCGGTCACCGCACGAGCGGACTCAGTCGTCACCGCAGCGTGGCGGGAGCCGTCGCGTGGCTCACAGAGCGAAAACCCGGAATACGCGGGGCCGAGGGAGGACGGCCGACCTCATGTAGGACATTCCACCGGATCCCGGTGCTATTCTGGAATCAGGTGACGTGCGTTTCGTGTCTCCGGAGCGGACGTTGCAAAAGGCCTTTGCGATCGCAGTCCAGGACTCAACAGGACTGGCGGCGAGCGCAGGATGGAGCACTCATGCATACGCGGTCGGCCGAACCGACCGAAGGTCCAGCAGCCGCCGCCGAGCGGCGGTGGACGCGGGCTCGCCGCGCGAGTAGACCCGATCGGGCTCGGCAGGCCATGGATCCCCGCTTGCCCGCGCAGCGCTCGCATTCGCCCTGGAGTGCCACGCCGGCCAGCGGCGCAACAGCGATGGCGCAGCGTTCGTCGAGCATTCCCTGGAGGTCGCACGGCTGCTTCGTGATGCCGGGGGCTCGGAGGTCCTCGTCGCCGCCGGCCTGCTGCACGACGTCCTCGAGGACAGCCATGTCAGCGTCGTCGAGCTGACCGAGCGCTTCGGCGCGGATGTCGCGGGCCTCGTGCAGGCCGTCAGCGACGACACGTGCGTGCGCAGCTACCGCCAGCGCAAGCAGATGCTGTGCGAGCAGGTCCGCAACACAGGTGGCGACGCGGCCCTGCTGTTCTGCGCCGAGAAGATCTCCAAGCTGCGCGAGCTGCCCGCGCAGGTCACGCGCGACCGTGGACGCTTCCATGCGACGGCGCACGAACACCGTGCGAGCAGCCACGTCGAGCACTACCAGCAGATGCGCCTGGAGCACTACCAGCAGAGCCTGGCGATGCTCCAGCGCGTCGCGCCCCGCCACCCGCTCGTCAGGCAGTTGGCCGACGAGCTCGAGGCCTGCCCGATCAAGACCCGCAACGACGCGTTCGCCGGGCGGGCGACACGTTGATCGGTCACGACTCCCCAACTTCGCCGCATGGCCGCCCGGCCGTCTTGTCCTCCTCCAGGCAAGCGCGGCGAAGAACGCCCCACGTCACCCGGGCCAGCCTCTCCCTGCATGGCCCGGGTGACTGTGGGGCTCCTCCTCGACTCGTCAGGCAGGCGTCCTCGCCGCGTACCGGCGAAGCCCTCGATCAGGACGTGCTGCAGAACGCCTTGTCAATCAGCTTGTAGAACGCCTCCACGGCGGGCTTCGGCAATGTGCCGGCGTCCTGGTTGATCATCAACAGCGCCTGTCGCCGACCGTTCGCGGTCGAGAAGATGAACGTCATGTATCCGGGCACCACCCCGTTGTGGCCCAGCGCGTCGCCGCAGGACGTCGGGAAGAGCTCGAGTCCGAGGCCATAGCGCTGCCCGGGAATGTCAAAGCGGGCCTCCGGCAACGTCGTCTTCATCGCCTTGAGCTGCCTGGCGGCCAGCAACCGGCCTGAGAGCAGCGCACGGTAGAAGTCCGCGACGTCGGTCGCCGTCGAGACGATCGCGCCCGAATGCGGAGACAGCGACGGGCTGAGACGCGTCAGGTCGATCGCCGGGGGCTTGTCAACCACCGAGTAGCCGTGCGCGTACGGTGCCGGCAGGCCGGGTTTCGTCTGATAGCTGGTTCGGCGAAGCCCAAGCGGTGTGAAGATCCGCCGCCTCAGCTCCACCGCGATCGAGTGGCCGGTGACGGCCTCGGCGATCAGTCCGGCAATCACGTAGTTCGTGTTGGAGTACGTCGAGCGCGACGTCTTGCCCGGCGGGTAGAGCGGCTTGTGCGACACCGCCAGCTCGACGAGCCTGCGCGGTGCCCAGTAGTAGCCGAGATTGCCGCTCAGGTACGGCTTGAGGTATCGCGGGTCACTCTCGAAGTCCGCGATCCCGCTCGTATGGTTGAGGAGCTGGCGGATCGTGATGTTGCGGCCGTTCGGGACCAGCCCGGGCAGCCGCCGCTCGACGCTGTCGCTCAAGCGCAGCTTGCCTTCGGCGACGAGCTGTAGCACCACGGTCGCCGTGTACGTCTTCGTCAGGCTCGCGATCTTGAAATGGTCTCCGGCGCGCATCGGCGTCTTGCGCGCGACGTCGCCCAACCCACCTGTGAGTCGCACGGTGTTAGCCCCGTCGCGGACGAGCAGGAGCGCTCCTGGCACGCCGGCAGCGACGAGCCCGTCGACATCCGCTTGAAGCGTTGCCTGCGGCGCTGTCGCAGCCGCCGGCCGCGCCGAGCCGGGTTCCGCGATCAGGGCGCTCGCCGTGAGGCACGTGGCGATCGCCGCCGCTCCGGCCAGCTTCCCGCGACGCACCCATGCTGCCCTCATGTCAGTCGCTCTCGTCATGCTGGTCCTCCCGCGCTCCGGCCGCTGCGTTCGTTCTCCGATCGCGACGACGCCTGTGATCAAGATGTCGCCAGCCTGCCGCGACAGCCGGCCGCCGACATCGGGGAAGCACCCTGATCCCGCCCCGGCGATGAGTTTCGCCGATCCGCGCGGTCCTATCCCACAAGCCAACTCGTCGACGAGTACTTGAAGGGAGAAGGTCCACGATGAACATGCCGCCGATCGTGTCGCCGCCGGAGTGGGAGGCTGCCCGCCAGGAGCTGCTGGTGAAGGAGAAGGAGCACACGCGCGCCCGCGATGCGCTGGCCGCCGAGCGCCGCCGGATGCCGAGGATGGCGGTGGAGAAGGACTACCGCTTCGAGGGCCCGGGTGGCCCGGCGAGCCTGCTCGACCTGTTCGAGGGGCGCCGCCAGCTGATCGTCTACCGCTTCTTCTACGAGCCGGGCGTGGCCGGCTGGCCCGAACACGGCTGCGGCGGATGCTCGTTCCTCGCCGACCAGGTCGCGCACCTCGCCCACCTGAACGCGCGCGACACCACGCTCGCGTTCGTCTCGCGCGCGCCGCAGCCCGACATCGAGCGCTGGAAGGCGCGGATGGGCTGGGAGATCCCGTGGTACACGATCACCGACGACTTCGACGCCGACTTCGGCGTGGACGAGTGGCACGGCACCAACGCCTTCCTCCGCGACGGCGACAGCATCTCGCGGACGTACTTCATCCACGACCGCGGGGACGAGGCGATGGGGAGCACCTGGAGCTATCTCGACATCACCGCGCTGGGACGCCAGGAGGAGTGGGAGGACTCACCCGACGGCTACCCGCAGACCCCGCCCTACCAGTGGTGGGACCTCCACGACGAGTACGCACCGGGCTGACCGCGCTGCGTGCGCGCTTCAGCGCAGGTCTGCGCCCGCCTGCGTGAAGTAGTCGGCCGCATCGATCGGGCCGCTCCCCTCGGGGGCCACGCGGTGCAGCACGACACCTTGGTTGTCGCCGCCGGAGCTGCGGCCGCAGATCACGACCACCCCGCCGCAGCTGCGGCAGGCGACGCGACCTGGCGTGCCGCAGTAGGCCCGGCTGGGCAGCGAGCTGCGCTGCACGAAGAGGCGGCGGCCCTCGTGCGTCGTGAACGCGTTCGGGTAGGGGTCGGCCTGCGCGCGCACGAGGTCGTGGACCTCGCGCGCGGGCCGGCTCCAATCGATTCGGCTGTCCGCGACGGTGCGGCGATGGAACATCGTCGATCGCTCGCGCGACTGGGGAGCCGGGACGAAGCCGGGCGTCACGAGGCGGTCCAGGGCGGCCACGGTGACCGGGCCGACACGTTCGAAGACCCGCTCGGCGACCTCGCGCGCCGTCTCGTCCGGACCGACCGGCAGGACCTCCTGAACGATCAGGTCGCCGAGGTCGAGCGCCTGCGACATCACGTGCGCGCTCACGCCGACGTCCGCCTCACCACGCGCGATCGCCCAGTTGAGCGGGGCGAAGCCGCCGTACCGCGGGAGCAGCGCGTCGTGGATGTTGATGGCGCCCAGAGGCACGAGGGAGAGCACGTCCGGCGGCACGCGCGATCTCCAGTTGGAGGCGATCAGCACGTCGGCCTTCGCCGTCTCGAGGAGCGCCTTCAGCGCGCCGTCATCGCCCTCGGCGAGCTCGACCACCTCGATCCCGGCGGTCCGGGCCGGCTCGCGGATCGAGTCCGTCCATACCTGCTCGTACGGATCCTCGCCATCGGGATGGGTGATCACGAGCGCAACGGAGGTGTCGAGGCGCTGGAGCAGGGCCTCGAGACTGCGCCGGCCCCACGCCTGGTACCCGAGCAGGACCACTCTCATCGACTCACCGCCCTGGCTGGATCGGGGAGCCGTTGGGGCAGGTGCTGGCCCGCTGTCACGGTCAGCGGTTCGCCGCGCTCGCGCACGAGATGCAGGCGCGTGCCGTCCCAGATCACCTCGGCAGGCGTCGCGTGCAGGCAGAAGCCGTGCAGGCCGTGGGCATATCCGTACGCCCCGCAGCCCGGGATCGCGAGCAGATCGCCAACCTCGGGGGCCGGAATCCGGACGGCCTCGGCGAGCAGGTCGTCGCCATCCAGCAGCGGGCCGGCGACCGTCACGACCTCCGGTGCCGCGACGCCGGCGGCCAGCACCGGCGGAGGTTGGCCGGCGGGCGTCAGTCGCGGCCGGTAGAGGTGGTTGATGCCGCCGTCGACGAACGCAAACGTCACGCCCGCTGAGCGCTTGACGGCCGCGACGGACACGATGTAGGTGCCGCTCTCGGCCACGGGGTAGCGCCCGAGCTCGAGGATCACGGAGACTCCGGGATGACGATCGGCGATCCGCCGCAGGCCCGCACCGTAGGCGTGGACATCGACGCTCGCGCCGCGCGGCGAATGGGGCACGCCGAGGCCGCCTCCGAGATCGACGACGTCGATGTCGCAGCCGTCGTCGCGCAGCCGGGCGGCGAGCCCGAACGTGTACTCGGCGCGCTCCAGCAGGTGCGCCGTGTGGCACAGGTTGCTGCCGATGCTCACATGGATCCCGCGCAGCTCGACGTCGGGCAGCGCGCGCACGCGCTCGGCGACCGTGCTCGCGTCGACCTCGTCGACCCCGAACCTGCAGCTGTGCGCGAGCCCCCGCCGGGGTAGCGCAGGACCGGGGTTGATGCGCAGCAGCACCGGCTGGCGGATCCCGGCCCACGCCGCCACCGCAGCGACCCGGACGGCCTCGGCCTCCGACTCCACCACGATCAGGCCGATGCCCGAGGACACGGCCTCGGCGATCTCCCGCTCGCTCTTGGCCGGCCCGGTGTAGAGCACGTGGTCAGCGCTGAATCCGGCGGCGCGGACCGTCTCGAGCTCCCCCAGGGAGCACACGTCCGCGCCGCAGCCCAGACGCCGCATCTCATCGACGAGGGCGAGGCTGCCGTTCGCCTTGACGGCGTAGAACACCTCCGCGGACGCGGGCAGGGCGTTCCTCAACGCCGTCATGCGGGCCTGCACGACGCGGCACGTCGTACAGGTACAGCGGGGTGCCGTACCGCGCTGCCGCCACGGTCCAGAACGGCCGCCAGCCCGCTGATCGCCCCTCAGCCCCAACCGGCACTGCAATCAATCCTCAGACTGGCCCGCAGGGAACGGATGCGTCGCGCTCGACCTGCAATCGGTCGATGCGTTGGGGCATCGACCACACATAGGAGAACCCAGCCGACGCCGAGTGGTCAAACCGGTCGCCGGCGTCGTGATTGGAGACCGACGCACTGATGCAGCGCCGACGGGGACCACCGCTCCAGGCACGTCGCACTCCCCTTGTGCAGCCGCACGGCGACGGTCCCGCAGACCGGCTCCTGCGTGGCGTCGACGAACCGACCCAGCGACCGTCGCAGCGACGGAGAACCACAGCCCGTCGTAGACAAGCTCCGCGTAGCGCTGATCGACCGCGGCCTTGAACCGCAGGGTGTCGCGGTCCAGGCACAGCGACTCGAGCTCCCGGTGCGCGAGATGCAGCACGGTGCCGGCCGGGCTCTCGTACAGCGCGCGCGTCTTGATCCCGAGCAGGCTGCTCTCGACCATGTCCACCCGCCCGACACCATGCGCACCGGCGAGCTCGGTGAGCGAGCGGACGAGCTCGACGGGTCGATGCTCGCTGCCGTCGAGGGCGACGGGGATGCCCCGTTCGAACGTGACGACGACGTCCGCGGGAGCGTCGGGAGCGTCGTCGACCGAGCGCGTGAGCTGCCACGCGTCGTCGGGCGCGGGCGCGCCGGGATCCTCGATCGGTCCGCATTCCGTGCTCGTCCCCCAGATGCTGCCGTCCATGCTGTACGGGCTCTCGACGCCGACCGGGACCTCGATGCCGTGCTCCTGCGCGTACCGCAGCTCGTCCGCACGACAGGTGAGCTCCCACTCCGCGGCCGGCGCGAGCACCCGCAGCGACGTGTCGTGGGCGACGACGGCGGCGTAGAAGCGAACGCCGTCGTTGCCCTTGCCGGTCGAGCCGTGCGCGACGGCGTCGGCGCCCTCAGCCCGCGCGATGGCGACCAGACGCCGGCCGATCAGCGGGCGCCCGAGCGGGGCGGCCATCAGATAGCGCCGCTCGTAGGCGGCGTTGGCCCGCAGCGCCGGGAGGACGTAGTCGCGCAGATAGACGTCACGCAGGTCTTCGATGACGACGTCGGACGGCTCCGCCGGCGATCGCCCGGCGCCGGACGTCGTCCATCGATCCGGGCTGGCCCAGGTCCGCACAGTAGGCGACGACCTGGGCGTCGTAGCGCTCGCGCAGCCACCGCAGCGCCACGGATGTGTCCAGCCCGCCGGAATACGCCAGGACGATCTTCATCGCACGCCCGCCTGCACCGGCGCACAGTATCTCCGCCGTGACGCCAGTCGAGTCGCCGCCGCGGTCCGGCGGTCTAAGTGCACCGCTTTCCCGTGCAAGGCGTTGCAATTTCTGTGGCGCCGTTTTCCTGGAAGACTGGCGCAGATGCTCACGGGCGAATCGCATTGACAGTTCGGTCAGGACGTTGTGCATACTCGGCCCATCGGGCGCCCGAGCCGCGTTCGGCCGACCATCTCCGGGAAGGGAAGCAATGGCAGACCATGTCATCGTCGGCGCCGGAGCTTCAGGGCTGTACACCGCCTACCGCCTGTTGAAGGACGGCGCGCTGCCCTCGGGCGATACGGTGAAAGTGTATGAGTGGAGCCAGCGGCCCGGCGGGCGCATCCACACCTACACCTTTCCCGACGACGTGGGCGGCGACGGCCTGTATTGCGAGTTCGGCGGCATGCGCTTCGCCACCGATCCGAACTTTCCGAAAGCCACGACCGAGGGGCATCGGCTGGTGCAGAGCCTGATCATCGACCTCGGTCTCGATCAGAAGGTCGTCCCGTTCGGGAAGTCGTCCGACCGCCTCTACTACCTCCGTGGCCAGCACGTCTACGAGAGCGACATCACCGACGTCGACCAGCTTCCGTATGGCTTCAACGACGAGTTCCGCGCGTTTCTCGCCGACAACGGCGTGCAGGCGCCGTACACGGCGGACGACATCATCAGCGCCGTCGCCGGCATCTTCGCCCCCGGGCTCGGTGGCCCCGAACGCCGACCGGCCCGATTGGTGCACGTACTTCAGCAGCGGCGAGGTACCCGCCGGCGGGGCCACGACCAGCTTTCCCACCGGCACGCCGGTGCGCGACATCGGCTACTGGAACCTGCTCTACGACCAGTTGGGCGACGAGGGCTACGACTACGCGGCCGACGGCAACGGATACACGTCCAACGTCATCAACTGGAGCGCGGCGGACGCGTTCGAGAACAACAACGACGTTGGATCCGGCACCAGCTACATGCGCCTGGATGGCGGCTACAGCCTGCTGTTCGATGCGCTGGCCGCGCAGATCACCGAGCTGGCGCGCGGGTATCCCGGGTCCGGCATCTTCTACGGCCAGCAGCTGATCGGGCTGAGCGAGTCCGCCGACCGACGGCGCCACCACCTGCAGCTTCGTCGACCACGACGGCTCGTCCGGGCTCTATGACCATCGACGCCGATCAGCTCTTCCTGGCGATGCCGCGACGGGCGCTGGAGATGGTCGCGCCCGGGCTGCCCGCCCGACTACCTGCTCAACGATGCCCAGGTGAAGTACTACCTGGAGGCCTCGATCGACCAGCCGGCGATCAAGGCCGTGCTGGTCTTCGACGACGCCTGGTGGACCGACCCCGCCGTCTGTCGCGTATCGCCCGAGGTTGGAGTGGCCGGGAGGAGGCCCCACGCCGCCGGACTCGCAGCAGGTCGGCGGGCCCACGATCACCGACCTGCCGCTGCGCATGGTGGATTACTTCGCGAACAACGTCCCGGGCGGGCCCGGCGCCGGCGGCGGACCATACGTGCTGCTGGCCAGCTACGACGACATGAACTACGCGAGCTTCTGGCATGAGCTCGAGACCATCGGCGACTACGAGATCGCCCCCTCGCTGATCCGCCAGCCGCTGACCGGGCCCACGCGGATGCCGGCCGACTCGGCCCTCGCCGGCATCCTGATCAAGCAGCTCGCCGAGGTGCACGGCGCCAGCGTCGACGACATGCCGGCGCCGGCGGCGGTCTATTTCCAGGATTGGGGCCAGGATCCCTTCGGGGGCGGCTATCACGGCTGGTCGGCGCACTACGACATCTGCGAGGTGATGGATCGCGTGCGGGCGCCCTACCAGAAGATCCTCGGAGACACATCGCGCCAGACCTACGTGATCGGATCGTGCTACTCCTTCGATCAAGGGTGGGTCGAGGGCGCGTTGTGCACGGCGGAATCGGTACTGCAGGAGTTCTTGGGCCTCGCGCCCATCAATCCGGATCTCGCGGACTACACCCTGGTGTGTAAGACGTCGGAGGAGGCTGGGGACGCCAAATGAGTGACGCTAAGTGCAGTTACCGGATTCATCCCGCCATCGGCTTTGCGCGAGTGGGGAACTCGCCCGAGGCGTGGTATCTCGAGCCGGCGGCGGTGGGCGGGCTGCCGACGGAGCTCGACGCGCAAGGCGATGAGCAGCCTGTCACCGAGTTCAAGCACGCTGGACAGGTGAAGCGACAGGCGGCGCGGTTTCGCGTCTATCGCCACGAGGAGGGCCGGCCCCCGGTCGAGGTCACGCCCGGCGAGGGCCTGCGGTCGTTGAAGTGGACCGTGCACGTCGCCAACAAGAAGGCCGCTTGGTATCAGTTCCAGGAATTGCAGGGCAATGTGATGCTCGGCGCGGACAACACCTATGCCCAGCAGGGCGTGCCGCTGCGCAACGCCGACGTGAAGGGCGACGAGCGCCGGCAGAGGCTGATCATCGACCCGGGCCCGCGAACGCTCGAGGGTCCGGGCGACTGGGTGGCGCTGGACGCCGCATCGGCCGGGAAGGACTACCCGCACGTCTCGTTTCCGCCGCTGCCGCCGGCGACCGAGCTGTCGCCGTACCCGGTGACCACGCTCGGTGCCATCAGGATGACCGAGCGCGGCGAGTTGCTCGTGCTCGGCGGGTTCGGGAACGCCGGCGGCCCTCCGGGCAGCATCATCACGACCTTCGCCGGAGCGGACGGGTGGTACGACGACGTCGGCGACGGCCCGGTCCTGGCGGAGATCGAGACCGATGACGGCGAGACGTTCCAGCTCGACGCCTGGGTCGTCAGCGGCGCGCCGAAGCTGGCGCCGGAGCTCGTGAACATCGCGTCGCTCGCCGACACGTTCATCGATGTCGGCGTGCGGCTGATGGGCCTGTGCCCGCCGCTCTACGACGACGGCTTTCAGCCGGACTACATCGCCTGCCTGGAGCGCGACATCCTGCCGATCTTCCGCGCGATGAAGGAATACCGCTGGGTCGCGAACGTCGATGCGATGGTCAGCGTCGCCACGCCGCCGTTCGATCTCGCGGATCTGAGCGATGCCAACAGGGAGAACCGCAGGGCCGTCTTCGCGACGTTCAGGGACCCGGGAGACGGGCACGAATCGCCGGAGGTCGCGACCCAGCATCAGCAGCTCTTCGGCGACAACGGATTTCCGCTGATGCCGCTCAACTCGGGCGACAACTCGATCTCCAACATCGAGATCGAGAAGTTCATGGCGCTGACCCCCACCCAGTACTTCCTGCTGCACCAGTGGGCCGAAGGCAAGTGCGCGTCGCGCCGCGACGATCCCGACGCCGGCGAGGACTGGGCGTGGGCGAGTCCGCTGGACATCGCCACCGCCGGCAACGCGGTCGGGGAGCCGATGGCCCCGGGGATCGAAGTCACGTGGACCATGCGCAACCCCATCGTCTTGCGCGACGGTGACCCCTTCCGGGTGAAGAAGGAGGCCGAGGACTACCACGCCTCGGGCCTCGATCCCGTCCCGCGACGAGACGATCGCCGGGGATGGCTGCCAGCCCGGCGACCTGACGAAGCGCATGGCGATCCCCTGGCAGGCCGACTTCTTCGACTGCTCCGTGCAGGACGTGAACTTCACGGCGCCGCAGGTCAACAAGACGATCAGCAACGCCAACAAGATCCCGCTCGCGCCGGCGTTCTTCGCGTACTGGTGGCCCGCGCAGAGCCCGTACAACGTCTACGACGGGGCGCGCACCCCGGCAGAGCAGGCACTGGAGGGCAATGCGTTTCTGGGCAACACGAACGTCGGCCAGGTGCTCGGCCAGAACGTCCTGTACCACCGCGGCTTGAACAGCTTCTTCGACTCCGTCGTCGGGTGGAAGTACCTCGGCTTCATCCTGAACGCCACCACCGGGCCGCTGCGGGACACGTTCCCGTTCTTCCTCGAGCACGAGCGCTCCTTCGAAGCGTTCGAAGCCGGGTACTACGGCCTCTCGCCCGACGGGCTCATGATCACCACCCAGCCGAGCACCTCGGGGTCGGCGTCCCAGGTCAACAACACGAGCCAGAACGTCTTCCCCCTCCAGTGGCTGATCGGGAACTGACGAGCGCGGGCCGGGATGGAGGCGACCGTCGCCGTCGTGGGTGCCGGCCCGGCCGGGTGCGCTGCCGCGCTCACGCTGCGGCGCTACGTGCCCGACATGTCGGTGGTGCTGATCTCGGCGTCCGGCGGCGGGGGCCCGGCCGTAGGTGAGACGCTGTCGCCGGGCGTCCTGCCGCTGCTCGCCTACCTCGGGGTCGAGGCGGAGTTCCTGACCGCCGGTCATCTCCCCGCCGGCAGGCACGGCATCCGCCTGGGGCTCGCCCCAGGTGCTGGCGCGCAGCTATCTCTTCAGCGGTCGCGGGCTCGGATGGCACCTGGATCGAGCGCGGTTCGACGCATGGCTGCGTGCGCAGGCGCAGGCCGCCGGAGCGCAGATCGTCGACGGGCGCGCGCTTGTCCGAAGCGCCACCCGGTCGCAGTCGCGCTGGCTGCTCGATGTCAAGGGCGGCGGGACCGTCGCGGCCCGAGCGATCGTCGACGCGAGCGGCCGGTCGGCGCAGCTCGCGCGCCAGCAGGGCTCGCGTCCGAGGCGAGATGACGCGCTGGTGGCCGAGATCCGCTGGTACGTCGACGATCAGTGCCGAGCGGGTTGCCGCGGGCGCGCTCGTGGAGTCGGTCCCGGACGGATGGTGGTACTCGGCGACGCTCCCCGGAGGACGCGCGGTCGCGATGTTCATGACCGATGCGGACCTGCGCAAGCAGTCGACCTGGGACGAGCGGCTCGGGCACGCGGCGGCGACCGCCGGCCGGATCGAGCGCTGGCGCGCGACCGGTGAGACCGCGGTGCGCGCGGCGAATTCGCAGATCAGCCCCGCGGTGACGGCCGACGGGTGCGTTGCGGCCGGGGATGCCGCGGCAGCGTTCGACCCGATCTCGGCGCTCGGCGTCGGGTTCTCGCTGCGCTCCGGGATGGAAGCCGCTCGAGTCGCCGCAGCAGCCGCCGAGCAGGACACGCGACCCGCCGGCGCGTACGCCGCCTCGGTTGCCCGCATCTACGCGGACTACCGGACGCGCTTTCGCGGCATCTATCGACAGGAGCGGCGCTGGCCACGATCCCCGTTCTGGGCACGGCGCAGCGACGCGACGGTGTAACCCGTCAGTCGTAGTGCTGGATCATTCGCACGGTGAGCGCGAGCATCAGCACACCCAGCGCCGCGACGACACCGAACCCCGGCAGGACCTTCTCCCAGTCGAGGTCGTCGAGGATCAGCGAGCGCATCGCCTCCATCAGGTAGGTGACCGGGTTCAGCGTCGCGGCGACCTCCATCGGCCTGGTCAGCATGTCGCGCGGGACGAAGTTCGGCGTGAGGAACAGCAGGGGGAAGAAGATCAGGCCGCCCGAGTTCGTCGCCGCCGCGCTGCGCGTCTTGAGCGCGATGAGCTGCATGAAGCCGGCGTACACGACGCCCCACAGCGCGGTCAGCCCGACGAGCAGGACGAAGCCGAACAGCCCGCTCGCGATCGTGATCCCGAACGGCAGGGCGATGAGCACGATCAGCGACGCGATGACGACGCACTTCACGGCCTCGGCGACGAGGCGACCGAGCACGATCGCGTAGCGCGGGATCGGGATCGCCCGCAGCTTGTCGAAGTAGCCGCCCTCGATCTCCTCGACGAGGAACAGCGCCGCCATGCCGAACGAGGCCGCCAGCAGGAGCGTGATCGGCAGCTGGAAGGCGCCGTAACCCTGGCCCTTGAGAAAGCCGGTGGACTCCGAGGGGAAGATCTCCGCCGCCTGGCCGGTGTTCACGATCAGGAAGAAGATCGGGATGAACATCGTCATGAACAGCGCGTCGGGCTGTCGGATCGCCTCGCGCAGCGAGCGTCGTCCGAGTGCGAGCGTGGCACTCATGCCTTCACCTCCTGGACCTCGCCTGCCGCGCGGGCGCGGGTGCGGCCGGTCGCGTCGAGGAAGACCTCGTCGAGCGTGGGCTCCTCGTCGCCGCCACGACGCGCGCGCAGGTCGGCCTTCAGCTGGGCCGGCGTGCCCTCGCGCACGATCAGGCCGCCGTCGATGATCGCGAGGCGGTCGCAGAGCTGATCGGCCTCCTCGAGGTACTGCGTCGTGAGGAAGATCGTCGTGCCATGCCCGTTGATCCGGCGCAGCTCCTCCCAGACCGTCAGCCGGCTCGCCGGGTCCAGCCCCGTGGTCGGCTCGTCGAGGAACAGGACCTCCGGCTCGTGCACGAGCGCGGCCGCGAGGTCGAGCCGGCGCTTCATGCCGCCCGAGTACCCCTTGATGACCCGGTCCGCCGCGTCCTCGATCTCGACGAGCGCGAGCAGCTCCCGCGCTCGCTCGGCCGCGCCCGACGCGCTGAGCCCGAACAGCCGCCCGTGCAGGACCAGCAGCTCACGGCCGGTCTGGCGTGGGTCGAGGCCGGCCTCCTGCAGCGCGACGCCGATCTTGCGGCGGGTGCCGTCCGGGTCGCGCGCGACGTCGACGCCGGCGACCTCCGCCCGGCCCGGACGTGATCGTCAGCAGCGTCGTGAGCATGCGCACCGTCGTCGACTTGCCGGCCCCGTTGGGCCCCAGGAAGCCAAAGATCTCGCCGGCGGAGACCTCGAGGTCCACGCCGCGGACGGCCTCGACCGTGCCCTCGCGGCCCGTGTAGTGCTTCACAAGCCCTTCGGCCAGGACGGCCGGGCCCGCTGTCTCGTTCATCTGGGCTCCTGTGTGGTGGGGTGTGCACTACTACAGACGGTGCGGACGTGCAGAACTCATCGCAGAGCAGCCGCTCGCCCGCAAGATCGTCTGCCGGCTTGGGGCTGATGGTCCTCCTTGTCGCGTAGCACGGGGGCCTCTCGGCGTCGATGGTCCGTCGGTTCGGCTCGGCTAGCGTCACGGCTCATGGTCGTCCCACCTCCTGCCCACTCGTCGGGCACGTTCGCGATCGGTGGCGAGCTCGTCGTGCACCGGCTCGGTTTCGGCGCGATGCGCCTCCCTGGCGTGCGCGACCCCACGGTACCCGTGGACGAGGCTCGGGGCGTGTTGCGCGAGGCCGTCCGCCTGGGGGTCGACCTCATCGACACCGCGTGGATCTATGGCCGCTCGGAGGAACTCATCGCCGACGCGCTGCATCCCTATCCCGACGGACTCGTCATCGCGACCAAGGGCGGGCTGAGCGCCGGCGGGCAGCCCGACGGCCGGCCCGCGCGGCTGCGCTCGGACTGCGAGGACAGCCTGCGGCGGCTGCGCGTGGACAGGATCGACGTCTGGCAGCTGCATCGCATCGACCCCGACGTCCCCTTCGAAGAGCAGTTCGGCGCCATCCGGGAGCTGCGCGACGAGGGAAAGATCCGCTTCGCCGGGGTCTCCGAGGTCTCCGTCGACGAGCTCCGGCGCGCCCAGGCGCTCGTCGAGATCGCCACCGTGCAAAACCGCTACAACGCGACCGAGCGCCAGGCCGACGACGTGCTTGCTGCCTGCGAGGCCGCCGGGATCGGCTTCCTGCCGTGGGCACCGATCCGCGGCGGCGGCCAGGTGACTGACGCCCGGGCCGCGCTCGCCTGGCTGCTGGACCGCTCACCCGTGATGCTGCCGATCCCGGGCACCGGCTCGATCGAGCATCTGCGCGAGAACGTCGGCGCCGCGCTGCGGTGACGTCGAAGCAAGCTGCTCGAGTTCCTGACGCACGTCCTTGCGACCAGACACATCTTGAAAGAGAATCCCGGACTGGTCAGGTTCGTCAGACCTCCTCAATCTCTTCCGATTCGTTTGAGCTGAGATATGTGTGGCGAACGTCACCAGTTCTACGCAACTGTGGCGGAAAATCCGCGTACGGCTGTACGCTCGGGCCCGATGACTGGCCGCCCGCCAAAGCCCATAGCCACCGACGCTCTGCCGCAGGCTGCGAGGATCGGCGCCGAAGTCCGCCGGCGTCGCCTGGCGCAGGGGCTGACGTTGGCGGAGCTCGGGCTGCGCGCGGGCTATTCGCCACAGCACCTCAGCAGCCTGGAGCTTGCCAGCGGCACGGTCACCCGGCAGTGTCTCGCCGCCGTCGACGCCGCGCTCGACGCGGACGGGGCGCTGCTGGAGCGTCTGCCCGCGCTCGTGTGTGAACGCGCGCTCGCGAACCATGCCCGGGCGGGTGCCCGCCGTTACGATGAGGACGTGGAGCCGACCAATCGCCGTGGGCTGCTGGGTGGTGCCGCCGGGGCCGCGCTGACCGCGGCGGCGGTGGGTCCGGCGCCCGCAGCGGCTCGCGAGGTCGATCCGGCGCTGCCCGGCCACTGGACGGAGCTGCTGACGCTGCTCGGCAGTCACGATGCGATGCATGGGCCGCATGACGTGCTCAGCGTCGTCGAACGGGAGCTGCGCGTCATCGGCGAGCATCGCGCCGCTGCACGCGGCGAGCTGCGAACGGAGTTGATGCGCGTGGAGGCGCGCTGGGCACAGTTCGCGGCGTGGCTGAGCAACGACGCGGGCAACTCGCGTGCGCGCCACGCGTGGGCCGACCGTGCCCGGCGGCTCGCCCAACAGGCCCGCTACCCGGACATGCTCGCCTTCATCAACGTGCGGGAGAGTCAGTGGGCCGCGCAGAAGGCCGACGCGCGCCATGCGGTCGCGTTTGCGAAGGCCGCCCTTCGCGTCCCCGGCATCAGCGAGCAGACGCAGGCCCGCGGCGCGCTGCGAGCCGCCTACGGGCATGCGCTCGCCAAGGACGCTGACGCCTGCGGGCGGAGCCTGGCCGACGCTGAGACGATGATGGAGCGCGCTGATCCGCTGGCCGTGCCGCCCTGGGTCGGGCGCGCCACCATCGACAGCCACGTTCGCCCTGACGAGGCGCGCTGCTGGCTGGCGATGCACCCGCACAAGGCGATCGGGCTCTATGAAGGAGTCCTGCACAACTGGCCACGCCACCGGGTGCGGGACCGTGGGCTGCACCAAGCGCGCCTGGCGGTGGCGTGTGCTGCCGCGGGCGAACTGGACCGTGCACACGTCGAGGGACGCAAGGCGCTCGCGATCACGCGCACGACGAAATCCAGCGGAGCGGCGCGGGAGCTCAAGCGGCTGGGCGCAGCGCTCAGCGTGAGTTGACGCCCGAAGGGTCCTTGCATCCGCCGCCCGTCGCCAACGACCGGCGGCGCGGTGTCAGGAGGTGTACTCGCCCGACACTCGCATCGTGGAGGAGAGCACGTCCAGTGCTCTCCCGGACAAGTGAAGGGTACGTGCGCGGAACCGGCGGTAGGCACCGGTTCCTCGGTTGAGGCTCACCGTTCCGTCAACGATGGCGGTCGTGCTACGGAACGTCACGATGGCCCTGCCCACTCCGCGCATGGTGCCGCGGCTGGTGGACAAGGTGAATTTGACGTCGGCGTCGCCGGCTCCGCTCATCTTCGCCTGTACGTCCACCCTGCCGCGGCCGAACGGGGCGCCGGTGAACGTACCGCGGTAGTGCAGTGTCGCGGCGGCGGCGGGAACGAGGTGCGCGTTCACCTTCAGGTTCATTGACTGGGTGCGGGCACGGGCGGCGGTTTCGCCCACGCCCAGCAGGCACACGCCGAGCGAGACTGCGGCGGCGAGGCGGGCGGCGATCCTTGGGGTGGGCGTGCGCATCCTGACGTCATCGGCTCCGCGCGGGTGATCTTGAATCGGGTGCAGATCGCGGGGATCGAAGGATCGGAAGGGCTCCACCCCAGTCACACAGGGACGAAAGACAGTTGCCCACGGCCGGCCCCGCGGACGGCTCCACCCTAGCCCGAGGACCCCAGAGGGTCCCTCATCCGCCGCCCGTCGCCAACGACCGGCGGCGCGGTGTCAGGAGGTGTACGCGCCTGTCAGCCGCATCTTGGAGAGCAGGTCCGCGGCCCCGGTGCTCCCGGACAGGCGAAGGGTACGTGCGCGGAACCGGCGGTAGGCACCGGTTCCTCGGGAGAGGCTCACCGTTCCGACAACGAAGGCGGTCGTGCCACGGTAGGTCACAACGGCCCTGCCGACTCCGCGCATGGTGCCGCGGCTGGTGGTCAAGCTGAATTTGATGTCAGCGTCGCCGGCTCCGCTCATCTTCGCGCGCACGTCCACCCTGCCGCGGCCGAACGGGGCGCCGGTGAACGTACCGCGGTAGTGCAGTGTCGCGGCGGCGGCGGGAACGAGGTGCGCGGTCACGTTCAGGTTCATTGACTGGGTGCGGGCACGGGCGGCGGTTTCGCCCACGCCCAGCAGGCACACGCCGAGCGAGACTGCGGCGGCGAGGCGGGCGGCGATCCTTCGGGTGGGCGTGCGCATCCTGCCGTCATCGGCTCCGCGCGGGTGATCTTGAATCGGTGCTCGAAGGCATCCGACCGCCGATCACACGGTGGAGACCGCGGGGATCGAAAGATCGCCCGACAGCAGCCGATCGATCGTCGCCGGATCGCCGGGGCGCGCGAACCAGTAGCCCTGGCCGTAGTCGGACCGCAGCTCGCGCGCCAGCGCGGCTTCGGCCGGGTTCTCGATCCCCTCGGTGACGACGGCGAGGCCCAGATTGTGCGCCATCTCGATGATGCCGCGCACGAGCGACGCCTTCTCGTGATCCTCGTCGATGCCCGCCACGAAGGAGCGGTCGACCTTGAGGACGTCGAGCGGGAACAACCGCAGGTAGCTCAGGGCCGAATAGCCGGTGCCGAAGTCATCGACGGCCAGGCGGATACCGATGTCCTTGAGCTTGCGCAGCTCGTGCTGCATCCGTTCGTCGTCCTTGAGGAGCAGGGCCTCGGTGATCTCGAGCGTGAGTTGCTCGGGCGCGATCCGCGCCGCCTGCAGCGCGTCGCGCACGTGTTCCGGCAGCGAGCCGTCGGAGACCTGGCGGGCGGATACGTTCACGCTGACGCCCAGGGGCCCGAGTGCCGGGTGGCGGTCCAGCCAGTCGCGCAGCTGTGCACACGCGGTCCGCACGACCCAAGCGCCGATCGGGACGATCTGGCCGGTGGACTCGGCAAGGCTGATGAAGCGTTCCGGGCCCATGCGCCCGCGACTCGGGTGCTCCCAGCGCAGCAGCGCCTCGAATCCCACGATCGTTGCGCCCTCGAGCGCCACGAGGGGCTGGTAGTCGAGGACGAGCTCGTCGCGGGCGAGCACCGTGGTGAGCTCGCCGCTGAGCTCGAGGCGCTCGAGCGCGTCCCGATGCATCGCCGGCGTGAAGGCGGCGACGCGCGCCTTTCCCTGGTTCTTGGCCGCGTACATCGCGACGTCGGCGTTGCGCAGCAGCTCGTCGACGTCGTCGCCGGGCGCCGCGCAGGTGACGCCGATGCTCATGGAGACCGTGATCTCGCGCCCGGCGAGCGCGACCGGCATCTCGAGCGCGCGCCGCACGCGCTCGGCGACCTGCAGTGCCTCGGACTCGCCGGCGAGGTCCTCGAGCACGACGGCGAACTCGTCGCCGCCGAGTCGCGCCGCGGTGTCCTGGGTGCGCAGCGCGGCCTCGAGGCGGCGGGCGGTCGTTCGCAGCAGCTCGTCGCCGATCATGTGGCCAAGGCCGTCGTTGACGGTCTTGAAGTCGTCGAGATCCATGAAGATCACCGCCAGGCAGCCTCCGTGGCGTCGCAGCCGGGCGAGCGCGTGCGTCAGGCGATCTCGCAACAGCCCGCGGTTCGCGAGGCCGGTGAGGTCGTCGTGAAAGGCCTGATGATGCAACTGCGCCAGCAGCGACAGGCGCTCGGACACGTCGCGGATGTTCAGCAGGATCCCGTCGATGAGCGGATCGGACAGGCGGTTGTCGGCGACCAGCTCGAGATGGCGATATTCGCCGTCATGGTTGCGCAGGCGCAGGCTGATCGTGCGGACGCCGCTGTCCACGTCGTCAGCGAATCCCAGGAAGTGCTCGGCGCGAGGCGCGTCCTCCGCGTGGATCAGCTCGCTGAGCTGGCGCCCGGCGAGCGTGTCGGGCTCGTACCCCAGCATCGTGCGTACCGAATCGGCCACCCAGCGCACCCGCCATAACGGGTCGATGACCGCGACCACGTCGGAGGAGTGACGGACGAGAGCGCCAAGCCGCTCCTCGCCCTCGCGCTCCGCGGCGCGGGCCTGCTCGGCGAGCGCCGAGTTGCGCTGCTGGCGGTGCAGCCACCACCCCAGCAGGATGAGCAGGGCGAGGCCGACCGCGAGTGCGGTCCTGGTGGCGATCCGTGCGCGCGACAGCGCAGCGCGCGCGACCTCGTCCTGGCGGGTGGCCGCTTGGCCGGTGGCCTCGGCCAGACGGTCCAGCGTCGGGACGACGACCGTGAGTGCCATGCGCCGGGCGGTCTGCGGATTGACCCGCGAGATGGCCATCGCGTTGAGGAGAACTCCGTAGGCCTCGCCGACGCGGCGCTCGATCCCTCGCATCTGCTCAGGCGGTACGCCCAAGGCGCGCAGTCGGCGGACGCCGCTGACCGCCTCGGCGTTCCCTTCGAATCCTCCCTTGACGGCAGCCCTCAGGCCCGTATCCGACGTGGCGCGGCTGCGCAGCGTGGCGAGGTTGGCCTGCTGGGTGATGTTGCGGACGCGTTCCATCAGCACCTGCGCCTGCCGCGCGCGGTCGGCCTGCTCACGGGCGCGATCCGTCACGACCACCATGCCGGCGACGATCGCAACCGCGCACCCCAGCAGCACCGGGATCCGCAATGAGCGCACGAACCCCCGCGCATCGCGTCGGCGCGCACGGGAGAGCCTTGCAAGACGAAGTCGCATCGCACGTGTAGTCGGTCCACTGCGCACGCGTCTTTAGCCAGCCGGCGGCGTGCGGCTTTCCGCGGGCGCGCATCTCGTCGCTCACGACGCCTCCGGGCAGCTACGTTTGCCCGCCGGTCCCGACGCCGTCGCGCTGGCCGAGGCGGCCCAGCTACGACGCGGGGCGCGCGTCGACTGCGGTCTTTGCTAGGTCCGTACTTTGCGTGCGGCAGGGGTTTTCGATGCGGCGATGAGTGCTTATCCTCTTGGCGTGGACCGGCGGTTTGAGCTCAGCGAGCGGTGGTGTAACTGGAAGGGTGTCGACGTGATCTTCGTCGCCGCGCGCGCGGCGATCGACGCCGGGCCGTTTGATCCGCCGATCTGCGAGGTCGTCTTTGACGAGGAGTACGACCCGTTCACCGTCGACACGCTCCAAGAGGCGCGCGAGCATCTGCGCGCCAAGCGCGTGCGGTCGATGGACATCATCGTCTCGCACATCGACGAAGACCAGGCGCGCGTGACGCTGCACTACAGCGGCGATCGGCTGCAGCTCAACGGCTACGGGACCGACTGGCAGCGTGCGCGCGCAGCGTACGACGCGGCGCAGGCCGAGCTCGCCGGGCATTTCGGGATCACGACGTTCAAGCTCCCGCAGTTGCCGCGCGACACCGTCGGCGAGACACGCAAGCGCCTGGTGATCGAGGAGCTCGAGGCGGCGCTGGAGAACGTCGACTCGAGCATCGAGGATGACGGTCCGCGGGGGCGTGGGATGATCGTGCAAGACGGCGACAACGAGGGGGGCAAGAGCATGGCGGAGCGGACGAAGGCCGATCGACAGGCGGCGGCGAAGAAAGGCGCAGCGACGAGGAAGCGCAACGCGGCGCAGAAGAGCGCCACTGACACCAAGCAATCCGCGAAGGATTCCGGCAACGCGGCGATCTCGACTGCGAAGTCGCTCGGCGAAACGGTGAAGCAGGGCGTCAAGTCGCTGGCCACGCGCGTAGGGGCGGGCCGCAAGGGGCGCTGAGCGAGCGGTCGGCGCCGGGGGGTTCGTCGGCCAGGTGTCAGGCGCGCCCCTGATACATAAGAGCGATGGCTACCGACACCAACTCCACGGGATTGCTCGGCGCCGGCCGAGCGGTCACGAAGCTCCCCGCCCAGGATCTCGATCGAGCGCGGGCCTTCTATCGCGACAAGCTCGGCCTCGAGCCGATCGAAAAGCGCGAGGGCGGGCTGCGCTACTGCTGCGCCGCGGGCGAATTTCATCTGTTCCTGTCATCCGGCGCAGCGTCGGGCACATCGACGCAGATGGGCTTCGAAGTCGATGACGTCGACGCGACGATCGCCGAGCTGCGGGCACGCGGCGTTGTCTTCGAGGTCGACGATGTCGTCGAGGCCCCCGACAACTACCCCAGCAAAGGCACCGGAGAGCGCGGCAACTGGTTTCGCGACAGCGAAGGCAACCTCCTCGGCCTCGGCCAACCGACGAGCTGACGCTCCTCGACGGGTCAGCCACTGACGGACGTGCGAACGGGGTTCGTGATGCCGATGAAGGCGGTGCTGTCCGCCGAGCGCCCGGCAGGCCCGGAGTGGGTGTTCGAGCGCAAGCTCGACGGCATCCGTTGCCTGGCGGTCAAGGATCGCGGCGGACGCACGCGGCTGTACTCACGCAACGAGCTGTCGCTGAATGACCGCTACGCGCCGCTGGCTGCTGCATTGGACGCGGACGGCGCCGACAGCTTCGTGATCGACGGGGAGGCGGTTGCGTTCGTCGGCGGTCGCGACCGGTTCGGTGGCGGTGAGGGCGGCGAGCTGTTCTATTACGTCTTCGACGTGCTGTTCGCCGGCGGCCGTGACGTGCGGTCGCTCCCGCTCGAAGAGCGCCGCGCCGTGCTCGAAGGCGTGCTGCGCTGGCGCGACCCGCTGCGAATGACCGAGCAGGTGACCGGCGACGGCGCGGCGCTGCTCGCCGAAGCGTGCCGAGACGGCTGGGAGGGGCTGATCGCCAAGCGCCTCGGGACGCCGTACGTGTCCACGCGCTCGCGCGACTGGCTGAAGCTCAAGTGCACGCACGCGCAGGAGCTCGTGATCGGCGGCTTCACGGCGCCGCGCGGCTCGCGGACGGACCTCGGCGCACTGCTCGTCGGTCACTTCGACGGCGACCGCTTGCGCTATGCCGGCAAGGTGGGCACGGGCTTCACCCGCGCGACGCTGCGCGAGCTGTCCGAGCGCCTCGCCCCGCTCGTGCGCGACACGTCCCCGTTTGAGCCCGAGAAGGGCATTCCGCGCGACGCGACGTGGGTTGAGCCCGAGCTCGTGGCACAGGTCGCGTTCATGCAATGGACCCCCGACGGCCGTCTGCGCCATCCCTCCTTCCTCGGCGTGCGCTTCGACAAGCCCGCGCGCGAGGTCGTGCGCGAAGAGCCCTGACCGCCACAGCAGCGCACCGGCCCGTGTCGCTCTCGACGGTCGTCTCAGGGACACTGCCTCGGTGGACAACGCATGGATCGCCGACCGCTTGGAGGCGTTCGCGTCGCTGCTCGACCTGGCCGACGCGAACCCCTACATGCCGCGCGCCTATCGCCGCGCCGCCGAGACGATCCGAGGCGCGGCGGTCCCTGTCGCCGGGCTGGTGCAGTCCGGGCGGGTGCGCGAGCTGCGCGGGATCGGCCCGGGGATCGAGGGCCGGCTGCGAGAGCTCGTGGAGACCGGCGAGATCGCCGAGCTCGCGGAGCTCGAGCGCGAGCTGTCGCCCGAGCTCGTCGGCCTCGGCCGCTACCTCGGGCTCGGGGCGACCCGCTCACTGGAGATCGCGCGGGCGCTCGGCGTGCGGACGGCCGGCGAGCTGCGCGAGGCGGCGGCGGCCGGGCGGCTGCGGACCGTGCCGGGGATCGGGCCCAAGCGCGAGGCGCAGCTGCTCGACGCGCTCGCCCGCGAGGGCGAGCCGCGACCGCAACGCGGCCTGCTCCTGAACCGCGCCTGGGAGCTGGTCGGAGGCGTGGCGGCCGCCCTCGGCGGCGAGGCGGCCGGCGACGTGCGGCGCTGGCGCGACTCCTGCGAGCACCTTGCGGTCGTCTGCGCCGCGCCGGATCCCGCGCCCGTGCTGGCGCGCTTCGCCGCGCTGCCCCAGATCGTCGCGGTGGTGGAGCAGGCCGAGCGGCGCGCGGTCGGGGTGACGGTCGAGGGCGTGCCGATCGAGCTCGTCGCCGCCGAGCCGGAGCGGTTCGGGACCGCCCTCGTGCGGGCGACGGGCTCGCCGGCGTACGTGGCGGCGCTCGAGCCGCTGCCCGACGCGTTCGACGAGGCGTCCGTCTACTCCGCGCTCGGCCTCCCTTGGTGCCCGCCGGAGCTGCGCCAGGAGGCGTTCCGCGGCGAGCCGCCGGCGGCCCTCGTCGCGCCGGCCGACGTCCGCGGCGACCTCCATTGCCACACGACGTGGTCGGACGGACGCGCGAGCGTCGAGGAGATGGGCCGCGCCGCGCGCGAGCGCGGCTACGACTACCTCGCGATCTGCGACCACACGCCGGCCGTCGGCGCCGTCCGTGGCCTGGGCGCCGACGACGTGCGCCGGCAGGCCGAGGAGATCGCGGCGGCCAACGAGGCGCTGGCGCCGTTCCGCGTCCTGCGCGGGATCGAGTGCGACATCCTCCCCGACGGGCGGCTCGACCTCCCCGACGACGTGCTGGCGGAGCTCGAGTGGGTGCAGGCCAGCGTCCATGGCGGGCAGCGGATGCCGCGGCGGGAGATGACCGCGCGCGTCGAGGAGGCGCTGCGCAACCCGCACGTGCGCTGCCTGAGCCATCCGACGGGCCGGATCATCGGCCGGCGGCCGGAGAACGCGCTCGACCTCGAGCGGGTGTTCGCGGTCGCGATCGAGGAGGGCGTCGCGATCGAGGTCAACGGGCTCGCGCCGAGGCTCGACCTCAGCGGCGAGCACGTCCGCGACGCGATCCGCGCCGGCGTGCGGATCGTCTGCTCGACCGACGCGCACTCCGTCCGCGGCCTCGAGAACATGGAACTCGCGGTACGGACCGCGCGCCGCGGCTGGGCGACGACCGCCGACGTCGTCAACACCGGCCCGCTCTCGTCGATCCTCAGTCCGTCAGCCGACTAGATCGAGACCCGCGGGGTGGCCGGCGTCGTGCCCTCGAGCTCGGCTCGCACGATCGCGGCGGCCTCGGTCAGCGAACCCAGCTTCGCGCGCGCGACCGTCCGCGGGAGCTGCTTCATCCCGCAGTCGGTCGTCAGCGTCACCCGCTCGGCGGGGACGACGTCCAGCACCGCGCGGATGCGCGCGGCCACCTGCTCGGGCTGCTCGACCTCGAGGTCGCGCACGTCGATGACCCCGGCGTGGATGGCCTTGTCCACCGGCAGGTCGCGGAGCACCGCGACGTCGACCATCTCGCGACAGGCGAAGTCGAGCACGAAGGCGTCGACGTCGACGTCGAAGTACTGCGGCAGCACGCCGCCGTAGCCGCCCTTCGTCAGCCCCTCGGCGCGCGATCCCCAGGCGTTGCCGAGGCAGAAGTGCCAGCAGCGCTCGACGCCCTCGACGCCCGAGAAGAGACGGTTGACCGTGTCCCTCACCCAGTCGAAGTCGCGCTCGGCGCGCGTCACGTTGGGTATCCAGGCGCCGAGGTCCTCGAGCTGGACGTGGCGGCAGCCCGCGGCGACGAGGTCGTCGATCTCGGCGCGGAAGACGTCGGCGAGCGCGGCGGAGAGGTCGAAGCGGTTCTCGATCGGGCCCGCCTCGAAGTGCGCCATCGTCGACAGCTGCAGCGGGCCGGCGCCGACGCAGGCCTTGACGGGGCGGTCGGCCGCGCGGGCGGCGATCGCGTAGAGCTCGGCCAGCCGCACCGGGCCGCGCTCGATCGGCCCGCGCACGGCGACGCCGCCGGACTCGTCGAGGGTGAAGGCGTCCTTGCCGGCGGTGCTGGCACGGGCGGGGTGCTCGAGCTTCTCGTGCCCGAACCCGCCGATGCGCTCAAACCAGTACCAGAAGAACGCGCCGATCCCCATCGCGTAGTCGTCGAACCACATCTGGCCGTCCGTGACGAGGTCCAGGCCCGCGGCCTGCTGGTCGGCGATGACCGCCCCGACGGCGTCGCGGAACGCCTCCTCGCGGTGGACGACCTTGAACGCCTCGCGGATGTCGCGACCCTCGAGCTGGTCGCGATACCAGGCCGGCCGCGGGTAGGCGCCGACCATCGTCGTGCGCAGCAGCCCGCTCATGGGACCGATCAGCCGGCCGCGGCCGGCTTGCCGGCCGTCTTCGGCGACTTGCTGCGCGGGCGCGGGTTGACGATCGGCGGCAGCTCCGCCTCGAGCTTGGCGCGCAGCGGCTCGACGCGTGGGCTGAGGCACAGCCGGTCGCCGAGGTCCTCGAGCTTCTCGTCGAGCGTGAAGCCGGGTCCGCTCGTGCACAGCTCGGCGCGGCCGCCGGGTGACATCGCGTAGCAGCTGTCGAAGAAGTAGTGGTCGAAGATGACGGTGTACGGGGCGGGTCCGGTCGTCGCGTAGTCGCGGTAGGCCTGCAGCTCCTCGCGGCTGCCCACGCCGTAGGCGATGTGGTGCCAGACGCCGACGTGCATGTCGCCCGACGGGCGCTGCGGCGGTGGCGCGAAATACCAGCGGCCCTGACCCTCGGAGCCGTCGAGGACGAGGCGGTCGCCGTCCTGGCGGAAGCCGATGTGCTGGGCGAAGGGCAGCGTCTCCTCCAGGGTTGTGAAGGACCGCGGTCCTTCGATGCCGAGGATGCGGTGCTCCGCCGGGATGTCGTCGGCCTCGGCCACGAGCGGCGGGTTCGGCGAGTCGGACACCATCAGCTCGACGTCGTGGCCCTCGGGGTCTTGGAAGACGAGGCTCTGAGGCTGGGTCGGGTCGAGGCGCAGCATCTCCGAGTGGGTCTGGTTGGCGATCAGCCGGTCCATCCAGTACTCGAGCGAGTCGTAGGACGCGACGCGCAGGACGAGGCGGAAGATGTCGCCGCGTCCGGGTCGCCCGGGCGGCGCCTCCGTGAACTCGAGGAAGGTGACGACGCTGCCGGGATGGCCTTCCTCGTCGCCGAAGTACGTGTGGTAGCGAAACGTCGTCTCGAAGTTCAGCGTGTTCTTGACGAACCGCAGCCCGAGGACTCGGCACCAGAAGTCGACGTTGGTCGTCACGTCGGCGGTGATCCCGGTGAAGTGGTGCGGCCCCTTGAGCTTCTCCGGGCGCTTCGTGTTCTGCGCCATCGTCTCTCCCTCCTCTTGACCGAGCGCCTGCCGAAGCGCTCCGAGTGGCGACGGTCTTCGCCTCGGCCACTCATGGCCAAGGAATTTGCACATTCGAGATCGGCTTGTCAACCTTCTGCCGTGGCCACGACGGCTCCGACGCGCACGACTGCCGATCCCGTGTCGCGCACGGTGGCCGGCGCCGTCGCCGCCCGGCTACGGGACGCGATCGTCGCGGGCGAGCTGGCGTCGGGGATGAAGCTGCGCCAGGTGCAGCTCGCCGAGCGCTTCGGCGTCAGCACGACGCCCGTGCGCGAGGCGCTCGCCCAGCTCGAACGCGAGGGGCTCGTGCGCTCCCACCCCCAGCGCGGCTTCATCGTCTTCGTCCCCACCGTCGCCGACCTGCGCCAGCACTACGAGATCCGCATCGCCCTCGAGGAGCTCGCCGCGGCCAAGGCGGCCGAGCGCTTCGACCCGGCGTGCGTGCCGGCGCTGGCCGTCCTGCTCGACGAGATGCGGACGGGACCGCCCGTCGAGCGCTACCTCGAGCTCAACCAGCGCTTCCACTCCGATCTCTACGCCCAGGCACGGCGCGCGCAGCTGCTGGAGATGATCACCGGCCTGCGCGACGCCTCGCGCGCCTACCTGCACATCTACCGCGCCGCCGAGGACTTCCCCGTGGTCCTGCTCGACGCCGAGCACCGCGCGATCCTCACCGCCTGCGAAGATCGCGATCCCGCGGCCGCCGCGGCGGCGACGCGGGCGCACCTCCAACGCACCGTGGACCAGGTGACGGCTCGCCTGGAAGCCCGGGAGGATCGATGACCGACACGATCGTCCTGACGATCGACAACCTCGGCGAGGCGGCGGAGATCGAGCAGGGCACGTGGCCGGCGGAGGCCGCGCGCGGCCGGCATCCGTCCGTCACGCGGGCGCTGCCGCGGCTGCTGGACCTGCTCGACGTACTCGCGCTGCGGGCGACCTTCTTCGTCGAGGCCATCAACACCCGGGAGTATCCGGCGGCGCTGCTCGAGATCGCCGCACGCGGGCACGAGGTCGGCTTCCACGCCTGGCGGCACGAGCGCTGGGGCGACCTCGCCACCGGCGACGAGCAGGACGTCATCGACCGCAGCTTCGCGGCCTACGCGCAGCTCGGCCTCGACGTCCGGGCGTTCCGCCCGCCCGGCGGCGGGCTGAACCCGCACACGACCCGCCGGCTGCGCGCCGCCGGGGTGTCGTGGTGCTCGGCGAAGGGCGAGCGGGCCGGCGTCGACGACGCGGCGATGGCCCACCTGCCGTTTCGCTGGGATCTCGTCGACGCGACCTACCTCTACCGGCCGTTCGCCGGCCTGCGCGCCGAGCGCGGCCTGCCGGACGAGCCGCTCGCGCCGGCGCAGGCCGTCGCCCGGCTGACCCGCGCGCTCGCCGAAGAACCCGATCCGCTCGCCGCCACGCTCATCCTGCATCCGTTCCTCATGGCCGACGACGCCAGCTGGCCGGCCTACGAGATGCTCCTGCGCGAGCTCGCCGGCCGCGCCGCCGCCGGCGACGTCCGCGTCCTGCCCGGAGGCGTCGCCGCCGCCGAGCTGCTCGGCCGGCACTCCGCGCCGCTGCCGGTCGTCGGGTAGCGCTGTGTGCCGGCGATGCCGGTGCAGCGGCCTCGCGCCAACCTTCGACGCGGCGTAAGACCGAACCGCGCTGGGACACGCATCTATAGCCAGGTGGTGACGAGCGCGTGCTGCGACGCGCGTGGTTGGACCTACGGGGATCGGCTGAAGGTGCTGTCGGCCCGTTCTTGAGGTCGGAATCGAGGAGAAGCGCAAAATGCTGACGCTGAACGAGACATTCATCGTGCCGGACGCTGCTCAGGCATGGAGCGTCATCAACGACCTCGGCACGCTCGTGGCGTGCGTGCCCGGCGCTCGCGTGAAGTCAGTCGATGGCCCGCAGGCCGTCAAGGCCGAGATCGCGGTCAGGATGGGCGCCATGGGCATGACGTTCACAGGCCCGGTCAAAATCGACGCGATCGACGCCGCCAAGCGCACCGTCACGATCAAGGCCAATACCCGCGAAACGCTTGGCCAGAGCTATGCGACCGGTGACATCACGATCTGCCTCGGCGACGGCGACGGCGCCATCGAGGCGATCGCGAACGTCGGTGGCAAGGCAGCCGGAATGGGCGAAGGCGTCATCGTCAACGTGCTGACCGACCTCGTCAGAGCCTTCTCGGCCAACATCGCAAACGCACTGGTCGAGCTCCCACATCCCTCCCCGAGCGAAGATCCGCAGCCAGGCGAACGAATCCTGGTGACTCAGCCCGGTCAACGCCCTGAGGAGACCGGCCGCGCGCCAGACGCCGCGGAGGCCGTTGCGGCCGCGTCGACGGTGGGCACCGAGGACCCTGAGAGCATCTTCCGATCGCTCACGAGCCGCTTCGGTGGCCGTCTCGACGTCAAGCTGACAAGCGGCCCCGACGACGCGCCGCTATTGAAGGCCTCCGGCCAGAGCTTTGCGATGCTGCATGGCGACGAGCTCGTCGTGCGGCTGCACCCCCAGCGCTGTGCGGACCTCATCGAGGCCGGCCAAGGACGGCACTACACCCGCGACGGCAACACGCACCCGGAATGGCTCGTCATCGACGGCCTCGACGCCGCCGCGTGGACCGCACACACCATGGAGGCACTCGCCTGCGCGCGGGACTGACGCAGCCCCCACGATGAATGAGACAGGCGCAACCCGCGCCTGTCTCTAGCCAGAAGCGCCCTCAGGAGGAACCGACGAGCTCGTGCTCCATCGCGTCTGTGTACTCGCCGCGCCGCGCGGCGCCCGTGCAACGTGCCCGATGGCGGTATTGGGCCTGCGCGGCCTCGACGTTGGCGCCGTCGCCATGCCACGTCGTCAGCGCGGCGGCCTGCAGCCCGCGACCGTAGGAGAAGCTGATCTCCCACGGCTGAGCGCCCATCTGGTTCATGAGGTTCAGGCGGGCCGTGGCGTCCTCGTCGCTCTGGCCACCGGACAGGAAGATGATGCCCGGCACCGCGCCCGGGACGTGGCGGCGCAAGCATCGCAGCGTGCGTTCGGCGACCTCGTCGTCGGTGGGTTGCTCAGAGCATTCGTAGCCGGCCACCACCATGTTGGGCTTCAGCAGCATTCCCTCCAGCAGCACCCGCTGGGCACGCAGCTCGTCGAACACCGCCGCCAGCGCGGCGCCGGTGACCTCCTCGGAGCGATCGATCGTGTGCGCGCCGTCCATGAGCACTTCGGGCTCGACGATCGGCACGATCTGCGCCTCCTGGCACAGCGCCGCGTAGCGCGCGAGCGCATGCGCGTTGACACGCAGGCAGTAGTCGCTCGGGCGGCGGTCGTCAAGGGCGATCACGGCGCGCCACTTGGCGAAGCGCGCACCACCGTCGTAGTAGTCGGCGAGACGCTCGCGCAGGCCGTCCAGGCCCTCGGTGATCTTCTCGTCCTCGGCGCCCGCGAGCTCCTTGGCTCCGGTATCGACCTTGATCCCGGGAACGATGTTCTGCTCTTGCAGCAGCTGAGGGAAGGGGGTGCCGTCGACCGTGCTCTGGCGAAACGTCTCGTCGTAGAGGATGACGCCGCTGATGTGATCTGCCACGCCCTCGGTCGTGAACAGCAGCTCGCGCAGCGCGCGACGCATCTCTTCCCCGGGTTCGACGCCCGCGGCTTTCAGGCGCTTGTCCATCGTGCCGTTGCTCTCGTCGGCGGCCAAGATGCCTTTTCCATGGGCCACCAGTGCCGAGGCTGTCTGTTGCAGTTGCTCGGTTATGACCATTACAAGAGACGTTCCCACAACACGGCATACGAAACCGTGATCCGCGAGCTGCGCGGACGAATCCCGAGCGCGAATGGTTAGCTCCTTGGTCTGCCGTGTCACACGACGCGGCGCGGGCGGGTCACCTTCATGACCCGCAACCGACGAGAGATGTGACAGCCGTGAACGAGGACATTGAGCTGGCCCGGGAGTTCGAGCGCCACCGCGCTCGCCTGCGCGCGATCGCCCAGCGCATCCTGGGCTCGCAGGCCGAGGCCGACGATGCGGTGCAGGAGACCTGGCTGCGGCTCAGCCGCACCGACGCCGCGACGATCGAGAATCTCGGCGGGTGGCTCACGACGGTCGTCTCGCGCGTGTGCCTGAACGCGCTGCGTGCGCGCGACGCGCGCCACGAGGAACTGGTCGATCAGATCCCCGATCCTGTGGTCGCGGCGGTCGACGATCCGCAGGCCGAGGTCGAACTCGCCGACGGGGTCGGCATCGCGCTGCTCGTCGTGCTCGAGACCCTCTCGCCGAGCGAGCGGGTGTCGTTCGTTCTCCACGACCTCTTCGCCGTCCCGTTCGACGAGATCGCTGCGCTTCTGGACCGCACGCCCGAGGCGGCACGTCAGCTCGCCAGCCGCGCCCGCCGCCGCGTCCGGGGCGGCACGGCGCGCGCCGACGCAGACCGCGGCAGCAGACAGGAGATCGTCGACGCGTTCCTCGCGGCTGCACGCGAGGGCGATTTTGGACGCCTGCTCGCGCTGCTCGACCCCGACGTCGTGCGCCGCGCGGACCTCGGACCAGGCGCCGTGGACATCGTTCGGGGCGCCGAGCGAGTTGCCGCACAGGCACGAAGCTTTGGGCGCGATATGGATCTCGACCGGCGCCGCGCGCTCGTCAACGGCGCTCCCGGCATCGTCACGCTCCGCAACGGCCGGCCGTTCTCGGTCATGGCGTTCGAGATCGTCGACGACCGGATCGTCGCCATCGACATCCTCGCTGACCGCGAGCGGCTCGCGGCACTCGACCTGACGGCGGTCGCCTGACAATTCGATCAGACCAAGAGCTCATCAACAGCGCCGCGGTGCGCATCGCGGCGCCCGGCGTCTTGGCAGCAGCGCCGGTCGGCACGCGGTTCATCGCGCGTTTTCGGGTGTCGGCCGTAACGCACGCAGCACGTGCTCGGCGAGCGCGTCGGCGTAGGCGTCGTCGACCGGGGCGGTGCGCAGGAGCCAGCGGTGGAACATCGGCCCGAAGAGCAGTTCGACCGCGATCGCGGGATCGATCGCGGGGTCGATCTGGCCCGTCTGCTGACCGCGGGCGATCCGCTGCCTGGTCGTTTCCAGCAGCGGACCGAGGAGGCGGTCGAGCAGTTGGCGGTTGAGAGCGCGGTCGTGCTGGATCTCGGCAGTGAGCGCCCGGTAGGGCTCCTCGAAACGCGGGTCGATCAGGCCGTGCGCGGTCTCGCGCAGCAGGCGGGCGAGGTCGGCCGCCAGGTCCTCGGTCTCGGGCAGGTCGGTGCCGCCCTCGTCCTCTTGGACATTCATGAAGGCGTCGAAGACGACGGCGCCTTTCGACGGCCACCAGCGGTAGATCGTCTGCTTGCCCACGCCGGCGCGGGCCGCAATCGCCTCGATCGAGAGCTTGCGGTAGCCGACCTCGGCGATGAGCTCTGCGGTCGCGACGAGGATCGCCGTCCGGGCGCGATCGCTGCGCCGCGTCACGTCAGGAGATGGACTCATCCTCCGGGACCATAGCGCCCCCGAAGACGAGACGGTTCGTCTTGACAACCGCTTCAAGGGATACGCTGAACTTCAGGACGAGACGGACCGTCTCGTCTTCACGACGTCATCGAGGAGAACTCCCATGGCCATCCCCGCCGCCAGGAACCACGAGGAGCGCTTGATCGAGGCCCAGCCCGGAATCCGGCTGTGGGCGGACGCAACAGGTGACCCGGATGCCACGCCCCTGCTGCTCGTCATGGGCGCGAACGCCACCGGTGTCGCGTGGCCCGACGCGTTGGTCACCCGGCTGGCCGAGCGCCACCGCGTTCTTCGCTACGACCATCGAGACACGGGCCGCTCGACCCGCGCCTTCGCGGAGCGGCCGTATCCGCTCACGCAACTCGCCCGCGACGCGCTGGCGGTCCTCGACGGCTTCGGCGTCGATCGCGCCCACGTCGCGGGGATGTCGCTCGGCGGAATGCTCATCCAGCTGCTGATCCTCGACGCCCCCGACCGGCTCCTGTCGGCCACCCTCTTCTCGACCGGCGCGCTGGCCGGCGATCCGGCGTTGCCGGGCGAAGATGAGCTTCGGGGCCGAGCGAGGACGTGCTCGCCATGTGGGAGCACCTGGGCGAGAGCCGCACGCGCGAGCAGGAGATCGCGTTCAGCCTCGAGCACTGGCGCGCGCTGTCCGGTGCTGGCGCCGGAGGACATTTCGACGCAGACGAGTTCCGCGCGCTCGAGGAGCGCGTTCGCGCGCACACCGGCCACGACGAACCGATCGCCGCGCACGCGCTCGCCGACCAGTCCGGCCTGGCCCGTGGCCGGGAGCTGGCCGGCGTCACGACACCCACGCTGGTCATCGACGCGCCGCTGGACCCCGTCTTCCCGCCGCCCCACGCCGAACATCTCGCGAGGACGATCCCGACGGCGCGCCGCGTGACGATCCCTCGGATGGGCCACGCGCTCCCGGCGGCGATCCTGCCGAACCTCGCCGATGCGATCCTCGCCCACACGACGGCAGCCGAGCACGCGACACGAAGGCGGTGACGACGATAAGACCGCTCGTAGGGAGCACTGCCGCTCGTCGCTCCGAGCGGTGCCGCAGGAGCTTGCATCGCATCACGAGATCCTGAGCCGTGAGCAGTACGCTCAGCCGACATGGAGTCGCGTTCCGGCCGTCTGCAGCTGCTCGTGGCCGACCTCCCGTTGCTGACCGCCGCCGTTGAGGGCGACGAGGCGCTGGCACGCGCGCTCGGTGACTGTGAAGTCGCCCGCGACTGGCAAGGCTTCCCCGAAGCCGTGCGGAGGCTGCGCGATGCCCTTGCCGTCGACCAGCGGGCGACGCGTTGGGGTTCGCGCCTGTTCGTACATGACGCGCCGCGCGTGCTCGTCGGCTGGGGCGGCTTCAAAGGCCCTCCGACCGATGGCAGCGTCGAGATTGGCTACGCAATTGCCCCGGAGTGGCAGGGACGCGGCCTCGCCACATGCGCTGTGCTTGGGATGCTGGGCGAGGCCTGATGTGGCACCGGAGGTGAAAGCGGTCATCGCCCACACCTTGCCGCAGCGCGACGCCTCCGTGCGAGTCCTTGAGAAGGCAGGCTTCGCCGCTGACGGCGTGGTGCCGAGCGACGGGGGAAGAACGGTGTGGAGGTTCCGGGCACGTGGGAGCATCTCGCTAGGTTGAACCTCTCCGGGCGTTCTCAGGGTGGGGTCGGGAACTCACTGGAGGCCAGGAGTGCGGCTGCGATGGCGATCGGGGCGAGCACGATGCCGCGACGCGAGAAGGCGACGATCGACGGCCGAGCGTCGATCTGTCGTGCCGCGCGGAACCACAGATAGGCCGACAGCGAACCGGTCACGGCGAGGTTCGGACCGAGGTTCAAGCCGATCAGCAGCGCGCGCGGGTGCGGCAGCGACTGCGCGCTCAACAGGACCGTGGCCGGCAGGTTGTTCAGTCCGACCGATCCCAGCGCACCGATCGTCGCGGTCTCCCAGCGTCCGGCGCCCGCCAGCAGTCGCGCCGGCCCGTCCCATTCGCGCGCGAGGACGCCGAGCGCCACGCTGGCAATGAACAGCAGCGTCAGCACCCCGGGCCCGAGCGCTCTGAGCGCGCTGCGCGCGTCGATGCGGCCACGGGCGCACTGGACCGCGATCGCGACGACCCCAACCGCGAGGACGGGCAGCGCCGGATGCGTCAACGCCAGCGTCAACACCACGGCCGCGGCCACGGCGGTCAGGCATCGCTCAGAGCCACCCGGGCCAGATTGCCCGACGACCCTGGCAGACACACCCATCGCTCCCTCACGCGAGCGGGATCAGAGCCGGACAGCCGGCCGACGAGCAGACCGGGCCGTCGTCAGCGAGAGCGCTGGTTTCGCGCCACCCCGACGTCCGTGCCGGAGGCGTCGAGCGCGGCGAGGTCGTCCTCGCTGAGCTTCAGCTCGACCGCGGCGAGGTTGTCGCGGACGTGTGCGATCGACAGGGTGCCGGGGATCGGTAGCGTCGTCGGCGAGCGGTGAAGCAGCCACGCGAGCGCGACCTGAGCGGGCGTCGCGCCGTGGCGCGCGGCGACCTCGCGCAGCGCGGGCGTCTCGTCGCGCAGCGGGAAGTACGGAACAAACGCGATGCCCTCGGCTGCCGCAGAGGTCAAGGACGTCGTCGTGCTCGCGGTGGGCGAGGTTGTAGTGATTCTGCACCGCGGCGATCTCGGTCACCTTGCGGGCGCGCGCGAGCTGAGCCAGGTCGACGTTGGAGACGCCGATCTGCGCGATCCGCCCGCGGTCGCGCTCGCGCACGATCACCTCGAGGCTGTCCTCGATCGCGACGCCGTCGTGCACCCGATGCAGGTAGTACAGGTCGATGCGGTCGACGCGCAGGCGCCGCAGGCTCTCCTCGATCTCGCGAGCGATCGTCTCAGGGCGGCCATCGTGGTAGCCGCCCTTGGTTGCGACGACGACGCCGTCAGGCCGGCCGGACGCAAGCGCTGCCCCGATCGCCGCCTCGCTGCGCCCGCCGGAGTACAGGTGCGCCGTGTCGATGTGGCGGATGCCCGCGGCGATCGCGTCGCGCACGAACTCGGCGTGCTCAGCAGTGTCCTGCAGCCGGTTCGTGCCCAGGCCGATCCGCGGCATGCGCGCTGATTCGCGCGGCGGGGCCACTGCTCATTGCCCAGCGTGTGCGGCGAGTGAGCCCTTCTTCGTCTCGCCGCCCGGTAGCGGCTCGTACACGACGATGTCGGCGCTGTCGCCGAAGAGCTCCTCGGCGCGTTCGAGGACCTTCTTGACGTGTGCGCTCTGGAGGTGCGCGTCGAGTAGCTCACGCGAGGCCCATCGCTCGATGAACGCCAGCCGGCGCGGATCGTCGGCGCCATGGTGCAGCGCGTAGAGGATGCAGCCCTCTTCACGGTGGGTCGGCTCGACAAGGGCTTTGAACGCCTCGACAGCTTCGGCCTCCTTGCCGGGCTGGGCGTGGAAGGATCCGACGACGACGACTTCCGGCATGCGATGCTCTCCTCCTGGACGGGATCCGGATCGTACGTACTCGAGGAGAGGAGGAACCGGGTGAGCCTTCGGATCAACCACGTCAGCATCAACGCGCTGAACCTGCAGGAGTCGGTGGACTTCTACGTCGATCTGCTCGGAGCCGAGCCGATCACCACGCCGAACTTCGGCCTGCCGGTCCAGTGGCTGGCGCTCGGCCGCACGCAGCTGCACATCTTCGAGAAGGACCTCACGCCGACGAGCCACCACCATCTCGGCATCACGGTCGACGATGTCGCGCCCGTCTACCGCGCCGCGGAGCGGCGCGGCGCCTTCGACGACGAGGCGTTCGGAAGCCGCCTTGTCGAGCTGCCGGGCGACGTCGTCCAGCTCTACGTACGCGATCCGGCCGGAAACCTCGTCGAGATCGACCACTACGGCGTCGACCGGCTGCCGGACGACCTTCGCGCACAGGTGAAGGGCCTGTGGGAGTTCAACCCGCAGACCGACGAGCACATGAGCGCGCGGCTGTTCGTGCCGGAGTGACCGCGCGCTCAAGCGAGCCGCGGAGCGCTCGCGCCTGGGGTTTGGCTCGGTTCAGGCCGCTCGCTCGTAGATCAGCACGAGGATGCCGTCGCCGACGATCTTCGATTCCTTGAGGCGCAGGTTGCGTCGCTCGGGCGTCTGCTCGAAGGCCTTCTTGCCCGTCCCGAGGATCACCGGAAAGACCATCAGGTTGATCTGGTCGACGAGATCGCTCTCGATCAGCTCCTGCACGAGCCGGTGGCTGCCCGGCACCTGCAGCTCGCCGTCGAACTCCTCCTTGAGCGTGCGCACCTGGGCCGTCGCGTCGCCGCTGTCGAGGACCGTCGTGTTGTTCCACTCCGGGTCCTTGAGCGTCGTCGAGACGACGAACTTCGGCATCGAGTTGAACTTGTCGGCGAACTCGCCCTCACGCTGCGGCCAGGCGCCGGCGAAGCTCTCATAGGTGCGCCGCCCGATCAGCAGGCCGTCGGACTGCCGCGTCTCGTCGAGCTTGAACGCGTTTCCGTCGTCGCCGCGATCAAACTCGAAGGTCCACCCCGGGTACTTGAAGTTCGGCTCGCCGCCCGGCGCCTCCATCACGCCGTCAAGCGATACGAACTCGGTCACGACGATCCGCGCTGCCATGTGTCCGTCTCCCTTTGCTGGTCTGGTTTGGGCCGGTACGGGCGACCGCCAAGACCGCCGGCCCGTCACCCGTCGCCAGATCAGACCAGGGCCGACTCGCAAAGTCATCGCACGATCGCAACGGACGGGACGGTCCGGCGAGCGCTGTCGGCGAGGTAGCGCACGCCGCCGGCGTCGAAGGAGCCGATGCGCACCTGTACCCGGATGGTGATGCCGCGGCGGGGAGCGGCGATGCTGACCGAGCGGCGGGCGCGGCCGTCGCTTCGCATGAGTGTCACGCGGCGGCTGCTCACACGGCGTAGGCGGCCCGGCGCGCCGCGAAAGGTCGTCACGACGACGCGCTGACCGGCGGCCGCGGCGACGGCGGTGATCGAGAAGCGGCGCTTGCCGTCACGTGCGCGGTGCGCCCTTCCGACCTTGAGCCCTGCGGGCTGCGTCGACGCCGGCGGCACCACGATCGCCGGTGCCACGACGGGCGGCGCGACGTACCGCGTGGAACGAAGCTTCCCTGAGAGGCGCTTTGATCCTCAGGCCATAGGTCGTCTGGCCGGGAGCGGTGAACAGGCACGAGCTGCCATCGCAGAAGAACCGGGCATAGACGTAGAAGGTTCCCGGCCCCCGCAGCGGGGCACGGAGATCCGCGGTGGAGGGCGAGGTCGACACGCCGCCGAAGGGGGCATCGGTGAACACCTCGTATCCCCGCGCGTCCGCGATGCCGATCTCGATGTTGGGATCGATGGCCGGGTCCGACGTGTTCTCGAAGCGGGCACTGAGCTCGACAACTCCCTGGCCGAGCTCGACGCGGAAGGCGTCGACGTCCTGGAGGGTCGCAAGCCCACCGACGACGATGGCGCCGTCGAGCAGGGCCGGTTGGCGGTCGGCCCCCGGGAGCGTGTCGTTGGGCTCGGCCTCGTTGGCCGCCAGTGCCGCGGACCCCGGCAGCAGGACGAGCAGGCACGCGAGCGCGCCGAACATGCGGATGCAACGAGAAACCATCTGGGCACAACCCCTCTGATGCGGCCGCGGCATTCGCCTACCCACGTCGGGCAGCGAATGACATGCGTCAGCCGGTCAACCGGTCACGGTCTCTCTTCGACAGATACGACGAGACCCATGAGCCGAAGCGCGCCACGCCAACGTCCGTGCCGGCGGCGAACCCGCCGCGGCCCCTCAACCCTCAGCTCGCACCGACGCCCGCCCGGTACTCGTGGCGACGTGCGCACGTACACACCTGGCTGACGTTCAGCCGGATCGCCCACGCCGGCACGAGCGGTTGGCGCCCGAGCAGCAGGCCGAACTCGTCCGGGCGTGCTACCGAGGCCCGCGGTCCGCCGACGCGATCCGCGCGTTCATCGATGACTGGCGATAGCGCCTCCCCGGACTCGCACGGCGAGAGCGACGCGAACGGCAACCTGTTCGTCTACGGGACGCTGCTGCTGCCGGCCGTGATCGAGACGCTCATCGACCGCATCCCGAGTTGGCTCCCGCAACGTTGCACGGCTATCGCCGCTACCGACTGACCGGAAAGGTCTTTCCCGCCATCGCCGCCGAGCCGACGGCGCGCGTCGATGGTCTGATCTATCGCGGCCTCGATCACGAAGAACGCATGACCCTCGACGCGTTTGAGAGCAACATCTACAACCGCCGGCGCGTTCACGCGCGAACCGCTCTCGACGAGAGCGTGTCCGCCGACGTCTACGTCTTGGGCGACGACCACGCCGGGCTGCTCCAACGCGCACCGGCATGGTCGCTAGAGGAGTTCACCGTCCGTTCCGGCGCTGCGTACGTGCAGATGTGCGCCGAGTTTCGAATTGGCTCGCGATCGACCGGTCTAGCGGCGCCCGTTGGACTGCTGCCCACGGACCTGACCCCAACCGAGCGGAACCAGCAAGGACTCGTGCAGACGCCCGATCACAGACGTACTCGGGTCAATCACTGGTGCAGGGCGTCCGTCCGCGGGACGACAGACCAACATCCGACAAGCAGGGCCGCTGAGTCCATTCAGTTTGCGGTTGTGGCGCACACTAAAGCGACTTGGCCTCCGCTCCAAATCCGCCCGCTTAGATAGGTGCGCTCATAGCAGCTGTCCTGCTGATGCGCGCACGCGCCGAATGAGCTCGTGGTCACTCGGCAATACCCGATCCAAATCCGCGAGGAGTTCTCGATACGCGCGGTGCGCATTTTCCTCGTCTCCAGCTTGATGAAGTTCCTGTGCAATGTCCTCGCGCACACCGAAGCTCAAAACATGTTCCGGACCAAACACGCGGAGAACGTCTGGCAACAGGTCCACAAGGAGGCGTAGCGCTAGCTTGCTATCACCGATGTCACGCGTCCCTTTCGCAACCATGAAGCGTGACTGGAGCGTTTCCGGATGCCGTGAACCAAGTAGGCGGGGCGACTGGCCGCTACCCGGATCCATAGTGCGAGCGACTCGTCGAACAACCCGACCGTCGATTGTAGGACCGCGTCAATTGCCGCACGCCTTGAGCGTCGACGGGTGGTCTGGTCCGTGCAAGACTTCAAATCCGTCGACGACTTCTGCCTGAATGGCCGACGCC
>CAVSHS010000006.1:0-37912 GCA_963727785.1 uncultured Solirubrobacteraceae bacterium
GCATCGGAATAGATCGAAACGAAAGGAACTCCGAGATGCATGCTGCACAAGCATCCGAGTGGGGCGGTCATCGCCGTCACCACCATCACCATCACTCACGCGAGGCTATTCAGCGCGGCCTGCGAGGACCTGGATCGCGTTCAATGACGGGCGGCCGCGGCGGCCCTGTGGGAACGATCCGCGTCAGTTCAAGGCCCTATTTTGGGGGCCTCGCCCTCTCAACCCCGGCCCCGGCGGGGGCCACGGCGGGCCGGGTGGCCTCGTTCGGCCCGGGCGGCCGCGGTCGCGGCTCGCGGTCGCGGCGGGCGTGGCCCGGCGCGGCGACGTCCGCGCCGTCCATGCTCCTCCTGCTCGACGAGCAGCCGCAGAACGGCTACCAGCTCATCCAGGAGATCGAGCGCCGCACCGAGGGCGTCTGGAAACCCTTGATATATTGAACGCACTTTGCTGTTGATTCGTTGATGGCGGGCGTGGTTAAGACTGAATGTGGTCAGGCATAACTACGAAACCATGAAGTTCGAAGCGTTTGTTGTCGCGGTGCTGGAAGATCATTGAGATGAAGAGCTCGGCGTTAGCAGTGCGTTGGAAGTGGCGATGCTGCTGGAAGGTCGAGATTGTGATGGCGTATGTGCTCTGCTTTTGCCGGATTGTAGCCATGGAAGAGAAAGAATACCCCAGGGGCTAAAGCCCCTTTTGTGGAAAGGTCGGAGAGGGCCAAGCCTGAAGGCTTGGCGTACCTAGAAGCAAGGACAAGAACAAAGACAAAGACTACGGCAGCGGCAAAGACAAAGAAGGGCAACGGCAAGAGCAAAGGCAAGAGCAAAGACAATGGCAACGGCAAGAGCAAAGACGACGGCAACGGCAAGAGCAAAGGCAACGGCAAAGAGCAAAGGCAACGGCAAGGGCAACTGCAACGGCAACTGCAAGTGCAACTGCAACCGCAGATCCCTTCGGGATGACAACGAAAGTGCAGGCAAGTGCAACTGCAAGTGCAACTGCAACCGCAGATCCCTGCGGGATGACAACAAAAGTGCAGGCAACTGCAGGGCAACTGCAACTGCAGATCCCTGCGGGATGACAACAAAGTAGAGGCGACGGCAATTGCAACAGCCTCGGCAAGCGAGGGCAAGGGCCAGGGTAGCGGCTAGTGGTGGTAGGCGGCTATGGCGGCTTGCTGGACCTGTTTTATGGGGACGTTGTGTTTGGCGGCGGCGGTGCGGCAGTCTTCGAACTCGGGGGCGGCGTTGTAGGTTTCGTTGTTGCGGGAGCCGATCTTGATGCGGATGTCTCCGTAGGGTGTGGTGACGGTGGTGTGGGTGCGGTCGAGGCAGGAGCGGTGTTCGTGGTGGATGCGTACGCCGAGGGTGCTGGTCTCGCGGAGGAGGAGTTCTTCGAGAGCGGGGATCTGTGCGTCGTCGGCGAGGATGGTGAGGAGGGTGCCGAGGCGGCCTTTTTTCATCTGGACTGCGGTGGACATGACGTCGAGTGCGCCGAGGGCGAGGGCGCGTTCGGTGACGTGGGCGAGGATCTGCGGGGAGAGATCGTCGATGGCGGTTTCGAGGACGGCTACGGCGGCCTGGGTGGCGCTGGCGGTGTCGCCGATGGAGAGGCGGAGGACGTTGGGGAAGTCTTTGGGGTTGCGAGTGCCTGCTCCGTAGCCGATGTGTTGGACGCGCATGGCGGGTTGCGGGCCGAAGGTGGGGGCGAGGGCTCGGATGAGAGCGGCGCCGGTGGGCGTGACGAGCTCTTTTTCGATATGGGCGGAGTAGGTGGGGAGACCGCGGAGGAGGTCGGCGGTGGCGGGCGCGGGGACGGGGAAGCGGCCGTGGGCGCAGTCGACCATGCCGCCGCCGACGTTGAGTGGAGAGGAGTGCCAGCGATCGATGTTGAGGGCGTGGATGCCGGCGGAGGCGGCGACGATGTCGACGATGGCGTCGACTGCGCCTACTTCGTGGAAGTGAATTTTTTCTATGGGGACGTTGTGGATTTTGGCTTCGCTGGCGCCGAGGAGTTCGAAGGTTTGGATTGCGGTTTGTTTTACGGCGGTGGCGAGGTTGGATGCGTTGATGAGGTTGCGGATTACGGTGAGGGAGCGGCCGTGGGTGTGCTGGTGCGGATGCTCGTGGGGATGGGTGTGTTCGTGGGTGTGTGGGTGCGTGTGCGCGTGATCATGCGTGTGTTCGTGTTCGTGATTGTGGTCGGGGGTTTTGGGTTCGTGGGTGTGAGTTGTCTCGGCTAGTTGTTCGCCTTCGTAGACGTGAACTTTGGTGGAGGAGATTCCGCTGCGGTCTACTTTTTCGATCTTGAGATGGGCGTTGAGGTTCAGGGACGCGGTTGCGTCGTGAAGGATTTTGGGATCGACTCCTGCGTCGAGGAGGGCTGCGAGGAACATGTCGCCGCTGATGCCGGCGAAGCAGTCGAGATAGGCGATACGCATGGGGTTATTGTTTCATGGAGCCCGGGAGAGGAGCGGTCTGATGCCGCACAGTAGATCGCGATGGAGACGGGTTGGTTCGGGTTGCGTCTAAGGGGCATCCGTAGTTAAATCTTCGAGGCCATTGATTACAGAGGTATAGAGATGGAAGTATGTTCGTTGGTTGATGCACGCAGGAAGTTTCGAGTTTCCAGCCGGTACGATGTTGCGAGTGTAGCGTTGGGATTGATTCTGGTTGGCGCCGGTGTGTCTCGCGTCGGTCGCGCGCAAGAGGCGAAGGAGCCGCACACCGATGCTGCGGTGATAGCGGATGACGAGGGTTGGAGCAAGGCCAAGGAAGAGGGCGATACAGCGTTTATCGATCGGCTGCTGATGCCGGAGTATCGGTCGATCAGCTCGGATGGAAGTGTGCATGACAAGGCCGCGATTCTCGCAAGCGCCCGAAAAAATGTCAGCTCTCCGGAGAGAAAGGCGGATACAGAGAAGTGGCGGGTGGCTCATCCGTCGCTTACCTCGGTTGCGATCTCGGGCGATACAGCGATTTTGTCCTTCACGCTGAATCGTCCGGGTACGCCGGTGCGGATCCTGTCGAGCGATATCTTTATTTATCGCGATGGGCATTGGCGGGCTCTTTATTCGCAGCACTCAGAGGCAGGGAAGTAGCGGCTGCGAGGCTTGCGCCGGGACGGAGATGAACTACTTCGATGCGGGCCGGATGGTTGAGGCGGCGAGGAGGGTTTCGTTCATGCTGCCGGAGCGGTAGCCTTCGGTGTCGAGGGAGACGTAGCGGAAGCCCAGCGGCTTGATGGCGGCGGTGATTTTTTCGAGGATGGGGAGGGAGAGGGCGCGGGGGAGATCTTCGCGGGCGATTTCTATGCGGGCGAGGTCGCCGTGGTGGCGGACGCGGACCTGGGGGAAGCCGAGGGCGTGGAGTGCGGCTTCGGCCTGCTCGACCTGGGAGAGATTTTCGCGGGTGACGGGGCGGCCGTACTCGATGCGCGAGGCGAGGCAGGCGGAGGCGGGCTTGTCGGCGAGGGAGAGGTTGGCTTCGCGGGCCAGCTGACGGATTTCGGATTTGGTGAGTTGGGCGGTGACGAGTGGGGCTACGGCGTGGTGATTGGCGGCGGCTTGCTGGCCGGGGCGGAATTCGGCTACACCAGGGGAGCGGTCGTCGAGGTTCATACCGTAGGCGATGTGGGCGAAGTTGCTTTCGGTGCGGGCTTGTTCCATCTGGGTGAAGAGCTCGTCTTTGCAGTGGAAGCAGCGGTGGGTGTCGTTGCGCTGGTAGTCGGGGTTGTCGAGCTCGCTGGTCTGGAGGATCTGGGTGGGGATGTTGTGGTGGGCGGTGAAGGCTGAGGGCGGCGGCGAGTTCGGCTCGGGGGAGAGAGGCGGAGTCGGCGATGATGGCTCGCATGTTTTCGCCGAGGGCCTGGTGGGCGGCGTAGGCGAGGTAGGCGGAGTCGGTGCCGCCGGAGTAGGCGACGAGGACGCTGCCGAGGTTTCGCAGGGTGGATTGGAGGAGAGCGGATTTGGCGGCGAGGTCCATCTATTTTGATTTTAGGTTAGATGTTTGTTGCGGGTTTTTAGTCGGGGATCTGCCAGCCTACGGGGGTTTGGGCGAGGGTGGCTTTGGCGGTGACCTGGCCGTTGGTGGCGCGGGCCATGTCGGGGAAGGCGGCCTGGACATCGTGGCTTAGAGCCCAGACGGGATTTCCTTCATGGTGTAGCTGTAGCTGACGGTGGTTTCCTTGAAGCCGTCGTTGACGGTGATGGGGGTGAAGCTGTCGATGCTGGTGACCTGGCGATGGCCGTAGCAGAAGCGTGGGGCGAAGCGGGCTCCGGCGGTGGTGACGGTGTACCGGCTGACGTGAATGCTGTTCTCTACAAATTTATCGAGGAGATGGTCTTTGACGAGGGAGTCCATCTGCTTGGTCTTTCGGGGTCGGTGGTCTCGAAGGGGAAGCGGGTGTCGGAGAAGAGGCAGTCGGTGTGGTCGAGGAAGTGATTGTTGATGGCGAGGGTGAAGTTGGCTGGGGTGGGGGCGGATTGCCGGTGTTGCAGCCGGAGGCGGAGACGAGGACCAGGGCAGTTGTTGCGAGTGCGGATAGTGCTGAGTTTCTGTGAACGATTTTCATCGCTTCTCCTGTCGATCTTTTTATCTTTCGTTGGATGCAGCGGTGAGCGTGAAGCGAATTAGTTATCGTCGATGACGCCATCGGGGACGGGGTCAAGGGTGCCGATGGTCTTCATGGTGGCGAGGGTCTTTAGATTGGCCTGAACTGCTGCCCACTTCTTGGGGTTCTTTTTTGTCTCGATGGGGGATTGCGGGTCGGCGTAGTAGGCGATGATGTCATGTTTGAGCTGGAAGGGGACCACGTTGTTGGGGTTCTTAGCGATCTCTGCGAGGAGTTTTGCGTAGGTTATGTCGGTGAGTCGATAGCCCCGGGCCTGATGACTTCGCCGGTATCGAGGTCGCGGTTGGCGATGTAGTGATCGATGGTGTCGTAGTTGGCGAGGACGAGGCGCATAGCCTTGATGGATCGGTTCAAGCTTTTGATGTAGAGATCTTCGGTATGTTCCGTGGGGCCTTTGATAGCGAGGAGTTTAAGGGTGCCGACTTTGGGCAGGATGAAGATAAAGCCGGCATAGAGATGGCTGCGGAAGCCGGGGTTCTTGCGGTAGGCCTCCCAGTTGTTATCTGCCGAGGCCTGGCGGAGATCGGCTGCGAGCGCGTCGAAATCGGGACTTGGAGTGTCCGCGGGAAAGTTCTTTTTGTGAAGGATGGTTTCGGCGCGGGCGATGTTGGGAAGAAAGCGGCGGACCGCGTATCGGTAGATGCGGATCGAGGTGTCTCTGGAGCCGATGATGTCTGGGAGGCGAAGGCCGTAGGTCTCGAAGAACGCCTTACGAAGAAGCGGCATGGGAACTTCGAGCCCGACGAATTTGGTGTAGGCGGAGGGCGCAAAACGCCTTTTGCTTAGTTGGTTGATGTCGAAGGCGAACTCTGTCTGAACGTGGGCGTGGGGATTCTTCGGCGTAGTTTACCGAGGTACCGTACCTCTTCTCGAGCTTTGGGAACTCTATGGGGACAGATCGTTGACGGCGTATTTGTGGCCGATGTTGTCGCCGATGTAATGGGAGAGAGATCCGATGGCAAATGCCACTTCATCGGGCGAGCCGGCGTTGTGGATAAGAGAGAGGACGAAGTCGCCGGAGCGGACGTAGTGGGTGAGGTCGGAGAAGAAGGCGTTGCCGAAAGGATAGTAGCCGAAGTCCTGGATGGCGCTGCCGCCGTAGGCGTAAGCGTGCGCCTCCTGGAGCTGGGCTTCCGTGAGGGTGGGGAATTTTCTTGAGCAGGAGGGGCCGGATGGAGTGCTTCCAGGCCAGGTCGATGATCTCCTGATGGGTTTGCACGGAGTAGGGAACGGCGGGGGTGGCGGCAAGGAACAGGCCGAGGAGAGCTGTTGCTTTATAGAGGGTGCTTCGGCGGAGGTTAGGAATGCGGCGTCCTCGTTCTTAGTCTGTGTCGACTCTACACACTGTACCTAACACTGTATCTAGGATGAAGGAGACAAGAAAAGGGTAGGCTGGCAGCAGGAGTTCGCGCGCCGAGCAGCTGTACCTCTCGATCCGCACCGTCGAGAGCCACCGCGCGCACATCCAGCAGAAGCTGCGCCGCTCCTCACGCGCCGATCTTGTGCGATACGCCCTCGACCACGGCCTCGTCGACCACTGACAGCGGCAGCACGGCGACGACCGTCGTGCCGGCGGCGCCCGGCGTGATCGTCAGCTGGCCGCCGCTGAGCTCGACGCGCTCGCGCATCCCGGCGAGACCGAACCCGCTCGTCGTCGCGACCGCGTCGAAGCCCGCGCCGTCGTCGGCGACCTCGATCCGCAGCCGACCGTCGACGCTCGCGACGCTGACCCGCACGTGCTCGGCGTGGGCGTGCTTGGCGACGTTCGTCAGCGCCTCCTGGACGAGCCGGTAGACCGTCGTCTCGAGCTCCGAGCCGAGCCGCTGCCCGTCGCCGGGAGCGTCACGCGCGACAGTCGATCTCGAGGCCCTCGACGGCGCTCAGGCGCTCGACGAGCGACGCGATCGCGGGCGCGAGCCCGAGCTCGTCGAGCGCCGCCGGACGCAGGTCGGTGATGATCGCGCGCAGGTTCTCGATCTCGCGCTCGACCTGCCCGACGCCCTCGCGCAGCAGCTCGCGCGACGTCTCCCCCTCGGCGCTTCGCAGCGCCGACGAGAGCAGGACCCGCAGCCCGCCGAGGCCCTGCAGCGTCTCGTCGTGCAGCTCGCGCGCCCAGCGCCGGCGCTCGGCCTCCGCCGCGTCGAGCGAGTGGCGCAGGCGCTCGTGCGCGACCGTCTGCGCGAGCGCGACCGCGGTCGCGCCGCTGGCGGCGAACGCCCACAGCGTCGCCTCGTCCTCGGCCGAGAAGAGTCCGCGTCGCGCTCCGCGATCGAACGCGGCGAGCACGCCCGAGGCCGCGGCCGCGGTAGACGAGCGGCACGAACAGCGCCGTGCGCGCGCCGACGACGCCGAGCTGCTCGGCCGAGATCCGCAGGTGCGACGAGGACGTCCGCGATCCGCTCGACGACCCGCGTCTCGAGCACCTGGCCGGTCGTCGACGCGCCGATCGGCACGCGCGCGCCGGTCGCGCGCTCGGTGACGCCCGCGCTCGCGGCGACGACGAGGTCGGAGCCCTCGCGCAGCAGGATCACGAGGCTGCGCGCCTCGACGAGCGCGCGCCCGCGCTTGGCGATCAGCTCGAGCACGGGCTCGAGCTCCATCTCCGCGCCGACGGCGACGGCGATCGCGCGCGCGGCCTCCAGGCGGCGGGTCGAGTGCTCGAGCTCGTCGCGGCGCGCGGCGACGGACTCGTACAGGCGGGCGTTCTCGATCGCGATCGCCGCCCACGCGGCGAGGATCACGACGGACTCCTCGTCGATCGCGTCGAACTGCAGTGCCGTCGCGCTTCTCGGTGAGGTAGAGGTTGCCCCACACCTGTCCGCGCACGACGATCGGGACGCCGAGGAAGCTCGCCATCGGCGGGATGGCCGGGCGGGAAGCCGTAGGACTTCGGGTGATCGCCGACGCGCTGCATGCGCAGCGGGTGCGGCTCGTCGATCAGGACGCCGAGGATGCCGCGGCCGCGCGGAAGGTCGCCGATCGTCCGGTGCGTCTCGGCGTCGATCCCGCGGGTGATGAAGCTGCTCGAGCTCGCGGCGCTCGCGGTCGAGGATCCCCAGCGCGGCATAGCGCGCGCCGGTGATCTCGCGCGCCGTCTCGAGCACCTGATCGAGCACGGCCTCGGGGTCCAGCTGCGACAGCAGCGCGCGCCCGACGTCGATCAGGCTGCGCAGCCGCTGCTCGTCGAGGTGGTCGCCCATCTGGGTGTCATCCGGTGTCAGAGGACACTCAGTGTCCCACGCTGCGGAGAACCCGCGTGTCTTCTACGGTCACGCGCGGATGGCGGCCGCCGGACACGTCGTAGGTTGGCGCGCATGAACGACGCGATCCTGCTGACCGCGATCGCGGCCGGGACCGCGCTGGCGACGGGCGTCGGCGCGCTGCCGGTCATCGCGCTCGGCGGTGAGCGCGCCCGCGCCGCGCAGGGCGTGCTGAGCGGCTTCGCGGCGGGCGTCATGGCGGTCGCCGCGATCGTCGGGCTGCTGATCCCCGCCGCGAGCGAGGGCAGCGCGCGACCGTCGTCGCGGCCACGGTCGCCGGGCGCGCTCGCGCTGGTCGCGCTGCGCGCGGACGCTCGGACGCCACGCGCACGACAGCGGTCGCAGCGAGGCCGGCACGCGCTCGCTGCTCGTCATCGGCGTGCTGTTCGCCCACAGCCTGCCCGAGGGCCTGGCGATCGGCGCGGCGTTCGCGTCCGACCAGGCCGGGCGTCAGCGCGTTCGTCATCGCCGCGATCGCGATCCAGAACGTGCCCGAGGGCACCGCGACGGCGGCGGCGATGCAGCCCGCCGGCTACGGCCCCGCCAAGCAGTTCTGGGGCGCGGTCCTGACGAGCGTGCCGCAGGTGCCGGGCGCGCTGATCGCGTGGCTCGCCGTCGAGCAGATCCAGGGCCTGCTGCCCGCCTCGTTCGCGCTCGCCGGCGGCGCGATGCTCGCGCTCGTCGTCGTCGACCTGCTGCCCGACGCGTGGAAGCACGCGGCGCATCTGCGGGTCGTCGCCGGCACGGCGCTCGGCGCGGCGCTCATGCTGGCCGTCGGCGCCGCGCTCGGCGTCTGAGCCGCGGCCTCAGCCGACGGCGGCGGCCGCGCGCGAGGCCCGCGATCTCGACGCCGAGGCGGTCGACGGCGTCCCAGTCGGTGTAGTCGTAGTCGTGCGAGGCGTCGGTCGGGTGGCCCATGCGCTTCATCAGCAGGCGCATGAGCTGGCGGGTGAAGACGTCGTACTCGCGGTACTGCAGGCTGCCGGCGATCGGCTCGCAGCGGCCCGGCGTCCAGCCGGTCTCGTCGCAGAACTCGTCGATGCAGCGACTGCGCGCCGCGGCGCGCGCCTCGTCGCTGTCCTCGGCGGCCGACAGCGACACGGACAGGAAGACCGACGGGCGCTGCTCGAGCGCGCGCCGGTGGGCGCGTCACCCAGTCGACGATCGCGGCCTGGTGGTGAACCTTGTGCAGCGATGCGGCGACGACGACGACGTCGTAGCGCGCCGGTCGGTGTCGGCGGCCTGCGACACGTCGAGGCGTCGACGGCAGGCCCTGCTCGCGCATGGCCTCGCGCGATCGCGCCGCGATCTTGGCGGTGTGGCCGTGCGTGCTCGCGTAGACGACGAGAGCGTCGGCGTTCGGATGCGGCGGCGATCGGTGTGACGGTCATGCGGCAAGCCAATCAGCGCGCGCCGCGGCTCACATCCGCAGCTCCTGCGGACGCGGAATGTGGACAACCACGGACGCGCCGCGGCCCCGCGCCTCATACCGTCGAACACCATGACCGACGACCTCCGACACGAACCCCATCGCAGGCCCGATCCTGCTCTGTGCCGGAACCGACCCCGCGGCCGCCGCGCGGCTCGCCGAGACGGCCGCCACCCTGCTCGCCGACCGCCCCGCCGTCGTCCTGGCGACGTGGGAGCCGCCGCCGGATGGCGGGTATCGAGTCCGCCCTGGACGCGCTCTACGACACCCACGAGGAGCTGCGCGCGGCCGCCCGCAACGGCGCCGTCCAGACGGCGCGGGCCGCCTGCGAGGAGCTCAGGCGCACGGCATCCACGTCACGCGCCAGATCTGCCCCGAGGAGCAGTCGCCGTGGCGGGAGATCATCGACGTCGCCGACGAGCTCGACGCCGGCGTCATCGTCGCCGGCAGAGCGAGGCCGGCACCCGCCGGCGCGCTCGGCGGCCAGGCGCGCGGCGCTCGCGCATCGCGCGCACCGGCCGCTGCTGCTCGTCCCCGCCGGGCACGGCCGCCGGCCGGCGCGCGCCGGCGATCTTCGCCTACGACGGCTCCCAGCCCGCCACGCATGCCGTCCGTGCCGCGCGCAGTTCCTGCGCCCGCGCCCGGCGATCGTCGCGAGCGTCTGGCAGCCGCCGCGCACGTCGTCGGCGCCGCGATGCTCGCCGTGCCCGAAGACGTCGTGCGCAAGGGCGCCGAGAGCCTCGACGAGGCAGCCCGGTCGCGGGCCGCCGACCACGCCGGCGAGGGCGCCGGGCTGCTGATCGCCGCGGGCTGGGCGTGCGAGCCCGAAGCGATCGAGACCTCGCGCAACGTGACGTCGGCGATCGTCGACGCCGCCGACGAGCACGACGCCGCGATCGTCGTCACGGGCACGCGCGGACGCTCGAGGGTCGCGGCGGCGCTGCTCGGATCCAGCGCCGAGGGCATCCTGCGCCGCGCCGGCTGGCCGGTGCTGCTCGTGCCCCCGGCCCAGGCGGTCAGCTGCGCTTCTTCGCCTTCTTCGTCTCTGCTTCTTCTTGACGACCTTGACGGTCGCCCTCGGGTTGCGACACGACGCACGCTGACGGAATCCACGCACGCGTAGCGATCCGGTCCGGCGCGGGCGCACGACGAAGCGCGCGTGGCCCTTGCGGTCCGTCCGCCGCGATCCGCAGCTTGAGGCCGGCACCGCTGACGGCGACTCGCACGCGGGCGGCCGCGCGACCGCTCTTGCGCGCCGTCACCGTCAGCCGCGTCCGCCGGCCCCTGACGATGCGCTTCACGTTCGCCGTGACCTTCAGGCACCCGACCGTCGACCCGCGCTTGGATGGCGGCTTCGATGAGCCCGCGGCCGGGGTCGCAGATGCCGTCGTCCTCGTACCGGTGTACGTGGCGACATAGCTGCCGCCGTCCGCGTCGAAGAACGCGTAGTCGACGCCCTTGATCCGCTGGGGCGTGATCGCGACGGGGCTGCCGTTGCGCGTGACCGTCGCGATCGAGCCGCCGTTCGCCGCGACCGGGAGCATGCCGCGCAGCCCGGTCGCGCCCGCGCCGGCGTTGACCGTGAAGCTCAGCCTGCTGCCCGTCCATGCGATGGAGCCGAACGACGAGTCGTTGCGCCCGTCCAGCCAGGTGAGCATCTGCCTGGCGGACACGACCGGCACGCCGCGGGCCTTCGCCGAGGCGACGATCGCATCGGCGCCCGCCGAGGCGACCACGTCGGTGTGCATGTTGGCGGTGAACACGCCGTAGTAGCCCTCTGCGCCGATCGCGCGGTCCAGCAGCGCATCGACCGTGAACGGGTACGTCTGTCCGGACTCGTCGGTCATCTGCGTCGCCGCCTGGTAGACGTCGATCATCGACCCGTCGGTGTCGCCGAAGCGCATCGGCATGCCCGAGCCGGTGAAGAACCCCGGCCGGTCGCCGACCCAGCTCGCGGGCCAGTAGTAGTAGTTCGTGTCGAGCCGGATGCCGTGTGCCAGCTCGACCTTGGGCTCCGTCGCCCAGTCGCTGAAGACGATGCAGTGCGTGCGGTTGGTCACCGGCGCCGGAACGCTCGGGTACTGGGTCTTCAAGCCCGCGAGCTGCTGGCTGAGGCAGCGCTCGAGGCTCGCGGCGTGAAGTCGCCGCAGCCCGTGTTGAGGTGCAGCGCGATCTCGAAGCCGTCGGCGACGTACGCGCTCGCCTGCGCGTTCGTGAGCGCGGCGTGTTCGGATAGATGTACGACGTCGCCGCGGATGCAGTCCCAGCGGCGACGATGCAGCCGGGCGGGCTGGCCGCCTTGAAGCTGGTCGAAGCGGCCGGCCGTACCGCCGTTGCCATGATCGTCGCCGGTCATGACGACCGCCGCCTTCTCGTCGCGCGGCAGGTACCAGAAGCGCGGGAGCGGCTTGCGGTCGGCCGTGACGTCGCCGATGAGGTTCGCCAGCAGCCGCTGCTGCTCGTCGGCCTGCGGGATCGCGACCTTGCGAGAGGTCGATCCAGTCGGCGGTGCCGGCGCCGCCGAAGAACATGTCGTCCGAGCGGATCGGGGAGATGCCGTCGCGCTCCTGGCCCGGCCCATGCGGGATTGCCCTGGCGCGTGTGACGACCGAGCGCGCGAGGTCGTAGGTGAACGCCGCCGCCTGGCCGCCGTTGCCGCCGACGTTGCGCACCGTGACCGCGGGATTCGCCGTGGGCGCGGTGGCGCTGGAGAAGAGCGTCGCGACGCTGCTCGCGCCGTTCAGCGTCCAGCGGTCGGCCACGCCGTGGTACTGGATCGTGTCGCCGACGATGCCGGCGCCCGGCGCGCGAGGAGGTGTCGACCTGCAGGTAGCCGTTGGCAAGCGTGCCACCGCCGCCGCTCAGACCCAGCAGCGGCCGCGAGCTGCGGTCCGGGCCGCATCGCGATGAGGTTGCCGCCGCCGTTGACCCAGCCGGTGAGCGCCGCGACCTGCGCGGCCGGCGGCGTCATCTCGCCGAGGATCGCCACGTCGTAGCTCGCCAGCATCGCCGCGTTCACGCTCCCGATGTCCGTGAGCGCGAACTCGTTGAGGCCCTCCGCGCGAAGGATCTCCGCGTAGTACTGCGGTGAACGGGTTCGAGGAGTCCGTGATCACGAGGATCGGACCACCCGGGCCGCTGTTCGGCGGCGCAGCGGCCGCCGGCCCGGCGAGCCCGAGGGCGAGCGCCAGGGCGAGCGCGAGCGCCGCGACGGGCCGCGCCTTGCGCCATTTCGGCGTATTGGTTGTCCAAGTCTGGGCGGTAGCTCTCACGGAGACGCAACGGTACGGAGCATTCACGGCTTCCGAGCCGATAGCCCGACATTCAGGTTCATGCGTTTCTACGACCGCGCCTCCTGACCCTAGGTGCCGTAGGTGATGCCGCATGAGGTTGCCGGCGGTGTTGAAGCTCGAGCTCGCCGTGCAGCGCACCCGCACCCGCACCTCGCCGCCCGAGCTGACGTAGCCCGCCGCCGCACCGGACGGCGACAGGTCGCTGATCGTCACCTCCGTCGTCGAGACCGCGCGCGAATCGATCTGCACCCAGCTGCTCGTCGTCCAGCGATAGACCTGCAGCACCTGCGTGCACGAGCGCGAGTTGAAGCCCGCATACGTCACCTTCAAGCTCGTCAGCGCGGTCGGCACACCCGTCATGCGCCCGTACCACGACGACGTCCGCGTGCCCAGCAACGGGGTCGTGGAGTTCGTTCGGAAGTAGGCCGTGTCGGCGGCCGCGAGATCGGCAAACGTGCCAGACCGCAGGCTGCCGCTGTCGATCACGACGGCGCTGGGAACCCGCACCACCGTGGGCGCAGCGGGAACGTGAAGGTCGCCGCTGCCGCCGGCGGCGCGGGCGACGTCGCGCTGTTGCCCGCGGCGTCCGCCGAGGACACGCGGAAGTAGTACGTCGTGCCAGGCGTCAGACCGGTGATCTGCATGCTGTGCGCGGTGACCCGCGCCGCGTCGCTGACGTTCTGGCTCAGCGACTGCCGTGGTGCCGTAGTCCACGCGCGAGGTCGAGGCCTCGTTGGTCGACCACGAGACCGTCGCGACGCCCGCCGCCGTCGCGGTCGCCGCGACCGCCGAGATCACGGGCGCGGTGCGTGTCGCCGGCTCCGGCGTAGGTGGCGACGTAGCTGCCGTCGGTCGCGTCGAAGAACGCGTAGTCGACGCCCTTGATCGTCTGGCGCGTGAACGGGATCGAGCTGCCGTTGCGCGTGATCGTGGCGATCGCCGCGCCGCCGGCCGAAGCGGGCACCATCCCGCGAAGCCCGCTCGCGCCGGCGGCCGCCGTGACGGTGAAGCGCAGCGCGTTCGCCGACCAGGTGATCGAGCCGAACGACGAGCGGTTGCGACCGTCCAGCCAGGTGAGCATCTGCTTGGCCGAGACGACCGGCACGCTGCGCGCCTTGGCGGAGGCGACGATCGCGTCGGCCCCGCTCGAGGTGGCCGAGTCGGTGTGCATGTTGGCCGTGAAGACGCCGTAGTAGCCGCTCGGCCCGGTCGCGCCGTTGAGCAGCGTGTCGATCGTGAACGGATAGGTCTGGTCGGACTCGTCGGTCATCTGCGTCGCCGCCTGGTAGACGTCGATCATCGACCCGTCGGCGTCGGCGAAGCGCATCGGGATGCCCGAGCCCGTGAAGAACCCCGGCCGGTTGGCGATCCAGCTTCCGGGCCAGTAGTAGTAGTTGGTGTCGAGGCGGATGCCGTGTGCGAGCTCGGTCTTGGGCTCGGTCGCCCAGTCGCTGAAGGCGATGCAGTGCGTGCGGTTCGTCGCCACCGCCGGCAGGCTCGGGAACGCCGCCTGGAACTGCGTGAGCTGGCTGCCGATGAAGTCGTCCAGCGACGCGGCGGTGAAGTCGCCGCAGTCGGTGTTGACGTGCAGCGCGATCTCGAAGCCGTCCGCCGCGTACTGCGCTGCGCGCGTGTTCGTGAGCGGCGTGTTCGGATAGATGTACGAGGTCCCGCGGATGCACTCCCACGCGGCGACGCTGCAGCCCGCCGGGCTGGCCGCGGCGAAGCCGTCGAAGCGGCCGCTCGTGCCGCCGTTGCCGTGGTCGTCGCCGGTCATCACGACCGCCGCCTTCTCGTCGCGCGGCAGGTACCAGAAGCGCGGCAGCGGCTTGCGGTCGGCCGCAACGGTGCCGATCAGGTTCGCGAGCAGCCGCTGCTGCTCGTCGGCCTGCGGGATCGCGACCTTCGCGAGGTTGATCCAATCGGGCTGGCTGTCGCCCGCGGCGGCGCCGAAGAACATGTCGTCGGCGCGGATCGGCGCCCGCCTGGCCGTCGCGCTCACGTCCCGCCCACGCCGGGTTGCCCTGCCGGGTCTGGACGATCGAACGCGCCAGGTCGAACGCGAACGCGGCCGCCTGACCGCCGTTCGTGCCGACGTCGCGCAGCGTGACCGCCGGGCTCGTCGTCGCCGTCGACGCATCCGAGTACAGCGTGGCCACGCTCGTCGCCCCGTTCAGCGACCAGCGGGTCGGCGGTGCCGTGGTACTGCATCGTGTCGCCGACGATGCCTGCGCCCGGCGCCCTGGACGTATCGACCTTCACGTAGGCGTTGGCGAGCGTCGTGGCGCCGCCGCTGAGGCCCAGCAGCGTCGCGAGCTGCGGATCGGGCCGCATCGCGATCAGGTTGCCGCCCCCGCCGACCCAGTCGCTCAGCATCGTGACCTGCGCCGCGGTCAGCGTCATGTCGCCGAGGATCGCGACGTCGTAGCCGGCGAGCGTCGCCGCGCTCACGGAGGAGATGTCCCGCACGGCGAACTCGTTGAGTCCCTCGGCGCGCAGGATCTCGGCGTAGTACTGGGTGAACGGGTTCGAGGACTTCGTGATGACGAGGATCGGCCCGCCCGGACCGCTGTCGGGCGGCGGCGTGGCCGCGGCGGTCGTGAAGCTCCAGGTGCGATCGGCCGCCAGGCGATTGCCCGCCGCGTCGGCGACGCCGGCGGCGCCGCCCCTGACGGTCATCGTGTACGTCGTCGAGTCCTGCAGGCCACCGGTCGGCGTGAGGACGGCCCGCCCCGCGGGGGCGTCGTAGCTGACGCCCGCCGGGACCGCTCCGCCGGGCCCGCTGAGCTGCACCGTCGACGTCGTGATCGTCGCGGCGTTCATCGGCTCGCTGAACGTCGCCGTCGGCGTCACGCCGGCGTTGACGGCGGTCGCGCCCGTCGCTGGGTGCGACCGAGGTCACGGTGGGCGCCGTCGTATCCGGGCTGGTGGTGGCCTCGCTGAACACGACGTCGACCCAGTAGTTCGTCGCGTTGTAGGTGTTGGCCGGAAACGCGCTCGCTCCGTAGCTGTAGACGCCGTTGCCGCCGCCCTCGCCGGACGACAATGCGCGCAGCGGGCCGTTGACGACCGCCGTCGCGAAGTAGTTCGAATCGAACGCGTAGTTGCCGTTGGGCGCGTGGTAGGAGGCGACGTACGTCGTGCCCGCCGTCACCGCGACCGGCGCCGTGAGGTTCGCCTGCTGCCAGCCCGAGCCGGTCTCGCCGCTGAACGTGACCGTCGCAAGCCGCGTCCCGCCCGCGCTCCACAGGTTCCCGACGTGCACGCCGGTGTTGGTCGCGCCCTTGTAGAAGCGCAGCCCCGTGATCGTCCCGTCAACGGCAGGACGAAACTTCACGCCAAGCTCGACGGCATTGCCATCGCTGGTCTGCGCTGCGTTGGCGGGCGCCGTCGCCGGAGTCCACAGGTTGCAGGGACAGGCAGCGGCCGAATCTGCCGCCGCCGGCCCCGCAAGCACGACCGCCACGAGGATGAGGGCGGCGATGAGTTGTGAGACGCGCGAAGCCTTGACCTGTCCTGCCGATAGCACATGCACGATGCACGAACGTCGGCCCGGCGGCAGGTCTTGCGCCGGCCGCGCGCAGTCCCGACCTTTTTACGGCGCGTTGGGACCGTGGCTATTGGACGACGACGGTGCCCTTCATCTGCGGGTGCAGCGAGCAGGCGTACGAGAACGTCCCGCTCTTCGTGAACGCGTAGGAGTACGCGCCGTTCTTGCCGAACGACTTGGACTTCAGGCCCGAGCCCGTGACGGTGTGGGTGTCCGTGTCGTGGTTCGTCCAGGTCACGGTCGCCCCGAGGGGCACCGTCAGCGTCTTCGGCGCGTACGCGTAGCCGTGGATCTCGACGGCCGCCGGTGCCACCGGAGGTAGCCGGCCGGCGCCGGCGCCGGGCCGGCGCGGGCTGGGGAGCCGGCATGCCGCCATGAGCCGGCATCGGGGCGGGGGCGGGAGCCGGCTGGCTGGAGTCTGCGCATCCCTCGAGCACCGGCTTGAGCAGCGACTCGACGAGCACGGTGTGCGCGAGCACGTAGTCGTCGACGTCGACGAGGTCGCGGGCCTGCTGCAGCGGGGAGCGCTCCAGATGCGCCGTCTCGACGTGCTGCACGAGCGGGTCGAGGACCGCGTTGACCGTCGGCAGGACCGGGGCGAGCAGCGACTCGGCGAGGACGGTGTGCGCGAGCACGTAGCTGTCGACGTGCAGAAGGTCGTTGACCTGCTGCAGAGGCGACCGCTCGAGATGCGCGCTGTTGACGTGGTCGATCGCCGGCTGCGCGATCGCGTCGGCGCCGCATTCGCGGCGGCGGCGGGCGACGTGCCGACCGCGAGCGTCGCCACCGCTGTCGTCGTCGCGATCGCGACGACACGCCCTCGGCGGCGTACGCTGGTCCGCCATGATGTAGCCATGAGCCCTACCTCCTGGAACATTGATTTACCGGATAAAGGGGGACAAGGAGATCCGTCGCCATCAGGCCCCGACTGCAGGTGGTGAACATCGTCTCGACGGACCGGGTTACGCAGCGGCCGCAGGCACAGATCAACATTGCTGACGTGAAACATCATCGAAACACGCTCGTAACATCTCCCGTCCACGGTCGCCTGGTGTGGACCCGGCGGTGGATCCTTGCCGGCGGCGCAACGCTCCTGTCACTGCTGGCACCGGCCGCAGGTGCCCAGGCGCGGATCGTCGTCAACCACTCGGTGGCCGGCATCGCGCTCGGCATGACCGCCGAGCAGGTGACGGCCAGGCTCGGCCGGCCGACGCTGTCGACCGTCGAGAAGGGGGCGCGCAATCTCGTCTACAGCGGGCGCAGGCTCGTCGTCACGCTGTCGCGCTCGCGGGTGGTCATCGTCGCGACGCGCAGCCGCGCCGAGCGGACGCGCCAGGGCGTCGGCGTCGGATCGAGCGTTGGGTCCGTCCGCCGCCGCATCGCGGGGGTGCGCTGCGGGGAGAAGGCCGGCGTGGCGTTCTGCCGCACGGGCAGCATCCGCCCTGGCAGGCGCAGCACGACGTTTCAGATCGAGTCACGCAGCGTCGTCACGGTGACGATCGCGCGCGGCGTGCGATTGAGTTGGCGCCCCACCGCTACCCGCGCCCACGGTGACCGACGATCATCAACGTCCCTGCTTCCAGCAAAGGAGTCCTCCCATGAAGCGCGTATCGATCGCGGTGACCACGGTCACGGCGCTCGTGGTGTCCACAGCGTTCGCGATCTCGGCGTTGGCCGCAACGAGCACGGTCGCCGTCAAGGACGACAAGTTCGTTCCCAAGAGCGTGAGCATCAGCAAGGGATCGACGGTCAGGTGGAACTGGAAGGGCAAGTCGCCGCACGACGTCACCGTCACCTCCGGGCCGGCGAAGTTCCATTCAAAGGTCCAGAAGAAGGGATCCTTCGCTCACAAGTTCGCCAAGAAGGGCACCTACAAGATCGTCTGCACCATTCATGCGCCAGGCATGAAGATGACGGTCAAGGTCGGCTGAACTCTGGGTCGCCCCGGTCGCGCATGACGGCCGGGGTGCCCGAGACGGTGACGGCTAGGGCCGTTCGATGGTGACGAGTGTCGACTTCGCGGTGGCGATGGCTGGCTGGCCGGCCTTCAGGCCCAGCTCCGTGACGGCCTCGCTGGAGATCAGCGAGACGACTCGGAAGGGTCCGCAGGCGAGCGTGACCTGTGCGACGAGACCGTCGGTGCGCTGGACGTCGATGATGACGCCGGCCATGCGGTTGCGGGCGCTTGACTGTGAGTTGGTGCCACGGTCGCGCAGCACGCGCGCGAGTTCTGTGGGTGCGAGGACGCGCTGGTCGCCGCGGCGCTCGAACGTGATCCGTCCGTCGCGTTCCCAGCGTCGCAGGGTGTCGATGCTGACGCCGAGCGCCTGGGCAGCGACACCGATCCGAATGACGTTGTCGTTCGGGGCATCAGCCTCGTCCATCGCTGCAGGAGCCTACCTACGTTGGGTCACGCCGCAGCAGGCGGTCCGAACCAGGTGGTCAGCGCTTCCGGGAGTCCGAGTTGGGTCCGGTCTCCGACCCAGGCGACGTATCCGTCGGGCCGGATCAACACGGCAGTCGGAGCGGTGACCGCGCCGAGTACCGGGAGCTCCCACTCCCCCTCGTAGCTCGCGTCGATCAGCTGGACCCGGTCAGCCCACGGAGTGATGTCGAAGCCGCCGGGCTCACCGAGGTTGAGCAGCACCGGCCTGGCGTCGTGCAGCAGCTCGAAGACCCGGAGCGGGCCGTCGGCGGTCACGAGGTCCAGATCGGGCATCCGGCGTCCGAGCAGCGGATGTCCCTCGCCGAGGTCGTAGTGGATGTCCAGCCCGGAGCTGATCCCGACGAGCCGCTTGCGAGGCTCGTCCATGCTCGCCAGCTCCGACACGACATCGACCAGCGGCCTGCATGCGCTCGTCCCGGCGCTGGAGCGCGGTCAGCGCCATCGTGTGCTGAAGCGACGCGGGCAGCGACCGGATGGCGCTCGGCGTGGTAGGTGTCCAGGAGGCTCTCCGGGGAGGTCCCGTTGACCACCTGCGCGAGCTTCCATCCCAGGTTCACCGCATCCTGCACACCGAGGCTGAGGCCCTGCCCGCCGGCCGGGTAGTGCACGTGCGCCGAGTCGCCGGCGAGCAGGACTCGTCCCGCGCGGTAGGCCGCCGCCTGACGTGTCATGTCGGTGAACCGGGAGATCCACGTGGGATCGTGGATCCCGAAGTCGGTGCCGTAGACGGCGATCAGCGCCTCGCTCAGATCGCGCAGGGTGGGCTCGCTGCTCGGCCCGAGCTGCTGCTCGGTCACGACGACCCGCACCGTCCTGCCGTCCTCCATCCTGCTGGAGGCCGTGGACGCCGATGGCGTCGTGGCGGACGCCCTGCGGCGGCTCCTCGGTCATCTCGACCTCGGCGATCAGGTTGCTCCTCGTCGGATCCCACCCGGGGAACTCGATGCCGGCCGCCTTGCGGATGACGCTGCGTCCGCCGTCGCATCCGACGAGGTACTGCGCCCGCAGCGACTGGCCGTCCGACAGCTCGACGTCGACGCCGGTGTCGTCCTGCGCGAAGCCCGTCACCTCGCGTCCGTAGTAGATCCGCACCGGCAGCTCGGCGATCCAGGCGGCCATGATCCGCTCGATCTGGTTCTGCCAGATCCCGAGCGAATACGGATGCCGCGTCGGGAAGTCGCTCATGTCCAACATGGTCGTGCCGAACGGCATGGCCTGATGCACCTGACCCTCCGCGAGGAACCGATCAGCGACCCCACGCTGATCGAGCACCTCGATCGTGCGCGAGTTGAAGCCGCCGGCCCGTGAGCCGGCGAGCACGTGATCGGGACGCCGCTCGACGACCGCGACGTCGACCTTCGCCAACGCCAGCTCAGCCGCCAGCATCATCCCCGCCGGACCTCCTCCGGCGATCACCACAGCATGCTCGGTCATACGCATCTCGCTCCTCCCAGTTCCGTAGGTTCTGACCTGCGGCGGGCGATTATGCGGCATGACACGAGGCCTCATGAAGGCCTCGTGTGCGGTATAAATTTAGAAGTGGGGAGAAGCCGCGCCCAGCGGTGAGCCGGTGCTTGCCGGTTAGCCGCGGCGCAGCGTGAGGTTGCGCGTCACGGCCGTGCCACTGGCCGGCTTCAGCGTCAGGGTCACCTTGTACGTCCTGCGCCGCTTGAGCAGCGTCCGCGCGTCGGAGCTGAGAACGACCGTGACCGTCTTGCTCTTGCCCTGGGACACCTTGTAGCGCAGAGTGCGGGCAAGGATGACGCGCCGCGCCGCGCGCTTGCCGATCTTGACGTTCGCGCGCGTTCGCAGCAGGACCGTCCCTGCGCAGTCGGTGCTCCCGGCCGGACAGCTGATCCTCAGCGGGAGCCTCGTGCCTTTGGACACGAGGGAGGTGGACGCGATCCGGCCTGCCGGCGCCGGCCCGGCGGTGGGCTTCGGGGCGAGCGGTGGCGGCGTGCCCGACGGGTTCGTCGGCGCTCCCGCGATCGCCACGCCGGCGAAGGGGTTCGCGACGAGGGGATTGAAGCTCGTGCCTGCCCCGGCCTCGGGGCGGGTCACGTTCGTCGCTCCGGGCTGGCAGTCCATGAAGAAGTTCGCGCCGCCCGGCAGGTTGGCCTGGACGACCGTGCTGCCCTGGACGGTCACGTCGCTGCCGCCCCCGCCGACGGGCAGCTGGCCCAGGGCCGCGGTGATCGCGCCGGCTCCGGCCTGGCTGAAGGCGATGTCTCCGCCCGTCCCGGTCCAGGTCGTGTCCGGCAGCTTCGGCGGGGTGTACGCAAACGGGGTGGCCGAGATCGTCTGGGAGCTCTGGTCGTAGAGCGCGCTCGTGGTCGCGGTCACGCTGATGGGGCCGATCACGCGGGTCCCCTCGCGCGTGTTCGTGCCGCGCAGGGCGACCCAGGTCTTCGTCGTGACCGTCACGGTGGTGCCATCGGACGGGATCAGCCCGACCGCAGCCGCGTCCCGGGCAAGCTCCGGGCGCAGCCTGACGTCGAGCTTCTCCCCGCTCAGCGTGAGCTGCTGCCCGGCGGCGGCCTCCGCCGGGGCGGATGCGGTCACCTCCACGGCCTGCGTGCGGTACTCGCCGTCATAGCTGAACTTGCAGGCGTTCGGCGTCTCCGCGACGCCCGCCGCAGCGGAAGCGGCGAACACGCCGGTGACGGCGAGCGGCAGCGACGCAGCGAGCAGGGCGCGGCGGATGACGAGATGTCCGGTCCGTGGAAAGGTCATGCGCGCTTGCTCCGTGTTCGACGAGATGGGGTCCCAGACGGCCTACGCCGTCGACCCGCTTGTTTGGCGACCCTAACACAGATTCCCACCAGGCTTTGCAAGTCTGGTACGTTCGGCCGGATTCCCGCGTTAGGGCGGCCTTATACGTTCCGCGCGGGTCGGACGACATCGTTGGGCATGGCTACCGAAAGGCCTTGGGCAGAATGAACACCACACACGCCAAGTTGCTCGCTGGCGCGCTGACGTTGGGCGCCACGCTAACGGCGGCAGGCAGCGCACACGCAGGGTTTGACCCGACGTACGGCGTCAGCGGCATCGCGATGGTTCCGCTGTCTGCGACATCCGGCGACCGCTTCCTCGGCTCGACCCCCGGTCCGGGAGGCACGACCTTCGCCGTCGGCTTCACGACGTCGCCCGGCTCGCCGGATCAGTCGTTCGCGCTCGCGAAGCTGCGCTCCGACGGCTCAAGGGACCTCGAGTTCGGCACCAACGGCGTCGCATCGATCAACCTCCGCGCCGCGCCGTTCGCGCAGCCACCGGCAAACGCCGACGGCACGTTCCCCGCAACCCCCACCGGCACGCAGGAGATCGCCCGCGGCGTCCTCCTGCAGTCCGACGGCAAGGTGGTCATCACCGGGCAGGCGGAGACACCCGCCGCACCCGCCCCCTTCGACTCGCGCGACGTCGATGTCTACGCGGTCCGCTTCAACGCCGACGGCACGCTCGACACGACCTACGGCGGGCCGAACTCCCCAGATCCAGCGGTACCGGGCGTCTCGCGGATCAACATGACCAACGGCGACGCCGCCATGAACACGCTCGTCTCCGACAACGCCTGGGGCTCCCTCATCAACCCCGACGACACAGTCATCATCGAAGCCTCGCGCGGCACGGACATCGCCGCCGAGCCGGCGAAGGTCGACCGCGACGTCGCACTGATCAAGCTCGACACGGACGGCGCGCTCGATACGAGCTTCGACGGCGGCGCAGGCGGCGTTGACGGCATCTCGATCGCCGGCAACACGGTCGCGGGCACCCCGCTCAACGACAACGCCCGGCGACCGAAGCTCACGAGCGGCGGCCGGATCGTCGCCGCCAGCTACGGCTCGAACACGGGGATACCGAACACACCGGCCGTCTACAGGTTCCTGCCCGACGGCGCCCTGGACACGAGCTACAGCACCGACGGGATCGGAACGGGCACGCCGCTCGGCCCGGCACCGGCCTTCTCCGAGGCCTACGACGTCGCGATCCAGGAGGGCGAGCGCTACATCCTCACCGGCTATGGCAACACGGGGCTGCCGGGCAGCTCGGTCGACATGGTCACCTATCGCTTCAAGGCCAACGGCGACCTCGACCCCAGCTACGGCACGAACGGCGTGACGCGGTACGACGCCGGCATCGGCCAGGAGGATCGCGGGCGCGACATCAACGTCACGTCCGAGGGCCGCATCGTGATCGCCGGCAGCAGCTCGCAGGGCGCCGGCGACCTCATCGCCGCGATCTACCTCCTGCGCCCCAACGGCAAGCTCGAGACGTCGTTCGGCGACGGTGGCGCACAGAAGGTCGACTTCGGCGGCAACGGCGACGCGTTCTTCGGGCTCAGCGACACGGCGAGCGACACCCGCGCGACCGTCGCGGGCTACAAGGCCGTGACCGGCGGTACCGGGGACGACGCGGCGGTCGTCCGCGTCAACCTCGACCTCGAGAACACGGGGCCGGCCGGCGCGGCGGGCAGCGCCCGGCGCGAACGGGGCGAACGGCAGCTCCGGCTCCGGCTACGGGTCGGGGAGCTCGTCGTCGGGGTCCGGGCTCGTGAACCGCAGGGCGACGATCGGGTCGGCGAAGCTCAGCGGCTCCGTCGTCACCGTCCCGCTGAGCTGCTCCGCCGGCGCGCGCTGCGCGGGCACCGTACGCGTGCGGTCGGCCGCCCGGATGCGCATCGGAAAGACGCGCAAGCTGGTCACCGTAACGCAACTGGTGAGGTTCAGCCTGTCCGGCAAGACGACCCGCAACGTCCGCCTGAGCCTGACGAAGGACGGACGGACGGCGCTCAAGCGGGCCAAGACGCTGCGCGTCAAGGTCGTCGTCGACCCGCAGTCGGGCAACCTCGTCACCAAGACGGCGACGCTGCGCCGATAGCAATGGATCGCTGCTGCGGCCCGGGCGCGTCGAGCGCTCGGGCCGTGACGGTCCTTGCTAGTAGCGGACGGAGCCGCTGAGCGTGATCCGCGTGCTCTTCGCGCTGACCGGCCCCACGCCCGTGAACCTGATGTTCGAGCCCGTGGCTCCGCGGTAGCGCCCGGTGCCGCTCGTGATCGTCGCGGTGCCCTTGTACGTCGCGGTGTCGCCGTCGAGGGTCAGCCGCGCAATCGCGCGGCCGCGGACGATGCCCGCCTTCGTCTTGAGCGTGAACGTCGACGTCACGCGGGCCTGCTTGAGCGTCGAGCGCAGCACCATGCTGCCGGTACCGAAGGGCCTGCCGCGCATCGTCCCCTGCTGCACGGTGGAGAGCGCGCGCCGGCTTGGCCGTGCGCTTGAGCTCGCCGGACGCGCTCAGCGCGCGCGACTGCGGCTTCGCCGCCAACGCAAGCGGCGCGGCGGTCATGACGGAGGCGGCGAGCGCGGCCGGCACCATCAGGCGCGGTCGCCTCCAGGCGGGCAGACGCGGTGGGATCGTCGCGCAGCTCATGCGCACCAACGTTAGGGACTCTTGACGTCGACCGTCAAACAGGGCTTCGTGGACGCGTCCGCCACATCGCTGCTCAACCGGCTGCAGACCGGCGGCCGGCGCGCCGCGGTGACGTTCGCCGGACAGGGCGGCGGCGCGCTCGCCGAGCTTTCGACGCTCGTCGCGCAGCGGCCCGACCTGCGCGGCGATCTGACGGTCGCCGATGCCGTGCTGGCCGACGCCGCCGCCTCACCCGCGGGCCAGGCCAGCGGCCGCTTCCGCCACGGGGTCGAGCTCGCCCGCTGGGTCGAGGATCCCGAGGGCGCGCCGCCGGCCGCCTACCTGCGCTCGGCCGCGATCTCCTATCCGCTCATCCTCGTGACGCAGGCTCTGCTGTGGCGAGCCTGTGGGACGACGGGCTCGCCGAGGCCGTGCGGGGCGGCGCGATCGTCGCCGTCGCGGGCCACTCGCAGGGTCTGCTGGCGGCCCTGCTCGTGGCCGAGGCCGGAGCCGGCGGCATCGACGACGCGCTGCTGGCGCGCTACGTGCGCCTGGCGTGGACCGTCGGGACGCACGCGTCGCTGGCCGCACACGACGCCGGCTTCCCGCTCGCGACTATCTCCGGCATCCGGCCCGCGCGGCTGGCGCCGCTGCTGGACGCCGTCAACGCCGAGGTCGGCAGCGGCGCGGCGGCGTCGGTCGCGCTCGTCAACACGCCCCGGCGGATCGTCGTCGGCGGCCCACCGCAGACGCTGGCCCTGCTGCGCGCGCGGCTGGCCGAGCAGGCGCGCGCCGAGGACGCGCTGCGCCAGCGCGGGCAACGCGGCGGCTCGCCGCTGCAGTTCGGCTGGAACGCGCTCGCCGTCGACGTCGCATTCCACACACCAGGGCTGCGCGAGCCCTGCGCGCTGCTGCGCGCGCAGCTCGCGGCCGAGCCCGGCCTGCTGCCCGACCCGGCGGCGCTGACGCTGCCCGTGCTGTCGCCGGACGACGGACGCGACCTGCGCTCCGGCGGCGACCTCGCGACCGCGGTCGCGACGGGCCAGCTCGTCGCGCCGGTGCGCTGGGACATCGTCTCGCACCGCCTCGCCGACAGCGGCGCCGACTGGGTGCTCGACCTCGGCCCGGGCACCGACGTCGCGGCGCTGACGGCCGAGAACCTGCGCGGCCGTGGCACGCGCACGCTCGCGCTCGCGTCGCCGGAAGGGCGCCGCCGGCTGACCTCGCCGGGCGCATCGCCGTCCGGACCGGACATCCGCTACGCCGACTTCGCGCCGCAGGTCGTCGAGCTGCCGGACGGTCGCCGCCATCTCGACGGGCGCTACACGCGGCTCACCGGGCGCCCTCCCGTGATCCTTGCCGGGATGACGCCGACGACGGCGGACGCGCCGATCGTCGCCGCGGCCGCGAACGCCGGCTACACGGCCGAGCTCGCCGGCGGCGGCCAGCCCGATCGCTGGACGTTCGAGCGGCGCATCGCCGAGCTGCGCGAGCTGCTCGAGCCGGGCCGCGAGGTCGTCTTCAACACGCTCCTGCTCGACCGCCATCTGTGGGAGCTGCACATCGATCGCGAGCGGCTGCTCATCGAGGCGCGCCGCGCGGGCGCACCGCTCGCCGGGCTCACCGTCTCCGCGGGCGTGCCGGACGTCGAGGACGCGCTCGCGCTGCTCGACGAGCTCGCCGCCGCCGGCCTGTACCTCAACGCGTTCAAGCCGGGCACGGTCGAGCAGATCCGGCGCGTGCTGGCAATCGCCGACGCCGCGCCCCAGCACACGATCGCCGCCCATCTCGAGGGCGGCCACGGCGGCGGGCACCATTCCTGGGAGGAGCTCGACGAGCTCCTGCTGGAGACCTACCACGAGCTGCGCCGGCGCGAGAACGTGCTGCTCTGCGTCGGGGGCGGGATCGGCGATCCGGGCCGCGCCGCCGAGCTGCTCTGCGGCACGTGGTCGCTGCGCTACGACGAGCCGCCCATGCCGGTCGACGCGGTGCTCGTGGGGACGGCGGCGATGGCGTGCGCCGAGGCCGCCGCGTCGCCGGCGGTCAAGCGCGCGCTCGTCGCGGCCGGCGGCAGCGCGGAGTGGGTCGCCCGCGGTGCCCGCGCCGGCGGGGTGACGTCGGCGCGCAGCAACCTCAACGCCGACATCCACCTGCTCGACAACGCGGCCGCGCGGGCCGCGCACCTGCTCGAGCAGGTCGCCGGCGACGCGGCCGCGGTGGCCGCCCGGCGCGACGAGATCGTCGCGGCGCTCGCACGCACGGCCAAGCCGTACCTCGGCGACGTCGAGGCGATGAGCTACCGCGAGCTGCTCGCGCGCGTCGGCGAGCATTGCGCGACCGGCAGGCACGGGCGCTACGACGACGGCGCCTGGGGGCACCCGAGCTGGCGCGCGCGGGCGCTCGCGCTGTATCGCCGCTTCGGCGCCCGCCTGCATCCCGCCGCGTCGGGACCGATCGCGCTGCCCGTCGAGCGCAGCGAACAGCTCGACGATCCGGCCGCCGCCCTGGAGGCGTTCTGCGCCGCCTTCCCTGCCGCCGCGACGACGCTGCTGCACCCCGCCGACGCGCAGTACCTCCTCGAGGTCTGCGACCGCCCCGGCAAGCCCGTGCCGTTCGTGCCGGTGCTCGACGGCGAGGTGCGGCGCTGGTTCATGGCCGACGCGCTCTGGCAGGCGCAGGACGAGCGCCTCGCCGCGGACGGCGTCTTCGTCATCCCGGGACCGCGCTCGGTGGCGGGCATCACGCGCGCCGACGAGCCGGTCGGCGAGCTGCTGGCGCGCTTCGAGGCCGAGGCGATCGCGCGCACGCAGGCGGCGGGCGGCGCGCTGCTGGCGCGCGACCGGCTCGCCGATCCCGGGCCCGCCCCGGCGCCGCTGGCGACCGCGATCGCCGGCCACGGCGGGCCGGTCGCGGCATTCTGCGCGGCGCCGTCGCTGCTCATCGCCGAGGCCGGCGGGCAGCGCGCGCGGCCCAACCCCCTGTGGCGGATCGTCGTCCCGGGCGACGAGATCCGTCCGGTGCTCGACGCGGACGGAGGACTGGCGCGCCTGGAGGTACTCCCCGCCGGCGCGACGGGCGAGCTCCTGGAGGTCCACGCCGACGGCGATGACGTTCTCGTGACCGCGCAGCTGCCGGCGGTCGACGGACCGCCGGACATGCTCGAGACGCGCTGGCGCCCGTTCGGCGCCGGGGCGTTCGCCGCCGCCGGCGACGCCGGCACGATCGCCGTCGCCCGGCGCGTGCTCGGTGCCGATCGCGCGATGCCACCGGAGCACCCGCTCGCGGCCGTGCAGACGCGCTGGAGCAGCTCGGCGGCGCTCGCCGCAGCGCACCGGGCGGCGACCGGCGCGACGCATGACGGGAGCGCCATCGACGTCGCGTTCACGCTCGCCTGGCCCGCGCTCGCCCGGCTGCTGTCGAGCGCCCCGTTCGCGGCGCGTGTCGCGCAGCTCATCCACGCGGGGCACGCGGTGCGCCCCGGTCCGGCGTGGCCGCCGCAGGCCGGCGAGCGCGGTGACGTGCAGGCCCGCATCGCCGACCTCGACGATCCCGACGGCAGGCCGACGCGGATGCGCTGCCACGCCGTGCTGCGCAGCGAGCGCGGCGTGCTGGCGACCGTCGACGCCGACTTCGCGACGCTCGGCGGGGCGCCCGTCACCGATCGCCTGCGCTACCGCCATGTCACGCACGACGTCGAGCTCGTGCTCGCGACGGAGGCCGAGGCGGGCTGGCTCGCCGAGCAGCCGTGGATCGGCCCGGCCGTCCTGGCGGCGGGTGAACGGCTGCGCCTGCGGGTCGACTGCACGACCGACGAGCCGCGCGCGGGCGCCGCGACGTGGGGCGCGCGCGGGACGCTGCTGCGCGACGGCGAGCTCATGGCGACCGTCGACTGGGACGCGCCGGCGAGCGGCGCGACCGCCGAGCACCCGGTGAGCGCGGCCGCGACCCGTCTTGCGCCGGCCGCGCCGGCGCGCCATCCGCGCCCGCGCGTGCCGCTCGCCGAGGCGCACGACGCCGCGCCGCCGAGCATGGACGCGTTCGCGCGCGTCGGCGGCGACCACAACCCCTTGCACCGCTGCGTCCTCGCCGCACGACTCGGTGGCCTCCCCCGGCCGATCGTGCATGGCGCGTGGACAGCGGCCCGCGCCTCGGCGTTCGTCGTCGACGCCCTCTGCGGCGGCGACGTCGAGGCGCTGCGGCGCTGGCGGATCGACTTCGTCGCCCCTGTCGCGCTGGGCGCGACGCTCGAGCTGCACGCCGCCCGTGTCGCCCTCCAGGACGGCCTCGAGGTCGTTGCAGTCACCGTGCTCGCCGACGGTGCGCTCGCCGCGACCGGCGAGGCGCTCGTCGCGGCGCCGCGCACCGTGCTCGTGTTCTGCGGCCAGGGCGTCCAGCGCCGCGGCCTCGGCGCGGACGGTCGCGCGCGCTCGCGCGCAGCGCAGGAGATCTGGGAGCGCGCCGACGCGCACACCCGCACGCGGCTCGGCTTCTCGCTGCTGGACGTCGTCGAGCGCAACCCGGCCGAGCTGCGGCTCGCCGGCGGCCGCGTGCTGCGCCATCCGGACGGCGTCCTGCATCGCACGGAGCTCACGCAGCCGGCGCTCGTGACGCTGCACGCCGCGCAGCTCGCCGAGCTGCGCGAGGCCGGCGCGCTCGGCGACGACATGCGCGCCGCAGGTCACAGCGTCGGCGAGATCTCGGCGCTGCTCGCGCTCGGCGCTTTGGGGCTCGAACAGGCGCTCGAGCTCGTCTTCGCGCGCGGCGAGCTCATGCAGCGCCAGGTCGCGCGCGACCCGGCCGGCGTCTCCGCGCACCGGATGGCCGTCGTCGACCCGTCGCTCGCCGGGCTTGACCTCGCCGGGCTGCAAGCGCACGTCGCGACCGTCGGCGACCTGGAGATCGTCAACCACAACGCGCTCGGGCGCCAGTACGGCATCGCCGGAACACGGGTCGCGCTCGATGCGCTCGGCGAGCGGCTCGGGAGCCGCGCCGTGCGCGTGCTGCCCGGCATCGACGTCCCGTTTCACTCCTCGCTGCTCGCACCCGCGGTCGACGCCATGCGCGCCGAGCTCGAACGCCTCGTCGGCGCGATCGATCACCGCCGGCTCGTCGGTCGCTGGGTGCCGAACGTCACCGGACGGCCGTTCGCACTCGATCCCGCGGACGGCGGCGATCCGGACGCGCTCGCCCGGGCGCAGGTGATCGACCTCCTCGCGCGACAGCTCGCCACGCCGGTGCGCTGGGTGCAGACGCAGCGCACGCTCGTCACCCCCGCCGCTGCGGGCGGGCTCGGCGCGCGACGGATCGTCGAGCTCGGCCCGGCCGATGCGCCCGTCCTGACCGGGCTCATGCGCTCGACGCTCGCCGGGCTCGAGCTCGCCGGCCCGGCGCCCGAGCTGCTGCATGTCGAGAGCGACCGCGACGCCGTGCTCGCGCTGGCGCCCGCGCCCGCCGTGTTCGAGGCGACGGCGGACGAGCCGGCGCCCGCCCGCGCCGACCCCGAGGCGCCGCCGGCCGCCGGCCCGTCGCTCGCGCCGGCCGGGGCTCAGCGCGCCGACGTCGCAGTCGACGCCGGCACGGCGCTGCGGCTCGTGCTCGCAGCGCAGGCGCGGGTACGTCCCGACCAGCTCGACGACGACGAGCCGCTCGACGAGCTGTTCGAGGGCGCGTCGTCACGTCGCAACCAGGTCCTGCTCGATCTCGCGCGCGAGTTCGGGCTGTCCGGTGGCGAGGGCGTGGCGCAGCAGCCCGTCGGCGAGCTCGCGCGCGCGCTGCGCGAACAGGGCACGCGCTACCGCTTCCCGGGCGCCTACCTGCGCGACACCGTCGCGGCGGGGCTGACGCGGGCGCTGGGTCGCAGCGGCCTCTCGCGCGCGGACGCCGCCGCGCATCTCGCACGCGAATGGGGGCTCGGGCCGGGGCTGGCGGATCACGTGCTCGCGGTGCTGGCGCTGGAGACGCGACCGGGGCCGTCGGCGCGCGGAGGCACGCTCGGCCGCCTCGCCGCGGATGTCCCGACGACGCCTGCCGGCGGCCGCGAGCTCGTCGACCGCGCCGCCGCGCTGACCGGCGAGGCGCTCGGGGTCGTGCTCGCCCGGCCCGCGCCGGACGCAGTGCCACCGCCCGCCGCGCCGCCTGACCCGGTCGTCGCCGCCGCCCCCCGCGCCGAGGAGGACACCAGCGTTCCCGCCGCCCCGCCCGACCCCGAGCGCGAGCGGCTGGCTGTGCTCGACGCCGAGCTCGGGCCCGGCCGCGCGCAGGAGATCGCGCCGCGCTTCGATCATCGCCGTCACGTGCGCTTCGCCTCGGCCTGGGCGAGCGCGCGCTGGGACCTCGTCGGCGCCTACCACGACGGGTTGCGCGGCGAGCTGGACGAGACCACGCTGCGGCGGATCGCCGCCCACGGCGCCGACCCCGTGCTCGCGCAGACCGCCCGCTTCCTCGCCGGCCGCTGCGACGGTGCGCTCGCCGGCGCGCTCGCCGATGTCGCGCGCGCGCGTGTGACACCGCAGCTGCCACCCGGGCTGCGGCCGACGGTCGAGATCGGTGCGAGCGGCACGCTGACGGCGGGCACGGCCGACGATCCGGCGCGACCGCACGACCTCCTCGCGGGGCTGGCGCCCGAGCTGCACGACGCGCTGCTCGGCCAGCCCGATCTGACCGGCGAGACGGCGCTCGTCACCGGCGCGAGCCCGGGGTCGATCGCTGCCGAGCTCGTGCGCAGGCTGCTGCGCGGCGGCGCGACCGTGGTCGTCGCGACATCGACGGACACGCCCGCGCGACGGCGCTGGTACCGCGAGCTGTACCGGCTGTCGGCCGGACCCGGCGCGGAGCTGCACGTCCTGCCCGCGAACCTCGCCTCCTTCGCCGACATCGACGCCCTCGCGGACTGGCTCGCGCGCCCGCACCGGGCGGGATCGGATCCCGGCGCCCGCGGCCGGCCCGACCTGCGGACCGATCCGCTGCATCCGACGCTCGTCGCGCCGTTCGCCGCGGTCGCCACAGCCGGCGACGCGGGCGCCGCCGGCGCGGGCTCCGAGCTCGCGCTGCGCCTGCAGCTGCTCGGCGTGCAGCGGCTCGTCGGGGCCGTTGCCGCGAACGTGCCCGAGGGCGCGCCCGCGCCGACGATCCTGCTCGCGCTGTCGCCGAACCACGGTGCGTTCGGCGGCGACGGCGCCTACGGCGAGACGAAGGCGGCGCTCGAGGTTCTGCTCGCGCGCTGGCACAGCGAGCGCGCGACCTGGGGATCGCGCGTGCGCCTCGTCGCGCCGCGCATCGGCTGGGTGCGCGGGACCGGGCTGATGGCGGCCGGCGACGCCGTCGCGGCGCTCGTCGAGGAGCGCCTGGGCGTGCGGACGTTCTCCGCCGCCGAGGTCGGCTGGCTGCTATGCGCGCTGGCCGGCCCGGGGCCGCTGCGCGAGCGCGCCGCCGCCGCGCCGGTGCAGATCGACCTGACCGGCGGCCTGGGCGCGATCGACGACCTCCACGGCGCGGTGGCGCCGCTCGCCGCGGAGCTGCGCGAGCGCGCCGAGCACGCGCGCCGGCGCAGCGCGCTCGACGGCGTGCCTGAGCGCGAGCCGGCGATCGAGGCGTTGCCGTCCGTCGACACCGACACCGCGCGGTTCGGCGAGCGCCTGAGCATCGGCACGGCGGCGTCGCGGCCGGCGATCGATCCGGCCGAGCTCGTGGTCATCGTCGGCACCGGCGAGCTCGGTCCCTGCGGCACCGCGGCGGCGCGCTTCGACGTCGAGGTCGACGGCGCCCCATCGCCTGCGTCGATCGGCGAGCTCGCCTGGCTCTGCGGCCTCGTCGCCTACGAGCGCGACGGCTACCGCGGCCGGTACGTCGACGCGGCCGGCGGCGGTGAGGTCCCGGAGTCCGAGCTCGCCGCGCGCTACGGCGACGCCGTTGCCGCGCGGATCGGCGTGCGCCCGTTGCGCGACGACGACGGCGTCGACGCATCCGGGCTGACCGTGCTCGCGCCGGTCGCGCTACCGGCCGACATGCTCCTCCCCGTCGACGACGAGGAGCGGGCGCGCGCGTTCGCCGCCGCCGATCCCGAGCACGCGAAGGCGCGCCACGACCCTGGCGCTGGAACGTGGCACGTGCTGCTGCGCGCGGGCGCGCAGATCCGCGTCCCGCGCACCGTCGCGCACTCGCGCCGCGTCGCCGGCCAGCTCCCCGACGGGCTCGACCTCGCGCGCTTCGGCATCCCCGCCGACCTGCTCGCGACGGCCGACCGGATGGCGCTCGTGAACCTCGCATGCACCGTCGAGGCGTTCGCCGACGCCGGCCTGACCCCGGAGGAGCTGCTCGCCGAGGTCCACCCCGCGCTCGTCGGCAACACGCAGGGCTGCGGGATGGGCGGGATGGCGTCCCTGCGGCGCCTGCTGCTCGATCACCTGCTCGACGGCGAGCGCCTGCCCGACCGCCTGCAGGAGTCGCTCGGCAACGTCGTGGCGGCGCATGCCGTGCAGGCCTTCGTCGGCTCCTACGGGCCGATGGTCCATCCCGTCGGGGCCTGCGCGACCGCTGCGATCTCGCTCGAGGAGGCGCACGACAAGATCCGCTCCGGCAAGGCGCTGGCGATCCTCGCCGGCGGCTTCGACGACCTCACGACCGAGGGGCTCGTCGGCTTCGGCGACATGGGCGCGACAGCCTCCAGCGACGAGCTCGACGCGCTCGGGATCGCCCCACAGGAGAGCTCGCGCGCCAACGACGTGCGCCGTCGCGGCTTCGTCGAGGCGCAGGGCGGGGGCGCGCTGCTCGTCGTCCGCGGCGACGTGGCGCTCGCGCTCGGGCTGCCGGTGCGCGGGGTGCTCGCGTATGCGGCGAGCTTCGCCGACGGCCTGCACGCGTCGATCCCGGCGCCCGGGATGGGCGTGCTGGCGGCCGCGCTGGGCGGCGCGGAATCCCCGCTGGCGCGCGCGCTCGCGCGCCTGGGCTTGAGCGCCGACGACATCGCCGTCGTCTCCAAGCACGACACGTCGACGGAGATGAACGACGTCAACGAGGCCGACCTGCACGAGCGCATCCAGTCCGCGCTCGGGCGCACGCCGGGAAATCCGCTGCTCGTCGTCTCCCAGAAGACCGTCACCGGCCACGCGAAGGGCGGCGCCGCCGCCTGGCAGGTCGACGGGATGCTGCGGATGATGCAGACCGGCGTCGTGCCCGGCAACCGCAACCTCGAGTGCGCCGACCCGCTGCTGCGCGACGGCGCGTTCCTGACGCTCGGCGACCGCCCGCTGCGGCTCGCGGAGCCGCTGCGCGCGGGGCTCGTCACGAGCCTCGGATTCGGCCATGTCTCCGCGCTGCTGGCGCTCGCGCACCCGGACACGTTCCTCGCCGCCGTGCCCGCGGAGCAGCGCGAGGACTACCTGCGCCGCGCCGGGCGCCGCCGCGCCGAGGGCGTGCAGCAGCGGCTGCGCACCCGGCTCGGCCGGCCGGCCGCCGTGCGCCGCCGCGACCGCCGGCTCGGCACCGACGACCCGGCCGCCGCGCGCGAGGCCGAGGCGGCGCTGCTGACGGATCCGTCGTCGCGGCTGCGCCCCGACGGCTCCTACGGGACGCCGGCCGCGTGACGACGCTCGCGGTCGGGCTCGACATCGTCACGACGACGACGTTCGCCGAGCAGCTCGCCGACCCCGCGTCGGCGTTCGTCGACGCGACGTTCACCGCGCGCGAGCAGCGCGACGCGCGCGCCACCGACACGATCCGCGTGCAGCGACTCGCCGCCCGCTTCGCCGCGAAGGAGGCGTTCGTGAAGGCCTGGTCGGGAGCGCGCGCCGGCCGCGCGCCGGTGCTGGCGGCGGTCGACCTGCGCGAGATCGAGGTCGTCGACGACGGCCACGGGCGTCCGGCGCTGCGGCTGCACGGCGCGGTCGCGACGGCCCTGGAGCAGCTCGCAGCCGAGGTCGGAGCCGGCGCGCCGCTGCGCGCGCACCTCTCGCTGAGCCACGACCCGCCGACGGCCGCGGCCGTCGTCGTGCTCAGCGCGCCGGGGTGACCCCGGCGCGCGCGATGACCTCAGCGGTAGCTCACGCGCACGACGACACGCCGATTCAGCACGCGTCCCGCCGCGGTGCGGTTGCTTGCCGACGGGTGGGTCTCCCCCGCGCCGCGCGCCCGCATGGCGACGTTCGGGCGGCCCGCGCGCAATGCACCGCAGACGGTCCTCGCCCGCGCCAGGGCGAGGCTCGCGTTGTAGGCGAAGCTGCCGATGCTGTCCGTGTAGCCGGTGCACACGACCTTCTTGACGTGCTGGAGACTGCGCGCGAGCCGGCGCACCAACCGCCGCCCCGCACGCGACATGACCGGTGAGTTGCCGGCGAAGGTCCCGCGCGCGGTGGCGACCCGGACCTGCTGCGGCAATACCCGCATCCGGTCGCTGACGCGCAGCGTCTGGCCCGACACCGCGCGGCCGGCGATGCGCAGCTCGAGCTTGACGCCGCCGACCCGTGACAGCAGCCGGCGGCCCCGGCGGGTCAGCGTCAACCGTACGCGCCTGGTGGCACCCGCCGGGACGGCCCCGATCCTGCCGCGCCCGACGAGCACGCGCACCAGGCTCCCGGACCTGGCGCCCCCGGCGAGCGCGCGCGCCGTCCGGCCGTGTCGGCGAACCCGCACGTATGCCTTCACAACGCAGGAGGTCAGCGCCTCCCCGATCGCCCGGCACCCGACCGACGGGCGGCCGCTGGAGGACGTGACGGTCGCCGCCGGTGCCCGCACCTCGAGCTTGCCGGCGGCGGCGGGCGCCGTGACCGTCCAGGCGGTTGTCGCGGGGCTGCCGACGTTGCCCGCGGCATCGGTCTGGCGCACGTGCAGGGAGTGGGCGCCGTGGGCCAGGCCGTCGTAGCGCCGCGGAGAGGTGCACGGCAGCCACGGCCCGCCGTCCGAGCGGCAGGAGAATGCCCCGCCGGGTTCGCCGGTGAAGGCGATCGTCGCCGATGTCTCGGTGCTGCTGGCCGGCGGCGCGCCGGTCAGCGTCGGAGCGGCGGGCGGGGTCGTGTCGGTGCTCCAGCTCGCGGACGGCGGGTCCGGCTGGGTCTGGCCGGCGAACAGCGCGCGGACGCGCAGCACGTGCGAGCCGTCGGCCAGCGGCGCCGCGGGGACCCACGGCGAGGCGCACGGCGCCCACGCGCCGTCGTCGAGGAAGCATTCGAAGGTGGCCCCGGACGGCTCCCCCGTGAACGTGACCTGCGGAGCCGGGTCATTGGAGAGGGAGGCCGGGACGGTGCCGAGCGTGGCCTTCGGGACGACCGTGATCACGCGCAGCGTCAGCGCCCGCGAGGCGGTCATGGGGGCCGACGAGTGGTTGTCGGTCGCGTCGACGTTGATGGAGACGTCCTGCGCCGCCGTGCCGGCCGGCGGGGCGAGGGCGATCGTCGCGTCGGCGGGGTTGCCGGCGGTCGCGCTCAGCGTCGCCCACGCCGGCAGGCCCGCGGGCAGGATCGTCACGAGCTGGGCGCCGTCGGCGTCCGTCGCGGTGAAGTGCAGCGTCGCCGTGCTGCCCGCGATCACGGTGACGGGCGATTGCGGGCCGTCGAGCACGGGCACGTTGTTCGCGCTCACGGTGAGCAGGATCTCCCGCTCGACGCTGTTGCCCGCGGCGTCGACCACCCGGACCTTGTAGACGTAGTAGGTGCCAAGGGTCAGGCCGCTCGTGGTGCTGGCCGGAATCGAGATCTGGCCGGTCGAGGAGAGGGAGACGATGTTCGTCGCCGGCGCCGTCGCCTCGTAGTCGGGCTGGGCCGGAGTGGCGCTCTGCAGCAGCAGGTACGTCAGCGCGCCGCCGCCCGCCGCCGCGGCGTTCAGGTTCTGCTCATACCCCGCTTGCGTGGAGACGCCGAGGGCAACGTTCGACGACACCGACGGCGTCGCCGTCACGGTGGAGCCCGCCTTCTGGATCGTCGCCGTGTACGTCGTGCTGCTGCCGCCTCCGTTGACGATCGGCGTCACGCGGCAGCAGTTGGTGTACGTGACGGTGTACGTGCCGTCCGGCTCACCGGTGAGATCGAGGTCGTAGTCGGCGCGCTCGGTCTTCGTGCTCGGCAGGCAGGTCGTCACGGCCGCGTTCATGAGCGTGCTGCTGGACGAGAACGACGACGGTCCCGCGACGGTGACGGACCCGCCGGCGAGCTGCCCGGCCGTCGCCGGGCAGGCTGCCCCGGAGCTGTAGACCAGCTCGACGCGACCGGTGAGATGCTCATCGGCGCCGATCGCGGCGCCGACCGTCCCGCCCTTGAGATGGCTCGCGGAGGCCGCCGCGGGCAGCAGCAGCAGCAGCAGCAGCGCCCCGCAGAGCGCGAGGGTGATTCCCAGGCTGGAGCAGCGGCGGATGAGCCGGTGCGGCAAGTCAGCGACTGCGCTTCGCGGGCTTGCTCCCGTGGCCAGGCTCGGCCGGTTCGGAACCGCGGGCGAGCTCGACGGTCGCGAAGACCGGGACCACACCGCGGCTGAGTCGTGCGTCGTTCCTGACAGTGTCACTATCCACCACAATGTAGACGAGGCCTCCGTCGGATACGGCTCGGCATCATATACACATCAATCGTCCGTGACGTCATACGATATCTCATCAAAAAACCGGAGGGAAAGGCCAGAGCGGCAGATGCGCGACGCGGTCACAATCCGATTAATTACTCACCCGATATCCGGTCGATTCAGCCTACCCGCATTCGGAGCGGCGGCTGATTCCACATACAGGAAGGCCTTCACCAACCCCAGGGAGGCCACCCGTGCTACCGCGGGATCGCTGCTTGTGGATTCCGTACAGCCTCACGGAAACGAGCAGCCAACAAGCAACTGCCTCACCCGCGGGGCCACAGCCGCCTCAGACCATGGGCGTAGACGCCGTCGATGAACGGCCCCGGCTTCGCGGCCGCTCAGGCGGCGGGAGCGGGGCGCGTCGCGACACGGATGACGTCTTCGACTTCCTGCTCGGGAACCGCGAAGTCGTAGGCGATGTCCGCCAGGTGGTCGCCGGCCACAAACCGATCCACGATGTCTTCGACGCGCGCGCCGCCATGAACCACGAAGCGGCAGACCAAACGCACGCTTGGGATCGACCACTACGGTTGCGTCCCGGTACGCAGGAAGCTCGAGCATCGAGGCCCAGCCATCATCGGCGTATCGGATCCGCGTCAGGTGGTTGCGGACAAGCTCGGAGAACTGCTTCTGGCCCGTACGGACCACCGTCAGCTCGAGGAGCTCGGCCTCCCCACGCTCGTGGGCGTAGTCGAAGAGGACCTCGGCGCCACCGTGCCCAGATTCTTCGCCGCCAGTACGTGCTCGATGCCCATCGCTGCAGGACCTCCACAGCCGGGCGGATGCGCTGGAGCGGCACACCGGCCCGCCGGAAGGCCGAAAGCACGAACGCCTCGGCAAAGCCGATGAACGGGACGGTCGCCTGCTGGCCCCGCCGCGGTCCGACAGTGATCAACGGATCAGTCGAGCGCCCCCACGCGTGCAAGGTCGAGACCGGCATGCCGAGATACCCCGCGGCCTCGCGCAGCGTGAATAGCGGACGGGAGAGCCGTCCGTCGTCCGGTGGGAGCGTGGGTCGGGGGTTCTTGCTCCTGATGGCGATGGGATCGATGGTAACGGCCCATCCGGCACCCCCGAAGCGGGCAGCTCAGGCAGCCTGCAAAACGTCGCGCAGGCGCCGCAGCTCGCGCGTGACCGTCGCGCGCTCTTCGTCGACTTCGCGATCTCCAGAGCGCGGCGGCCCTCGGCCTTCGCACGGTCGATCTCGCCGGTCTGCGCGCACGCGATTGCGAGCCGGGCCTGGTGCACGCCGCGGGCGCGCATGCGTGTTGCCGGCCAGTCGCGCAACGCGTTTTCGTACAGCGGGATCGCCTTGTGCGGCGCCAGGCTCAGCCAACAACGTGCCTCGACAACACGTA
>CAVSHS010000007.1:0-109613 GCA_963727785.1 uncultured Solirubrobacteraceae bacterium
GTAGATCGGCCGGCCGGCGTCCTGGTGCTCGTAGGCGACGGCGAGCATCTGCGGGTACAGCCGCGGCAGCACGCCGGCGAGCACGCGCGGCGCCAGCCGGCGCAGGTCGCGCTCCCTGACGCCCTCGAGGTAGGTCGCCAGCCGCGCGCGGACCTTCGCGGTGCCCGCGTCGGTCGAGCCCCAGAGGCGGAACTTCAGCGCGTCGAGCGTGTCGCCGGCGAGGCGGCGGCGGTCGATCATCCCCTGCTCGTACGCCGCCCTGACGAAGTGCCAGCCCGACGACCCCGCCATCAGCGTGCGGTCGAGGTCGAAGAACGCCGCGCTGCGCGGGCCGGCGGCGCTGCCGCCGGCCCGCGCGCTGGATCCTCCTTCGTCCACCTCGCTCCCGGAGCTCAGTTGCCGACCCTCAGGATGATCGCGTCGCCCTGGCCGCCGCCCGAGCAGATCGCCGCGCAGCCCAGGCCGCCGCCGCGCAGGCGCAGCTCGTGCACGAGGGTGCCGATGATCCGCGCGCCCGAGGCGCCGATCGGGTGGCCGAGCGCGACCGCGCCGCCGTTGACGTTGACCTTCTCCTCGTCGATACCGAGCATCCGCATCGAGTTCAGCGTGACGGAGGCGAACGCCTCGTTGATCTCCCACAGGTCGATGTCTTCGGCGCTCAGGCCGGCCTTCTCGAGCGCGACCAGCGCGGCCGCCGCGGGCGTGCGCGCGAGGTAGGCGAACTCCTCGGCCGTCTGCGCCTGGGCGATGATCGTCGCGAGGATCTCGCGGCCGTTGGCCTGCGCCCACTCGTCGGAGGCGACGACGATCGCGCCGGCGCCGTCGTTGACGCCCGGCGAGTTGCCGGCGGTGTGCGAGCCCTCCTTGCTGACGAGGCCCGGCAGCTTGGCGAGCGTCTCCAGCGTGCTGCCGCGGCGCGGCGCCTCGTCGACCTCGACGACGGTGTCGCCCTTGCGTCCCTTGACCGTGACGGCGACGATCTCCTCGGGCAGGCGGCCGGAGTCGGTCGCCTCGATCGCGCGGTCGTGGCTGCGCAGCGCCCAGCGGTCGAGGTCGGGGCGGGAGATCTCGAGCTCGTCGCCGATCTCCGTCGCCTCGTCGAACATCTGGCGGCCGCTGAACGGGTTCGTCAGCCCGTCGTGGACCATGGCGTCCAGCGCCTTGGCGTCGCCCATGCGAAACCCGAAGCGCGCCTTGGGCAGCATGTACGGCGCACACGACATCGACTCCATGCCGCCGGCGACGCCGACCTCGAAGTCGCCCGCGCGGATCTGCGCGTCGAGCAGGCCCACCGCGCGCACGCTGGAGGCGCAGACCTTGTTGATCGTCTCCGAGGAGACCTCCTTCGGGATCCCGGCCTTGATCTGCGCCTGGCGCGAGGGGATCTGGCCCTGGCCCGCCTGCAGCACCTGACCCATGATCACGTGCTGGACCTCGCCGCCGTCGACGTTGGCGCGCTCCAGGGCGGCCTTGATCGCGATCCCGCCGAGCTCGGTGGCGTCGAGTGTTGACAGGCCACCGCCCATCTTCCCGATCGGTGTTCTGGCGGAGCCGAGGATGACGGTCTTGGGCATGGGCAACTCTCTTTGGATCGCGACTCAGGAGTGCCGGGAAGTCTAATCGGGCGGACCCACTGGGCGGTAAACGTGCACCGGATTCCGGGGGAGCCGTAGCGTACGCTCCCGCCCGTGATCGTCGAGACCACCACCGCTTTGCCGCAGGACGCCGATGCCGACACCGTCGTCATCGGCGTGCTCGAGGGCGAGCCGATCCATCACGACGTCGACGGCGTCCTCAACGGCCTCGTCTCCGCCGGCGAGGCGAAGGCCAAGCATCGCCATCTCGCGGTCGGCCACGCGGGCGGCAAGCGCTGGGTGCTCGTCGGCCTCGGCAGGCGCGACCAGCTCGACGGGGAGCGCGTCCGCGTCGCCGCCGCATCGGCGCTCGGCCGTGCCCGCGAGCTCGGCGCCAGGCGCCTGTGCTGGGAGGTGCCGCACAAGGTCGGCGCGGACATCGCCGCGGCGATCGTCGAGGGGACGACGCTCAGCGCCTATCGCTTCGATCGCTTCAAGGGCAAGCCGCCGGAGGAGCCCGCCGGACTGGACGCGCTCGTCATCAGCGCGCACGACGACCTCGGCGACGTCGTGGCCAAGGCGGAGATCGTCGCGCGCGCCGTCAACGCCGCGCGCGACCTCCAGAACACACCCCCCAACGAGATGGCTCCGCGCCACCTCGCCGAGGCGGCGCGCGCGCTCGGCGAGCTCCCCGGCGTGACGGTCGAGGTCGAGGGGCGCGAGGGCATCGAGCGGCTCGGGATGGGGTCCTTCGCATGCGTCGCGCGCGGCTCGCACGAGGAGCCCGCGCTCATCACGCTGCGCTACGACGGTCCGAACCCGACCGGCCCGGTGCTCGGCCTCGTCGGCAAGGCCGTCACGTTCGACACCGGCGGGATCTCGATCAAGCCCGCCAACAAGATGTTCGAGATGAAGTTCGACATGTCCGGCGGCGCGGCGGTGCTCGGCGCGATCGAGGCGATCGCCGAGCTCAGGCTGCCGGTGCGCGTCGTGGCCGTCGTCGGCGCGACGGAGAACATGCCGTCCGGGCATGCGGTGAAGCCCGGCGACGTCGTGACCGCGGCGAACGGCACGACGATCGAGGTCATCAACACCGACGCCGAGGGCCGCCTCGTGCTCGCCGACTGCCTGACGCACGCCATCGACCAGGGCGCCGAGCGGCTCGTCGACATCGCGACGCTGACGGGCTCGATCATCACCGCGCTCGGCAACACGCACGCCGGCCTGTTCTCCGGCGACGACGACTGGGCGCGCCAGGTCGCCGCCGCGGCCACCGCGACGGGCGAGATCGTCTGGCGGCTGCCGCTGCACGCCGACTACGCGAAGGCGCTCGAAAGCGAGACCGCCGACCTGATGAACGTCAACGAGACGCGCAAGGCGGGCTCGATCGTGGCGGCGCAGTTCCTGCAGCGCTTCACCGGCGACGTGCCGTGGGCGCACCTCGACATCGCGGGCACCGCGTGGGGCGCCGGCAAGCCGTACACCCCGAAAGGCGGGTCGGGCTGGGGCGTGCGGCTGTTCGTCGAGCTGGCACGCTCGCTGACGCGGTAGCGCCGCTTCGACGACCTCCGCCGCGAGATTGGCACCGAGTGGCCCTGGGCAGGACGGACTGATCGAACGTCCCGAGCTCGGCCCTGACACACCCTCCGGCCGATGACCGCCTCGGCGCGCGAGCGTCTGCAATCCGCTCGGAGCGAGCTTGCTCCCGGCGAGCACGAGAACCGGCTCGTGACCGCGTCTCGCGAGGCGCTCGCCGCGCTGGCCGCCGAACAGCACCGGATCATCCCGAGCGACCGGCGCAGCTTCCTGCTGCTGGCCTCGCGCTGCACCGAGCCGGCGGCGGACGCGTTCTTCGCCGGCCTTGCGCAGGGCGAGGTCTTCGCACTCGAGCAGCTCACGCGGTTCGCGGCGGCATGCGGGCTTGGCGAGCAGGATCTGCGGGAGTACGAGCCACGCGCGGGCTGCCAGGCGTATCCGTCCTATGTCGCCTGGCTGGCGCTGAACGGCGAGCCCAGCGACGTGGTGCTGGCCGTGGTCGCCAACTTCTCGGCGTGGGGCTCCGAGCTCATGTTCTGGAACACGCTGGCCGAGCTGGCCTGAGCCCAGCTTCCAGGACAGCACTCACCCGCGCGGCGGATCGGCCTCGGACCTTCCCGCAGCGCTTCAAGCGCAGCGTCCGTATCTACCGCGGCGGCCGGCGCCTCTGTGTTGCAGACACAACCCGGCCGACCCGTGCAGTCGGCCGACCGACCCGGAGGTATCCATGAGAATCGCACGCAGCATCTGGGCGCAGGCAGCATCGGCGCCACGTTCGACGTTCAGCACATGCGCCGTGGCCGTGACCGCGGTCCTGGCGCTGACGGCCTGCGCCTCCAGCGCGATGGCCCAGGCCCCGGTTGGGCCGGTCGACCCAGGCATCGCCGATGGGACGGCCCAGCAGCAGCTGGACGCGGCCAAGCAGCGCTGGCAGGCCGCGAATGTCAGCAACTATCACTACACGGTGCAGCGCCAGTGCTTCTGCGTGCCGTCGTTCGTAGGGCCCGCCTCGATCGTCGTGCGCGACGACCTGCCGCAGGCCACGCCGGCTGGATTCGAGGACGTCGCCACGGTGCCCCGGCTGCACGCGATCGTGCAGAAGGCCATCGACGATCGGGTCGAGCGCCTCGGCGTCGTCTACACCGGCCGCGGCGTGCCGGTGTCGATCGCGATCGATCGCAGCTCGATGGTCGCCGACGACGAGATCACCTACCTCGTGAGCGGCTTCACCGTCGACCCGCGGTCGCGTTTCCTGGTCTCCTACCAGCGCACCGGCGGCTTCATCGGCGTCGACGACCGGCTCTCCGTTGCGCGCAACGGCCGGGTGATCCGGACCGAACGGGGAGGCGCGCCGACGGAGTTCGACCTGTCACCCGCCGATCTGAGCGCGCTGAAGGACGCGCTCGAGGCGGCGGACTTCCCGTCGCTCAAGCCCGTCTACAAGCCGCCGTTCCCCATCTCGGACGGGTTCGTGTTCACCGTCACCTACAACAGCAAGACCGTGGTGGTGTACGAGGGAGCGACCATCCCGGCCGGGCTGCAGCAGGTCATCGCCCGCCTGAGCCAGATCTTCGGCAACGGCTCGCCCGCCTGAGCGACCTGATGGCGACGGCCGCGCCCACGCGGAGTCGTGGGCGCGGCCGTCCGCGATCGCGCTCGCCGCTCAGCGGCCCGACCGGCGAGCGTGCAGGAACAGCGCGCGGGCGAGGCAGCCGAACGACGCCGTGATCGCCAGCGTGCGAACGATGTTCCAGGCGACCCAGGGCCCCGCGAAGTCGTCGCGGACGCGGGCCAGGTCGGCGATCCGCGCCGGATCGCCGGCGTGCTCGAGCTCGTTGTTGAGCGGGATGTTGAAGGCGAACGTGACCACGAAGGCGATCGCGCAGAGGACGAGCGCCGCGGCGATCCAGCGCAGCACCTCACGCGAGCCCGAGCGCCGCTCGATCACGAGCGCCCAGACGACGAGCACCGGGGCGCCGAGGAAGGTCGCGAAGAACGCGGGGTTCTCGATCGCCTTGTTGATCTGCTGCATCGCGTCGACGAGCGTCCGGTCGTCCGCGCGCCCGAGACCCGGCATGACCGAGCAGGCGTAGCCGTAGAACAGCCCGGCGAGCAGCCCCATGCCCACCGTCGCCGGGCCGAGGACCCGGGCGGTGCTCGTGTTGCTAGGCATCCCAGACCCCCGCCGCCGCCACGTCACGGGCGTAGTCGGCGAAGTCCCGCGGCTCGCGGCCGAGCGCCCGCTGGACGCCGTCGGTCAGCGCCGCGTTGCGGCCGTCGAGGACCTCGGTGAACAGGTAGCGCAGCAGGCCGGCGACGTCCGCCGGCACGCCGTGATCGGCGAGCGCCGCCTCGTAGTCGTCGATCGCCACCGGGATGAATTGCAGGTCGCGGCCGGTGGCCCGGCCGATCTCCTCGACCGCCTCGGCGAAGGTCAGCAGCCGCGGCCCGGTCAGCTCGTACAGCTGCCCGGAGTGCCCGTCCTCGGTCAGCGCCGCGACGGCGACGTCGGCGATGTCGTCGACGTCGACGAACGGCTCCGGCATGTTCCCGGCGGGAAGCGCGACCTCGCCGGCGAGGACCGACTCGAGCAGGTAGTCCTCGCTGAAGTTCTGGGCGAACCAGCTGCAGCGCACGATCGTCCAGTCGACCCCGGATGCCTGCAGGAGCTGCTCGGCGCGCTGCGCCTCCTCCTCGCCGCGGCCGGAGAGCAGGACCACCCGCCGCACCCCGGCGCTCAGGGCCTCGCCGGCGAGCGCCGCGATCGCCTCCGGGGCGCCCGGCACCGCGAGGTCCGGGTAGAACGACACGTAGGCCGAAGACGCGCCGCGGAGCGCCGGGCGCCACGTCGCCTGGTCGTTCCAGTCAAACGGCGGCTCGCTCGAGCGCGAGGCGCTCCGAACCGGCAGGCCGCGCTCGCGCAGCCGCGTCACGATGCGGCGACCGGTCTTGCCGGTCCCGCCGATCACCAGCGTCATGTCCTGTGCGTGTGTGTTCATGGGTCGTAGTCAAATCGCGCCCGGCGAGACGGTCCATAGCCCAGACGCGCAACTCCATCCGCGAGCGTCCAATCCATCTAGAATCCACGGCATGGATGCCGTCGCAGGCCTGCTCGACGGCCCGCGCGCCCGGGCGGCGTTCCTCCTGCGCTCGAGCCTGGACCCGCCGTGGTCGCTGCGGATCGAGGACGAGGCGCCGCTCACCGTCATGGCGGTGGTCCGCGGCGACGCGTGGGTCCTGCATGACGACACGCAAGCGGTACCGGTCGGTCCGGGCGACGTCGCGATCATCCGTGGGCCCGATCACTACACCGTGGCCGACGATCCCGCCACGCCGCCGCAGGTCGCGATCGATCCCGACCAGGCCTGCCGCAGCCTCGACGCGGACGGCGCAGAGCTCGTGGAGAGCTTCCGCCTCGGCGTCCGCACGTGGGGCAACGCCGCCGACGGCACGACCGTCCTGCTGACCGGCACCTACCACCTGCACGGCGAGGTCAGCCAGCGCCTGCTGCGCGCCCTGCCCACGCTGCTCGTCCTGCGCGACGGCGAGTGGGACTGCCCCGTCATCCCGCTGCTCGCCGACGAGATCGTCAAGGACCAGCCCGGTCAGGAGGCCGTCCTGGACCGCCTGCTCGACCTGCTGCTCATCGCCGTGCTGCGCGCCTGGTTCGCACGCCCCGAAGCCAACGCGCCCGACTGGTACCGCGCCTCCAGCGATCCCGTCGTCGGCCGCGCGCTGCGCCTCCTGCACCACAACCCCGCCCACCCGTGGACGGTCGCCGAGCTCGCGCGCGAGAGCGCCGTGTCGCGCGCGGCGCTCGCCCGCCGCTTCCAGGAGCTCGTCGGCGAACCGCCGATGTCGTTCCTCACCGGCTGGCGCATCGCGCTCGCCGCCGACCTCCTGCTCGAGCCCGGCGCCACCATCGCGTCCGTCGCCGACCAGGTCGGCTACGGCAGCGCCTTCGCGCTCAGCACCGCCTTCAAGCGCATCCGCGGCGTCAGCCCCCAGCAGCACCGCGCCGCCGCAGCGGCCGGCAGCCGCGTCGGCCAGGCCGGCTGACGCGCCGCCCGGGGTCCTGCCGGCGCCGGCAGGTCAGCGGCGGACGAGGACGGCGACGCGAGCGGACGTGCCCCGGCCGTACGGAAAGCCCTTCTGCGCGGGCACCAGCAGCCGGAGATGGTACGCCGCGCGCGGGCCGCTGCGACGGAACCGCACGACGGGACGCAGCGTCCGCGAACCGTGCCGGAACCGCACATGGCGCAGCGTGTGCCAGCGCCTGCCGGAGTGCACCTGCAGCACCCCGCGCACGCTCGCGCCCGCGCGGACCTCGACGGCGAGCCGCGCGGCGAACCGCGCCCGGCGGCCCGGTCGGATGACCCGCCGGGCCGGGCGCAGCGTCACGCCGGCGGCGACCTTGAGGCGACGCAAAGGGCTCTGGACGATGTCGCTCGCGTCGCTGTAGGGGAAGTACAGCAGCGCCACGCTGCGGGACGGCTGGCGTGGCGGCAGCCAGCCGCCGATCCTGCCGGTCGGCGAGGTGACGAGCGGGTCGCCGAAGATCTCCCACGCCCCGCGCGCACCGGCCACCGCGCGCCACACGCGGGCGCCGGCGATCGGCTGCCCCTCCGGCGTCGTGAGCTCGCCGTTGAGCACGGCGGTCTCCCCGAACCGCACGGTGCTGTCGACGAAGTCGAACGTGAGGTTCGCGGGACCGCCACCGGCGCCGTTGATCCTCCGCGGCGACGTGAGGTCCAGGTCCGGGTTGAAGAATCCGCGGTCCGACGCGAACAGGGCAGGCGGCGCAGCCGCCGCCACGAGCCGGCTCAGCAGCGTGCTCGGCTGCCCTGCGGCGTCGACGGCGACGACGCTCAGGCGGTGCGGCTGCGTCCCGGACAGCAGCGCGGGGTCGAGCGTCAAGGTCGCCGGCAGACGAGCTGGGCAGGGCTTGATCGTCGCGTACTCGAACGGGACCTCGCCGAGGTCGGCGCAGGATCCGCCGGGGTCGACACGCCCGACCACCTGGTCGTCGACGCGCAGCTCCAGCGAGCGCACGCCGCCGCCGACATCCGACGCGTCCACAGCGATCGGGGTCGCACCCGCGATCCTGCCGGTGTCCGGCAACCCGCTCACGGTCCCCGTCGGCGCGCTCGGATCCTCGACGACGACGCGGCTGCGGTACAGCGCGTACAGCGCCGTCACCCGGGCCGGCCCGTTGCAGAAGCTCACGCACCACGCCATGAGCGTCACGTTCGGCGCCGCGAGGTCCGTGAACGCCTGGTGATTCGCGTCGCCGAACGGAGCGCCGGCGACCCCGAACGTCGCGTCGTCACGGACGTATGCGCTGCCGTCGCTGTCAGGGGCGGCCGCGTAGATCTGGATGCGGCCGAACGGCGGCGGGCTGATCGGGTTGACGGCGTTCGTCCACCACACGTCGAGGCTGGTGATCTTCGCGCCGTCCGGTGCCGCCATCGTCCAGCCGGCGCCGGCGCTGGTCGACGGGTTCTGCTCAGAGGCCGACGCCGACGCCTCGAGCGTGCCGGTCGCCGTGCCGCACGTCGAGCTGATCGTCGTGACCGGCGCGGTCCGCGCCGGGGTCCAGTCGTTGGCGCCCAGCGGCGCGCCGGCCGCGGTCGCGCACGACCACGCCACGTACGGCGCGGCGGACGCCGCAGCAGCGGTGATCGCGGCTGCCGCCGAGAGCGCCAGGAGGATGCCGCCGAGGCGCGCGGTGTGGTGAAGCGCGTTCCGTGCGCGCGTCCTTTGGCCGGTCATCGGGTCCATCATCTCGCATTGAAGACCCGCACAAAGCAGGAAAGAGCGCAGTCACCTGGGCGGGAGCCACGCGGCGTACCCGGCGCCCGGGCGTCGATCCAGCGGGCGAAGCTCGGCATCGTCGGCGATCGCGGCCGACTCGACGGTGACGAAGCCGCACCAGCTCATCGGAAGGCGCGACGTCCACCGCGGGTGGTGCGTGCTCGACGACCGGCGCCGTCGACGGCGCGCCGTCGGGCACGTCTTTCGAACAGGAAGGCGCGGCGATAGGGCACCCCCACGACGAAATGTAGGGCCTCCTTTCATGCTGATGTCAACGTGCGCTCGTAGCGCTCGCCTCGGGGCCCGAGTGTGGTGCTCCGCTTGGGTCGAGGGTGGCGCAGGTGTAACATCAGAATAGTTAGGTGCACATATTAAGAAGAGTAATGTTCTATCTCGACATCCCCCAGTCGCAGATTCACAGAGAGGTGGCCGCATGAACGCTTCCACCACAAACAGGCCGGTGTTCGCGTGCGTCCCCGAGCGAGTCATCGGCGAGTCACCCGAGAAAGCCCTGCCGGAGCCGGCGACATGCTGACGTGGATCCGGTTTCCCGACGGTGGCAGCATGGCCGGTGAGTTCAGCGGGCCGCTGCGCGCCGGCGTCATCATCATCATCGACGCCGTCGAGTACGTCATCGAGGACGTCGGCCAGATCGCCGCCGATGAGACGCCCAGGTCTCGGCGCTACGGCAAGGCGAGGCAGTTCGTGCCGGTTGCGTACCTCAAGGTGCGCGCGGGTGCCGAGCGTGCCGTGCCGAAGGCAGGCCGGATCGACGCACGCGCAAGGACGGATCGAACGCGAGACGCAACAGCTAATCACGGATAATCCTTCGTCGATCCTTCCGCTCGGACTTGCGTGTCGGTGACGGTTCGTGTGGGGTAGACGAAGAGATGTGTCCGACCGCAGGTCAGAACGACTGGACGAGTGCCTGCCGGCGCATCCGCACAGCGTCGCGTTGCTGCGTCACGCGGTCACCGGGCTCGCCCGCGGCAGCGGCGCCTCCCGGCGCCAATGCGAGGACATCGCGCTCTGTGTCTCCGAGGCGGTCAGCAACGTCGTCCGACACGCCTACCACCGCTGCGATCCCGCGGGAGCCGTGGCGCTCGAGGCCACGATCGTCGACGGCTCGCTGATCGTGGTGATCAGCGACGGCCGCGGGATGCCCGCGACCGGCGGCAGCGGTGCGATGGGCCTGGGGTTGGGCCTGATCGAGAAGATCGCCGAGCGCTGTGAGCTGCACGACCGCGACCCGATCGGCGCGCGGCTGCGGATGTCGTTCGCGATCGACTGACCTCGCGCAGCCCCCGATCGCTTCCTGGTTTTGCGTTCGGGCTACTACAGCAAGGGGTACACGGCGGCTGCCAACGCGAGGAAAGAGAGCCCCGATGATCCTTCGACTCGACCGCATCCTGACCGAGATGCCACCACCTTCCGACCCCGACCCCGCGGGCGCGGCCCGCGTCCAGGAGCTCATGGGCGGGCGCTTCGGCGAGATGTCGACGCTCATGAACTACACGTTTCAGTCGTTCAACTTTCGCAACAAGAAGGGCGCGCGGCCGTTCTTCGACCTGATCGCGAACATCGCCGCGGAGGAGTACGGCCACATCGAGCTCGTCGCCGTCGCGATCAACACGATGCTCACCGGCGCCACCCCGGCGGCGAACGGCAAGCCGGCGAGCGACGCGATGGGCCACCTGCGCGACCAGGTCATCAACCCGCATCACTTCCTCGCCGGCGGCCAGGGCGCGCTGCCGCAGGACTCGCGCGGGCTGCCGTGGACGGGCGACAACGTCTTCTCCTCCGGCGACCTCGTCGAGGACCTGACGCACAACTTCTTCCTCGAGACCGGCGCGCGCAACAACAAGCTCAAGGTCTACGAGATGTGCGACCACCCGGCGGCGCGTGCGCTGACGGGCTACCTGCTCGTGCGTGGCGGAGTGCACCAGGTCGCCTACGCCCGCGCGGTCGAGCTGCTGACCGGCGCGGACCTGACGAAGATGTTCCCCGCCCCGCGGATCCCGACGGACAAGATCCCCGAGAGCAAGCAGCACATGGACAAGGGCAAGCACCTCAAGCTCTACCGCTTCTCACCTGACGACTACCAGGAGCTGGCGGCCGTGTTCACGGGCCCGCACCCGGAGACGGGCGAGCCGCTGGAGGTCGTCGATCACGCGCCGGAGGGCTTCCCGATGCACGACCTGCCGCCGCAGCCGGCCGTGTTCGCGCCCGACTACGCGCCGGAGGAGATCAAGGAGATCGCGCAGAAGCTGCGCAAGAAGGCCGGGCTGCCCGACGAGCCGATCGGCGAGTACGCCAACGGGGCCGACGGCGGGATCGTCGACAAGGTCAAGGACAAGATGAGCTGAGCCCGCGTCCTCCGCCACGCGCCGTCACAGGCGCGTGGCGGATGGACGTCGGACCTGCAGGCCGCGGCGGATGGGCCTCAGGCGATCTGCATCCGCGGGCGGCGGCCGCGGCTAGGACTCGCGGTCCGGCTCGAATCCGGCCACCGGCTCGCGATCGGGCCGTGGCACGGCGCCTTCGTCGGTCGGCGGCACGCGCGTGCCCGGCGGCACGTCGGTGTTTGCCTCGTTGGACGTCAACCTCCGCACGAGCTTCGACAGCTGCGACATGATCGACACGATCCACCTCCTCGTTCTCGCGCTGCGGTCGCCGCGGTCGGCGACATCGACACCCGACTACCCCCGCCGCTCGGTGGAGATTCCTCGGCTGCGCCGCTCCGCGGCCGGTCGTGTCGGATCAACCGCTATATCCGCAGCTAAAGCGACACGACCAACGCTGACCGCCCGGCATCGTCCCCGCCACGACCGCCCGCGCCCACTCCTTGCCACTGGAACGTGCGCCGTGCTCACGTCAACCAGTAGCGTCGCTTGTGCGTCCCGTTCGGCGCCAGTCGCACATCGTCGAGGACACCGCCCGCGTTCTCGATGATGTGGATCGACGCCGTGTTGTCGTCATCGCACGTGACAAGGATCGGGTCCGTTCCCTCGGCCCGCGCGACGACGAGCGCCTGGCGGAGCATCTCGGTGCCGTATCCCCGGCGGCGGTGGCCCGGGCGAACGCCGTAGCCGATGTGCCCGCCGAGATCCATGAGGGAGGCATTCAGCGTGTGACGTATCGAGATGCGGCCGACGAGCTCTGAGCCGACTTCGGCGACGAGGAAGGTCGCCGGCACTCGACCATCTGGCACGTCAAGTCCGCGGCGACGCTGCTCGAGCCGACGCAGGTACGCGGACCACGGCTGATCGGGCCGCCAGTCCAGGAGGAAATCGAAGCCCTCGCCCGCGAACTCCTTGTGGGCGGCGGTCGCGTCGCGTTCGTCACCGGCGCGCAGAGGCCGTAGCCGTAGCCGTAGATCCATCGCGTACGCCCTCATCCGGTGCCCGCCAAAAGCGTACGGCGCCCGTGGGGCGCATGTCCCCTAGGACGCGATGGCGTCTCGCAGAGGCGTGTAGATGAGGATGTTGACGCCGCCCCCAACCGTCGTCGACCGGGTGAGCCGTTCCGCATGAGCGAACCATCGAAGAGCATCGCCGAAGTCGTGACGATGATCGCGCGCGGCGTGATCGTGCACCCGACGATCCCGCCCTTCGGCGTTCACCTCGGCCATCCCAACATCGTGCTCGTGCCCCTCGGCGGCATGCCGCGGTTGCAGGCGGGACTGGTCTGGGTCCGTGACACCGCCGATCACAGGATCCGTGAGTTCGATCGCGTCGCCCGCGAGGTCATGAGCGGCGGCGTGAGTCGCAGATCGCTCGCCGTCTCACCCTGAGAGCTCTCAGGTTCACAGCAACCCGCGGTCGCCGGACACTGGCCGGAAGGAGCGCTTCAAGCACTTCACCACCCCCAGACACAGAGGAGGATCTCGTGTTCTTCAGAAGCACCGACCGAACCGGCGCCCCCAGGACCCGCAGCGCCGCCGTCGCGCGCTGGACGAGGCGTGCCGGAGCGGTCGCGATCAGCGCCGCGCTGGTGGCCACGGTGCCCGTGGCGGCTGCCGGTGCCGCCGTCGGGCAATCGGCGCAGAATTCGTCCGCGTCCGTCGCAGCGTCACGGGTGACCCTCGGCATCCTCGAATGCGTCACGACCGAGGACTGGACCGGCGGCGACGAGCTCTACATCAGGGTCAACGGACGCACGATCTGGTCGGCCGCCGACTCGGTGAACGACGGCGAGTCGATCGCGGTCAACCGCATCGTCAACTCCGGTGACACCGTGGCTCTGTACGACGAGGACTCTCCCGACGCCGACGACTTCCTCGGGAGCGACATCGTCGAGGGAGACCACGGAACGCTGGTCTTCAGCAACGACGACGCCCTGTACTACCTGCACTACGGCCCAGCCTGAATCACGGTTCGCGGTGACCCCGTCCGTCCTCGGCTCCGTTGCCGGGCGGACGGGGCGCCTCTTGATGTCGAGCCACGAAGAACGCGCCCAGCACGCCCGCCAGCGAGGCTACGACGGAGATCGCCCACACCTCGAGCACGACGTCGATCACACGCCCCGCGGTCGTGACGGGGTTGGGCATCTGGGAGCTGACGGTCGTCAGCTGGGCGGAGACCCAGAACCACGCGCCGCCGAGGTCGTGAAATCCCGAGGCGGCGCGGTCGTGCTCGCAGACGTACATGAGCACCGTGCCGACCGCGTCCAGCAGCAGGGTCGCGACGGCGAGGATCGTCAGCCGGCTGCGCAACAGGCGATGGGTGTGCGACTCCCCGCGCAGGACGCTTCGGATCTCCACCGCCGTCCGGCGCACGCCTGGCGGCGGCAGATCGTGTGAATCGCGCTCTGTCACCGCACGACAGTACGCCACACAGAGGACGCCGCTGTGCCCGCCGGTGTACCGTCGGATGAAGCAGATGACCACACCCGACGGGACATCCAACGGAGCCCTTCCGGCCGGCCCGAGCGAACCGCCGATCCTGCAGACGCTGCGCTGGCTGCTGCGCCCGATCTCCTTCCTGGAAGCCTCCCGCCGCCGGTTCGGTGACATCTTCAGCGTGCGGTTTCTGGGGTTCCGCAGCCCGCTGGTGATGCTCTCGGATCCCGACGCGATCCGTGCCCTCTACGGCAACCCCGAGCACAGCCTGCCGCCCGGCCGGAAGCTCGCCTTGCTGCCGATCGTCGGCCCACGCTCGCTCCTGCTGCTCGAGGGGCGCGAGCACCTGGCCCGCCGGCGGCTCATGCTGCCGCCGTTTCACGGGGCGCGCATGCGCGCATACGAGGCGACGGTCCGCGAGGTCGTCGCGCGTGACGTCGCGTCGTGGCCGGAAGGCGAGCCGTTCGCGATGCACGCGCGCATGCAGGGCGTGACGCTCGAGGTGATCCTGCGCGCGGTGTTCGGCGTCACCGATCCCGGACGCCGGACGCGGTTGGCCGACCGGCTCGGCCGCCTGCTTGCGGGGACCTCGTCCACCGGCCTGCAGTTCGCCGTGCTGGCGTCGCGGCGCTTCGGTGCGCCCGACCCGATGACGCGCCTACAGGGGCTGCGCCGCGAGATCGACGCGATGCTGGACCTCGAGATCGCCGAACGCCGCGCGGACCCGCGTGAGGACATCCTCTCGATGCTCGTGGCGGCGCGGTTCGAGGGTGGCGAGCCGATGGACGACGCAGAGATCCGCGATCAGCTCATGACACTCCTGCTGGCGGGCCACGAGACGACGGCGACGGGCCTGGCCTGGACGTTCGACCTCCTGGTGCGCCATCCGGCCGTGCTCGAGCGCCTCGTCGCCGAGGTCGACACCGGCGAGCAGGCGTACACGCGTGCCGTCGTCAGCGAGTCCCTCCGGCTGCGGCCGGTGGTCCCGCTGGCGGGGCGGCGTCTGGCATCGCCGCTCACCGTCGACGGCCACGTGCTGCCGGCCGGGACGGACGTGACACCGGCGATCTGGCTCGCCCACACCCGCGCCGACCGCTATCCCGAGCCGTTCGCCTTCCGTCCCGAGCGCTTCCTCGACGGCGCGCACTCGCCCTCCGCCTGGGTTCCGTTCGGCGGCGGCGTGCGCCGCTGCATCGGCGCCGCGTTCGCCGAGATGGAGATGCGGGTCGCGCTCGGGGAGATCCTGCGCCGGCGGACCCTGCGAGCCGCGCCCGGGAAGGCCGAGCGCGTCGCGCACCGCAACGTCACGTTCTCGCCGGCCGGCGGCGCCCGCGTCATCGCGGTCTCTCGAGGGTCGGATCGCTCGGCGTCCGGCGAGTTCGCGGGACACTCGGCCTAGCCTCTGCCTGCGGTGTCCACACTCGAGCAACTCGGCTCCTTGCTGCCGGTGACCGTCGAGCTTGACCTGTTCGACTACGTTCCTCTGGACAGCCCGCGCGAGCCGCCACGGGTGGAGCTTCGCGCGCGCCTCGCCCGCCGCTATGACGACGAGGAGGACGGTGAGGGGCTGCGGCTTGCGTTCGTCGTCGGCCATCCCGTCGATAGCCACGACCTGCTGGTGCTCGCGTATCTGTGGCGCGCGGAGCCCGAGGGCGTCGTGTGGGGAGCCGAGCGCTGGTCATCGCCGCAGCAGCGCCTGCGGCCCTATCGCCACGACCCGACGTTCGAGCCGCGCAACGCCGCCGAGCTTCACGCCGAGATCCGGGAACGCGGCGTCGCCTCGTTTGCAAGCTCGGCACGAGCCTTCCTCGCGAGCTGATACCGAAGCGCGCCCGCGAAATGGGTTGCGGTCTGCGACCTTCAGCGAGCCCTTGTGACGCGTTCGAGTACCCGGCCCGCGAGCTTCATCTTCGGCGTGCGCCACACGTGTCGCTCCTCGAAGGGCCAGGCGTAGATCGGGTTGCCGTCGCGCACGAGCTCAAGCAGGCATGGTTCGCCGAGCTCCTCGGCTGACCACTCGTACAGGTATTGCAGCCGCGGCACGATCACGGCGTAGTCGAGGATCCGGCCAAGCCGCTGCTCATCGGCGATATAGCGCTCCACGTCGTGTGCGAGCGGATAGCGGTTCGGCAGCACGGCGTGGAGCGAGAGGAACACTCCGGCCATCCCGAGCCTGGGGTCGCCGAGCAGGCGGCCGAGCGCAGCGAACCGCCCGAGCGCCAGACGCGGCGCCGCCGCGAGCGCGTGCGCGTACAGCACGCGCAGCAGCGCGACGTTCATGAAGAAGCGCTCCGGCGCGCCCTCCGCTTCGGCGAGGTCGCGGTGCTCCAGGTATCCGGCCACGATGCTCGCGTTGTGCGCTCGGTACCAGTTGCGCCCCGTCGGTCTCGCGCCGAACTCCAGCCAGAGGCGCACGGCCTGCGAGGACGGCTCGCCGGCCAACCCACCGAGGAGCGCGACCGTTTCGCATCCGTCCCGCAGCAGTCGCTCGTTGACCGCCCGCCACCACGCGCTGCCGGGCGGCGACGCGTCGAGCGGATTGAGCACACCGCGGCCCGCCTGCCAGCGCATGAACGACAACGCCGCCCGCCGGAACGGCAGGTGTCGCGGTGCGTGGCCCGTCGGCCCGCGGAACACCTGCGCCATCAAGGCAAGACGCGCCGCCGGATCGTCGCGCACGGCCGCGACCTGCGCCCCAGCCGAGGCGAGCGCATCTGCGTGGTGGCTCATCGGCGCGTAGTGATAGCGATACACCGACGACAAGGGACTCCGCGCGGAAGCTGTCGTCAAGCCGAGCGATGAGTTCGCGGGAGCCCCACGGTCTCACTGAGACCGCAGACCAGGAAAAGGAGATGCCGTGTCCGCAACGGTTCTGTACATGTCCATGTCCCTCGACGGATTCATCGCCGGCCCCAACGAGGGACCGGGCAACGGGCTCGGCGACGGCGGGCACCGCCTGCACGAGTGGTGCTTGACGGGTGCCGACGCCGACCGCAAGACGATCTCGGGCCGCCGCGCCGGCGTCAACGGCCAGGTCGTCGACGAGTTCATGGCGACCGGGGCGGTCGTCGCGGGCCGGGGGACCTTCGAGCCGGCGGGCGGCTGGGGCGGCGACCACCACGACGGCGTGCCGATCTTCGTCCTGAGCCGCCGTGAGCCCGACAGCGAGATGGGGCGGTGGCCGCTGGTCACCTATGTGAACGACGTCCGGACCGCGATGTCCGAGGCCAAGCGGGCCGCGGGCGACAAGAACGTGCTGGTCCATGGCGCCGGGACCGCGCAGCTCGCGCTCGCCGCGGGCGTCCTCGACGAGCTCGAGATCCATGTCGTCCCGGTGCTCCTCGGCCAAGGGCGCCGTCTCTTCGACAACCTCGGTCCCGAGCACATCGAGCTGGAGCGCACCCGGATCCTCGAGGGGGAGGACGGCGTCACCCACACGCACTACCGCGTCCAGCGCTGAACGCGCGCTCCCCGCCCTCTCTTCCAAGTGGAACGCAGAAGTGCGACCGCGACGTAGTGGGTCTTCTCGTTTGGAGAAGGCCCACTAGATCACCGCGCCCGAGTATCCGCCCCTGGCGCGTCGCGCAGCTCCTTCTCGTACACCACCCAGCCGAGCGTGGCCGTCATCCCGGCGCGCTCGTAGAGCCGGAACGCGCCCGTGTCGCTGGCGGCGTCGACGCCGAGCCCGATGCTGTGCTCGCCGCGCTCCCAGAAGCGCCCGAACGCGTCGCCGAGGAGCGCCGCGCCCACGCCCTGCCTGCGCCACGGGCGACGCGTGAAGAGCGCATGGACGAAGCCGCCGCCGTACGTCTCCCCCGTGCAGATCGTCCCGGCGGCGATCTCGTCGCCGGCGCGCAGGACACACCAGAGCGCCGGGTCGAAGCGCTCGCTGCCGAGGTGGTCCTTCGACCATGTCGCAAAGTCGCGCGGCGCGTAGTCCCAGTGATCGGCGAACGCCTCCTGGTGGGCGGCGTGGAACTCGGGCGCGTCATGCTCCGGGTCGAAAGCGACGGCGCGCAGCCCATCCGGCCACGCGGGTGCGGGCGGCGGTGCCTGGAGCTCGATACGCATCTCGCGAAAGACGCGCACGGCGCCGTAGCCGAGCGACTCGAGCAGCCCGCGGGCGGCCGCGTCGCCTTCCAGGACGCTGTTCTGGATCCTGCGTGCACCGCGGCTGGCCGCGTCCTCCTCGAGCCCGGTCGCGATCAGCCTTCCGATGCCGCGCCCGAGCGCGTCGGGATGGACGTACCCCTCGGCGCGCCAGCGCTCGCCCTGCTGGCGCACCACGCCGTAGCCGACGACGCGGTCGCCGTCGCGGACGACGCGCGCGTTGCGCTCCAGATCGAGATCTGACCACTCCTCCTCCAGATCGGCCTGGGAGAACGTGGTCTGGCCGTACACCCACGACTCGAGCGCCGCGACGACCGCGCTGACAGCCGCCGCGTCGGCGGCGACGGCGGGTGTGGAGAAGACGTGCGCCATCTCGGCGGCACGCTACGTCATTACGCACGCCCCTCCCGCGCCGGGCAGCCAGGTCTCGCGACCTAGCGAGCCGCCGCCCGCGAGCCCTGGCCCGCTCTGGAGCGCCCGCCGGCTGCCACGTGAAGGGCATCGGCCGGGCTCGCGCGGCGGTCGTCGAGCTCCTCGAGTCGCTCGGCGTCGCCGTAGAGGACGAGCGTGTCGCCGGGCGCCAGGCGGTTGCTGCCGCGGGGAACGCCGATGTACGACCCGTCGCCGTGGCGGATGCCGAGCACGAACACGCCCTCGTCGCGGAGCCTCAGCTCGGCCAGCGTGTGGCCCGCGACCCAGTCGCCGCGCTGCACCTCCATCTCCACAACGGTGTAGTCGCCCGCGAGATCGAGGAGCGTCACGTAGTCGCGCGCGTCGACCCCGCGCGAGCGCAGCACACGGCCGATCAGCGCGGTCAGCCGCCGGTTGATCCAATGGCTGCGCGAGAGCGCGAGCAGCAGCCCGAGCCCGAGGGCGAGGACGAGCAGGCGCGAGAGGCGCTCGCCGCCGGTCGCGTCGCCGAAGGAGAGCGCGAGCGAGGCGATGGCGGTGATCAGTCCCGCGCTCCCGAACACCATCAGCATGGAGATGACACGCCGGCGCACCGGATGCCCGACGACGGTCTCGGACTCGTTCGTCGTGAAGCCTGCTCCGCTCAGCGCCGATCGCGCCTGGAAGCGGGCCGACTCCTGCGACATCCCGGTCGAGACGAGGATCACCGTCGCGACGCGGGTCACGACCAGCGTGAGGAGGACCACCACGAGCACGGAGACGAGGGTGACCATCACCTGTCTCATGCCCTCTGGACGGCGCCCTCAATCGAACGTGCGCCGTGACCGCGCCTTGCCGGCCGGCCGCCAGGGCCCTTGACTTGGAGGCAGATCATGATAGTTTCATAATAATTATGAGACTACAAGTACTTGGCGCCGATCGACCCCCGCGCAACGCCGCCGTGGCCATCCACGAGCTCAGCCGCAACCGCAGGATCGGCGTCCTGCTCATCTGCTGCATGAGCCTCTTCATCGTCGGGCTCGACATCACCGTCGTGAACGTCGCCCTCCCGTCGATAGGGCGAGATCTGCACGCCGACATCTCCGGGCTGCAGTGGACGGTCGGCGCCTACACCGTCGTCATGGCCAGCCTGCTCATGTTCTCCGGCTCCACCGCGGACCGGCTCGGCCGGAAGCGCACCTTCGTCATCGGTCTCAGCGTGTTCTCGGTGGCATCGCTCCTCTGCAGCCTGGCACCGAACGTCGGGCTCCTGGTGGCGTTCCGCGTCCTTCAGGCGGTGGGCGGCTCCATGATGAACCCGGTCGCCATGTCCATCATCACCAACGTCTTCACGGACCCGCGCGAGCGGGCTCAGGCGGTGGGCGTCTGGGGCGCGGTGTTCGGCATCTCCATGGCGCTCGGGCCGATCGTGGGAGGCATGCTCGTCTCCTCGGTCGGCTGGCGGTCGATCTTCTGGCTCAACATCCCCGCCGGGCTCATCGCGATCTTCCTGACGCTGCGCTTCATTCCCGAGTCGAGGGCGCCGAGGCCGCGCCGGTTCGATCCCGTCGGTCAAGCGGTGGTGATCGTGCTGCTGTCCACCCTCACGTACGGCATCATCGAAGCCCCGAGCCGGGGATGGTCCTCGGCGGCCATCCTGGCCGCGTTCTCGGCGTCGGGCCTGGCGCTTCTGGGCCTGCTCCTCTACGAGCCCCGCCGGGAGGATCCCCTCGTCGATCTGCGGTTCTTCCGGTCGATCCCGTTCGCGTCGTCGATCGTCATCTCCGTGGCCGCGTTCGCCGCGTTCGGTGGGTTCCTGTTCCTGAACACGCTGTACCTCCAGGAGGTACGCGGCTTCTCGCCGTTGCAGGCCGGGCTCGCCACCGTGCCCATGGCCGTCATGACGGTCGTGGCGTCCCCGCTGTCGGGCCGCATGGTCGGCCGCCGCGGTCCCCGCCTGCCCCTCGTCATCTCCGGTGTCTGCTCGGTGACCGCGTGCGCGATGCTCACCGGCATCGACCCGGCGACCCCCTTTGCGCGGCTGTTCGCGGCGTACGTCATCTTCGGAATCGGGTTCGGATTCGTCAACGCGCCCATCACGAACGCAGCCGTGTCCGGGATGCCGCGAGCCCAGGCGGGCGTCGCCTCGGCGATCGCCACCACCTCCCGGCAGTTCGGCCAGACGCTCGGTGTGGCGATCGTCGGGGCGATCGTCACGTCCCGCGTCGGCGAGTCGGTGCATGCGGACCTGTCGTCGGCGAGCCCCCCGGGCTGGTGGATGCTCACGGCCTGCGGGGGCGTCGTGCTTGCGCTCGGTCTCATGGCCACCACCAGTCGCGCCAACGAGTCGGCCCGGCGTACGGCGGCACAGCTCAATCCAGAAGCGCTCGCTGTCTAGGCTGGTGGCGGATGGACGCACAACCTGCCGCGGATTCCTCGCGCCCCGACGCCGCGTCGGCGGCCTCACGCGAGGTATGGCTGCTCATCAGCGACCTCGTGCTCGACAATCAGAGGCGGCGCGAGGTCTCCGAGGCGCTAGGCATCAGCTTCGGCCGCGCCCGGGCACTGCGTCGGCTCGCGCGCCGGCCGATGTCGATGGGCGAGCTTGCCGCGGCCTTGGAGATCGACCCTCCCAACGCGACCGGGGTTGTCGACGACCTCGAGTCCCTGAACCTCGCGCGCCGGCGGCCGCACCCCACCGACCGGCGGGCCAAGGTGGTCGAGGCCACGCGCAAGGGCAAGGAGCTGGCGCGGCGAGCCGACGCGATCCTCGGCACGCCGCCGCCGGCGCTCAGCGCCCTCGGAGCAGATGACCTCGAAGCGCTCCGCCGGATCCTCGAGCGCGTCGCCGCGCAGTAGCCGGAAGGCGGCGATGGGGTGACCCGTTCATGGCGGCGGTCCCTGCAAGGCGGGTCCGGCCGCCTGCATCGCGGAGACCGCCGCGGGCGGATGCCCCGACGCAGCGGCGCTCGTCAATGCCTCCTCGGTGACGGTCAGCCCCGACGGCAGGAGCGCCTAGACGTAGCGGGCGCTTCGACTAGGGTCGCGCGTGTGGCCAACTGGGACGACGTGCGTCGTCTGGCGCTCGCGCTGCCCGATACGAGCGAGCGGCTGTCGCGCGACCTGCGCCAGTGGCTGGTGCACGACAAGCTGTTCGTCTGGGAGCGGCCGCTGCGGCGTGCGGACCTGGAAGCGCTCGGCGACGACGCGCCCGACGGGCCGATCCTCGGCGCCCGTGTGGAGCATCTCGGAGCGAAGGAGGCGCTCGTCGCCGACGACCCGGCGGTGTTCTTCACCACGCCGCACTTCAACGGCTACCCGGCGATCCTGGTGCGCCTCGACCGGATCGGCCTCGACGACCTGCACGAGCTGATCGTCGAAGCGTGGCTGGCCCGTGCGCCCAAGCGGCTCGCCAAGGCCTACATCGAGACGTCGCCATAGTCCATCGCAGATGCCGGGCCGCCCGTCAGCGGGTAGCAGCTCGCGATCGGCTATCTCGCGCAGCGGGCCGGGCGCTCGCGCGCATGGCCGTCTGTCGCGATCCTCGCAGTGCTCGTCGCCGCCAACCTCGTCGCTCGAGCCATCCGGGCACGGTTGCGCTGACATGGCGCCGGCGAACCTCGGGCGCGAATCGATGAGCGGCCACCCCGAACTCGACGCCATGGCGCGCCGGGTGATCGACGCCAACCACTACATGACGCTGGCAACGCGGGACCGCGACTTCCGGCCGCGGATGTCGCCGGTGTACTACACCGCCGCCCGGTACACCGACTTCTACTGGCTCTCCTCGGCAGAGGCGCACCATTCGCGCAACGTGGCGGAGCACCCCGACATCGAGATCGTCATCTTCGACTCCACCGCCCACGTCGGCGAGGGTGAGGCGGTCTACCTCGCCGCCACCGCCCGCGCGATACGCGACGACGAGCTGGAGGCCGTCTGCCCCGAAGCGTTCAGGACCACCGCCGGCGCGCGACGGTTCACGCCGGACGAATTGCGCGGCGACCCGCAACTGCGCCTGTACGTGGCGCACACGACCTCCTGCGAGGTCCATGTGCCCGGACGCGATCCCGTTCACGGTCGTGGCGTCGACACGCGCCAGCCCGCCGACCCGACACGGACGGGCTGACCGCTTGCGGCAGGACGCGATTCGCGCCCGCCTCGGGCGTGATTCGTGGCGGACGCTCGTGCCACCCTGGTGCGCGGCCCGCGGCGCGGTGGCTCGAGCACGGCATCGTTGAAGGAGTGGGAGTGCCGGCCTCGTGGCGCTCGGCGCGGGCGCGGTGGCTGCGCGGCGGGCGCTTGTCGTGGGGGTGGGTCGAATCGTGCTCGCCCAGCGACGCGTATTCGACCCACCCCACCTCACCCGGCCGGTCATGTCGGATCGTCCTCGCATACAGAGGACCCGGGCATCGCGCACCCGACGGACCCGCGGCCCTGGGTCCGGTATCTGCTCGAACCGATCCCGTGACACCTCTACCTCTGCACAGTTGTCACTTTCTTTTGGCCGCGCCGCTCATTACCGTGCGACCGTGCCGCTCAAGGACAAGCTGCGGGGCCGCTCGCCGGGCGATCTGCGCGACGAGCGCGAGGAGCTCGGCTTCGTGCGTCAGCAGGCGGTGCGCTGGCTGAGCCCGGGGCTCCTCGCGAGGTCCGGCGTCGAGGTCGTCGTCTCGGGCACGTTCGGCAAGTTCGCCGACAAGCGCGAGATCCAGCGCGAGTCCCAGGATGGACTGGACTACTCCGCCGCGGGCGAGCTGTGGGTCGACTACCTCAGCGACACGGGCGACGGCTGGGACGCGACGTACACGATGGCGTGGCTGCTCGCCCAGGAGCAGCTCGACTTCGACGGCGAGCCGCTGCCGCGCGGCAAGGTGCTGCTGCTCGGCGGCGATCAGGTCTATCCGCTGGCCGATCCGACCGCCTACGAGGACCGCTTCATCGGTCCCTTCGCGGCGGCGCTGCCGAAGTCCGACGCGGTCGACAAGCCGGAGCTGTACGCGCTGCCCGGCAACCACGACTGGTACGACGGCCTCGTGAGCTTCCTGCGCGTGTTCTGCACGCGCGAGGGCCGCATCGGCGAGTGGCTGACGCGCCAGCGGCGCAGCTACTTCGGCGTGAAGATGCCGCACGACTGGTGGGTCTGGGCGGTCGACATCCAGCTCGACACGTACCTCGACGACGGGCAGCTGGACTACTTCCGCGCCCTGCCGGTCAAGCCCGGCGACAAGATCATCCTCATGACCGCCAAGCCGGCGTGGATCAAGGCTCTGCCCGGGCGCGTGGAGCCGGCGTCGTGGCGCTACCTGTCGTACTTCGAGGAGCGCGTCGTGCGCGCGAGCGGCGGGCGGCTCGTGCTGACGATCACCGGAGACATCCACCACTACGCTCGCTACGAGCCCGGCGGCGCGAACGCCGAGGACGCGCCGACGCGCCTGACGGCGGGCGGCGGCGGCGCGTACCTGTCGGGAACGCACACGCTGTATGACGAGCTGCACCTGCGCTCGCTCGACCACGACGCGGCGCAGACGGTGACCTACACGCGCGAGGAGGTCTATCCGCGCGCGCAGGACTCCAGGCGCCTGAGCAAGGGCATCCTCAAGCTCGCGCTGCTCAACCCCTCGTTCGCGGGGATGCTCGGCGCGCTCTACGCGGTGCTCGGGATCGCGATGCTCGGCGCGCTCAACAGCGGCGCCGGCGGCCTCTTCGCCAACGCGACCGCGAACGGCTTCGGCTGCCTGCTCACCGGTGCGGTGAGCGGCGCGAGCGTCGTCATCGCCGTGCTCCTGCTCCTCGGGATCTACGGCGGGACGGACATCGTCCCGAGCGCGCTGCAGAAGAGCGCCGTCGTGGTGCGAATGACGCAGCTCGCGCGCTTGGCCGTGGCGCTGCTGCATGCGACCGTCCATCTCGTGATCGCCGCGCTCGTCCTGTGGGCCGTGGTGCACATGATCGGCGACCATCCGCTCGCGATCTGGGTCGTGGGCCTCCCCGTCCTCTTCGTGGCCGGCGCCGCGCTCGGCGCGACGGTGTTCGGCGCGTCCCTGTTCGCGATCCACAAGCTGCGCGGCGTGAAGGCCTGGGAGAACGCCAACCAGGTGTTCACCGGCCAGTCGATCCCCGACTACAAGAACCTCGTGCGGATGCGCTTCGCCGCCGACGGCAGCCTGACGCTCTACCCGCTCGGGATCGACCGCGTCGGCCGCGACTGGGACCACACGCCCGGCAAGGCGCCCGCGCCGCTCTTCACCCCGCGCGGCGCGGCGCCGGCCGTGCACGCGATCGACGTGCCGCTGCGCTACGACGCCTCCGGGCGCCGCACGCACTAACGTCGAATCCCGTGCGCCGCGCGGCCGTGCTCTGGCTCGTCCTGTTCGCGGCCTACGCCGCGACGGTCGGCCTGCCGGCGTTCGGCGCGTCGCAGTTCGGGGGCGACGAGCCGCATTACCTGCTGACCGCCGAGTCGATCGTCTCCGACGGCGACATCGACGTGCGCAACCAGTACGCGACGAAGGCCTACCGCGACTGGTACCCGTACGTCCTGGAGCGCCGCGGCCGCCTGACGAGCGGGCAGGCCAACGAGCCGCAGGGCGCGGGCTTCGCGCTCCTGATCGCGCCCGCCTACGCGCTTGGCGGCCCGCTCGCCGTGCAGCTGCTGCTGGCGGCGATCGCGGCGCTCGCGTTCGTGATCGCGGCGCAGCTGGCGCGGCGGATCGTGCCCGAGCCGTGGGCGACCTGGGCGGCGCTCGCGTGCGGCCTGTCGCCGCCCGCGCTCGCCTCGGCGACGACCGTGTCGCCGGAGCTGACGGCGGGCCTGCTGATCGCGACGGCGTCGCTGCTTGCGCTGAAGGTGCGCGAGAACCCGCGCATCCGCTGGGTCGCGGGGGCCGCGATCGCGCTCGGCGCGCTGCCCTGGCTGGCGCTGCAGTTCGCGGTCGCCGGGCTCGTCGTGGCCCTCGCGATGTTCCGCTGGGTGCGGCGCCGCGCGCGCGGGTTCGCCCTGCTCGTCGAGGTCGAGGTGCTGTTGTTCTCGGGCGTGATGTTCGTGACGATCAACGACCAGCTCTTCGGCGGCTTCACGCCCGCGGCGGCGGCGGTGCCGGGCGACCGCCTCGGCGACCTCGGCGCGACGGACTTCGTCGACCGCATGCCGCGGCTTGTCGCGCTGTGGCTGGACCGCACGTACGGCATGCTGCGCTGGGCGCCGGTGATCGCCCTGGCGTTCTACGCGCTGTGGCTGCTGTGGCGCTCGCGCCGCGATTACATCGCGCGGGCGCTGCCCGAGCGCGTCGAGGTCGAGGTCGCCGCGCTGCTCTGCGCGCTCGTGTGCGGCGCGCAGGTCCTCGTCGCGGCGTTCGTCGCGCCGACGATGTTCGGCTTCTTCTTCCCCGGCCGCTACCTGCTGGCCGCGCTGCCCGTCGCGGTGGCGCTCGTCGCGTGGGGGATGCGCAGCGCCCCGCGCGCCGGCGCCGCGCTCGCGGCGCTGACGCTCGGGACGAGCGTCTGGTGGTACGCCGAGCTGCGGATCGACGGCGGCGGGATCGTCGGCCCGTCGTCGCGGGCGCCGCTGGGCCCGCTTGATCGAGCGCTGCCGCTGTTCGACAGCGGCTCGGCGGGCGCGACGGTGGCGCTCGCCGCAGCGGGGGCGGCGCTCGTCGCGCTCGTGGCATGGGAGTGGCGCATCCGGCGCCGGCGGATCATGGGTTCGTAGGGCCCTCGTCCGCGTCGGCGAGCTCGGCCTCGAGGATCGCCGTCGCGGCGCTCGCCGGATCGGTGCGGCGCGACACGACGTCGTCGATGAGCCGGTCGAAGCTCTCGTCCTCCTTGACGCGGTGCTCGAGCCGGCGGCGGAGCCGGCCGGTGGCGATCGCGAGCACCTCCTTGCGCAGGTTGTGGCGGCGGCGCTCGGCGAGCGTCCCCTGCTCCTCGATGAAGGCACGGTGCTCGATGAGCTTCTCCATGAGCTCGTCGACGCCCTTGTTGTCGACCGCCTCGGTCTGGAGGATCGGCACCTTCCACGGCCCCTGCGGCGCGAGCGACAGGACGCCGCGGATCTCGCGCACCATCGTCTGCGTCAGCGGGTGATCGGCCTTGTTGACGACGATGATGTCCGGGATCTCCATGATCCCCGCCTTCAGCGCCTGGACGGAGTCGCCGCCGCCGGGCATGAGCACGAGCAGGACGGTGTCGGCGTGATCGATGATGTCGACCTCGGCCTGGCCGACGCCGACGGTCTCCAGGAAGACGTCGTCGCGGCCGGCGGCGTCCATCAGCAGCGCGGCCTGCAGCGACGCCTCCGAGAGCCCGCCGAGCGCGCCGCGGTTGGCCATCGAGCGGATGAAGACGCCGGCGTCGAGGAAGTGCTCGGTCAGGCGGATGCGATCGCCGAGCAGCGCGCCGTGCGTGAACGGCGAGGACGGGTCGATCGAGAGCACGGCGACGGTGCGATCGGCCGCGCGGCGGTTCTTGACGAGCTGCCCGATGAGCGTCGACTTGCCGGCGCCGGGCGCGCCGGTGACGCCGACGACGGTCGCCCTGCCCGTGTGCGGATACACCTCGCGTACGAGCGCCCAGCCGGCCGGGTCGTCGTTCTCGACGAGCGAGATCGCGCGCGCGAGCGCACGGCGATCGCCGTCGAGCAGGCGCTGCGCGAGGTTGGGGTCGACCGCCACGAGCCGACGATGATGCCAGGGGTCGGCGGGCTTCGGTGTCTACCCGTAGCCTTAGCCCCGTGTCCGTGCCCGTGCCGCTGGACGAGCTGCCGCAGGCGATCGAGCGCTTCGGCCTGCATCCCTACCTCGTAACCGTGGCGGCAGACGGCCGCCCGCGCGCCACCTCCGTGACGGTGAAGTGGCATCGCGACCTGCTCATGGTCGGCGCCGGCCGCAGGACCGCGGAGAACGTGTCCGAGAACGAGCAGGTCGCGCTGCTGTGGCCGGCGCCGCAGCCCGGCGACCATGCCCTCATCGTCGACGGCTGGGCGGCGGTCTACGACAGCCCGGAGACGAACCTCGTCGTGTTCGTCCAGCCCGGCAAGGCCGTGCTGCACGTCTCCAAGGGGTGAGCGTGCCCGACGACGAGCGCTACCACGCCGGATCGCGCGAGCTGCAGGACCGCTTCGACACGCGCCGTCTCGCCGACCGCATCGAGGCGCGCACGGGCCGCGATCACTTCCGTCCCGAGGACGCGCAGTTCATCGAGCGGATGGACATGTTCTTCCTCGCGACCGCCGACGCCGACGGTCAGCCGCAGTGCTCCTACAAGGGCGGCGAGCCGGGCTTCGTGCGCGTGCTCGACCCGCATACGCTGGCGTTCCCGAACTACGACGGCAACGGGATGTACCTCTCATGGGGCAACGCGCTCGTCAACCCGCACGTCGGGTTGCTGTTCATCGACTTCGTCGCCGAGCGACCGACGCGGCTGCGCGTCGAGGGCGTGGCGTCGGTCGAGCTCGACGACGAGCTCGCGGCGACGTGGCCCGAGGCCCAGTTCGTCGTCCGCGTGCGCGCCGAGCGGGTGTTTCCCAACTGCCCGCGCTACATCCATCGCATGGCGCTCGTCGAGCGCTCGGTCTACGTGCCGCGCGCCGGCACCTCCACGCCGGTGCCCGACTGGAAGCGCGGGCCGCTCGCCGATGGCGTGCTCCCGGGCGACGACCAGGCCGAGAACTAGCATGGCCGTCGTGCAGCAGACGCTGACGATCGCCGAGCCCGCCGAGGCGCCCGCGCCGACGGTCCGCGGCGAGCCGGCACCGCTGCACGGCGGCCCGCTTGCGCTGTGGCGCTTCATGCGCTCGCACGGGATGCTCAACACGCGCTACGCGCGGCTCATCGCGCGCTGGCTGTGGCTGAAGCTGCGCTGGCGCGGGCGGCTGCAGACCGACGGGCTGTGCTTCGTCTGCCCGGGCGTGAAGATCGAGATCGGCAAGGGCGCGACCCTGCGGATCGGCCGCTGGTCGTGGATCGGCCACGGCTCCAAGATCCGCGTGCACGAGGGCGAGGTCCACATCGGCGCCAAGACGGTGCTCGGCCAGGAGTGCACGATCTCCGCCTTCCAGCACGTCTCGATCGGGCGCGAGTGCATCGTCGCCGACCGCGTCATGCTGATCGACTTCGACCACGGCGTCGTCGAGTACGAGCGCCCGGTTCGCGAGCAGGGCATCTACAAGCGCGACGTGCGGGTCGGCCACAACGTCTGGATCGGCTACGGCGTCGCGATCCTGCGCGGCACGACGGTGGGCGACAACTCCGTGCTCGGCACGTCGACGATCGTCACTCGGGACGTCCCCGACAACGCCGTCGCGGCGGGCGTCCCGGTCCGCGTGCTGCGGATGCGCGAGACGCCGCGGACGCTGCGCTGGAAATAGGTGAAACATTTCACCGGATCCCTTGACGGAGCTTCCGGGATGGGGGAATCTCGCCCACGGGGTCTTAAAAAAGCATTAGGGGGATGGCGTGAAGACCGCAGTGGGGCCGTTCGCTGCCGTAGCGGCGACGATGTCGATTGCAGGGCGCGCGGGCATGCGCGCCGGAGCGGAGCGACGGAGCGCACGGAGCGGATGGCGGCCACGCGCCGGGGGGCTGGCGATGAGCGCCGTCGCGGTGACGGCGCTGCTCGCCGCAGCGGCGCCGAGCGGCGCGTCCGCGGCCCCCGGCGTACCGGATCCGCCGGCGGTCCTGTTCAGCGAGAACTTCGAGAACAACCCGCAGCAGACGGTCACGCCGCTGACGAGCTACCAGGGGGCGCCGCCCACCAACGAAACGTACAAGACCGACCCGCAGTGGGCGCCCGACCCCTCGTCCTGCAACGGCCTCATCACCGCGGCCGTCGACCCGTGGTTCTGCGTATCCGGCACCGCGAACGGCAACGTGCGGCTGATGGCGAGCAAGCTCGGGACCTTCGCGGGCGATGCGACGCCCGACGACAACCACGTCGTGTCCGCCTACACCGACCAGGGGCACGATCCGGGCGCGAACAACATCGAGCTCGAGACCGTCAAGCCGGTGACGCTTCCCGGATCGGGCAACCGCTTCCTCGTCTTCAGCGCGGACGTCGCCGACGCGACCTGCGGCCCGCAGCGCCCATCGCCGGCCACGACGCTGTTCGCGTTCTTCCTCCTGACGGGATCCAGCGAGATCCCGCTCGCCTCGGCGCCCACCGACGTCTGCAGCGCCGGCAAGGATCTCGGCGACGACGTCATCGGCGGGCGGATCACGTCCGACGGCTCGATCCTGTTCTCGGGCTCGCAGCTGGGCGTGCGCCTGCGCAACGGCCAGGCCTCCGGTTACGGCAACGACCACGCCTTCGACAACATCCTCGTCTCCGACGCCAGCCCGCAGCTCGACAAGGCGTTCGGCGCGCCGTCGGTCACCCGCGGGGACGCGACGTCGCTGACGTTCACCATCACGAACACGACGGACCTCGTCTCCAAGAACGGATGGTCGTTCACCGACAAGCTGCCGGCAGCGCTCCAGGTCGCCACGCCCAGCGGCGCGTCGACCACGTGCCAGAGCAGCGCCGTGACCGTGGCGGACGGTGGCCAGAGCATCAAGGTGACCGGCGACCTGGCGGCGGGGCAGAGCTCCTGCACCGCCACGGTGAACGTCCTCGGCGTGACCGCCGGCGTGGCCTCCAACGGCTCCGGTCAGCTCACGACGACGGGGGTGCGCGAGCCGGCGCAGCCGGCGAAGATCACGATCGCCGAGCCGACGCGCGGGCAGTCGGCCACGCCCGCATGCTCGGACGGCAGGGACAACGACGCCGACGGGAAGATCGACCGCGACGACTCGGGCTGCGTCTTCAACGGGGTCTACCTGCCGCGCAAGAACAGCGAGTCGTCGATCGCGCCGCTCGCCCAGTGCACGCGCGGCGAGCTGCGCCTGACCGACGTCTACGGGCTCCGCGGCCGCACGGTGCTGCGCGGCGTCGCCGGACCGGGGTCCGTCGGCGCGAAGGTGTCGCTCTACGCGACCTCGTCGGGCAAGCGGGTCACGACCGCGATCGTCGGCGGAGACCTGACCTTCAGCGCCAAGGCAGCCCTGCCTCCGCGGGCGATCCGCAGCACGAACGCCGCTCGCTTCCAGGCGCGTCTGGGCGCCCAGCGGTCGCTGCGGCTGAAGTTCGCACGCCGGATGACGCAGACCGTCGCGCGCCGGCTGGACGCCGCACGCGTGCGGATCGGCGGCCGCGTCACCGGTCCGCTGGCTCGCCCGATCGCCAAGGTGGTCGTCCGTGCCAGCTCGCGCTGTCCCGGCCGCACGAGCTTCCGCGGCGCGGTCGTGGCGCGCGGCATCCGCGTGCAGCGCAACGGGCAGTGGACGGCGACGGTCACGCTCCCGCCCGCGCTGCGCGGCTCGCGCGTGTTCCTGCGAGGTCAGACGACGGTGCGCAAGACGACGCGCAGCCCCAAGCGCTTTGCGACCTTCACCCTGATCCAGGGGGTCTCGCTGAAGTAGGACACGCGCTCGTCCTCACCCGAGCGCCCGCAGCCCCGCGGTCACGACGACCGCGAGGCTGACCGCGGGCAGCACCGAGCCGCCGCGCCACACGACGATCCCGGCGGCGGTCACGCCCGCCGTGTCGGCGCCGACGTGCAGGCGCTCGCCGTCGGCGAGCGCCTGCGTGACGATCAGCGCCGCCAGCAGCGCGGGCGCCATGATCGCGATGACGCCGGCGAAGCGCGGCGGCAGGTCGCGGCCACCGAGCGCGACCGGGCCGGCGGCCTTGATCGCGAACGTGACGAGCGCACAGCCCGCGATCAGCGCCCACAGCTCGGCGCTCATGCCGCCGTCCGCCGCGCGTGCTGTCGCTTGAGCCCGACGAGCGCCGCCGCGCTCGCCGCGAGCACCGGCACGCCGGCGGGGGCCACCGGCACGAGCGCCAGCGCGATGAGCGCGCCGGCCAGCGCCACACCGCGCGAGCGCGCGTCGCGCAGCTCGGGCAGCAGGAGCGAGACGAAGAACGCCGGGAAGATCGCGTCGAGGCCGAGCGCCTGCGGGTCGCCGAGCGCGCTGCCGCCGAAGGCGCCGACCGCCGTACCGCCGAGCCACGTCACGTACTGGACCGCGCTCGCGCCGAACAGGAAGTGACGGTCGAAGCGTCCCTCGCCCTGGTTGGCCAGAGCCCACGAGGCGTCGACGACGGTCTGGCCCTGCGCGGCGCGCCGCAGGGCCGAGCCCGACAGCGACGGCGCGAGCGCGATCCCCATCGGCAGGAAGCGCGAGTTCATCAGCGCGGCGGCACCGATCGCGGCGCCGATCCCGCCGCCGGCGGCGATGATCGAGATCGCCGCGAACTGCGCCGAGCCGGCGAAGACGATCGCCGACATGACGAGCGCGCCGACCGCCGAGAAGCCGGCCTCGCGTGCGAGCACGCCGAACGACAGGGCGAGCACGCCGCCGGCCATCGCGTAGGGCAGGCCGGCTCGCAGACCGGCCCGGAACCGCTCGCGCGCGGTCGTCTCCGTCAGGGCTTCAGACCCACGACCAGCAGGTACTCCGATGGGATCCGCACCTCGCCTTCGCCGTTGCCCGTATTCCGCGTGGCGACGAGCGCGCGCAGGTCGGCGGTCAGCGCCTCGTAGCGCTCGGGCGCGAGCGTGCGCTTGGCGAGGATCGTCGGCCCGAAGCGCTCCTCGTATCCCTCCATCGCCCCCTCGAGCGACTCGAAGACGAAGTCCACGCTGCGCCGCTCGATCGCCAGCAGCGTCTGGCCGCCGAGCAGCGCGCGCACGTGCCGCTCGTCGCCCCAGAGGATCGGCGGGCTGATCTGGCCGGGCGGAGGCGGCAGGTAGCCGGCGACGGTCGCGAAGACGCGCCCGATGAAGCTCTCAGGGGTCCAGTTCGCGAGGACGATCATGCCGCCGGGACGGCAGGAGCGGACGAGCTCGGCGGCGGCGACATCGTGGCGCGGAGCGAACATGACGCCGAACGTCGACAGCACGCGGTCGAAGCTGCCGTCCTCGAACGGCAGCGCCTCGGCGTCGCCCTCGACCCACTCGACGCTCACGCCGGCGAGCGCCTCGCGACGGCGCGCGTCGTCGAACAGCTCGGGCGTGATGTCAAGCCCCACGACGTCGGCGCCCGCGACGGCGGCGCGGATCGCGGCGTTTCCCGTGCCGGTCGCGACGTCGAGCACCTTCATCCCGGTCTCGATCGACGCCGCCTCGGCGACGACCGCCCCGACGTCCCAGAACAGCTCGGCGATCGCGTCGTAGTCGCCGGCGCTCCAGATCGCGCGCTGTACCGCCTTCAGCGCTGCCAGCTCGTCGCTCATCGGAGCGTGACAGTAGCGAGGACGGCGTATGGCGCGGGAGCCCGGTTCCGGTACGGATTTCGCCGGGCTCCCGCGCGGGTGTCAGCTCAAGCGCGTCAGGCGCAGTTCGGCCACGGGGTCGTGCCCGACAGGCGCAGCAGCTTCGCCGCGATCCGGTCCTGCACGGCCTCGCTGGCCTGCGCCGGATTGCCGTCGCCGCCCATCTCCTTCCACGTCTGCAGCGAGAACTGGTACTTGCCGTAGTACTGGCCGTCGGCCGACACGGCGGTCGGATCGCCGCCGGACTCGCACGCCGCGATCCGCTCGAGCACGGCATCGCCGGCCGATGCCGCGCGATCCTGCGCGTCGTCGTCCGGGTCGACGCCGAGCTCCTTCAGCGTCTGCGGCCCGAGCACGCCGTCGGCGGTCAGCCCGTTCTTGCGCTGAAAGCGCTTCGTCGCGGCGCGCGTGCGCGGTCCGACGACACCGTCGGGATCGACGCCGAGCGCGCGCTGCGCGGCCGCGATCGTGTCCGCGCTCAGGCCGCCGTCGGGCCCCGCGGCCTGCTGGGCGATCGCGCCGGCGCTCGCGAACAGCACCCCGGCGGTCGCGAAGAGGATCGAGCGGCGGCTTCGCAGCATGCGCCGGCGCCGCCGCCGGGCCGCGCTGCGGCGCAGGCGGGCGGCGCGCAACGACCGGCGGTAGGCGATGATGCGCGCCGCGTCGCAGTCCTCCGGCACGGCATCACGCATCGCCGATAAGTCGTCGCTGCCTGTCATCTCGCGCTCCTTTTCGTCGTCTCAGACGCCTACGGGGTTAGCTGCCGGGCTCGCGCTGTGACGTGCGCTACGCCGCCGTACCGCCATGACTGGCGATTGGTGGCGATTCGCCCCCAGGCCGCAACCGCTGCGGCCCAATTGGGTCCCCCGCTCCCGGCCGCACTGAGCGCCCGGGACTCGGCTCTTATGGAAAGCAGCGCTGATAGTACGGATCGGTCGGACAGAATGCGTGCAAGTTGTCGCTCAGTGCCGGAAAAACCGCGGATCTGCAGCGGTCCCGGCGGTTGCGGTGGCGCTGTACGCTGCGCCCGGGACACCGATGGAAGACGTCACAGGCGACTCGCCCACCCTCGCGTCGGGGCTCTCCGGCGCCGGCCAGGTGGTGGCGGGCCGCTACCACCTGCGCGCGCGGCTCGGCCGCGGCGCCTGGAAGGAGGTCTACCTCGCCTACGACGAGCGCCTGGACCGCGAGGTCGCGCTGGCGATCGTCGTCGGGGCCGGCGGCGGCGCCGCGGCACGCGCGCGCGTCGAGCGCGAGGCGCACGTGACGGGCCGCCTCGGCGACCACCCGAACGTCATCACGGTCCACGACACGGGCGAGCTCGACGGCGTCCCGTACCTCGTGCTGCGAGCGATGGCGGGCGGCTCGCTCGCCGACGCGCCGCGGCCCGCGATCGCCGACACGATCCGGCTCGGCCGCGAGATCGCCGCGGCGCTCGCCCACGCCCACGCGCACGGCGTCGTCCACCGCGACGTCAAGCCCGACAACGTCTGGCTCGCGGCCGACGGCACGGCCGCGCTGGGCGACTTCGGCGTCGCCTACGAGATCGACGGCGACCGGCTGACCGCCGAGGGCGCGGTCGTCGGCACCGCGCGCTATCTCTCGCCCGAGCAGGCGCGCGGCGAGGCGATCGGCCCGCGCAGCGACCTGTACGCGCTCGGCGTCACGCTCTACGAGCTGCTGACCGGGCAGCCGCCGTTTCGCGGCGACGGCGTCGAGGGCGTCATCGCCCAGCACCTCACGGCGACCCCGCTCGCACCGTCGCGCCACGAGCCCGCGATCCCGCCCGCGCTCGACGCGCTCATCCTCGAGCTGCTCGCGAAGGACCCCGTCGACCGCCCCGCCTCGGCGGCCGCGGTCGCCGAGGCGCTCGGCGCGATCGTCGTCGCCGCGCCGGCGGATGCGCCACGCGAGGAGGCGCGCCGCTGGGTGACCGCGCTCGCCGTGCGGGCGACGGCGGCCGACCCAGAGGTGCTCCACGCCCTGCTGGCCCGCTGCGCGCGCCGCATCGAGCGCTTCGGCGGGACCGTCGAGCGCGAGCGCGGCGACAGCCTCATCGGCCTGTTCGGCGCGGCCGGCGCGCGCGAGGACGACGCGCTGCGCGCCGCGCAGGCCGCGCTCGAGCTGCGCGCCGCCGAGGGCGCCGCGCTGCGCCTGGCGATCGACTGCGGCGAGGCGTTCGTCGGGACGGCGTTCGCCACGGGCGAGCCGATCGCGGCGACCGCCCGCCGCGCGCAGGACGCACCCGAGGGCGAGATCGTCCTCGGCGCGAGCGCGCAGGAGGCGCTCGCCACGACCGCGCAGATCGACGCGCCGACGGGGCGGCTGCTGGCATTGCTGGCCGCGCAGCCCGTCCTGCGGCGCGCGTTCGCGACGCCGTTTCTCGGGCGCGAGCGGGAGCTCGACGCGCTGCGCAGCGAGCTACGGAGCGCGCGCGATCAGCGCGGCGTTCGCGTCGTCACGGTCGTCGGATCGCCCGGCATGGGCAAGTCGCGCCTCGCGCGCGAGCTGGTCGCCGGCGCCGGCGCCGCCGACGAGGCGACGGTGCTCGTCGGCTCCTGCCTGCCCTACGGCGAAGGGAGTACGCGCCAGGTCCTCGGCGAGCTGCTCGGGCAGCTCGGCGGCGACCCGCGCGAGCGCGTCGGCGAGCTGCTCGCCGGCAGCGCCCACGCCGCCGAGCGCGTGCTCGCCGCGGCGGGCCTCATCGACGGCTGGGCACCCGCGGAGGAGGCGTCATGGGCCGTGCGCAAGCTGCTCGAGCGGCTCGCCCGCGACCGCCCGCTCATCGTCGCGATCGAGGACGTCCACTGGGCCGAGCCGACGCTGCTGGACCTCCTGGACTACGTCGCGACGTTCTCGACGGGGGCGCCGATCCTCCTGCTCTGCCTCGCCCGCCCGGAGCTGCTCGACGCGCGCCCGGCGTGGGCGGCGCCGCAGGCCGGGCGCTCGCTCGTCGTCCTCGAGCCGCTGGCCGAGGGCGACGCCCACGCGCTCGTGGCGGCGCTCGGCGGCGGCGAGCGGATCACGCGGATCGTGCGGACCGCCGAGGGCAATCCGCTGTTCCTCGAGCAGCTCGTCGCCGTCGACGAGCAGGGCCACGACGCGACGCTGCCGACGAGCATCCACGGCGTGCTCGCCGCGCGCGTCGACGGGCTGGCGCCGCGCGAGCGCAGCGTCCTGCGCCATGCCGCGGTCGAGGGCCGCACGTTCCACGCCGGGGCGATCGTCACGCACATGGGCGAGGAGCAGCGCGGCGCCGTCGAGATGAGCCTCGTCGCGCTCGCGCGCAAGGGGCTCGTGCGCGCCGGCAGCTCGGCGCTCGCCGGCGAGGACGCGTTCGTCTTCGACCATGCCCTCATCCGCGACGCCGCGTACATGGGGATCCCCAAGCGCGCCGCCGCGACGCTGCACGAGGGGGTCGCGAACTGGCTCGACGCCCACGCCGACGCGCCGCAGGAGAGCGTCGGGCATCAGCTCGAGCGGGCCTTCCGGCTGCGCGAGGAGCTCGGCGACGCGCGCAGCGGCCGCGACGCGGTCCTCGCCGCGCGGGCGGCCGAGCGATTCGAGACGGCCGCGCGCGCGACGCTGCAGCAGGGCGACGCGCCCGCGGCGAGCCGGCTGCTCGAGCGTGCCGTCACCGTCCTGGCGCCGGGCGACCCGGCGCGCGCGGAGCTCGCCCCCGTCCTCGGCGCGGCGCTCTTCGAGGCCGGGCGCCTCGCCGACGCCGAGCGCGTGCTCGCCGATGCGATCGCCGCGGGCGGCGACGAGCGCCTCACCGCCCGTGCGCGGGTCGAGCAGGAGTTCGTCGCGCTGCAGGCCGGCACGGCGCGCGGGACGGCGCACGTGCGCGGCGTCGCCGAGGCGGCGCTGCGCGCCTTCGAGGCGCACGACGACGCCCGCGGGCGCTGCCGCGCCTGGTCCCTGCTGGCGAACGCCGCCTGGACCGAGGGGCGCGTCGCGGTCGCCGAGGACGCCTGGCGGCATGCGGCGGCCGCCGCGCGCGGCGCCGGCGACGAGCGCGAGCTGTTCGAGATCCTCGGCTGGCACGCGTCGGCGGCGGCGTTCGGGCCGGCGCCGGTCCCGGCGGCGATCGCGCGCTGCGAGGAGATCCGCGAGCAGGTGCGCTCGAGCCCGCTGGCGCTCGCCGCGACGCTGCACCCGCTGGCCGCGCTGCACGCGATGGCCGGTGAGGACGGCGCGGCGCGCGCGCTCGTCCGCGAGGCCGGCGAGATCCTGCGCGACCTCGGCGGCATCCAGTCCGCCGTGTCGCATCACGAGGCGCTCGTCGAGCTCATCGCGGGCCGTCCCGGCGCTGCCGAGGAGCAGTTGCGCGCGGGCTACGAGCGGCTCGACGAGATGGGCGACAGCCTGCTGCTCAGCACGACCGCGGCGATGCTCGCCCAGGCGGTGCTGGCGCAGGGGCGCGGAGCGCAGGCCGAGGCGCTGACGCAGGTCAGCGAGCGCACGACGGCGCCCGACGACATCGTCACGCACGCGATCTGGCGCGGGGCGCGGGCACGGGCGCTCGCATCCCGCGGCGAGCACGACGAGGCACGGCCGCTCGCCGAGGAAGGCGTCGCGCTGCTGGCGCGGACGGACCTGCTCAACCACCGCGCCGATGCCCTCTGCGACCTCGCCGACGTGCTGCGTCTCGGCGGGTCCGGCGAGCGCGCTCAGGCGGCGCTGCACGAAGCCCTCGCGCTCTATGCGGAAAAACAGAATCTCGCGCGGATCGCGCAGGTACGATCGCGCCTGACCAACGAGAATTGAGGTGCCGGGATGTCGTCGTCGCTGTCGAAGTTCGGTCGTACTGCGCTCATCAAGGACGCCGACCTCTTCGTCTCGGGAACGACGCAGCAATCCACGGCGGACGACGTGATCTTCATCACCGTCCAGCAGGCGGGCGGGGGCAGCACGCAGGGGCGCTTCGTCCTCGATCAGGTCAAGGGGACGTGGACGGCGACGATCCCGGTCGGGAGCGTCCAGCCGGGCCCCGCGCTCGCGTCCGGCCTGCTCGCGACGCTCAGCCCCGACCCCCAGTTCCCCGGACACAAGACCTTCTGCTGGTCGGACACCATCGAGATCCAGCCGCTGCCGACGTCGAAGGACAAGCCCGAGTCGTGAGCCGTGGAGCTGCCGCACGCCCTTCATCGTGCAACCCCCGGCGAGCTCAAGGAGCGCATCGCGGCCGAGCGCCGCGGCCCGCCGTTCCTGCTCTACCGCGACGGCGAGGGCGTCCAGCAGATCCACGACCTCGGTGACGCTCCCGAGCGCCTGACGGTCGGCCGCAGCGCCGAGAGCGGCCTCGCGCTGACGTGGGACGGCGAGGTCTCGCGCGTCCACGCGAGCCTCGAGCGCGTCGGGGGCGAGTGGACCTTCGTCGACGACGGCCGCTCGCACAACGGCTCGTTCATCGACGGCGAGCGCGTCCTGGGGCGCCGGCGCCTGCGCGACGGCGACGCGATCTCGCTCGGCCGGACGGTCATCGTCTTTCGCAGCCCGACCGGGCGCGAGTCGCTGCGCACCGCGACGTCGCAGCAGCGCGCGGCGCCGCGGATCTCCGAGGCCCAGCTGCGCGTCCTCACCGCGCTGTGCCGTCCGTACGCCGACAGCTCGTTCGCCGTGCCCCCGTCGAACAAGCAGATCGCCGGCGAGCTCGTCATCGGCGTGGAGACCGTCAAGAGCCACATGCGCGCGCTGTTCGACGCCTTCGAGCTGGGCGCCCTGCCCCAGCACCAGAAGCGCGCCGCGCTCGCACAGCGGGCGCTCGAGACGGGCGTCGTCGCCATGCGGGAACTCGGGACACCGTGACCGCGCGCCCGCGGGAGCGCGGGAGGCGCCGTCGCCGCGAACCGCGGGCGGCTACGGCTCGAGCAGCGCCGCGGGCGATGCGTGCGGTGCGAGGTTGCGCAGCGCGCGATCGTGGGCGCCGGGCGCGGCCAGCGCTGCATCGAGCGCGTGGCGATGGTGCGCCGCGCGCTCGCGCCCGTAGGGCGCGGCGAGGTCGCGGCTGACGAGGAACGCCCAGTCGCTGGACTGCAGCGCGAGCAGCTCGCGGACCGCGCGCTCATCGACCGCCCCGGCCCCGCCCGCCCGCGCTGCGGCGACCGTGCGCAGCTCCGCGTCGCGCGCCTCCCACGCCATGCCGGCGACCGGCGGCGCGCTCCACGTCGACAGGTCGCGCGGCGTGCCCCACGACGTGACCGGCAGGTCGTCCGGCGCAGGAGCCGGCTCGTGACGTCCCAGAGCGTCGTCGAGGTGCGCGATCCGCAGTCCCTGCGCCGCCGCCTGCTCGATCACGGCCGCGAGCCAGAGTGGACCCTCATGCCACCAGTCGCCGAGCAGCTCGGTGTCGAGCGCACAGACGGCGAGGCCGCCGCCGGCCACCCGCGCACGGACCCGCGTGACGAAGTCCGCCGCGTGCTCGCGCGCGGCGGTTGCCGCGCGCGCCGGGTCGTACGGCGCGCCGTCGTTGCTCCACGCCCGGTGGCGATGCGGTGTGAAGGCGTGGTAGTTGCGGTAGCGCGGATCGGCCGGGTAGCCGCCGCGGCTCCAGACCAGCTCGATCGTCGCGCGGTCGATCGGGACGAGCAGCGGCCCGGCCGGCGAGCGCAGCGGGCGCAGGTGCTCGTCCGGCGCGAGGACGTCGGTCAGGTCGACGCAGACCGCGTGCGCACCGGCCTCTTCGAGCAGCCGGTCGAGCCACGGCGCGTGCGCGCACTCCGGCAGCCAGAAGCCGCCGCGCCAGCCGGCGCCGAAGCGGCGCCGGTGCGCGTCGATCCCCGCCCCCAGCTGCAGCCGCACCCCCGCGCTGGTCGCGAGCAGCGCCAGCACGGCGTGCGTCGCCGAGGAGGTCCACGCCGCGTGGCGGCCGAGCGCGCCGAGGAGGTCGCCGCCGCGCTCGGCGAGCCGCTCGCGCGCCCACGCGTAGCGGGCGGCGGAGTGCTCGAGCGCGGCGACGACGCCGGTCTCCCCCGCCGCGGCCGCGATGTCGCGGCGGTGCGACTCGACGCGGATGCCTGCGAGGAACGCGGCGCAGCGCTCCAGCGCGCCGGGCTCCTCGAGCTGGTCGCAGAGCACCGGCGTGAGCGAGAGCGTGACCGGCGCGCCGCCGTCGAGGATGTCCAGCAGCGGCAGGTACGACGTCGCGATCGCCTCCCACAGCCACTCCTCGCCGAACGGCCACGTCCCGAAGCCCGCGACGTAGGGCATGTGGGAATGCAGGACGATCGCCAGCTCGCCTCCGCGTTCCCCCTCGTTCTCGCTCTCGGGCGGGCCGGTCGGATCGGGGCTCACGGCCGCAGCACCGCGACGAGATCGAGCGCCCCGCGCAGCTCGCGCGCGCTGCCGGGACGCAGGGCGAAGTCGCGCACGCCGATCGCGGGCGTGAAGCGGTCGTAGAAGCGCTTCGTGATGCCCAGCCGCGCGTGGACGGCGTCCCAGCCGAGGCGCAGCGCCGCGGCGTGCAGCGCGAGCTTGCGGGCGTGGTAGAGGCCGTGGATCCGGACCGAGCCGAAGTGCGCGCGGCAGAGCGCGCCGAACTCCTCCGGGCGGTACTCGTAGAGGTGCCAGGGGTTGCCCGAGCGCTCGGCGCCCGGCGGCGCGAGCGTCAGGACGTTCGGCGTCGAGACGAACACGACGCCGCGCGGGCCGACGAGCTCGCGAAAGCGGGCGAGCACCGCGCCCGGGTCGCGCACGTGCTCGATCGTCTGCAGGAAGACGAGCGCGTCGCACGGCTCGTCGTAGGTCTCGATCATCGTCCGCACGAAGCGCAGGTTGCCGGCCACGTAGCGCAGCCGCGCGTGCTCGAGCGCCTCGGGGTTGGCGTCGACGCCGACGACCTCCGCGGCCCCGGCGCGCGCCAGCAGGTCCGAGCCGTACCCCTCGCCGCAGGCCATGTCGACGACGCGCAGCCCGCCGACCTGGGCGGCGATCCACTCGTAGACGACGAGATGGCGCGCGAACCAGTAGTTCTCCTCCGGGACGTCGGGCAGCGTCCGCTCGCCGGTGAGCGCGAGGGGCGGCACGCCGGGCGGCTGGTCACGCTGGAGGTAGAGCCGCTGCTCGTCGTCGCCGGACACGGCGCGGGAGCCTACGACGCCACCGCCACCGCCCGCGCCTCGAGGTACCGCGCACGGTCCGCGAACGTCTCGTGCAGCGAGGTCTGCAGCTCGTCGAGGAACTCCTCGCGGTACGTCGCGTCGCTCAGCACCGCGATCGCGTAGTACAGGCCGCTGAACGCCGCCAGGGCGCTCGACACCTTCACGAGCTCGACGCTCAGCGACGGGTGGCCGGCGATTGCGTGTGGCCGCTTGCCGATCCAGGCCTCGACGACGTCCGGCGTGATCGCGAGCGTCCCGAACGCGACGAAGAACGCGCCGACGAGGACGGCGACGACGGCCACCTGCAGGCCCTGGCTGACGAACATCACGAGGCCGACGTTGAAGCGCTGGCGCGTCGTGAGCGGCGGGTCGGCGCTGACGTCCTGCTCGAGCTCGCGCACCTCTCGCGGCAGCCGCGAGATGACGAACACCGAGGCGACCGCGATGAACAGCGCGATCACCCCCAGCAGCGCCGGTTCGGACACGTCGGAGAAGACCTGCCACATCTCCGTGTTGATGAACAGGACGATCATGAAGATCAGCAGCACCGGAACCGCCCGCGTCAGCAGCTTCACCGACGCCGCGAGCTGGCCGACGAGCCGCCCGCCCGTCCAGCGCAGGATCGACAGCAGCCCGATGCCGACGACGAGGTAGATGACGAGCAGCAGCAGCACGTTCCCCGCCGCCGTCACGAGCGCGCTCGTCACCTGCCCGCCGAAGACGAGCGGCAGCAGCGCCGGCACGAGGACGAACGCGGTGAGCTCGAGCGGCCCGACGCGGTCGGGGATCGACAGCAGCGGCCGGCCGCGCCGCTGGTTGACCATCGCCACGCCGCCGGCCACGATCGCGAGCGCCCCGATCAGCGCCAGCGCATTGGCCCACAGCGCCCAGTCCTTGTTCACGGCTCCGAGCAGCTGGCCGGTGACGACGAGCGAGAGCAGCGGCACCGCCCGCGTGAAGATGTCCTCGTAGGCGGAGTAGTCCTCGATCAGCAGCGGCAGGCCGGCTCGGCGCAGGCGCCGCTCGTAGGCGGCGAGCTCGTCCATCGGCGAAGGATATGGTCGCGGCCATGACCATCTCACGCCGCCTTGTCGCGACCGCCGCGATCGCCGTCGCCGTCGTCGCCCCGACCGCCGCCGCCCATGCCGCCACCCGCCCGCCGATCAAGGACTGCGGCGACGTCGCGACGCTCGACAAGGACAACGTCTTCATCGGGGCGGTCACCGCCCAGGGTGCCACGTGCAAGAACGCCCGCGCGATCGCCGCCGCGGTCGCGAAGTCACCCGGCTGCAAGAGCAAGGGCTCGTGCCGTCAGCGGACCTATACGTGCCTGCTGGCGAAGGCCGGCAAGGAGCTCACGCTCGTGCACTGTGAGAACCAGCGCCAGACGGCGTTCATCCGCTTCGAATTCGGCTCGTGAACATGCCGGAATTCCCTTGCGGGTGAATGCACCGGAGAGTAGCTTCACGGCGTCCTAAACGTGGGGTAAATGGGGGAGGAAACATGAGGGGTCTCCGGTTCACGCGTTTCGCGGCGGTCGCCGCGGTCGGAGTCAGCACGCTTGCCTGCAGCGCGGGCGCCTCCGCGCAGTCATCACCTGCCGGCCTCGGTGACCGGCTGTACTCGACGGGCGGTGAGATCACCGTCGAGGTTCGCCCGGCCACCGCCGGGCTCACGAGCCAGCTGGTGCTCTTCAATGCCGACGGCACGTCCACGCCGATCGCCTCCAACCGGGACGTCGGCAAGGTGGTGACGCTGCCCGCGCGGCCGCTGAACGAGGAGCTCGTCTTCGGCATCATCATCCAGCCCAACGGTGCGACCTTCAAGCTCGGCCCGGGGGACCGCAACCCCGACCACATCCCGCACGCCAAGGTCGTGAACGCCGGCGAACGCCTGTACGACGTCGGCTTCGAGGATCTCCTCAACGGCGGCGACCGCGACTACGACGACAACGTCTTTCGCTTCTCCGGCGGCCTGGCGCCGAACCGTGCGCCGGTGGCCGACGATCAGGCGCTGACCGTCGTCCAGGGCGGGTCGCTGCCGATCACGCTGACGGGCCACGATCCGGACGGCGACGCGCTGACGTTCGGGCTGCTCGACGCGCCGCGCCACGGCACGGTCAGCGGCACCGGCGACAAGGTGACCTACACGCCGCAGGCGGACTTCGTCGGCACCGACACGTTCGGCTTCAACGCAGCCGACGCGAAGACCACGGGCGAAGGTCGCGTGACGGTCACCGTCACCGCGAAGGGCGCCCCGCCGCCGCCGGTCGTCACGGGCTCGAGCATCGACCTCGGCGACTGTCCCGTCGGCGAGCTCACGTTGCTGAACGTCCGCCGCATCGGCACCCGCGTGCTGCTGACAGGGCTCGCCGAGCGCACGCTCGCGGGCGCGCCGGTGAACATCGTCGAAGGCGGCGTCGTGGTGGCCCGCACGACGATCCGGCCCGACGGGACGATCCGCGTGCGGGTGGCGATCCCGCAGCAGCGCGGCGGCCGCGTGCTGCGCTACCAGGCCCAGCTCGGCAGGCTGCGCTCGCGCAACGTGCGACTGGTCCGGCGGATGATCACGACGAGCGCCAAGCTGGAGGGCGGCAAGATCGTCCTCAAGGGCCGCGTCACCGGCCCGCGGCGGCACGGCACGCGTCCGCTCGTCCGGCTGTTCGCCCGGCCGCGCGGCTGCGGGACGAAGCGCACGCAGATCGGCCGCGCCCGGCTGCACCGTGACGGCAGCTTCAGGGTCAGCGGCAAGCCGCTGCCCGGCGTCGCCGTCGCGGTCTACCAGGCGCGCGTGAAGCTCTCCTCGGGACGGCACGTCTCGTTCTCGCTGCCGCAGACGATCGCCGCCCGCTGAACGCTCGCACGGGCGGCCGGCGCAGTCCGCGCCGGCCGCCCGGTGGCGCTCGATCGCAGGCAGATCGCGGCCGGACCTCAGCAGGGCGATCGTCATCGTGGTGAGATACGCGCGATGGCCGATCGGACGGTTCGCGACTTTCCGCTGTTCCCGCTGGCGCTCGTCGCGCTGCCGCACGAGCTCATCCCGCTGCACATCTTCGAGGAGCGCTACCGGATCATGTTCGCCGAGCTGCTCGAGCACGAGGGCGAGTTCGGCATCATCTGGACGACCGACTCCGGCGCCCGGATCGTCGGCTGCGCCTGCGAGATCGAGCAGGTCCTCGAGCGCATGGAGGACGGCCGCCTCAACGTCCTGACGCGCGGCACGCGCCCGTTTCGGATCGTCGAGCGCCAGCCCGACATGCCCTATCCGGCGGCGACCGTCGAGTTCCTGCAGGACAAGCGCGAGCGCACCGACGACGCGGCCGCCGACGCCGCGCGCTCGGCCTACGCCGAGCTCGTCGTCGAGGCGACCGACGACGAGCCCGATCCCGAGGAGCTGGCGAGCAAGACCGCCTACGAGATGGCCGCGACCGTCGACTTCGGCCTCGACGCCAAGCAGGGCCTGCTCGACCTGCGTTCGGAGAACGCGCGCATGCGGCTCGTCACGCGGCTCTTCAAGGCCGCGCTGAAGCGCCTGGACTTCGTCGAGCGCGCGCAGGCACGGGCACGCTCCAACGGCAAGGTGCGGTTCGGCTAGGACGTCGCCGCGCCCGCCGCGTTCCCCACGCGAACCCGGTGGTCACGCCGGCTCGCGCGCGGGCGGCGGCTCGAGCGGCGGCGCCACCGTCACCGCCCGCGCCTGGCCGGGGAACCGCCCCTCGGCGGCGACCCACGACCCCGCGAGGATGAGCACGAGGCCGAGCATCGCGCCGACGGTGATCGACTCGCTCAGCAGCGTCACGCCGTAGACGACCGCGAAGCCGGGCGCGATGTACGCGACGAGCGACGCCCGTCCCGGTCCGATCTCCGCGATCAGCGTGTAGTAGATCCCGAACGCGATGCCCGTCCCGCCCGCGCCGAGCGCGACGAGCGAGCCGACGGTCTTCAGCTCCGGCGCGTGCGGTGGCAGCGAGAAGAGCGCCGGCGCCAGGAGCACGAGCGCCCCGGCCAGCATCGTCATCGCCGCGATCCCGACGGCCGGCACGCCCTGCAGCCGGTGCTTGAGGTACAGCGATCCGACCGCGTAGCCGACCGTCGCCAGCAGCACCATGAGCCCGCCCGCGATCGCGGCCGAGTCGCCGCTCAGGTCGACGCCGAACAGGAGCACGACGCCGACGATCCCCATCACGACGCCGACGATCGCGATCCCGTGCGGGCGTTCCTCGTCGTCGTAGCGAACGGCGATGAGCGCGGTGAAGATCGGCGCGGCCGACACGAGGATCCCCGTCAGCGACGACGCGATGTGCTGCTCGCCGTACGTGATGAGCAGAAACGGCATCACGATCTGGATCACCGCCATGAAGAGGATCGGGCCCGTCAGGCCGCGCATCGGCTCCAGCGCTCCGGCCTTCCAGGCGAGCGGCACGAGCACGACCGCCCCGAGCGCGATCCGCGCGAACACGAGGAAGATCGGCGGGACGTCGTCCTCGAGGGCGACCTTGATGAACAGGTACGAGGCGCCCCAGAGCCCGGCGAGGAGCGCCATGAGCAGCCAGGAGCGGCGGTTCATGGTGCGTGGAGGCTAGCCATCGAGCGTCACACGGCTACAACGTTCGGCGGGCGCGCCGCGTGAGATCGTGCCCCGTATCGGCGGTTCGAGTCCACGCGCACGGGGTGTGATCGTGCGCGCGAACGCGTTCAGCGGCCGGGACGCGGGAGGGATGCCGCCAGGCCGAGCGCCGCCAGCGCGAAGAGCGGCAGCGTCGCGAGGACGACCGTGATGCTGGTGGCGTCGGCGAGCGCGCCGAGCGCGGTCGCGGCCAGCCCGCCCACTCCGATCGCGAGACCGTAGGTGATGCCCGACGAGAGCGCGATTCGCCGCGGCAGGTACTGCTGACCGAGCACGATCGTGGTCGAGAACGGCGCATCGACGGCCACGCCGACGCCGAGGAGGACCGCGAAGAACGCCGTCAGGCCGACGTGCGGCAGGAGCACGAGCAACGCGATGAGCGGCAGCATCGCGCCCACCAGCACGCGGCGCGCTCCGTAGCGGTCGGCACACCAGCCGCCGAGCAGCGTGCCGGCCGCGCCGGCGGCGAGCATCGTGGTGAGCGCCGCGCCGGCGGTGGCGCTCGTCGTGCCGAAGTGGCGCAGGAGGTAGACGGGCACGAACGCCTGGAGCGCGAAGAACGCGGTGGTGCGAGCGACCGCGGCAGCCGCGAGCCGGGAGAACGGCCACCACTCGTCCTCTTCGCGCGCCGCCGAGCGCGGGCTGGGCGCAGCCGCGGTTGTCGCGAAGCTCCGCAGGCGGTGCAGCTCGGCGAGCAGCAGCCCGGTCACCAGCAGGCCCGGGATGGCAAGCAGCGGCGTGGCGGAGAGGCCGAGCATCGCGACGATCGGCGTGACGAGCGCGGGGCCGAGCGCGAAGCCCGCGTTTCCGCCGACGGCGAAGTAGCTCATCCCCCGCCCGCGCCCTTCCCGCGACACGTGGTTCGCGTAGCGCGCCCCCTCCGGATGAAACGCCGCGACGCCGACTCCGCTCACGAGCAGCACGGCCGCCAGTGCTGCGTAGGACTGGCACAGGCCGACGACGCCGATCCCGATGCTCGCCATTGCGACCCCCGCGGGCAGCAGCACCGGGGCCGAGAGCCGGTCCGACCACAGGCCGAACAGCGGCTGCACGATCGAGGAGCCGATCGTGGACGCCGTGATCAGCGCCGCCGCGGCCGTCAGGGTCAACCGCGCTCGACGACGAGGAACGGCAGCAGCGCCGGCACGGCGCCCTGGCAGAGATCGGCGCACGCGTGGCCGGCCGCGAGGACGCCGATGCCGCGCCGGTCTATACGGCCGGCCGGCGGGGGCGCAGCCTCGGCGACCGCTATGACGGCGCTCACGCCGGGAGGCCGTCGAGCACGAGCGCCACGACGCGCTCGCGGGCGACGTCCGCGGGCCAGCGATGGCCGGTGCGCATGTGGCGGTACGTGTGCCCGACCGCGTTGAACAGGAGCGTCGCGGTCTGGATCGGGTCGGCGACCGCGATCGAGCCGTCCTGCGCGCCGTCCTCGAGCAGGCGCCGCAGCCCGTCGGTGAACGCCGCCCGCGTGAGGACCGGCTCGTCGTGCTCGCCGTGCTCGTGGAAGACCGTCTCAAGCCCGCCCGCAAGCGCCCCGAGCACGCCGAGGTAGCGCTCGTCGACAACGCACACCGCACAGAGCGCCTGCCCCAGCCGCTCGCGTGCGGAGCCCGTCGCGGTGATCGCCGCGAACATCGCCTCGCGGTACTCCGCCTCGAGTCGAGCGCCGAGCTGCGCGAGCACCTGCTCCTTCGTGATCCCGCGCCGGTGCAGGGTCATGCGTGACAGCCCGGCGGCCTCGGCCAGCTCGGCGACGGTCACCGAGCGCCAGTCGCGCGTCGACAGGCGGTCGCGTACACGGGACAGCAGTGCAGGATCCAGTGGCGCGGTAGCCATGCGACGTCATAGTAGCGTATTCGTTACATCTGTGTAACGCTCGGCGAGCGTGTTCGGTGCGATGTCGGCGTGGGGCGGGGCGCGGCGCGCTCGTGCACGGCATCGATGAAGGAGTGGAGGTGTCGGCCTCGTGGCGCTCGGCGCGCGCGCCGTCTGTGGTCGGTGATGCGTCTGTGGTGGGGGGTGGGTCGAATCGTTCTCGCCCAGCGACGCTTATTCGACCCACCCCCTCGTCACCCGGCCGTCGTGTCGGATCGACCGCTATATACGCAGCAAATCCGCCACGGCCGACCGACCGCAACGCCCCGCGGGGCGCGCCACGACCGTCCGGGCACCCACTCCTTCATCGATGCAGTTCACAAGCGTCGGCGCCGCCGCCGGCACCGGAGCAGGCGCCTGCGCCGGCGCCTGCTCCGTCGATCAGCGCGGCAGCCCGCAGTTGTCGATCGCGACGCGCCGCACGAACAGCGTCAGGCGCGGCAGGATCGACGGGCGCTGCGCGGTGTCGGGGTAGCGCAGCGTGCCCTTCTCGGTCGTCACCGCGAAGCTGAAGATCTGCGCCGGCGGTGCCTTCGGCACGGCGACGTTGCCCGACTGCACGTCGAGCAGCTCGCGCAGGATGTCGCGCGCCTCGAGGATCTGCGCGACTCGTGAGCGGCTTGACCGGACCGTGGTTGCAGCGCGCGGTCTGGTCGGAGACGAGCATCTCGAGCTTCGCGCCCGGGACCGTGCCGGAGCGCTTCATGACGAAGAGGTCGGGCGACGGCGTGCCGCAGGCCGCCACGCCGGCGCCGAGCAGCAGCGCCGCCACGGCCGCGAGCGCCGCACGCGCCCCGATCCTCACGCGGCCACCGCCACGCCGCCGCGGCGCGGGTCGCCGGCACCGCTCAGCTCACCGGTCAGCGCGTCGCGGCAGACGGCCTGGACGCCGCCGAAGAACATGCTCTTCGCGCGGAAGGCCTGGATCTCGTGCGGGTCCAGGCGCAGCTCGTCGACCGGGATCCCCGGCTCGGTGTAGATCACGCCGTTCTCGAAATGCACGCGCGGCTCGGCCAGCGCAGCGGCCGGCGGCAGGCCGTGGTCGACGACCCCGACGATCGTCTGCAGCAGCGCCGAGCGGATCCGGTTGGAGCCCGACGAGCCGAGCGCGACGAGCACCCGACCGCCGGCCATCACGACCGTCGGCGACATCATCGACGGCATCCGCCGCCCCGGCGGCGCGTGGTGAAATCCGAGCGGGCTGAGGTCCTCCTCGCCCATGATGTTGTTGAGGTGCATGCCCGTGCCGGGCACGACGATCCCCGAGCCCTCGCCGTTCGTGCACGTCACCGCGCACGCGCGGCCGGCTTCGTCGAGCACGGAGATGTGCGTCGTCGAGCCCAGCCGCGAGCCGAGGAAGCGGCCGGCGAAGCCGTGCTCGGCGAGGCCGTCGACGAACGCGGGCGTGCGCTCGGACTGCGCCTCCTCCATCGACAGGACGATCGACGACAGCGACGGCGGCGACGGCGCCTCGTCCAGGCGCCCGAGCGCGAGCGCGAGGAGGATCCCGCCCGCCGAGGGCGGCGGGTTCGTGAACACCTCGCGGCCGCGGTAGCGCATGCACAGCGGCGTGCGCTCGATCGGCTCGTAGCGGCACAGGTCCTCGGCGGTGAGCGCGCCGCCGCGCTCGCCGATCCAGCGGACGACGGCCTGCCCGATGTCGCCCTCGTAGAACGGCCGCGCGCCCTCGGCGCCGAGGCGCTCGATCGTGTCGCCGAGCGCGCGGTCGCGCCACCGCCCGCCGATGGCGAGCAGCGGCCCGTCGGGCGCGTAGATCGCCTCGCACTCGGGCGTCGTGCGCAGGATCGCCTCGAGCAGGTGGATGACCTCGGCCTGCTGCGTGTTCACGATGACGCCGTCGCGCGCGAGCGCGGCCGCGGGCGCGGCGAGGTCGGCGAGCGCCGCCGAGCCCCAGCGGCGCATCGCGGCGTCGATCCCGGCCGGGTTGCCGTAGGCGCCGCACGAGGCGGCGCCGACGTGGAAGACCTGACGCGCGTCGCCGCCGAAGTCGACCTCGACCGGGACGAGCGGCGCGCGATCCTCCGGGCGCGCGCCGTAGCCCGGCGCGGCGACGAAGAAGTCCAGCAGCACCGGCTCCTCGCCGGGCGCGGCGACGAGCATGTAGCCGCCCGCCCCGGGCCCGCTCAGCAGCGGCTCGGCGACCCACGAGGTCAGCATCGCGGCGACCGCCGCGTCGACGGCGTTTCCGCCCTCGCGCAGCACGTGCGCGCCGGCCTGCGCGGTGAGCGGATGGCCGGCCGCGACGATGCCGTGTGCGCTCGCGTTCACGGCTCGAGGCTAGCGGCGCCGGAGCGCCTGGCTCGCCGCTCAGAACCGGCGCGGCATGAACTCCGGCACGTCGAGCTCGGTCACGCCCAGGCCGCCGCTGCGGCGCAGCGCGGCCTGTGCGGGCTCCGGCGGCACCGCTGCCGGTAGACCTCGCGCTCGCGCTCGCGGCTCGCGCGGCGGAGGCGCCTGCGGGCGCGACGGGGGCTGCGGGCGCTGGGGCTGCTGGCGCGAGGCGCGCGAGACCCGCGGCTCGCCCTTGGGCTCCTCGAAGCGGTTGCGCGTCGGCGCGCCGCTGTAGCGCGTCGCGACGACCGTCACCCAGACCTGGTCGTCGAGGTTCTCGTCGACCATCGCGCCGAAGATGATGTTCGCCTCCGGATGGGCGGCCTCGGAGACCGCCTTGGCGGCCTCGTTGATCTCCCACAGCGACAGGTCGCGGCCGCCGGTGATCGACAGCAGGATCGAATGCGCGCCCTCCATGCTCGTCTCGAGCAGCGGCGACTCGACGGCCTTCTTCGCGGCGTCGACGGCGCGGCTCTCGCCCGTGCCCATGCCGATGCCGAGCAGCGCGTTGCCGGCGTCGGCCATGATCGTGCGCACGTCGGCGAAGTCGAGGTTGATGACGCCGGGCAGCGTGACGAGGTCCGAGATCCCCTGCACGCCCTGGCGCAGGACGTCGTCGGCGACGCGGAACGCCTCGACCATCGAGGTCTGCTTGTCGAGCACCGAGAGCAGGCGGTTGTTCGGCACGACGATCAGCGTGTCGACCTCGTCCTTGAGCGCCTGGATGCCGAGCTCGGCCTGCTCGCGCCGGCGCGAGCCCTCGAAGCCGAACGGCTTCGTGACGATGCCGACGGTCAGCGCGCCGACCTCGCAGGCGATCCGCGCGACGATCGGCGCCGCGCCCGTGCCGGTCCCGCCGCCGGCCCCGGCGGCGATGAAGATCATGTCCGAGCCCTTCAGCAGCGCCTTGATGCGGTCGTACTCCTCCATCGCGGAGGCGCGCCCGAGGTCGGGGTTCGAGCCGGAGCCCAGGCCGCGCGTGAGCTGCGAGCCGATGTGCAGCGTCACGTCGGCGAGCGAGTCCTGCAGCGACTGCAGGTCGGTGTTGATCGCGAGGAACTCGACGCCCGCGACCTCCGCCTCGACCATCCGGTTGACGGCGTTGGAGCCGCCGCCGCCGACGCCGACGACGCGGATGACCGGCTGCCCGGCGGGCTTGGCCTGGCCGAACGGGACCGGCGCCTCGCTCGTGTCGCCGCGTGCGCCGCGTGCGAAGACATCCCCGATCTCGGGCTCGACCCGCGTGTGGCGGACGCGGTCGCCGGCGGGCGTCGCGGGCTTCGGCGCCTCCATGAGGTTCTCGGGCAGCTCCGACGAGAACGCCGAGCGCAGGCGATCCTGCGGCGACGGGATGAGCGGCTCCTCCTCCTCGATCGGCGGCGCGTTCCGCCGGCCAGCGACGGGTGCGGCACCTCGCGCGGCGGGATCTCCTCGACCGGCGTCGGCTCCGGCGCGCGCGGTGGCGCGGCGGCGGACTGCGAAGCGGCCTGGTCGGCGGCGGCGATCTCCTCGCTCGCGCGCTCGTTCTCGGCCTGCCGTGCGTCCTCCTCGGTCTTGCGGAAGAGCGCGGCCAGCGGCCCCTCCCTCATGCTCGCGCGCTTACCGGATGCCATGAGAGAGAACCTCCTTCGCGAGGTCGCGATAGGACTGGGCGGCCGTGCCGTCCGGGTCGTACTTCAGAACGGACATGCCCTTCACGGGCGCCTCCGCGAAGCGCACGGTCTTGCGAATGCGCGACGCGAAGACACGGTCGCCGAAGTTCTCCTCGAGGATCTCGATCGCCTCCTTGGCGTGGATCGTCCGCGTGTCCATGAGCGTCGGGAGGATGCCCTCGATCTCGACATCCGGGTTGAGGTTCTCGCGGATCATCTGCAGCGTGTTCTGCAGCTGGATCAGCCCCCGCATCGACAGATACTCGCACTGCACGGGGACGATCACCTTATGCGCGGCCGTCAGGGCGTTGATCGTGAGCAGCCCGAGCGAGGGCGGCGTGTCGATGCAGATGAAGTCGTAGTCGTCCTTGACGGTGTTCAGCGCCTTGGACAGCGAGCGCTCGCGGCCGATCTGCGTGGACATCGCGATCTCCGCCCCGGCGAGGTCGATCGAGGCGCAGGCGACGTCGATCTCGCGCTTGCGGATGACCTGCTTGATCGGGATGTGGTGCACGAGGACGTCGTACATCGACATCTCGAGCGTGTCGGGGTCGATCCCCTGCGACATCGTGAGGTTGCCCTGCGGATCCATGTCGACGCACAGCACGCGATGGCCCTGCTCGGCGAACGCGGCGGCGAGGTTGAGAGTGGTCGTCGTCTTCGCCACGCCGCCCTTCTGGTTGGCGAAGGCGATGATCCGAGCCTGCTTGGACTCGTCGGAGCTATGGAAACCGGACACGGGGCCTTATTCGCACGCGCTGGGGCGATTCCTTCACTCGTGCTCAATAGCATCTGCACCGGATGATCAGCCACTGGGACGACGTGCCGTGGAGGGCCCATGAGCACGGCGAGCTGCGCTTCGAGCGCCAGCGGCTGAGCCGGCCGCGGGGCGGCGCCGGCGCGACGCTCAGCCGCTACCGGATCCCGCCCGGCGCGCGCTCGATGCCCCAGCACGTGCACGTCGACGAGGAGGAGCTGTTCTTCGTGCTCGCCGGCTCCGGCGTGAGCTGGCAGGGCGACGCCGTGCACGAGGTCCGCGCCGGCGACCTGATCGCCTACCTCGCCGACGGCGAGCCGCACACGCTGCTGGCGAGCGACGACGAGCCGCTGGAGGTGCTCGCCTACGCGAGCGGCTCCCCCACGCAGCTGACGCTGCTGCCGCGCGCCGGCGTCGCCTGGGTCGGCTCGCGCTGGCTGCCGCAGGACGCGCCGCATCCGTTCACCGCCGAGCCGCCGGCCGCCGAGCTGCCGCCGGTCGCGCCGCGCCCGTCCACGATCGTCGCGCTCGACGGCGTCGAGCCGGCGGTCCAGGACCGCGGCCCGGTGCACCGCACGTGGCGTGACCTCGCGCGGGCGGCGGGCTCACGGCTCAGCGGGCTGCGGCACGTCACGGTCCCTCCCGGCCGGCGCTCGTCGGTGCGCCATTGCCACTCCCACGACGACGAGCTGTTCGTCGTGCTCGGCGGCGACGGCGTCCTGCTGCTCGGCGACGAGCGCCACGCCGTGCGGCCGGGCTCGATCGTCGCGCGCCCGCCGGCGACGGGCGTCGCGCACGCCTTCGAAGCCGGCGACCACGGGCTCGTGCTGCTGGCCTACGGCACGCGCGAGCCCGCCGACGCGTGCTGGTATCCCGACTCGAAGAAGGTCTCCTTCCGCGGCCTCGGCGTGATCGGCCGCCTGGAGCCGCTGGACTACTGGGACGGCGAGGAATGACGCCCGTTGCGTGGGCGTCGGTCCCGCTCGGCCGGTGAGCGCGCTGCTCTCGCGGCGCCTGCTCGTGGTCACCGGCAAGGGCGGGGTCGGCAAGACCACGGTCGCGGCGGCGCTCGGCCTCGTCGCCGCGCGCGCGGGCAAGCGCACGATCGTCGCCGAGGTCGCCCGGCGCGGCGACGTCGCGAGCGTGTTCGACCGCGAGGGCTCGCAGCCGTTCGAGGAGGTGCAGCTCGCGCCGAACCTCTTTCACATCTCGATCGATCCGCAGGACGCGCTGGAGGAGTACCTGCGCGACCAGCTTCCGTCCGGCGCCGTCGCCGAGGTGCTCATCCGCAGCCGGATCTTCGCGATGGTCGCCGCCGCGACCCCCGGCATGCGCGAGCTGCTGACCGTCGGCAAGCTCTGGGAGCTGGCCCAGCTGGACCGCCGCACCCCGGGCGCCGACGCCTACGACCTCGTCGTCGTCGACGCCCCCGCGACCGGCCACGGCGTCGCGGTGCTCACCGCGCCGCGCACGTTCGCCGCGGCGGCGGGCAGCGGCCCGGTCGCGCGCCAGGGCATGATCATCGACGCGATGCTCTCCGACCCCGAGCAGATCGCGGTGATCGCGGTCGCCAAGGCCGAGGAGCTCGCCGTGACGGAGACGGGAGCGCTGCGCCGGTCGCTGCAGGAGCGCATGGGCCTGCCGCTCGAGCGCGTCGTCGCCAACGCGCTGGACCCCGACCGCTTCAGCCCGCGCGAGGCGACGCGCCTGGAGCCGCACGCGAGCCACCCCGCGGTCGCCCGCGCGCTGCGCGGCCACCACCGCGCGCTGCGCCAGCGCGCGCAGCTCGCGCGGCTGCGCAAGGTCACCGGCCAGGCGCCCGTGCACCTGCCGCTGCATCCCGGCGGACCCGACCTCGAGCTGCTCGCCGACGAGCTGCAGGCCCAGCTGTGACCGCGCGTCGCGGCACCTCGAACCGCGCCTCGCGCGATCGCCTGGCGAGGGCAAGCGGATCTGCATCGTCGCGGGCTCGGGCGGCGTCGGCAAGACGACGGCCTCGGCGGCGCTCGCGCTCGGCCTCGCCGCCGCCGGGCAGCGCGTGGCGGTCGTGACGATCGACCCCGCGCGGCGGCTCGCCGACGCGCTCGGCCTCGAGGAGCTGGGCAACGAGCCGCGCATGGTCGATCCCGCGGTGCTCGAACGCCACGGCATCGAGATGCGCGGCGAGCTGTGGGCGATGATGCTCGACCCGAAGGCGACGTTCGACGCCCTCATCGCCAAGCTCGCGCCCGACGAGCGCACGCGCGACGACGTCCTCGGCAACCGCATCTACGCGCAGCTGTCGAGCGCGATCGCCGGGTCGCAGGAGTTCAGCGCCGTCGCGAAGCTCTACGACCTGGACCGCGACGGCGGCTACGACGCGATCGTGCTCGACACGCCGCCGTCGCGCAACGCCCTGGACTTCCTCGACGCGCCCGACCGGCTGACGGACTTCTTCGAGGGCCGCGCGCTGAAGCTCTTCCTCGTGCCGACCGGCATCGCCGCGCGCGTCCTGGGCGCCGGGACGAGCGTCGTGTTCTCGATCCTCAAGAAGCTCACCGGCGTGAACCTGCTCGACGACGTCGCGATCCTCTTTCGCGCGATGAGCGCGCTGATCGACGGCTTTCGCGAGCGCGCCGCGGCGGTCAAGGCGCTGCTCGCCGATCCGGCGACGACGTTTCTCATCGTCGCCTCGCCGCAGCGCGAGCCGGTCGCCGAGGCGATCTTCTTCCGCCAGAAGCTGCGCGAGGCGGGGATGCCGTTCGGCGGGCTGATCGTCAACCGCGTCGCGGTGCTCGGCGATGACGAGGCGACCGACCCGATCGCGATCCGCGCGCAGCTGCGCGACACGCTCGGCGACGCGCTGGCGGCGAAGGTCGCCCAGAGCGCCGAGGACCTGCAGGTGCTGGCCGCCCGCAACGCGGAGGCGATCGAGCGCCTGAAGACGGAGCTCGACGAGCCGGACCCGATCATCGTCCCGCGCCTCGACGGCGAGGTGCAGGACATCGACGGGCTGCTCCTGCTCTACCGCTACCTCACGGGCACGGCGGGCTGAAGACGCAACGGCCCCGGCGCGGTGCGCCGGGGCCGGAGGATTACGACACGACGGCCCCGCCGCGGTGCGCCGGGGCCGGAAGTCGACTACGAGCGCGGCTCCTCCTCGCTCGGAGCGGTGTGGACGGGCGTGCCGCCGCTCTTGGGGTCATCGCCCTCGTCGGTGTCCACGCGGACGCCCTGATCGACGGATGCGCCGGTGGAGCCCTCGCCGTGGTGGGGCGTGTCCTTGTCCGTGCGCTGGATGCCCTCGTCGCTCGCGAGCGGGGTGTCGTTGTCCTCGTGAATCGTCTTCTCTTCCGACATGCGGTTCCTCCCTTGTGGGTGTTGCCGGGGCTACTCATCGGCCTACCCGATCGCCGCCCGGAGGAACGTGCTCAGGCGAGCTGCGGCTGGCGGTCGGCGGCGTTGCGCAGGCGCTGCAGCGCCTGGCGGATGATCCGCGAGACCTGCATCTGGCTGACCCCGACGATCGCCCCGATCTCGGACTGCGTCATGTCCTCCTGAAAGCGCATGCGCAGCACTTCGCGCTCGCGCTCGCTGACGGCGTCCATCAGGACGTCGAGCACCGCGCGCTCCTCGGCACGGTCGAAGCCGTGCTCGTCGATGCCGACCGAGTCGGCGATCGTCGCGGCGTCCTCTCCCGACCCGCCGTTGGGGGCCTCGAAGGAGACCGCGCGGTAGGCGCCGCCGGCCTGCAACGCCTCGAGCACGTCCTCCTCTGCGGCACCGATCAGGGCCGCGATCTCCTTCACCGACGGCTGGCGGTGCAGCTCCTCCGACAGCTCGCCGACCGCGCGATCGACGCGCAGCGAGAGCTCCTGCAGGCCACGCGGGACGCGCACCGCCCACGTGCGGTCGCGGAAGTAGCGCTTGATCTCGCCGAGGATCGTCGGCACGGCATACGACGAGAACGCGATCTCCCGATCGGAATCGAAACGGTCGATCGCCTTGATCAGGCCCAGCGACGCGACCTGCAGCAGATCGTCGAACGGCTCGCCCGAGCGCTGGTAGCGCAGCGCCAGCGAGCGCGCCAGCGGCATGAAGCGCGTCGCGAGCTCCTCCCGCGCCCGCCGGTCGCCGTCGGCCGCAAGCGCGAACAGCTCGCGCTCAGGCCGGTTGCGCATGGAGACGCCGGCAGGCATCAGCGCGTGCGGGCGTACGTCTACGGAGCGTTGCACTGCTTCACATGTGGCCACGTTCGTCCCCTCGTGGATGACTGTGAATCCCGTGCAGGACGGGGCCTCAGCCGACCGGTCTTTCTCTGGCCGTACCCGGTGTTCCGCGCCGCTTAACACGGATGTGGCGGGCGCGGCCGTCAGGCGGCGGCGCCGGACTCGGCCAGCAGCTGGTCGGCGACCGAGCGCAGGTCGGAGTCCAGATGGCCGCACAGCACGTCGCGCAGCAGCGCGCGCAGATGGCCCGTGAGCTCGGCGAGCAGCTTCTCGACGCCGCCGTCCATCGGCGCGAGGCCGGCGACGATCGCGCGCTCCATCGACACGGCGTGCGCGATGCGCTCCGTGAGCGCGAGGCGCTCCTCCGGCGTCGCGCACAGCGCTGCCACGCGGCCCGCGAGGCGCCCGCTCTGCGGGCCCTCGGGCTCGAGCAGCGCGCGCAGGCCGAGCAGGTGGTCGGTGAGCGCCTCGAAGGCGCTCGGGCGCTCGCAGCCCAGCTCGTAGCGCCGCAGCGCCCAGGCGAGCTCGCCCGCACGCGGCGTCCGGCGCGCGATGAGGTTGCAGAACGCGCGCAGCTCGTCCTCCGCGGATTCGGCGATCGTCAGGACGCCGTTCGGGCGCCCGCCCGTTCCGAGGTCGCCGACCGACCACGGCCCCGCGCCGGTGCGCTGCCAGGCGACCGGATGCAGCGCGACCCGCACCGGGTCGTACAGGCGCAGCGCGGTCAGCACGCGGCGAAAGCGGGCGCTCGCCTCGCTCATCGGGGCGGGCGCGCCGGGATCGTCGGTCAGCGTCAGGCAGGCGAGCACGCTCGCCTCGTCCGCGCCGGCGGGCCAGACGGCGTCGGCCGGCGCGTCCTGGAGCTGGTCTCCGCGGATGAGCGACAGCCCCTGGCCGAGCGGCACCTCGGCGGAGACGAGCCGCAGGCCGAGCAGCGGCGCGACGACGACGGCCTCGGCGCGGCCGGCGAGCAGCGCGTCCTCGAGCTCGCGGTAGGCGCGGTCGAAGCGCTCAGGCGTGATGACGAACTCCGTCGCCTCGCTGAAGACGCGGCTGACGAAGACGCACAGCGCGAGGTCGGCGCGCTCGCGCGGCTCGACCGGCACGCGCGGCTCGGCCTGCTCGCGCAGGTAGTCGCCGACGCCGTCGAGCGCCGCCAGCGCGCGTGCCGCCGCCGGGTAGGACGGCAGCCGCTCGAGCACGCCGGCGCGGTCGCGGATGAACGACTCGGTCAGCGGGCGATAGCAGTACAGCGGCGTGTCGCGCCGGGCACCGCGCGACTCGACGATCTCGAACGGGACCTCCGCGCCGTCCGCCGTCTCCTCCGCGAGCGACCAGGCCGCCTCGTCGGCGAAGGCACTGAGCGCGACGTGCAGCGGACGGTGGCGCATGGCCGCAGCGTTCGCCCTGCAGGGCCGCGCTCCTGCTCGCTGCACGCGCCCTCGCAGCGCGCGCGGGCGCCGTGCTGGTGGTAGTTCCTAGTCCGACTCGGGCGGCTCGTCGATCAGGCGGCCGCGCAGGATGACCTCGTGGCTCGTCACGACGAGCCCGAGCCGCTGGCCGATGCCCGCGATCGCACGCTCCAGCTCGGCGTCGTCGAACGGCACGACGTCGCCGCTCTCCTCGAGCACGATGTGATGGTGATGGTCGCCGGACGGGTCGACCGGCTCGTAGCGCGCGATGCCGTCGGAGTCGAAGCGGCGCACGAGCCCGAGCTCGTGCAGCGTCTCCAGCGCGCGGTAGACGGTCGCGGTCGAACCGGCGCTCTCCTGCTCGCGCAGCTGGTCGGCGATCTCCTGCGCCGTGAGCAGGCAGCTCTGGCGCCCGAGCAGCTCGACGACCGCCGTGCGACCCGCGCTCGTGCGCAGGCCCGCACCGCGCAGCACGGCGCCGGCGTGCTGCATCCAACGCTTCTGCGCCGCGGTGTTCATCTGGGCATCCTGCCATGCGGCGTGAGCTGACACGTCGGTGGGTAGGATCGGATCCCACATGCAACCGCCCTGCGTCACGGTGACGCCGGACGGCTCGCACACGAAGAACGACCGGCGCTCGGCATCGCTGGATGGCCTGCGCGGCCTCGCTGCGCTCTCGATATTCGTCTTTCACGGATGGCTGTACACAATGCCCGCGCCGGACGCGACGGATCGCACGTCGGTCGGCGACTACGCGGCTCACGAGCTGCGTCTCGGCCTTGTCGCGTTCTTCGTGCTGTCGGGCTTCCTGCTCTCCCGCCCCTGGTTCGCCGCTGCCCTCGGCGAGCGCCGGCCCCCGCGGCTGGGCCGGTACCTGCGCGCCCGTGCGGCGCGCATCCTGCCCGCGTACTACGTGGCGCTGATCGGCTCGATCGTCCTGCTGTGGGGCCTGAAGGGAACGCCCGGGCTACGGCTCCCGCCGGCCGGCGAGCTGCCGCTCTTCGCCGTCTTCGCCCAGAACTTCTCGCCCGCGAGCGTCATGAAGCTCAACCCGCCGATGTGGTCGCTCGCGGTCGAGATGATGTTCTACGCGCTGCTGCCGGTCATCGGCTGGCTGGCGCTGCGCCTCCCGCAGCGACGCTCGACGCAGGCGCTCGTCCCGCTCGCGCTGCTCGCGCTCGGCCTGCTCTACAACTGGGCGATCTCCGGCCACGGGCTGGGGATGACGTTCTCCAAGACCCTCGCGGCGATGCTGCCGTACTTCGCGCTCGGGATGCTCGCCGCGCTCGTGCTGCACGGCCGCACGGTCGGGATCGGCCCGAAGCGCACGCTGGTCGGCGCCGGGGTCGCGCTGATCGCGGCCGATGCGATCGCGAAGGCCGTCGACGCCGCGGCCGGGATCGACGGGAACGCGGTGTTCCTCGTCATCCGCGACCTGCCGTCGGCCGCCGGGTTCGCGCTCATCGTCGGGGCGCTCGCCGGTGCGCCGCGCGGGCGCATCGTCGGCGGGCGGCTGCTCGCCGGGATGGGCACGATCTCCTACGGCTTCTACCTCTGGCACGTTCCCGTGCTCATGGTGCTGCGCGGCCACGGCCTGCTGCCGCTGCACCCGGTGCTCGGCACCGCCGTGGCGCTCGTCCCGGCGCTCGCCGTCTCCACGCTGAGCTGGTTCGCGCTCGAGCGCCCCATCATGAGCTGGACGGCGCGGCGCGACCAGCGCGCGGCGCGGGCGGTCGAGCTACGCCGCCGCGGCGTCGACCGTCGCACCGGCGGGCGCGAGGTCGTCACAGTCCGCGGCTAGCCAGCGGCTGCCGTACGTGCGCATGCCGTCGATGATCGGCATCAGCGCACGGCCCTTCTCGGTGAGCTGGTACTCGACGCGCGGTGGCACCTCGGGGTAGGTCTCGCGCTCGACGATGCCCTCCTCCTCGAGCGCGCGCAGGCGCAGCGAGAGCGTCCGCGGGCTGATCCCCTGCAGCGAGCGCTCGAGCTCGCAGAAGCGCGAGCGTCCTTCGGAGAGGTCGCGAATGAGCAGCAGCGTCCACTTGCCGCAAACGATCTCGGCCGTCTTGCAGACCGGACAGGTGTCGTCCATGGACGACACTTTACCGACTGAAGCAATGCGCCCGGGCGGGGCGCATCGCGCGCTCGCTACGCGGCCCGCTCGGCCTCCGCGCTCGCCACGTCGTTCATCGTCGTGCCGCGCTGCCCGTCGGCTGCCAGCAACAGCTTGAAGTCGTGCGGGCTCGTCGCCGCGATGAGCGCCTGCTCGACGTCGACGCGGCCGGCCTTGACGTGATTGAAGAGCGCCTGGTCGAACGTCTGCATGCCGTAGAAGGCGCCCTCGCCGATCACCTCGGTGAGGCGACCGGTCTGCAGCGGGTCGATGATCATGTCGCGCACGCGGCCGGTCATCCGCATGATCTCGCAGGTCGCGACGCGGCCGCCGTCCGTCGAGCGCACGAGGCGCTGGGAGATGACCCCCCGCAGCGTGCCGGCGAGCATCGCGCGCACCTGCTGGTGCATGTGCGGCGCGAAGAAGTCGATGATCCGGTTGACGGTCTCGGCGGCGTCGACGGTGTGGACGGTCGACAGCACGAGGTGCCCGGTCTCGGCGGCGCTCAGGGCGGTGTGGACCGTCTCCTCGTCGCGCATCTCCCCGATGAGGATGACGTCGGGGTCCTGGCGCAGGACCCGGCGCAGCGCGTGCTTGAAGGACAGCGTGTCCTGGCCGACCTCGCGCTGGTTGATGACCGACCTCTTGTCGACGTGCAGGAACTCGATCGGGTCCTCGATCGTGACGATGTGCTTGGACATCGTCGTGTTGATGTGATCGATGATCGCGGCGAGCGTCGTCGACTTGCCCGAGCCGGTCGTGCCCGTCAGCAGGATGATGCCGCGCTCCTCCTCGGCCAGCGAGGAGATGACGGGCGGGAGCTTGAGGTCGGAGACCGAACGGATCGTGTGCGGGATCGCGCGGCAGACGAGGCTCAGCGAGCCGCGCTGAAGAAAGGCGTTGACGCGAAAGCGCGCGATGCCCGTGATCGAATAGGAGAAGTCGACCTCGTGCTCGTTGTCGAGCTCGCCGAGCTTGATCGGGTCGTGCAACATCGTGAGGACCGCGTTCTTCGTGTCCTCCGCAGTCAGCGGATCGTCGCTCTCGATCGGGCGCAGCTCGCCGTCGACACGCGTCATCGGCTTGCGCTGGACCTTGAGGTGCAGGTCCGACCCGCCGAGCTGCACAAGCGTGCACAGCGCCTTGTCGATGTCGAACACCTTGGGCGCATCGGCCGCGCGCAGCGCCTGCCTGAGCCCGCCGCCTGCCCGTGCTACGAATGGCCAGCGCCCGTATCGCGGGTTTCCTCGTCCCAGTCGGGCGCCCAGGACGGGTCGATCGTGCGAAGCCCGCGCTCGAGCCCGGCGATCCGCCCGCGCTGCTCGTCGGTCAGCTCGAAGTCGAAGATGTCGAGGTTCGCCGCGCGGTGCTCGCGCGAGGCGGCCTTCGGGACGGCGGCGACGTTCGGCTGGTCCAGCAGCCAGCGCAGCGCGACCTGCGCGGGGTTCTTGCCGTGCGCCTCGCCGATCTCGCGCAGGACCGGGTCGCGCAGCACCTCCCCCTGCGCGAGCGGCGAGAACGCCGTGACCATGAGGTCGCGCTCGCGCGCGAGCTCCAGCACGTGGGGCTGGCCGAGGTACGGGTGGTACTCGACCTGCTCGCAGATCAGCGGCGCGTGGTCGAGCGCCTCGCGCAGCAGGTCGCTCGGGAAGTTCGACACGCCGAGGTGGCGGACGCGGCCGGCGTCGCGCGCTTCGAGCATCGCGCCGAGCGTCTCTGCGATCGGCACGCGGCGGTTGGGCCAGTGGATGAGCAGCAGATCGACGTACTCCGTGCGCAGGTCGCGCAGCGACTGCTCGAGCTGGTCGTGGACGCCGACCCCGCTGAGCTCCGTGTACCAGAGCTTCGTCGTCAGGAAGACCTCGTCGCGGTTGCGCCCGGAGTCGTGCAGGCCCTGGCCCACCTGGGCCTCGTTGCCGTAGGCGCGGGCGGTGTCGATGTGGTCATAGCCGAGCTCGAGCGCGTCGCGCACCGCGACGACGCAGTCGCTTGCGGTGATCTGCCACGTGCCGAAGCCGAGCTTCGGGATCGTGACGTCCTGGACGGTGAGCGTGGTGTCGGCGGTCGCTTCGCGCGGCATCCTGGCAAGGCTGCCCGGGAGGGCGTGGGGCGAAAACGCCGTAGTGGGTGTTTCAGCGCCCGGGCGTTCCGACGAGCGTGCCACCGGGCCGGTCGTGTCGTTTTGTGATCGGATATGGATCGGAAAACGACACGCGTGTGGTAGCCACGTCGCAGGGTCTGCCCAGCGACGAACACGAACCCAGCCCCAGAACGACGACGGGGGCCTGCGAAGGCCCCCGTCGGCGAGTGCTCGGGCGCGGTCGCCGCTCAGGCGACGTCGCGGAGCTTCTGGGCCTCCGCGAGGGACTGCAGCTTCTTCAGCGACTGGTTCTCGATCTGGCGGATGCGCTCGCGCGTGACGTTGAACGTCCGGCCGACCTCGTCTAGCGTGCGGGGGTGCTCGCCGCCGAGCCCGTAGCGCAGCTCGAGCACGCGGCGCTCGCGGTAGGAGAGGTTCTCCAGCGCCTCGCGCAGCGCCTCCTTCGTGAGGATCTCGGCGGCGCGCTCGTAGGGAGACTCCGCGCGCTCGTCGGCGATGAACTGGCCGAACTCGGACTCCTCCTCGTCGCCGACCGGCTTCTCGAGCGAGACCGGCGCCTGCGCGGAGCGCTTGATCGAGTCGACCTCCTCGGGATCGATCCCCGTGACCTCGGCGATCTCCTCCGGGGTCGGCTCGCGACCAAGCTCCGTCACGAGCTTGCGCTCGGCGCGACCGATCTTGTTGAGCTTCTCGACGACGTGCACGGGGATGCGGATCGTGCGCGCCTTGTCGGCGAGCGCACGGGCGATCGCCTGGCGGATCCACCATGTCGCGTAGGTCGAGAACTTGAAGCCCTTGCGGTAGTCGAACTTCTCCGCCGCGCGGACGAGGCCGAGCGTGCCCTCCTGGATGAGGTCCAGGAACGGCAGTCCCTGGTTGCGGTAGTTCTTCGCGATCGAGACGACGAGGCGCAGGTTGGACTCGACCATCTTCTGCTTGGCGTCGAGGTCGCCGCGCTCGATGCGCTTGGCGAGGTCGACCTCCTCCTGCGCCGTCAGCAGCCGGACCTTGCCGATGTCCTTCAGGAACAGCTGAAGGGAGTCGGTCGTCATGTCGGGCTTGAGGTCGATCGTCGCCTTCTTGCGCGCACGGCGCTTGTCGGGCGCTCGCTCGACCGCGTTTGCCGCCTGGACCGCTGGATCGATCTCCTCGACGAGCTCGATCTCCGACCGCTCCAGGTACCCGTGCAGTTCCTCGATATCGGCCTCGTCGAGATCGATCTCGGCGATCGCGCCAGCGATCTCCGCGTACGTGAGCACGCCAGTGAGCTGGCCCTTCGCCACGAGACCCTTGATCTCTTCGAGTTCCTGCAGTTCGGCTACGGACATCGCATTCACTTTCACATCGTGCACGGACCCGCGTTCAGCCCAGCACCGTTCTTGATGGAGGGCCAGGGAGGTCTTTCCCGGAGCAGTACCTCGCCCAACCTAGACCTCCAACTCTAGCGTGCGAGGCCAGGCACTTCACTTTCTGAAGTCAACGACGTCTTCGTAAGCCCCTACATGCGAGCGCGTGCTTTGTTTCACGGATTGCGGACGGATGGCGTAAAGCGCGTGCCATCATGCGCACGTGGCCGAACGACAGGACTCCGATCGCGAAGTGCTCACGAGCCTACCGCGCTCGCGACCGGTACGACGTAGCGCCAAGCGCGGCGACCGGCCGGACGCGGCGAACGGCGCGAAGGCGAGCGCGAAGACCCCGCCGCGGCGCGCCGCGCCAGGGTCGGCGCGCGCGAAGAAGGCTGCCACCGGCGGCCAGCGCAGGCGGGCGCCGCGAAGGCGGCCGCGACGCGGGCGGCGAAGCCGGGCGCGACGCGCGCGGCCAGGCCGGCATCGAAGACGCGCGCGCCGCGTCCGACCGCGCGCGCTCCACGCCGCCGAAGCGCAAGGTCCCTCCGGCCGGCTACGCGGCCCCCACGTCGCGCGCCGAGGCGCCCGCGACCTCGGGCACGGCCGAGCTGATCAGCACGACGATCCAGGCCACCGCCGAACTCGCGCAGATCGGCCTGACCGTCGGCCGCCAGACGCTGCAGTCGATGCTCGATCGCCTGCCGAAGCCCTAATCCCCTGATCACATCCTGAATTCCATCGCGCGGATAAACGGTGTAACCTGCCGCGCGTCTGCCGAATCCTCGGGCGCTCTGCGTCCTTGGAGCGGGGGAACCACTGCGACCCGGTTGGACCCGGATCGCCGGGGCGAATCGGCCCACCTGCGGCCGTAGCGCGTGGAAAGCGCGAGCCCGTCAGCTCACCTCGTAGGCCGCCACCACATGACAGCGTCACGACGCGACCGCGCGACATCCGTCGCCGTGCTTCTCTGCACGGCCTTTGCAGCCTGCGCCGGCAGCGCCGGCGCTGCCGCCCAGACGGGCGGCGCCGCGATGCCCGAGGTCCTTCCGCAGGCGACCGGCGGCACCGACTACGGCAACGCCGGGCACCCAGTCGATCGTCGCGGCGCCGATCGCCGTGCGTCGGCCAGACGATCGTCGCGCGCGGGACGATGCCGGGCGCCGCCCGCCGCACGTGATCCTGCAGCGGCTGGACAACGAACGCGGTGGCTGGCGCAACGTCGCGCGCACCCGCGTCCGCACGACGCAGCGCTTCGAGGTGCGCTGGCGCGCGGACCGCAGCGGTCGCATCAGCATCCGCGCCGTCCTCGCGCGGCGCGCGCGCACGGCCGCGACGCAGACCGCGCCGATCGTCAACGTCAACGTCTACCGGCCGGCGATGGCGACCTACTACGGGCCCGGGTTCTTCGGCAGGCAGACCGCCTGCGGCCAGATGCTCACGCCCGACCTCGTCGGCGTCGCGCACAAGCGACTGCCGTGCGGCACGCTCGTGGCGGTCATGTTCGCCGGGCGCCAGATCGTCGTCCCGGTCGTCGACCGCGGCCCGTTCAACGGCGACTTCTCGTGGGATCTCACGCAGGCCACCGCCGACGCGCTCGGCTTCACCGGCTCCGGCGAGATCGGCTACGTCCGCGTGGATCCCGACGCGCCCGTGGCCGTGACGGTCGCCGACGCGCCCGCGGCCGATCCGGCCCCGGCCCCGGACCCGGCGGCCAGGCCCGGACCCAGCGCCCGACGCGGCGGACCCGGCCCCGGCTCCGCCGCCGCCACCCGGCTCGTAGCGGTCAGCCCTCGACCTGGTACGTCGGCCTGATCGCCGCACGCGCGAGCGTGTGGAACGTCAGGTTGAAGCCGACGTACGCGGGCGACGCCTCCCGCGGGATGTCGAGCGTCTCGGTGTCGACGGCGAACACCGTGTAGACGTAGCGGTGCGGGATGTCGCCGCCCGGAGGCGCGGCGCCGCCGTAGCCGAACTCGCCGTAGTCGTTGCGCACCTCGACCGCGCCCTCGGGAAGGCCGTCGGGGCTCGCGCCGGTGGCAAGCTCGGTCGTGTCGGCCGGGAGGTTGAAGACGACCCAGTGCCAGAAGCCGCTGCCGGTCGGCGCGTCGGGGTCGTAGCACGTGACCGCGAAGCTCTTGGTCTCCTCCGGGAAGCCCGACCAGCGCAGGTGCGGCGACGTGTTCTCGCCGCCGGCGCTCGTGTGCGCGTACGCCGCCGGCTGGGGCGCGCCGTCCTGGACGTCGTCGCTCTCGACGGAGAAGGACGGCGCCGGCGGCAGCAGGTCATGCGGATCGGGTGCTGTTGCTCGTTCGAGTGCCATGGCGCGACCATAACCGACTCGCTGCAACGCCGCGGGGGTCGCCGGGTACCGTGTGAACACATGGTGTACGTCGCCACCGCCATAGCCGCACTCGCCACGCTCGGGCTGGCCTGGTTCGGCGGGATCCGGCGCCTGCTGCACTGGCCGCGGCGCATCGCGAAGGCGGTCCTCGTCGACCCCGACGAGCACACGACGATGGACGAGCGCGGCGCCGTGCGGTCCATCCAGGCCGCCGACCTGACGCTGCCGGCGGCGGCGCTCGAGGAGATCTGGTCGCCGATGCACCTCGAACGTCTCGCGCGGACGTACTGGCGCTTCCTGTCGCGCTGCACGCTCGGGCTCATCCGCGTCAGGTACGACGACGACGAGCGCGCCGTCGTCCTGCTGACGCGGCCGTTCGTGCTGCTGCGCTTCCACGCCCCGGAGTACGAGATGGATGCCACGCGCGGGCTCGTGCGCTGGCGGATCGCCAGCGGCGTGCTCGTGTCGCAGCGCGGACACGATGGCGACGGCTACCTGCAGATCGAGGTCGAGCGCTGCGCGCGGGTCGATCGCCAGACGGCGCGCGTGCACGTCGAGGTCGAGGTCGCGAACTTCTACCCGGCGCTCGCGACGCTCCGTCGCGCGCTGGTTCTACAAGGCGACGCAGTCGCGCATCCACGTCATCGTCACGCACAGCTTCCTGCGCTCGCTCGCCGAGCTCGATCTCGCCGAGTCGGTCGTCGGGCGCTACGCGACCCCGGAGTCCGTCGACGCCGTGCCCGATCCGCCGGCGCGCGAGCCGCGCGAGCGCAGCCCGGCCTGACGATCGCGCCCGGCCGCCGCGGACGGCCGGGACGCGGTGAGTGACGGGCTATGCCCCGCGCGGGTGCGTATGGCGCCCGGTGAGATGCATGCCCTCGAGCAGGCGCGGCACGAACATGAGCGCCGCGAAGCCGACGAGGACGTACATCACGTCCGCGGCGGTGCCGGTGCCGAAGATCTCGGTCACGACATTCGTGTCGAACAGCGCGAGGATGGCCCAGTTCAGGCCACCGACGATGAGCAGGGCGATCCAGACTGGATCGAGCCGCTTGAGGAGATCCATCACGCCTCCTTTATTGACGCGACGGTTTGTACGGAACAGCACGAAATACCCCGCTGCATGCGGACTGGTTTCAGCGGTGTGATCACATCGTGCCGGGCGGCTTGCGCGTGCGCTCGGTCTCCGCCGTGCGCAGGGCCGATCCGGCGAGCATGAGGATCGCCCCGAGCAGCGCGACGTACCAGCCCCACGCAAGCTCGATCTGGCCGGGAGGATCGCCCGGGCGGTCGATGACGCCGACGTAGAGCAGCAGGCCGAACGCGACGATCGAGAGCACCGCGGTCAGCTCGCCGCGAGCCCACGTGAGCTCATGGTCGCGGACGACGATGTAGGCGAGGATGAACGGCGCGACCGCGATCACGAGCAGCGGCCAGCGCAGGATCGGGTGCGCGTCCCAGCCGCTGTGGGTGCCGGTCCCCGTCACGCCGGCGAGCGTCGCCAGCGGGCTCACCACCGAGTACCAGTGGGCGAACAGGCACGCGCCGACCAGCAGTCCACCGAACATCGCCACGAGCTCGTGGACCGTGATGCGCTCCATCGCACCGCTGAATCTAGTCGTTGGCCGGCCGTCAGACGAGGATCGAGTCGGCCAGCGCGACGAGCTCGGCCAGCTCCCACGGCCCCTGGCCGGTGAGCCGCAGGTGCAGGCCGTCCTGCTTCCAGGCGAGCTCCTGCACGGGCCGCAGCTCCGGGGTCGCCTCGGCGAGCGGGGCGTTGCGGTACGCGTAGCGGCCGGCGGGCTCGGCCGCCGGAAGGCCGCGCTCGGGCGGCGCCTCGAGGCCGACGTAGAGCGTCAGGCGGCCCGGCGACGCGGGTCGCGTCGCGTCGAGGTTCCACTCGACCTGGACCGCGCCGGGCCCGGACGCGACGACCTCGACCCAGCGCCCGAGCGGCAGCGGCCGGGCCGGCAGGGGAACCGGGCGCCCGAGATGTACGTCGGCCGCGCCGATCCCATCGAGGGCCTCGCGCTCCATGCGGCGATCGTACGCCGGTGCACGGACTACGGTGCCGTCGCATGCGGCCGACGGTCGTCGTCCTCGGCGTGCTGGCCCTCGCGGCGGGGGCCTGGATCTGGCAGCCGTGGCGCTCGGCGCCGCCGATCCGCTCGCCGCACGGAGCGTACGTGCCACCGGGCCCGAGCGATCGCGCGCTGATCTGGGCCGTCGGCGACGGCGCGGACGGCAGCTCCGCCGCGCAGAGCGTCGTCTCGCGGATGCGGCGCAAGCGCTTCGATCGCGTGCTCTACCTCGGCGACGTCTACGGCTCCGGGATCCTCAGCACGCTGCGCGGCGACGGCACCGCAGCGGACTTCCGCAAGCGCTACGACCCGGTCTACGGCGACTTCGCCGCCCGGACCGCGCCGACGCCGGGCAACCACGAGTGGCCGCAGCGCGGCGAGGGCTACGAGCCCTACTGGAGCAAGGTCTTCGGCCGGCCGCCGCCGGCCTACTACGACTTCCGCGTCGCCGGCTGGCAGCTGCTGAGCCTGAACTCGCAGGCGCCGCACGGCGCGGCATCGGACCAGCTGCGCTGGCTGCGCACCCGGCTGCGCGGCTCCGGCACCTGTCGCCTGGCCTTCCTGCACCGGCCGCGCTTCAACGCCGGGCGCCACGGCGACGCCGCCGACCTCGCGCCGCTGTGGGACGCGCTGCCCGGCCGCGCAGCGATCGTCGTCGCCGGCCACGACCACAACATGCAGCGCTTCAAGCCGATCGACGGGATCGCGCAGTACGTGTCGGGCGCCGGCGGCCACGGCCGCTACGCGCTGAAGCGCGATCCCCGCCTGGCGTTCGGCGACGACGGCGACTACGGCGCGCTGCGCATCGAGCTGCGCCCCGGACGCGCGCGCCTGGCGTTCGTCTCCGCCGCCGGGCGGATCCTCGACACGAGCGTCGTGCGCTGCCGGCCGATCGGCGGCTAGCAAGGTCGTCGTGAGGCCACCGAAGGGCCGCCGGGTTCGGTCGAAGGAAGCGGGACTTCAGGAACTGCCCAGGTAGCGGGCGTCGATCCGGTGTTCGACGGTGGCGGTGCCGGTTCGGCCGACGCGGTAGCCGGCCGCATCGGGACGGGACGAGACGACTTCGTCCAGGTCGGGGCCCGTGAAGACGAGCGCGGCGCCATCGTCGGCTGCCACCCCGTCGGTCAGCTCGCCGGCTGCGATGAGGCGGTGGAAGGTCGGGCGTCGCTGCTCTTCGCCGTCGTAGTGCGGGCAGCAGCTTCCGGCCAGGAGCCCGAGCCCGTCATCGAGCGCAGCGAGTTGCATGAGGTCAAACGAATCCGTGACCGATTGTGCAAACCAGCAGTTCATGCCCGCGCTGACGCCACACAGCACGACGCCCTCCTTCCATGCCTCCGCGACGAGCTCGTGGAGGCCGTGGGCCCGCCAGACCGCGAGCAGGTTCGCGGTGTTTCCGCCGCCGACGTACAGAATGTCCTGCTCCAGCACGAACGAGCGCAGATCGCTGACGCTGCGGTCGAAGAGCTGGAGGTCGGTGGCGTGACAATCGAATTGCGAGAAGGCCCTGTAGAAGCGGGCGACGTAGCGTTCGGAATCGCCGGCGGCGGTGGGGACGAAGCACACGCGCGGGTGCGCCGAGCGAGCCAGCGACAGCACGAACTCGTCCAGCAGCGGGTTCTCCGGCTCCATCGAGAACCCGCCACCTCCCATCGCAACGATCCGGCGCAGATCCGTCGACCGCGCGCCTGATCAAGCGCTCACGCCGTAGCGCGCGAAGAGCTCGCCGTCGTATTCGAGCAGCCAGCGCAGCGAGAGCGCCGCCGGCCGGTCGAGCGCCGCGTCGTCCATGATCGTCAGCGCGCCGGCGCCGCCCGCAATGACCGGGAACGTCGTGAGGAACAGCTCGTCGATCAGCCCGCGGGCGAGCAGCGAGGCGTTGAGGTGCGGGCCGCCCTCGCAGAGGATGGCCCGCACGCCGTACGCGCTGCGCAGCTGCTCGAGCGCGGCCGGCAGGTCGACGGGCACGAGGCGCAGGTAGTCGACCTGCGCGCGCACGCCCTCCAGCGAGCCCTCGGACGCCGTGACGACGACGACGCGCGAATCGGGGTCCTGCAGCAGCGGCAGGTCGGCCGGCAGGTCGAGCGAGCCGCTGACGACGATCGCCAGCGGATCGGGCTCCAGGCCCGCCAGGCGGCGCTGCTCGCGGCGCGCGGCGTCGCGCACGAGCCGCCCGTAGCGCTCGACGCGCAGCGTGCCGGCGCCGACCATGACCGCGTCCACGCGCGTGCGCAGCGCGTGGAAGAGCTGGCGGTCGGCGACGCTCGAGATCGGCGCGGTGCGCCCGTCCACCGCGGCGCGGCCGTCGGTCGTGTGGACCATGTTCAGCGCGACGTGGGGCCGCTGCGGCGGTGCCTGCTCCCACGGGCGCAGCTCGCCGGCGAGCTCGTCGGCGGTCAGCTCGCCGGGCTCGGGCAGCAGGCGGCGCAGCCCGACGGGGCGCTCGTTGCGCGCCGGGGCGCTCACGTCGCCGGGTGACCGGGCTCGATGTCGTCCTTGACGTCCTGGAAGTACACGAAGCTCCGCGCCGGGCTCATGGCGCGCCTCGAAGGGCTCGAGCAGGAAGCCGACGTGATCGCCGAGGTCGTGGCGGGCGCGGATCTCGCCGGCGAACCAGCTCGGGCAGCCGTCGAGGATCGGCAGCCCGCGCGGCCCCGGGTGCCATTCGCAGCGCGCGAACTTGTCGATCTCGTCGCCCGTCTCGCCGCCGAAGAGCTTGGCGAGCCCGGCCTGCGCGCGCGGCACGAGATGGACGGCGAGCGCGTCGACGCCGAGCGCGAGGCGGTACGTCCGGTTCTCGCGCGACAGGCAGGCGAGAAAGCGCGGCGGATCGAAGCTGCACTGCGTCGCGAAGCCGATCACACAACCTTCACGCCGCTCGCCATCCGCAGCGGTGACGATGAACAGCGGGTAATCAAGCGATCCTGCGAGGTTCAGGAAGGTCTCGCCGGGATCGGGCACCTGTCGCAAGCTACCCGGTGTGGCCTGCGCGAAGACACCGGGTAGCGTGAGAGGCTCATGACACAGCGGCTCATCGGCGTGGACGTCGGCGGCACCAAGATCGCGGTGGCGCTGCTGGACGGTACGACGCTGCTCGAACCGGTGGTCGAGCGGACCGACACGAGCAGCGCCGAGGCCCTCGTCGCACAGCTCGTCGCCGCCGTCCGGGCGGCCGGCGACGCGGCCGCGGTCGGCGTGGCGGTCCCGTCGGTCGTCGACTGGGAGACGGGCCGGATCCGCTCCTCGGTGAACATCCCCCTGCAGGACGTCGCGCTGCGCGAGGTGCTGCGCGAGCAGCTCGGCGTTCCGGTCTTCGTCGACAACGACGCGACGTGCGCCGCGCTCGCCGAGGCCTACGACGACGAGGGCGTGCTCGTCGCCCGCCACCTCGTGATGTTCACCGTCGGCACCGGCGTGGGCGGCGGGATCGTCATCGGCGGGCGCGTCTATCGCGGCGCGACGGGCGCGGCCGCGGAGATCGGGCACACGATCGTCGGCGCCGACCTGCGCCGCGTCCCGTTCGCCCACAGCGACGACTTCCCGCAGCCGGGCTCGCTGGAGTCGCTGGCGTCGGGCAGCGCCCTGAACGAGATCGCCCGCGAGCACGGCATCACGCCCGGCCGCGTCATCGACGCCGCGCACCACGGCGACGCCGGCGCCGTCGCCGCGATCGAGCTGCTGGGCCGCCGCCTCGGCGTCGGCATCGCCAACGCGATCAACACGTTCGACCCCGACCTCGTCGTCGTCGGCGGCGGCGTCTCGGCGGCGGGCGAGCTGCTGCTCGCGCCCGCCCGCGAGGAGGCGTGCCGCTACCGGCTGACCGGCGTCGGCACGCGCACCGAGATCCGGCGCGCGCGCTACGGGCCGCTCGCGGGCGTGCGCGGAGCCGCGCTGCTCGCCGGTCACGAGCTCGAGGCCGAGCAGGCATGCACGGCGAGCGAGGCCACGGCGCGATGAGGATCGCCGTCGGCATCGACCACGCCGGTGTCTCGCTGCGCGACACGGTCTGGCAGGCCGTCCGGGACGGCGGCCACGAGCTCATCGACCTCGGCCAGCACGACGACTATCCCGACAGCGCGCTCGACATCGGCCGCGCGATCGCGGCCGGCGAGGCCGACCGCGGGATCCTCGTCTGCGGCTCCGGCGCGGGCGTCTCCGTCGCTGCCAACAAGCTCCCGGGTATCCGCGCGAGCGTGTGCCACGATCACTACACGGCGGCGCAGTGCGTCCTGCACGACGACTGCAACGTCCTGTGCCTGGGCGCGCGCGTCATCGGGCCCGCCATCGCCGCCGAGCTGACCGAGGCGTTCTGCTCGGCGCAGTTCAGCGGCGAGGAGCGCCATGTCCGCCGCCTCGGAAAGGTCCTGCAGATGGAACGTGACGGAATGGAGGCAAGCTGGTGAGCCAAGCGGTGAACGTCAACCCCCGCCTGACCGCACTGATCGCCGCCGGGACGAGCCCGTGGCTGGACCAGATCCGGCGCTCGCTCACCCGCGGCGGCGAGCTGCGGCGGATGATCGAGGAGGACTGCCTGCGTGGCATGACCTCCAACCCGGCGATCTTCGAGAAGGCGATCCTCGGCTCGCCCGACTACGACGAGCAGATCGAGGAGCTCGCCCGCGGCGGCGCGCTGGCCCGGGCGATCTACCAGGAGATCGCGATCCAGGACGTGCAGGAGGCCGCCGACGTCCTGCGCTCGGTCTTCGACGACCTCGACGGCGACGACGGCTACGTCTCGCTCGAGGTCGACCCCGACCTCGCCTTCGACACCGACCGCACGATCGCCCAGGCGCGGGAGTACTGGTCGCGCGTCGACCGGCCCAACGTGATGATCAAGATCCCGGGCACGCCCGACTGCCTGCCGGCGATCGAGCAGGCGATCTACGAGGGCATCAACATCAACGTCACGCTGCTGTTCGCCGTCGACGCCTACACGGACGTCACCGAGGCGTACATCAAGGGCCTCGAGCGCCGCCGGGCCGAGGGCAAGGACCTCGACGTCCGCTCCGTCGCGTCGTTCTTCGTCTCGCGCGTGGACTCCGAGGTCGACAAGCGCCTGGAGGAGATCGGTCGCAGCGACCTGCAGGGCCAGGCCGCGGTCGCCAACGCGCGCGCCGCCTACCGCCGCTTCGAGGAGATCTTCCACGGCGAGCGCTTCGCCGGCCTGCTCGCGGCCGGCGCGCACGTCCAGCGCCCGCTGTGGGCCTCGACGGGCGTGAAGAACCCGGCCTACCCGGAGACGAAGTACGTCGAGGAGCTCGTCGGCCCGGAGACCGTCAACACGATGCCGATGCAGACGCTGCTGGCCTGCGCCGAGCGCCTGGAGGTGCAGCGGCGAGACGGTGCGCGAGGACCCGACGCCCGTGCTCGAGGCGCTCGCCGAGGCGGGCATCGACATGGACGAGGTCACCGCCAAGCTCCTGCGCGAGGGCATCGACGCCTTCGTCACGCCGATGGAGAAGCTGCTGGCCGGCATCGAGGCCAAGCGCGAGGCGATCTTCACCGGCCGCCCGGAGACGATCGACTCCTCGCTGCCCGACGAGCTGGAGCCGCTCATCGCCGACTTCGTCCAGCGCGCCGTCGCCGAGCGCGTCGTGCGCCGCATCTGGGCCAAGGACGACACGCTCTGGGGCCAGGCCGGCCAGCCCGAGGTCGCCGACCGGCTCGGCTGGCTGAACGCCCACGAGACCTACGGCGAGCAGATCGACGACCTCGAGGACTTCGCCCGCGAGGCCGCGGAGGCGGGCTACACGGACACGGTCCTGCTGGGGATGGGCGGCTCGAGCCTCGCGCCCGAGGTGCTGCGGCGCTCGTTCGGCCAGGCGCTGCACGGGCGCCTGCGGCTGCACGTGCTCGACTCGACCGACCCCGGCGCGGTGCTCGCGCAGGAGCGCGCGGTCGACCTCGAGCACACGCTGTTTCTCGTGTCGACGAAGTCGGGCGGCACGATCGAGACGCGCTCGCTGTTCGAGCATTTCTGGAGCCTGCGCCCGCACGGCGAGCAGTACGTCGCGATCACCGACCCCGGCTCGTCGCTGGAGGCGCTCGCCGACGAGCGCGGCTTCCGGCGCACGTTCCTCAACGACCCCGACGTCGGCGGGCGCTACAGCGCGCTGACGTACTTCGGGCTCGTGCCCGCCGCGCTGATGGGCGTCGACCTCGATTCGCTGCTGGAGGGCGCGGGCGTCGCCGCCGAGGCGTGCTCGGCCGGGCTCGACGACCGAGGGCAACAGCGGGCTGTGGCTCGGCATCGCGGTCGGCGCGCTGGCGCTGCAGGCCCGCGACAAGCTGACGTTCGTCGTCGAGCGGCCGATCGAGTCCTTCGGGCTGTGGGTCGAGCAGCTCGTCGCCGAGTCGCTCGGCAAGCACGGCAAGGGCGCGGTGCCGGTGACCGACGAGCCGCTCGCCGGGCCGGACGTCTACGGCGAGGACCGCGTGTTCAGCTACCTGCGCGACATGGACGAGCCGGAGGAGGAGTTCGACGAGCGGGTCAAGGCGCTCGCCGCAGCCAACCAGCCGACCGTGACGCTGTCGGCCGGCGGGCCGGGCGACCTCGGGCGGATCTTCTTCTTCGCCGAGTTCGCGACCGCGGTCGCGGGCTGGGTGCTGGGGATCAACCCGTTCGACCAGCCCGACGTGCAGGTGGCCAAGGACACGACCGCCAAGATCCTCGGCGAGATCGAGTCCGGCGGTGAGCTGCACGAGCCCGAGGACGCCGGCGACGACGCGCTGCGCGCCCTGGTCGGCGAGGCGCGGGCGGGCGACTACGTCGCGATCCTCGGCTTCATGGCGCCGAGCGCCGAGGTCGACGCCGCGATCGCGGAGCTGCGCGCCGCGATCCGCGACGCGACGAAGGCGACGACGACGTTCGGCTACGGACCGCGCTACCTGCACTCGACCGGGCAGCTGCACAAGGGCGGGCCGCCGAGCGGGCGCTTCCTCGTGCTCGTCCACGACGGTCCGCGAGGACGTCGAGATCCCGGGCAAGCCGTTCACGTTTGCGGTGCTGAAGAACGCGCAGGCGTTCGGTGACCTCGAGACGCTGCGAAGTCGCGGCCGCAAGGCGGAGAAGCTACGGTTGCGCGGCGAGGATCTTGCTGAAGCGGTGCGGGGGCTCACCGCGCGAATCAAGGAGATCCTGTAGTGCCATCCCAGATCGGATTCGTCGGGCTCGGCCGGATGGGCGGGAACATGGTCGCGCGCATCAAGCGCGACTCCGACCATGACGTGGTCGCCTACGACCGCGACCCCGCGACGGTCAAGAAGGTCACCGAGGCGACCGCCGCGCGCGGCGCGGACGTCGCTCGCCGACCTCGTCGAGCAGCTCCAGGCACCGCGGATGGTGTGGATCATGGTGCCCGCCGGCGGGCCGACGCAGGAGACCGTCGACGCGCTCGCGTCGCTGCTCGACAAGGGCGACATGATCGTCGACGGCGGCAACTCGAAATGGACCGACGACCGCGCGCGCGCCGCCGTGCTGAGCGAGGCCGGGATCGACTACCTCGACGTCGGCACGAGCGGCGGCGTGTGGGGGCTGGAGGTCGGCTACTGCATGATGGTCGGCGGTCCCGAGGCGGCGGTGAAGCGCCTGGCGCCGATCCTCGACGTGCTCGCACCGGAGACGAACGACGCCAGCCGCCACGTACTCGGCGAGCGCGGCTGGGGGCACTTCGGCCCCAGCGGCGCGGGGCACTACGTGAAGATGGTCCACAACGGCATCGAGTACGGCCTCATGCAGGCGTACGCCGAGGGCTTCGACCTCTTCGACAAGTCCGAGTTCGAGCTCGACAACGCGAAGATCGCGCATCTGTGGAACCAGGGCTCGGTCGTGCGCTCGTGGCTGTGCGAGCTCGCCGCGCGGGCGTTCGAGCTCGAGGGCAACGACCTGCACGCGCTCAGCGGCTACACGGAGGACTCCGGCGAGGGCCGCTGGACGATCGAGGACGCAATGGCCAAGGACGTGCCGACGCCGGTCATCACGGCCTCGCTGTACGCGCGCTTCTACAGCCGCGGCAACGGCGACTTCACGCATCGCATGCTCGCCGCGCTGCGGGCGCAGTTCGGTGGGCACGCGACGAAGAAAAGCGCCGACGGGTGATGACCACCACCGCCGGCCAGACCACCGGACCCGAGGACAACCCGCTCATCGAGGGGCTCGAGCGGCTGCCCGTCCACCCCACCGCGCTCGTCATCTTCGGCGCGACGGGCGACCTCGCGCGGCGCAAGCTGCTGCCCGCGCTCTACAACCTCGCCCACGAGGGTGCGCTGCCCGAGCGCTTCGGGCTCGTCGGCAACGCCCGCTCGGAGATGACCGACGAGGAGTTCCGCGACGAGGCGATCCAGTCCGTGCGCGAGTTCTCGCGCCGCCCGCCGGACGAGAAGGTGCTCGCCAAGCTCTTCGAGGACGTGCGCTACGTGAGCGGCTCGTTCGACGAGGACGCCGTCTACGACAACCTCACCCAGGTCCTCGGCGAGCTCGACGCGACCGCCGGCCTGCCGCTGAACCGCTGCTTCTATCTCTCGACCGCGCCGATGTTCTTCCCGGTGATCATCGACTGCCTGGGCCGCCACGACCTCGCCCGCAGCGAGCGGGCCGAGGTGCGGGTGATCATCGAGAAGCCGTTCGGCCGCTCGCTCGAGGAGGCGCGCGCCCTCAACGCGCGCGTGCTGTCGGTGTTCGACGAGGAGCAGGTCTTCCGGATCGATCACTACCTCGGCAAGGAGACCGTCCAGAACGTCCTGGCGCTGCGCTTCGCGAACAACATGTTCGAGCCGTTGTGGAACCGCAACTACATCGACCACGTGCAGATCACGGCGTCCGAGGACATCGGGATCGGCTCGCGGGCGGGCTACTACGACTCGGCCGGCGCCCTGCGCGACCTCGTCCAGAACCACATGCTCCAGCTCCTGTCGCTGCTGTGCATGGAGCCGCCGGTCGCCTTCGAGGCCGACGCGGTGCGCGACGAGAAGGTCAAGGTCCTGCGCTCGATCCGCGCCCCGCACCCCGACGAGGTCCCGGACATGGCGGTCCGCGCGCAGTACGGGCCGGGGATCGTCGCCGGCGAGGAGGTGCCGGGCTACCTCGAGGAGCCGGGCGTGCCGCCGGACTCCAAGACGGAGACGTACGCCGCGCTGCGCCTGGAGGTCCACAACTGGCGCTGGGCGGGCGTGCCGATGTACCTGCGCACGGGCAAGCGCCTGGCGCGCAAGGTCACGGAGATCGCGGTGACGCTGAAGCCCGTGCCGCACGTCGCGTTCCAGTCGCCGGAGATGTCGACCGGCGTGCGGCCCAACGTGCTCGTGCTGACCGTGCAGCCCAACGAGGGCGTGTCGCTGTCGATCGGCGCGAAGATCCCGGGCACGCGGATGGCGATCCGCACGGTGAACATGGAGTTCCTCTACGGGACGGCGTTCCTGTCGGAGTCGCCGGAGGCCTACGAGCGGCTCATCATCGACGCGATGCGCGGCGAGGCGACGCTGTTCACCCGTAACGACGAGGTCGAAGCGCAGTGGACCATCTGCGACCCGATCCTCAAGGCGTGGGAGCAGATGCCCGGCCCGCTGGCGCAGTATCCGGCCGGCTCGCAGGGCCCGACGCAGGCCGCGGCCCTCCTGTGCGGCGACGACCGCTGGCGGATGATCTAGTGAGCCTTCGGTGAGCACGACCGACGCACTCTGGAGCGACCAGGACACGACGCCGGGCGTCATCGAGAGCGCCCTGCGGCGGCTGGTCGCCGAGTGCCACGTCGCGATGGAGCAGTGCGTCCCGGCGCGCACGCTGAACCTCGTCTGCGTCGTCGACCGCGAGTGGGGCGGCGAGATCGCCAACCGGCTGCGCCGCGTCGGTCGCTACCACGCCTCGCGCACGGTCGTCTGCGCCGTCGAGCCGCGACGCAGGACGATCGACGCCCAGGCGACGGTGTCGGTCGAGGGCGATGCGCGCCGCGGCGAGTTCGCCGCGATGCGCGAGCTCGTCATCGTCCACGTCGGGGAGCGCCATCTGCGCGACCTCGACACCATCGTCGACCCGCTCGTCGTCACCGACCTGCGCACCGCCGTCTGGTCGCCGCACGGCCATCCGGAGGCCGTCGACGCGCTGACGACGGGCCGCGCCGGCGGCGCCGCGATCGCCCAGGTCGTGCTGAGCGACGCCGTCGACGAGCCCGAGGTCAGGAACGTGCTCGTGCGCACGTGCGAGCTCGCCGAGCGCAGCGAGGTCGTCGACCTCGCCTGGCTGCGCTGCACGCCCTGGCGCGAGCGGCTCGCCGCCGCCTACGACCCGCCCGCGCGCCGCCACGAGCTGCACACGCTGTCGAAGGTGTCGGTGCGCTACCGCGAGGACTCGCTCGTGTCGGGGCTGCTGCTCGTCGGCTGGCTGTGCTCGCAGATGGGCTGGCGGCCGGAGCAGCTCACCCGCCACGGCAACCTGCTGCGCGGCCGCGCGCGCGCCCGCCGCGGCGAGGTCGAGCTGCGCCTGGAGCCTGTCGACGGCATGAGCGCACCGGGCCTGGCGGGCGTCGAGACGCGCTCGGACCTCGGCACGATGCTCGCACTCGAGCGCGGCGAGGGCGGCCTCACGGCGCGCCGCCGCGAGCCGGCGCGGCGCGGCGAGGACGCCTTCGAGCACGTCTGGACGGTGCTCGGCGCCTCGCGCGGCGAGCCGGGCATCCTCGGCGAGGGCATCCGCCACGCGCTCATGGTCGACCCGACGTTCAAGCCGGCGCTCGCAGCGGCGCGCAAGCTGCTCGGCTGAGCAGCGCCGCACGGAGCAGCGCTAATCCTCCGCGGGCGGGCGGCGCGCCGTGGCGCGCCGGTGCTCCTCCCAGCGCTCCATCATCGGCGCCAGCTCGGTGCGCAGGAACGCAAAGAAGGCGCGTGTCTCCTGCAGGCGGCGGCCGGCCGGCGTGTCGTCGCCGAGCAGCTCGATGCCCTCGACGAGGCCCTCCTCCCAGCGGCGCAGCAGCGTGTCCTTGTGGCCGAAGGCCTCGTACCAGAGGTCGTCGGCGAGGCGGTAGTGATCGCGGCGACCGCCGGGCTCGCGGGCCTTCGTGAGCAGGTCGACCTGGATCAGGTAGCGCGCCGCGCCGGAGATCGCCGCGGGGCTGACGCGCAGCCGCGCGGCCAGCTGCGCCGCGGTCAGCTGACCGCTGTCCTCGGCCAGCACGCAGGCGAAGACGCGCGAAGCCATCCGCGGCATGCCGCCGTCCGTGAGCAGCAGGGCGAACTGCTCGACGAAGCGCAGGACGCCGTCATCGGCGTCGGGGGGGAGCTTGCTCGCGGCTTCCACGATCGCGTCATCATACTCTCTTCGGAACTTTTACAAGAACGTGAAACTTCTGTACCCTGCGGTCATGAGCACCGCGATCTCGATCTCCAACCTCGTCAAGAGCTTCGGGCCGACGCGCGCGCTCGACGGACTCGATCTGTCCGTCGAGACCGGCGAGGTCCACGGCTTCCTGGGCCCCAACGGGGCAGGCAAGTCGACCACGATCCGCATCCTCCTCGGACTGCTGAGCGCCGACGCCGGCACGGTCCGGCTGCTCGGCGGCGACCCCTGGGCCGACGCCGTCGCGCTGCACCGGCGGCTCGCCTACGTCCCCGGCGACGTCAACCTCTGGCCGAACCTCTCCGGCGGCGAGGCGATCGACCTGCTCGGTCGCCTGCGCGGCGGCCTGGATCCGCGGCGGCGCAGCGAGCTGCTCGAGCGCTTCGAGCTCGATCCCACGAAGAAGTGCCGGGCCTACTCCAAGGGCAACCGCCAGAAGGTCGCGCTCGTCGCCGCCCTCGCCGCGGACGTCGAGCTGCTCATCCTCGACGAGCCCACGTCCGGCCTGGATCCGCTCATGGAGGCGATCTTCCAGGAGTGCATCGGCGAGCTGCACGCGGCCGGGCGCACGGTGCTGCTCTCGAGCCACATCCTGGCCGAGGTCGAGGCGCTCTGCGACCGCGTGAGCATCATCCGCGCGGGACGCACGGTCGAGTCCGGCACGCTCGCGGACATGCGCCACGTCACCCGCACCGCGATCGTCGTCGAGACCGCCGAGCCGCCCGACGGGCTCGCCGCCCTCGCCGGCGTGCACGGCCTGCGCGTCGACGGGCGGCGGGCGACCTTCGACGTCGACACGCCGCAGCTCGACGCCGTCCTGGCGCACCTGACGCAGCTCGGCGTGCGCAGCCTCACGAGCCGACCGCCGACGCTCGAGGAGCTGTTTCTGCGCCACTACGGCGACGAGCTCCATGCGCCCGCGCAGCCGACCGCCCTCTCGGGGGCCGCGCGATGACCGCCCTGGCCGCCACCGGCGCGCTGGTCCGCCTGAACCTGCGGCGCGACCGGGTGGTGATTCCCATCTGCATCCTCATCGGGGCCGGGTTCGTCCTCCTGACCGCGTCGAGCTTCCAGGGCCTCTACCCCACGGTCGCCGACCGCGTCGACTTCGCCGCGACGATCCGCGGCAACTCGACGTTCACCGCGCTGTACGGCCCCGGGCGGGCGCTTGGACACGATCGGCGGCCTGACGGCCTGGCGCACGAGCAGCTCGGGCGCCGTCTGGGTGGCGCTGATGAGCCTGCTGCTCGTCGGGCGCCACACGCGCGCCGACGAGGAGCGCGGCCGCACCGAGCTCATGCGCGCGGGCGCCGTCGGGCGCCTGGCGCCGGTCGCCGCCGCGCTGATCGTCGTCGCCGCGCTGAACGTGGCGATCGCCGCGGTCATCGCGCTCGGGCTGATCGGCCTGGGCCTGCCGGCGGCGGGATCGCTCGCGCTCGGCGCCGCGCTCGGCGTCACCGGCCTCGTGTTCGCGGGCGTCGCGGCGGTCGCCGCCCAGGTGACCGAGAGCGCCCGCGCGGCGCACGGCATCGCCGGCGCGGCGCTCGCCGCCGCGTTCCTGGTGCGCGCGGCGGGGGACGCGGGCGACGGAACGCTCTCCTGGCTGTCGCCGATCGGCTGGGGCCAGGCGACGCACCCGTTCGCCGGCGAGCGGTGGTGGCCGCTGCTGCTCGGCCTCGCCGCCGCGGCGGCGCTCGCCGCCGCCGCCTTCGCGCTGCTGGCCCGGCGCGATCTCGGCGCCGGGCTCGTCGCGGCCCGCCCCGGCCCGTCGTCGGCGGGGCGCGACCTGCGCGGGGCGCTCGGCCTCGCCGTCCGGCTGCAGCGCGGCGCGCTGATCGCCTGGAGCGCCGGGCTCTTCTTCGGCGGCCTGGTGATCGGTTCGATCGGCCAGAACGCCGGCGAGCTCGTCGACAGCAGCAAGAGCCTCGCCGACGTCATCACGCAGTCCGGTGGCGGGAGCGTGGTCGACGCCTTCTTCGCGAGCATCCTGGCGCTGATGGCGCTCATCGCGACCGGCTACACGATCTCGGCGGGGCTGCGGCTGCGTGCCGAGGAGACCTCCGGACACGCCGAATCGCTGCTCGCCACGCCGGTCGGGCGCCTGCCGTGGGCGGCGACCCACCTCGTCACGACGCTGGCGGGATCGGCGGTCGTGCTGCTCGCCGGCGGCGTCGGCATCGGGCTCGCGCACGCGATCGGCAGCCACGACGCCGGGCAGCTTCCGCGCCTCGCCGGCGCGGCGCTCGCGCAGCTTCCGGCGGTGTGGGTGCTCGGCGCCGTCGTCGTGGCCCTGTTCGGGCTCGTCCCGCGCGCCGTGACCGTCGCCTGGGCAGCGCTCGGCGGCTGCGCGCTGCTGTGGTTCCTCGGGCCGCTCGTCGATGCGCCCGGCTGGCTGCTCGGCGTCTCCCCGTTCGATCACGTCCCCGCCGTGCCGGCGGCGTCGCTCGCGGCGGGGCCGCTGCTCGCGCTCACCGCGGTGGCGGTCGCGCTCACGTGCGCCGGGCTCGCCGGATTCAGGCGCCGGGACATCGGCTGACGCCGTGAGGACGGTCACACAGGGGTTGTCGCGACGCGGATGGCCAGCTAGCCTCATCGGGCTGCCTTCCAAACGTCTGAACGGCAGAGGTGAACGACCTATGACTGCCACCACGGAACACGCCTCGTCGCACCGCCCCGGCTGAGTACAGCCCGCCGCGCCACAGCCCGTCGCGCGACGCCGCCGTTTCCGTTCTCGTAGGTCCGTTGGAGGTCCATTTGTCGCGCGATCAGCGCACCCGTGCCCGGCGCCGAAGTCCGGACACCTTCCGATGTCGCAACTGCCGGCTCGACGTATCCATGGATGCGCCCGGCACCAAGCACCGCAACCACTGCCCGAGCTGCCTGTGGAGCCAGCACGTCGACGACGTGCCCGGCGACCGCGCGGCGGAGTGTGCCGGCTCGATGGAGCCGATCGCCGTCTGCGTCCGTCCTGACGGCGAGTGGGCGCTCGTCCACCGCTGCGGCGGGTGCGCAACCGTGCACCTCAACCGCATCGCCGGCGACGACAACCCGCTCACGCTCATGCACCTCGCGGTCCGGCCGCTCGCACGGCCGCCGTTCCCGCTGGAGTGGCTGACGCGGCTGTAGTGGGTCGGGAACGAACCACCGGGCCGGCGCTCAGGCGACCGGCCCGGTGGCCGGTCCGCGGCTCGTTCGCAGGGGATTTACCCGCTCGTAACGAGCGGGCGCCTAGTCTCTCCCCGATGCCGCGTCCCGTCGCCGATGGTCCGATCGCCGGCAGCCCCTGGCCGCCGATCGCCGACTACGCGTTCCTCTCGGACTGCGAGACGACGGCGCTCGTCGCGCCGAGCGGCAACATCGAGTGGATGTGCATCCCGCGGATGGACAGCCCGAGCATCTTCGGCGCGATGCTCGACCGCGACGCGGGGATGTTCTCGCTCGCTCCCGCCGACGCGCGCGTGCCCGCAGGGACAGCGCTACATCCCGGGCACGAACATGCTCGAGACGACCTGGGGCACGAAGACCGGCTGGCTGATCGTCCGCGACGTGCTCCTCGTCGGCCCCTGGCGCCACGACCGCGAGCGCTCGCACACGCACCGCCGCTCGCCGACGGACTACGACGCCGAGCACGTCCTGCTGCGCACGCTGCGCTGCGTCAACGGGATGGTCAACGTCCACATGGAGTGCGACCCGATCTACGACTACGGGCGCGCGCCGGCGAAATGGGAGTACGCGGGCGAGGCCTACGAGGAGTGCCGCGCGACGTTCGGAGATCACGATCTCACGCTGAACCTGCAGAGCGACCTGCGGCTCGGCATCGAGGCCTCGACCGTGCGCGCGCGCACGACGATGCACGACGGCGACGTCGCCTACGTCGCGCTGAGCTGGAGCGCGCACAAGGGCCCGGAGTCCTTCGAGGACGCCTACAAGCGGCTCGTGCGCACGGCCGACTACTGGCACGAATGGCTCGCCCAGGGCGAGTTCCCCGACCATCCCTGGCGCGTCTACCTGCAGCGCAGCGCGCTGACGCTGAAGGGTCTCGTCTACGCGCCGACCGGTGCGATGTGCGCCGCCGCCACGACGTCGCTGCCCGAGACGCCCGGCGGCGGGCGCAACTGGGACTACCGCTACTCCTGGGTGCGCGACTCGACGTTCATGCTCTGGGCGCTCTACACGCTCGGCTTCGACTGGGAGGCCGACGACTTCTTCGCGTTCATCGCCGAGGTCTGCGCCGACGCCGACCTGCAGGTCATGTACGGGATCGGCGGCGAGCGCCAGCTCGACGAGGAGGAGCTTCGCCCTCGAGGGCTACGAGCACTCGCGACCGGTGCGGATCGGCAACGACGCCTACCACCACCAGCAGCACGACGTCTGGGGCAGCGCGCTGGACTCGTTCTACCTGCACACGAAGTCGCGCGACGGGCTGCGCGAGACGTACTGGCCGCTGCTGTGCAAGCAGGTCGAGAAGGCGCTCACGCACTGGCGCGAGCCCGATCGCGGCATCTGGGAGGTGCGCGGCGACCCGAAGCACTTCACGTCCTCGAAGATCATGTGCTGGGTGGCGCTCGACCGCGGCGCACGGCTGGCGCGGCTGCGCGAGGACGCCGAGAAGATCGAGCGCTGGCAGGCGGTGGCGGACGAGATCAAGGCCGACGTGCTCGAGCGCGGCGTCGACGAGCGCGGCGTGCTGACGCAGTCACTACGGGACGACGGCGCTCGACGCCTCGCTGCTGCTCGCCCCGCTCGTGCGCTTCCTGCCGCCCGACGACGAGCGGATCGTCGCGACGGTCAACGCGATCGACCGCGAGCTGACCGTCCACGGGCTCGTGCTGCGCTACCGCGTCGAGGAGACCGACGACGGCCTCGGCAACCAGGAGGAGGGGACGTTCACGATCTGCTCGTTCTGGCTGGCGAGCGCGCTGAGCGAGATCGGCGAGCACACGCGCGCGCGGGCGCTGACCGAGCGGCTGCTGTCCTACGCGTCGCCGCTGCTGCTCTACGCCGAGGAGATCGATCCCCTGTCGGGCCGCCATCTCGGCAACTTCCCGCAGGCCTTCACGCACCTCGCGCTCATCAACGCCGTCATGCACGTCATCCGCGCCGATCACGAGATCGCGCTCGCCCAGCAGCCGCTCGACGCGCGCCGGCGGGAGTCGGCATGAGCGCGACGCCGCCGACCCCCGCATGCGCGTACTGCCCGACGCCGAGGCCGTCGCGCACCACGCCGCGGACGCGATCGCCGGGCGGATCGGCGACGCGCGCCGCGACGGGTGCGACCTGCACATCGCGCTCGCCGGCGGCACGACGCCGCGGCGCGCGTACGAGCTGCTCGCCCGGATCGAGGGCTCGTGGAAGCACGTGCACCTGTGGCTCGGCGACGAGCGCTGCGTGCCGTCCGACGACCCGGAGTCAAACGCGCGGATGGTGCGCGAGTCGCTGTACGCCAACGCCCGCGCCGAACCGCCGAATCTGCACGAGGTGCCGTCGCCGGCGATCCCGGAGGATGCGGCGTGGCGCTACGGGCTGGAGATCCACAGCCGCGTGCCGGGGGTCGTCTTCGACATCGTGCTGCTCGGCATGGGCCCCGACGGGCACACGGCCTCGCTCTTCCCGGGCCATCCGGTCCTCGACGTGCGCGAGGCCCCGGTCGCCCCGGTCCGCGGGGCGCCGAAGCCGCCGCCCGAGCGCGTGACGCTCACGCTGCCGGTGCTGCGGCGCGCGCGCTTCACGCTGCTGCTCGCGACGGGCGCCGAGAAGCGCGAGGCGCTTGCGCGCGCGCTGGCGGGCGACGCGTCGATCCCGCTCGCGCTGCTCGGCGACGGCCTCGACGAGGTCGCCTGCGACGTCGCCGCGGCGCCGCACGGCGACTGACGCGCGCGCTGCAGAGATGTTTGCGCAGCGCCGCGCGACGCCGTGGGATGATCGCGCGCGCCGGAGGTGAGCATGGCCCGCACGACGCAGACACCCGATACGACAGACGAGCAGCGCGTCACCTTCCCCGACCTCGTGCGGATCCACTACCGCTGGCATGTCGCGGTGCGCGACCCGTCCGTCAGCGAGGAGCGCATCGCGCGGCTGCGCCATGACTACCACGAAGCGCTCGCGCGCTTCGAGGACGAGCACGGCCACCTCATCAGCGCGTACTGGTGCGCCGACGTCGAGAGCGCGGTGGCGCTGACCGCCGGCAAGCCGAACACCGGCTGGGTGCGCCGCCTGCTCTCGGTATCGCCGAAGTTCCATCGCGTCAGCGACTGGGCGACGAAGGACGAGCCCGACATCGCCCGGGCGCTGCACCACTGCGACGAGATCGCGATCCGCGCCGCCGAGGTGCTGCGCGGCCGCAGCCGGCGCATCTGCATCCAGCTCGTCATGACGTCGGCGTGCCACCTGCTGAGCCTCATCGACGCCCGTGGGGAGAACCCGCCGCAGGCGCACAAGGCCGCCGTCGCGACCGAGCTGCGCGGGCTGGCCGACGTGCGGCGCGGCTACCGCGAGGCGTCCAACGGCGACGCGCAGCTCGTGTACTTCGCCGGCATGGCGCTCGGCATCGGTGCGCTGGTCGTGCTGTACCTGCTGGCCGGCAGCGTGCTGCACAAGGACGGCGTGCACGCGTCGACGATCATCGGCTGCCTCGTCTCCGGCGCGGTCGGCGCCGTCGTCAGCGTGATCGCGCGCGTCAACAGCGGCTCGTTCGCGCTGGACTCCGACGTCGCGCGCGGCTACACGCTCTTCCTCGGCTCCCTGCGACCGTGGATCGGGTCGATCTTCGGGCTCCTCATCTACTTCGCCGTGACGAGCAAGTTCGTCCAGATCTTCCAGGTGCCCAAGGACGAGACGGACGCCTTCTACTTCATGTGCGTGCTGGCGTTCGCGGCGGGCTTCAGCGAGCGCTGGGCGCAGGACACGCTGACGGGCGGGCTGACCGGGCGCGGGCGCGGCGAAGGACGACGCCGCCGCGGACGCCGCCGCCGCGGCGGCGGCGGCGAGGCGGCCGGGCGCGCGCCGGGGGGCGACCCAAGCCGCGGAGACCGACCTCGTGGCGCCCGACTGAGCGCGCGTCTGAGGCGCAGGTTCGCGCTCGGCGAGCGCGCCGGCGCGATATGTGAACATTCCTCGTGGTGAGCGACGCGGTGGATCTTCGAGCCTCCGACGAGGAGCGCGAGCGGGTGGCCCGGGAGATGCGGGAGCACTTCGCGGCCGGGCGCCTGAGCGCCGACGAGCTCAGCGAGCGCCTCGAGGCGGTGTACGGCGCGCGCACGACCGCGCAGCTGCAGGCCGCGCGCGCCGATCTGCCCGCGCTGCCGGCGAGTCCGGCGGCGACGCGGGCCGAGCTGGCGCGGCGGCGCGCGGCGTTGCAGCGCGAGCTCGTGCAGCAGACCGGCGGCGGGCTGGCGCCGTTTCTCATATGCACGGTGATCTGGGTCGCCACGGGCGCGAGCGGCTACTTCTGGCCCGCCTGGGTGGCGCTGGCGGCGGTGATCCCGCTGCTGCGCAACGGCTGGGCGCTGTACGGGCCCGCGCCCGAGCTCGATCGCGTCGAGGCCGATCTCGCCGCCCGGCGCGAGCACGACGGGCACGGTGCCCGCCACCACGGCCACCGCGACCGCCACCGCCTGCACCGCTGACACCCGGCGCTGCGCGTGCGCGATGTGGCGCACGGCGCCGGCGCGGGTACCTGCTGATCGCTCACCCAACCACCACGGGAGGCCATCATGCGCAGTGCGAGGAGGGCGGCCGCCGTCGCGATCATGGCGCTCGCGGCCGCGTCGTCCGCCACCCCGGCCGTCGCGAACGCCGCGCCGGGGCTGTGGAAGGTCTACGACGAGGCGCTCAGCAGGGCCCGCTACATCGATCTGACACACGCGATCACGCCGAACATGCCGGTCTGGAAGGGCTTCGGCGCGGCGATGTTCGACCCGAGCGTCGATCCCGCGACCGGCCGGCCGTACACGTACGCGAAGGACGGATTCGAGGCGACCGCCTACCGGCTGGCGACCGATCAGTTCGGCACGCAGCTCGATCCGCCCGCGCACTGGGCGCCCGAGTACCCGGGCATCGACGAGCTGCCCGCGACCTACGCCGTCCGGCCGCTCGTCGTGATCTCGATCGTCGCGCAGGTCGCCAGGAACGCGAAGTACGCGCTGCAGGTCGCCGACATCAGGCGCTTCGAGCGGCGCCACGGCCGCATCCCCGCCGGGTCGGTCGTCATGGTCCGCTCGGACTGGTCGAGGCGGTGGACGGACCACCCGGTGCAGGCGCGGGCGCTCGCGGCCGATCCGGACTTCCCCGGCGTCAGCCTCGACGCGCTGAAGTTCCTGCACCTGCGCCGCCACATCCTGTTCCACGGCCACGAGCCGCTGGACACCGACACGACGCCGACGCTCGAGGGCGAGGACTGGCTGATGCACCACGGCTTCACCCAGGCCGAGGGCGTCGCCAACCTCGCGGGCGTGCCCGCCACCGGCTGCCTGGTGAACATCGGGTACGCGAAGTTCCGGGGCGGGCTGGGCGGCTATGCGCGCTACGTCGCGATCTGCCCGCCGTCGACCCACAAGGGCGTGCCGATCTCGCGCCGCGACGCCCCGCTGCCGCGCTACGCACGGCCGCTGCGCTGGGACGCGACGCTCGGGTACCGCGTGCGCTGAAGGATGACAGGCTCGGGCGCCGGACCGCCCGAGCCTCGTCGGCTCAGGAGAGCGGCTTGAAGTGCGTCCGCTTCACCAGCGGCCTGCCCGGCTCGCGTGGTGGCACGGTGTGGACGGCATCCTCGGGCAGCGGGACCTCCTGCTGGGCCACGAGATCGACGGCGGACATCGGACAGTCGGCGGGCAGTCCGCCGAGCTCGCGTATCTCCGCCACGGAGATCGTGTCCTTCGCCCATGACTGGATCCTGTCGTCGATCCAGACCTCGTACTGCGGTCCGTCGGGCGGCGCTTCGGTTGGCATGCGTCCTTCGACCTTTGGCTGTCGGGCTCGTCGTACCCACGCCGGGGCCCGACGAACGGCCTGCCGATGGCCGCTATGGATGGTCGTGCCGGCGTCCCCGCTCTGGACGTCCGCGTCCCTCCATGCGGTACGTCGCGAGCGCCGCGACGACGGCGCGCCGCTCGTCCTCGTCGAGCTCGCGCGGCGTGCCGCAGGCGCGCGCGTGCACGTAGACGGTGCACGCCCACTCGAGCAGCTCCGTCGCTTCGATCGCGGCCTGCAGGCTGTCGCCGTACGTCACGGCGCCGTGGCTGCCCATCAACGCCGCGGTGCGCCCCTCGAGCGCCTCGACGACGCTCGCGGCGAGGTCGGCGTGCCGAACGTCGCGTAGCGAGCGACCCGCACCTCGCCGCCGAGCGCGAGCAGCGCGTAGTGAAAGCACGGCAGCTCGTCGGCGACGCACGCGACGGCCGTCGCCATCGGCGGGTGCGTGTGCACGACCGCGGCCGCCTCGTAGTGGCGGTAGATCGCGAGGTGCACGGCCAGCTCGGACGTCGGCTCGAGCGGCGCGTCGACGAGACCACCGTCGAGGTCGACGATGGCGACCTCGCCGGCGGTCAGCTGCGCAAGCCGCGCGCCCGTCGGGCTGACCGCGACGAGCTCGCCCGCGCGGGCGCTGAGGTTCCCTGCGACGCCGACGACGAGTCCGGATCCGGCGAGTGCGCGGCCGGCTTGCGCCACCTCGGCTCGCAGGCGGTCGATGCTCGCGCTCACGTCGAGAACATGCTGTCAGGTCCCCGCTCGCCGGTCACGCACGCGCGGCGGATGGGCGCGAGCGCTTGCCGGCCTGCACCTGCCGACAGCCACGCGTCGCGAATGTGCCTCTCTGGCTGCCCGACCGTCACTTGCCAGGCGCGCGCGGCCCGACCTACGCTCGACCCATGAGCCGCCAGAGGCGACGGCCACGATTACAGCGAGGACGAGCGCGAGCAGCTGCCCTCCTCCCAGCCTGTTGCCGAACCGCCATCTCACCGCCCTCGCCGGCGGAGAGCGTCGCGTCGAACGTCGGCAACCGCGCCTTCGGACAGCTCATCGGCCGCACACCCGGCGACGGCATCATGCCGGGCGGCGTCGTGCATCCCGACGTCGCATCGACGATCGCGACATCCAACGGCTCCGGGCACACGCTCGATCCAGCCGCGCGTGAACGGCTCGCCCCGCACGTCGGCGACCCGCTGACCGACGTGCGCGTCCATACGGACACGACCGCTGACGCGCTCGCGCGTTCGGTCTCGGCGCGGGCGTTCACGACGGGAAGCGACGTCTACTTCGCCGCCGGCGAGTACCGCCCCGGGAGCAGCGACGGCGACTCGTTGCTCGCCCACGAGCTGACGCACGTCACGCAGCAGCGCGGCGCGCCGACGAGCGGGCCGCTGACCGTGTCGGAGCCCGGCGACGCAATGGAGACCGAAGCAGACACCGTCGCCAGTGGCCTCGACGGTTGAACCGCAGGCGCCCGACGTCATCACGTTCGGCTTCCTCGCCGAGCGCATTCGCGCGGCGGTGCAGGAGGTCGCGGGTCGCGACGCGAACCCGACCGACCCATTCCGCGGGCTCTACATCTCCGACGATCTGGCGTTGTCGCTCGCGGGCGCGGCGCCCGGGGCCACGTTCGACGAGCGTCTCGCCGAGGCGGCCGCACGCCTGCGGCTGGACCCGCTGGACGCCGCGGTGCTCGGACTCTGCGCCGCGCCCGAGCTGAGCCCGCGCTACGGCCGCCTGTTCGCCTACCTGCAGGACGACGTCACCCGCAAGCTCGCCACGCCGCGCCTCGTCAGCGAGTTGCTGCAGGGGCCCGGCGTCGCGTCCGCCGACGTCCTGCGCTGCTTCGCCGGGGACGCGCCGTTGCGCCGCGACGGCGCGCTGCGCCTACTCGACGGTGAGGTGGTCGTGCCGCTCGCCGAGCGTGCCGTGAAGCTCGGTGAGCGCCTGGCGAGCTTCCTGCTCGGCGCGCGCCTGGACAGCGGCGTCTCGAACGCGCGGCTGCGCGTCGTGCCGGCGCTCGCGCGCGACCCGGGCCGGGCCCAGATCGTCGGCCGGCTGGCGGCGCTGCTGGCCTGCAACCCACCGCTGCCGGTGATCGTCGCCGGTCCCGACGCCGCGGCGCTCGTCGCGGCCGCCGTCGCGCAGCCGTTGCTGCTGGCCGACGTGCGTGACCTCGGCGACCGCGACCTCATGGCGGAGGCCAACCTCGTCTGCGCGCTCGAGGGCCTGCGCCTGTGCTTCGACGGCCTGGAGCTGATCGAGCCCGCCGACCGCGCGCGGCTGCTGCGCGCGCTGGAGCAGCGGCCCGGCGGCGTCGTGATGATCACGCCCTCGCGCGCCGCGGCGCTCGCGCTCGGCGACCGCACGACGATCGTGCTCGAGGCGCCGATGCCGAGCCTGCAGGAGCGCGTCGGGGCGTGGGCGCAGATCAGCGGCACCGACGACGTGCAGGACGTCGCGGCGAAGTTCCGCCTCTCGATCGGGCAGATCCATCGAGGCCGCCGAGGTCGCGGTGCTCGCCGCCGCCGCGCGCGGTGCGGCCCAGCCGACGGCGCGCGACCTCGACGAGGGCGCGCGCCAGGCGTCGAGCTCGCGCCTGGGCGAGCTCGCAGCGCGGCTGGACCCCGTGCACCGCTGGCAGGACCTCGTCCTGCCCGACCGCCAGCGCGCGCTGCTGCAATCGATCTCGTCCTATCTGCGCCACCGCGACCTCGTGCTGCAGCAGTGGGGCTACGAGCGCACCGTCGCGCGTACGCAGGGCCTGAAGGCGATGTTCGCCGGCGAGTCCGGGACCGGCAAGACGATGGCCGCGCAGGTGCTGGCCAACGAGCTCGGCCTCGAGCTGTACCGCGTCGACCTCGCGACCGTCGTCTCGAAGTACATCGGAGAGACCGAGAAGAACCTCGATCGCATCTTCGCCGCCGCCGAGGGCTCCAACGCGATCCTCTTCTTCGACGAGGCCGACGCGCTGTTCGGCAAGCGCTCAGGCGTCTCCGACGCCCACGACCGCTACGCGAACATCGAGGTCGCCTACCTGCTGCAGAAGATGGAGGGCTACGTCGGCGCGGTGATCCTGGCGACGAACTTCCGCTCGAACATCGACGACGCCTTCCTGCGCCGGCTGGACTTCGTCATCGACTTCCCCTTCCCGGAGGCCGACGACCGGCGGCGCATCTGGCAGCTGCTGCTGCCCGAGCAGGCGCCGGTGGGAGACGATGTCGACCTCGACTTCCTGGCGACACGCTTCAAGCTGTCGGGCGGCGGGATCCGCAACTGCTCGCTTGCGGCGGCGTTCATCGCAGCCGAGGAGGGCGGCGTCGATCGGGATGGAACATCTCGTGCGAGCGGTGGCGCTGGAGTACGGGAAGCTCGGGCGGCTGACGCTGGAGGCGGACTTCGAGCACTTCCATGGGGTGATCCGGCCTGCGAACGGTGCGCAAGCGCAGTCGAACCCCGGCTGATCCCGCGTCGGCCGTCGATGAGGCGCGCGAGGCCGACGCCAGCGCGGACCGCGCGTGCGCCGCCATGGCGGACGAGGAGTCGCTGACGCACCTCGCGCAGGCGCCCGTCGTCGCTCGGGCGGCGGCGCTGGCGCAGCTGCAGCGCGGCACCGGCAACGCCATGCTCGCTCGCTCGCTCGCACTCGCCAGGGCCGCTGTGCAGCGCGAGGAGACAGCCGGGACCGACGCTGGGATGACAGAGGACGCGGGCGTCGACGAGGCCGACCTCATCGAGCTGCAGCAGGCGGTTGGCAAGCCCGCTCAGGCCGCGCCATCCGCAGCCGCGCCCGCGCGCCCGGCGGCGAAGTCGCTTCCCAACAACTGCGCCGACTGCAACGCCGCGGCCGCGATCCTCAACTCGGGCGCCTACGTCGGCGAGGCCAATGTGCAGGTCGCGCCCGCCGCCGGAAAGCCGCGCGTGACCAAGGGCAAGACGGGATACACGGCCGAGATCGACATCTCCTGGCCGATCGACGTAGCGACGTCCTCCATGGAGATCACCGACTTCGTCTGGCCGAACATGACCGACGCCGACAAGGCCGCGGTCGCGGCGTTCCGCGCCGCGCTGGTCGCGCACGAAGAAGGGCATTTCGCCGCGGTCGAGGCCGTGCTCGCCACGCTGCCGAAGACGATCTCGGCGAACGGAGCCACCGGCAAGGCGGCGATGACGGCGCTCCAAGCCAAGGTGACGAAGCAGATCGGCGACGGGCAGACGGCGATCGACAAGGCCAAGACCGACTACGACACCAAGACGCAGAATGGGAAGAACCAGGCGGCGGTCGGCGGGACGAACGTCACGCTGACGTGCCCGGGGCCGGCGCTAGGGCCGAATCCCTGACTTGACCGACGGGTAGCTCGACCGCATTTCGCCAAGCCGGCTCGCCCGGACGCAGACTACTCACCACGGGCCAGCGGAGACACGAGCTGGTCGCGGACGTACGCCTCAAGCTCGTCGGAGTGCGCCGCGAACGCAGAGTCGCGGTCCTTATCGGTGGCGAGGCCGGAGACGTCTGCCACCACGTCAAGGAGATACGCCTTGTAGCGCGGAAGCGTCGGCTCGCGCGGACGTGTCGCGCCCGGCCGCAGCGGGTCGGCGTAGTCCGCTTGCTCCGGTATCTCAGCGTGCAGCGGGTCGTGGTCCGTGAGGAGACCCGGGATGTCCTGCGCGAAGTAGTCTCGCCCGCGATCCGGCACGAGGTCGTGCGCGACGGTGAGCCATATGGGCAGCTCTCCGGCCGGGTCATGCGCCGGCTCGGCGGCCACGAGGTTCACAAACTGGGCGAGGTCCGATGCGGGCATTCGCTCGGGATCCCGGGTGAGGCGCGCGAGCACGTCCCTGAACCCCTCCGCCGTGAGGTAGCGGCGGCTGCCGACGACATAGGCCAATGTCAGCCGCCCGAGCCGCGTATCGTTGCCGATGAGCCGCCGCCCGTGGCGGGTGATCCAGGTCTCGGGATCGCCGGGGATGGAGGCGATCCTGCGGACCTGGTCGACGCGCAACTCGGTCCCCGCGATCGTGAGCGCGTTGTCGTTCCGCGCCGTGACCGCGTGGGCGAAGTCCCTCTGCACAGCCTCAAGCGCCACGCGCATGCCGTCATAGGCCGGGTCGGAGAACAGGGCGAGCATCCGGCTCAGAGCTGTGCTTCCTGGACCAGGAAGTCGATGAGGTCGCGCTTGACGGCGTCCTTGCCGAGCTCGGACACCATCTCCTCGAGGTCCGAGCCCTTGTGGTGAGTCCGATAGCGGTCTCGCACGAGCTTGATCTCGGCCTCGGTTACCTTGATCGGCGGCTGCGTCGGGCCCGCGCCGGGGAGCGTCGCCAGCGTCGGGTCGCGGTGTTTGTCCGCCGCCGCGGTGCCGCCCTTCGTCATCGGCGCCGCCTCGAAGAACGACTCCTTCCCACCCTGCTTCATCAGCAGAAGGTTGAGGACGTGCGCGTTGAGGTTGCGACCGGGCTCAGCGATCATCGCGGCGAGGAAGAGGGCCCCGGTCTCGGTTTCCATGGGGCCTCCCGTCGCAAGGTACTCGGCGTCGAGCCGGAACGTATCGATCGACCGGCCGCCCTTGTATTTGAACTTGGCCACGAGCGAGCGCATGAGGTCCGCCTTGAGCTCGGCCGGGCTCGCCAGCCTGGGCTTGCTGGCGACGTACACCTTTCTGCCGAGCGCGCCGCGGTTGGAGCCGACAGCCTCGTTCGGCAGGATGTACATCGCATCGTGGTCGACGAAGTATTCGGCGCCAGCAAACGGGAAGACGTTCCCAGTGAACGTTCGGGCATCCCCTCCGGGGGACAACTCGGCGGCGCACGCTCGCGCGTAGCTTGCCGACGTGCTCTGCATCAACGTGTCGTAGCGCTTCGCCACCTCCTCCGGATCACCAGATTGGATCGGCTGCTCCGCGCGACTTTCGCGGCGCTGAAGCACGAGCGTCCGGGACTGGATCAGCGCGTCGAAAACAAGGCGGTTGAGCTCGATTTCGGGCAGGCCGAGCGCCTCGTATGACGCGAGGTCGGACAGGCCATGCGCAGCGCCGATCGCCACGAGCTCGGCTGCCATCTCGCGCAGCACCCGCTGCTTCGCGGCCTCGCGCGCAGTTTCCCGCTGATCGCGTTCGACCCGTGCGAGTTCCGTGAGCTTCGGCCGCGAGGAGTTGATGAACTGTTCAAGCGCGGTCGCGGCAGCGGTCTTCCGGGACGTGCGCGCAGATTCGAGCGCGCTCTCAGCCTTCGCAAAGAGATCGCCGGGCGAGGCGCTCGCCATGACGAGACGTACGCGGCCACGCTCGTCCGCGGTAGCGGTGAGGGTGTGCTGCTTGCCGGCCATTGCGAAGTCGGTCGTGACTGGCTTGGAGGGATCGGGCTCTTCCTCCGCGCTCTCCTTCGGCTTCCCCTTGCTGCCGCCGGTCGTGAACCGATCCTTGAGCGCCGTTACCTTCCCCTTCACGTACGCCTTCCCCGCCTCCACCTTCCCCTTGACATACGCCTTGCCCTTCTCGAACTTGCCCTTCGCCCAGCCGATCGCGCCGCCGAACATCTTCTTGAACGTCTTCACCGCGCCGCCGACGACGAAGTCGATCGCCTTGTTGATCGGGGCGCGGACGGCGTCGATGATCGAGCGGATCTTCTCGGAGATGCCGCCGAGGCCGAGGAGGCTCGCGAGGAAGGAGATCGCGAGCGGGAGGGCCCGCTTCAGGGCGTCTTCGACCTTCTCGACGACGACGCCGATGTTGCCCTTCGCGATCGCGCCGATCGAGTCGAGGATCGAGTTGACGAACTCCATGATCTCCGAGCCGCGCTCGACGATGAACATGACGATGTCGTAGATCGCCTTGCAGGCCTTGATGAAGGCCGCCGCCGGGTTGAGCAGGGAGATGATCCAGGTGATGCCGGCCTTGATGACCTTGGAGGTGATGAACTCCTTGATCTGGCCGAGGACCATGTCCTCGAGGTCGCTGATCTTGTCCTTGATCCACTCCCAGGCGCCGGCGATCCCCTTGGTGGCGAAGTCCTTGATGACGTCGACGGTCTGCTCCATCTTCGCTACGAGCGGCTCGCCGACGACCTTCGCGATCCGCCCGCGGATGTTCTGGTAGGTCAGCCCGAGGATCTGCAGGACGAGGTCGAGGATCCCGGCGAAGTCCAGCGACTTGGGCATCGTGATCCCGGCGCTGCCGAGCGCGCCGAAGAGCCAGCCCATGAGCCCCTCTTGGAGGTGGCTGCCGATGTTGTCGACGAACCGGCTGAGACCGCCCTTGACGCCGTCGACGAGCCTGCCGAGGAAGCCGATCGGGTCGGAGATGATGTCGCCGATGACGCTCGCCGCCTTGGCGAGGACGTTCAGCAGCATGTCCTTGAGCTTCAGGATCGTCTTGACGACGCCGGTGACCGCGTCGAGCGCCTTGTCGACGAGGCCCTTGTTGGCGGCCTGCAGATCCTCGATGCGCGAATCCAGCGCGTTGCGCGACTCCACGTACTTCTGCGCGAGCGTGTCGACGAGCGCGTCCTGCTTGTTGTCGACCTCTGAGGAGAGCTTGTCGAACTCCGCATCGAGCTTGCCCTCGGCCTCCTTGCCGACCTCGCGCAGGTCGGGCTCGAGCGTTTCGACGTACTTCTGGACCTTGACGCGCCCGTCCGCGATACGGGTCCGCGCGGCGGTCAACTCATCGCCGACGATCGTCGCAACCGCGTCGATGACGCCGTCCATCGATGCGAGGTACGCCACGCGCCCCTGCTCGTAGAACCGGTTGACCTCGTCTGGGCATCCCGAAGAGCTTGTCCTTGGCCCACTTCAGCCCGCCGGTCCAGCCGTCGTAGCGGTCGGCCTTGTAAGCGCGCATCTGCTCGTCGACGTAGGTCTCGAACTGCGTCCGGGCGGCCTGCTCGCCCTTCGTGAAGGCAGCGTCGACCTTGCCGTCGAGCGCCTCCAGGATCTTCGTGACGTCGCCCTTCGTCTTGTCGTATATCGCCTGGATGTCGGCCGCGACCTTCGCGCGCTTGGACTCGTCGGCGCCCTTGGTCTCCCCCTTCTGCCCGAGCACCTTGTCGAGTGACTTCGCGCGTACGCCCTGCATCCCGGCGAACTGTTCGCCGGCGGCACCCTCGGCGTCCGCTCGGCCCTTGGCGAGGACACCCTGCTCTTGGGAGCGGTACTCGGCAGGCGCCGTCGCCGCGTGCTGCTTGGCCGCGTCGCGAGCCTCCAGCACGCCGCCGAACTCGGGCTCGTTGGACTTCTTGATCTGCTCGTCGGTGACGTCGGCCGCCGCCATCGTCGCGTCGACCTGCGCCGGACCGGCGGACAGGTCCGTCTGCTCGGGCGGACGGGGGCCGGGCATGGCGGCCGCCGCACCGACACCCGCCGGTGGCGGCCCGGGGTCGTCGTTGACCATCGGCGTGACCGTCTTCGGCGTGGCCTTTGACGTGTCGGGCGGAGCATCGGTCGCCTGCTTGATGTTCTTCTCGGACTCCTTCTTGCCCCCCTTGACGAGCCCTTGGACCTCGTCCTTGGCCTTGGCTGCCTTGCCAGAGCCCTTGAAGTCGTCCGCCTCCTCGAGATTCTTGGGAGCGGCCGCGTCGATCGCCTTCTTGACGGCAGCGATGAAGGCTGTCTTGTCGAAGACCCCGGGCTGCTGCTTGCCCATTTCGTCCACCTGGGCGGCGGCGGCCTTGCTCGCGACCTCGTTGCCCGGCGGCGCGGCGGCGCCCTGAGCCGTGGCGGCGCCCGCGGCGGCGGGCTGATGGGTCTTTGTACGTGCTCCGGCGCTCTTGGTGGCCCCCTTCATGGCCTTGAACTTGGGGTCGTCGTGGGGGTCGCGAACGTCGCCTGCCTCGGCCGGGCCGGCGGGACCGGCGGGGGCCGCCGGGGCGGCGGACGGTCCCGCGGCGCCGGACGCCGCGGGAGGGCCGGGAGCCGCGACGGCGCCGGGAGCCTCAGCCGCGCCGACCGCGCCGCCGGCGGCAGCAGGGGACGCCGTCGCGGCGGCTGGTCCGGCCGCTGCGGCGCCCCCGGCGGCGACTGGCCCGCCAGCAGCGGCTGGAGCGCCACCGCCAGCGCCGACGGCGCCGTCCGCGCCCGCGCCGTCGCCGACCGCCCCGTCGGGCTGTGCGCCGGCGTCATCGGTGCCGGCGCTCTCCTCGGCGTGCTCAGCGTCGAGCACCGTGGCACCCGCCGCGCTCGGCGCGGTCCCGTTGGCCTCGATGACGGTCGCGCCGGTGTCGATGCCGGCCAGGTCCGCGGCAGTCTCGGGTCCCGAGCCGTTCGAGGCTTCACCGGCCAGGGCGCCCTCCAATCCCGCGATCGCACCCGCGCCCGCGAGCAGCTCTGAGCTCGCCGCGCCGTCACCGGCGCCGGGGGCCGGGGACAGATCGGCAGCTGGGTCACCGACCTCCTGCGCGTCGGAGGCCTCCTGCTCCCCCGGCCGCTCGCGCGCCTGCATCATCCCGGCAACGGCAGCGTTGCCGACGAGACGCTGCAGGGCGATGACCCCCGCCCTGTTCAGCGTCTGGGGGGAGAGACCGGCGGTCGGCGGCACCGCTTGCGCTGGAGCGGGTGCCGTCGCAGCTGTCCGCTCCTGCGTGTCCTCGTGCCGACGTTCGCGTTGCGCGCCCATCACTGCGCCACGCGCCGTCTACCCCGGCAGCTCGTCTTCCGGAAGGTCGTCCAGTGCCGCAAGGCCCGCCGCGTCTTCCGGTGCGAAGCCCTCGGGCGACGCCTCCGCGGCAGGCGCGGCGTCGCCGACGGACTCTGGCTCCGAGGCGCTTGCCTCGGGCGACGCCTCCTCCACGGCAGGCGCGGCGTCGCCGACAGATTCCGGCTCGGGGGCGATCTCCTCGAGCTCCTCCTCCTCCTCGACGGCCTCGCGGGCGACGGTCCGGCGGGCGAGTCGCTGCACCGCCTGGTTGCCGACCGCAGATGCCCACACGAGCGAGCGAGCCGGAGCCACCTGTGTCGCAGCGGGCGCACCTGCCTCTCGAACAGCGGACTCCTCGTCGACTTCGCGTTCTCGGATGTGCGACGAACGACTCATGTCACGACCGTAGCCCGGACGTCGGGTGGCGTCGAGGGCTCCGGGGAGCTCTACCCCTATTGCTGCCCCATCGGCTCTCGCCGCGCCAGTGGCCGGCGGCCGCACAACTCGGGTGCTCCTCCGCCGGAGGGCCGCCATCGCACCGGCCTGCCCGTCCGGCTGTACGGACGGCTCTTGTGCTCCCTGCAGCGCCCCGGTCCAATGGCGCGTGTGACTGTCCGCGGCCGCTCCTGCACCGCCTTGGAGGTACTCGGGCAATGACCACGTGCCCGAGCTGCGGCCACGTCAACGAGGACGACACGGATTTCTGCGTCCGCTGCCGCGAGTACCTGCGCTGGGATCCGACCGAGGTGAGGCCGCCGCCCCAGCAGGCGGCGACCGCGCCTGCGCCGGTGGCGACAGCCGTGCCCCCGCAGACCGGCGACGCCGGCGCCGTGCGCGTCACGCTGCGCTCCGCGGATGGGCAGGCGAGCACGGACGGTGGTCGCGCGCCGGTCGCGCGCGTGACGCCCGGCGCTCAGACGTCGGTCAGCGCCGTCGTGCGCAACGAGCTCGGCATCGTCGATACCTACGCCCTGCGTGTCGAAGGCCTGCCGGAGGGCTGGTGGACCGTCACGCCGCAGTCGATTCACCTGCTTCCGTTCGGGTCCAACGACAGCGGCTACGAGCAGGACGTCGAAGTGAGCCTGCATCCGCCGCGAGCCCCCGCGTCCGAGGCGCGCGCCTGGCCCTTCCGGCTCGTCGCGAGCTCCGGCGTTCGCGCGGGCCTCACCGGCGCGGCAGCGGGCAGCCTCGTCGTGGAGCGCTACGACGAGCTGGCCTGCCAGCTGCGTCCGGAGCGCGCGACCGCCAGGCGCTCGGCGCGGTACGCGGTCGTCGTCCGCAACCGCGGCAACGCGCCGGTGACGGTCTCGCTCACCGCCACGGATCCCGACGACCTCCTGAGCTTCGCGTTCGCTCCCACGCAGCTGCAACTCGGCGCCGGTGCTGAGCGGACGGTGGACCTGCATGTGCAGACCACCGCGCCCGCCGCCGACCGCGAGCGCGAGCTGCGCTTCAGCGTCGCCGCGAGCTCCGACGACGCCACCGCGACCTCAGCCGGCGTCTTCGTGCAGCCCGCACGTGAGCTGTCCCGCTGGGGCGATCGCAGCTGGCTGCTCTGGCTCCGGGTGGCCTTGACGCTGCTCGCCGCCACGCTGTTGATCGCCGGCTCGTTCGCGTACTGGACCGACGACGGCGGGATCGCGCTGCGCGGCGCCTGCGTGAACGGGGGCGTGAGCGCGTGCCTGGACTACAAGGACACCGTCGATGCGGTCGCGCAAGCCGACGTCGTCCCCGATCCACGCGAGGACCTCCCCGGGATCGTCTACTTCGTCAGCTCGGCCGGCTTCCTGACGATCCTGCTGGGCGTCGTCGCGCTTGCGGGACTGCGGCGCGGGCGCTCGACCTGGCTTGCAGGCATCGTCGCGGTGATCGCGCTGATCGTGCTCGCCGTGCAGGCCGACGCGCTGCCGGGCATCTGGATCCCGATCCTTGGCGGCGTGATCGCGATCGTCGCGGGCTTCCTGCCCGTGCTCGCGAGCGAGAGCGGCGACTGACCCGCCGGGCGAGCAGGCCGCCGCACATCTGGACGCCCGTGTCTGCCCACAAGTCCGCCCAACCGCCTCTTTCCTTGCAAGCCGCCTGGGAACTAGCGTCGATCGACGATGCCGCTGGTCGTCGACGTCCCGCTCAACACGATGCTCGCCGACCTCGACGAGTCTCTGCGCACGCTGCTGCAGCGCGAGCTCGCGCGCCACGGGTTCGACAACGTCGAGATCGCGTTCGAGGCGCCGGCGAAGGAGTGGTCCAGCCAGCTCTCCACGCCCACGGTCAACGTCTTCCTCTACGACCTGCGCGAGTCCAACGACCACCGCCACCGCATGATCGACGAGCGGCGCACGAACGGTGGCGCGTTCGAGACGCGGCCCCCGCTGATCCTCGAGTGCTCGTTCGCGCTGACGGCCTGGACCCAGGCGGTTGAAGACGAGCACCGGCTGCTGTCGCAGCTGCTGACGATCCTCTACTCCTACCCGCGCCTGCCCGCCAACGCGCTCTCTGGCCGGCTCTCCAACGGCGCGCAGCGCTATCCGATCCTCGGCAGGATCGGGCAGCCCAAGTCTGAGGGCAAGGCCGACTTCTGGAACGCGGTCGGAGGTCAGTACAAGGCCTCGCTGGACTACGTCGTCACGCTCTCCTGCGAGGCGGGCGCTGCGAACGAGCGCGGTCCCGAGGCGAGCGGGATGACGGTGCGCCTCGGCGATCCCAGCGGCCCGCCCGGCACGGTCACGGAGCTGCACCGGGTCGGCGGACACGTCACCGGCGGTGATGGCGAGCCGCTCGCCGAAGCCTGGGTCACGCTGCCCGATCTCGGCCGCTGGGCCTCCAGCGACGAGAACGGGCGCTTCGTCATCGCCCGGGTTCCGCCCGGCGAGCATCGCTGCGTCGCGCGCCTGCGCGACGGCGGCGAGGCGGAGGCGACGCTCACCGTGCCCGGCGGGCCGGTCGAGCTCGTCGTCGGCGCCGCGCCCGCGAAGCCGCGCGCAGGCCGCCGATGACCGAACGGGCACGGTGGGAGCGCGCGAACTGCCCGAAGGGCTGGCCGCGCCACTCTGGCCGCGCGGTCGCCGGCCCGCGAGGCTGCAACGGTGAATGCGTCCCCGCCCCAGAAACGGCCGCGCGTCATGCTCGGCAACCTTGGCCCGATGGCCATGATGGGGATGCGGCGCCTGCTGAGCGAGGACGGCATCGAGGTCGTCGGCGACCAGCTGGTGTCCGCGAGCGTCGCCCCGGAAGTCGAGCGGCTGCAGCCCGACATCGTCGTGCTCGATCTCGATCAGACCGACTCGCAGCAGCTGAGCGAGCTCGTTCGTCTGGCCTGCCCGCACACGAAGGTCGTGCTGTGGGCGCGCACCGAGGACGTCATGGAGGTCATCGATCCCGGCGCGACACGGCCACGCTGGGTCCTGTCCGGTGTACCCGAAGACCTGCTGGCCGAGATGAGTACCCCACAAGTGTCCCGAGCGGAGGAATGACATGCCCACGTACCTGACCCCCGGCGTGTACGTCGAGGAGGTCCCATCTACGTCCAAGCCGATCGAGGGCGTGAGCACGTCGATCGCCGCCTTCGTCGGGCTCGCCCCCGGCGGTCCCGTCAACACACCGATGCGGATCTCCAACTGGACGCAGTTCGCCAAGATCTACGGCGATCCGGTCGAGCCCGAGAACGGCCCGTTCATGGAGGGTGCCTACCTCGCGCACTCCGTCTACGGCTTCTTCCAGAACGGCGGCAGCCTGTGCTGGATCGTCCGCGTCGGCGCGGAGGGCTCGGCCGGCGCACCTGCCGCGCAGGCCACGTTGCCGGCGGCCGGCGGCAGCGGCCTGGAGACGCTGCGCATCCTCGCCCTGCCGGGCATCGACGGCCAGGTCAAGGTCGAGGTCAGCGAGAACCCCATCATCAAGAACGAGGGCGACGGCGAGGGCGACAAGCCCTCCGGCGACCGTGACCCGACCTACAAGATCACGATCACCGCTCCGGGCGCGACCGTCGAGGAGTACGACGGCCTGACGCTCAAGGGCCGCAACAAGATCGCCACGAAGGTCAACGCGGTTTCCAAGCTCGTCAAGTTCGAGGAGACCGGCGCGTCGCTGCCGGAGTCGCAGCGGGCTCCCGCGCCCGGGACATACGTGCTGTCGGCGCCGAGCATCTCGGTCGGAAAGCTCGGCGCGGCGGACTTCGCCGGCGACGTCGCCAAGCGCCGCGGCATCGGCGGTCTCGCCGCGGTCGACGAGATCACGATGGTCGCGATCCCCGACCTCTGGGCGATCGCCGAAAACGGCAACGGCAAGGTCGTCAAGGACCTCCAGGGCAAGCTCATCGCCCATTGCGAGAACGCCGGCGATCGCATGGCGATCCTCGACACGCCCGCCGACCTGCTCCCCCAGGACGTGCTCGAGTGGCGCATGAACGACGCCGGCTATGACTCGAAGTTCGCGGCGCTGTACTGGCCCTGGATCGAGGTCATGAACCCGCTCAACAACCAGCCGCTGACGATCCCGCCGTCGGGCCACGTCGCCGGCGTGTGGTGTCGCACCGACGCGACGCGCGGCGTCCACAAGGCACCGGCCAACGAGGTCACGCTCGGCGCCAACAGCATCGCGTTCCAGATCACGCAGGCCGAGCAGGGCAGCCTCAACAAGGCGGGGATCAACTGCATCCGCGCGTTCCCCGGCCGCGGCATCCGGATCTGGGGCGCGCGCACGCTGTCGAGCGATCCCGAGTGGCGCTACATCAACGTGCGCCGGCTGTTCAACTACGTCTCCGAGTCGATCATGGAGGGGACGCAGTGGTCGGTGTTCGAGCCCAACGACCAGAAGCTGTGGATCCAGCTGCGGATCGCCGCCTCGAGCTTCCTCACACGGACATGGCGCGAGGGCGCGCTCTTCGGCTCGTCGCCGGAGCAGGCGTTCTTCGTCAAGTGCGACGACGAGACCAACCCGCCCGACGTCATCGAGGCCGGGCAGGTCGTGTGCGAGATCGGCATCGCGCCGGTGAAGCCCGCTGAGTTCGTGATCTTCCGCCTCAGCCAGTACGCCGACGGTGGCGGACAGATCGAGGCCTGACAAACCCATGACGACGAGACGAGAGGACGCCCGCAATGGCTGAGGAAATCTTCGGCAATCTCTACTTCCAGCTCAAGCTCGACGGTAAAGAGGGCGCCGGGCTGTTCACGGAGGCCAGCGGCGGCGGTTCGGAGAACGCCATCATCGAGCAGAAGGTCGCGATGCCGAACGGGTCGGTCGCGATCAAGAAGATCCCAGGCAACCTGAAGTTCAACGACATCACGCTCAAGCGCGGCGTGGACCCGGACAAGATGCTCTGGGACTGGCGCCAGATGGTCGTCGACGGCAAGTTCAAGGAGGCGCGCTGCAACGGGACGATCCAGATGCTCGACTCGACGTTCAAGCCCGTGGCGACGTACGCGTTCGAGAACGGCTGGGTGAGCAAGTACACGCCGGCCTCGATGGGTGCCGGCAAGGACGAGGCCGCGGTCGAGGAGATCACGGTGGCGATCGAGAGCTTCAAGCGCGAGTAGGCGAGGAGCGTCCCGACCATGAAGACGGAGTTCGCGTTCGCGCTGCCGAAGGGGTACGTCGACGCTGACGGGACCGTGCATCGCGAAGGGATCATGCGCCTCGCCACCGCCCGCGACGAGATCGAGCCGCTGCGCGATCCGACCGTGCGCCAGAACGAGGCGTATCTCGCCGTGCTGCTGCTCTCGCGCGTGGTCACCCGGCTCGGCGCGATCACGACCCTGACGCCGGACCTCATCGAGGGCCTGTACGCCGCCGACTTCGACCATCTGCAGCGCCTCTACGAACGCATCAACGCCGACGGTGAGGCGGTGGGCGCCGTGTCGTGCCCTGCGTGCGCGCATGCCTTCGAGGTGGATCTCACCGAGATAGGAGACGTGGGCCTGGGGAAATGACGCGGCCGTCTCCCGAGCAACTGCTCGACGAGACGGCCCGCCTCGCCTTTCACCTGCATTGGCCGCTCGACACGATCCTCGACCTCGAGCACCACGACCGCCGCCAGTTCCTCGGCGAGGCAGAACGCCTCGCCGCTTCCTTCTGACCTGTCTCGCCTGACCTGCACCTGCCATGACCGACGACACCACAGCCGACACCCCGCCGCGAGCGCGCCCGTTGCCGCTGGGACGTTTCGTGCTGGCGCGGACCGACCGGCTCGGCCGGGCCGGAGGACGCAAGCTCGCCCGCGAGGTCGCGCTGCGCCACGATCCCCAGCGGCTCGCGGTCGCGCCGCGACTCACGCCGGGCGCGCGGACGGCCCTCGCGCGCTCGGCGATGCCGGGGCTGGACGCGCCCGCGCCGAGCCCGGTCGACGAGGCGGCGCGGCGTAGCGAGGCCGAACGGCTGTCGTCGATCTCGGGCTACTCGCCGGACGCGATGGAGTATCTGCTCGGCAACGCGCCGCAGACGAGCTCGGAGCCGGTATCGCTCGGGGACGCGGCGGTCGGCGTGCAGCGCATCGCACAGGAGCGCGCCAGCACGCGCTCGACGACGCCACGGCGGGTGGCGATCGAGGAGGGCGCGGGAGGACCGCTGCGCCTGTCGCGCTCGCCGCTGCCGGCGACCGCACCGGCGGCGGAGGTCCAAGCCGGCGCGACCGAGCCACCGACCGCGGCCGCGGCGTCGCCGCCCGAGCCACCGCAACCGCCGCCCGCCACACCAGCGCGGATCGTCGCTGCCAAGCGCCTCGCACGGGAGCCGACACAGGCGGCGTCCTCGTCGGCGTCTGCTCCAGCGGCGGACGAACCCGCAGCCGGCGCGGCCGATCCACGGGCCTCGGCCAGCGCTTCGCCACCCCATTCACCGGGACCGCCGCCGCCCGCGTCAGCGCCCGCCGCGCCGCCGCAGGCGCGGGCACCGATGACCGTGGCGCGCCGGCCGTCCGCCGAAGAGCCGCACGCCGACGCTCAGGCGCCCGGCCCACCTTCCCCGCCGCCGGCCCAGGTCGTGAGCGACGACGCCTCAGGCGAGGCGAGTGCCTTCCCACCAGGCCCGACGATCGCACGCCATCCCGCCGGCCAGGCGCCCATCCCGTCACCTGAGCACGTCGAGTTGCCCGGCGCCGACGACGATGCCGGGACGACGAGGACCACGGCCGCGGCGGCAGCCCGAACCGAGCGCGTTCCGATGCAGCTCATGCGCCGGCCGCGGTCGGAGGCGCCTGCGCGGCCCGTCGTGCAGCGCGTCATGCGCAGCGAGCAACCGGTGCTCCCCGCAGCGCCGGTCGTCACGCCCCCCGACCAGCCCGGCTCGCCGGTCACAGAACCGGTACGCGGACTCGCTCGCCGTCTGTCGCGGCGACTGGCGGGCGGCCTGCGCAGTACGCCGCCTCACGAGGCGAAGGCCGAGGCCGACCCGCCGTCCGCGGTGCCGAGGGCTCCGCAGCCGTCGCCGGGGGCGGCTCCGCAGCCGCCAGAGGGGATCCGACCGCAAGGCGATCACGCCGCCGCACGCCAGCCGCTCGCGGTCATGCGCGCGCTCTCGCCGGCGGCCCGGGCGATCGACTCCGACGACGACCCGGTGCCGACGCCTGCGCGCGACGCCGACGCAGCAGCGCAGGCGCCGGCACCCGCGCGTGACGCGGACGCCCCAGCACAGACACAGGCGAGCGACGCGGCCGCCCCAGCGCAGGCGCTTCCGCAGACGGGCAGCGCCGCCGCAGCGACGAGCCGCTCAGTGCGGCGCCTCCTGCGCTTCCGCGACAACGCACCGGCGCCCGCACTGCCGTCCGTACCGGTCGCTGCGCCCGGCGCCGTGGCCGACACCGCGACCCCGCCGGCCGCCGCCAGAACCGAACGCACCACACCAACCACCCCGCCAATCGCCGCCAGAACCGAACGCACCACACCAACCACCCCGCCAATCGCCGCCAGAACCGAACGCACCACACCAACCACCCCGCCAATCGCCGCCAGAACCGAACGCACCACACCAACCACCCCGCCAATCGCCGCCAGAACCGAACGCACCACACCAACCACCCCGCCGGTCACCGGCGGGAGCGAACGCAGCCCGTCCGCCGGCTCACCTGCAGATCCCGAGGCCGCCGCGCAAGCCGTCGCCCACGCCGGACCCACCGCTGCCGCGCTTTCGCCGGCGCCCTCGCGCCCGCCTGTGACCGTCGCGCGGGCGCCCGGCGCTTCCGCGCCGCGGCGCTTGCTGCGCCGCCGGCGGCCGGCTGCCGATCCGGCGCCGCCCGCGCCACAAGCCGGCACCGCCGCGCCGGTGCTCGCGGGGGGTCACGACACGAGCACCACCGTGCCGTCGCCCGTCACCTCAGGACAGGCCTTGATGGCAGCGCCACTCGCGGCCGCCCCCCTCGTGCGCCTGCCCGACGCGGCCGCGGCGCCGGCTGTCGTGGCGCGCACCGTCGGCCAAGCGCACGTCGAAGCGCCACAGCCCCAGCCGCCGCGCGAATCCCTCCTGCCGGGCACCGACCGCCCGCGCCTGCGCCTCATGCGCAGCGAGGCGCAGGCTGCGGGCGCCACCGTCCCGGCACCCGCGGCCACCCGTGGACCGGCCAGCGCCACCGCGCAGCGGCTTGCGCGCGCCACGGCCGGCGCGATCGAGTACGAGGACGACGGGCGCGTGAGCGTGCTCTTCCCGCCACCGGGATCCGTCTTCGCCTCGCCCGGCGGCACGGTCGCCCGTGCGGAGGCTCCGCCCGGTGAGGCTCCCGCCGAAGCCCCACCACCCGTCGCCACGGCCACCACCGCCACCGCCACAGCCGCCGCCGCCCCGGCCGGAACCGCCGCACCCGCCGCGCTCGATCGCGACGAGCTCTACGCCGATTTCATGCGCCGGCTGCGGCGCGATGTCCTCGAACAGCGCGAGCAGCTCGGAGACCTCTGATGCCCAACAGCTACGACGCCACGAGCACCAACGGCCAGCTCGACATGGACAAGCTCGGCGAGAACCATTTCGTGCTGGAGGTCAAGCCGGACATCACGATCGGCGCCTTCCGCGAGATCACCGGCCTGCAGATGGAGCGCGAGATCCTCGAGTACGCCGAGGGCGGCAGCAACACCATCCACAAGTTGCCGGGGCGCGTGAAGTACCCCAACCTCGTCCTCAAGCGCGGGATCACCGAGCAGGACGAGCTCATGAAGTGGTTCTGGCAGACGCAGACCACGCCAGACCGCAAGGACGTCACCGTCAAGCTCGTCGATTCGGCGACGAAGCTCATGCGCACGTGGGCCTTCGCGCAGGCCTATCCCGTGAAGTGGATCGGGCCAAACCTCAACGCCGGCTCGGACAGCCCCGCGACGGAGCAGCTCGAGCTCGTCCACGCCGGGCTGGTGATGATCTGATGGCCGATAACGGAAAGGCGGCGCTGGAGATCGAGGATGACCCCACCCCGCTGCACTGCATCTTCAACCCGAAGGACTTCAGCGTCACGAAGGCCAACAGCTGGGAGGCCAAGGCGGCGCCCGGCCAGTCGGCGGCGAAGCCGACGTTCGGCGGCGGGCAGCCGCGCGAGCTGTCGCTGCAGCTGCTCTTCGACGCCACCCTGCTGACGCCGCCGATGAGCGTCAAGGACGTCAGCATCAAGCTCTTCGACGCGATGAAGGCGAGCAAGAACGAGGGCGGCGCGAAGAACAAGTCGCGTCCCCCCGCGCTGACCTTCCGGTGGGGGGCCTTCGCCTTCCAGGGCGTCGCCAAGAGCCTCACCGTCCAGTTCCAGCTGTTTCGAGAGAACGGCGAGCCGATCCGCGCCGACGTGAAGCTCGCGCTCGTCCAGTGGGACGTCGAGGGAACGCTCGGGCAGAATCCGACGACGCGCTCCAGTGGCGCCCTCGGCACCCGCCTCGTCCACGACGGCGACTCGCTGGCGTCGATCGCCTACGCCGTCTACGGCGACGCGACGCAATGGCGCGTGATCGCCGAGGCGAACGGCATCGACGATCCCCTCAGCCTGCGCAGCGGGCGCGCGCTGAGCCTTCCGAGCCTCGACACATGACGCCGCCTCCGTCGCCCACGCTCGTAGCCGCGGTCGAGATCAAGGTCGGCGGCCAAGCGCTCGATCCGAGCATCACCGAGCGCCTGCTCGAAGCTCGCGTGCAGGACAACCTCATGCTGCCCGACGCCTTCATGCTGCGCCTGCGCGATCCCGACTTCCAACTCGTCGACGGCACGCTCTTCGACGTCGGCGTGAAGATCGAGCTGAAGTTCGCCGCCGCCGGCGCGTCCTCGCCGGCCGACGCCTTCACCGGCGAGGTGGCGACGATCGCGCCGCAGTTCGAGGCCGCGGGCTGCGTACTCGTCGTGCGTGGCTACGACGTCTCGCACAAGCTCAACCGCAGCCGCAAGACGCGCACGTTCCAGGACATGACGGCGAGCGACATCGCGTCGAAGATCATCGGCGAGGCGGGTCTGGCCGCCGAGGTGCAGCCCACGAGCGACGTGCACCCGTTCGAGCAGCAGAGCAACGAGACCGACTGGGACTACCTCTGGCGCCTCGCCGGACGCGTCAGCTACGAGCTCGCCTGCGCCGACGGCAAGATCCATTTCCGTCCGCCGGGGGAATCCGCCGGCGCGCCGGTCAAGCTCGAATGGGGCGAGGACCTGCGCGCCTTCCATCCGCGCGCGACGGCCGTAGCGCAGGTCGAGAGCGTCACGGTCAGCGGCTGGGATCCGAAGGCCAAGCGCCGCGTGACCGCCAACGCGCAGACGGCGAAGCTCGACTCCAGCATCGGCCTGCAGCGCGGCAAGGTCTCCCAGGGCCTCGGCGGCGGCACGATCGCCGTCTCAGACCAGATCGTCACGTCTCAGGGCGAGGCCGACGCGCTGGCCCAGAGCACGCTGGACCGCCTCGCCAACGCCTGGCTGGAGGCCGAGGGCGTCAGCCGCGGCAACCCGAAGATCCGCGCCGGATCGAAGGTCCAGATCGCCGGCGTCGGCACGCGCTTCGGCGGCGAGTACCTCGTGACGAAGTCGACGCACGTGATGCGCGGCGAGAAGGGATACGACACCGAATTCGAGATCAGCGGCCGCAGTCGCCGCACGCTCATCGACCTGCTCACCCCGACCGTGCGCGGCGAGTACGCGGGATCGCTCGTCATCGGCGTCGTGACGAACAACGACGACCCGGAGAAGATGGGTCGCGTACGAGTGAAGTTCCCTGGCTTGGATGAGCGCCAAGAGGGCTGGTGGGCGCGCGTCGCGAGCCCGTCGGCGAGCGGCAAGCGCGGCATGATGATGATGCCGCTCATCGACGACGAGGTCGTCGTCGGATTCGAGCACGGGGATCCCAGACGGCCGTTCGTGCTCGGGTCGCTGTGGAACGGCACGGGGAAGCCCGACGCGCTCGCCGCCGAGGGTGGCGGCAAGCCCGACGGCTCGTTCAACCTGCACAGCGACAAGAAGGTCGCGATCTCCTCGGACGGCGACCTTGCGCTGACGAGCAAGGCCAAACTCGACGCGAAGGCCACGTCGGACTTCTCGCTGAGCACCGACGGAAAGCTCGCTGTCACCGCCAAGGGCTCCGAGATCACGATCACCTGCGGCGGGGGCTCGATCGTGGTCAAGCAGGACGGCTCGATCACCCTCAAGGGCACGCAGATCACCGTCGACGCGTCGGCAAAGCTCGCGCTCACGTCCTCCGGCGTCGTGCAGGTGCGCGGCGCCCAGATCATGCTCGGCTGAGGCGGCGGCTGATGGCGGACATCCTCGGAGCCGGGCTCGCCTTCCCCCTCGGCGTCGACCGCCGCGGCTCGCTCGCACTGGCCCACGACGGCAACGACGTGCAGCAGGCGATCTCGATCATCCTCTCGACCTCTCCGGGCGAGCGCCCGATGCGGCCCGAGTTCGGCTGCGGCGTGCACGACTACGTCTTCGACGTCGTCGACGCGGCGACCCTCGGGCGGATGGAGGCCGAGATCCGCCGCGCCCTGGAGCGCTGGGAGCCGCGGATCGACGTGCTGCGCATCGACTTCGACCTCGACGGCTCCGCCGACGGGCCGCTGGCGATCACCATCGAGTACCGCACGCGGGCGACGAACGACGTGCGCAACCTCGTCTACCCGTTCTACGTCGTTCCCGCCGAGGAGACCGAGTGACCCGCCTGCCCGCGATCGAGCTGGACGACCGGCGCTTCCAGGACCTCGTGAGCGAGGCGAGG
>CAVSHS010000008.1:0-13957 GCA_963727785.1 uncultured Solirubrobacteraceae bacterium
TCGATGCCGACGGACATGGCCCATCGTAGACCTGCGCCGGCTACCGCCTCTCGCCGGGCCCAGGGTCCGCGTAGCGCTGATCCGCCGTACGGCGCCGGCGACGACCTGATCCATGCGCCGCTGCACGTCGAGCACGGTGGCGTGCGTCACGGCCGCATCGGCGTCGTGGTTGATCGCGTCGAACGCGGCGCTCTCGAGCAGGCTGATCTGGCGGTCGCAGCCCGTGATGATCGACTGGATCTGGATGACGTCGGCGAGGTTGTGGGCGATGGTGCGCGGCACGGCCTTGACGACGCCCAGCAGCGCTCCGGCGACCGAGCTTGCCCCGAGCACGGCCGTGACGAGATCGCTCCCGCCGGCCATCGCGTTGACGACCGCCGCCGCGAAGAGTCCGAGGCAGACGAGAAACAGCGTGCGGCCGAGCCAGAGCAGGAGCGGAAGGCGCGCCGCGCGTTCTGCAGCTTCTCCTCGAACGCGTAGATGAGCCCGCGCGCCGAGACCGCGACCTCGCCCTCGCGCTCCATCCGGCTGACGGCGTCGAGCGAGCGGTACATCTCGTCGACCTCGCGCGAGTGCACGGCCCAGGCGGCCGCGCCGGCGAGCGCGCCGAGCAGAACGAACAGCAGGACGGGAAGCGTCGCCGCCAGCAGTGCCGGAGCGATGTCGCCGCCGCCGTCGACCGCCGCCGCGATCTCGTGCCCGTGGCGGGCGGTGTAGAGGAGCGCGAGCACGCCGGCCGTGAGCCCGAAGACGGCCAGGCCGGCGCGCAGCACGTAGTTCAGCCAGCAGTTGAGCCGCAGGACGCGCTCGACGAGCGCCGCCAGCTGCGCCTGCGTCTCAGATCGCTGCGGCGGTACCACCGCCGCGCGCTCGCCCGCTACGACGCCGATGCCGGCGCCCGCCGCGCGCGCGGCGCCGCCGGTGTCCGCGCCGTTGGCGCGAGCCTGCGCGGGAGAGCTCATACCTCACAGAGGCGCCACGCGAACGTCCTGATACGTCACGTCGCGCGGGTCTGCGGGTGGACTACTCGACCGTGACCGTCTTCGCGAGGTTGCGCGGCTGATCGACGTTCAGCCCGCGCTTGCGCGCGACGTAGTACGCGAACAGCTGCAGCGGGATGACCGCCAGCAGGGCCTGCAGCATCCAGTCCGTGCGCGGGACGTAGATGACCTCTTCGGCGACGGGCTCCAGCCGGTCGTCGCCCTCGGTGGCGATCGCGATGACGTGCGCGCCGCGGGCGCGGACCTCCTGGATGTTGGAGATCATCTTGTCGAGGATCGGCATGTCGGTCGCGACGCATACGACCGGCGTGGACTCGTCGAGCAGCGCGATCGGGCCGTGCTTCATCTCACCGCCGGCGTAGGCGTCCGTGGCGATGTAGGAGATCTCCTTGAGCTTCAGCGCGCCCTCGAGCGCCACGGCACGGCCGACGTGACGGCCGAGGTAGAGGTAGAACTCCGAGTCGGCGTGACGCTCGGCGGCGGCCTTCACGGACTCGTCGAGGCCCGCGATGAGCTCCGTGATGCGCGTCGGCAGCTGCTTGATCTCCGCCACGAGCTCTGCGATTCGGGCGGGCGCCATCGTCCCGCGCAGCTCCGCGAGACGCAGCGCGAGCAGGTACATCGCCGCGACCTGACAGACGAACGTCTTCGTCGCCGCGACCGACACCTCCATCCCGGCGCGCGTGTAGAGCACGCCGTCGGCGTCGCGCGTTGCCTGCGAGCCGACGACGTTCGTGCACGCGAGCACCTTCGCGCCGCGCTCGCGCGCCAGGCGCATCGCCGCGAGCGTGTCCGCCGTCTCGCCGGACTGCGTGATGCCGATGACGAGCTCGCGCTCGGAGACGATCGGGTTGCGATAGCGCCACTCCGACGCGATGTCCATCTCGACCGGCAGGCGCGCCCACTCCTCGATCGCGTACCGGCCGATGAGACCCGCGTGGAAGGACGTGCCGGCGGCGAGGATGAGGATCCGGTCCACGCCCTGCAGCAGCGACTCGTCGAGCTCGGCCTCCGCGAGGTCGACCCCGTCCGGGCGCGTCGTGCGATCGGCGATCGTCTCGGCGACCGCGTCGGCCTGCTCGTGGATCTCCTTGAGCATGAACGTCTCGTAACCGCCCTTCTCGGCGGTCGACTGGTCCCAGTCCACGCGCGTGATCGCGCGCTCGATCGGCGTGCCGTCGGGCGCGAGGAACTCGACGCCGTCGGGACGCAGCACGACGATCTCCTCGTTCTCGATGTACTGCACGTCGCGCGTGTGGGCGAGGAAGGCCGGGATCGCGGAGCCGAGGAACTGCTCGCCGTCGCCGCGGCCGACGATCAGCGGGCACTCCTTGCGCGCCCCGACGAGCGTGCCGGGCTCGTCGGCGCTCATGCACACGAACGCGTAGTGGCCCTCGAGCTCGGCGTAGGCGGCGCGGACGGCCTCCACGAGGCTGCCGCGCGGCATGTGGTGGGAGACGAGGTGGGCGATGACCTCGGCGTCGGTCTCCGACGTGAAGTCCGCCCCCATGTCGCCGAGACGCCGCTTGAGCACGAGGTAGTTCTCGACGATCCCGTTGACGACGACGTGGACGCGGTCGGTCGTGTCGAAATGGGGGTGCGCGTTTGACTCCGTGACACGGCCGTGGGTCGCCCAGCGCGTGTGACCGATCCCGCTTGTCGCCGGCAGCTCGGCCACGGCGACCGCGACCGCCGCGCCACCGCCCTCGGACGGGCCCGAGCCGTTGCGGGAGAGCAGCACCGCCTCACGCAGCTTGCTGAGGTTGCCGACCGCCCGGACCGAGGCGATCTCGCCGTCGGCGAGCACCGACACGCCCGCGGAGTCATAGCCGCGGTACTCGAGCTTCTCCAGTCCGGCGAGCAGGATCTCCTGCACCGGGCGCTGGCCGACGTATCCGACGATGCCGCACATGCGAGAGAGATTAGGCGAGGTGCCGCAGATCCCTCCCCGTTGGACGCCCGGGTCCGCGGCCGCGGCTGAGCCGGATCGTGTTGCCCTGTTTTTCATTGTCAGGATTCCCTTACTAAGGGATCCACATCCAGATGTGTGATATCCCACCAACCAGGGCAGCTCAGCAGTGTTAGGGGAGCCTGATATTGGGAGGTAGGTCGGTATGACAGAAGTCCGCGAGCTGTCGCAGTGCTTCGTACAGGAGATCCGAACGGCGGCGCAGCGGCTTGCCGTGACGGTCGCCCGGGACGGAGATCGCGCCGCCGCCGAGGAGGCGAAATGGCGCGCCGCGGCCTTGGATCTCGCTCAGGCGCAGACGTGCACGCCGGTCGGCGAAGGCGGAGCGGTGGTGCTGCGCGGAATGGCGGCCGCCGACATGTCGCCCGCGCCCACGCCGCCGAGCTGGTCGAACGCCTCACCGCAGGACACCGCCGAGTGGAACGCCATGCTGCTCCTGATCGCCTCGGCGATCGGCAACGCGTTCGGCTGGGAGGGCCAGCAGGACGGGCGCCTGGTCCACGACATCGTGCCGTCGAAGGGACACGAGCAGGAGCAGACCGGAGCCAGCAGCACCGTGACGCTCAGCCCGCACACCGAGGACGCGTTTCACCCGGGCCGTGCGAACCTCCTGCTGCTCGCCTGCCTGCGCAACGACGACGCCGTGCCGACCGTCCTGTCGAGCGTGCGTCACACGGAGCTGAGCCCGGCCGATCGCGCGCTGCTCGAGCGGCCGACGCTGCCGATCCTCCCCGACGACTCCTACAGTCCGAGCGACGGGCCGGGCGCCACCGCGCCGCCCGAGGTCGCCACGCTGTGGAACGGCGACGAGGGCCTCGGGATCCGCTACGACCCGGCCTACACGCCGCTCGAGCAGGCCGATCCGGCCTACCGGGCCGCCTACGACCGCCTCAGCGCCGAGCTGGACCGCGTGGCGGTCGACGTGACGCTCCAGGCCGGGGAGGTCCTGGTCATCGACAACGACGTCGCGGTCCATGGACGCCAGCCGTTCCGGGCGCGCTACGACGGCACGGACCGCTGGCTCAAGCGCGTATCCGTGCGCCAGCCGAGCGCCGAGCGCCCGGCCGCGGAGGAAGCCGAGCACGGCTACGGCCAGCGGCTCGTCGACCCCCTCGCATCGTCATGAGCGTCCTGACGGAACGGGGGCTGCGGATCCTGAACACGCGCGACCTGGCGTCGATCGACATCTCGCCGAGCGAGGTCGTCGACATCGTCGAGCGCGCATACATGGCGCTGGCGGCCGGCACGTCGGCCAACCCGCGCAAGATCAAGACGAGCCCGCAGGACGGCAGCTCGGTCTCCTACTCGATGCTCGGCCGCGACGGGGCGCGCGATCTCGTGGGCTTCAAGACCTCCTACAAGCGCAAGCCGGCTGCCGACCGGGACGAGCAGGCGTACTTCACGTCGCTGCAGCTCTACGACGACCGCACCGGGCGGCCGGTCGCGCTGCTGGACTGCGCCCGCGTCGGCGCCATGCGCACGCCGGCGGTGTCCGCGCTGCTCGCGCGCCAGTGCGCCCCTCCGGGCAGCGAGACCGCGCTCGTGGTCGGCACCGGCACCCAGGGCCGGCAAGCGCTGCCGTTCCTGCTGGCGACGATGCCCGGTCTGCGCCGGTTGCTCGTGCACGGCTCGCATCCCGACGGGCTGCAGGCGGTCGCCGAGCTGCTGACCGCCCACCATCCCGAGCGCGAGGTCGAGGTCGTCGGCGACCTGCGCGCCGCGGCTGGCGAGGCCGACGTCGTGGTGGCCACGGCGGGCGCGGCCACCAGCGCTGCGATCGAGGCCTCGTGGCTGCGGCCCGGAGCGCTGTGCATCCTCGTGGGGCACGGCCTCGCGCCCTCGACGCTGAGCGAGGCCGATCGCGTGGTCGCCACGAGCGCCGCGCAGATGGCCGTCACCGGCACGGACATGGCCGATGCAGACGGGCACCTGCGCGCCGGTGGACGCGGAGCTGCCCGACATCCTGGCGGGCCGCGCATCCGGCCGCGAGACGCCCGAGCAGCGGGTGTTCGCCTACAACAGCGGGCTGGTCGTGACGGACATCGCGCTCGGCCATCGGCTGGCGGAGCTGGCCGAGAGCCGCGGACTGGGGCAGGTGGTCGAGCTGTGGAGCTGACCGTCGCGCCACCGGCGGCTGCGCGCCTGCCGCGCCTGCCCGCGCACCTGGACGGAGCCGGGGCTCGGCCTGCTCACCGACGAGGCCGCGCTGCTGCACGAGCTGGCGGCGGGCATCGGCGGTCCGTACCACGTGCTCTTCCCGGAGCGCTTCGACGTCGCGGCGGCCGAGTTCGCGACGATCCTCGCGGAGGCGGGCGTGAGCGGGCGCGTGTACTTCGCCAAGAAGGCCAACAAGGCCGCCTGCTGGGTGCGCCGCTGCGCCGACCTCGGTCTTGGCGTCGACGTGGCGAGCGCCGGCGAGCTGCGCGGCGCGCTCGCGCGACGGCGTGCGGGGCAACGCGCTCGTGGTGACGGGCCCCGCGAAGGGCGAGGAGCTGCATCGCCTGGCGATCCTGCACGGCAGCCTGCTCGTCGTGGACGCGCTCGACGAGCTCGAGCGCGTGATCGCGCTGGCCGCCGGCCTGGGCCAGGCGCGGATCCTGCTGCGCTGCCTGCCGCACGAGGGAGCGGCGAGCCGCTTCGGCATGGACGAGGCCGAGCTGCACGTCGCGCTGGAGCGCTGCGCGCAGGCGCGCGACGCGGTGCGGATGGAGGGCTTCAGCTTCCACCTGTCCGGCTACGAGGTCGCGCCGCGCGCCGACCTCGCCGGGCGGCTGCTGCGGCTGGTGCGGGCGGGCACGGGCGCTGGGGCTGCCGGCCGACGCGATCAGCATCGGCGGCGGCTTCGCCGTCGACTACGTCGACGCGGCGGCGTGGGAGCGCTTCCGTGACGCGCTGAGCAGCGAGCACTTCCACGCCGGCCAGCAGTTCGACGACTACTACCCGTACCACTCTCCCGTGCGCCGGCGCCGACATGCTGCGCGCCGTGCTGGCGGCGGTCCCGGCGGGCGAGGGCAAGCCGCTGGCCGCGTTGCTGCGCGAGGCGGGCATCGCGCTGCTGTGCGAGCCCGGCCGCGCGCTGCTCGACCAGGGCGGGCTGCACCGTGTTCGGCGTGCAGGGCGTCAAGGCCGCGCGACTACGGGATCGTGACCGTCGACGGCACGAGCCTGAGCCTGTCCGAGCAGTGGTTCAACAGCGAGTTCCTGCCCGACCCGATCCTGTTGCCCCGCGACACGCGCCGGCCGCAGGCGCGCCGTTCGCGCGCCTGTGTGGCGGGCGCGAGCTGCCTGGAATGCGACATGCTGACCTGGCGCAAGGTGGCCTTCCCGATGCGGCCGCAGCCGGGCGACCTGCTCGTCTACGTCAACACGGCCGGCTACCAGATGGACTCCAACGAGTCCCCGTTCCACGAGCTGCCGCTGCCACCGAAGATCGTCGTCGAGCGCCGCCGCGGCGCGCCGCGCTGGCGCTTCGACGAGCACCCCGGCCAAGGAATCCGACGATGACCGCAATCAGCCTCCACAGCACCCCCGATCGTCCGCCGCGTCTCCGACCTCATCGGATCCACGCCGCTGCTCGAGCTCTGCCGGACCGCGGACGGCGCGCGCCTGCTGCTGAAGCTCGAGTCGCTGAACCCGACCGGCAGCGCGAAGGCGCGCATGGCCCGCCAGATGGTCATCGATGCCGAGCGCGACGGCAGCGCTGCGACCCGGCGGACGGATCGTCGAGTCGACGTCGGGCAACACCGGCTTCGCGCTGGCCGTGCTGGCCGCCGAGCGCGGCTACGCCTTCACCGCCGTCGTCGACGGCCACGCCTGCCGCGACAAGCTGCGCGCGATGACGGCGCTCGGCGCCGAGCTCGTGTACGTGACCACCGACCGGCGACGAGGACCTGGCGACCGCCGCCCGCGAGGAGCTCGCCGAACGGTTGGCCGCACAGCAGCCCAACGCGATCTTCACCGAGCAGCACAACAACCCGAGCAACGCCGACGGCTACGAGGCGCTGGCCGAGGAGCTGACGGCCGCGCTGCCCGACGGCATCGACCACCTCGTGGGCGCGGTCGGGCACGGGCGGATCGCTGTGCGGGACCGCGCGCGGCCTGCGCGACCGGTTCCCGCAGCTGGCCGTGATCGGCGTCGAGCCGGTCGGCTCGATCGCCTTCGGCGGGCCGGGCGGGCCGTACTACCAGTCCGGGACCGGCACGCCCCCGGGCGCGGCGCTCGGCGCGCTCGTCGAGTACGACCTCATCGACGCCGGGCGCAAGGTCTCCGACCGGGCCGCGTTCGCGACGGCGCGCGTGCTCGCGCGCGAGACCGGCCTGCTCATCGGCGGCTCTGCGGGCGGCGTGGTCTACGAGGCGCTGCGCGAGCTGGCGCGCGGCACGGCGCCGTCGACGATGGTGGCGCTCATCTGCGACGCGGGCGAGAAGTACCTCGACAGCGTCTTCGACGACGACTGGATGCGCGAGCGCGAGCTGCTCGACCCCGCCTTCGAGGCCGAGATCGCTGGGCTGCTCGACGAGCTCTGCGTGCATTGACGCGTGCAGCCGGCGCGGCCGGGCGCTCGATTCGCCGAAACGGCTAGTGGGTCTTCTCGGAACGTTTTGCGGTGGTACGTTTGGAGAAGGCCCACTAGGACGCGCCGGCCTCGCCGCGCTGCGCCGGACGTTCCGGCTCGCCCGCCGCGTGGGCGCCGAGCTGCGACCGCGTGTGATCGAGATCGAGCGTGGCGTCCGAGAAGCGCCGCGCGAGCGCGAGGTCGTGCGTCGCCCAGACGATCGTCAGGCCGGTCTCGAGCTGGCGGGCGCGGAGCATCTCCAGCACGCGCTCGCTCGTCTGCTCGTCGAGCGCGGACGTGATCTCGTCGCAGAGCAGGACGTGTGGATCTGCCGCCAGCGCGCGTGCGAGCGCGACGCGCTGGCGCTGGCCTCCGGAGAGCTCGTCGGGCCGGCGATGCAGCAGCGCGCTCGGCAGCGCGACGGCCTCGAGCAGCGCTGCGGCGGCGCGCGTGGCGGCAGGCTTGCCGAGCGCGCCATGGCGGTGCAGCGGTCGTGCGAGCGTCGCCGCCACGGTGCGCGGCCGGGTTCAGGGCCCCGAGCGGATCCTGGGCGGCGTACTGGATGCGGCGGCGCTGGTCGGCGCGGCGGTCGCGCACGCTGCGCGCGAGCGCCGTCCCGTCGAGCAGCACCTCGCCGCTGCCGGGCGCGAGGCCGGCGAGGTAGCGCAGGAGCGTCGTCTTGCCCAGCCCGAGGGCCCGACGAGCGCGAGCGTCGCGCCCTCGTCGAGCGCGAGCGTCATGTCGTCGACGATCACGCGGCCGCCGGCGAGCGCGCGGACGGACGTCGCGCGCAGCCGCTCGGCGACGGGCGCCGCCCGCGACCGCGACGCAGCCTTCGCGCGCGGCGCGCGGCGCGTGACGGGACCGACGCGTCCGCGCTCGATCCCGATGACGGCGTCGGCGACCTCGATGGACGTGGTCGAGATCGTGGCTGGCGAGCACGATCGTCGTGCCGCGCGCGGCCAGCGCGCGCAGCTCGGTCGCCAGCGCGCCGGGCGCGCAGCGCGTCGAGGCCGCCGGTCGGCTCGTCGAGCAGCAGCAGCGCCGGGTCGCGCACGAGCGCGCGAGCGAGCGCGAGGCGGCGGCAGCTGCCCGCCCGACAGCTCGCAGGCGCGGCGGCGCAGCAGCTGCGCGTCACGTCGGGCAGGCCGGCGCGAGTGAGCGCATCGGCGATCGCGCCGTCGCGATCGGCCCGCGGTGGCGCGAGCTCGCCGACCACGTCGCGCACGCGGTGCGAGGGGCACAGCCGCGACATCGGGTCCTGCCCGACGAACGCGACGCGCGTGCGTCGCAGGCCGCCGCAGCGCGCCGCGGGCCAGCGCGAACGGGTCGCTGCCGTCGATCGTCACGCGTTCCCGCGGCGCGGCGCAGCCCGGGGCCGACGTGCCCGATGAGCGCCTGCAGCAGCGTCGTCTTGCCGCCGCCGGAGGACCCGACGAGCGCGACGACCGATCCGCGCTCCACGACGAGCGCGGCGTCCTCGAGCACCGCCTTCGTCGCCGGCGCTGATCGTGAGACCCTCGACGTGCGCGACGACCGTCATGCGTGCGCCGGTCGTCGCGTGTTGCGATCGCAGGCGAGCCCGACCGCGATGCCGGTCAGCGCGATCGCGGCGCACGGCGCCAGCGCGCCCCAGGGGTTGAGCAGCAGGCCGGGCACGTTCTCGCGCACCATGACGGCCCAGTCGGCCTGCGGCGGCTGCGGGTCCGATGCCGAGGAACGCCGCGCCGGCGACGAGGTAGATCGCCTCCACGAAGCGCAGCCCGAGCGTCGCCAGCACGGTGCCGCGCAGCGCCGGCGCCAGCTCCCGGGTGACGATCCACCAGGTCGACTCGCCCGTCGCCATGGCATGCTCGACATAGCCGGTGGACAGGGTGGTGCGCGCGGCCGCCGCCATGATCCGTGCGACCGATGGCACCGCGAGGATCGCCAGCAGCGTGACCAGCGCCAGCGGGCCCGCGTCGGGCGCGCTCGTCGCCGACGCAGGATCAGCACGAGCAGCGCCAGGACGACGAGCAGCACCTCGGACGTCCGCTCGAGCGCGCGGCCGATCCATGGGCGCGCGACCGCGGCGCCGAGGCCGACGAGCACCCCGACGGCCGTGCCGGCGATCGCGGCGAGCGCGGCGATCAGGATCAGCTCGTCGCCGCCGTGCAGGAAGCGGCTGAGCACGTCGCGGCCGAGCTCGTCGGTCCCGAGCGGGGCGGCGGCGCTCGCCGTCGCGAACGGCGCGCCGACCACCTCGTCCTCGGCATGCGGAGCCAGCCAGCGGCGCCAGCAGCGCGACCACGCGGGACGATCAGCGCGAGCGAGCGCGCCCGAGCCTGCGCAGGCGCTTCAGATCCATGTCGCGCGCGGGCGCAGGTCGCGAACGAGGTCGGCCACCGCGAACGCGAGCGCGACGATCGCGGCCATCACGACGACGACGCTCGACACGAGCGCGACGTCGCGCGCCTGGATGCCCTGCGTCAGGACGCTGCCGACGCCGGGGTAGTTGACGGCGGCCTCGACGACGACGCTGCCGCCCGCGAGCGCGGCGCAGCTCGCCGCGATCGAGGCGGCGATCGCCGGCAGCGCCGGCGGCAGCGCGTGGCGCAGCAGGATCCGGGCGCGGCGCGAGGCCGTCCAGCCGCGCGGCCTCGACGTGCGGCAGCTGCGAGCGCATCGGCGACGGCGCCGCGCACGAGCCGGGCCGTCCACGCGATCGCCGGCAGCGCGAGGGCGAGCGCGGGCAGCACGAGCGCGGCGGCGTCGATCCGCCCGTCCGAGCCGGTGACGACGACGGCCGGCAGCAGCCCGAGCGCGCTGCTGAGCAGCAGCGCCAGCAGCGTGAAGACGACGAACTCGGGCACGCTGATCAGCGCGACCGACGCGGCGCCGAGCAGCTTGTCGCTCACCCGCCCGCCGCGCCAGGCCATCGCCGCGCCGAGCGGCACGGCCACGAGGATCACCGCCAGCAGCGCGATCCCAGCCAGCATCAGCGTGCGTCGCAGCGGCCGAGCGAGCACGTCGCCGACCGGCCGCCCTCGCGCCGTGTGGCCGAGATCGCCGTGCGCGAGACCCTCGAGGCGCTGCCACAGCCGCGCGCCCGTGCTCTGGTCCAGGCCGAGCTCGGCGCGCGCCGCGGCGACGGCGGCCGGCGACGCGCCGCGCTCGACGAGGCCGCTCGTCGCGTCGCCCGGCAGCGCCTCGGTCAGCAGGAAGACCGCCGCAGCGACGACCGCGATCGTGACCAGCGTGCGCGCGACGATGAGCGCCCGTGCGCAGCGCCGCGTCCGGCTCGCCGAGCGCAGCATGCTCAGGCCGCGAAGCCGCTCTTCTCGATGAACATCCGCCCGTAGCCACCGATCCGCGGCAGGCCGCGCACCGTCGAGCGGGCGACGTCGACGCCGTCGGCCATGCCCCAGACGACGTAGCCGCCCTGCTCGTACTGCAGGCGCTGCAGGTCGCTGCACGGCCTCGGCCCGCCGCTCCTCGCTGGGATCGCCGACCGCGCGCCGGTACAGGCTGTCGATGCGCCGGTCCTTCCAGCCCGTCTCGTTCTGCGTCGCCTTCGACGTCATCGTGCGACCGGCGAAGAACAGCACCGAGTCGTTCGTGCCCCAGTAGGTCGTGTACAGCGGCGCCTTCAGCCACGTCTTGTCGTAGAACGCCGCGCTGTCCTGGCGCACGACCTTCATCCGCACGCCGGCGTCCTTCATCTGGGTCGCGAACAGCGTCGCGCTCTCGACCAGCCCCGGCACGTCGGAGGTCGTGAACAGCTCATAGGTGCGCGACAGGTCGAAGTTCGCGTCTGCGCAGCAGATCGCGGGCCGCTGTCGAGGTCGCGGGCGCGCTGGCCGAGGTCGTCGCCGACGTACAGCGGATCGCCGGTGCCGAGGATGTCGTTCGCGACGGTCCCGTAGCCGTTGAGCGCGCCGCGGATGAGCTTGGGGCGGTCGACCGCGAGCCGGATCGCCTCGCGCACGCGCGGGTCCGCGAACGGCCCGTCGGCGACGCGCATCACGATCGGCATCGCCATGTCGTTCGGCCGCCGGACGATCCGCAGGTCCTCGTCGCGCGCCGCCAGCCGGGCGGCCAGCGGACCGACGTTCTCGGCGAGGTCGACCTGACCGCCGAGCACGGCCGTCGTCAGCGCCTCGCCGTCGGAGAACAGGCGGACCTCGATGCGATCGAGCGGCACGTCGCCGCCGTGCCAGTCGGCGTGGCGCGCGAGCACCGCGTCGCCGTCGTCGTAGGAGACGAGCTTGAACGGACCCGACCCCGGTCCGCGGCCCGGCCTGCGCTCGCCCTCCTTGAACACGAAGGACTGCAGCCGCACCGCCATCGGCACCTCGGCGTTCGGACCGTCGGTCACGATCACGATCGACCGCGCCGTGTCCTTGCGGATGCCGCTCGCGGAGATGCCGGGCAGCCGAAACTCGCCGTTGGGCAGGTTGCGCAGGCGCCGCAGCGACCACACGACGTCATCGGCGGTGACGGGCGAGCCGTCGTGGAACGTCGCGCCGTCCGCGATCTCGAAGCGCCACCGGCGCAGGTCGCTGCTCGGCTCCCAGCGCGACATCAGCCGCGCTGTGCACGGGCTTGCGCCCGGGCACGGTGAGCGCCTCGAAGACCAGGCACGAGATCAGGTAGTCGCTCTCGTTGGGCTGCACCTTGTGCGGATCGCGCTCGATCGCCGACCGCTTGCCCAGCGCGCCGACGCGCAACGTCCCGCCGCGCCGCGGTCGGACCCGCCGTCCGTGCTCACGCTCGGTGTCTGTTGGACGCGCCTCCGCACGCGGCGAGCAGCCCGGCACCGGCGATCGTCCCCGGCCCGGCCAGCGCCTGGCGCCGCGTCACCATCTGATCAGAGCTCAAGGCGTCCTTCCCCAGACGTCCGTTTGCTTAGGTCACCCATTTTGCTTAGGGTGCCCTGAACAGCTGGGTTTTCAACCTATATCCGCCGGCTCGGGTAGGGCCGCGCCCTGTTCGCAGCGATGTGGACGAAGCGCGTCAGCAGCAGGCCGGCGGTCGTCGCAAGGCCGGCCAGGAGCCCGAACCAGACCCCGACCGGCCCGAGGTCTGCGACCGGCCCGAGCAGCAGCGCGAGCGGCAGGCCGACCGCCCAGTAGCCGAGCAGGGTCGCTCGAAAGCCGGCCTCGCGTGTCATCCAGTCCGCGTAGGAGGCCGACGCCGATGTTCTGCGCGCAGTCGGCGAACTGCAGCAGCGCGGCGACCGCCAGACAGCTGCGTCGCCAGATCGACGGCGCGCGCGTCGGCCGGGTCGGAGACGTCCATGAACGGCGCGCAGGACGAGCTCCGGGCCGATCACGTACAGCAGCGCGACCACGCCCATCACCGCAGCGCCGTTGACGAGCGCGAGACGCCCGACGCCGGACGCCGCGGCGATGCGACCCAGCGCGATCTCGCGGCTGACGATGATCGAGGCGCCGTGCGAGAGCCCGACCGTGATCTGAAAGACGATGTAGACGAGCTGGTTGACGACCGTGTGCGCCGCCAGCGCCGCGGCGCCGAAGCCGCCCATGATGAGCGCGACGACGGAGAAGAAGCCCGCCTCCGAGCCGTAGGTCGCGGCGATCGGGATCCCCAGACGCGGTCAGCCGGCGCAGCCGTCCTGCGCATTCGGCGCGCCACGCGCGCAGCGACAGCATCGGCGCGAGCACGCGATCTCTGCGCAACGCAGCCCACAACAGCAGGAACGACAGCAGGTGCGCCAGCGTCGTCGCCAGGCCGATACCGACCAGCTCAAGCCGCGGGAAGATCCACACGCCATAGCCCAGCGCCGCGTTCAGCGCCGCGTTGACGACGATGCTGACCAGCGTGATCGACACCAGCGCGCGCGGCCGGCGCATGCCGACCGTGTACTGGCGCAGCGCGTTGAACCACAGGCACGGCAACAGCCCCGGCGCGAGCGCCAGCAACATCGGCTGCGCCCGCGGCGACGACCGCGATCCTGGCCCAGCCGCGCCAGCGCCTGCGCGCAGCCCACCATCAGCAACGCCCCGAGACCCCGGCGCCGGTCGCCACCACAAGGCTCGCGCGAACGACATCGCGCACGCCGCGCTCGGCGTCGAAGAGAAGCCCGCCGCGTCCTCCTGCGCGGCGATCGCCGCGACACGATTTCCGGCCGCCGTGATCAGCCCGACGCCCATCGTGCGCAACTGGTTGAACAGCACGATCGCCAGACCGCCGGCGGCCAGCGCCTCGACGCCAAACGCACCGATCATCACGATGTCGTCGTCGTCAACGCCACCTGCGCAAGCTGCGTCAACGCGATCGGCGTCGCAAGCGCGAACAACTGCCGGTTGGCGGTCCCCGTCGCGCTTCACCGGCCGGCCGATCCCATCGCCGTCATCCTCGTGAACATCGCCTTAGGGTTCCCTAAAGCAGGTGCCCCTACGCTCACGCGCTGACGGATCGACCTTCCT